>CAZOOZ010000004.1:0-221050 GCA_964581565.1 uncultured Eubacteriaceae bacterium
GTCCGGGGTTCGAGTCCCTGAAGGCCCACCATTACCGCATAAAACAAGGGCGAAACGCCCTTTTTTATTTGTTGCATTTAGTTTTTCCCACCATTTTCCCGCCAAAGTTATGTAAAAATACATCAAGTTGCTTCGCAGAAAGTAACTTTTTCATAATCTTCTCCTAAAATTTCACGTCTTATCTGCTCATCTAAAAGATGTATATATGTCTTTTCGGTTTCTCGTATGCTGCTATGCCCCAATACTTTAGAGATATATAGTATTTCCTTTTTTTGCAAGAATAAATTTGTTGCAAAAGTATGCCTGTATGCATGAAACTTTTTATAGTTCACATCGGCAGCGGCTAATAGCCTTTTATGCGAACGCAATAGATTTCTTTTATTTGTATATCCGCCTAATTCATTCGCGAAAACAATATTCCGGTCAATATATGATCCGCGAGCTGCTTTCATTTCGTGCTTTTGGCGATCTTTTAGATCGAGCAGCACATCGAAATGATGTTAAAGGAGCTCTGCGTATGGATCCTCGTGTCTTAGGATCTGTTATGAAAAAATCATAATCTCCGGCAAGCGTTTTTTGATATGTCAGTGTTTTGGTTACATTCACCAGCCTATCCTTAAATAAATAGTCTGTCCATTCGGAGGCTAAAAGTTCTCCTTCTCGTAATCCGATTTCTTTGGCCGCGAGAGATATATGTTTGCTCCTGTGATATGTTTTGCAATTAATGACTGATTTAATATCATTATCTGAAAATGTTGGTGGAATTTGTAAAAATAGCGTTGATGGCTGTTTTATTTTTATACCAACGCACGGGTTATACGGCAGCACTCTTTTAGAAATTAAATAGTTATAAAATTTCTTAATAATTTTTACTATGTCTTCTTGTTGAGAATAACTGAAATCAGAATTTGATAATTCATCCTCGATCATTTCTTTTGAAACGTCAATTAAGGTTTCGTATTTAAAGGATAATTTTGAAATTTGATTATTAAGCACATCACCGTATTTATTATAAGAACTTAATTTCAATTTTTTATTATGTACGTCTTTTATAATGATTGTTTGATGCCACGTAAGCATACTGGGGTAGAGTAATTGCTTACTTGCATCGATATCTATACCCATTTTGCGCATGGCCATATAAGCCTCATATTTTGCATCTGATTCTTTTTTATTATGCCCGAGGAATTCCTTCCGGATCCTTTTACCGTTTTCATCTTTGCCAACATCACGAGTTTGACGATAATATTTTATTCCATTTTTTTCGTAGGTTGTCTTTACGCCCATAATATTTATTTTCCTTATATATATTGGTAAAATTCAAATTCCGATATAATTTGAATAGGTTGTCCGTCTTCTATGAGTTTTTTTGCTTTTATAGTTTTAGAGCTTTTATTTCCGTTAGCAAATTTGCTGTAATCTTGTTTCCCCATAATTAAATAATCAGTCTCTCTTGTGATACGATCGCCACATTTACCGCCTAAATTTACAACTGACTGCATGGCTTCCTTACGTGGCATTTTTTCTAATGTACCTGTAAACACACAAACTTTATCGAAAAAAATATGCTCCTCATCTATTAAGACACCATCATTTACAACAATATCTTTAGCGCTAATTTTGGGATAGTATTTTTTAAAATTTTTACTACATGCATTTAAATCTATCTGTCGATTCTCGCATTCACACTTTAAAAGATTATAAAGATTATAAGCGGAAACACAATCATCTTCAGCTCTATGTGATCGTTTATCATTTAATTTATATATAGTTTTAAGATATTCAAGTCGATGTGTATTATGTTCAGTTAAAATTCTTCTCGATAATCTCAATGTATCAATAAAATTATTATCAAATTGTTTTTCAAGTATTTTTAGCGAAACATCATATATAAAATTAATATCAAAATTTGCATTATGAGCGAGTATAATATCATCGCTTATAAAATCAATAAATTCAGGCAAAATATTATTGGTATATGGGGCTTCCGCAACCATTTCGTTGGTTATTCCCGTCAATTCAATTATATATTCATCAAGAATTTTATCTGTATGTATAAGAGTTGCAAAAGTATCCGTGATTGCTCCTTCCCGTACTCTTATTGCTCCGAGCTCAATTATTTCATCTAAATAAGGTATGTATCCTGTTGTTTCAATATCAATAATGCAATAATCTTCTACAAATTCAAGTAAGCTGTTTCCTTTATTTCTTACTATTGACATAAAAATCACTCCTATATATTTAATATAGCTATTACTATCTTGCTTCATATAATTAAAACGCAATTACTTTAATAAATTTATATGATTCTATATCATCTTGGTCATCAATAAATATTGCTTTAGCTTTAAATTTCCATGTTCCGCCTGCTTCAAAATAGTTTATACTGTCATCAATAGTTCCTATTTGATTACCGTCTTCATCATAAACTCTAAAAGTAACTTCTGCATATGTATATGTTTCATCTGTATTATTTTTAAGAACTCCAGTTACACAGTAATAACCATCATCGATTATTTTTTTCGGCCCTTCCGAAAAAGTAAAGTCTTTGATTTCTTCATTAATTGTTTCGTTTGTTTCTTCATCTAATTGTTCAGTTGCTTTTGTATTGTCGTTATTTACTGCTGTTTCTTCGTCTAAATCCATATTTTTGCACTCAACAAATATCATTATTGCAAATAATATTATAACAGCTATTAAAACTTTACGTGCATGTGACATTTTTCACGCTCCTATAATTATTCTATAAACTCAATAATCGTAGATGTTATTGTTGGGATTCCATATAAATCTTCTTCTGATACTGTGCCATATACTTTTACAATACTTCCATCTTCCATTTTTTCTATAGCTTCTTGCGCACCTGGTAAGCTGCTAAATGTTCTTACCATATAAACACCGTATTCATTTTCTCCTATTTTAACTCCGAGTAAGAATTCTGGCATAAGTTCAATTGATAAATTTAAATTATTTACTTCTCCAATTGCATAAACTTGTTTTCCGTTCCAATTATTTGATGCAATCTCTGTAAAATCTGCTTCAACAGCTTCTTGCTTTAATTGTTCGTCTATTTCTTCTTGCGTTGGGTCTGAATCTTTAGAAGTATATATTCCCGGTAACTCATACCAATGAATATTTTCATAATCTTCTTTATAAATTATATCTTCTGCATAAAATTCTACTTTTTCACCGCTTTTAATATCATCTATATCGATGATAACCATTGCAAGCTCATTGTTATCTATATCATAAAAATAAAGTATAAATGAGGCAGAATTATAATCGTACTCAGAATTATTTTTGCACGTTCCTGTAATATGTAAGTTATACCAAGTATTGCCGATGTCACTATCATCGGTTACAGTAATTTTAGGCTCTCCGATAATTTCTAAGCCAGATGATTCATCCGCAGAATTTATAAACGTTATATTAGAGCAAGATACAAATACAGTTAATAATATTAGTGTTAATAAAACTATGATTATTTTCTTCATATTATTTCCTTCAAATTACATATATTTAAAGACATCCGCAGATGTCTTTTCTTCAGGGTCATTTATTTCTTTTTTGATAAGCTCCATTTTTGCAATTATCCACTTGCCGACTAGAATTATTTTATATGCTCCATTTATTTCCACAATTTTGACAAACAGCAATAGATTTTACAACTGTTTTAGTTCTCTTTGGGGCAAACATCGCAATTAGTAGGCGTGGCAGCGTTAAAAAAATCCATAGTAAAAGATCTATTAACCAGCCGAAGAATACCCAATACACAACTCCTCTTCTCTTTTTCTTCTGTATTGCTATGGCCTGCACATTAACATTTTCGCTATTACATTTTGGACACGTCATTTTAAGTACTCCTTTATATATAAATATTTAAAGACAGCAGCGGCTGTCTTTTCTTCAGTGTCATTATTTAATTAAACTTTGCTCTTAGCTCGATGACTTTTCCTATAATTTCAATGGGTAGCTTTACTACTTCAGCATTGCTGAAAAACATTGGATCGTAATGAGGATTGGTTGATATAAGCATTAAGCCGTCCTCTGTTTTTTTCAGTTTTTTTATTGTGGCATCATTCCCATTAATAATCGCGACTACAATGCTGCCGCCTTCTGCGTCGGATTGCTTTTTAACTACGACTACATCGCCATTAGAAAATTTAGGTTCCATACTATCGCCTTTTACTTGTAAGCAGAAAAATTCCCCTGTGGCTGCAAGTTCCGGCGTGATTTCTTCATAATCAATTATTTCTTGTACAGCTTCTATTGGTATGCCGGCTTGAACACGCCCTAATACCGGAACTTGTACCCCTTTTAAAGAATCTGGTCTTCCTAATAAATAATCTACAGAAACTCCAAAATAATCAGCTAATTTCTCGGTGCTTTTTGCGGATGGCTTTTTTCTTCCGTTTTCCCAATCGCTAATTGTAGGCTGAGATACTTTTAAATCTAAAGCCAATACTTTTTGATCTATACTTTTTAATTTTCGAAGCGTTTTAATCCTATTCATATAAAAATACTCTTTTACAAGTTCTAATTGCAATAAAGAAAAGACAGCAGCGGCTGTCTTTTCTTTATTGCAATATCTATAATTTAAATTTTACTTCTGTCGCAATGCCTAAAATATAAGCATAGCCATTTTTAAAATCATTAGCATTTACAATTATAGGTTGATACTTGTTGTTTTCCAGCATTAACAATATGTTACTGCCAACCTTTTTATATCTTTTAAGCGTAGCTTCATCGCCGTTTACGATACAAGCAATTATATTGCCGCCTTCTGCATAATTTTGTTTCTTAATCAATACGAGCGAGCCATTCATTATATTTGCATTAATCATGCTATCGCCTTTGACCCGCAGATAAAAGTAATCAAGTGGGTTTTCTACATCGGCAGCCTCATAGCTTTCGATATCCTGCACTGCAAGCATAGGAGTTCCTGCCGGTATAGTTCCAAACACGGGAACCAAGTGGTTATTTTTAACTGGTATGGTATTTTCTTTATACCAATTATCTTTGGACCATCCCATTAATATATAATCAGGTATATCAAGAGCTTTTGGTATTATTTTTAATTTATCGAATGGCATACTTTTAATAGCACCAGTTCATATCTTTGTAGTGTAGATTTGGAAATTTTTTTACCAGTTCTATTTGATAAATCTTGATAACTTAAATTTAATTGTTTTCTTTTTGTTTTTATTTCTTCTACTATTCGGCTATAATTCTTATCCATATACATTACATTTTGTTATTAATATATACATTATATATATATCGTTTCTTTTTTGCAATAATTATTTAAAAAAACAAAATAATGTTGCATTTATTGGTTGACAAAAAAGGATATTAAAGGTAGTCATAAATCTACTTATTTTTTTACTTAATATTTCATGATGAATTCGGCAAAGCCGGGCAAGTAGAATGCCAATTGCAATATAGATAAAAATCGTCAGAATCCATAATAAATAAGTACATTCAAAAGTAATGGCAACGATTTTTTTTAATTGATACAAAAGAATCAAAAGTATATAAGAAATAAAGGGCGTAACAATAATTTGAAGCAGAGGAATTATTTTTTTATTGTCGTTACTTTTCAATATGAAAACCTCCGAAGGATAAGTCAATATATATGGATATAAAATATATATGATTTAATTATAATATATTTTTTCTAAATATTTAAGAATGAAAATGAATCTGAACTTAAATTAGAGTAAAAATAATTGATTTATATTATTAATATACTAAATTATAGATGATGATTTAAAAGTGAAGTTAAGTATATTATAATGGTGTTAATATTGCGGAGGAGGTTGCAATTATGAAGGAAAATTTAATTAGCTCAAGAGTAAAAGATAAGTTATCTAAAGCTGATTCCAGAGCACTTATGAAAGGTGCGGGATTAACCGATGAAGAGCTCTGCAGACCGTTTATTGGTGTGGCCGGTTCATGGACAAATATATTTCCGGGACACTCTAATTTAGACAAATTGAGTCAGGCCGCTATGGATGGCATACGTATGGCAGGCGGGACGCCGATTGCGTTTGAGACGATTGCTATTTGCGATGGCATTGCAATGGGAACCGACGGCATGAAATATTCGCTTCCGAGCAGAGAAATTATTGCGAATTCTGTTGAAAGCATTGCCAATGCACATGCTTGTGACGGACTGGTATTGGTTGCGGCTTGTGATAAAATCATACCAGGGATGTTGATTGGTGCATTAAGAGTCAATTTACCGACAATAATCATCACAGGTGGCCCGATGCTTGCCGGGCATTATATGGGTAAACGCATTGAAATAATCAACTTGACTGAATCGATGGGAGCCGTTTTGTCAGGGAAATTAGATCCTGAGTTACTAACTGAATATGAAGAAGAAGCATGTCCGGGATGTGGTGCGTGTCAAGGAATGTTTACGGCGAATTCGATGAGTTGTATGACGGAAGTTTTGGGTCTTGGCGTTGAAGGAAACGGCACAGTGCTGGCAGTGCATGCAAAAAGATATAGAATGGCAAAATATGCGGGAATGCAGATTTTAAAATTGGTAGAAGCAGACCTAAAGCCGAGTGATATTTTGAGCAGAACCACTTTTGAAAATGCGATCGCAGTGGATATGATGCTCGGATGCTCGACGAATACGGCATTACATATACCGGCTATCGCAAGAGCGGCAGGCATCAAAATAAGTTTGGATGATTTTGATACCATCAGCAGAAAAATTCCGCATATCGCGAAGTTATCACCGGCTGGTAAACATTTGTTGCAGGATCTGGATATTGCTGGAGGTATACCTGCTGTATTAAAGGCAGGTATTGATGCGGGCATCATAGACGGGTCTGTCAAAACGATAACGATGAAAACAATGAAGGAAAACGTGGCAAATGCAAAAGTTTTGGATGAAGATGTTATTCGTATTAATAATCCGTATTCAAAAGAAGGTGGGCTTATGGTTTTGAAAGGGAACCTGGCGCCGTTAGGAGCTGTTATAAAATCTGCCGGAGTAAAGCCTGAGATGTATGAACATGTGGGACCGGCACGTATTTTTAATTCGGAATTGGAAGCAAAAGCCGCGTTGGAAGCAGGGAAAATAAATAAAGGAGATGTTATCGTAGTCAGATATGAAGGTCCGAAAGGCGGACCTGGAATGCAGGAAATGCTTGCAATAACAGCAAGGATTGTAGGGATGAATCTTGATAAAGATGTGGCTCTGATTACCGATGGCCGATTCTCGGGTGCAAGCCGCGGAGGTGTTATAGGTCATGTATCTCCTGAAGCTGCGCTAGGCGGACCAATCGCCTTGATAGAAGAAGGGGACAAAATAGAAATAAATTTACATAAACGTTCTTTGAATCTTTTAGTAGATGATAATATTTTAAAACAACGCAAAGAAAAATGGGTATGTCCGCCGCCAAAAATAAAAAAGGGCTGGCTTGCGCAATATGCTCAACTTGTAGGGCCAGTATCGGAAGGAGCGCCGCTGCTTACTGAATATGATAATGATTAAATAAACTTAAACAGAGAGCGCATGCGCTCTCTGTTTAAACTAAGATCAATATCTTACACCTTCTACGTGCAAATATCTGATCGTTGCATAATGATAACTGCTCAGAGGCCTCATATAAGAATCGTTTGTGTGTGTGCAAATCAGTATATCACTATGTGTGAAGCCGCAGATAAGCAGAGAATGATAAAATCTATCTGTTGCATCTCCCAATTGTATGACATCTCCCGGTTCAACATGGGATAAACTCGCAATTGATGCATAAACACTGGGTCCGGTATTATTTACTAAAAAATCATATAAAAAATTAACGCCCGTCCAGGATGGCGTACGATCGTATGAAGTTATATAATACCACCCAAAAGTGGGTGTATAATTCATAATATTGCTTCCTGCATATAGACATTGTGAAATAAAATTCGTACAATCTCCGCCATAATCACTGAAATCAAAATATCTGGGATTGCGGCTAAGAGCCCAGCGTTTGGCATATTCTACTGCGGTTGTTCTGTTATAGTTTTTATAATTGAGCATATATTTTAATCTGCCTGTTTCTATAATAAACAGTTTATGATAAAAAAATGCATTTGTGAAAAAATAGAATAAATCAAGATAATCTGTTTTTTAAGTAGATACAGAAAACTATAAGAGGAAGAGATAATAGCAACCAATAAAAAGTAAACAAAGGACATATTTGCCCCAGCACATTAAACGGTAATGAGGAATAATCCCAAATTTGCCATTTTAAAAAATAATTGACGATAATACCTACAATCAATTCTACTGCAGTGATGGATAAAGCGCTTAGCAGGCATCGAAAGTAAAGGCTGGCATGATTGTATCTAATATTTATAATATATACCAAAACAAAACAAACACCTCCGGCAATAGACATTGTCCAATGTGTATAGCCGCGTACAATCATTTCAATAATAGGATATCCAATAGCGCCGATTAGATAGATCACCATATACTCTTTTATTGCTTTATAAACTTTATGCATAATATCCACCTAACAATAGAATGGGCTAATTTTAATTAATAAATGCGCGTAAAAGTGATGTAATAATTGGCAAAGATAGTTCAGGAAATAAATATATTTTAAAATGTTGACTTTTAATTGGTAAAAAAATATAATACTTTATTACAGATAACTATAAGTCCCAGGATGACATAAATATTATTGCTATTTTTGAAACAATTCATATAGTGCTTTTTTGATAATAATTAATTTTCGATTAATATGAGTAGTACAACGGCTTGAATTCAGTCGTCCCTGCTGGACGCAGGGTATTTTTTTCTGATGAATCAAGAAAAAGGAGCATACTGTTATTATGAAATATATGGGGTTGAATGAAGTAAGGGAAAAATTTTTATCGTTTTTTGAAAGCAAGGATCATTTAAGATTGCACAGCTTTTCATTGGTGCCCAATGCAGATAAAAGCTTGTTGCTTATTAATTCTGGAATGGCTCCTCTTAAACCATATTTTACGGGACAAGATACTCCGCCTCATAAGCGGGTAACGACTTGTCAAAAATGTATCAGGACACCGGATATAGACAATGCCGGTAAAACAGCAAGGCATGGTACTTTTTTTGAAATGCTGGGAAATTTTTCTTTTGGAGACTATTTTAAAAAAGAAGCTATTTCCTGGGGCTGGGAATTTATGACGAAAGTGATGCAAATCCCGTATGAACTGCTTTATGTAAGTATTTACGAAGAAGATGATGAGGCATATCATATTTGGAAAGATATTATAGGGTTGCCTGATGAAAAAATAGTGCGTCTGGGAAAAGATGATAATTTTTGGGAAATAGGAACAGGGCCATGCGGGCCTTGCAGTGAAATATATGTAGACAGGGGCGAAAGATTCGGTTGCGGTAAACCTACTTGCAAAGTTGGGTGTGATTGTGATAGATATATAGAAGTGTGGAATCTTGTCTTTACTCAGTTTAACAGAGATGACGAAGGAAATTATACGCCGCTTGATTTTCCAAATATTGATACTGGTATGGGGCTTGAGCGAATGGCTGCGGTTATGCAGGAAGCGGACAGCATTTTTGAAGTCGATACTGTTAAAAGCATACTTGACTATGTATGTGCGATTTCTAATAATGAATACGGAAAAGACGAAAAAACCGATATATCTATCAGAGTAATAACAGATCATATAAGAAGTGTTGTATTTATGATATCCGATGGTATTATCCCTTCCAATGAAGGCAGAGGATATGTTCTAAGAAGGCTGCTGAGAAGAGCGGCACGCCATGGGAAATTGCTGTCTATTGAAGATTCATTTTTGGCATTAGTTGCCGAAAAGGCTATTCATCAATCATACGAATCATATCCGGAATTAGCAGAAAAAAGAGATTATATATTACGTATCATAAAAAGTGAAGAAGAAAAATTCAACGAAACGATCAGTCAAGGCATGAACAGACTTAAAGAAGAAATAGCATTATTGTTGAGTGAAAATAAAACAGTCTTCAGCGGACGCGAAGCATTTAGAATGTATGACACATTTGGTTTTCCTGTAGAGCTAACAGAAGAAATATTGGAAGAATACGGCATAGCTTTAAAAAGAGATGAATACGAACTTGCGATGAAAGAACAAAAAAAGCGCGCAAGAGAGGCGCATTTCTCTAAAGACGTTGAAGGATGGAGCGATACTTTATCGGAAATTATTACGCCTCTGAATGCTACTCAATTTATGGGTTATGAGCATTTAAAGGTAAAGGCCCAAGTGAAAGCAATCATTGTAGGTGAAGAAATGGTTGAAAGAATTGATAAGGGGCAAAGCGGAATCATTGTTATGGATAAAACTCCTTTTTATGCAGAAAGCGGAGGCCAAGTCGGAGACAGTGGTATAGTAGAAAGCGAATATGGACATGCTCATATTGATGATACGCAAAAAAATGGCAATAAATATTTGCATTATGCTAAAATGCTTGATGGTTTTATTGCACTTGGCGATGAAGTAATGGCAACTATAGATTGTACCCGCCGTATAGATATACAAAGAAATCACTCTGCAACGCATTTATTGCATAAGGTTTTAAAAAATCAATTGGGAGAACATGTTAGTCAAGCGGGCTCGCTTGTCGAGCAAAACAGACTGCGTTTTGATTTTGTGCATTTTGAAAAGATTACAAAAGATCAGCTTGCAAAGATTGAACGGGAAGTTAACGAAGCAATTTTTCAAGGACACGATGTATCGCAGAGCAGCATGAGCATTGAGCAAGCAAAAAAAACAGGGGCAACGGCATTGTTTGACGAAAAATATTCCGATATTGTACGCGTTATAAGCATGGGAGGATTCTCAATCGAACTTTGCGGAGGCTGTCATGTAGATAATACTTCAAAAATTGGTATGTTTAAGATTCTTTCGGAAGGTTCTGTTGCGTCAGGCATAAGGCGTATCGAAGCGGCTACAGGCCGATATGCTTATGAAAATACAAGAAAAACCGAAGAAGCACTCCAAAGCATTGCGCAAATTGCGAAGACAAATTTTTCATCGGTTGTAACAAAAGTTGAAGAAGCCTATGATACGATAAAAGAATTGACAAAAGATATAGAAGAACTTAAGGCCATTATAAATAAAGATGTTTTTTCTCAATTATTGGAATCGGTAACGGAAATCAATGAAATAAAATTTATTGCAGCTGCAGTGGATAATGCATCTGCCGATGAGATGAGAACAATTTCTGATAAGTTCAAAGATAAGTTTGATAAATGTGTTGTAGCACTCGCCGGTGAGAAAGACAATAAAGCAATGCTGATTTTAACGGCATCAAAAGATATTGTAAAAAAAGGATTCAATAGCGGTATAGTTCTTAGAGAGGCTATTGCCGTGGTAGGTGGAAGCGGCGGCGGAAGAGCGGATATGGCACAGGGCGGAATAAACGATATTCATAAAATTGAAAAGGCGTTTTCTATAATAAGGAATAAAATTAGTGAAATATAATTAATATTTGAAATATTTTTTTAATTTAATATTTGATATTTATTAAAATATGCTATACTTAAATCATCATACTAAGGGGAGGATTACTAATGGATAATAATACGGTGCGTTTTACAATAAGTTCCGATAGAGAAAAAGCAATCCAGGATATTATAAAAGAAGTTAATGTAGCACTTGTTGAAAAAGGGTATAATCCCATTAATCAATTGCTCGGATACATTATGAGCGGTGATCCGACATATATTACTTCTCATAATGGTGCTCGTTCATTGATCAGGAAAGTGGAACGAGATGAACTTATTGAAGAATTTATAAAGGCTTATTTAAAATTATTATAAAAGTCTTGCGAGACTGCAATATTGAACTATGAATATAAATGCTGTTTTTTATCAAATGAATACAGCATTTTAAACTTGCATGGGTATACTCGAATCGTAGCCGGTACATCTTAAAGGTTATTTTGCACAGATTGTAAAATAACCTTTTTATTTTTATATCGATTTATATCGTTGAAATAATGTAAAATAAGCAAAATATTGTTATAATAATTGAGATATTACTAATTTTTGGAGGCTATTATGTTTGAGATAGAAATCATGGTAAAGAGTATATTGGAAGAGCCGGTCTGTCTGATTTTAAATGAACTTGGTATAGAGGGTTGTGCCATTTATAATATGTCGGATCCCTTAAGTGAGGACGAGTTGTGGGATGATTTTGATATATCTTTGCCGGAAGGTATGTGCAAGGTAGTGGGATATATAAACTCTGATAATATAGAAGAACAAATAGAACAAATCAAAAACAGAATGGAAGAGTTTAAAGCTTATGGCATTGATTTTGAAGATTACGGCATTGATGTGCGAGAAATTATCGATATTAACTGGGCTGAAGAACATAAAAAATATTATCAAGTAATGTATCTAGACGATATTGTTGTTTGTCCGTCATGGGACGTTGAAGCCATTGAGCGGAACCAAAAGAAAAAATTAGTGATATTAGAACCGGGTGCGGCATTTGGTACGGGATTGCATGAAAGTACAAAAATGTGTATGAAGTTCTTAAATGAGCACGTCGATAAAGGCGACTATGTTTATGACATAGGATGCGGTAGTGGGATATTATCTGTGCTTGCTTCAAAGTTAGGGGCAGAAAAAGTAATTGCCTCTGATATTGATGAGGTAGCAGTCGATGCTGCTAAAAAAAATATAGCATTAAATCAATTAAATAATATAGAAGTAAAACAAGGAGATTTGCTTAAAGGTTATCATCAGAAAGCTGATATTATGGTTGCCAATATTATTTCATCTATCTTAAAAACAATGATACCGCAAGCTGGACAGTTTATCAGAAAGGACGGACTGCTTATCTTATCCGGAATATTAGATACGCAAGAAAATGAGATCAAAGAATGTTTATTAAAAAACAAGTATGGGATCAAAGAAATTATACGCGAAGGTGAATGGGTAAGTATAGCAGCGGTAAATAAGGAAGAATAATGTATAGGATATTTGTTGATGACGTCAATAGTAGAAAAGAAGAAAATATTTTAACGCTCAAAGGTACAGATTTTGAACATTTGAAAAAAGTTTTAAGGGTAAAAGTAGGAGAAAAAATAATTGCATGCGATAAAAATAAGAATGATTATTTGTGTGAAGTGAGTGGCATTTATAAAGATTTTTTAGAAATGAATATTGTAGATATTATAAAAAACCAATCTGAGAAATCTTATGAAATAACCTTGTGCCAAGCAATGCCGAAGGGAAATAAAATCGAATTGGTATTGCAAAAAGCTGTTGAGCTCGGAGTTGATAAAATCATTATTTTTTATGCGCAAAGGTGTGATGTTGTATATGATAAAGATAAAAAAGAAAAAAAATTAAAAAGATACGAAAAAATAATTTATGAAGCCGCCAAACAGTGTAACAGGGGAATTATTCCAAGTATAGAAATCCAAAAGAATTTCATAGATTTATTTGGTGGTTTTGATAAAGATAATGTCATCATCATGGCATATGAAGAGGAAAAAAATCGCACTCTTAGGCAGGCTCTTCAAAATACAAAAAAATCTTTATGTTTTATTGTAGGACCGGAAGGCGGATTTGAAGAAAAAGAGGTCGAATATGCAAAAAAATCAGGTGCTCAGATAGTTTCACTCGGCAACAGGATCCTACGCACTGAAACAGCAGGTGTGTTCATATTGTCCTGCTGTGTTTATGAAAGAGAATTGGGTAATCATTAAGATGAAAGCAGCTTTTTATACATTAGGATGTAAAACCAACAGTTATGACACACAAGCTATGATAAAAATCTTAAAAGATCATCGAATAGATATTGTGGATTTTAAAGAGCGGGCAGATATATATATCATTAATACCTGTGCTGTTACCAATATGAGCGAAGCCAAGTCGCGGCAGGCGATCAGGCGTGCGAATAAATTAAATCCAAATGCAATCATAATTGCGACAGGATGTTATTCGCAAATAAATCCTGATGACATAACGAAGCTGCAAGGAGTGGATGCCGTTATCGGGAATGCAGACAGATTACGATTATTTGAGATCATTCAAGAAGCAAAAAGAGCAAAAACAGTTCATGTTACAAATATTTTAAACGAACATTACTTTGAACCGCTTCAAATCAATTCTTTTGAAGAAAAAACGAGAGCATTTATAAAAATTCAGGAAGGTTGCAATAATTTTTGTTCTTATTGTATCATACCTTATGCAAGAGGACCAGCCCGAAGCAGGGATATATGCGATATTAAAAATGAAGTCAATACTGTTGTTAGAAACGGACATAAAGAAATCATACTCACGGGCATTCATATTGCTTCCTATGGAGTAGATAAGCAAGAGGATATCGCTTTGATTGATTTAATCGAGGAATTAAACGATACGAAGGGACTTCAAAGGATTCGGCTGGGTTCTCTCGAACCGAAAATTTTGTCTAGTGATATGCTGCAAAGGTTATCCTGTCTTGACAAATTATGTCCTTCATTTCATATATCCTTGCAAAGCGGATCTGACAAAACATTAAAGAATATGAACAGAAAGTATACTGCGAAAGAGTATTTTGATATTGTTCAAAATGTAAGAAAGTATTTTAAGGATGTATCATTAACTACGGATGTCATTATAGGCTTTCCAATGGAAAACGAAGAAGATTTCGAAGTTTCTTATGAATTCTGCAAAAAGATTGGATTTATGAAAATTCATGTTTTTCCTTATTCAAAGAAAAAAGGGACAGCAGCATCATCGTTTAACCCGCAAATTGATAAGCATAATATACAAAAAAGATGCAGTAGATTTCTTTTGTTGTCAGATTTTCTGCAAAATAAATTTAATTGTGCGAACATTAACAAAACATACGAAGTATTATTCGAGAAGAAAACGAATGGAATAAATGAAGGCTATACAAAGAACTATATATTTGTGAAATCACAAGACAAAAATGATCTCAGTGGGCAGATACATACTGTTCAGTTGACCGAAAACAAAACATCCTTTATGAATGCTAAAATAGTAAAGTAAGGTAGAAAAATGCGAACATATAAAGTATCGGAAGTAACAAAAAAAATAAACGGGCTCATAGATGGAAACAACACTTTAAATGCAATTGCAATCGAAGGCGAAGTTTCTAATTTTAAATTACATACCTCTGGTATGTTGTATTTTACTTTGAAAGATGACGCTGCGAAAATAAATTGTGTTATGTTTCAAAAAGATGTAATGAATATCGATTTTATTCCTAAAGACGGTATGCATATCACAGCATTTGGAAAAGTAGCACTTTATGAAAAAACAAGTGCCTGTCAATTGTATGTATCCGTATTCATTTCAAGCGGGGTCGGACTGTTATATGAAAAATATAATAAATTACTAAAAGAACTCGAAACGAAAGGATATTTTGCGGCTGAGCGCAAAAAGCCTTTGCCAATGTTCCCAAAAAAAGTCGCAGTGCTCACATCTCCCACGGGAGCCGTTATTCATGATATTGTGAATACGTTAAAGAGAAGGAACCCTGCTGTTGAAATTATTTTATGCCCATGTGCGGTGCAGGGCAGAGGAGCCGAAATTGAACTTGCTAATATGATAAATCATATCAACAAAAACAATATAGCAGATGTGATGATATTGGCCAGAGGCGGAGGCAGCATTGAAGAGCTCTGGGCATTTAACGAAAGGGTTCTTGCGGATGCCATATATCACTCGAAAACACCTGTTATATCAGCTGTAGGGCATGAAACAGATTCCACGATAGCAGATTTTACTGCTGATGTAAGAGCCGCCACGCCTACGGCTGCCGCAGAAATCGTCTCTATTCCAAAATACGAACTATTGAGTTTGTTGAAAGAAAAAGAATTCTTTTTCTTTCATTATCTAAATCAAAAAATTAATGAGTATAAGAAAAGAGTAAATATTCTAAAAAACAGCGATGTTTTAAACAAAAGTATTCTTAATATTTCAAAATACTTCAAACAATATCTTGGAAACTATGATAAACGAATTGAAATATCAATTAAAAATTTGTTAACAATAAATAGAGTGAAACTTGAAAATTTAAAAAAAAGGATGGAAAATAATGATATAGTCGCAACCCTGAATAGAGGATATGCGTTAATCTACAAAAACAATACTCTACTTCAAAATAAAAAAGATATTTATGTCGACGATGAGATAGATATTCAATTATCGAATTTTAGGCTAAAAGCAAAAGTTATCGAAATTAAAGGAGATCAATATGGAAAATAAAAAATTTGAAGATAAAATGAACGAATTGGAAAATATGGTGCTTTTTTTGGAGAGCGGACAAGCCGGCCTGGAAGAATCCGTTAAAATCATTACAGATGCAAACGCTTTAATTAAAGAAATGGAAAAAGAATTAAATGACACGGAAAATAAATTAAAGATATTAAATATTCAGGCAAACAGCGTAAAAAACATAAACGAGGACGATGACAATGAATTTTGAAGCAGAATTAAAACAAAGAGCAGAGAAAGTAAATCGAATATTAAACAACTATCATCCAACGGGAGATGTTCCGCCTTTGTTAAAAGATGCCATGGAATATTCGTTAAAAGCCGGTGGGAAGAGAATTCGCCCAGTTTTGCTTTTGGAGACGGTGAATATCTGCAACGGCCCAATTGAGCTTGCCTATCCTATAGCTGCAGCTCTTGAGATGATCCATACGTATTCGCTTATTCATGATGATCTTCCTGCAATGGATGATGATGAATTAAGAAGAGGAAGGCCTACAAATCACGTAGTGTTTGGTGAAGGTATAGCCATATTGGCCGGGGACGGA
This sequence comes from uncultured Eubacteriaceae bacterium, assembly GCA_964581565.1. Taxonomy (GTDB): domain Bacteria; phylum Bacillota; class Clostridia; order Eubacteriales; family UBA1433; genus UBA1433. The sequence continues at coordinate 16,781 of CAZOOZ010000004.1, forward strand.
TTGCTGAATTGTGCGTTTCAAACAATGCTTGAGAATATACCCTGCAATAGTGAAAAATACTCCTATCCTTATATACGCGCAATGACAGAAATAGTTCAGGCGGCAGGGCATAATGGTATGGTTGCAGGACAAGTGATGGATATTATCAGCGAAGGCAAAGAACCAAATAAAGATATGCTGGAATATATTCATAAGCATAAAACAGGTGCATTGCTTAGAGCTTCTATAAGGGCAGGGGCAATATTAGCTAATTGTGGAGATGAAGATTTGGAGGCCCTGACAAAATACGCGGAGGCGATTGGGCTTGCTTTTCAGCTGGTAGATGATATTTTAGATATTAAAGGAGACAAGGATAAACTAGGAAAATCTATAGGCAAAGATACAATTACGAAAAAATTGACGTACCCGCTTGTATATGGACTGGATAATACGTATAGCAAAATACAGGAACTTTATAAAGAAGCATTAAAAAATATTGATAATATCAATGGCGATACGAGTTTTTTCTTGCAGATGGCAGGTTTTATTTGCAATCGAGACTATTAAAATCAAATCTATAATGTTATTGTGTACTTATAGATGCTATGGTATAATTATTCATACTTTTTAAAGGAAATATTATGTAAATTTATGAGGAAAAATGCTTGAGCAAAGTAAGATTAGATTTGCTTTTATATGAAAAAGGATATTATAATAGCAGGGAAAAAGCAAAAGCTGCAATCATGTCCGGAGAGGTATATATAAATAATATATGTATAGAAAAGGCTGGCACCTTAGTCAAAGAAGATGTAGCAGTTGAAATCAAAGAAAATAAAAATCCTTTTGTGGGAAGAGGCGGCTTAAAGCTGAAAAGAGCGCTAGAGATATTTAATATTGATGTTAAAGATAAAATATTTTTAGATGTAGGAGCATCTACCGGAGGATTCACGGACTGCCTGCTAAAAAACGGAGCAAAAAAAGTATATGCAATAGATGTAGGATATGGACAGCTGGACTATTCATTAAGGACAGACGAACGCGTTGCTGTCTTAGAGCGAACGAATTTCAGATATTTGGATTTCAATAAAATCAATGAAAAAGTTGACGGGTTTGTCATGGATGTATCCTTTATTTCCATATTAAAACTTATTGATAACTTAAAAAATTTTTTGAAGAATAATTCTTTTGGCATCATATTAATAAAACCACAGTTTGAATCATCAAAGGAGCAAATCGAAAAAAAAGGAATTATCAAAAGTGCAACAACGCATCAGAATATATTAAAAAATGTCGCAACTGCTCTTATAGCAAAAGAGTATTTCATTAAAAATATAACATATTCGGATGTTAAAGGTGCAAAAGGTAATATTGAATTTTTATTTCATGTCACTTTAAATAAGGATGATAGTATCGGTAATTTGGATAAAAAAATTGACAACATAGTCTGTTTGGCACATAAAGAATTATAAGAAAAGAAAAGGCAAAATGAAAAAAGTAGGAATAATGTCAAATCCACTTAAGGACATAAACTCAGAATATACGAAAGATGTCATGTCTTTTTTATTCGGGCGAACAGAAATATATTTAGATGAAAACACGCTCTCTGTTGTGAAGGATGATAATGTAAAATTGCTCACGTCATCTGTTGCGGATGAATTAGATTTTATCGTCATTTTAGGTGGAGATGGCACCATATTAGATGCGTTCAGAAGCCTGAAATATACAAAAGCACCTATTTTTGGGATCAATTTGGGAAAGCTGGGATTTTTAACCAGCGTTGAGAAATATGAGTGGAATTATTATTTGAACTTAGCGCTTGAAGGTCTTTACAATATAGAAAAACGATCCCTTTTAGAAATGACACATTCAAAAGGGACAAGTATCGCATTAAATGAGGTTGTTATTTTTAAAGATAATGATCAAGACGGTGCAATCAATCTCAATGTATATGTCAACAATATTCTTTTAGCTGACTATGATGCGGATGGAATTATCATATCGACACCTACAGGTTCCACGGCTTATTCTCTATCGGCGGGAGGGCCTATTATTAGTCCGCAGGCTGAAGTATTGCTTTTAAATCCCATACGGCCGCATACACTTTCTAACAGATCAATCGTACTCGCACCGAAAGAGAATGTGAACATCATGATAAAAAGAGGCAAAGCGGTTGTGCGTTGTGACGGAAAGAAATGCTTGAATATTACGGATAATTTACTGGAATTTTCCTTATTTGAAAAAAAAGCATCGTTCATATCTTTCGATAACCATAATTTTTATAATAAAGTATATACAAGGATTAGATAGGGGAAAAGATTTATGAAAGTAAAAAGACAAAATAAAATATTAGAAATAATTGAAAATCACCCGATTGAAACGCAGGAAGAATTGGCTGAAAGATTAAAACTGGAAGGCTACGATATCACGCAAGCAACAATCAGCAGGGATATCAAAGAAATAAAGTTAATTAAAATGATGGATTCAAACGGAAAATATCGTTATACGAAGTATAAAGATGATTCAATCCCTGTCAACGAAAGAATGATGAACGTATTTAAGGAAGCTGTCACATCTATCGATTATTCGGGAAATATCGTAGTTGTAAAAACTTTAAACGGTATGGCGCATGCTGCGGCCGTTACCGTAGATCTGACCGAATGGTCAGAAATTGTCGGATGTCTGGCGGGAGATGATACGATCTTCATTTTGGTAAAAAATGAAATGGCGGCAGTTGAATTAGTGAATCATTTAAAGAAATATATTAAATAGGGAAAAATTAATGCTGACTCAACTTAATATTCAAGATTTTGCAATTATTAAAAACGCGATTATTGAATTTGATAAAGAATTAAATGTGATTACGGGGGAAACCGGAGCAGGAAAATCAATTATTGTAGATGCGCTTTCTTTGGCTTTGGGATACAGGGCAAGCAAAGAAAGTATTCGGCAAGGTGCCCCAAAAACAACAATTCAAGCCGTTTTTGATATTGAGCAAGGAAGTGCCGCTTTTTTGCTGGCGCAGCAAATGGGCATAGATATAGAAGAACAAATTATCTTTACACGTCAAATTTATACAAACGGAAAGAATATTTGCAGAATCAACTCGATGCTGGTAACGGTACAGGAATTAAAAGCCCTGGGGAGCTTGATAGTTGATATACATGGTCAGCACGAACATCAGTCTTTATTAAATACAAGCACTCATATTGAGTATCTTGATAAATATGATAATAAAATAACCGGAGCCTTAGAGAATACACGAAACGCATATCATGCATATATTAAAGCCAAAGATGAATTAGATGATCTAAACCAACTTGCAGAAAATATACAAAAAGAAAAAGAAAAACTGGAATATGACATATCAGTAATTGACTCTGCTCGCTTGAGTGCAGGCGAAGACAAAGAAATAGAAAAAAGAATAGCGCGATTAAAAAACTATAATCTGATTTATGATAATACTTTAAAAGCTTATGAATTAATTTATAACGATGAACATAGTATACTTGGTCATTTACAGCAAACACTTACTGCGTTGCATAAAGCTTCGGCAGCTGATGAATCATTACTGGAGCAATATGAAAGTCTTTTAAACATTATTGCCGGTGTGGAAGATGTGTCGGGGTTTTTGAGGGATTATCTTGAAAAAAGGGATTTTGAAAATGAGAATATCGATGACTTGGAAGGGAGAGCTTATTTAATTGCTCAGTTAAAACGGAAATATCATGTTTTCTGTATTGATGAATTATTGAATCTAAAGGAATCTATGATAAAAAAATTGGATACAATAATGAATTTGGACAATGAAATTGAAAATAAGTCCAAAGAGGAAGCGGCTAAAAAGGAACAGTATTTTATTTATGCAAATGAGCTATCCAAAATACGACGACAGATAAAAATAACGTTAGAGAAAGATATCTCAAAGCAGCTTCATGATATGTCTATGCCCGAGGCAATCTTTATAGTGGACATCAAAAGAGCTAAAGATACAAAAGAAATCCGAAAAAACGGTTATGATGATGTGGAGTTTTTGTTTTCATCCAATAAAGGGTTTTCGCCAAGGTCTTTAAGTAAAATTATTTCAGGCGGAGAAATGAGCCGTATTATGTTGGCATTTAAGATACTTATCGCAGATAATGATATAACAACGTTGATATTCGATGAAATTGACACTGGAATCAGCGGCAGAACAGCACAAGTGATTGCGCAAAAATTAAAAAAATTAAGCAGCAATTATCAAGTAATATTGATTACGCACCTCCCACAAATAGCATCTGTAGCAAACATTCATTTTTCTGCAAAAAAAACAACCGTTGGTCAAAATACAATGACTGAACTTATAGAATTAAATGTTGACGATAGGGTGCATGAGCTGGCTAAAATGGTAGGCGGAGTAAATATTACACAAGAAACCTTAAACCATGCAAAACAAATGCTTCAAATGGCAAATGATTTAGAATAACAAATATCTTAATTATAAATTTCACTCTTTAATTCATATCTTTATTTGTTATAATATAACAGTGAATTTTTAGTCAAACGTTTTGTGGAGATTTTAATGAATAAAAATAATAGCAACAGTGTTCGAATTATTATGTTAGGCTTGGTTCTCGGCGGCCTGATAAGCCTGCTAAGTGATATAATATTATCTTATAAATTTGGGGCAGGAGCTTTTACAGACGCATTTTTTATTGCTCAATCTGTTCCATTTGTTTTATATTTAGCGTTCATTGTGGCCATTACTGCCGGTGTGGTTGTTTTATATAATGGATTTAAAAAAGATGAACATATCAATAATGTTACAAGTAATATTTTGACCGTTGTTTTCTTGCTGGCAATATTTGTAATAATTGTCGTTTCCTTAACTATAAAGCCTTTTATCTATCTTTTTGCTGTCGGATTTGATGAAGAAACTTTATCTATAGCTGTTAATTTGACAAAAATTATTTTATACTCTCTTATTCCGATTTCCATTATTGGCGTTATAAAAGGATTTCTACAACATAAAAAGAAATTTGCCTCGGTAGCTTTTGAATCTATACCAATTTATATATGCTTATTTATTGGAATTTTATTAACCAGCACTGAAAAATATAACATTTTAGGCATTTCAGTAGTTGTGGGCTACTGCATTACGGCGATTATTATGCTGTTATCTGCTTGCAGAAACGGCATGCGTTATAAACCGGTGCTCAAATTAAAAGACGAAAATATAAAACCTTTACTGGTTTTAATTCTCCCGATTTTTGCAAATCTTCTCGGCTATCAAATAAATAATTTTGTTGACAGGACGCTGGCTTCAACGATAGAGACGGGAGCAATCTCATCGTTGTTTTACTCACAAAAATTATTGATGATATTGATTAGTATTTTGTTTTTTATTATATCTTCTGTGGTTTTTCCGATGCTGGTAAAAAGTTATAATAAAAAACAAATGCGAGATTTCAAAGAAATTGCGTTGTATTCTTTTAACGGTATTGTGGCCATGATCTTGCCGCTTAGCATATTTCTGATAACATTGGCTAACCCTATTATCACAGTTATATTTCAAAGAGGTTCTTTTGATGTTGAAAATACAAAATTAACGGCTGATGTTTTTATGATGTATTCCATTGGAATGCTTCCGCTTGCATTAAAACTAATGCTGGATAATATTTTCTATGCTATGAACGATAAAAAAACACCGCTAATTGGGACTGCAATTTTCGTTGCTGCTAATATACTTTTAGATTATGTGCTAATGAAACCGTTGCAAACAATGGGTATTGCACTCTCCACATCGATAGCAACAACAACAACGGCAATCGTGATGCTGCTTGTTTTGCGAAATAGAATAGGAAAATATTCTTTGAAAACAGTAACAGCGAATATACTAAAAATTATTTTTGCAGGAATTCCGATTAGTTTGGGCGTATTGGTAGCCTTTACTATGATTTATTATTCAATGAAAAATTCACTGATGAATATTTTATTATGCCTTCTTATTATGGGTATTGTATTTAAATATTGTTATAAAATTCTATTTAAAATACTGAAAGTAGATGGACTGAATTATAATAAACTATTTAAAGAAGAGCTCAAAGCCACTTTTTTCAAAAACTATAAAGGTAAATATAAATATGAAGATTTAGATTATCAACCAATTTCTATTCCAATTGTCGGATACGAAAATTACTTCCGAATGCCATATAACTATGATTTAGATAAGGCAGAAGAGATGAAAGATATCGAAAATGTTTATAATGAACCCGTAGAGATAAGCATTGACAATGACCAAGAAGATATATCAGAACTTCCAAATGAATTTGTGGATCACAAGCATAGCATGCAGCATTTTTATAGAAATAAAAAGAGTCTTTTGCCACAATATAAACTTGCTCGATATAGATTGATGAAATATACATTAAAGAACAAATTTATTTCAAACAAATGTAATAAAACAAATCATAATTTAGATACTAAAATTAGTAAAGAAAATAACATGATCCAGCAAATAATTACGAAAATTTTTAATGGTTTGTTAAAGGTTTTAAGAGATGCAAAGAATGTGATAAATAAAACTCATAAAAAAATTTATACCGCGAAAACTAAGAAAAAAGTTGAAAAATTCTTATCAATGCCTATTGATGATAAATTTGATAATGAAGATTAAATGCAAACAATAAATCAATATCAAAATTTTAATATTTTTGTCGATTAAAAGCTAACATACAAACATAATGCAATAAAAATAACGCATGTATATTGACTTTGTTAAATTTTTGTGTTATTGTTTTACATGGAAAAAACATGAAGAAAAATAATTTTCAAGAGGACGTAAAATGACTCAAATTAGCAATAATCAAAACATTGAACTTACTATTATAGTAGGGCATTATGGGAGTGGGAAAACAGAATTTTCAGTTAATTATGCCATGTATATGCAAAAGCATGGTAAAAAAGTTGCAATTGCAGATCTCGACATTATCAATCCTTATTTTCGCACAAGAGAAATAACTGATGAATTAGAAACAGAAGGTATCAGAGTTATCTCATCAATTTTGGGCAATAAAGAAAGTCATCCTATGGACTTGCCATCGCTATCCCCGGAGCTCAATATTTTAACACAGACAAACCAATATTTCGGCATCATAGATGTCGGTGGGAACCCGGTAGGTGCAACGGCATTAGGTCGTTTTTCTGACAGCATAAAGAAAATTAATTATAATATGTATATGGTTGTAAATGCCAACAGACCAGAAACGAACAGTGTGAAAACTGTAATGGAATTTTTAAATGGGATTGAAGAAAAATCCAAATTAAAAATAAATGGCTTAATCAACAATACGCATTTGGTGAGAGAAACAACAGTGCAGGATATACTTGATGGTGATAAATTAGTAAGAGAAGTAAGCGAATATGCATCTCTACCTGTAATGTTTTGTTCTTATATTGAAGATATGGTTAATCTTGACGGATATGACGTAGCTGGGGAAAAATTCCCTATGAAATTGCTTATGAGGCCCGAGTGGCTTTAAATAAATAAGAAAGGTGGCTATAAAATGGCGAAAGGAAAACTCACATTTGATACAGAAAAGTGCAAAGGCTGCGAACTATGTGTAACTTTCTGTCCCAAAAAGATCTTAGCTTTAGGTAAAGAAACCAACTCGAAAGGATACTTCCCGGTAACAGTAACGAATATGGATGAATGTATAGCATGTGGAACATGTGCTATTATGTGTCCGGATAGTATCATTACAGTTGAGAAAGAATAAGTAGGAAGGAGCAAGAAAAAATGGCGAAAAAATTAATGAAAGGTAACGAAGCTATTGCAGCAGCTGCTATTAATGCAGGGCTTACACATTTCTTTGGTTACCCGATAACACCACAAAGTGAATTAATTGAGTATGTGGCTAGAGAACTTCCAAAAGCTGGTGGATGCTTTCTGCAGGCTGAAAGTGAAGTAGCCGCAAGTTACATGGTATATGGCGCTGGCGGCACAGGTGCTAGAGTTATGACTTCTACATCTTCTCCAGGACTTGCGCTCAAACAAGAAGGATTAACATACATGGTAGCTGCTGAAATACCGTGTGTAGTAGTGAATATTATGAGAGGTGGTCCTGGTTTAGGTAATATTCTCCCGCAACAGGGCGACTATTTTATGTGCACAAGAGGCGGCGGCAATGGAGATTACTATCATCCGTGTTTTGCACCGGCAAGTGTTCAAGAATGTGCAGACTTAATGACAGAAGCATTTGATATTGCTGACGAATACAGAATGCCTGTTTTAGTAATTGGAGATGGTATGACTGGTCAAATGATGGAACCGGTTGAAATCGCGCCGATGAAAAAATATGTAGCGAATAAGCCTTGGGCAGCTGATGGTAATCATGTAAAAAGAGGTTATCACAACAGAATCAATGCAATGTCTTTGCCGGCAGATGATTTAGAAGCTTTAAATGAAAAAATCCAAGGAAAATTAAAAGATATAGCTGAAAAATATGTAAAATATGAAGCCATCGATATTGAAGATGCTGATCTTGTTTTAGTAGCCTATGGCACACCAAGCAGAGCATGCAAAAACGTAATTAAAAAAGCAAAAGAAGATGGACTAAAAGTTGGTCTAATCAGACCTATCAGCTTATGGCCATTCCCGAAAGAAGCATTTGATAAAATTAATCCCAATTGTAAAGCTATATTAGTTGTTGAACAAAGCTGCGGACAAATGATTGAAGATGTTAAATTGTCAGTACTTGGACGTTTCCCGGTAGAATTTTATGGAAGAACTGGTGGACATCCAATCGTTCCTGATGTTGTATATGAAAAAGTAAAAAAAATATTAGGAGGTGCAAAATAATGGCAGTCGTATATAAAAAATCCATAGCATTAACGGATGCACCGTTATCATATTGCCCGGGTTGTACGCATGGGATTATTCATAAACTTGTTGCAGAAAATTTAGTAGAACTTGGCGTTTATGACAAAACAATAGGCGTTGGCCCGGTTGGTTGTTCTGCTTTGTGTGACTTCTTCTTCTCATGTGACATGTATATTGCAGCACATGGTAGAGCACCGGCAGTTGCAACAGGTATAAAAAGAACACATCCTGATAAATTTGTTTTCACATATCAAGGTGATGGAGATTTAGCTTCTATAGGTACAGCTGAAATAGTTCATGCAGCACATAGAGCGGAAAAAATTTCTACCATCTTTGTCAACAATGCGATTTATGGTATGACAGGTGGACAAATGGCACCTACAACATTAGTAGGACAAAAAGCTACCACTGCTCCTGAAGGAAGAAGCGAAGAACATTGTGGCAAACCAATTAGAATAGCTGAAATGATAGCAGAAATAGACGGTGCTAAATTTGTTGAACGTGTATCTGTGAATACTCCTGCAAATGTAAGAAAAGCTAAAAAAGCTATAAGACGTGCATTTGAATGTCAACTAGAAGGCAAAGGTTTTGGTTTGGTTGAAGTATTGTCTACATGTCCTACAAACTGGGGATTCACTCCAGTCGGTGCGTTAAAATGGTTAGAGGAAAATATGATTCCGTACTACCCATTAGGCAACTTAAGGGATTTTTAAGGAGGGATATGAAATGTTTGAACAAGTATTAGTTGCGGGTTTCGGCGGACAAGGCGTATTGCGTATTGGCCAGATGGTAGCATATGCTGGCTTTGCAGAAGGCAAAGAAGTAACATGGGCTCCGTCTTATGGTCCTGAAATGAGAGGTGGAACGGCTAACTGTAGCGTAGTTGTTTCCGATAGTGAAATCGGCTCTCCACAAGTATTGGAAGCAAACAGCGTAATCGTTATGAACTTGCCATCACTTCATAAATTCGAAGATACGGTAGTTCCTGGTGGAAAATTATTCATCAATAGCTCTATTATAAAAGAAAAATCTAAGAGAGATGACATTGAAGTATATTATGTTGATGCTAATGAAAAAGCAGCTGAAATAGGAAATGACCGAGGCGGAAACATGGTAATCTTGGGAGCATATGCAAAAGCAACAGGAACGGTTACACTTGATAGCCTTTATGAATTAGTAAAACAAACATTTACCGGCAGCAAAGCAAAATTCGTAGATTCAAATATTGCTTGTATTAAAGCTGGCTCAGAAATGGTATAAGTATTTAACGATACAGTAAAAGCACGTTCCTTACAGAACGTGCTTTTTTTAAATATAAAAAATAACAAAACTTTTATAATCTTAAAAAAAGTTTACTTTCATATTTTTTTTTGATAAAATTAATGCTTAAATTACAATGAATATAGGTGGTACATCATGAGCGAAAGTCATTTTATTTTTTCAGGACATGATACGGTAGAGCTGGCAAAAAAATTCAAAACTCCATTGTATGTAATGAGTGAAGATATCATACGAGAAAATATTAACACAATAAAAAATGCGTTTGAAGATGCCGGTTTGGAATATGATATTAATTATGCAGGCAAAGCATTTTTAAATTTGGCAATGTGTAAAATTGTTAAAGAGGAGAATATAAGTATCGATGTAGTCAGTGGCGGGGAATTATATACCGCAATAAAAGCTGGAATTGATCCTAGTCGTATTACGATGCATGGCAGCAATAAAAGTGAAGAAGAAATTATTTTTGCGCTTGAAAATAATGTCGGGCGCATTGTAATAGATAGTCTATACGAAGTAGAATTATTAAAAAAATTATGCAGTAGATTAAACAAAGTTCAGAAAGTGCATATTAGGGTAACGCCAAACATCGAGGCCCATACACATGAATATGTACAGACAGGCAGAATTGATTCTAAGTTCGGTATTCCAATCAGTATCGCACTGAGAGCGGCAAGGCAAATTTGCAACGGAGACAAGACTCTAGAACTTGTTGGCCTGCATTGCCACATCGGATCTCAAATATTTGCGAGCAATCCGTTTATTATCGCTGCAAACAATATGCTTGAGTTGATGTACAATATTGAAGAACTTGGCATTAATATTCAGGAGCTTAATTTGGGTGGGGGATTTGGTATTAATTATTTAGCTGATGAAGAAATATTTTCTGTAAAAAATTATGTTGCGACATTAGACGAGCTATTAAAATCAAAGTGCAAAGAATTAGAAATGCATATTCCTAAAATCATCGTTGAACCGGGAAGGTATATTGTCGGAACAGCCGGAATAACATTATATACAGTTGGAACTGTGAAAGAGATACCATACTTAAGAAAATATGTAAGTGTAGATGGCGGAATGTATGAAAATCCGCGGCCAGCGTTATATCATGCGGTGCACCGGGCCTATGTTGCCAACAGATATAATGAAGAAAAAAATGACTTAGTAACAATCAGTGGAAAATGTTGTGAAACAGATACATTGATAAGCGATATCCTGTTGCCGAAATGTCAATCGGGCGATATTTTAGCAGTCATGAACACAGGCGCTTATAACTATTCAATGTCCGGTAATTACAACAGATTGCCAAGGCCTGCAGTTGTATTGCTTAAAGGGAATCAAAGTGAGGTTATCGTTGAGCGTGAAAAGATAGAAGATATGATACGAAGTGATAGAATTCCCTCATGGATAGAGTAGTTCTACTGACTGTTTAAAGGAGATTATATTGGATAATATATTTAATATACAAAGAATATTATATTCTGTCCCCGCTTTGCTGATTGCAATTTCTATGCATGAATATGCACATGCTTATGTGAGCTATAAGTTGGGAGACGATACAGCTAAAAACATGGGGAGGATGAGCGTTAATCCTTTTGTGCATTTGGATCTTTTTGGAACCATATGTCTGGTTTTATTAGGGTTTGGATGGGCAAAGCCAGTAGGTATTAATCCAGATAAGTTTAAAAACCGGAAAAAAGGGATGCTATTATCTGCTATTGCAGGACCTGTAATGAACTTATTAATAGCTGTTATTGCGGTATTTATATATTTATTATTAATAAAAATATTTTACTCATCCACCTCTGATACATTTAATATTTTTTTAAATATTATTTATTATATTTTTATATATAATGTGTATTTATGTATATTCAATTTGCTTCCTTTGCCACCATTGGATGGCTCAAAAGTTCTGGCAGCTTTTCTTCCTGAGAGGTTAGAATATAAATTTTATCAATATGAAAGACAAATGTATTTTATATTATTAATATTAATTATTACACAAGTTGTTGTTAAAATCATGAACGTATTGGGAAGTGGCTTGGCAAATATTATTTTTAATGTTATATATAAAATTTTAGGGTTTTAATGGATAATTATAATATTAATACGAAAGCTTTTGAAGGACCTTTAGATTTATTACTGCACTTAATTCAAAAAAATGAAGTAGATATTTCTAATATCCCCATTGTAAGTATAACGCAGCAATATATGGAGTATATTTACAGTTGGAAAGATATGAATTTAGAAATAGCTACTGAGTTTATACTTATGGCAGCACAACTATTGGAAATTAAATCCAAAATGTTACTGCCTGTTCAAGAAAATGATTCTGATGAAGAAATTGATCCGAGAGAAGAACTTGCTCAAAAATTATTTGAGTATAAAATTTTTAAAGAAATTAGTGCATATATAGCACAAGGTCAGGAAGCATATCTACATACTTTTACAAAAGACCCAATGTATTTGCAAACATTAGTCATAGAGCCGGGAAATATGGATATTGATATAGATAGCCTGGCAAAAATCATGCGAAGATTTATAGTTGAAAAAAAATTGCTGTCAGATAAATTAACAAATTATGAAAATTTAAAACAAGATAAAATAACTATAATAGATAAAATAAAAGAAATCAGAGATGCTCTGATTGATAACAGTATGCTCAGCTTTAATGAGCTTCTAAAAACACAGAAGAATATACATCATTGTATTACACTATTTTTAGCAGTGTTGGAATTAACGAAACAAAATGTTGTTACACTGGAGCAGGCCGGTAATTTTGAAGATATTATAATCGTTTCTTTAATTGGAGAATATTGATGGATAAAGAACAGTTGAAAAAAATTATTGAAGCAATGTTATTTGCCTATGGAGAACCATTGGAGATTGATGTCATATGCGAAATAACAAAAACAGAAAAAGAATTAGTTATCAAAGCCATTGAAGAACTAATACAGGAAGCAGATTATAACATGAGGGGAATTTGTATTGTCAGTCTTGGCGATAAATATCAAATGACTACCAGGGCGCAGTATTATGACTTCGTGCAATCATTATTTAAAGAATATATATCGACAAAAATATCTCAGGCATCACTGGAAACACTCGCTATAATTGCCTATAGACAGCCGGTTACAAGACCGGAAATAGAAGCTATTAGAGGTGTGAATTCTGATTCTTCGGTAAGAAATCTGATAGATAGGGGTTTGATAAAAGAAGCTGGCAGAAAAGATGTGATAGGAAAGCCGATTATGTTTGAAACAACTGATCGATTTTTATTGTTTGCTGGCGTTAGCGAATTGTCAAAATTACCTGATTTTGAAGAATTCAGCATATTAATGGATGAAGAAACACAGCTTAAAGAAAACGAAGAAGGGTTATAGTGAGAAACATTTTTAAAATTACAATTAAAAAAACTTTACCTGTATTTTTTGGGTATATTTTTGTCGGCATGGCATTTGGTCTTTTGCTTGATAATGCCGGGTATTCTTGGATATGGTCAATTTTGATCAGCAGTGTTGTTTACTCCGGGTCGCTGCAATTTGTTTTAGTATCTTTTTTGGTAAATCCAGTAAGTGTTTTTTCGGTGCTGATAACCTCTGTTGCTGTTAACAGCCGTTATATGTTTTGCGGCATTTCTTTTATAAACCGATTTAAAAACATGGGAAAAAAGAAATGGTATATGATTTTTTCACTTACAGATGAAACATATTCATTATTGTTTTCATTAAAGGATGAAAAAAAATTATATGAAAATGACATTTTTCTTTTTTTAATTTCTTTTTTTAATCAAATATACTGGATTATCGGCTCTTTTATCGGAGCCTTTATCGGAGATGTCATACCTTTCAACACTCAAGGAATAGAGTTTGCAATGACAGCATTATTTATAGTCATATTACTTGAACAAATCCTATCAACGAAGAGTATTTTACCGGCCGTAATTGGGCTTATGAGCAGCGCCGCCTCGATTTTCTTGTTTAGTATTGAAAATTTTATACTACCATCTCTTTTCCTCTCATCTTTTCTACTGTTAGCCATAAAACAATATAAGCTTAAAGGAGACAAGCAATAAACATGGATTACATGTATGCAATTATTATTATTTCAATCGCGGCGATAGTAACGTTTGTAATACGATGGCTGCCATTTTTGTTGTTTGATAATAAGAAAAAGCAGATACCAAAATCAATTACTTATCTGGGAGATATCCTGCCTCAAGCTGTTATGGCGATACTGATTGTCTATAGCTTAAAATTTGTGGACTTTCAAACAATAAGTGGATTTTTACCTGAATTGATCTCTGTTGCCGTCGTTATCATTATTCATATTTTAAAGAGAAGCAATTTGCTTAGCATAGGGTTAGGCACAGTTGTTTATATGGTTTTAATTCAATTTGTCTTTATACGTTAAAAGAATACAACATTTTTATTATTAAAATATATTATCTCTATTTATTTGTTCGTTTTCATGTAAATGTTCTAAAAAATGCAGAAGTTCTTCGCATTGCGCAGCAGCAAAAGCGCCTTCTCTTTTTTTTAAATATATCTCTGATATTTTGAAGTTCGCGCCTATAGATTCTACGGTTTCATGATTTACAACCAATTTTAAATAATGTTCTGTTTCTTCCCATTGTTTTTGCATCTTCTCAAGGCTTTTTTTTGCATCAGTCCAATTTTCTTCTTCAATGTCATGAATATATTGGCTACCTAATTCATTAAAGTCATCATAACTTTTTTTTATATACTGATTAATAAAAATATTTATTGAGATAATAAAAACGATAAGAAAAACAGATACAATTAAATTTCTCATCAGCTTAGTTCCTCTTTGGCAAATATATATATTTTATAATCAAATTCGTAAGCTAGAATTATTTGGGATATATTATTAATTTTGATTCTTCGAAGTTCGCTATTCAATCTTTTTAGTGTAGTATCACCCCGCATGCCTTTTATATCCCGAATAAATTTACCATCTGCAATGATTATATCAGGCATAGATTTTCTATCGGTAATTACGCTGGGCTTGCCGTTTGTTTCGAGTATGAGATGACGCACATTAGATAATTCCATTTCGCCCGAATTGCGTATAAGCTCGATAATATCTTCAACGTCAATTCGTAGTTTCTTCATTTGGTTATAATCTATTTTCCCATTTTTGATAAGATAAGATGGTGAACCTATAATGATTTTTTTAAATTTTTTTGATTTTAACGAGAAAAATGAAATAATACTTTCAATAAAAAATAACAACACTACTGGAATAAAGCCATGCAACAATGGAGTTTCTACACTTATGATCGGCTCGCTTGCGACTTGTGCAATCATTAATGTTACAACAAGCTCAAATGGTTGCATATCTCCTATCTGGCGCTTGCCCATTAATCGCAATAAAATGAATATTAATAAATACATAATTAATAATCTAATAAATATAATTGCCATGATAATATTATGAACGGTTTTAGATGAATAATGCTCAGAAGAATTTAAATATTTATATTTCATCAAGAATAGTGTAAAATATACTATTAAGTAATATCAGAGGTGTTTTATGAATGATGTTCTTGATAACTTTATTAGTTTAATAATTAGAATGAATCCAATTTTAATATTTATAATTTTAATTATATGTATTTGGTTGCTCTTTTATATAAAAAACAAAATGGAGGACTTTTTTTCTTATTTTAAAACTTTTGTAATAGAATTAAAAAAATTGAATGATAATCTAAATAAGGATGAAAGAAATGATAAATTATAAAAAAATTATCATTGAATTAAAGCAAGTAGTACGAAGAAACAGTTACAGCAAAGAAAAATTTATAAATTTAAACGTTTTTAAAATATTTTATTTAAAATATTTAATAGATAATCATTTTATTGATTTATCAAAAAATGAATTAATAGATTTATTTCAAAACTTTTCAATTTCCATGATTTTAAAATATGTACCACATGAAGAAAATTATGAAATAGATGATTATCCTATTGATATTTCTTATTCTGATGCACGACTCATTTCAGATTTGCTGTTGCGGGAGCATTGGTTTGACACTTCATTAGAGAAATTATGCTACATGTATGTAAATTTACATAGCAATGAAGAAAAAAAAGACCAAGACATCGTCTATATTCCAGACTATATTATTAAAACAATGTCTGATTTTGTGAATGTGCAAATAGATAAAGACATGAAATTTTTAGATCCAAATTGCAGCAATGGATTTTTTATAAGAATGTATGATATGTTCTATGAGAATTTAAATTTGGATATGGGATCTTATGAAAAACATAAATTGATTTTAGATCATCATCTTTATGCTTGCGACAAAGATGATATATCGGTGATATGTACGAAACTTATCTTGAGTTTAAAAAATGAAAAAATATACTTTAGCAAAAATATTATACATAGTGATCTTCTGCTTCAAGACGTATATCCAAACAACATTTTTGATTTAATATTAACTTATATGCCCGAAAACACAGCAAAACGATATGATAAAAAAAATAATGATATTCTTTTTGAAAAGTATGATGAAGTATTTTTGAATAAAAATGATATTGTGAATTGTTTTTTCCAGGTATTTAAAAAATTGCTTAAAAAAGACGGTAATTTGTGTTGCATAATAAGCAGAGATTTCTTAGACTCCAATCGTTTTTATTCATTAAGAGAAAATTTATTAACTAATTATAAAATGAATCACATAGTTGATTTTTCTGGTATTAAAATTATAAAAAATGCAATTATGAAATCTGCTATAATTTCTTTAGAAAATAGTAATTGCGGTAAAGAGAATAATATCTTAATAAGACGAGCAATAACAAATAGATGTGAAAAAATATCGACAGTCAATTTATTCCGGGCCCTTACTGAACAAAAAGAAAAAGATTATTTTGAAAAATTTTATTATTCAAAAAAGAACCTGAAAGCAAAGACATTTTTCTTTATAGACGAACAAAGTAATAAAATAATAGAAAAAATTGAAAGCAGGAGTTTGGTTCAATTAAAAGATATCTTAAATGTGCACCAAGGTATTATAACGGGCTACGATCAAGCTTTTATTTTTAGAAAAGACGATGATAGACTCAAAGATTTTAATAAACAATTTATTAAGCCTTGGATTAAAAGCAGTGATGTAAATAGCTATTACATAAAACCAAATGGTTTTGTCTTATTGTATTCAAATGATTTAGAAGCTACCAAAGATAGTAACGAAATCAAATATTTAAGGCAGTATCAAAATAAGCTCTCACAACGGCGTGAATGCATAAATGGAAAATTACCATGGTATTATTTACAATGGGGAAGGAATAAAGAAATTTTCCAAATCCCTAAAATAGTCTATCCATGCAAAGCAGGAAAAAATCGTTTCGCATATGATAGCAAAAGCAATTTTTTTAGTGCCGATGTGTATGCACTTACATTAAAAAGTTATGCATATAATATTAGTTACGAATATTTGTGCATATTGCTCAATAGCACATTATATGATTTTTATTATAAAACGTTGGCTAAAAAATTAAGCAAAAAGAGATATGAATATTCTGCTGAGAATATATTAAAGTTAAAAATACCACTACTCGACATCAATAACGAGAACATTAAAAAAGCGTATAGACAAATTAGCCATAGTGTAAATACGGATAGTTATTTAAGTAATTTAAATGAACTAAATAGTTTTGTATACAGGTTATTTAATTTAACGGACGAAGAAATATTATATGTAAAAAATAAAGGAGCGAAAACATGCACGAAGTAATTGATCTAAGAAGTGATACTGTAACAAAGCCTACAAATGAAATGAGAGCCATCATTGCAAACGCAAAAGTTGGAGATGATGTTTATAAAGATGACGAATCAGTCAATGAATTGGAAAGTTATGCAGCTCGGATCATGAATAAAGAAAAAGCGCTGTTTGTTCCAAGCGGTACCATGGGTAACCAAATATGTGTTAAAACACACACAAATCCGGCAGAGGAAATAATATTACATTCTAAATCACATATTTTTGTATACGAGGCTGGTGCAGTCGCATTGATATCAAACGTATTGACAAAAACAGTCGATGGACCAAACGGTGTTATGGATATCAATAAAGTAAAAGAAAACATCCAGCAGGGCGACTTACATCATGCAAAAACAACATTGATTTGCATAGAGAATACACATAATGTTGCCGGAGGAATGGTGCTTGGGCTTGATTATATGGATAAGATCTATAAGACAGCCAAAGAAAACAGTATTAAAGTGCATTTGGACGGAGCGCGTATTTTTAATGCCGCGGCGGCGTTAAACGTAGATGTGAAAGAAATCGCAAAATATTCTGACAGCATTATGTTCTGCCTTTCGAAAGGTTTGGGCGCTCCGGTAGGAAGTATTATTTGCGCAAATGAAGAATTTATTAATAAAGCAATGAAAATTCGTAAAATGTTGGGTGGAGCCATGCGTCAGGCAGGAATACTGGCATCTGCGGGATTGCACGCATTAAAGACAATGCCGCCGATGCTTTATGAAGACCATGAAAAAGCCCTTTTATTTGCAGATGCATTATACAGCCATAAAAACATAAATATAGATAGAAAAACAGTGCAGACTAATATGGTCAATATTACTTTGAAAAATACAGAATTAAACGGATATGATGTAAGCAAAATATTACAAGCAAAAAATATTTTGGTAAATGGTGAGCAGGCAAGCAATAGGCTGCGTTTTGTATTTCATAGAGATGTAGATGAAGATGATATAAGAAAAACAATAAAAGTATTAAATGAAGAGTTAAATTAGATGATGAGAGATCAAACAAGTTTTTTTAATAGTTCTCAGGAAAATAATAAAGCAAGACCTTTGGCGAGCAGAATGAGGCCGCAAAATATTTCAGAAATAGTCGGGCAAGATCATCTTCTGAGTAAAGGGAAAACATTAAGGCGGATGATTGAGTCGGATAGTATTTCCAGCATGATATTATATGGGCCTCCGGGCAGCGGAAAAACAACACTTGCCTATGTGATTTCAAAGAGCACAGGTTGCGAATTTCTTACTTTAAACGCTACTACTTCAGGGATAAAAGATATCAGGCTGGCAATTGAAAGTGCATTAAACGCAAAAAAATATTATAATAAAAAAACAATTTTGTTCATTGATGAGATACACAGATTTAACACTGCACAGCAAGATGCATTACTGCCCTACGTGGAAGACGGAGTGGTGATCATCATAGGAGCGACTACTGAAAATCCGTATTTTGAAGTGAATTCTCCCTTGATATCAAGGCTGACAGTGTTTGTTTTAAAAGAAATGGCTGAGCAGGATATAGAAAAAATTCTTTTGCGCGCTATAAATGATACAAGAAACGGATATGGAAATTATAATGTTATTTTAGATAAAGAGGCCAAAAGTTATATTGCAAAAATATCTTCTGGTGATGCAAGAAGTGCGCTCAACACTTTAGAACTCGCCGTGCTGACTACGCAGCCCGATGAGCAAAAAGGCATTTTTATTGATCTAAAAACGGCGCAAGAATGTGCACAAAAAAGAACAGTGCTATATGATAAAGATGGCGACAACCATTATGATACTATATCGGCATTTATAAAAAGCATGCGTGGCGGCAGTCCGGACGCTGCGGTATTTTATCTCGCAAAAATGTTGACAGTAGGAGAAGATATAAAGTTTATTGCCAGACGTATGATTATATTTGCATCAGAAGATATAGGTAATGCGGACGTCAATGCATTAAATATAGCAGTCAATGCCTTTAATGCGGTCAATATAGTCGGGCTTCCGGAAGCGAAAATAATTCTTTCACAAGCGGCAATCTATTTATCATGTGCTCCAAAATCAAATGCCTCTTATATAGCTATTGAAAATGCCTTGGAAGACATTCAAAGCGGAATAGATACTACGGTGCCTTTGCATTTAAGGGATAGTTCATATAAGAATAAAGAGAAATTTGGATATGGCTTGGAATATAAATATCCGCATAATTATGAAGACGGATATGTTAATCAAGAATATCTTCCGGCAGGTGCACAAAACAAAAAATATTACAGACCCAAAAACATAGGATACGAAGAGATAATATATAAATATTTGCAAACATTGGACGAAAAGAAAAATCAAAAATAAGGAGATTAAAATGTTGATTACTGGAAAAATTTATAACGGATTTTATTTAAAAGAAAAAACTGAAATTAATGAAATAGATAGTACCCTTTATTATTTTGAGCATCAAAAAACAAAAGCTGAATTAGTGTATTTATCAAACACGGATGAAAACAAGGTATTTTCCATTGCATTTAAAACACCTGTTTCAGATAGCACAGGGGTGGCACATATTATTGAGCACAGTGTGTTAAACGGATCAAAAAAATATCCTTTAAAAGAGCCATTTGTCGAACTTTTAAAAGGATCTTTAAAAACTTTTTTAAATGCAATGACTTATCCGGATAAAACAATATATCCTATTGCAAGTATTAATGAAAAAGATTTTATGAATTTGATGGATGTATATTTGGATGCCGTGTTTTATCCGCGAATTTATGAAAATGAATTTGTGTTTATGCAAGAAGGATGGCATTATCATTTAGAAAACGAAAGTGATCCTCTCACCTATAACGGAGTTGTCTATAATGAAATGAAAGGTGCATATTCAAATCCTGATGAAATATTAATCGACAGCATCCTTGAAACATTATATCCGGATACTTCTTATAAATATTCATCAGGAGGAAGGCCGGATGATATTATAAAACTAAGTTATAGCGACTTTATCGATTTTCACAAAAAATATTATCATCCTTCCAACAGTGTTATCTATTTATATGGCAACTGCCATATTGATGATTGCCTGGCATATTTAAATGATGAATATTTAAGTAAATTTGATTATAAAAAAATGCCCGATAATGTGCCTAGTCAAAAAAGAACCAATACTTTTGAAGAAATTATAAAATATTACCCGATTACAGAAGAAGAAAGTAACAAAGGTAAGGAAATCTATAATCTAAGTTATAGTATTGGTGATGCCAAAGACCCGAAATTAAAGATGAGTTTTCAAATTTTGGAGAAACTTCTCGTACAATATCCATCTTCGCCGATAAGAATCGCTTTTAACGATACAAAAATCGGAAAAGAAATCGACGGTTTTTACGAAACAGATTTATATTATTACACATTGATGTTTATTGGAAGAGATCTTACGGAAAATACACAAGATAAATTTTTTGATCTTATAAAAAATACACTTAATGATTTAGTAAAACATGGAATCAATAAGGATTTAATTGATGCCGCTTTAAATATGTATGAATTTTCAATTAAAGATATCGATAATTCAACGCTTCCAAAAGGATTGCTTTATAACATTGATATTTTAGATGCGCTCATATATGGATATAATCCCAAAACACATATAGCTTATAAGCAAAGCTTGGATGAAATAAAATCGTTGGCTCATCATGGTTATTTTGAAAAATTAATAAATCAATACATTTTGAACAATCCACATAAGACAGCTATTGTTTTGCGCCCTAAAAAAGGTATAGCGGAGGCAAAAGACAGGCTCATTCAAAAGTCATTGCAAGAAAAAAAAGATCAGTTAAATAATAAGGAAATAAAAGACATAATAGATAAAACAAAAGAATTGATCAGAATTCAAAATACTCCGGATAGTAAAGAAAACCTCAGTAAAATACCGGTGCTGCCACTCAGCGAAATCCAAAATCCCAAGAAACGATTCTTAAAAAAGAGTGATAATATTTTCTTATATAATGATAATACACAAGGCGTTATTTATTTAAACGCTTATTACGATATCAGTGAGTTCGATCTCTCGAAATACCATTATATTAATCTTTTGTCATCTTGCCTAACAGAAGTATCAACTGAAAATTATTCTTTCGATCAGCTTTCAAATGCGATTAAAATTAATACCGGGGGACTTGATTTCAATGTAACAATAAGTAAAAATCTCAAAACCAATAAAGCATATCCTCAGTTAGTCGTCAGTCTGCGCTTTTTATACGAAAAGAAAGATAAAGCTATGAATCTGCTGGATGAAATCATTTCAAAGAGTATTCTCAGCGATAAGAAAAGAGTTTTTGAAATTATTGCAAAGCAAGCAGCTCAAGAAAAAAATAAAATTATCTATAATGCAAGGGGAGTGTTACTCAACAGGTTAAGCTCTTATCTCAATTCTGCTGCCGCTCTAAGCGAATATTTGCAAGGGCTGGATTATTATGATTTTATTGAAGATATTTATATAAATTTTGAAGAAAAATATGATGAAACTGTCACAGAGATGCTAAAAATATATGATTTCATCTTTTCAAACTGTAAAATCGAAATTTTACTTACATTAGAAGAGAAGTATAATGAAAGCATTATGAATTTATCCCGCAATTTCTTTGAAAAATATGAAAGCAACAATTCATCAAAAGATATTCATTTCGCTTATGAAGCGAAAAACGAGGCTTTAATTATGTCCACAGATGTAAATTATGTCGGCAGAGCCTATGATTTTGTAAAAGCGGGATATGCATACAATGGATTTATGTTAGTATTAAAAACTATCATGCAAACAGATTATCTTTGGAATAATGTAAGAGTAAGAGGAGGGGCCTATGGAGCCTTCTTTGTAGTCGAACGCTCGGGGAATATTATTATTTCATCTTACAGAGACCCTCATATATCTCGTACGTATGAAGTATTTGATGATATCGATGATTATTTGAAACAAATTGAATTAGATAAAGAATCTTTAAACAAATTTATTATTGGCACAATTGCTTCTTTGGATATGCCTGTGCCTCCCTTGGCAATCGCTAAACGTGAATATATTGCTTATAAAAGTGATGTTACGTATGAAGAAAGAATGAAAATAAGAGATGATATACTCTCTACTACTGTGAATGACATAAAGGATTTTGTAGATATGTTTAATAAGATGAAATCAGAGCAGAATTATTTGTGCACAATTGCGTCAAAAACCGCAATAGAAAAAAATAAAAAATTATATATGAATTTTAAATATTTAATTAAATAAAATGAAGAAAATTTTATCAATGCTCATGGTGATGTGCTTAGTTTTTTCTATTGCATCACCTGTCATTTTTGCTCAAAGTATAGGCATTAATGATGTTGAGGAAAAAGGTATATACATAGAAGAAATATCTACAAATACATTAATATATCAAAATAATTCAAATGAGAAATATTATCCAGCGAGCATAACAAAGCTTTTAACGGCTTTAACTGCGGTTGATTATGTCGATTTAGATGAGATCATTACTGTGGGAAGCGAAATATATGCTATTTCACAGAATTCCAGTAGAGCAAATATTAAACCTGGTGAAAAGTTGACATTCTCAGAACTTCTGTATGCGATGCTGCTTCCGTCAGGTAATGATGCAGCAAATGTCGTTGCTGCATACACCGCAAAGAAATTAGATGCCACTTTGAAAACGATAGATGAACAAATCGCTTATTTTGCATCTCTGATGAATAAAAAAGCCAAAGAATTGGGGACATTAAATTCGAATTTTGTGAACCCGAGCGGGCTGCATGATAATAATCATTACACAACGGCATATGATATGTGTATGATTGCCAAAGATTTTTTAAAAAATGATATACTCTCAGAGATTGCATCAACGACTGAGTATTCAACCAATAATAAAAAACATACATGGTTTAACGGCAACTTATTATTACAGAAAACACTTGATAATATCGCGTGGACTGATAGGGACGGAGATAATAAATATTATTGCCAATATGCCAAAGGATTAAAAACAGGATATACCATTAAAGCAGGCAGAACGATTGTTGCATATTTTGAAAAAGACGGAATGCAAATAATAGTGGTCATTTTAAAATCTAATGAAGATGATTTGTTTTCAGATGCAATTGAGGCTTTTAATTACGTTACCGAAAACTATCATTTGCTTTCTTTCGGAGCAGCCGGACAACTTGTAGATCAAATAGAAATCATAAATAATAAAAAAGATAGCTCGAAAGAATTGAGTATAACTTGTGAAAAAAACATAAATTTACTGGCAGCAAAGCAATACGATGGCTTTATATATAAAAATATATTTGATGCGGATCTAATAAGCTTTAAATTCGGGAAATATTTTATAAAAGCAGATATTTTACAAGGAAGTGTAATAGGTCAGGCAATTGTTGAAGATGAGGATGGCAGTCAGGTTGTATCAGTGAATTTAATTGCGGACAATTCTGTTTTAAGAGATGAATTTTATTTTGAAAAATATATCAGCATAGGTATATTACTTATTCTTTGTCTATCGATTCTTTTTATTAAAAAGAAAAAAAGAGGAAAAAATGAACGAAAAATTATATAAAATTTTAGAATATAATAAAATACTTGAAAACATACAAATATATGCAAAAGCTGAAATATCAAAGAAAAGAATAGCCGCCATTGCACCTTGTATCAAAAAAAATATAGTACAGAGCGAGTTGATAAAAACCGAACAAGCATTAAAAGTAGTCAACACAATCGGTATGATCCCGATCACTGCGTTTCACACACTTGATCACTCTTTTTTGAAAGCTCAGAAAGGTGGAGTGCTTAGCATTTTTGAGTTTTTTGAATTGAAAAGGTTTTTAAAAATTTGTTCGGATGTACTCAAGTATTTTACTGAAAATATGTTGTTGAAATTAGATATTGATTTAATATTGGCTGTCGTATCCTATTTAAATATTGATTTCGAATTTTTGAAAGAATTAGAAAAAATTTTTATCGACAGTGAGCAGATAGCAGATAATGCTTCTGTTAATTTAATGAAGCTGAGAAGAGAAATAAAAGGTCTTAACAGCGATATTATTACTACAATCAACTCCATTTTAAATAATTCGAACAATAAAAAATATTTATCGGATACCATGCCTGCCATGAAAAATCAGAGACTTACAATACCTGTAAAAGCAGAATATAAGGATGTTATTCGTGGCACTGTTCACGATATATCCTCAACAGGTTCCACATATTTTATAGAACCTGAAAAGGCTTTTAATATAAATAATCAATTAAAAGAAGTACAAATAAAAGAAAAACAGGAAGTAGAAAAAATTCTTGCAGAATTTAGTGAACGTGTTGCTGCGATGGCCGATGATCTTCTTTTGTGTTACGATGCGTTAATTAATCTGGATGTTATTTTTGCCAAGGCGGAATATGCCCTAAAGTTGAATGCTATCTGCCCGGTGCTTATTGAGGATGGGAATACTGTGCTTTATTCTGCAAGACATCCGTTGATAAATCAAAAAAGTGTTGTAGCCTCGGATATTATTTTTAGTGAGAATTATTCTATAGTTATAATCACAGGACCGAATACAGGAGGGAAAACAGTAGCATTAAAAACTTTGGGATTGCTGCAGCTTATGGCTCAAAGTGGAATTTTGATACCCGCAAAAGAATATAGTAAAATCAATGTGTTTGAGAAGATTTATGCTGATATAGGTGATGAACAAAGCATAGAACAGTCCCTTTCGACATTTTCATCGCATATGAAAAATATAATTGGAATTTTAAATGATGCAGATGAAAAAACATTGATTTTAATAGATGAAATCGGAGCCGGTACGGATCCTGTGGAAGGAGCCGCGCTTGGTATGTCGATTATTGATGCGATTTTGGAAAAAAAGTCAAAAGCTTTCATTAGTACCCATTATTCAGAGTTAAAGAAATATGCTTTAATAAAAAAAGGTGTTATCAATGCAAGCGTGGAATTTGATGCAGATACATTAAAACCGACTTATAAATTGGTAATCGGATTACCAGGAGAGTCCAACGCCATAAAGATTGCTCAGAGGCTTGGACTGCAAAATAGTATAATCTCTAATGCCAAAGGATATTTGAATAATAAAGACGAAAGTTTTGAAAATATACTTCAAAAAATAAAGGAAAAGCAAGTAGAAATAGATGGCAACGCACAACAGGCGCGACATAGTATGCTACAAGCAGAAGAATATCTAAAAAAAGCAAGAGAGACCGAACAAAGCATTTTAGAAAAAAAAGAGCAGATGATCGACGATGCGAAATCAGAAGCGCGCAATATCGTTTTACAAGCAAAGACACAGTCGAATACGCTGGTCAGTGAATTGATTAATCTTAAAAAAGAAGCAAGCAATATAAATTTAAAACAAGCTGAAGCAGTAAAGCAAGAACTAAACGAGATAAGCAAAAAATTAGAGAAGTCTAAAACGATTAGTATTAATAACGAGAATTTAAATCAAAAAGGAAATTATCATATTGGCGATAATGTATATATAAAACACTTAAATGCACACGGAATTATACAAAAGTTTTTTGGCAGGCATGAAGCAGAAGTCGTAGTCGGCTCAATACGCTTAAAATTTAATATGAATCTTTTAGAGAAAGAAAACAAGCAAAAGCAATCATCGTTTGTATCTGTGAAAAAACAAAATAAGCAAACTGCTACATCAATAGATGTTAGGGGAATGGACAGTATTGATGCCATCAAAACAATTGATAAATATATTGATGACGCAGTCATTGCTGCATATAAATCAGTGATGATTATTCATGGAAAGGGAGAGGGTATCCTGAGAAAACAAACTTTGGAATTTTTAAGACAAAATCCAAATGTGCGATCTTTTAGAACGGGAGGATATACGGAAGGAGGAACCGGCGTTACTGTCGTAGACTTATTGTAATAATAGAGTGGATAAATTAAAGCATAATGTTGTATTTTAAAGTTCAGATTGTTGGTAGTATAGATCACTTTGTTTAAATCGTTAAAAGTATAATGCGCAATAAGATTCATATAATAATAACAAAAGGAGAGAGCTATGAACAAAACTGCTGAAAAAATTGTGTGTACATTACTTTTAATTAGCTTAGTATTAGTTGTGTCGTTTCAAACTTTAATAACCAGAAACGTTATTACTCCGGTTACGGCTACAGATATGCGCCAAGATATTACAGCGTATGAAGATAGTGAATATTATCCTCAAAAATATGATCTTACTTTGGCAATCTCTGACATGAATGCAAAAATAATGGTTAATGGTTATTATCTAAGTGATTCAACTGTTGAGAATGACACTATAAGTTTTTCCGTATATGACGGCGATGTCGTTGAATGTGATTTAAGAAATTGTAACAGCGTAGTTTCTATTCAACTTATTAAAAAAGATAATAAATTAAATTTTCCTAAAAATAATTTCCGAGTAGAAGGGGCTGAAACGATATTGTATCTCTTTAAAACCGATGGAGAATAATTTTTACTCATCATTAATCTCATGACATTTTTTACAAGGTCTATATCCTGCATCCTCTGCCTGCCGGATGGTCATGATGTAATATTCATTTTTGGTGTTTTGAAAAAAATAACAGTTATATGTATGGTAAACCTTACTGCCGTCTAAGATGATAGCACAATTTTCATTAAAAAATGTGATTTCTTCTTCTGATTTTAAGAGTTCATCATTCAATCCATCGATTTTTATCTCTTCTTCTTGCAGAACACGTTCCATTTGTTGTAAATTTTGAGTTAATATATATATTTTATGGATGGAAATAACCAAGCATAAACTAAGGATGAGTAAAAGGGTATTTAATATAAATATTTTTATTGGTTTATTTTTTGAATTAACGCATTCTTCGTCTGGATTAATTCTGGTGTTATCTATAATACATCCACATTCTTTGCAATACTGAATATGCTGGTTGTTGGCTTGCATATATTGTGCGGCTAAATTTTCTTGTTTTTCATCCATGTTCGTACCTTTTCTATCTTTTATACATTATAAATATTTTAACACTGGATAGAAAAAACTACAATAAGTGATAAAAATACCTCAAGTTGCTGCATTCCTTGAGGTAAAATTATAATTTATAAATTTATTTAATCGATATTTTATTTGTTGTATCACTTTTTTTAGTCGATTTTTTTGCTTTTATTGTTAAAAGCCCGTCTTTATATTCTGCCGTGATATTTTTCTCATCCAAATCTTTTAAATAGAATATTCTTTGGAAATGACCAAAGTTTCTTTCGTTTTTTAGATAATAATTATCCTCGTTTTGAACAGTTTTGCGATTAGCAGATAATATAATTTGTCCGTATTCAGCTTCTATACTGATGTCTTCCTTATTTAATCCGGCCATTTCTGCTTCTATAATATATTGATCATCATGTTCCTGGATATCCACATTGAATGTGAAATATTTACTGTCAATATATTTTTCGGGGAAGTTAATATAATCATCCCAAAATGATAAAAAATTTTTTTCTGGCCTTCCTCGCATATAGCGAGACGGATATTGATAATTTTGATGTTCCATATTTATTATCTCTCCTCATATAAATTAAGTTATAGTTATTTTTTTTGTTTTATTTTCTCTTGCGGATGCCTTTTTTGCATTGATTCTTAAAAGTCCATTTGTATATTCAGCGGTTATATTTTCTTCATCTAAATCACTTAAATAAAAAATACGCTGCAAATGACCGAAATTTCTTTCTCGCTGAACATAATTAAATTCATCAATTTTTGATTCATTTTTGCGTTTGGCAGATAAAATGATTTGTCCATGTTTTGCTTCAATGCAAATGTCATCTTTGTTTAATCCTACTAATTCCGCTTCAATTGTATAATGATCATGGTGTTCATTGATATCCACATTAAATGTAAAATTTTTTTGTTCAGAATATTGTTCTGGAAAATTAAAATAATCATCAAAAAATTCATCAAAATTTTTCATAGGACGTCCTTGAAAATGTCTTGATGGATAGTGGTAACAGTGATTCATGGTACTCCTCCTAAATTGAATTTATAATAGTACTATTTTAAACAAAAGAAGTCATAATATGTATCATCAGTAATATTTATTTACACAAAAAAACATATACCATTGGTATATGTTTTTTTATTTTTTATTTTTATATACTTTATCAAGTAATCCGTTTACAAAAACTCCGGCAGTATCCCCGTTATATTTTTTTACTAATTCTATAGCCTCGTTTATAGCCACTTTATCTGGTATTTCATCATTTAATAATATCTCGTAGATAGCTAGTCTTAATACGGAGATATCTACTTTATTGAGCCGCTTAATATTCCAATTAATCAAATGTTTACTTATAATATTATCGATATAAGATAGATTTTCTATTACGCCGAATATGGTACGTTTCGCATACTCAGCTGCACTGTTATATAAACCTTCCCGTTCTAAATAATAATTAATATTATCAGTAAATTCATTATTAAAATCTTGCTGAAATAAAATAATAAAAGTCTTTTCCCTGATTTCGCTTCTTTTCATGAAGACCTCCTGTTGAAAGCTTGTTAATGTTTCTTATATGAATAATATAAAATTAAACTTCAACAATATCGTCAACATAAAAATTTATTTGATCGGCTTTTATTCCTGTCATTTTTTCTATATTATGCAATATTAATCGTTGAGCTTGCATAGCAATAGTTTTTATTTTATGACCGATTTTTATACTGATATAAATATCAACGGTTAAATTCGGCATAGTGTATGCCGTGCTATTGAATAATTTTCCTGATGTTTTTATTTTATGCACGGTATAAATTCCATCAATTTCTGCGAGTGTTATCTTTGAAATAGATTCAATAACTGATTTTGAGATTTGTACATCTCCTGATAGCATGCCTGACCCTCCCAAATTTTTAATTAAAGTATATCAAATATTTTAAAAAAAACAAGAACATTACGCCGTATAGTTCTAAAATGTAATTGTAATCGCAGTTATATATATACTATAATATAAATTAACACGTAATATTATAGTAAATAATGATTTTTTGGAGTACGCAGTGAAAAAATCCGTTGCCATAAGTATTTTATTAATATTATTTTGCAGTCTATTTCCATTAGATATAAATGGAGCGGAAAATAATTTTCAAGTAGAAAGTTATTATGTGGATATTACCATTAAAAATGACCGCACATATCTTGTCACAGAAACTATTAATGTGTATGGAAACAAAGTAGGAGAAGACTTCGTTAGAACAATTCCCTTATTAAATGAACATGAGAGACTATATATTGACAATGTGGTTATAGATGGAGAAAATTATACCACAAATGAGACAGACGAAGCATTTATCATAAAAATCGATGGCGGCAATGCCGATGAATCAATGCGGAAAAAATATATCATTTCATATACAATTAAACAATATAAAGATTTATACAAAGATAAAGATATCGTTAACTTGGATATTTTAGAATCTGCATGGAATTTAGATATAAATTCCGCAGTTGTTAAAATACATTTACCGGATACAAATAATTTAACAAGTTATTCAGTCCAAATTGGAAATAATAATGTTCAAAAATCTAACGTATATAAATATATGTCGAATAATATAATTAATATTAAAACCAAAAGATACATTTCTGCATCGGATAAATTAAAAATTTTCATGACATTTAAAGAAGGTACTTTTAAAAAAGCAACTAGTCAAGCTTTTGATTACGTAATTAATAATGCGGAAACCACGATGCTTTTTAATACAGACTGCATTGCAAATTATAATTCATCCATTCAAATAAAAAAGAACAACAATGAAGCAAATATTGCCAATATTTATATTTTGAAACAGGATATAAACGGCAATATCACATTAATTCAAGATATATTAGTAAAATCTACCGATGATTCAAAGTCGACAAGTTACGATATTCTCTCAACAAAAGATTATTATATTGTCAAATTAGATATAATGGATTTAAAAGTAAACGATAGCCTGGAAGTCGAATTATCATATCAGGCAAATTTGCCCATTCATTATGCGGATAATCATGATTATGTAAATTTGAGCACACCTTTCTTTGATACAATCACAAATAGAAGTTCGCTGATAATCTATCAAAATTCACCATTATATTTTATAGAACACACATCCAATATTAATTTTTATGACGAATTGGACAGTATGAAAAATACTATAACCAGTAACATAGATCAAGATTTTAATATTTCTTTTGAAAGCAGTAATATTTTAATGCCAAATGAAGTAGCCAGCATACAGCTAAATTATGTGAAGTCGAAATTATATGTGCGTATTCCCATAAATATAAAATTTTTGTTCATAGTATGTCTTTCTATTATTATAATATTAGTTTTATTACTTTTTATTGGGAAAAATAAAAAAACGAGAAAGAATGCTAGCGAGAATTCTCTAGAGTTGTTGAATAAATTAAATCCTTTGAAAATAAAATATTATTTAAAGGCCACATTCAGCTCGCAAGATATTACTTATTTAATTATTTACTGGGCTTCAAAAGGATATTTAAAAATCAAAAAGATCAATAACCAATATAGTATGATTAAAATAAAAGAATTAGATCATGATAGCAAAGAATATGAAAAGTATATTTTCAATTATATTTTCCAACATGATGAAAAAGGAGTTGTTCATTTTGAACAGCTTGACGGTATTTTTTATACCAAAGCAATAAAAACAACTAAAATCTTTGAAATGAAAAATAAAAAAAATGGACGGTTATTTGAACGCAAATCACAAATTATTTCATATGGAATATTTCTTTTTGGGATAATAATGTCTATTATATTTTTAATGTACACATTTAAATACCTGGATAGAAATATTATATATTCCTTTATATATGTATTAATATATTTGATAATTCCGATTTTTTTTAATATTTATTTAAATAATAAAATAAAACACAACATCGGCAATAATTATTATAGAAATATCATACTTTCTTTAATATTAATAATGATTTTATTTATATATATATTTTTATATTTTAAAGGCCAGTTTAATATTTATTCAACATATATATTTGCTTCAATAGGAATGATTAACATCATTATAGCTCCATTTATAAAGCGTTTTTCCGAAGTTTGTATAACGCAAAAAGAAAATATTATTGAATTGGGAAACTATTTTAATAGTGAAGAATCTAAAGAATTATTAAAACAAAACAGTGATTATTGTAATCAAATTTTACCGTATATTTTTGTTTTAGATGAATTTATCACGGACAATGAAACAATACATGAATACTTTAATTATCAACCAGACTGGTTTGAGATACAGGAGGAATATACACCAGAAAAACTAATGTTACTTTGGAATAAATTAAATTTTTATCTGAAGGAATCCACTATAGCAAATGAAATATTAAATACAAGTTTTGTAAAAATGTCAAGCGGGAACAATTATTATTGATCATCTCTCAATAGTCAATCTTTATTCGACAATTATAGGCAAATTATTATTTTTTTTATTTGTATAATATTAAAAAAGCGTTTAGGAGGATATTATGCAAAAGATCTCGCAAGAAAAATTAAGTATATCAGAAGCAGCAGAGATAACTGGTTACCCGCCTTATGTATTAAGATTTTACGAAAAAGAATTTAATTTAAAAGTACCGAGATCTGATAATAATCAAAGATTTTATACTCAAAGAGAAATTGACATGATGAACAAAATTAAGATATTAAAGGATAGAGGTGTAAGCAATAATAGGATCAAGCAAGAACTTGGAATCATTCAAAAAGAAGATAAAAATATGAGCATGTATAAGAATGAAAATGAACAATTTATTCTAAAAGAATTAGAGAATATTAAAACCGAGTTAATAAAATTTGAATTGATTATGGATCATTTAAATGAAATTAAAGATGAATTGAATAAACTGCAAGCAATATCATCCGGTAAAGAAAGTGATATTTTAATGGCTGAAAATGCACGGCTTAAAATGAAATTAAAAGAAAAAACGTATGAATTGGTTGAGTTAAAAGAGAAATTTTTAAAAGGTAAATATGCAAAAGCTTAAAAATACATTAAAAAAGAGTGCGGCTAATGCACTCTTTTTTATACAATTTATCCTTGCATTCCAGTATTTGTACTCGAAGTATAGCTATTAATCATCTGCTTAACCATTTGTCCGCCTACATGACCAGCCTGAGCGGTCGTAAGGTTAGGACCATTAGACAAATTAATGTTTAACTGACTTGCGATCTGATCTTTCAAAGGTTGAAGAGCTCTTTTAGTGCTATTATTTCTTGCCATTTATTTTCACCTCCAATTCTTAAAGCAGTATTATTTTATGTATTTGTTTAAAATATACACTGGTAAAAAAAGAGAAATAAAAGTGCCCGTAAGCGGGCACTTGTTGAATTGCTTTAAATTATCCTTGCATACCGTTTGTGTTATTTGTCACGTCTTTTATGCTGTTTTCGTAAGCATCTATCATTTTTTTTACCATTTGTCCGCCTACATGTCCAACTTGAGCAGTTGTAAGATTGGGTCCATCCGCTAAGTTAATATTCAGTTCGTTTGCAATCTGATCTTTTAGAGGTTGAAGTGCTCTTTTGTTGTCACTTTTTGTCATGTTAATCACCCCACATTTCTTTAAAGCAAGAATATTTTATGCATTTATATAAAATTTAATCTGGAATTTAAAAGAAGATTTTTCGAAAAATCTTAAAAAAATATAAATTAAAATAGAGTGCCTTAAATTGGCACTCTATCAATTTATTTATTATCCGCGCATGCTAGTAGTTGTACCAGCAGTAATACTACCTTCATAAGTGTCGATCATTCTTTTTACCATTTGTCCGCCTACATGCCCAACTTGAGCAGTTGTTAGACTGGGTCCATTAGCTAAATTTACATTAAGTTCTCTTGCAATTTGGTCTTTTAAAGGTTGAAGAACTCTTTTAGTACTATTGTTTGCCATTTTTTTCACCTCCAATTCTTAAAGCAATAATATTTTATGTATCTTTACGAATTCTAATCTGGCAATTTTTGATAAAATTTTTATTTATTTTTTTTTCAAATGTTGATAAAATTATAAAGATAATCTTGAGGTGAAAAAATTGAAAAAATATCATATCATAACATACGGATGTCAAATGAATGAAAATGATAGTGAAAAACTATCAAAAATGCTGCTTGATATGGGATATTCATATACAGATGATATAAATGAAGCAAATATCTTGATTATGAACACTTGCAGTGTTCGTGAAAATGCTGATGATAGATTTTTTGGTAATTTAGGATATATGAAAACTATTAAAAAGAAAAATAATATGAAAATAGCTGTATGCGGATGTATGATGCAGCAGAAGCATATTATAAAGAAAATTATTAAAAAATATTCATTTGTCGATATCATTTTTGGTACGCATAATATTCATGAATTTCCTATTTTATTAAAACAAAATTTTGATACCGGAAAAACAGTATATAAAGTACTGCAAGAAAGCAAAGAAATTGTCGAAGGAATGCAGTCTGATAGGAAATATGTTTCTAAAGCATATGTTAAAATTATGCAAGGATGCAATAATTTTTGTTCTTACTGTGTTGTGCCTTACACACGAGGAAGAGAGAAAAGTAGAAAGAAAGAAGATATCTTAAACGAAATTGTGCAACTTTCAGAAAATGGAACGAAAGAAGTAATTTTGCTTGGACAAAACGTAAATTCTTATGGTATAGCAGATCATATAGGGACTTCTTTTTCTGAATTACTTAGACAAATTAATAAGATAGAAAAAATACAGAGAATAAGATTTATGACATCTCATCCTAAAGATTTATCCGACGAGCTTATTGAGACAATGTATGAATGTGATAAAATATGTAATCATCTACATCTTCCTTTGCAATCAGGCAGCAGCAGAATCTTAAAATTAATGAACAGAAAATATGATCAAAGTAAATATCTTTCATTAGTTGAAAAAATTAAAAAAACAATACCAAATATAAGCTTAACAACAGACATTATAGTAGGTTATCCAACAGAAAGCGAAGAAGATTTTCAGGAGACATTAAATGTAATGCAGATAGTAAGATATGACAGTGCTTATACATTTATCTATTCTCCGCGTAAGGGTACTAAAGCATATGAAATGGAATACTCAATCTCTCAAGAGACAATTAAAAAAAGATTTAAACGGCTTTTGGATATGCAGCAAACAATAAGTGAAGAAAATAATATTAAATTTATGAATACGATCGTTGATGTTTTAACGGAGGGAAAAAGTAAAACTGATATTAATAAATTAAGCGGAAGAACAACAGATAACCGATTAGTGAATTTTCAGGGTACGTCTAAAGAGGGAGAAACCGTCAAAGTTTTGGTAACAAAAACGAGATCTTTTTATTTAGAAGGAATTCAAATATAAAGCAGAGGTTTATGCAATGGAACTTACACCGATGATGAAGCAATATTTAGAAATACATAAGCAAGCTCCTGATGCTATTTTATTATTTAGGTTGGGAGATTTTTATGAAATGTTCTTTGATGATGCCGTTACAGCATCTCGAGTTTTGTCATTAGTACTAACAGGGCGTAATTGCGGATTGGAAGACAAAGCACCTATGTGCGGGGTGCCTTATCACGCCGTCTCCGGATATATCGCAAAACTTATAAAAGCAGGTCACAAAGTAGCGATTTGCGAGCAAGTGGAAGATCCGGCAGAAGCTAAGGGGATCGTAAAACGCGAGATAGTTAAAATCATTTCACCAGGAACAGTAACTGATGAAAAGTTATTGAATGAAAAAGAAAATAATTATCTGCTATGCATTTATAGTAATGGGATATCTTTTTGTATAGCATACATAGATGTTTCTACTGCTGAATTCAAAACGTGCATACTCTCGGGGCAAGAAAGAAATATAAATTTGATCAATGAAGTAGAAAAAATATCCCCTAAAGAGATATTATGCAATGACGTTTTTATAGAAGAAAATAATAAAAAAAATCTAATTACAAAATATAAACATTCTATACATGTGCTCGATAATAGTTTCTTTCAATATGATAAGGCGGTAAAAATAATAAAAGAACATATTAGTGTCTCAAAATTAAATAGAGCAGAAATTTATGATTCGAATGAATTATCTTATATAAGATGTATCGGTGCCGTATTGTTATATTTAAATAACAATCATAAACAAATGATTAGATACATTAAAAATATTGAAAAATATACACAAGATGAATACATGATTTTAGATGCGACAAGCAGGCGCAACCTGGAACTTACAAAAAATATGACGACAATGGAAAAGCATGGGTCTCTTCTTTGGGTATTAGATAAATGTGATACTGCGATGGGCTCTAGAAAGCTTAAAGAATGGATTGAAAATCCTTTAAAAAATCAAAATAAAATTCTTTTTCGTCAAAATGCGGTTCAGGAACTAAGAGACAATATTATTCAAATGAATGATATGAAAGAAATACTATCGGAAATATATGATATCAAACGTATTGCTACGAGGATTTGTAACGATAATTGTTCGCCGAAAGACATGCTGCTGCTTCAATATTCTACATTAAATTTAAAAAACGTAAAAAATGTATTAAAAATTTCAAAAAATGATTATTTATCGATGCTCTCTCACAGTATTGATGACTTACATGATATAGCAAATATGATTAGAAATGCTATAGAAGATAATGCTCCGGCTCAGCTAAAAGATGGAAATATAATTAAAAAGGGTTATGATGAAGTAATAGATAATCTGAGAAATATCACACAAAATAGCCGAAAAATACTTTCCGATATGGAGGATGCTGAAAAAGAGAAAACAAAAATTAAAAATCTAAAAATTAAATATAATAAAGTCTTTGGTTATTACATAGAAGTATCAAACGCAAATTTAAATTTAGTACCTGAAAATTATATAAGGAAACAAACTCTGGCAAATTCTGAAAGATATTTTACAGAAGAATTAAAACAATTGGAAACCGATATTTTATCGGCAGAAGATAAATTGACAAAAAGAGAAGCACAAGTGTTTGAAATGGTACGCCAAGAAATTTTTTGTCAGATTGAAAGGATTCTTCATACGGCGGAAGCAATTGCAGAAATTGATGTTCTAACCACTTTTGCATATACAGCATATATTTATTCGTATTGCCGTCCTGAAATAGCAGATAATGGCATCATAAAACTTATGGATTCACGTCATCCGGTCATAGAGCAAATTGAAAAAAATAATGAATTTATTCCTAATTCGTGTAATCTTAATACTTCGGATAGAAGAATGCAGATCATTACGGGGCCTAATATGGCAGGCAAAAGCACGTTTATTCGCCAAATAGCAATTATAACGCTGATGGCTCACATAGGCAGCTTCGTACCTGCTAAGTCTGCCCGAATATCTGTGGTAGATAAGATATTTACTCGTGTGGGAGCCAGTGATGATCTGTTGAGCGGGCGAAGTACTTTTATGGTCGAGATGAACGAAGTGGCCAATATACTAAAAAATGCAACAAAAAAAAGTTTAATTATTTTAGACGAAGTCGGGAGAGGAACAAGTACTTTTGATGGGCTAAGTATTGCATGGGCAATATGTGAGTATATATCAAATGAAGATATCTTAGGCGCAAAAACTCTTTTTGCGACACATTATCATGAATTGACCGAGCTGGACAGCCACGATGGTATCGTTAATCTGTGCATTAGAGCGGTAGAAAAAGAAGATGAGGTTATTTTTTTAAGAAAAATTGAGGAAGGAACCGTCGATAAAAGTTATGGAATTGATGTGGCGCGGCTTGCCGGCATGCCCGATAATATTATTAAACGGGCAAGATCAATTCTTCAGGTTTTAGAAAAGCAAGAATATATTAGTAAAAATAAAATTGAAAATATTGTCAGTACAGATATTACGTTAAATATGTTTAACATGAAAAATGAATTATTAAGTAAAGAAGAGAAAGAGGCTATAGATATTATAAAGAATCTATCGATAAATAATATTTCACCGATTGATGCATTAATGATATTAAATCAGATAAAAAATAATCTTGAAAAGGAGAAAGCCGTTGAATGAAATAAAAATATTAGATAACACTGTTATTTCAAAAATTGCTGCCGGAGAGATTATTTCGCGCCCACTGAATATTGTAAAAGAGTTAATAGAAAATTCCATAGATGCTAAAGCTTCTAATATCATTCTCAATATTGAAAAAAACAAAATTATAGTTGAAGATGACGGTATAGGAATAAGCAAAAAATATGTTGAATTGGCCTTTATGCGGCACAGCACCAGCAAAATCAATTCGGAAGATGATTTATCGGGCATAACATCCTTAGGATTTAGAGGCGAAGCACTATTTGCCATTTCAGTAGTCTCAGAGGTAGACTTATTCACTAAAACAATAGAGGAAGAAACAGGCACTCATTTTAAAATAAAAGCATCAAAGCCTTTATTAAAAGAAGATATTATAAAAAACACCGGCACAAAAATTATTGTAAGCGATCTGTTTTTTAATTTACCTGCAAGAAAAAAACACCTTAAAAATTTTGATTATGAGTTAAGGCAGATAACTGCGCTAACAGAACACTTTGCTATTGTTAATTATGATATATCTTTTACTTTAAAAATCAATGGGAACATCAGGCTGTATACTTCAAAGAATGGCAATTTGCTAAGTGCTGTCTATGAAGTATACGGAAAAGATTTTGCATCAAAGTTAATTAAATTGAATTATAGTCAAGATCCGTTTAAAGCGGAAGGCTTTTTTTCTGATTTATCAGCTAAAAGCAAAACAGTCAGAATTGTATCTATTAATAAGAGGCTGGTTTATTCAAAAGTTATTTATTCTGCGATTAAGAGAGCATATGAGGAATTACTTGGAGAAGGGAAAAGAGGAGGCGGAGATTATATATTATTTATTGAACTTCCTTTTAATATGGTGGATGTCAATGTGCACCCATCAAAAGACGAGGTGCGATTTGCAAATGAAACATTGATTTTTATGCTTCTGAAAGATGCTGTAAAAAATGCTCTTTCGTCGATAAAAATAAGTCCTTTGCATAATCTAAGCATAATAGAAGAAAATAATGGCTGTAAATTGGATAAAACTACAGATAAAGATAGTATACAAACAGAGATACATACATCTAATTATAAACATACCGATACAATTTCTTTTATCAACCTTATCAATGATGATATGTGTCGCACAAACACGCAAAAAGAGGATGATAGCAATTGCGATTCTTATATAGAAGGCATATTTAGTCATCAAAATAATGACGTGCTAAACCAGAAGGAAGATGTCAAGGAAGATACATATCAGGAAAATATTATATCCAAAGATGAACTAAAAGCATTAGTAAATGCGAAAATGGCAGGGCATATCTTTAATCGTTATATCATTATGGAATATAATGATTATGTATATTTAATTGATCAACATGCAGCGCATGAACGTATATTATATGAACAGTTTATTGATCACTTTAATAAAAATAGCATAAGACGTCAATTATTGCTTGTGCCTTTTGAAAAAAATTTGTCTGTGTCAGACGTTTTATTAATAAAAGAGAATGTAAATTTATTATTTCACTTGGGATTTGAATTGGAATTGACAGAAAACAGCATTAAAATATATACGGTTCCAATTATTGCTTCGAAAATTCAAGACATACAAATATTATTTGATGTTGTAGATTTTATGAAGAACGAATTGGCTGCGACTTATACGAACAGAAATGATTTGATCATTAAGAAAGCATGTTCGGCGGCGGTGAAATCGGATCGAACTTTAGATAGCTTTGAAGTACAGAGTTTGATAAAAGAATTAATAAAGACAAAAACGCCTTTTATCTGTCCGCATGGCAGAGATACGATTATCAAGGTCAAAAAAGGTTTTATTGATAAACTTTTCGGGAGATAGTATGAAAAAAATAATCATTGTAGGTGGGCCTACCGCTACGGGGAAGACAGCTTTAGGAGTTAACCTTGCCCGGTATTTTAACGGGGAAATCATAAGTGCGGATTCTATGCAGAACTATAGAGAGATGAATATTGGCACAGCGACCCCAAGTGATGAAGAAATGTGCGGTAT
The DNA here is from genome assembly GCA_964581565.1 of uncultured Eubacteriaceae bacterium. Lineage (GTDB taxonomy): Bacteria > Bacillota > Clostridia > Eubacteriales > UBA1433 > UBA1433. Next base: position 56,767 of record CAZOOZ010000004.1, read on the forward strand.
TAAACACTACCTTATTAACGAGTGCGAGCCTGAAGATGAATATAATGTAGCTGTTTTTAAAAAAAAAGCAAATGAAAATATTAATAAAATTACATCAGAAGGAAAAATCCCAATCATAGTAGGGGGGACAGGTCTATATATTGATGCATTATTATATGATTATCATTTAGGAAGCACATCTCAGAATACCGCGATTAAAGAAGAGCTTGAAAAAAAATTAACTCAATATGGCGCGCAATATATGTACGGTTTATTGCAACAGATTGATCCCGAGGAAGCAAAGAGAATTCATAAAAACAATACAAAACGTGTTCTTAGAGCTTTGCAAATATATTATGTAAACCAAGAAACAAAATCAAAAAATGTACAGCAAAAATTACCTGTATTTAACTATGCATACATAGCCTTGAATTTTGAGCCGAGATTGATTTTATATGAGAGGATCAATCAAAGGGTAGATGATATGTTTAATCAAGGACTCTTGGATGAAGTGTATAAGTTATATAAAAAAGGATGTACTGAAAAAAACAATAGTATGCAAGCAATTGCCTATAAAGAATTATTGGCTTATTTTAGAGGTAAAACGGCGCTCGAAGAAACAAAAGAATTGATAAAAAAAAGAACACGAAATTATGCAAAAAGACAGCTTACTTGGTTTAGGAATAACAAAGATGTGAAATTTTTTACTGTAAATGAATATTTGTCAAAACAAGAGCTTTATCTGGAGATTATTCACTATGTCAAGGAGAGACTGAATATATAAAAATATGGATATATTTAATGAGTACAATATAACGAAAAAGGTCATAGACTTTGTCGATGAATCTGAAAATATGCTTTTGGCAAAGTTTAAAGAAGCAGATGATATTTTATTATACAATCAATTAAAAGTATTATCAGCATTTAAAAAAAATCGTGTCTCTGAGAGACACTTTGCCGAAACCACCGGATATGGGTATAATGATGATGGGCGTGATGTGATTGACCGGGTTTTTTCGGATGTCTTTAAGGCGGAATCTGCCATGGTGCGTACGCATTTTTTTAATGGCACACATGCGATTGTGACGTGTCTGTTTGGAATTTTACGACCCGGAGATACATTACTGAGTATCACTAATGCGCCCTATGCAACTGTGCGGACCGCTATTTCGTCACCGAGTGCGTCCGGAACTCTAAAAGATTTTGGGATTTTTTATAAGCAAGTTGATCTGCTGAAAAATGGGAAAATAAATATTATAAAGACCATAGAGTCTATTGATGAGACTACCAAAATGATTTACATGCAACGTTCGACAGGATATGATAACAGAAAAGCGATTGATATTGATGAAATAGAGCAAGCTATTCAGGAAATTAGAAAAATAAAAAAAGATATTATAATTTTTATTGATAATTGTTACGGAGAATTTATAGAAAAGAGAGAACCATGTGAAGTCGGCGCGGATATTATCGCCGGCAGTCTGATAAAAAATATAGGCGCAGGAATAGCAAAAACCGGTGGATATATAGCCGGGAAAAAATCTTTGGTAGAGATGTGTGCCCAAAGATTAAATACGCCGGGAATTGGAAGCGAAGCAGGTGCAAACTTAAATCAAAACAGGAATATCTTACAGGGGTTATTCTTAGCGCCCAAAATAACGAATCAGGCTCTTAGAAACGCAATGTTAATGGGCGAATGTTTTTCCAGAAGTGGTTATCAAACATATCCCGATAATAAAGACAAACGAAGTGATATTATACAAGCAATATGTTTAAAGAATAAAAATGAGATTGAATTGTTTTGCAAAGCAATTCAGGAAATATCACCGATTGACAGTTATGTCACGCCCTATGCCTGGAGTATGCCGGGCTACGATAGTGATGTTATTATGGCAGCCGGATGCTTTATACAAGGATCTTCTATTGAAATGAGTGCGGATAGCCCTATGAAAGAACCTTATATGGTTTATTTTCAAGGCGGACTAACATATGAGCATGGAAAATGTGCCGTAATGAACGTTTTAAGTAAAATGCAATTAGTGAAATAATTATATAAAAAGCATTTCAAATAATCACTATAGTAGGTGATTATTTTTTTTCTCACCAGATAGTGTTGAAAATATATGCGGACGGGTGAATTATATTGTAAACTATTGAATTTCGTGTATGATGAGGTATGATATAGAAAAATTAAATTTAAATAGGTGAAAAAATGGAAAATATTTTTGTTTTAGGTGATTCTATTTCAAAAGGTATTTTATTTGATAATGTTAAAGAAAAATATACATTGTATAATGATAGTTTTATAAATAAATTATATAGACTTTATCCTCAGTATGTTCAAAGTAAGACGAAATTCGGCGCAACCATAAAGCATGCTTATAAATATCTAAACGAAAAAATAAATGTTATACAATCCGATTATATAGTTATGGAGTATGGGGGAAATGATTGCGATTTTTATTGGGATGAAATAGCGGATAATCCTGATAAAGTTCATATACCTAAAACGCCTTTAAATGAATATTCTGCTATTATGGAAGAGATTATAAGTAAAGTTCTTTCTTGCGGCAAAAAAATTATTTTATTAACTTTGCCGCCGATTGATTCTAAAAAATATTTTAATTTTTTTACACAAAACGATAAAATAAAAGGGGAAAAGATTCTTATCTGGCTTAAAAATGTAGATAATATCTCTAGATGGCAAGAAAGTTATAATAATATTATCTGGAAAAATGCAAAGAAACACAATTGTTTAATATTAGATATCAGGACGCCTTTTTTACAAAGTATGAATTGTTCAGAATATCTGTGTAATGATGGTATTCATCCGAATGAGCAAGGACATGATTTGATATATAATACAATAAGGAGTACCTTTAATATATAAACAATATAGAACTTATAATTTTCGTATTACACCGCTGACTTTCCCGATTATTTTGACATCTCGCGAAATAATGGGTTCCATATTTGAATTCTCAGGTTGTAATCTAATATAATCTTTTTCTTTATAAAATGTTTTTACAGTTGCTTCCTCGTCATTTAACATGGCGACAACTATCTGACCGTTGTTTGCATTGTTTGTTTTTTGAACGATAATATAATCCCCGTTAAAAATGCCTGCTTCTATCATGCTGTCACCTTTTACAGTTAAAATAAAACAATCATTATTTTTAGCAAAAGACAAAGGTAAGGGAAAAACTTCGGTAATATTTTCTATTGCTAAAATCGGTTGACCTGCCGTAATAGTACCAACGACGGGGATATTGACTATTTCACCGGCAGAAATATCTATAAAATCATCGTCTTGCCGATTTTTAACGATCTCAATTGCTCGGGGTTTGGTAGGATCTCTTTTGATATATCCTTTATTTTCCAATTTTTCAAGTTGAGAATGTACAGAAGATGTAGACTTTAAGTTGACAGCAGCAGCTATTTCTCGGACGGAAGGGGGATAGCCCTTTTGTTTTAGCTCTGTTTTCATAAACTCCAATATTTCCAGCTGTTTTTTTGTTAAATCATCATACATATCATATGCACCTCTTTCAAAGTATAATATATGATACTTTGAAAGTCAAACATTTGTTCTGTTTTGCAAAAAAAAACACTTGACATCGAACATGTGTTTGATATAATAAACACAGAACATATGTTCTTATAAAGAGGGAAGTGATAAAAAATGATGAGGTCAAAATATATAATTGTAAATAAATTTAGATTTTATTTTATAATGTGTGTTTTCGGTCTGTTTATAATTCTTATAATGAGCATCTTTATTGGAACGCAAACAATATCATCTGAAAGTATTCAAGTCACTACAATTTACACTGTGAAAGATGGTGATCGGCTTTGGGATATTGCTGCTTTAGCACGAAGCAATGAAGATATTCGTCAAATTATAAGAACTATAAGATTAAGCAATGATATAGCATCAAACGAATATATTTATCCGGGGCAAAAGCTGATCATACCATATCAAATGGACGCAACACAGCTGTAAAACATACTAAATTTCAACGTAATTTTATTTGTTTGGCAGCTAGTTTTCGCATTTCTTCACTGGAAGCCGCATAATATTTTTTAGTTGTATTAACATCTTTATGGCCAAGAACTTCTGCAACCAAATAAATATCACCCGTTTCTCTGTATAGATTTGTTCCAAAGGTACTTCTTAATTTATGAGGTGAAATATTTTTCAAAGGTACAGATATTTTTATATATTTTTTTAACATTTTTTGAACAGAGCTTACTTGCATTCGTTTTTTTTGTAAAGATAAAAAGAATGCTTTTTCATGGCCAGGTAACGGTATTATTTTTTTTCTGATATCGCAATATTTTAACAAAGCATGTCTGACTTCTTCGTTAAAATATAATATTTCATCATTTCCGCCTTTGCGTGTGACTTTAAAACAGTTATTTGAAAAGTCTATATCGTTTATATCGAGACCTACGCATTCACTTACGCGAATACCTGTTCCTAAAAATAATGTTGTAATCGCTAAATCGCGTTCATGGGTTTTTACATGATATTTTTTTTGAAATTTAGTCATATTTGAGCCTATTTCGATATTATCAAGTAAATTAGCACTTTCATCTGCTTCCATGCGGATGATTGGTTTTTCTTTTTTATTTGGCATATCAACTAAAATAGAAGGATTATTTAAAATCATGCCTTTTTTATAAAAATATTTATACATACTTCTGATGCTGCTTAATTTACGCGCTTTTGCAGAATTTGAATTTGTATAGACGATATCATCTTTTTTATAATACGATAGATACGATAAGTATTTTTCAATGCATATACTGTCTAAGCCGTCGATATCATGCAGCGTAATATCCTTCAAAGATTGTTTCTCTTTTAAAATAGATTCTGATAGGAGATAAACAAAAAAAACTCTAATATCAATTGCGTATGCAACACGTGTCCGAATAGCTGTAGAAGAATCTATACCAGTAAAAAAAGTTTTAATAAATTCCGGAAGCTCATCTAATATTTCTTGTAATTTAACATTTAAAGTAGCAGATAAATCTTTAGAATAAGTATTCATAAAAACTCCCAATTTTATTATCATATATACATTTTATAAAAATAATTAATTTTTGTCAATATATTTTACATAAAACCTGTATTTAGTGGAAAGTTATTTAAGCTTTTTGTTACATTTTGTTCTTCTTCTCTTTAAAAATTAAAATAGTATCGCTGATATATGATCTATACTGTCTAATTATAAAGTATATATTTTAAAGCTGACATAAAAATATTTATATTTTTATCAATTATGTTTGGCAATTAACTTACATTATGGATCTGCGCAAAGATTAATTTATTCCCCTGTTGTGTTAAAATAATAAGTAAGTCATAAGTAATAATGTGAACTAATTCAAAGCATAATTTTATAAATAAAAAATATTGACGAATATACTACTTTCAAGTATAATAGAAAAAGTTTAGGGGTATAGCTCAGTTGGTAGAGCAGTGGTCTCCAAAACCACGTGCCGAGGGTTCAAGTCCTTCTGCCCCTGCCATTTATGCTCCTTTAGCTCAGTTGGCTAGAGCACCTGACTCTTAATCAGGGTGTCCAGGGTTCGAGTCCCTGAAGGAGTACCAGAAAAAAAGTATCCTCTTAAATATCTTTTTTTATGAGGATTTTTTATTACTTTTATTTATTTGGAAATTAAAGAGAGCCTAACGGCTCTGTTATTAAAATTAATATTCTATATTATTTTTTATTAAAGTATGTTTTTAAATTAATAGGTGCAAATATACCTCTATCGGTAACAATTCCATCGCAAAGCTTTGGTGGCGTAATATCAAATGCCGGATAAAAACCTTGAACGCCGTCCATAGTTGTTTTTGTGCCTAATGTATCCATTGTCAGCGAAGGATCACGCAGTTCGATCTTGACGGAATTGATATTGGGATGTGCCGGATTTGGGATTCCCGTTACCAAATATGGAATGCCCCAATAACTGGCTGCCAATGCAATCTGGAATGTACCGACTTTATTTACAACATAACCATCCATAGTGATCACATCGGCAGCCGAGGTAAATAAATCCACTTTTTTTTCATGCATCACATAGCCAGGCATATTATCTGTAATCACAGTAACATCAAAGCCCATATCGCAGGCGACACTGGCTGTAAGGCGTGCTCCTTGGTAATATGGGCGTGTTTCAGGACAAATCATCTTAATCGAGTTTCCTCTTTCTCGACATTCATGCAGTAATGTACCGATGATTGTTTCGCCAAAACATTGTGTCATAACAGTGCCGTTGCAAGGCACATGATCAGCTAAGTATTTAGCTATAACATGATGCTTTTTATAATTATTATTGATAAAATTGAAGGCATAATCAAATACAGCATCTACTAATTTTTGACCAGTTTCCCCTGTCTCCAGTTTTCCTCTCACTATTTTCATCGCACCTTCTACTACCCGTTTCATTTTTTCAACGGTAGTAGGGCGAGCGTGGGATAATGTGTATGAAGCTTTTTCCATAAAGTGAAGAATATCTTTTTCGTCCTTTTGCATTGCTTCGTAAGCGGCAAGAGCCATACCCATAGCTGCTGCTGTGTAAGGTCCGGCGCTTTGAGTAACCATATCGGCTATAGCTTGTGCTACCTCTTCATGTGTAGTACAAGTTACATATTTTGTTTCCATAGGATATATACGACGATCAAGGATACGTACCTTGCCGTTCTCATACCATGCTACATTTTCATAACGCAGCATAAATGCCATTCCTTCATCATATCTGATCATATAGTATTGCCTCCTTGTATGCTCTTTGGAGGATAACATGTATAAATACGCATAATAATTATAATACTCCTCTTTTAATTTTTATTTATTGCGATTCAGCATCATTTTTATATATTTTGTTGGTATCACTGTAACGTTTCCATGTCCTTTGGCTAAGGCATATATTTTAGCTGCATCTTCTACATAAACGGCTCGGATATGTGCCTGAGACAAATTTGAGCCAACGGCTACTGCTCCGTGATTGGCAAGTAAGCATGAATTTCGATCTGTAAGCTTTTTTATGGCTTGCGTTCCAACATCAGAAGTGCCGGGAAGAGCAAACTCAGCCACCTGAATATCTCCTCCAAGAAAAGGAACCATTTCAATTAAAATAACGGGGATTGTTTCGTTGCTTACGGCAAAAGATGTCGCATAAGGAGAATGTGTATGAACAATAGCGCGAATTTCTGGTTTGGCATTATAGATTTCGGCATGCATTCGCCATTCTGAAGATGGACGGCGATCTCCTTGTAAAATTGTTCCATCCAGTTTGAGTACCATTATATCTTTGATACTCATTGTAGCATAAGAAACAGAACTTGGTGTAATGACTATGATTCCGCTCTGTGGATCATAGGTACTTAAATTCCCGCTTGTACCGGCAAACAAAGCTTCATCAAAAGATTGCTTGGCATAAGTTAATAATTCTTGTTTTTTTTGTATATAATCATCCATGCTTATTTTCTCTCCTTATCAAAGTTTTTTTGCTTTCTTTGCGGCTAATCGGATGGTTGTGACATAATCTGCGCCATTATGATATGCTTTGAATCTATTCTTGATACATTCTTTTGCTGTTAAAACACAGATACGTTCAGCCAGAATGCGCTTACTTTCATCTTCTATTCCTGCAATATCTTTCACCTTTGCTGTTCCGATTACACGTCGATTAAGTTCACAACCTGCCACACCTGCACTATCTGCAAGTAAGCTTTTTACATACCACTCTATGAATCCGGAGGTCTTGGCGATGGCATCGGTGGTCTCTTCTTTTAATATTTTTATTGCTTTTTCTTTAAACAGGTCGACTATTTGAATAATGCTTTCTTCAACCCATAATACAAAAGTATTTTTTTCTTTGCCTTCCTGCATAGTAACTTCTGCATTGACCCATGCAAAAATTAAATTTGCAAGAAGGTTGCCAATATCATATCCGCTGGGTGCATAGCAAGCAAATTCAGGATCTAATACTTTTGTGGAGCCGGGTTTTATCATAATAGATCCTGTATGTAAATCACCGTGAATAAGAGCTTGTGTGTTGGATTTAAACGCTTCTTTTAGCTTTGCTATTTCTAAATGCAATTCTTTGTCGTCGTAAAGTTCCTTTTTTAGGAATTTTTTATTCGGCTCGAATTCTTTGTTGAGACCCAAGGTATTCAAATAAGGCTCTGTATATACTAATCGCTCGGTTATCTCGCATAATTCCGGATTAATAAATTTCTTTACCATTTCTTTTTTTTCCTGGGGTCTGATAATGCTATCTGTAGTCCTAATCAGCGTATTCGCTAAAAAAGTGGTAATTTGTTCTGAAAAACCCGGAAAAATTTTATGTGCGATCATTGCGTAGCGCATATTCTCATAGTCCTTTAAATCTTCCATACATATACAGCACATGATAGGATCATATAAATATACTTCTGGTACAAGACCCGGCGCTAATTTTTGCTGGAGCTGTAGCACTTCTGCCTCAATGCGATTATGATCCAAACCTATATCACGTTTTGAAGAACGCACCTGGATATCTGAATGTTTAATAATTACAGATTGCCCGCTTTTTTCATCGATGACACGAAAGACAAAATTAATATTCCCGTCCCCTATTTCTTTACAGTTAAGTTGTGCAGTTGTGGAAAAGAAAGCAAGTTTCTCTTTTGCGTATTCAATAATATCTTGTTCAGTTAATTTAAAATGCTTATCAAATTTAGACATATGTATCACCTTTGTTTTAGAAAATTAAATTTTTGTTTTCTATGTTTGTTTTATAATAGCAGTATACAGCAATGAAAGTTGATATATAATCTCAGAATAAATTATGCTACAAAAACAGTTAAAATAATGCAGCCGTAAAATCGTTGCTCACCGGTAGATATTGCTAAACGTATACTGTCATCACACGCATTTTCGTAAAATTTCAGACGACTGCAACTGCTGATTTTTACTTTAGGAAGAAGGGTTTTGACTTCTTCCATAATTTCCGTTGTGCTGCCATCTTCGGGCATCATGACTTCAGCTGCCTCAAAATTTACGGATCCTGTTAATGCTTTTAACACATCTGTTATAGTAGGTAAACCTTTGGAAACACCCAAATATACTTTTTTTGCATTTCCGCTTTTAGAGGCAAGAGGGTAATTGCCATCCACGATTAGAATTTTATCCCCGTGACCACAAAAACTAAGGGTACTTATAATTTCAGGATTGATGCAGGAATTTTTCAGCATAAATATAGATCTCCTTAATATATTTATAAGATATGAGTATTTAGCAATAATTAATAGATCTGTAAAGTTTATTTCAAAAAAAGCATACTGGGTATTGATATTATTCATAATATCATTCCAGTATATTTATTAACTTAGGATATTTGAATGGTTCTTGTTTATATTTATAATTAGTTTATCATAAATTTCTTTATAATCAACTAATATACTGATATTTCAAATCTTATTTTAATATTATTTTATATATATGAATGAAAATGCATAACAAACGAATGTTATGCATTTTATATCTAAAATTATAAAATTTAAATGACCAGACAATATTTATTGGTATTAAAGTATTAACCTATATTATTCTGTTACAGTTATTCTGTTATCAACACCAGGTGGTAATTCGCCGGCTTCTTCAAGTCTGCGATATTTTTTGATGTTTTTAACACCCAATGTAAACATAGGAATGATAAGAATAAAGATGTAAATATAGCCGAGTGACGCATACCCTTTTTGAACAATAGTAAGAAGACCCAACTGAGCAACTAACCAGATAACAACCAGCCAACCAGTTGAAATAATTGCGTTTTTCAGTTTTTGATTTTCCATCTTTTTAAAGAATATAAGTCCTAATCTGCCTTGAACCGCAAATACAAAACCGACAGATGTTGTGATCAGAGCCATGAAGAGAAGCAATGGATAAATAATGTTAAATGCAGGAATATTCAATGTTTGCACAACAAACAATGTCGGTAAAAGTTTTGCTTGTTCATCAGTTGCAACTGTAGGCATACCGCCCATGATCATGGTTACTACAAATGCAAGCATAAGTGAGTTTAATACGATACCCATAATTGCAGCACCTTTGGCTTCATTACGATATCTCATACCTGCAGCTGCTGCACAGCCCGCTGCCCAGATACCGCTTTGGAATAAGCCGTAAAGTGTGCCCCACCATAATGATTGGCCTACAGAAGTATAGATTTCATGGTTAGAAACAATCTTGGCGATATTAGATGCGTTTGCATGAATACCGATTGCGGCGATGATGGCTACAATAATAATCATACCAACGGTAAGAATAGTTCCGAAAGTCCTTACAACTTTGGCGCCAAACAAACAAACTAGAACAGTAAGTACTAGCATTATAACTGTACCGAAGAATGTCGGCAGTCCAAAGTATTGATTAAACAATGCAGCGCCTGCGGCTAAGCACGCAGCCGGAGCAAGCAGCATGGAAATTGTTTGGATGATATCATATGTTCTTCCTAAAACTGCTTGAATCGGAACATATGCTTTGCCAACAATTTCCGAATAAGTTGATACGCCATTCAGACGACCTGTTTCCAAAGTAACATACATAAGCATGCCAACGATAAACATAGCCCAAATAGGCATAAAAGGTGCTAAGAAACCGTGTCTTACGAAATAAGCGACTTCTTGTGTTCCTGATGCAAATCCGGCTCCGCAATGCGAAGAAAACCAAACAGCAGCAACACCGATGCTTATAGAGTTAAAATATTTTCCTTTATTAACTTTTTGCATAATAACCTCCGTTTAAATTTACAGTTAATAAATTTTTTATAAATAATAGATATCAAAATCTATCATTTAAATAATGATAACGACAACATAAGATATTGTACAGATTTAGTATACTAATGTCAAGAAAAAAAATTAAAGAAAATATTTAAAGTATTCTTTATTAAATTAAAGTACAGTATATTATACTGTACTTATGAAAATATTTTATCATTTTAAAAAATAATAAACATCTAATCTAGTTTACTTTCTGGGATACTGAATATCATATGTATTTTCTATAATATGAGAGAGCATTACTATAGTATCATTAACCGGAGTTTCAATACCATGCTTATCTCCTTCCCTGCATACAGCGCCATTTAAAAAATCAACTTCGGTTTTCCTGAAATTAAACATGTCCTGAGCAGCGGAAGGATAATGAGGTCTTCCCATAGGCAGAGCTTCATGTTCCCAGTGATACCATTCGTTTTCATAATCAAACGGGATTCCTTTAGCATTGGCAACTTCGACGAGTTCTTTGACTATTTTGCGTTGTAGTTCTCTGCCGTCCAGTTGATCAAATATCTGCCCCATTGTCAGCCTTGTCATTGCGCATGTTAAATTAACACAGCAATTAACAATTAATTTTTGCCATATAAAAATATCTGCTTCTGTTGAATATATTGTCTTGAATCCGCCTGCAGTTAGAATATTAACCAATTGATTGCATATTTCCAAACGTTCATTTGATATGCTATTGAAATAAATGTTAAAAACATTTTCAATATTATTTATGTAATTTGCGTTTATTTCGCCCGGCGAAACTAACACACTGGCTAAATTTAAAACGCCGTATCCAACACGTTTAGCATCAAAAATTTCAGCTAAAATATCTGCATTGCCGACGCCGTTTTGTAGCGTAATAACAAAAGTATTATTATCAAATAATGCATTTGCATTTTCGACAGCGGATCTTGTGTACATACCTTTAACAAGCACAACAACAACATCACATATGCCTACTTGTGAAGGATCGATTGCTGTATTCATCTTTACATATTCTTCTTTTTCGCCGCCATTTAAATGAATCTTCAATCCTTCGTTTTTAATTTTTTCCATATGCTCTTTAAATGGGTCTACAAGCCACACGTCTGCTCCACCTTTTTGAAATCCGCTACCAATTAAAGCGCCCATAGCACCTGCGCCTAAGATTGCAATTTTCATAGTGAATCTCCTTTTCATAATTAAATTATAATTTTATTTTAATGCAGTGCCTTTTTTAACGCCTAACTCGAAAGCTTTTGTATTGATTGGTATAAATTGTTCTTTATATGCCATTTTTTTAAGCATCGTTTCTTTAGCTGTATTTAAATCTATATCACCGGTATATGCACATAAAAGTCCAAACATAAGGACGTTTGATACAACTTGTGAACCAGCTTCATTTGCCAAATCTGTTAAGGGCACGTTTACTAATTGTGTGCCTTCAGGTGGTTGTGCGTCTAATATTAAATTAGAGTTGACAAAGAGCGTGCCTTCTGGTTTTACTTTATTTTTAAATGCATTATAAGAGGGTACATTTAAAACAACAACATAATTATAACTTCTGGCTGCAGGAGAACCAATCTCTTCATCGCTAATTTTTACCGTACAATTTGATGTGCCGCCACGCATTTCGCCGCCATAAGCAGGTAAATAAGTAGCATATTTTTTTGCATCAGTCGCTGCATAGGTCAACAACTGACCTAATGTTTGAACTCCTTGACCACCGAAACCTGCTAATAAATAACTGTTTTCCATGCTATATTCTCCCCTTTCATCCTTTTAAATCGCCGATGGGATATTCTTTTAATACGATTTCGTTCATGTATTTCGGCGTATCTTTTGGGTCCATTTTCCAGTTTGTAGGGCATGCTGACATGAGCTCTATAAAGGAATATGCGCCTTCATGAAGTTGAATTTCCAGTGCTTTTTTAATGGCTTTTTTTGCTGCGAGAATATTTTTAGGTGTATGTAGAGCTTGCCTTGTTACATATTTCGGGGCTTTTAAAGCGGCAATCATCTCTGCTAATTTTATAGGGTCTCCCATTTCTTCGACACTTTTTCCATATTGGGATGTTGTAGTTTTTTGACCTGGCAGAGTTGTGGGCGCCGCTTGGCCACCGGTCATGCCGTAAACTTGGTTATTGACCATAATGACTGTGAAGCCTTCACCTCTGTTTGCCGCGTGTAATGTTTCGGCAATTCCGATTGAAGCACAGTCGCCATCTCCTTGGTAAAGTACCAATGGGATTTCAGGGTTACTTCTTTTAAATCCCGTGCCTGTTGCGCCCGGTCTTCCATGGGGAGCACCAAAAGAGTCAAATTCAACGAAGGCTCCTGCGAATACAGCGCAACCGATCGGGGTTAATAATACCAAATCATCTTTAATACCAAGTTCTTCCGATACTTCACAAAGTATTTTCAATGCCGTACTATGCATACATCCAGGACAAAACGATGTTGATACATTTGACAGGGCATTACTTCTTTGATATACACAATCCATTTTTTATCTCCTAAATTAATTTTTTTAAAGCTTCTTCAATTTCTTCATCTAAAACCATATTTCCACCACCGCGTCGATAAGTCTCAACTTTAATGTCTCTATCAAGATATTGCACTACTTCATGATGAAATTGTGAAGGTATTGTCATCTCTACCGTCAAGATAGCGTTGATTTTATTTTTATTTAATTTCATTATTTGGTCTTTCGGAAAAGGCACTAATGTTATAGGTCTAAACAAACCTACCTTCAATCCTTCTTTTCGCATACGTTTAATGGCGGTCTTGGCGACTCGTGCACTTGTTCCCCATGCGATAATAAGATATTCGGCATCTTCCATCATGTATTCTTCAAACCGTACTTCGGTAGCATTCCATTCGTCGTACATCTTCTCGTACTCGATGTAATGATACTCCACATTATCATTCTGTGATGCACAAGGACCGAACCAAGGGGTATCTGTAATCATTCTTTTTTTTCTTCCGTTTTTTCGTTTACCTGCAACATACGGTTGATCAGAAAGATCGGGCGCTTCTTTGAAATCGGGAATTTCAACGGCTTCCATCATTTGACCCATTGTACCATCAGTCATAATAATCACAGGAACCCGGTATTGTTCTGCTTTATCCCATGCTTCATAGATTAGATCCACAGACTCTTGTATTGACTCAGGAGCATATACCAGACCTTTAAGACCACCATGACCTAAAGTTTTCGTAATCATGTAAAAATCACCTTGTGAGCCTTGTATTGTTCCTATGCCGGCACCTGCTCTTTGGATATCTATGATTACGGTTGGGAGTCTTGTTCCGGCTATTACACTCAATGTTTCAGTCATTAAAGATAGACCCGGGCCGGATGTAGCTGTCATACTGCGAGTGCCGGAAAAAGCACTTCCTACGATCATATTGATTGCGGCCAGCTCGCTTTCCGCCTGTACAAATACGCCTCCGACTTCTTTCATTCTCCAAGATAAGTATTCCGTTGCCGTTGTTTGTGGTGTTATAGGGTATCCTGCAAAAAAACGGCAACCTGCACGTAAAGCTGCTTCGCAAACGGCTTCGTTTCCTTTTTTTACCACTTTTTCACTCATAATTTTTTCACCTCGTTATATTTATTTGTAAACTGAAATTGCTGCATCGGGACACATGACAGCGCAAAGTTTGCAGGCAGTACATTGTTCTGCATTTTCTTGAACGGCATAGTTGTATCCTTTTGCATTGATGTTATCTCCGGCTTTTAATAAATTTTTTGGACATACGCTAAAACATAATCCGCACCCTTTGCAAAAATTAGGGTCAATTATTACCTTTGCCATTAAAAGCACCTCCTTTATAATAAAAATAATAAAGAGATGTAAAAAAGGTGTCAAAATTCGTACAATTCACCGAGGAAATTTAATTTTATGACTGGATTTTTCTTTTTATGTATTAAAATTAATACATTAAATGATTTACATTTTATTGTATTAATTTAAAATAGTATACGAACGAATTTATTAAAAAGGGAACGATGTAATGAATAAACAATTAATAATACAAAAATTAAACGAAAATCCATTTAAGCCATTGGTAGATATTGTGTATGAAATACTTTTAAATGAAATTATAAATTTTAATTTTTTACCCGAAACTAAAATTGTAGAAACAAAAATAGCGCTATCATTAGGTGTTAGCAGAACTCCGGTAAGAGAAGCAATCAATCTTTTGGAAAAAGAAGGATTTGTTCAAAAACTCAACGGGAAGTGTAATATCGTGGCACCTTTTGATGCCAATGATTATTTTGATCTAAATAATTTTAGGTTTGTTTTGGAACCGTTGGCCGCTGGCTATGCAGCCATGAGAATCACAGATGAAGAACTAAACCAATTGTATAAGCTTACAGTTAAGATAGAATCAGCTTATCAATCCGGTGAGTTTAAAGAGTTTTCCAAAGCTGAAAATGATTTTCACGAATATATTATTCTCTGTAGTAAAAACAAATATTTAATTGAAGCATATGAGAATATTCATCCTAAAATGAAAAGATATCGTGTCTATATCACAGCTGATAGTAGCTTATATGATTTTTTGGGGCAAGAACATCATTTTATATATAATTCTATTAAATTAAAAAATAAAGAAGTAGCAGAAGCGGCATTAAAACGTCATATTTCACTTCTGACTACAAAGAGCGAAAATGAAATGTATATCTATAATAATAAAATAATTCAAAAAAAATTAGAAGTCATGAATCAATTAACACAGAAATAATATGCGTTGTTAATCGATAAATTCTCCTTTTACAGATCGTATAAACAGTTCTGACATAATATCCTGAGGTTCTTGTTTATATGATAGGATATCATCTACACCTTTCGTTATAGGTAGATCAACATTATATTTTTTCGCCAGTAACAGCATAGCTTTTGCCGTATATACACCTTCGGCTAATTTATTAAATCTTTGACCGTTAATAAAAAGCTCCCCATACCTTCTATTGTTACTAAATGGTGAGAATAATGTGGCTTCATAATCTCCGAGATGTGAAAGCCCGTAAGCAGTAATTTCATTACCGCCTAATGCTTTTATTAAGCGAGACACTTCCCGGGCACCTCGTGCCATCAAAGCTCCTTTTAAACTTGTATATCCCATGCCGTCCAGCATTCCGGCAGCGATACCGACAACATTTTTTGCGGCGGCGCCTATTTCGGTGCCGATAATATCATTGCCGATATATAAGCGCATGAGTTTACTATTAAATACATCAACAATTATAGGAATAATTTCTTTATTCATCGAGTCGATTATCATACAATTCGGTATCTTATAGACATAATTTTGTACATGGCCGGGACCGACCCAAACCGCCGCAGGTGTATTTGGCACATATTCGGCGACTATTGTACTGAGCCGCTTTCCTGTATTTTGTTCAAGTCCCTTCATACATAAAATGATTGTTTTATTTGAAAACTTAAATGATTTGATACTTTCCAAAAGATTTCTAAGCTGTTGAGAGCTTACAGAAATAATAATATGATCTGCTTGGTTAACTGCATATTCAAGATCTTGAGATAACACGATTGCATTGGGAATTTGCATATACTCATTTTTTCTATCTTTTTTTAACCTGCTCATATTTTCCGAGCCTTCACGTCCCCATAAAACTACATTATGACCAATATCTGAGCAATAGGATGCGATAAAACTCCCCCAGCGGCCGCAGCCTAATACAGTTATATTCATTGAGTCATTCTCCTTTCATTCTTGATAAAATATTGTCTATGCCTTCTTGTATATGATAATATTTAAATCCTTTGCGTAATGCCTTATTCTTTAGTTTATTTATAAATTCACTCTCAAAAGTTTTATTTTGCAATTCTTTTGTTAAAAAATGTGATAGAGCATACTGTTCATATTCTTCGCCTAATGAATTGATTGCCTCGTAAATAACTGATTCGTCCAGCAGTTCTGAGCGCAAATACTGTTCTGCCATTGCTAAAGAATAGTGTTTGTGTTTGATTTTTTTTACCATGATATGAAGTGCATATCGCCTATCATTAAGATAGTTATAATCTACCAATTTGCGTATACATTCATTAATTTCATTTTCATTGTAACCTTTTTTTTGTAAATATATTTTCATTTGCCTGCGCGTTCTATCTTGCATGGTGATATATTTTAACGCTTTTTTATAGATTTCGTCGTTCAATTGATTATTCCTTTTATCATATTTCTATCTGGTGGTTTTTGTTCGGAAATAAAAACAGCATTTTGCATCATGAAGGCAGCTTCTTGGGCTTTGAAAACATCAGATGAATACACCTTGGCAATGATATCATTTCGGTTAGTATACTCCCCGTAAGATTTATTTAAATAAATTCCGGCTCCGTAATCAATATTGTCTTCTTTTTTCTGTCTGCCGGCACCGGCTGTTAAGGATGCAATACCAACCAGTGTGCAGTCATAGGATGCAATATATCCGTTACTTGGAGCATATACATTTTTGACAATACCAGCTTTAGGAAGCAATGTAACATCTTTTATCTGCGTAATATCACCATCTTGTGCATCAATGAAATTTAAAAATTTATTATATGCATTTTCACTTATTATTGCCTTTTCCATCATTTTACAAGCAATACTTTCATTGGCCGCAAATTTTGCTAAAATTAAAATTTGTGCACCTAGAGTAAAAACAACTTGTTTGATATCATGAGGCATATTCCCTTTCAAACAAGACACTGCTTCCAAAATTTCAAGAGCATTCCCGATTGCTTTGCCTAGGGGTACATTCATATCCGTAATTACAGCCAAAGTGTTTTTACCTGCATTTTTCCCTATATCAACCATCAATTTGGCAAGCTGAACAGCGGAACTGTAATCTTTCATAAAACCTCCATTTCCGCATTTTACATCTAAGATAATATTATCCGCTCCTGAAGCAATTTTTTTGCTCATAATACTTGAGGCGATTAAAGGAATATCGTCTACTGTGGCCGTAACATCTCTTAGCGCATATATCTTTTTATCTGCCGGTGCCAAGTTAAAGCTTTGTGAGGCAATCACCATGCCGATATTTTCCAAGTTTTTAAGGAAGGTGTTATTATCGATTTGTGTATTGAAGCCATGAATAGATTCTAATTTATCAATAGTGCCGCCTGTATGACCTAATCCATGCCCTGACATTTTAGCCATTTTAATACCAAGTGATGCCATAATAGGCAGTAGAATCAAGGAGATTTTATCACCGACCCCACCGGTAGAATGCTTATCGGCTGTTATACCGCTTATATTGCTTAAATCAAGAATATTCCCCGAAGATACCATAGCATCAGTGAGTGCGTACACCTCTTTATTTGTAAGCTTATTAAACCAAATGGCCATTAAAAATGCAGACATCTGGTAATCAGGTATTTTTGAATTTGTATAATTTTTTATTATATACCTGATTTCTTCATCTGTTAGAGGGTAGCTATGCTTTTTCTTTTCTATCAAATCGTACATTAAAAACATGTTATGCCTCTTAAATTAAAATATTTCATCACAAATAAGCAGCATTGTTTCATAGAGTGTTTTTTCTGGGTCTTTCATGGATTGCTCTAATGAAAAATAATCTGTCAATGCATATATGTTATCAATTCCGAATTTTTTCATGTCATCTTTATGAATTGATGTATCACCGCTGATAATAATGGTTTTTTTGTTATATTTTTGAGAAAGCAAACCTATCCTTATAGGTAGTTTATCATTATAAGTCTGCATATCTGTTTTTCCTTCGCCCGTTATGATTAAGTCAGCATCTATAAGATTTTCTTCTATCCTTGAAAATTCTATTAGCCAATCTGCACCTGTTTTTATTTTAGCATTTAAAAATACGGCGGCCCCTCCGCCAATTCCTCCGCCTGCTCCCGAACCTTGAATATTTTGTATATCAATATTCATAATATGATTAAGCACGAGGCTGAAATTTTTAAAATAAGTATCTATTATACGTACTTGTTCTTCAGATGCGCCTTTTTGCGGGCCATAAACATATGTAGCGCCATTAGGTCCATAAAAAGGGTTTGCAACATCGCATATGGAAATGAAGTCAGTATTTTTAAGTCTGCTATCAAAATTTGTCAGGTCAATGTTGATAATTTTCCCAATATCATGCGCGCCACATCTGACATCGTTGTTATTTGCATCTAAGAATTTTGCACCCAAAGCCTGAAGCATACCGATTCCGGCATCGTTAGTAGCAGATCCTCCTATACCCAGATAAACAGTTGACACATTCATATCCAATGTTTTTCTGATTACTTGTCCTATGCCATATGTTGTTGCTGTGAGGACATTTCGCTCGTGGGGTTTGAGCATAGGAAGTCCGGCAATGCTGGCCATTTCTATAACAGCGCTTTTGTTTTTATCATTGATTAAAAAAGGAGCTTCTATATCTCGAAATAATACATCCTTGACAATTGTTTTATGCAAAACAGCATTTGGATCAAAAGCCATGACAGCTTGTAATGTGCCTTCTCCGCCATCTGCCATGGGGAATATTTGTATTTCATGTGTATTATTTGTATAAGCATGTATTGCTTGCTTAATAATGTTGGCAGCCTTGAAGGAGGATAATGTACCTTTATAAGAATCAATAGCAATAACAATTTTCATCAATTATTCTCCGCCAAACATTAATTATTAATTAAATCCAGAAATTCTGTTTCATTTAAACCTACACTTTGTAGCTTTTCTTTTGTTGGCACACCGTTGGCATCCCAATTTCTAACTTCGTATGCTTTGTCAATGAGTTCTTGATACAAGTTGCTGCGATATTTTCGCAACAAATCAATTTTATCTTCTATACTTAAATTATCCGGAGCAATATTGATTTCGTTTCTTAATTGTGCATCATAATACTCTTGTTTAGATAAATATTCTTTAGCCGTCACCGGGCCCATTGCTCTATATGGGATGATATCATATTCACGGATTCCTTTGCCCATACGTTTATTAAATAAGCGTTGAAAAGTGGAGATTCTATCTGAAATTAGCATCATTTCAGAAAAAGTAAGATTTTTTCCGGTGACAGCTTCGTATAATTTACAATAATCTTTTGCGTGCTCAGTTATTTTTTCACTTTCGGAAATATCAGGATCATTACTGTGCCATGGAATAATATTGTTCCACGGCAATCTGCATAATCCAAATATTCCAAACATCGTACGAAATGTTGGAAATACTGTCAGAGCCTGTGCTTTATCGTCAAGTGTCGGCATTTTATTTTTTATAATATCCATTGAAATCATCCAGCATTGATCTTGTTGCGGACCTTTATTGGTTATGCCATAACTGCCCTGCTGAGCGAGCGATTCCTTAGACATATATTCCCCAAACTCAAGACCGTTTTGCACCATGCCTATGTCATTTAAAAAATCGATATCTTCGTCGTATTCTTCTACAAGCAATTCTTTGATTCCTTCAATACCAATAGCAGCAACAATGCCGAGACCACGGCCTTCGGCCATTTCGTGTAACACATTAAGTAGTACTCTATAGTTGCCGAAAGTTAACTTATGTCCCCCGGTAAATTCGTCATTCAAAATTCCTCGTTCATAGCATTCCATAAGAAATGCCATGATAGATGCATAGGATACGGCATCGATGCCATACGTATCACAATAAAATTTTAATTCCAGAATGGCTTCTAAATTAAAAACACCGCAATTTGCACCAAGTGATGCCAATACTTCATATTCAGGGCCATCAATAGTAACTTTTTTCCCCTTATAAGGGCCTGTTCGCAATTTAAAATCATCTATGACTTTTCGACATGCGATAGAACAGCCATACCAGCATCCTTCCATAGCATTTTGTTTCAAATATTTTTTAAATAAAATTGCAGAATCAATATTTTTTACATCTTTATGAGATCCATATTGCATATTTTTCACAGGCAGTAGTTCATATTCATTCATTAAGTCAATAAAATTTGCTGTTCCGCAGGTTCGCAGATAGTTTTCGTCTTGGTAGTTTAGAGAAGCAATTTCCTTATGCATGTTAATTGCTAATTTATTGATAGTCGAAAGATCAAAGGGATGATTTAGAGATGCGTTTACACCCGTATATTTGACAACGATAGCCAAGATATGTTTTTCTCGAAGAACAGTGCCCATTCCTCCCCTGCCTGTTTGTCTTAGTCTTACTTTGTTCCGTTTAGCATCATAAAATGAAAAATTTATAGTACCAATATTTGAGTGTTCTGCACCGCGACCGGAAGATAATACAGCAATATTTTTTTTGTCGGCATCGTCTAAGGCAAATTTACTAATTAAATAAGGTGCCAATATATGTGTGTCCCGCTCTTTTACAAGTGTGGCCTCTATAATTCTTACCATACCCGAATTACCATCTATGAAAATAATGACATCACGTTCTGATTTACCTCTGATTTCTAGGGCATCCCAGCCTGAAAACTTTAAATAAGGACCAAAATATCCGCCTGTATTTACATCGACAGGGAGTTTTGTAAGCGGAGAAAGAGTTGTTACAATGACTCTGCCTGCGCCTGGATATTGCGTAAGGCCGGTCAAAGGACCGGTTGTTATTATTATTTCATTTTCAGGGGCATCCCAACTTGTATTTTCATTAACAGAATCCCACAAATACTTCAATCCGTATCCTTTGCCGCCTATAAAAGTCTGTTTGATTTTTTCAGGGATTTGTTTTTCAAGTATTTGGAAGTTATCTAGGTCTATAGAAAGCAATTTATTAGCGTAGCCATATTCTAATTTGGCTGGAAGATAGTTGAATTCTGCAATAGATTTTTGTCTTAACATGAGTTTTCTCCTTATTTGGTCTTAAGGCTTAATGCCCCGGTAGGGCAATTTTTTGCGCAAATTCCACACATAACACATTTGAAAGGCGTATTGCTTTTATCGCTGTATATCATTACTTCATTCGGACAAAAGCCAACACACATAAGACAATTTACACATAATTCTTTATTTAGCATTACCACATCATCTTTATCTTTATAAAGTGCATTCACGGGACAGATATCTATACAAATATTACATTGGCTACACGTTATGATATTATATTTCTCGTCTTTATTTTTATTAATTTTCAGTCGTGCCATTTGGCTTGATTCGTCTCTGAAATATGTGGTCGAACATGCTACTTGGCATATTTTGCAGCCTGTGCACTTTTCATTATCTATAATAAATTTTTTCAATTTATACACCTCGGGAATATTGAAATCATTTTATAATATATCAAATTAAGTAAATGATTTCAATTAAATAAATCGAATTAACAAAAATATTCTTAATTCATTCATATAAAATGAAAATATATTTGAAATTGCTTTTTAAAAATATTATAATAATAAAGATAAAAATGTATAAATAGATAGTTTAAATAATGGTGAAGTAATGGCAAAAGAAATGTATAAAATTATTCATACCTCATGTATGGGAACACTCATTAATTTTAATAATAAAAATATTCTAATTGATTCTATCATCTCGCCCAATATTCTTCCGTATCCAACAGTCAATAAAGATATTTTAATGAATATGGTACAGAAAAACACACCTTTTGAAAGTATTGATCTTATATTAATTACTCATGAACATAAAGAGCATTTTCAGCCCGATTTGGTATGCCAAATATTAAGCGCATGTCTAGAAGCAACTTTAATAGCACCTAAAGCTGTCATCGCAGAAATGAGGAAAAGTAAATATTTTAAAAAACGTTTCATCACACAACTGATTTCAATTGATTTAGATGATAATAAATCAATTGATCTGAGCATCAAGAATATAAAAATGATTATTACAAGGTTAATGCATGATGATCAGAGCAAATATAAACATGTGCAAAATATTGCATTCTTAATATATTTAGGTGAGCATAGAATACTACATGTCGGAGACAGCTTGCCTGATATTTCGATTTTTAGAGAATCAGAGTTAATTAATAAAGATGTAACTTGTTTAATAGTGCCTTTTATTTTTTTAATAACAGAATCCGGGGTTGAAGTAATTTCTTCGATCAATCCCAGATATTTACTTGCCACACATTTTCCCTTGAGCGAGTATGATACAAATAAACGATTTGAAAATGCGCAGGAAATAAAAAATAATTCATTATCCCCGTTTCCAAAAAATACTTATCTGCTTACTGAAAGTATGTCTGAGGTGCTACTCAAGTAAGTGGGGTATCTAGGTTAATTCATTTTTAAAATCATCATAATTAAAGACGTATTCGATATTTTCCCATGTTTGTGATAATATTGATTTATATTGAGTATAATTAAAACGCTTGTCGATAAGATATATAAAACCGGTATCATTTTCGGAGCGTATGACTCTGCCTCCGGCTTGCATTATTTTATTCATTCCTTCATATAAATAGGCAAACTCAAATCCGTTTCGCTCTTTTTCATAATATTGTTTCAATTTTTCTCTTTCATAGCAGATTTTCGGAAGACCAACACTAACAATAACGCAACCGATTAGTCTATCCCCTACCAAATCAATACTTTCGGAAAAACTTCCGCCAAGGACGACAAATGCGGATATATTGTTTTCTTTGTTATCAAAATAGGAGATAAATTCATCTCTGTCTGTTTCGCTCATATTTACTTTTTGCAGCAGAATTTTTTCATCTCCGTATTTTTGTTTATAATTTTCATAAACAAGATTCATGAATTCGAAGGAAGGAAAAAAGATCATATAATTACCTTTGTTGTAGTTTAATATTGTATTAATATATTGGATGATCTCGTCAATATTTTTATTTCTTTTTTTATAGGTGAGGTCAATATGACATATAGCTGTTACTTTTAATTTTTCTGATATGAACGGACTTTTAGAAATCATAGTATAATCGGTGGGGCTTCCGCCTGAAATACGCATAAAATAATCAATTGGCGTAAGAGTTGCTGAAAAAAATATAGACGATGAGCTTTTTGATATAGTATCCAATAAATATTTGGAAGCATCCAAACAAAATAATTTTAATTGCTTTTCCACCTTATCATAATAAAAAATGTGAGAAGAAGAAGCTATTTGAAATAATTTATTAAATTTAAATAATGTTAAATAAAAGTCTTGAATACTTTCCGGAAGCTCGCCGTTTAGATGTATATATTTGTCTGCTTTTATTAAAAAATTATTGATTTGTAAGAAGACAGGGTCATCTACAGAAAGTTCAACAATATCTGTTTCGGAAGATTTATTAATTTTATTCAAATAAGTATTTAATTTTGTTAATGAATTATAAAAGCTTTTATATTGTTTATTTGTTTTTTTAACGGTTAACAATTCATCTTTGCTTATTTCTGCTGAGTACATTTGTCTTCCGCGATCGCTTAAATTATGTGCTTCATCTATTAAGAAAATATACTTATTATTTTCTTCTAAAAATCTTTTTAAAGAAGAAAATGGATCAAAAACATAATTATAATCACAAATAATCATGTCACAAAAATAGCTGATATCCAGACTTAGTTCAAACGGACACACTGTGTATTTCAATGAATATTTTTGTATAACATCTTTTGTAATGACATTTTCATGATGGAGTATTTCAAACAGTATCTCTTTTATTTTGTTATAATAACCTATTGCAAATTTACATTTTTGAGGATTGCAATTTGCGATATTATTTTCATTGCAGCATACTTTTTCTTTTGCATCAATCATAACGGCTTTAATAAAAAGGCCATGATTTTTCAAAAATTCTAAAGTTTCCAGCACAACTTTTTTTTGCGTGCCTTTACTGACGAGATAAAAAATTTTCTCATCGTTAAATATGATATATTTCAAGCTGGGAAATAAAGCAGACAATGTTTTTCCACTTCCGGTGGGGGCATGAAGAAAAAGGTTTTTTTCTTCATGCAGACATTTATATATATTTTTTATAATATTACGCTGGCCTTTGCGATAATTATATGGAAATTGTAAAGAGGAGATACTATCGTTTCTTTGTTGCTTTATATGAATTAATTTTTTCAGATAATATAAATAAGAATGAAATATCTTCATCATTTCATTATTTATCTCTTCGCTATCCATAGCGTATACAAAATCTTTGGTTTTCATCGTATAAATATTAATATAAGTGATCTGAATTATAATATGTTTTAAATCATTTTTCTTTAAATACATAAAACCATAAAGTTTAGCTTGTATCATATGAGTTTCCAGAGGCTGAGATATTTCGTCAAGTGGTTTCGCGGTACTTTTAATCTCATTGATTACTGTGTTTCCGTGATCATCAGCAAACAATCCGTCAATTCTGCCCGAAATATTTAGAGTGATTTCGTCAAATTGATTTTGATATGATATGGGTACTTCTGTTTGTGCAGTTGGTACGTATTGTTTTTGAATATATTGATGAGCTAAAATACCTTCTTTTGCAGAAAGATGAGTAGTTGTTGAACGGTGATCGATATCACCGCTGCTGAACATAAATTCAACTAATTTTTTTACAGAAATATTTTCATAAAACATTATCATTTACCGATATTCAATTTACAATATTGTATATATAGATTAGTATTCATGCATAAAATATTCTTCAAATATGCCGCCGGCATTTCGGAAATCAGTCCAAAACAATGGATATGATTTATTCACACAATCAGCATAAGTGACGGTAACATTATCTTCGCAGATAACTGATGCAATTGCGGAAGCCATAGCGATACGATGATCATGAGCCGTATTGACTGTGCCGCCCTGCAGTCTGCCTTTTCCATTTATTATAATGCCGTCTGATATTTCTATAATATCTCCGCCAAGGGATAAAATCATATTTATAGTAAGCTTTACTCTTTCCGGTTGTAACTGCTTAAGTTTTCTTATTCCTGTGATTTGCGTAATACCCTGAATGGAGGATGATAAAACCGCTATGATTGGTAATATATCAGGCATTGTTTCAATATTTAGTTTAATACCGTTAAGGATATCTTCTGTTTTGACTTTAATACCGTTCCCTTTTCGTATTATTTTTGCACCGGTATTGGAAATATATTTTAAAAAAGATTTTTCCGGTTGCTTTGATTTTATATCCAAGCCTTGCGAAGTTATATTACAGCCTAATGCAGAAGCACACAGCCATAAAGAGGCAAAAGAATAATCTGCTTCAATTGTATAATCAAAAGCATTATAACGTTGGTTTCCGCTAATAAAAAATTCGTGCAAATCTTGGCTGCATTTTATAGTAATTCCGGCTTTTTGCAGCATATCAATCGTTATAAGAATATTATCTGTGTTGTTAGATGGCGTACTAAGCCGAATCGTGGAGTCTTGTTTTAGCAATGGTAATATCAATAAAAGAGAAGAAATTGTTTGTGGTAATTCAACTCTATACAGTCCGGGGTGTAACAAACCCTGTATCATTAAAGGAAGATTGCCATTATAATCTTCAAACATTATTTCTTTTTCAAAAAACATATTATAAAAATCTTGAAAGGATTTCTTGAGCAGAGAATATGTTGATGTAAATACAATTTGTTTGTTTGTAGTGAGAGCCAAAGGAATGATATAACGCAGTGTGCTGACGCTTTGCCTGCAATCAATGGTGTTGTTTTTAATATGTAAAGGAAAACGTCCGGTAATTTTTAATGTAAAAAAATCCGGGCGATCTTCTTGAAGATATAATATATCGCAACCAAATGATTCTACGGCTTTGATTGTTGCTATTACATCATCCGATAGCATGACATTATGTACAGTGCTAGTTCCGCAAGCCAACGATGCACAAAGTATCGCCAAATGCGTATAGCTTTTTGAAGGTGGTATGTGAATATTTGCGCTTAAAGTTTTTGGAGTGATTTCAATTATTTTCATAGTAATACCCATATATTTATTGCAGCGAATATGTATAAAAATATATAATAAATTATAATACAAAAACTGCCCTAACGAGCAGTTTAATATTTAAATATTTTTACGGCTATTTTAAATTTTCCGGATTTAAACATTGAAGCTCATCGATTACAAAAATACCATTATCTCTTATTAATGTATCATCAAAATAAATTTGTCCTCCCCCGTATTCAGTTCTTTGTATACAAACTAAATCCCAATGTACAGCAGAACGATTGCCGTTATCGGCTTCTCCTATATATGCCGATCCTGGAGTGAAATGGAAAGAACCAGCAATTTTTTCATCAAATAAAGTATCCATCATCGGTTTTAAAATATACGGATTAATACCTAAAGAAAATTCACCTATATATCGTGCACCTTCATCGGTATCTAATACATGATTTATTCTTTCGTCATCATTACATTTTGCGCTAATAATTCTACCGTCTTTAAATTCAAAACATATATTGTCAAATATAAACCCATGATATTCAGAAGGAGTATTATACATCAAAGTGCCATTTACACTATTTTTTACGGGGGCGGTAAATATTTCGCCGTCAGGAATATTCATTTTTCCGGAGCATTTAACGCTTGGAATATCTTTAATAGAGAAACTCAGATCTGTATTGGGACCGGTAATGCGAACGTTGTCTGTTTTATCCATCAAGGTTTTTAATGCGTTTAAAGCTTTATCCATTTTGGAATAATCTAAATTACATACGTCAAAATAATAATCTTCAAAGGCTTCCAAGCTCATATTCGCTTTCTGGGCCATTGAGTTATTAGGATATCTCAACACAACCCATTTTGTTTTGTTGACTCTCTGATCTAAAGTAGGTTTCATAATTTTAGAATATTGGCGCATTTTATCCTTTGGCACGTCAGATAATTCCGCGGTGTTATCATTTCCTCTTACAGCGATATATGTGTCCATTTTTTTCATTTTATATAAAGATATATCGTTTAATAATTCTATCTGATCGTTTGTGGAACCTAAGAGAATTTGTCTTGTGAGTCTTGAATTGGATAATTCAATGTAAGGATATCCGCCTGCGGCATAGACTTCTTTTATAATTTGCTGTGCAAGACAAATCGTACTTTCACCTTCAATACTGATTAATACTTTTTCACCTGATTTTATTTCACAGGAGTAATTTACTAAATTTTTTGCAAGCTTACTGATTCTGTTAAACATAATGCCTCCAATTTAAATTCTATTGTTCATTATAACATTCTAATGATAAAAAATACAAAATTTATTAAATTTTTATTTAAGTATATTAATATATTCATCATAAAAATAACATAAATAAAATTGACTTCATATGATTTAGATTTATAATATTAATAAAATGACAAAAGGTGTGTTAAAAAATATTTAGGAGGAACTCAAATGGCAAAAAAAATAACAATTCCAGAATTTAAAATTTATAAGCAGGAAAACAAACGTTTTACAATGCTGACAGTGTACGATTACACAACTGCTAAAATTGTCGATGAGAGCAATGTAGAGGCTATTCTAGTCGGCGATTCTATCGGTAACATAGTATATGGCTTTGAAAGTACGACGCCGGTAACACTCGACATGATGGTGCTTGCAGCCAAGGCGGTCGTTAAAGGAGCTCCGAATACTTTTATCGTAGGAGATTTGCCTTTTGGAACATATAATGTAAGTTGTGAACAGGCTATAGAATCTGCAAACCGTCTCATGAAAGAAGGCGGCTGTGATTGTGTGAAACTCGAGGGTGGCATTGAAATGGCAGCTAAAATTGAAGCTATTGTTAAATCGGGCACTCCCGTAATGGGGCATATTGGGCTGACTCCGCAAACTGCTGCAAGCTCTGGCGGCATGAGAGTTCAAGGCAAGACACCTGAAACAGCACAAAAACTAATTGATGAGATTAAAGCTATCGAAGAAGCGGGCGCATTTTGTTGTTTAGTGGAATGCGTTCC
This sequence comes from uncultured Eubacteriaceae bacterium, assembly GCA_964581565.1. Taxonomy (GTDB): domain Bacteria; phylum Bacillota; class Clostridia; order Eubacteriales; family UBA1433; genus UBA1433. Next base: position 85,357 of record CAZOOZ010000004.1, read on the forward strand.
TGTAGGAGTAGGCAAAGCAATGAGTGAGGCGGTCAGTATACCCATGTTTTCAGGAGGTTCCGGTCCTTATGGAACAGGTCATGGCCAAAACTTTTATGATATGTTCGGATTTTTCGGCAGAGCTCCAAAATTTGTAAAACATTATGGAGAATATCGGGAAGCATTTGTGCAAGGGCTTAATGAATTTAGAGATGATGTAAATAATAAAACATATCCTGCACGTGAACAATGCTACAATGTTAAAGTTGAAGGTTTTGAAGTAGACTGAGCATGTAAATTTTTTAGTTCATTTGAAAAAAATAAAAATTGAGGTAATAAAAATGAAAATAGCTATTTTGGGTGCTGGAGCAATGGGCAGTTTATATGGTGGACCTCTTTCACAGAAAAATGATGTCTATTTAATCGATGTATGGAAAGAGCATATAGATACTATTAATTCCAAAGGATTGAAAATAAAAATCAAAAATGAAGATAAGATCTATCGTCCAAAAGCAGTTATGAGCGCGGACGATGTGGGCATAGCAGATCTGGTCATGATCTTTGTTAAATCAGTAAATACAGCAGAAGCCTTATCAAAAAGCAACTCCTTGTTTGGAGAAAAAACAATGGCTTTAACACTGCAGAATGGATATGGCAATGATGAAGATATTTTGCCTTATGTGAAAAAAGAAAACTTGTTAATTGGTGCAACGGCTTCGGGTGCAACAGTTCTTGGACCTGGCTACATATTTCAAGCAGGTATCGGACCTACAAATATTGGTGTGCGTAAAGACGGATGTTTGGATAAAGCACAAAATATTGTGGATTTATTCAATGAAAGCGGTATAGAAACATATAAAGCTGACAATGTTTTGGAAGCTATTTGGACCAAACTAATGGTAAATGTAGGGATTAATGCCATCAGTGCATTACTTGGTACACGCAATGGATTTTTAGCAGAAAGCAAAGCGGCGTACGATGTTGCATATGAACTTGTAAAAGAAGGGGTTGCGGTGGCAAAAGCCGAAGGATATAATTTGAGCGCGGCAGAAATATGTGAAAAATACTACATACAAGGAGCAAAAATCGTCGGCCATAATAGATGTTCTATGTTACAAGATGTTGATAAGAAAAGAAAGACCGAAGTTGAAAGAATTAATGGTGCGGTTTCAAGCATAGGGAAAAAATATGGAATCGCAACTCCCTATAATGACTTAATGGTCAAAATGATTAATGCTAAGGAAGATTCATATAATTTTGAATAAAAATAAGCCATACTTTAAGTATGGCTTATTTTTACGTCTTGCTTGAATATGACTTGATCGTCCTGAGCATCTACGAGAATTTTATTTTCTTTATTAATTTCGCTTTGAAGAATCGCTTCACTTAATCTATCTTCGATCAAGCTTTGTATTGTGCGGCGCAAAGGTCGTGCACCGTATTCTAAATTTGTTCCTTTTGAAGCAATTAATGTTTTTACATTTTCTGTAAATTCTATGTTCAAATCCATGTCATGCATTCTGGCTGTAAGTTGATTTAACATGATATCAATGATTTGCTTAATATCATTATTATTCAATTTGTGGAATACGATGATTTCATCTAATCTGTTCAAAAACTCTGGTTTTAATCCCCTGCGCAGTTCGTCTAAAACACTTTCTTTCATTTTTTCGTATTCATCAGCATTTTCATCTTTGCTGCTGGTGAAACCGAGAATAGATGATTTTTTTATTGTATGTGCTCCTATGTTCGAAGTCATAACGATAATGGTATTTCTAAAATCTACGGTCTTTCCTTTTCCGTCAGTCAATCTGCCGTCTTCCATAATTTGCAGAAGAATATTGAGTACGTCGGGATGTGCTTTTTCAATTTCGTCCAGTAAGACAACGCTATATGGTTTCCTTCTGATGCGTTCGGTCAATTGACCGCCTTCATCATAGCCCACATATCCCGGAGGAGAGCCTATCAACCGGCTCACAGCATGTTTTTCCATGTATTCGCTCATATCTATTCGTATAACCGAATTTTCATCGCCAAACATCACTTCCGCCAATGCCTTGCATAGTTCTGTTTTGCCCACACCCGTTGGACCCAAAAATATAAAGGAACCTATAGGACGTTTTGGATCTTTCAAACCTACGCGAGACCTTCTTATGGCGCGGGAGAGTGCATTGATTGCTTCGTTTTGACCAACGACGCGTTTATGCAATATTGCTTCCATATTTAAAAGTCTTTCAGTTTCTTCTTTAGCTATTTTTTCTATAGGAATATTTGTCCATTCCGATATAACTTTTTCTATATCTTTTATTTCGACACTTGAATAAATACTTGCGGTATTTGTGTCGGACCATTTCTTTTTAATGTCGGATAGCTTGTCTTTAATTTCTTTGATTTCGTCTCTGACTTTAGCTGCTTTTTCGTAGTCTTGAATGGCTACCGCTTCTTCTTTTTCCTTGTTTAATTTTTCCATTTCTTTTTCAAGTTTGCTTATTTGAGGCGGCGCTGTGAGCAGGCTCATTTTGACTTTTGATGCTGCCTCGTCCATTACATCAATGGCTTTATCAGGCAAGTATCTATCATTAATATATCGGTGAGATAAATTAACTGCTGCACGTACTGCGTCATCTGTGATTTTTATTTTATGATGAGCTTCATATTTGTCTCTCAAGCCAAATAAAATTAATATTGCTTCTTCAACGCTCGGCTCCCCTACTTCCACGGTCTGGAATCTTCTTTCGAAGGCAGCATCTTTTTCAATGTATTTTCTGTATTCATCAATGGTCGTGGCACCGATGGTCTGCATTTCTCCTCGAGCCAAAGCAGGTTTTAAAATATTGGCGGCATCAACGGCACCCTCTGCCGCTCCTGCGCCTATAATTGTATGAATTTCATCGATAAATAGAACAATGTTGCCGCTCTCTTTAATTTCATGAATAACATTTTTTAAACGCTCTTCAAATTCACCTCTGTATTTCGCACCTGCTATCATAGAAGGCAGATCTAAAGTAATTAACCGTTTATTTTTTAATGTTTCAGGAATATTGCCTTCTATCATCTTTTGAGCCAGTCCTTCTACGACGGCAGTTTTTCCTACTCCAGGTTCACCGATTAAACAAGGATTGTTTTTTGTTCTGCGAGATAATATTTGAATAACCCTATTAATTTCTTTTTCTCTGCCGATGACAGGATCGAGCCTTCCTTCTTCCGCAAGCTTGGTTAAATCGGTACCGTATTTTTCTAAATTTTGATTTTTAGTATCAGTCATACTTGCTTGTGTGTGTTGTTTATTTGGTGCATCGGACAGTATTGAAGTAATTTCTTTTCTGACCTTTTCAAAATCTATACCTGCGCTCGATAAAATATTTGCGGCAACACCGTTGCCTTCTTTGAGCAGACCCAGTAGTAAATGCTCGCTTCCAACAAATCCTTGATTTAATTCATTGGCAACGACAATGCTTTCCTCGAGCACTTTTTTCATGCGAGGAGTATATCCCAATAAGTCTTGACCGGCTTTCCCCTCTCCTACTATGTTGATTATATTAAATCTGATATTTTCTTCGTCTATGCCCATGCTTTCCAGTACTTCATACGCAACCGTATCATTTTGCATTAAAATACCCAAAAGCAAATGTTCTGTGCCGATATAATTATGGCCTAAAGATAAAGCTTCATCTCTGGCGAAAATTAGTGCTTGCTGTGCTTTTTGTGTAAACTTACCAAATATTGACATAATTTTTATCTCCTATCTTAATAAATTTCTTATATATTCAGCGCGTTTCTGATTTATGCATTCTTTATTTTCATCGATTTCTATAAGACCTTTTAATATTGCCGGATGGATATTTTTAATGATTTCATTAATTTGATCAATGGTAATAGTGGTTATGATACCCATATCCACCCCCAAGCGTATAATTGATAATAATTGCATTGCTTCTTTTAAATCAATCGTCTGTGCATAAGTAAGGATGCCATATGAACGCATTATCTTGTCTTTAATAGCGCAGTTATCTTTTTCAAATAACATATTTCTAAGTGCTCGTTCACGTTTAATAACGCCTTTTGTAACGGCTTTAACATTTAATAATATTTCATTTTCAGTCATGCCCAAAGAATTTTGATTTGAAATCTGAAATAAGTCACCAATGCTTTCTGTGCCTTCGCCGTAAATTCCTCTTATTGTAAGGCCGTATCGGCTTACGGTTTTCAAAATCCCGTTTATATTATGAGTGAGTGTTAATGCAGGCAAATGAAGCATAACAGACATTCTTATACCGGTACCTAAGTTTGTCGGACATGAGGTTAGATATCCATAGCGATCGTCAAAGGCATATTCAATTTTCTCTTCCAGTAAATCGTCAATTTTATTTGCCATATCATATGCATTTTCTAGCGACAGACCGGGAAGTATACATTGTATTCTTATATGATCTTCTTCATTAATCATAATGCTGATTTTTTCATCTTTATTGATTAATGCACCTGCACCGTTTTTTTTCAATGCTAAATTAGGGCTTATCAGATGCTTTTCAATAAGTGTCTCTTTTTCATCTTCTTTGATATTTTCAATAGAAATATAATTAAATTCCTTCGATATATAACTATTTGAATCCAAGATTGCCGTACATACTTCTGCACATACTTTTTCAAGTACATCTGAAGATGCTTTATGCGGGAAAATAGTGTTTTTTAAATTTCTCGCTATTCTGACTCTTGTACTAACAGCAATATCAGAGGTGTTCTCATTTGCTTTCCAAGTCAAAACAATCGCCTCTTTCTTATATTATTCATTATATGCTTTTATTAAATCTCTGTATTCTGCGGCTTTTTCATAATTTTCATTGCGAACTGCTTCTTCTAATTTGGCTTGTAAAATCGTTATTTCCTGTTGCTTTTTAATATCATGCTGTTTACTTTTAATTATTTTACCCATATGCTGTTCTTTTCCATGGATGCGCTTGATAATTGGTTGTATAACTGAAGAAAAATTATCATAGCAAGCGTCGCATCCAATTTTGCCGTATTTCATCAGTTCTTCATAACTTAAATTACACTTACCGCATTTTAAGGTTGATGTAGCATTATTCTCTTCTTCGTTTTGTTCATTTTCTATATTTAATAGCGCACTGATAAAATTATCAAACATATAACTGTTTAATACGCTTTCTTTTGCGCAGTCTTCACATAAATACAATTCGGTCTTTTGACCGTTATCAACCATTGTAAAAAAAACAACGGCTTCTTTTTTGTTACATTTATTACATAACATAATTATACTCCTTTAATCATCGTTATGATCACATATGATTTTATATACGACTCCCCGATTTAAATTGAGGACTTCAGCTATTTTTCTTATTGATAAATTTGTATTATTTTTCAAAAATAGAACTATTTGTATTCTTTTTTCGATGTATTCTTTTTTGTGTAGATTACTTAGTAATATATCCGTAATGTTAAAATATTCTTTTATCAAAGCCTTAGCATCTATCAGTTCATTAGTGTTATTATTTAAATCCAAGATACAATCATTGCAATCTTCATTGATGAACTCTAAAAAATAAGTATATGTTCGAGGGTTTTGATTCATACAAGAGCATTGCTGTATATAATCATAATATTCATAATATATATCTTTTGCATTAACAGATAAAATTCTTTTATAATTATTCTGATTCGATGTCGCATGATTTATGAAATATCTTATTACTTGTAAAAATCTATCTTCATCATAAATAGCCTCACTTAAATATCGGCTATAAAACACATGACCGTATCTGGAATTTTTTCTATTATAGTAGGCCGCATAGCTAATATTTACCCTCTTCATGATTTCTGCTATATTTAATAAATTTTCTTTTATTAAAAAATGAGCGTGATCATCTAAAATACAATATGCACATACATCGTAGTTTTTATTTAAAGATTTATTGCGAATTATTTCAATAACCTTCTTTTTATCTTCATATTCAAGGAAAATATTTTCTGAACTATTTCCTCTAACTATTGTATGATATATTTTCGAATTGTGATAATTTCTAGCTTGTCTTGCCATATGCACCCCTCGAAATGATTATAGCATGAAATAATTAAATTGACAATAGGGACAGATAATATTGTCAATTTAATTATAAAAATTATTATTTTATTGATTAAAAAAACTATCTAATCCATAAGCAGCGGCATAACATAGTACACTTAATGTGGAAATAATTGACCATGCCAATTCAATCGAATGACTCTCTTTATACATTTTAAATTCATCCATTGTATTGTTTTCTTGAACTGCCTGATCTGTAACATCATTAAAGCATAATTTATATCCTTCTCTTCTAATCATAAACTACTCCTAAAATATATTCATATTATAATAAATTAGGCAGCAGCAATAAATGTGATATACTATTTATTAAATTTTATTTGAAATGATTTATCATAACAATAAATAGTAAAAGAAGGACTAAATTTATGAAAAAAACTGTATTAGTTACCGGAGCAACAAGGGGTATAGGAAAATGCATAGCAAAAACATTTGCTTTAAATAATTACAATGTCATTATTAATTATTTTAAAAACGATGTATTGGCACAAGAACTGTTAAAAGAGTTGTGTGAAATGAAAAGCATATCACTTGCATTTAAAGCTGATGTATCAAAAAGAGATGAAGTTGATACTATGCTAAAAGAGATTAAGCAATCTTTTAGATATATTGACATACTAATCAATAATGCAGGCGTTGCCGAACAAGTACTATTTACCGATATGACAGTTCAGCAATGGGATCGAATATTTGATGTGAATATAAAAGGAATGTTTAATTGTACGCAGGCAGTCGTTGAAGACATGATTTGCAGAAAAAGCGGAAAAATAATCAATATTTCTTCCATTTGGGGAATATGCGGTGCCTCTTGTGAAGTAGCCTACTCCGCATCAAAGGCAGCTGTTATTGGTTTTACGAAAGCGCTTGCCAAAGAATTAGGGCCTTCCAATATACAAGTAAATTGTATTGCACCCGGTATTATTGATACAGACATGAATAAAGAATTAGATAATATTACATTAGATTCATTGAAAGATCAAACCCCTCTGGGTAAAATAGGCTCTGGTGAAGATATTGCACATACAGCATTATTTTTAGCCGGTGAACAATCAAATTTTATTACAGGGCAAATTATAAGCCCAAATGGTGGATTTGTCATATAATATTAAGATTTTTTATTTACAGGCTGAGTGATGGATCTGCGTTTAGAAATATATCGCTTATATTGTTATTTAAATATTCATAGTAAGCGCATGAAGCGATCATAGCCGCATTATCAGTACAGTATTTTGGGCTCGGTATAAACAGTTTATAGCCTTTTTCCTCGGAGAGCTGTATCATTCTTTCTTTTAATCTACTGTTTGCGGCCACTCCGCCAGACAGGCAAATCGTATTTTGCTTTGTGAATTGTGCTGCCATATCTATTTTTTTGCATAATATATCCACAACGGCTTCTTGAAAAGAAGCGCTTATATCATAAGGATTGATTTCAAGGTTTTTCATTTTCATTGTATTTAAATAGTTGAGAACGGCTGATTTTAATCCACTGAAACTAAAATCAAAACTTGTGTTGGAAAGCATGACTCTGGGAAAAGAGATTGATTCCTTGTCCCCCTTTTTTGCATATTTATCGATTTCGGGGCCCCCTGGATAATTAAAACCCAAACAACGTGCAATTTTATCAAATGCTTCACCGGCCGCGTCATCCAAAGTTTTTCCAAGTGTAGTAATTTTGCAGTAGTCTTCGACAAGTAAAATATTGGTATGACCGCCGGATATAACTAAACTCACAAACGGAGGATGCAAATCTTTGTATTCAAGATAATTTGCAGCGATATGTCCTTTAATGTGATGGATACCAATAAGTGGTTTGTTTGCTGCATATGCCATAGATTTTGCATATGATAGCCCCACCAACAAAGCACCGACAAGGCCGGGGCCGTAGGTGACCGCAATTGCATCAAGATCATTAAAATTGATGTTTGCATCGTCTAATGCTCCTCGGGTAATATAAGGCAACATTTGCAAATGGTTTCTTGATGCAATCTCAGGCACAACTCCGCCGTAACGTCGATGAATATCTATTTGCGTCGACGTTACTTCTGAGAGCAGATCTCTTCCGTTTTCAACAATTGATGCTGATGTTTCATCACAAGATGTTTCAATAGCAAGAATTTTTATTTTTTTCATTTTTCTTTTCACTGTTTTCTCAATTTCATTTTTTGTTTTAATTTGTTAACAAAAGCAATGTATATACTGCCCGAGCCAAAACCATAGAGCAATAATATAAAAATAGATCCGATAACCGGGATATAACTGATAGCAAATAATATACAAATAATAATCAAAATATCAAATTTATACAATTTATATTTTGCTAATTTGTTTTTTATTAAACTGACAAACGGAACAATGGATATCAATATCAGGAAAGAATACACTCCTAATAAAAATATACCCGGAGCTACTAAAATACCTGAAAGAATCATTAGAATAGATAATATTACCGTACTAAAAAGAATGCCTATACCTATTAATAATGAAATAAAAGGATTTCTTTTCAGTGTATAGACACTATCATTAACGAAATTTGGACAAAGTAAAAATAAAAGCCATGTCAAAAAAACCAATAATAATATCTTAAAAAAAGATATGCCTATAGTTAAGAAATTACTTTGGTTTTGAAGAGAAAATTCACTGGTTATAGCGTTATGATGATTAATCTCTCCTGAAATTTGTGATTGGCTATCGATAGATGCATTAAGATTGGAATAATAATTTAAATTACCGGATAATATCGAATTGCCGCTTATTTCAATATTATCAGAATAGATAGTTGCATTTTTATTTATCTGCGCATCAAGTGTAACATTGTCAGCTTTAATATATAAATCACCTTTCACCTGTCCTCGTAAGATTACACTGCCTGTGGAATAGATGTAGACATCATCTTCAAAGACAGTTGATTGATCAGACTCAAAAGAATATAAAGAAACAGCGATCATGTCGTCTTTGATGACCGAATTTGTTATAGTAGACAGTGCATTGATTAAAATAATATCTTTATTGAAATTTCCTCCGTCTACATGAACTGCATCGGTACCAATAATCGTTAAACCATAAATTTTTCCGCTTATTGTAGCTTCTTTTGCCGAAATAGCTGCAAGATTGGCAGTTAATTCTCCGTCGATATTAATGGTATTATAAAAACCAAACAAGTCATAGGAGTATGTTTGCCCCTCTTGGATATTGATATCGTTATTCTGTAAATCAGAAGCTGTGTCTGACTGTGTGGAAGCCGATACTGTACTGCTTAACAATATGACCACAATCAGAAGCCCTAATATGATTTTTTTCTTCATGGTAGCCCTTCTATAAAATTACTTTTAACATTAATATTGCGTTTTCTTTATTATCGGGATAATAATTATGCCGCATACCGTTTTCTATAAATCCTTTTTTCCTATATAAATCATATGCAATTTTATTGCTCTGCCTTACTTCTAAATACATATAATGAATATCTCTGGTTTTGGCGATTTTTATCATATGATCTATTAAACTTTGTCCAATACCTAAATTTCTGTAAATTTGCTTTACGGCTATATTTGTTATATGTGCTTCGTCAATAACCAACCACATACCGCCATATGCGACTATTTCTCGACCTAGCATCCCAACAATATAACAAGCGAGCTTATTTTGCATTTCTTCCTCAAAAGCTTGTCTGGGCCAGGGAGATGTAAAAGCTTCGCTTTCTAATTCGAATACGGAATCTATATCTTTGTATTTCATTTTTCTGAATGTGACTTTCATTCTCGGTGCCTTTTGTTCGATAAGTTTTCTTCCGCTTGTGCAACTCTCAAATAATTTGGCATAGCAGTATAATGATTCTGCAGGTCTCCTGCCTTTAATTTTTCTAAAGCTGCCAATGCTGCATATGAAGCTCTGGGCATTAAAACATTTGTGTTGGCAATATGAGCCTTGCTTTTCATTTTATCTTTAAATTGATTATAATACTTTATGCAGGCATCACCTAAAAATAATACATTACCGTTTTGCGTATTTAAAATATTGATAAGATCAGAAAACAAAAAAACATTTTCTTTTTGCAAGTTTTCCAATTTATTATCTTGAAATTTATATAAAGCGGAATATAACTGACTTCGCTGTGCATCGAGAATGGGACAAATAATACCGTTAAAATACATAACAGAATATGCTAAAGTATCCAAGGTTGACACTGTGATAATTGGTTTATTTTCAACAATAGCGAAACCCTTGATTGTTGCTAAAGCAATACGCAGTCCCGTAAATGAACCGGGGCCTTGGGAGACCGCAAAATAATCAATATCATGGATATCCATCCTAAGATTTTTTAGTAGCGAATCAATTATAATGAGCAGTTTTTCGGAATGCTTTAATTTATAGTCTGTAAAAATTTCTCCATGAAGTTTATATTCGTCAACAATTGCGGCGGATGCGGCGATTGTTGACGTATCAATGGCAAGTATTTTCATTTAGTCACCGTTAAGATTATATATTATTTCATATTTTATTTCTCTCGCAAACGGAGTCGTTTTCTTGATCGTTATTTGCTTATAATTAAAATTCTCTAAAATGGGGATTGCGATATCCGGCCATTCAATGACGACAATACCAGTTGAATGTAAATATTCTTCAAAACCAATTTCAAATAGTTCTTCTTGATTTTTTAGTCTGTATAGATCCATATGATATATATCATTATCACCGTTATATTCATTTATAATTGTAAAAGTCGGACTTGTAACATTTTGTATAATATGCTTTTGTCTTGCCACTCCTTTTACAAATGATGTTTTACCCGCTCCCATCTCACCATATAAGAGAATGATGTCGCCTTCGTGAAAATTTTTGGCTAAATTAAAACCAATTTGCTGCGTTTGAGGCTCATTGTTTGAAAACATATGAGATATTACCGTATTTTTCATAATTTAACTATTTAAATCTGTTCCTGTTTTTCATTGTTTTTATTCTAAGTAAAAGTTGTTTATAGAAATCTTTACCGAAAAATAAAAAGAAATTAAGCAATGAACCAATGATAGCAATTCGAATAGAGCCGCTTCCTATTATAATTTCATATAAATATAAGACGGCATTGGCATAAGCCAAATATTTAATTTTAACGGGTAAAATAAAAAATAATAATATTTCCATATTTGGGTAGAGCATTGCAAAAGCAAAGAATAAAGAAAGATTCAAAAATGTCCCCGTAACAGGAATTTGAGATATTAAAGATGCTATAACAGTTAATACAACGCCCAAAAAATAATAAATATTAAATTTAAAACTTCCCCATGTGCGTTCAAGTGAAGTGCCGATAAAATAATAAAAATATAAAGCTATAATAGTAAAGAAGATACCTGATGCCGGAGGAACAAAAATAAAAGTTATTACTCGCCAAATCTGGCCTTTGAAAACTAGGGCGGGATCTAAAATAAAGTATGAAAGTATTTCAGTTCTATTTAAAACATATGCAACTACATAAATAATCGCATTTAGTATAGTGATGTGGAGCATCAGATTCTTTATAGCATATTTACCAAATTTTTTATTTAATTTATTTAAAAATTTCATTTAATTTCCTCGTAATTTAAGATATGTTGCCTTTATATTCTATATTGTTTAGATAAAAATGTAAATTAGTAAATTAAATAGATAAAAATTTATTTGCGAAATATGATGATAACGATATAGTTTATTATAAGCAAATTTCAAATTTATGCAAACAGATAAGCAGACCTGCAATCTCATATAAGAAGAGGTCTGCTTAACTTTTGAAGATGTACCGCAATGGTGTACTTCCTCCTTTTTCTCTCCTATCCCACTCATCTATAAAACTCATATTCTATAATTAAGAAATAAAGTATTCATGATCAATGGGAAGGTACATATTTGAAAATTACAGTTTGGCAACCATTGCAAGCCGCTTATAATCTTCTCAACCAAATACGTTATAGCTGTTTTCATTTATATCTTTTCTTTATATGATCCATCCTATGCTTTTGATAAACGATATACAGTAAAATTACTGTTTTTTCGTTTTCTCTAAACCCTTAGGCTCAACATACTTTGAAACATATATTGAATCAATACTGAAAATGCATATCCGTACAGGTGCGTAACCTTATCGGAGGTTCCAGATAATTCGGTAAACCTTTTCATCTGGTGGGTTTCATTGTATACGATATCACTTTCTTTGTCAATACTTTTTTGGAAATTTTTTACTCTAATTTTCTGCGTCTGTATGAATTACCAAAACCGGACACGGGGCTTCTGCCAGTACTCTTTGTGCAACCGAACCAATAAAGAAACGTTTTATTTTAGAAAAGCCTCTGTTTCCTATAACAATCAAATCAAATTTTTCATTTTGGGCTGTTTCTAAAATTTTAATATAAGGCTCGCCAAAATATATTTGTGTTTCAAACTCAATATTTGTAAAATCAAATTCGGAAAGAATAGATTCTAGCAAATCTGATGCATTATGCACCATTATTTGCTTCAATGCTTCATCATCTATTTTTGTGTCCCTGCCGATAATGATTGAACCATCAACTTGGCGCCAGAGCTGTTCGTTTATTTTAAACATTCTTGCATAGTCATAATGAACGACGGTAATCAGTTTAAGATACGATTTTTTGGCTTTTGATATTTCTATCGCTTTTTTTACAGCATTTTTAGAGGCGGTAGATCCGTCTACAGGAACTAATATTTTCATGATAATCTCCTTTAAATTTATTGAAAATATTTTTTTGAAAAAATGATGTGTAAATATTATCTATATTTTTATTATGATTGAAGTTCCGTTTCCTTTTTTACTATATTTATTAAATAATGCAAAAATTCATCTTTAATATCTTTTCGTTTTAAGGCTGTTTCAACGGTTGCTTCTAAAAAGCCTTGTTTGCTTCCTAAATCATAACGTCGACCTTCGAATATATAAGCGAAAACTTTTTCAACTTCAGCGAGTTTGTTTAATGCATCTGTTAGCTGTATTTCTCCTCCTTTACCCGGCGATGTTTCATCAAGTATTTTAAATATTGTTGGTGTAATGATATATCTTCCCAAGATTGCTATGTCGGATGGAGCATCACTTTCTGAAGGTTTTTCTACAAGACCGTTCACTTGATAAATGCTATCAGTTATTTTTTTCCCGTCAACTATACCATATTTATTAACTTGAGAAAGCTCAACTTGCTGAACACCCAAAATTGTTGATTGATAGTTGTCAAATACGTCAATCATTTGTTTTAAACATGGCGTGTGATCGTTATCTACAACATCATCGCCAAGCAAAACTGCAAAAGGTTCATTACCTACAAATGTTCTCGCGCAATAAATTGCATGTCCGAGTCCCTTAGGTTCTTTTTGTCTTATATAATGGATTTCGGCAAGTTCGGAGATGTCTTTTACAATTTTTAAGAGATCGAAATTGTTTTTTCGTTCAAGTTCTTGTTCAAATTCAATTGATCGATCAAAATGATCTTCGATCGCTCGTTTGTTTTTTCCTGTAATAATGAGAATTTCATCGATTCCGGAATTTATTGCTTCTTCAATAATATATTGAATAGTGGGTTTGTCTACAATCGGAAGCATTTCTTTTGGCATTGCTTTTGTTGCCGGCAAAAAACGCGTTCCCAATCCTGCTGCCGGAATGATCGCTTTTCGTACACGCATATTAATTTATACCTGCCTTTATCATTGCATAATTAATTATTATAATATTGCTTTTTGTTTTAAAGAATAACATATTGAATAGAAAATTTCAACCAACAAGGGTTTTTACGTGTTCATAAAAAATAAAAATTTAGATAGTTTTCTTATGATTGACAGAGTAATAAAATTTGTATTTTTCTATGCAATATGTTAGCATTGTAAATAATATTTCAGTTTTGTTAATATAAATTTACATAAAATTTACTTGTGCCAGTATAAAATTAAAGACGTGATATTTAAGTTTAGCAAAATATTATTTCAGATAAAATATTCTGCTTTGTAGATATTATTAAAAAACATATAGACAATAGACATAAAGGCTAAATGATAGGAGGAATGATAATGAATAAAATAATTATTATTTCAAACAGATTACCCATCACAGTGCAAAAAAATATTGAGAATAATATTGAATATATAGAAAGTATAGGTGGTTTATCTACCGGACTAAAAAATATTCATCACCAAGGCAACAGTATTTGGATCGGTTGGCCGGGTATATCAACAGATAAATTAACAGAAAATGAAAGAAATGATATAAATAGAACATTAATTAAAGATTATAAATGCCTTCCTGTTTTTTTGTCTGAAGATGAAGTAAATCTTTATTATCATGGTTTTTGTAATAAAACAATATGGCCATTGTTTCATTATTTTCAAGAAAAAACTGAATATGATTTTGAAACTTGGGAAACATATAAATCGGTAAATTTGAAATTTTTTAAAACAGTTGAATCGATAATCGAAAAAAACGATATTGTTTGGGTGCATGACTATCAGTTAATGTTGCTTCCTGAAATGATAAAAACAAAATATTACAGCACACAAGTTGGTTTCTTTTTACATATCCCCTTCCCTTCAGCTGAAATATTTAGATTGTTAATTTGGCGCAATGAAATTTTAACTGGAATTCTAGGTGCTGACTTAATCGGCTTTCATACTTATGACTATGTCCGGCATTTTTTGAGCAGTGCGAGAAGGTTGCTTGGATTGGAAGATAATTTAAATAAAATAGCATATGAAAATAGATATGTGCAAGTCAATGCTTTTCCTATGGGCATTGAATATAAACGTTTTTTTCAATACTGTGAAGTACATGATATTGTTGATAATGATGAGGATGATTTTGTAAATATAGGAAATATAAAAACAATACTCTCAGTCGACAGGCTCGACTATACGAAAGGTATTCCGCAACGCATAAAATCATTTGGCAGATTTTTAAAAAATTATCCTGAATATCAAGGGAAGGTAATCTTAATTTTGATAGTTGCTCCATCAAGAGTGGAAGTTGACTCTTATAATCAATTATTACGACAAATCAAAGAGCAAATCAGTGAAATAAACGGAAGATACGGAACCATGAAATGGGTACCGATATTATTTTTCTTTCGTTCTTTTAGTCAAGAAAAATTAATAGAATTTTACAGGCAGACAGATGTTTTACTTGTGACTCCGCTAAGAGACGGAATGAATTTAGTGGCAAAGGAATATATAGCTTCGAGAAATGACTATAAAGGAATGGTGGTAATCAGTGAAACTGCAGGTGCCGCTAGTGAATTGGGAGAAGCGATTATAGTCAATGCCAATGATTTTAATTCAACAGCCGAAGGAATCAAAATTGCGCTTGAAATGCCGGAAGAAGAGATTATCACAAGAAATAAAAGGATGCATGAGCGGTTAAAACGTTATAATGTTTACTTTTGGACTTCGGAATTTTTAAATTCTCTCAATCAAACTGTGATAGAATCAATCAATATAAGTACGCAAAAAAATGCAGAAGAAAATATTGAGATTATTAAAACTGAATATAAAAAAGCAAATAAAAGAGTTTTGTTTTTAGATTATGATGGCACTTTGGTAGGGCTTACATCAATACCTGAAAAGGCAAAACCTGATGAACAAATTAAAAATTTATTGACAAAATTAGCATCTGATCCACAAAATACTGTAGTAATCATTTCGGGCAGAGATCGCTATGTATTAACAAAATGGTTGGGGGATCTAAATTTATCTCTAATTGCATCTCATGGATTATGGCTGCGAACAGAAAAACAAGATGAATGGAGAATAATGATTGATTTAGATAATGATTGGAAAAGCTCGGTGCGTACTATTTTAGAATTATATACAGACCGTATCCCTGGTTCATTTATTGAGGAAAAAGAATTTTCTTTAGCGTGGCATTACAGGCAGTGTGATCCGGATATTGTAGCATCAAAACTTAGTGAAATCAAAGATGCACTTCTATCTATGATTCAATCCAGCACTTTAGAGCTGATAAATGGAAATAAAGTATTAGAGATAAACGATAGCAGATTTAACAAAGGATATGCGGCTTTGAATTTATTGCAAAATCAAGAGTGTGATTTTATATTTGCTGTTGGTGATGATGCCACAGATGAAGATTTATTTTCATTATTGCCAAAAAATGCGTACACTATTAAAATAGGAGCTGGTAGCACAAATGCGGGCTATAGAATGAAGTCATGGCGCTCTCTAAGAAAAATGTTGGAGGAATTGACTGATTAAACTATATCATTACCTGTATATCAGGCAGAAAGGAGATTTAGTTTGTATGAAAGATGACATCTATGAAGTTACCGATCTAAATTTAAGTACATATCATCTTAAGTTAAATGAAGCATTGTTTCATAATGCAAACGGGTATATTGGAATCAGATATGATTTTGAAGAAGGTTACGGAGATAAAATGAAATATATCCCGAGCCAGTATATCAATGGATTTTATGATTTTACAGAGATGAAACAGGCAGAAAATTTATATGGCTTAATAAGAGAAAAACATGTCATGGTAAATATAGCAAATACTCAATTTATAAAATTATATGTTGATGATGAAGAATTTAGCATGTTTACCGGTACAATATTGCAAAGTAAATTATCCTTAAATATGGACAAAGGAATAACAATAAGAGATGTGATTTGGCGTTCTCCTAAAGGCAAAGAAGTGCATATTGCCATAAAACGCATGGCATCTTTTCATCAGTTATCGCTTTTTACGATTGACTATGAAATAGAATTATTAAATTTTTCAGGGAAAGTAGTTTTTGACTCCTTGCATGATGGCAATGTAATGAATTATGCACAACCATTTGATCCTCGTATTGCGGATGACTTTGAAAGTTATATTTACCCCGTAAATTGTGAAATTAAAAATGAAGGATCATGTATCACTTCTGTGACATCAAAATCTAATTTAAATGTATGCAGCTATGTAAAAAATATATTTTTTAAAGAGCATCAAAATGAATTTAAAATTAATAATAATCAAACTTTAAATCGAATAAAAGCATATGCCGATAAAGGTGAAAAGATTAGATTAATTAAGTATGCCGTATTTTCAGATTCTATTCGTTATAAAAATTGTAAAGAACAATGTTATAAGGAGATGAAAAATGCACTTGCTTTGCCTATAGAAGACTTATATAAAAAGCAGGAAATGTATATTGCAAATTTTTGGGAAAATTGTTTAATCGAAATTGATGGCGATGATGAGTTGGATATGGCGTTGAATTTTAATTTATATCAACTTTTGCAATCTGTGAGCAAAGATCAATTCGGTAATATTTCTCCCAAAGGACTCAGCGGAGATGGATACGACGGACATTATTTTTGGGATTCTGAAATGTATGTACAACCATTTTTTACAATTACAAATCCGAAAATGACAAAAAAGCTGATTGAATATCGTTATGCTATATTAGATAAAGCAAGAGAAAACGCAAGGTTGCTCGGTCATAAAAATGGAGCGCTTTATCCATGGAGAACAATAATGGGGAAAGAATGTTCCGGATATTTTCCGGCAGGATCTGCGCAGTATCATATAAACGGAGACATAGCATATTCAATTATTGCCTATTATCTAGCGACGAAAGATGAAGAGTTATTATTAAAACAAGGAATGGAAATTATTTTTGAAACAGCAAGGATATGGCTTGATACAGGAAATTTTCATGATGAAAAATTTCATATTAATACGGTGACAGGCCCGGACGAGTATACTTGCCTGGTGAACAATAATTATTACACAAATGTCTTGGCGCAATATCATTTAAATTGGGCTGTGAAATTTTATTATCTCTTTAAAGATAATGAAAGCTTTGCGGAATTAACAAAAAAAATAAATCTATACGAAGATGAAATTAAAACATATAAGATTGCTGCAAATGCAATGTATTTACCTTATGACGAAACATTAAAAATCAATCCACAGGATGATTCGTTTCTGCAAAAGGAAAAATGGGATATTGCCAGTATTCCAAAAGAATTCTTTCCCTTGCTTCTTCACTATCATCCCCTTCATATTTACAGATATCAGATATGTAAGCAAGCCGATACGGTTATGGCACATTTCATCATTGAAGATGCACAATCTGAAGAAACAATGAAAAATTCGCTTTTATATTACGAAAAAATAACAACACATGATTCTTCTTTATCAAAGCCGATTTTTAGCATTATGGCTGCGAGACTTGGCATGGAAAAGAAAGCATATAAGTATTTCGGAGATTCGGCAAAATTAGATTTAATGGACTTAAATAAAAATACTGAAGACGGAGTGCATATAGCTAATATGGCTGGAAGTTATTTGATGATCGTCTATGGCTTTGCTGGATTTAGATTAAAAGAAAGCGGAATATCATTTTGGCCAATGATACCAGATGAATGGAATTCATATTCTTTTAGAATAGTATATGAAAACAGTAGAATTAAGGTAAGTATTCATAAAGAAGAATGCTTATTCTATCTCGAAAAAGGAAAAAGGAAAAAGATAAAAGTTTATGGCAAAGAATATCTATTAAAAGATCATTTAATTGTTGAAAAATCAAATTAACGTTAATAATGATAAAACAATGAGGGAAATTATGAAGTATAAAGCAATTGTTTTTGATCTTGACGGAGTATTATGCAATACTGATAAATATCATTATTTAGCTTGGAAACAGCTCACTGATGAATTAGGCATCAATTTTGATGAACAGATAAATAATCGACTCCGGGGAATCGGTCGTATGGATAGTTTAAATATTATTTTAGAATCTTATGAAGAGGCATTTTCTAACGAAGAAAAAGTGGCTTTAACGGAAAAAAAGAATACATATTATAAGAAATATCTTGAAGATTTATCCGAAAAGGATCTTTTACCGGAAATAAAAGATACACTTGATAAACTTAGAGCAAAAAAATTAAAATTGGCTATAGGTTCTTCAAGCAAAAATACAAAGCTCATATTAAAACAATTGGGATTAGGAAATTATTTCGATGCTATATCTGACGGAACCAATATTCATAAATCAAAACCCGATCCTGAGGTTTATTTAAAAGCGAGTATATTTTTAAATATCCAACCTCAAGATTGCCTGGTTGTTGAAGATGCTCTCTCTGGTATTCAAGCCGCAACAGCGGCTGGGATGGATTGTGCGGCTATCGGCGATGGAGTCAGATACAATCTTGCGCGTTATAGTTTAAATACATTTTCAGAACTATTAAATATAGTTTAGTTTTCATATATATTCGTGGAGGAAATGTGATGATTATAGCTGCTGATATTGGTGGGACAAAGTCTGCCCTCGCCTATTTATATAATAAAAATGATAAAATATATATATTAAGACAAAAAAAATATTTAAATAAATATTTTAATTCATTTGAAGAAGTATTGGAAACTTTCTTCAGCGAACATCCAGAAATAAAACAGATAAAGTATGCATGCTTTGCCGCCGCGGGGCCAATTATGGATGATAAGTGCTATATGGTCAATTTAGGCTGGACAGTCGATAAGAAAAAAATTATAGAAAAATTTCCAAGTATTCAAAACATAGTATTGTGTAATGATCTTGAAGCAGTTGGTTTTGGATTAAAAATCTTATCAGATAAAGAAATTATTAATCTTACTCCGCAACTGCATAATAATCATTTTGAAGATGAAAAGAGATATGCGATTATAGCGCCGGGGACTGGTCTCGGAGAAGCGCTTATAATAAATGATAAAGTATATCCTTCAGAAGGGTCTCACTGTAATTTCGGACCTAATTCTAAAAAGCAAATGCAGTTGTGGGAATTTCTTTTTAAAAAATTCGGGCATGTCAGTTATGAAAGAATTTTATCCGGCCCTGGTTTGCGTGAGGTGTTTCTTTTCTTAATAAGCGAAAAGAAAATCGATAATGCAGAATTTGAAATAATTCCGGAAGAAATTACGAAAAGAGCACTTGCAGGCACCTGTGAAATATGTAAAGAAACAATCGATTTATTTGCGGAAGTATTAGGATCCGAAGCAGGAAATGCAGCTTTAAGAATACTTGCTGTGGATGGGATATATTTAGGTGGTGGAATTTTACCTAAAATTTTACCTTTAATACAAGAACAAAAATTTTTAGATGCATTTTATAAAAAAGGAAGATTTACCGATTTAATAAAAAAAATTCCTGTATTTATTATTATGAACAGTAACGCCGCACTTTATGGAGCTGCTTTAGTTGCTTTTAATAAACTATATCCAATGATACAGTTTGATGCAATTGAAGATGATGTAGTGAATTAATTAAAATGCAATTATTTATAAACAGATAAGCAGACCTGCAATCTCATATAAGAAGAGGTCTGCTTAACTTTTGAAGATGTACCGCAATGGTGTACTTCCTCCTTTTTCTCTCCTATCCCACTCATCTATAAAACTCATATTCTATAATTAAGAAATAAAGTATTCATGATCAATGGGAAGGTACATATTTGAAAATTACAGTTTGGCAACCATTGCAAGCCGCTTATAATCTTCTCAACCAAATACGTTATAGCTGTTTTCATTTATATCTTTTCTTTATATGATCCATCCTATGCTTTTGATAAACGATATACAGTAAAATTACTGTTTTTTCGTTTTCTCTAAACCCTTAGGCTCAACATACTTTGAAACATATATTGAATCAATACTGAAAATGCATATCCGTACAGGTGCGTAACCTTATCGGAGGTTCCAGATAATTCGGTAAACCTTTTCATCTGGTGGGTTTCATTGTATACGATATCACTTTCTTTGTCAATACTTTTTTGGAAATTTTTAATATTTATTAAATTATCATATAGTATTCACATAAATACCATCTGCATATCAATTTCAGTAAGTATTATCTTCTTATTAAATCGGCATTTGCATGTTTTCAATTTATGAACTAAATAATATTTCAAAGGCAAAATGAGATGAACAATCATTCGGAGCCAATTATTATTTTATATAATTTAAATTTACAAAACATATTATCTATTAAAAAGATAAAAGAATCTGGATTGCATAATATCAGCGTAAAATATGATGAAAAAAATGACGTCATTGATATTATTGACGACAACAGAAAATCACAAAAATATGCTTGCATATCTTGCGACATAAAATATAGCAGAATAATTAATGAAATAATCGCCGGAATAGATTATGCGAATAAAAACTATTCTAATTGTTCTGGCTATATAGTCATTGATGCTCAATATGGAGGATTGAGTATCAATAAAATACAAAAAAATGTAAATAGATTAAAATGCAATTTTAAAAATCATAAATTATTGTTTTTAAATTTTGTTTCAAATTTTATATTTTTTTCATTTTGTCATGTTAAATTTGGATATTTTAATAGGTATTTGCATTTAATAGCAATACCAAGAAACGTATCAAAAGCATCTTTGTCGATGTTGGATAAGTCATATAGAACCTTCATTTATAATATCTTTTTTAAATTATATTATAATATATATAAATATAGCCTGTCTTCCTTCATGTGTGCAATTGTGGATTTATCATTATTTTATTTTTTAAATATGTTGTTTGGTTCTACAGCAAACGGAATTTTAGCTTCAACCGTACTTGCAAGATTAACTTCAGGAAGCACCAATTTTGCTCTAAATAAATATTGGGTATTTAAAAGTAAAAATTATATTAATAAAGAATTATATAAATATATTGGATTATTTTGTTTTCAAATGATTTCAAGTTGGATATTTGTAACATTACTCGGCAATTTCTCGATACCACTTTTATTTACGAAAATATTTGTAGACATGATGCTATTTATTATGAGTTACTTCATACAGAAAAAATATATTTTTAACGACAAAAAGGAAATAGAGCATTTATGAGAAGATTAAAACACTTTTTTGCAAAACCATATAGATGGGCTATCATATATTCTTTTGTGTTAGTTAGTTTTTTTGTATTTGCACTGATTGATACATTTATAATTCCAAAATTAATGATTGTAGAAGAAAGCAAAGAAAATTCATTGCCGGAAACCGCTCTTCAAGATTCAAGTGAAGCTATCATTACAGATTTATCGTATAAAGACAAAAATATAGAAATTACAATACAAACAATAAGAGAATACGAGACGACAATTTACATAGCTGATATTCAGCTGTTTGATGCATCTTATTTAAAAACAGCATTCGCTGAAAACGCATTCGGACGCAATATCAAGGAAAAAACTTCTGGTATTGCTAAAAAAAACAATGTAATTTTTGCTGTAAACGGTGATTACTATGGATTTAGAGATAAAGGATATGTACTGCGTAATGGCGTGCTTTATCGCTCTGTTTCAAGAGATAATGAAAATGTTGATGACTTGGTTATAAATAATTCAGGAAATTTATATATTATTCAAGAGAATGAAGTCAGTATAGAATCATTAAACATAGATAACATTAGTCAAATATTTTCATTTGGACCGGCTTTAGTAGAAAATGGGCAGATTATTGTCAGCAGCGCCAGTGAGGTGGATCAATCCAAAAACAGCAATCCCCGCACTGCCATTGGGCAAATATCGCCTCTTCATTATATTATTATTGTTTCTGATGGACGTACTGATGAGAGTGAAGGTCTTTCATTATTACAGCTTGCACAGGTATTTTTGGATCAAGGCTGCAGTGTTGCTTATAACTTAGACGGTGGCGGTTCATCCACAATGTATTTTAACGGAACAATTATTAATAATCCTACAGATGGCAGAAATGATGGAGAAAGAGAGATAAGTGACATTATATATATTGGATATGAATAAAAATAAACAGCTTTTTAAAACATCTGCAGTCTATTTTGTCTTATCTATAACGGCAATCCTTGTAAATAATGTTTATGCCATTTTTGGTCATGGAATGCGCTCGGCGGCTATGACCTGGATGTTTTTATATTTATTAATAGGGGGAACACTTTTCTATTTGTCAATTAGGTTTTTCTTTGTAAAAATTACAAAGCATAAGAGTTACAGAGTTTTTTTCAATCTTTATAATTCAGGAATTGCTGCTCTTACAGCGGGTAGCTTATTTAAAGGCATCATCGAAATTGCCGGCTCAAGTTGTGTGCATACGAAAATATTTTTTATAGTTGGTTTGGTGTGTATTTTATTTTCCAGTATTATTTTGATATTGATGATATTTGAAAGCAAATGGACGTAATACATATTATTGGTAATTTTTTTAATAAAATTAAAACAGTATGCATATACTATGTTTGCTGAAGTGTTTTTTTATACTCTATATTAATATATAAACAGTAGAGGAAAATGTGAATCCAAACATTATATACTATGAAAAAGACATATTAAATTATGAATTAGGCAGGCAATTGTATGAAAAATATGAATCGGCTGAATGGATAGCCATTGATAATCACAATAATATTTTGGAGCTTAGAAATAAACAAAATCATGAATTTGCTCAAATGAAGAGTAACCTTGTTATAGGTATTCGTAAAACTCACAAATATGTTCCCAATAAAAAAGTTTCAGATTTTCTAGTTCCCTATACATCATCAGGCTGTAGTGCAATGTGCTTATATTGTTATCTGGTTTGTAATTATAATAAATGTTCCTATTTAAGACTTTTTGTAAACAGGGAGCAAATGCTTGATAAGTTAATTAAAACGTCAAATCGCAGCGAAAAAGAATTGATATTTGAAATTGGCAGTAACAGTGATTTAGTACTCGAAAATACGATTACGAAAAATCTCGAATGGACAATCGAGCGTTTTGGGAAAAATGAAAAAGGATATATCACTTTTCCCACTAAATTTAATATGATCGAGCCGTTATTAGGCCTTGATCATAAAGAGCGGACAATTATCAGAATGAGTGTGAATCCTGATGAGATCATAAAAAAGATTGAATTAGGCACATCATCACTTGAAAAAAGAATCAAAGCGGTTAACAAATTAAAAGAAACCGGATATAAAGTTGGCATTTTAATTGCTCCTGTAATTCTATTGGATAATTGGCAAAAAATTTATAGGGAACTTATTAAAATTTTGGCGGATTCATTAACACAAAAAGTGAAAGAAGATGTTTTTTTTGAGATTATTTTTATGACATACAGTTATGTGCATAGAATGATAAATGCGGAGGCATTTCCCAATGCAGTGGATTTATTCGAAAAAAATAAAATGATAGGGAGAGGTCGCGGCAAATATTGTTATCGGGCAGATTTAAGAAAAAAAGGTGCAGAGTTTTTTAAAATAGAGATTGAAAAAAAATTTAATAAAAATAAAATTTTATATATTGTATAGTAATTTAAAAAGACTATTGAGAATACCCGAAAGTCTTATGAAACAAAAAAGATTTATGGGGGCTTTTTTAAAATTCTGCTTGGTGCGCGTGAATTCTTCCCTTTCTTTAGATTCATCAAAATAACGCATAAAAAATTTCTTTATTTAGTTTATTTTTAAAAATTCTTTCCATTTAAGCAAATCACGTCTGCCTTGCACATAGCCCATCTTATAGCTTTCAGATAATTTATAAAAGTTTGTTTCACGGTTAGATACAGGCATACTATCAGGAAAAACTAAATATGCTCTTCCCTTTTTTTCCAATGAATGCAATTCATCAAGGGTTTGATTATAGATAATATGTCTGTTTATCATAGCATCAGCTGCAAGGGGGTATTTTTTGTAAACTGTTTTAAGAGCGCTTTTCAATTTTATCGGAGATTTTTTATATCCTTTTGGACGGCTTAAAATGATAAAGAATTTCTTATGTCCATCTTGTTTCGCTATATCAAGTGCAATTCCGCCACCGAGACCTCCGTCGGTATATAAAGACGTATCGATTTGGGTCGGTGGCATGAAGATTGGCATTGATGATGAAGAACGCACAATTTTCATTAAAGTTTGAACATCATGCATATCATCTTTAGAAAAATATTTCATTTTTCCATTTTGCATGTCAAATGCACCTATGCGTAATCTAGCGGGATTTGCCATAAATGTATGAAAATCAAAAGGTAGGTAAGCGTTGGGATAGTGTGTTTGTTCATAAATATAATGAGCATTAAAATATCCGTTGCCTTTAAAAAAAGATTTCCAACCTCCGAAATTTGGATCTAAAACAAAATCTACAAATGAACGTTTGGCTCTTATGATATCTCGGGATAAGTAATTAACACTATGACTCGCTCCAGCGGATATGCCTGCAACATAATCAAAATAGATTTCATTTTCTAAAAGATTATTTAAAATGCCGGCAGTATAGCTTGCCCTCATCCCGCCTCCCTCAAAAATAAGTGCGGTATCGTGTATATTGTTGACTATTTCTATCAAGATATCTTCTCCGTTATATTGATTTTTTACTATTATAAAAAATATTTCATTTTTTTGATTATTAATTATATCAGATTTTATAGAATAAATTGTAATAAAAAAACCACAGGAAATGTGTGGTTTTTTTATTATCTCTATGAGAAAATTAAAAGAAAATACTCAAATGTAGTCATTATAAGTTAATGGTAAAGAAATGTTGATTTTGAAATGATATTTGAGACAACAGTATCTGAAAAAGAGAATTCGTCAGTATATAAATTATCATTGTCTGTTACAATTAAATTTATTTCATTATCTTTTTTTATATTTAGAATTTGCTTATTTGGCTTGCCGATTATTATTTTTATTTCAAAGTTAATATCGATGATATCTGAATCAAATTGTAAAATCTTAGAATAAATTTCTCTCTCTATTTTTCTTGCGATTGTTTCGTCGCATAGTTTATAATCGCGTCCTAAAATGATTGATCCGTCAACTTGACGCCATAACCGTGTATTTCTTTTATATTCTCGGACATTGTTTTCTTTTACAAAAGATATTATTAAAAGCACGGAATCTTCTTTTTTAGAGAGTTCAATAGCTTTTTTGAGTATACCTATTGATATATGCGTGCCGGCAATTGGCATAATAATTTTCATTACCTGGTCTCCTTTCTTTACAGTTTTTATGTTTATAATGCGCGGTCATAAATTATCTTAGTAATAAAAAATATTTATTATGTTATATAGCGGATAGCACGTTCCGGCGCAAATCTTTAAATGTAGATATATTTGGTAAATTGTTTTCCTCTAAATCTCCTGTTTTGCTCCAAATTAATAGTTTAAAAAGTAAATATGTCATCTTTTCAAATACTTCAGGATATATCTTGTTTTTTTCTTCTTCGCGTTCAGCTTGATGTCTTTGAAGAAAGACAGACAGTATATTTATGGATTCCGGATGAATTGAAGCAAGATGTTTTAATTCTTTATTTAATAAATCAAATTTTTGTATATGCATAAAATTTTGTATAAATTCTTTTAATTGCTTTTGCACTTCTACATATTCTGAATCTTCCATGAGCGGCTTAATGAAAGTAATCAATGATTGCAAGGCCTGTGTTTTCGCAAGAAGTGTATGAATTGACTCGGGATCATCAGGAAATTGCCAAAATTGTTTTTGAGCGCAGAAAATTTCTTGCAATTGGAACGATACAATATTTTGCAATTCTCGGATAATTGGATTATTATTTATATTCAATTCATTTAAAGAACCCTCGTTATAGGGTTGTGTAAACCAAACTGGCACTGCTTTTAAAGGATCATTTGAAGTGATTTCAAAACACACGGTTGAAGCCTTATCAAAGGGAAGTCTGTATCCGCTGATCTGATAGCCCCAATTGCTGAGATGAGGCTCATGCCCTACAACAATCATGCAATAAGGTATATTTTTATCAGATAATTCTTTCTGTAAATCATCAATATTTCCACTGGAGATCCAGTTGAATTTATCTATTTTATAAATTCCTAAATAATCTGCTATGATTTCTGCGGTCTGTATTGAACGTAATATAGGGCTGCAGGCAATGGTTAATTTTAAATTCTGGTCTATATTTTTTTTAAGTGAAGGCAGTATTTTATTAATTTGTCTATAGCCATTGCTGTTGAGATTTCTATCATCATCTTCAATACCGATAGCAGCTTCTCCGTGTCGTATGAATATTAGTTTTCCAATCACTATAACATCCTCCTTAAGAATATCTGTCAAGCCATTATTAAGCATATCATTGTTATTATTTTTAAGTAAACTTACTTTTTTAAATTTATATTAAGTATTCAATATTGCTTTTAAAATACCATATATATATAAAATCAATTTTATTATTAGATTAAATTTATGTAAAATTACTTAAATTTCTTGATCGTCTTTAAATGAAAGCATTTTTAGCTATATATAAAACGCTTTTTTACATCTTTATTACTGAGATTTGATTTGCTTTTAATTGTAATATGTTACTATACTAGTAAAAACAGGAGGACTTTTAATGAGCAATGTTATATCGTTTATTAAACAAAAAGATGAGTCGTTGTTTTTTATATTTAATCATAAAATAAACTGTGTCCCCCTTTCGCTTTTAATGCACTTTTTCACTTTTTTCGGATCGACCCTATTTTCACTTTTCCTATGCCTAAGCCTAATATGTCTGTATCGCTATTTTCCTTTACGGTTATTTTTTCATGTGGTAACAGCCATTGCTATAAGCCAGATTATTGTACATACAATTAAACGTTTGGTAGTACGTCCTCGCCCATGCTATGCTCTGTCTGATACTATTATTAAGAAGCGTCCTCCGATTAATAGCTATTCTTTTCCATCGGGACATACCTGCACTGCTTTTTGTATCGCTTTCACTTTATCGTTTTTTTTCACTTCTTATGCATCTTTATTTTATATGATAGCCATACTTGTGGGGCTTTCGCGTATTTATCTTGGAATGCATTATCCTACCGACGTATTTATCGGTGGTATTTTAGGATATGTGGCATATGCATTATCAAATATTATTTTTTAAATACCATTGATTATTAAATAATTAAAAAATAGATTTACTAATGAAAAAAAAGATAATTTAATGAGTAAGATGATATAACATTTTTTTACATTATGTCGCTTTATTTTTAGTTTAAAAATAGTTGTTGACAAATATAAGATGATATGTTAACCTTGCTTAGTATTCAAGATATTTACTTTGCACTCACATATTTGTAAGTCATTGTTTGATGGTTTACATAGCAGTGAGTTTTTTGTTTTCTATGGGTACGAAATAATATTAGGAGGTGCCCATATGAATAAAGGTACAGTTAAATGGTTTAATTCAGATAAAGGTTATGGTTTTATTTCCAATGAAGCTAATGGAGAAGATGTATTCGTACATTTTTCATCCATTATGTCTACAGGATATAAATCTCTTTCGGAAGGCCAAGAAGTAACATTTGATACTGAAGTCGATCCTAAAAATAGTCGTAAATTCAGAGCAATTAATGTTTGTATTGCATAAAATTTTTGAATTAAAGTAAAAAAGAGCAGACAAAAAAGTCTGCTCTTTTTTTAGTCAAATTTACCATTTCTTTATCTGCGAAACGTTTTATATCTTTTGATCTCTGTTTTCGGATACTAAGCCGTAAGCGCTGAGGCCGATAAAAAACATAGCTGCAAGTATTAAAGTATGGATATACATGTGAATAAGATTTTTTGAATAAAATATTATAGATACAGACAAAAGTATAACAGCGGTGCTTGTAATTATCGCAGTGCTTTTAAAGGTCTTTATTTCGGATCTGCCTTTAATTGCTTGTATTAAAAGTATAGCTGCAAAGATAATAAACAGTATTTCCGTTACATACCTTATGTCAAAATAAGAAACAAATGCGGTTAGAATTCCTGCGATGATACCATATATTAGCCAGCTTTTTTCTTTAAAAAAGCCAGAGTATATTATAAGCAATGCGACCAAGCTTCCGTCAATCATTGCATGAAACAATCTGCCGACAAACAAGTCTACTGATCCTGCAAAAAAACAGAAACAAAGGATTATTGCATTAATAGCAAACGCATGGAAAATTTTTATCGGCTCGTTCCAGTAGCTCCAAATTGAAAATTTTAAAGATGTACCAAAAATTTTATTTTCGTTTTTTAAAATCTCGTTAATATTTATTACCATCAACACAACGCCCAACAATGCCGATACGATGAACAAAATATCTGTTAATACAGAATGCGCCGAAGCCTTAATGATTAATAGAACGCTTAAAATTAAAATTATTATTCCAGAGATAGCTAAAATTAAAATTATCTTATTAATAATGTTAGATTTTTCTTTCATTTTAGTATCCTCCTATTTTTCAACATCTTCGGCATTTACCCAGCCGTATACTTCTTTGCTATCGAGCGAAACCAGATGGTAAATATGTTCTGAAGTTTTTGAGACTAATGTGATCGTGCACTTACTAGCCGGACGAGTAGCGCTTGATTTGCTTGCTGTTGGAGAAACATAGACCTTTCCGCCTTTGAAATCAACTATATCGCCTATGTTGAAATAAGTAGCGTTTGTGTCCTGTTCCAGTTTAGAAAAATCCAATTCCGCTTTTTCTAAATCAGGAAGTTTTTCAATAAACGCTTTTTGTTCATCTGTTAAGTCATCGTAAGCTTTTCGGGCTGCTTCAATAGAAGTTTTATCATTTAAGGAAACAGGGTTGTTAATTGCCGATATCAAATCATCAACAGCTTTTGCTTCATTATCGTTCTGTGATGAATCTGGTTGCTGAGTTGCCTGGCTTTGCTTATTTGTATCCGTTTTTACTAAGTTGATTTTAGAGTTAAGCGGGCTCAAACCATACAATAAAAGTGCGAGAAAAATTGTAATAACAGATAGAAAAATTATATGTTTTTTCATTTTGAATCCTTCACTATCTCTTTAAAAGATTTTTCTTTATAAGTTTTATCGGATCTTCTATTTTAAATATCTATATTTTCAACAATAAATCTTTATTTATTTAGAAATTATATAATAAATTTTGTCAAATTAATAACATTATTTCAAAATAATATTAATAATTTAGAGATTAACATATAAAAAAACCGCGTATCTACGCAGTTCTATAATTATCTATTTGGAGCTACTGAGCGGACTCGAACCGCTGACCTGCTGATTACGAATCAGCTGCTCTACCAACTGAGCCACAGTAGCTTGCAGATTGATATTATAATAGAGTTGTAATAAAAAAACAAGGAGTTTTCTATTTTTTCTTAATTTACATCACAAATGAAGTCTGCTTTTCAATTCCGTTATTATATTATTTCCTTCAAATAAAAATAAAGCGGATAATGAAATAATACTACATCCAACACAGATAACTGAGGGATATAATACGTCTACAATGTTGATGAATATCAGAATGGAGGGAACGATTCCAAATATGCAAACAATAATTAAATATGTGAAAAATTGTCCGATCGGTAATTTCATAATTTTTGCTAATATAGTAATGGAAGCCATCATGCCAACACATAAACAAGGGAGAATATAATTCACAGACCAGGCATTGAGATCAAAAAATATGTCTAACAGCACGGCTACAAGCAATATCATAACACCTTGATAAAAAATTTGTTTTACAATGTTACTTTTTTTTCGAATAGTTATTCCTACGGCTATCCAAATATACACAGCTCCTAGCAAGACCAAAAGCGACCAGAAGCCTGTTTGTGGTAATAGAATATTAACACCAATAGAACTCACTACTCCAATAATTGTTATAAAAATTAAAATTTTAAAGTAGAGTTTATGAGCATGAAAAGTAGTTAATACCACAGGAAAAATTTCATCTGTGCAACCATTAGATTGATCTAATACATTTTGACATAATGGACACTCTGTACGGAATCCCTGTATTTTAACATTACATTTTTCACAATAAAGCATCTATTTTTTCTCCTGAACTTGTTTAATCTTTTATATATTAGGCTGATTGGATAAAATTTTAATTTCAATTCCGATATTTGATAATAATCTAAAGAAATTTTTTTGTATATTGGTATTTAAAAATTTTGACGTTATACTCATTGTAAGATGATTATTATAGCTGCAAATAGTCATTTGTATTTTACTTGTGCTTACAAATGCATCCATTGCTTTAATATACGGAATTGTTTGTTTAGGCATATCGATATTTCCTAAGTTAGATATAGAAGCAGTGGATTTTTTGAGCGTTGTTCCATGGATTATCCTTAATGCTATATCCTTAATAATGAGAGGAATAATTCTTGAAAAAATATTCTTTTCTGCCCACATAAGATGATCTAGCCGTTCTTGAAGATTATCTTTTGTTAAATTTTTTTTAAAATTATTTTTTATATCGGATAGAATTTCATAAAATAATTTTGTATCCAGAGTATTATACTCATTAGGATAAGGGTCTTTAGTATCGAATTTATGACCTACATTAATAACACTAAAGAAATTTCTGGCTGAAAGTGAAGGAAAAAATTTGCGTAAATTAACAGGAATATTAATAATAACAGGTTTATTTCGCTCTCTTATTTTCATTTCGTTATAAATGGAGTAAATGAAAATAGCAGAAATAAACTCTGTTAGTGTAGCATTATATTGATGCGCTTTTTCGTGTAATGCTTCTATCCCGACAACACCTTCTATAATTAATAATTGTTGTTCGGGAAGCTTGTTTCCTTTTATCTGATAGGCATTTTCTAGTTTCTTTTGTCGTATATAAGCTTGGCTTTTATTTTTATTACTGTAATAACGATCAAAACTATCATCTATTTTTTCAAATTCAGAAGCATTATACCCAATATCAAGCGAACAGTCTTTAAAGTTTTCTGGGTACTTACTAATTAAATAGTGTAGTATTAAACTGCGTAAAAACTGAAATGCGCCCATACCATCTGCCAAAATATGA
Source organism: uncultured Eubacteriaceae bacterium (assembly GCA_964581565.1). Classification (GTDB taxonomy): domain Bacteria; phylum Bacillota; class Clostridia; order Eubacteriales; family UBA1433; genus UBA1433. Next base: position 117,182 of record CAZOOZ010000004.1, read on the forward strand.
TGAACTTCCAAATTTATTCTTTGTTTGAAGTATGTTACCTCAAATAATAGTTGTTCTTTATCTATATATAGTGTGCTGCAAGGGGCTGTGGTTTCTAAATCGACGCTTGGATTAATATAACTTTTTTCAAGGTAATACCAAAATAGCCCTCTTTTTAAAGTTGAAAGAAATACCGGAAATTGCGTTAATGCTTGATCCAAAGCAATTTTTAAAGTGACAGGATCAACTTCTTCAATTAATTCGCATGTAACACGAAAAACTTTCGTATCTTGTTTGTTAGTATTAGAAGGAAAAATTTTAGCAGCATTATCTAATGTTTTCCAAGTATAATTTCTTTTTATCAATATATTTATCCTTTCATTTTTAAACTAATTTAAACATATTAATTAAAATTAAATATTTTATTTTGCGTAAAAATAGCGTCCATTTTGATGTCAAAATTATTTACAGGTATTTTTTTAAAAATAAACTCTTCAAGGCAGAAAGCTATTTTGGTTTCATATTGATTCTGAAGGAAAAATCGATCATAATATCCTCCGCCATACCCTATTCTATTTCCTTTTGCATCAAAAGCAAGCCCAGGCGTAATAATAACATCGATAAAATCATTGTAATAATTTTTAATTTCAGATTCATCTATACCGTATTTATTTTTCATAAAAGTACTGTTTGCATGAATAATGGTTGGCATCATTTTATAGTGATTTAAAATAGTTGGAACAAGTATAGTTTTATTTTCCTTTAGAGCTGCTCTAATTAAATATTTTGTATTTACTTCGTATGGCATACTCAAATAAACAAAAAATACCTTTGAATCAGTATAAAAAGTACTTGATAAAAATTTTTCAACAATAATACCAGATTGTTTCTCTATATAATTTTTCCCGAGTTTTTCTCTTAATTTTATGCAGTTTTCTCTAATTTGTATCTTTGCTTCCATTTCTACTCCATTCATTAGTAATAATTTACTATGTATTATTAAAATTGTCTAATAATATTTATTATTTTGACAATAAAGTAAACAAAATTTATTTTAAACAATAATTTTACTACAGAAAACATATATTTATTTTATGTAAGTTAATAAAAAGGAGATATGAGAAATGAAAAAGTTAAAAAAATATTTATATTTTTTTATTATCATTATTATAAGTGCTGGAATCATCTATCAAGCAACGAATATCGCAAAGAAAACTGTGCTATCGACTAGTACACAAGTGATAAATTGGGGAACACATTTTACGCAGGAAGGTCAAAAACCACAAGGCAATGCCAGTGAAGAGTATTTAAGAGAATTTGATTCTTATTTTGTTGCACAAACTGAAGAAAAAATTATATATTTGACATTTGATGCAGGTTATGAAAATGGATATACAAGCAAAATATTGGATATATTAAAAGAACAAAATATTTCGGCAGCGTTTTTTTTAACGGGTCACTATATTAAAACAAATCCAGATTTAGTAAAAAGAATGGTCAGTGAAGGACATATTGTGGGCAATCACACAATGACGCATCCAGATATGTCTGCGATAACTAATTTAAACACATTCAGAAAAGAACTTGAGGAGCTTGAAACGTTATTCTATGAAACCACAAATACTTCTCTTCCTAAATTTTACAGACCGCCAAGCGGAAAATTTTCTGAAGAAAATTTGAATTTCGCTAAATCGTTAGGCTATAAGACTATTTTTTGGAGCGTAGCTTACGGAGACTGGGATAATAATAATCAACCAACAGCGCAAGTGGCATTTGATAAATTAATTCCTCGAATTCATCCGGGTGCTATCGTGCTTTTGCATTGTACATCAAAAACAAATAGTGAAATTTTATCGGAGTTACTTAAAAAATATAAAGATATGGGCTATTCTTTTCATAGTTTAAATGAATTAGAATAATTTTGCTGCCATAAATAAACAGTATATCTTCATTTATCATACAAATAATAAAAACAACAAACATGTTTGTTGAAATAGATTGCCTGAGTTATCAGGTTATGAGAGTTGTCTTTTTTTATATTATACAACTCTCTTTTGGTTGTTTTTTAAAAATCAATATATTTGACATAAAAAAAACTGTAGTATAAACTATTTGCAATGAATATATAAGAGGATATTTATGAAAAATTTTAAAGTGCACAGCGTTTTTGAACCTGCCGGAGATCAACCTAAAGCTATTGAAAATATATGTGAAGGCTTAAAAAAATCATTGCAATATCAAACGCTGCTTGGCGTGACCGGCTCCGGAAAAACTTATACGATGGCTAAAATAATAGAGCAGATGCAGCGCCCTGCGCTTGTTTTAGCGCATAATAAAACACTTGCCGCGCAGCTGGCAAATGAATTTAAGGCATTTTTCCCCGAGAATGCTGTTGAATATTTTGTAAGTTATTATGATTATTATCAGCCTGAAGCCTATGTGCCTCATCGGGATTTATATATAGAAAAAGACGCAGATATCAATGACGAGATAGAAAAACTTCGCCATTCGGCAACAGCAGCATTATTTGAAAGACGAGATGTTGTAGTAGTTGCCAGTGTGTCGTGTATTTATGGGTTGGGAAGCCCTTATGATTATGAAAATATGATCTTATCATTAAGAACAGGAATGAGTTATGATATTTCCTATATTCTTCATCGTTTGATATCTATGCAGTATAAAAGAAGTGATATCGATTTTGCGCGCGCAACTTTTCGTCTCAGAGGTGACACACTTGAGATTTACCCCGCATATGCAACAAATTATGCTCTTAGAATAGAATTTTTCGGCGATGACATCGAAAATATCAGTGAAATACATCCGATAACAGGAAATATCATCAGCCGAAGAACTCATACGGCGATATTTCCCGCTTCTCATTATGTGACCAGCCAGAAAAACATTGACAGAGCAATACAAACAATTGAACAAGAGCTGGAACAGAGGGTTGCTTATTTTAAAAGTGAGAACCAAATCGTTGAAGCGGAAAGACTTCAGAGCAGGACACATTATGATTTGGAAATGTTGCGCGAAACGGGTCATTGCAAAGGAATAGAAAATTATACGAGACACATAAACCAAACGATGCCCGGACAACCTCCATATACACTTATAGATTATTTTGATGATGATTTTTTATTTTTTATTGATGAATCTCATGTATCCTTGCCACAGGTAAGAGGAATGTATGGTGGAGATTATTCCAGGAAAAAAAATCTCGTAGATTATGGCTTCAGGCTTCCAAGTGCTTTTGATAATAGACCATTGAAATTTAAGGAGTTTGAAAAAAAATTAAAAAGTGCCGTATTTGTTTCTGCCACGCCGGGAATATACGAAAAAGAACATTCGCAAAATATTGCCGAATTAATCGTTCGCCCTACCGGTTTGCTTGAACCTAGCGTCATAGTTGTGCCTACCAAAGGGCAAGTCGATCATTTAATAGACAATATTTATAAAACAATTGATCAATCATATAAAGTTTTAATTACTACGATGACTAAAAGAATGTCTGAAGATTTAACAAATTATTTGATAAGCTCGGGGATCAAAGCGACTTATATGCATTCTGAGATCGATACGCTTGATCGCATTGAAATTATAAAAAAACTGCGTATGGGAACTTACGATGTGCTTGTTGGTATAAATCTTTTAAGAGAAGGGCTGGATATCCCCGAAATTGGCTTAGTCGCAATACTGGATGCAGATAAAGAAGGTTTTTTAAGAAATACTACATCTTTAATACAAACAATAGGAAGAGCAGCAAGAAATAAAGATTCTTATGTAATTTTATATGCGGATAGCATCACATCGTCTATGCAGGAAGCAATTGACGAAACAAACAGAAGACGTGAAAAACAAGTAAATTATAATAAATACTATCATATCATTCCTAAAAGTATTCAAAAAGAAATTACAGACCATATAAATATAAAATCGGAAGAGATTCAAGAGGAGAATAAGGAAAGTATTGATCATATAAATATAGCAGAACAAATCGAACTACTTGCGATGCAGATGCAACAATATGCACAGGAATTAAATTTTGAAAAAGCGGCCGAGTTGCGTGATAAAATTTCCGAATTAAAAAACGTGTTAAAATGTTAAAATCAGTAAATTAATATGCTATAATAAAATAAAAAAAGAAAGAGGTATTTATGAAAAGTTTAAAACAAAGATTAAAAGACAATGAACAATTGATAGGTACTTTTATAATTTCTATTCTCAATCCCGATGTAATATTGATGATAAAACAAGCAGGCTATGATTATATTACGATTGACTGTGAACATGGGGCATTTGATACACAGCAAGTAAACGACATGCTTATGTATTCTAAGGCGATCGGCCTGCCTGCTATGGTGCGAGCTGCTGCCCCTACACGCGAATTGATTCTTACATATATGGAATCAGGCGCCGCCGGGATATTGCTGCCGAATGTTGAAACAATTGAAGAAGCTCAAAAACTTGTAGAATATGCTAAATACGCTCCGCTGGGCAACAGAGGTGTATCCACATTAAGGCCTCATACTGAGTATGCCAGTATTGCTAATCTTAATGAGTATATGGAGCAGGCAAATGAAGAAACATTTTTAATTTTTCAAGTAGAATCTAAAAAAAGCGTTGAAAATGTTGAAAAAATCATTGCTGTTGAAGGCATAGATGCGGCTTTTATCGGCCCGTTTGATCTCTCTCAAAGCTATAGATGCGTCGGTCAATTTGACAATCCAGAATTGCTGCAAGGCATGCATAAAGTTCTTAAAGCTTGCAGTGATGCTGGCAAACACTCAGGCATCTTCTGCCCTTCTGTGCCAATGCTGAAAAAATGGCAGGCCGAAGGAGCAACATTGAATTTATTTGCTGCTGAAGGAGTTTTCTTCCAGATAGGTTTAGCCGAAATAAATAAAGCAAGATAATTTATGTAAAAGGCTGTAGATACAGCCTTTTTTTATTTTAGTTCTTTTGTTTTGTTATAAGCATTCATTTTGTATTGAGTTTTTTCATATATATTATGAGAAAAAATATATATGGAGAAATATATGTATTTAAAATATTACTCATACGGGACAGATGTAATGCTGATACAATCAACCCTAAAAAAAATTAATTACTATGATGGAGAAGTAGACGGGTTATTTGGGTTAAAGACCTTAGAAGCTGTGAATCGATTTAAATATGATCACAATTTGAGTAAAGATGGTATCTTTGATAAAGCAGTTTATGATTTGCTTGAGCCTTATATCTATGGTTTTACTTATTATAAGATAAAAAATTCAGACACTTTATATACAATTGCGCAGACTTGTAACTCTACAATAAAAAATATTCAAACAGCAAATCCAAAAGTTTCTGAAGATAACCTTAAAGTTGATTCTGAAATAATTGTTCCTTTTAATTATGATGTAGTAGATACTAATATCAATTATTCTTATAAAGTTTTACAAATTGATATTAGTGCATTAACAGCGCGTTATCCATTTCTGGAAGTATATACAATTGGCCAAAGTGTGATGGGCAGAGATTTAATCGGCGTCCGACTTGGGCTAGGCGGCAAAAAATTATTCATCAATGGCGCACATCATTCTCTGGAATGGATTACAACAGTAGTATTGATGAAATTTGTTGAAGATTACTGCAAGGCATATTCTAAAAGAGCTTTATTATCTTATTTTGATATCAATAGGTTTTTTAATGAATTGAGTATTTATATTATACCCATGGTGAATCCTGACGGAATTGATTTGGTACTTAATGGCCTGTTGCGGAGTAATCCAAATTATAATAATCTATTGATTTATAACAATAATAGCACAGATTTTTCGAAAAATTGGCAATCCAATAATAATGGAGTTGATTTAAATCATAACTACGATGCAAATTTTGAAGAAGCAGAAGCCGCTTCCGCGCAAATTGGCATTACTTCGCCCAGTCCTTCACGTTATGGAGGAGAGTATCCTTTTTCTGAACCGGAAACACGCGCAATATCGGAATTTGTACTCATGGATAATTTTTTGCTTACTCTGGCATACCATTCACAAGGAGAAATTATTTATTATAACTATCTGGATCAGGATGTCGCAAACTTAATTCCTATTGCAAAATTGCTGACAACAGCCAGTGGATATAAACTGGAACGAATTGAAGATATCGGCCAGTATGCCGGATATAAAGATTGGTTTATTAAAGAAACTAAATCACCGGGATATACGATTGAAGTTGGTAAGGGAGTAAATCCACTGCCGATTAGTCAATTTGATACCATCTATGCAGATAATCTTCCTTTGTTATTAACGGCAGCTTATGCGGCTTTAAATATTTAATATACTTGTATAGAGTTATTATAATTCGGGCTGAGATACTCCCTTTTTTATAACAATATATGTCCCGATGAATAGAGTTGATTATCTATTGTTAAAATCACCTTATTTGAGTCATAATATTGTCCGAAAGTATTTGCAATGCTTTGCAAAATCATGCTTTCATATTCCGAACCTGCATTCATTTCCGTTAAAAATGCAGTATTTAAATCAATACAAACTATATTTTCATCTTCATTTAATGACAAGCTGTTGATGACGGTATCTTGACTGAATACTTTTCCTGTATCATGCCCAATCGTTTCTTTGTAGATTTGTGCTAAAATATCTTTTGTCGTATCATTTGTTTTAAGTAGAAACTGATTTTTTGAGTTAATACTATATTTTTTTCAATACTGTTTAGAGAAGATTAAATTTCATTGTTATTAGGTATATAAAGTGATTTAACTAAACCAATATTTTTTGTATAATATTGCATTGTTTGCTCACTTCCCTTTGAGGTACTACTTCAATCGCGTCATACATTCCCGAAGGAGTTTCTACGTTCGCTGAGATGTTCGAATGCTTGAATCATCTAATGTCCATGTTGTTCCGGATATTAACGGCTCCATGAGTAAAATTTCTGTATTTTTTGTATTCTTATTTAAAAAATCCTCTCTATAAAATATTTCGGATTTTGAGTATGTGACTGATATTTTCACATTCATGCATTCAAAAACTTTAATTGTTTCTGTTCCGCCGTTATTAGTTCTTTGTTGAACTCGATTTTCAGAGACATAATCAATGGTTGCTGTGTAGTACGCAAATTCATTTCCTTCGCCTTCATAATTGTATTTCACATTTTGCTCGATTGGAAAGTAATCCTCAATTTTTAAATCTTGTGATGATTGTTCGTGACCGTTTGAATTATTACTGCATCCATTGTAAAAAAGAATTATTAAAATGATGCCAATAAAAAAATAAACTTCTTCATCAAATATGCCACCTTTCGAACAGAAAATGATTTGGTTTCTATTTATGTTCTACAATATTTATTATTAATATTTTAATAATCAACAATTTCCAAGATATACATAATGAAGATTGCGACGTGCTGTTTCAGCGAGATTTTGCATTGATTTTATATCAGTTGCCTTTTTATCCAACATATTATACCTTGGGAAAAAACGAGACAAATGTAAAGGTATATCAGCATTGATCGACGCGAGCCACGAAGATAATTCTTGTATTTCCTTAACGTTGTCATTTTCACCGGGTATGATAAGTGTAGTGATTTCAATATGACAATAATTATGAGATGTTGCGATAAAATCTTTCACAGAATGTAAATCACCGCTAATTTTTTTATAAAAATCTGCATTGAAAGCTTTTAAATCAATATTTATTGCATCGATCAACGGAAAAAGTTCAGAAATGGTATCAGTACAAAAATTTCCGTTTGTAACAACGATATTTTTTAATTTTTTATTATGAGATAATTTTGCGGCATCCCTTATATATTCATATCCTATCAATGGTTCATTATACGTAAAGGCAATTCCGATATTCCCTTGCGGGATATATTGCAAAGCAATATTTAGAAGATCAGATGGTGATAAATAATGTGCATGTGATTGTTCTAAATCGGACATGGAAATTTCATGATTCTGACAAAAAGAACAACGTAGGTTACAACCAAAACTGCCGACAGATAAAACCTTCTTACCCGGATAATAGTGATATAAAGGCTTTTTTTTAATGGGATCAAGTGCAATAGCAGTGATTTGACCATAATTTATAGAATGGATTTTTCCATCTGTGTTTTTTCTGGCTCGGCAAAATCCGATTTTATTTTTTTCAAGCGAACAATGATGGGGACATACAAAACAAACTTTTTTATCCATTTATTTATATCTCACCACTTCAAAACGTTGCATAGTATATGGCTCGTGCGTTGATATACCGGCCTTTTGCAGAGCTATATTGATTTGTTCCTGAGGTGAAGATATACCTTCTAAATTAGGTAAAAGCAATCCTTTTTTTCTTCTATAACTTACGATAACTCCATAACGTCTCACATCTAATTCATGAATAGACTCGATAGATTCGGGGGCACCGAGAACATCGACGCTATATTCGATGTCGTCAAGTTCTTTTATTTGTACAGGATCAAATCTGGGATCTTGTGTCCCGGCGCTTATGGCGTTATTTAGGATTTCTGTTGCTATATTTTTCGTTGTAGGAGCAATTGTGCCGATGCAACCGCGTAATTGTTTATTTTTCTTTAAAGATACAAAAACGCCGGCTTTGTTTTTCAACATCTTTTCTGGAATATCATTGGGAAGAACAAGAATTTCATTTTCTTTTACATATTTTTCAAGAGAAAGCCGAGCTAGATGAACATAGATATTTTCATTATTTCTTAAATCAGCGATTCGATGATTTTCCTGACTTTGTAGAATTTCATCAAAATTTCTGTTTTTATCTTCACCGACAACGGTAAACGAAGCAACGGCATAGCCCACACCAAAAGGTCCTTCGTAAGAAAACAACTCTGATCTCACAGTTGTTTTATTTAAAGCGCCGGCCATTACGATAAAAGATTTTAGTCCACATTCGGCGGCTGCATTACAAAAATCTTCAGGATAAGTTAATAAATTTAAGAAATTGCCATTTGCCATATCATTAGTAATTTTTTGGTCGAAAATCGGTCCTTCTTCAGATAAGCCATAAGGACCGTTTGCTTTTAATTTATGAGATAAATCACCGCTGGCAATGAAAACAATTTTTTTATTAGAAGCCTTTGCCGCTTCTTGGATACATTTACCAAATTGATAATGCATGAGCGAAGACAACCCTGAAATTGAGATACGAACAATTTTGTAGTTTTGATAATATTTATTAATAAAATACAATGGAATCATGGTTGCGTGATCAAGCATTTTATAGCGCTCGCCCAATGTACCGGCGGGTATGTGGTTGTTTTCCGATATTTCAGATAATATTCGAACAAACGAATCATCATATTCAGTATTGATTTTTACCGAAGGCTGATCAAAAGAGGCAAAATTTCCGAAGGCAGTCTTTCCTGGGGAAATATGAAAATAATCTGCATAAAGGGTAGAATGCGGTGTGAGAATTACAATGGTTTGTGGGGATATTCCAGCTATTTCTTTTGCTGCCCTTTCATATGCATTGATTGTTTTTTTTATTTCTTTTTCTTCCCCCTTGCCTATTTCAGGTATAATCAAAGGTGGATGCGGAACGATAAATGAGCTTATAATTGACATAATATCTTTTCCTTTCATCATAAAATCTATTTTATATTACTTATAATTAAAAAGAGCATAGAGCTCTTTTTAATTATAAGTATGTATTTCTTTTAATTTCGGTTAACTTATTCAGATCATATGGTGTTTCTTGATAAACAAAATTCAGCCAATTTGCAAAAAATAAATTACCGTGACCACTCCACTTAATTATTATTTCATTTTCAGGATTATCATCCTTAAAATAATTTTGTGGGATCTGCACATTAAAGTCTTTGTTAAGATCTCTCTTATATTCTAGCTTTAATGTTTCCCTATCATATTCCACATGCCCCTGAACAAAGATATTTCGATTATCTTCGGTGGCTACAATGTGTAAACCTGCGACTTCAGATTCCGCAAGTATATTTAAGTCTGTAACTTCAAGGATATCTTCTTTTTTAATTTGAGTGTATCTTGAATGCGGAACATAAAATTCATCATCAAATCCGCGTGTAATTTCAGATTTTTTGTTGATTGTATGATGCTGAAATACACCGAACAATTTTTTGGGCAATAGATATTTGTTAATGCCATAATGATAATATAATCCGGCCTGGGCTCCCCAACAAATATGCAGTGTACTAAAAACATTAGATTTTGTATATTCCATAATTTCGGAAAGCTCGTCCCAATAATCCACTTCCTCAAAATCTAAAAACTCTACTGGGGCGCCAGTTATAATCATACCGTCAAATCTTTGGTTTTTAATTTCTTCATAAGTTTTATAAAAAGTATCCAGATGTTTTTTATCCGTATGCTTGGATTCGTGACTTTCCATTGTCAAAAGTTGAAGGTTTACTTGCAACGGTGTATTGGCAAGCATTCTTATTAATTGAGTTTCGGTGATTTCTTTTGTGGGCATCAAATTCACAATTGCAATCTGAAGTGGGCGTATATCTTGGTGCTGCGCCCTATCTTCTTGCATTACAAAGACATTTTCATCTTTTAAAAGCTTATAAGCTGGTAAATTTTTTGGAATTAGTATCGGCATATCATTTCTCCGTTATTTTATGTATTAGTTTTTATATAAAATTTTATGAATATACTTATTTTAATTATTTTTAATATTAAATATTTTAGCACATGATTATAATATATAACAATGAAAATTAACAATATAAAAAATCTAAAGTGTATCTTGTATAGTATATTACAATTTATAACAAAGAATAAAAAAGAAGGATATTTCCTTCTTTTTTAAGTAATAAATATCTATTTATTCGCACCTTCATGTTTGACTTTTATACGATTGATAGCTCTGTGTAATGCAACTTCGGCTCTGGAATGATCGGAATCTTTTTGCTTTAGTCTATCTTCGGCTCTCTTTTTAGCGCGTTGTGCTCTTTCTAAATCAATTTCTTGCGGCCATTCAGCAGCGTCTGTAAAAATCGTGACATCACCTTCAACGCTGATATAGCCTTCGGATAGAGCGGCGATTTTATATTCTGATTTACTAACACCGGATTCTTTAATTCTAAGTTCCCCCGGTTGTAGTAATTTACAAGCCCATGAATGGTTTGCCATAAATCCTTCATCGCCGCTTATTGTTTTTACAATTACTAACTCGGCTTTTCCAGAATAAAATAATCTTTCAGGTGTGATTACTTTTAAATCAAAGATTTTTGGCATTTTTTTGATACCTTTCAACTACTTCATCAATGCCACCGGCAAATAAGAATAAAGATTCCGGAATATCGTCATGTTTTCCTTCTAAAATCTCTTTAAATCCTCTTATTGTTTCAGATAAAGGAATATATTTACCCGGAGTGCCTATAAATTGTTCGGCAACATGAAACGGCTGGGAGAGAAATCTTTGGATTTTTCTTGCTCTGGATACGATTAATTTATCGTCGTCACTTAATTCATCCATACCTAAAATAGCAATAATATCTTGTAAGTCTTTATACTTCTGTAAAACTTCCTGTACTCCTCGAGCCGTATTATAATGTTCTTCACCGATAATTAGAGGATCCATGATTCTCGATGTTGAATCAAGAGGATCGACAGCAGGATAAATACCCAATTCAGTAATTGAACGAGATAAAACAGTTGTTGCATCAAGATGAGCAAATGTGGTTGCAGGTGCCGGGTCGGTCAAGTCATCGGCAGGAACATAGATTGCCTGTACAGATGTGATAGAGCCTTTTTTTGTTGAAGTAATACGCTCTTGCAGTGCGCCCATTTCGGTTGCCAAAGTTGGCTGGTATCCTACTGCGCTCGGGATTCTGCCCAGCAGCGCGGATACTTCAGATCCCGCTTGGGTAAAACGAAAAATATTATCAATAAATAAAAGTACGTCCTGATGAGCTTCGTCTCTGAAATATTCTGCCATGGCAAGTCCTGTCAAAGCAACTCTCATTCTTGCGCCGGGTGGTTCGTTCATTTGCCCGAAAACCATTGCGGTTTTTTCAATAACTCCAGATTCGATCATTTCATTATAAAGGTCATTGCCTTCTCTGGTTCGTTCTCCTACGCCGGTAAAAACAGAAATACCACCGTGTTCTTTGGCAATATTATTGATAAGCTCCTGAATCAAAACAGTTTTTCCTACCCCTGCCCCGCCGAAAAGACCAACTTTTCCGCCTTTGGTATATGGAGCAATTAAATCAACGACCTTTATACCTGTTTCAAAAATCTGCGAGGATGTATCCTGTTCTTCAAATGAAGGGGCAGTTCTGTGAATTGGCATTTTTGTTTTTGCTTTACATTCACCTTTATTATCAATTGTGTCACCCGTAACATTAAATAATCGGCTTAAAACTTCAGGACCAACCGGAACTTCAATAGGTTTTTGTGTGTTAACGGCTTCGATCCCTCTCGTCAATCCATCTGTAGAAGATAATGCTATACATCTCACAACATCATCACCTATATGCTGGCTAACCTCGGCAATAATTTTTCTATTTTCAAAGTTTATTTCAATCGCATTTAATAATTCGGGCATTTCATCGGCATCAAATTTGATATCTATAACAGGACCGATGATTTGATGCACTATTCCTTTATGTTCAGCCAATTTGTTTTCCTCCTCTGTATCACAAGGATAAAGCTATTTTAGTGCTTCAGAGCCTCTAACGATTTCTGAAATTTCGTTTGTAATTGCAGTTTGTCTGATTCTATTATAACTTAAACGTAGGTTTGCGATCATATCTTTTGCATTATCCGTAGCGTTTTCCATTGCTATCCTTCTGGCGGCATGTTCGCATGTAGCCGATTCAACAATTGCACCATAAATCATAATTTCAACATACTTAGGTACCAAGTAATTAAAAACTCCTTCAATTGAGGGTTCGTATTCTACCTGTTTTCTTATTTGTTCTTTTTTACTTTTATTCCTGCTTTCAAAGGGAAGAAGCGTCATCATTTTAACTTGCTGTTGTAAAGAATTAACAAAAGCATTATAAATAATTTTTATTTCGTCAATTTCGCCTTTATTGTAAATTTCTATAATAGGCTTGCTGATTGTATGTGTATCAACAAATGAAATGTTCTCCGGTGGCAATAAATATTCGGATTTAATCTCAAAATTTCTTTTAGAAAAATATTCTTTGCCTTTTGTTCCTATAGTAACAAGTAAAGGATTCACCCTGCCTTCAAGGCGTTTCTCGTTATTAACTTCATTCATTGTTTTTTTTATTATATTAGTAGAAAAGCTTCCGCAAAGTCCACTATTGCTAGTTATAATAATATAGCAGGATCTTTTTTTATTAGAATTGTTTTTCAAGTATTTATCAGGCATCTCTTCTGCGTTATCAATAATATCTTCTATTGATTCTGTTACAAAATGCAAATATTTTTGTGATTTAGTATAAATATTTTTAGCTTTTCTCAACTTGGCAGAAGATACTAATTTCATAGCATTTGTAATATGCTCTATGCTTTGAACGCTTTTTATTCTTCTTTTAATACCTCTAATATTATTTTCTGGCATTAATTCACCTTCGTACTTTTATTGTATATTCGTTTATAATCCTTTATAGCATTATGAAGTTCAGCTTCCAATTCATTGCTGATATTACCTTTTGTTTTTATTTCATTCAAAATATTTGAATATTGAGTATCAAAAAACTCATATAACCCTAATTCGAATTGATGAATATCCGAGACCGGTATATCAACTAAATAATTATTTGTTGCACAAAAAATTATTAATACTTGATGCTCGATTTTTATTGGATTATATTGTCTTTGTTTGAGTATTTCCATTAATCGTTCACCATGGTCTAATCGTTCTTTTGTGTCTTTATCGACATCAGAACCAAATTGTGCAAAACTTTGCAACTCTCTATATTGTGCTAACTCTAACTTGATTTTGCTGGAAACTTTTTTCATCGCTTTAATCTGAGCATGACCGCCAACACGAGAAACTGAAATCCCTGAATTAACGGCAGGGCGATGTCCTGTATAAAATAATTCTGATTCCAAGAATATTTGTCCATCTGTAATAGATATTACATTCGTAGGGATATATGCAGATACATCTCCTGCTTGAGTTTCTATTATCGGTAAAGCTGTCAGTGAGCCGCCACCCAGTTCGTCACTTAATTTTGCCGATCTTTCAAGCAGTCTGCTATGCAGATAAAAAACATCTCCGGGATAAGCCTCTCTTCCGGGTGGCCTTCGAAGAAGTAAAGACATTGTACGATAGGCAACCGCATGTTTTGATAAATCGTCATAAATAATCAATACATCTTTACCCTGATACATGAATTCTTCGCCCATAGCGCAACCTGCGAAAGGTGCAATATATTGAAGCGGAGCTACATCGCTTGCCGTTGCTGATACAACAATCGTATAATCCATTGCATGTTTATCGGCAAGTGTTTGTACCAGTTGAGCTACAGTAGACTTTTTTTGGCCGATAGCGACATAAATACAAATTACATCTTCTTGTTGTTGATTTATGATTGTATCGATAGCGATAGCTGTTTTACCGATTTGTCTGTCTCCGATAATCAATTCTCTTTGACCTTTACCGATTGGAATCATGGAGTCAATTGCTTTAATGCCGGTTTGTAAAGGTTGATTAACTGATTTTCTTTCAAGTACGCTTGGAGCCTCATTTTCTACTGGTCTAAATTTTTTTGCATGAATCGGACCTTTTCCGTCTATAGGCTGGCCAAGCGCGTTTACAACCCTCCCAATAAGTTCAGGACCAACCGGAACTTGTACGACTTTTTTTGTTGGCTTAACAACATCGCCTTCTTTGATACCGGTGTCCGGGCCCAGAACAACAGCGCCCACATTATCCTCTTCAAGATTCAATGCCATTCCAAATATGCCGTCAGGGAATTCTATGAGCTCTCCAACCATGCAGTTTTCCAGTCCGTAAATTCTGGCAATACCGTCCCCTACTTGCAGTACAGTTCCAAAATCAGAAATTTCTATTTCATTTTGATAATTTTTAATTCGTTGTTTTATAACAGAGCTTATCTCTTCAGGCTTTAAATTCATTTTAAAACTCCCTGTCTATTTGTTACTAAAGATAAATATTTTTCCTTGTTGATTACTCTATACTTATATTGTGTCTTAAATCTGATAGTTGTTTTTTAATAGAAGCATCAATTATTTTGCCTTCAACAAATATTTTTACGCCACCTAATATAGATGAATCTATTTGGTTGGAAAGGTTAATCTTCTTTTTTAATAATATCCCTACTTTATCCTCGAATTTACTGATTTGATCATCTGATAGATGCTCGACAGAAAAAACGATTCCTGATGTAATATTTTTTTCTTCGTCGATTAAATGTTTATAATGCTTCACTATGTTTTTAAAATGCTTGATCATTCTTTTATCAATCAGTATCAGCAGAAAATTTAATGTTTCTATATTTATTTTATTTTCTAAAACTTCTTTTACTATCTTTTTGCGCTCTTCTTTACCGATAACAGGCGTATTCATGAATTCGACAAAATCAGAATTTGCCTCAAATATAACTTGAAGATCTTTCAAATCACTTAATATGGCGTCAACTTTATTTTCATCTTTTGCAGCTTCATATAATGCAGAAGAATAAACCAAATCAATTGCTAATTCTGCCATTTTGCATTACCTGTATTTTCAATGATTTTTGTTATTATCAATTGTTGCTCAGCATAGTTTAATTGTTTCTCGATTATTTTTTCTGCTGCTATAATAGCAAGATCGACGATTTCTTGTTTCATTGCTTCAATTGAATTTTTTTGCTGTCGTTTAATTTCTTCTTCAGCATGTTTGATCATTAATAATACTTTGGCTTCCGCCTCGTTAATAATATCTTTTGCTTGCGCATCTGCTTTTATCTTAGCAGCCTTTATAATTTCTTTTCTTTCGTTTTCTATATTTTCTATTTGTTCATTATAAAGTTCTTTAATTTTATTGGCTTCACTATTTACTTTTTCTGCATTTTCATATGATTGAACAATATCATTTTCTCTTTTTTGCATGAAATTCCTAATTTTTTCAAAAAAGAATCGTTTCATAATCAAATACAAGATGACAATATTGCCTATAATGAATAAAAGCGACCAATTAAACTGAATTAAATCAGTATAAAGTTTCAATGCTTACACTCCTTTTATAATAAATTAATTAAAGGGTTAGCGAATAGTAATACTATTGAAACAATAAAAGCAAAAATACCGGTAGTTTCTGCGACGGCTTGGCCAACTAGCATGGTTTTTAAAATATCTCCCTGAGCTTCAGGCTGTCTGGCAACCGCTTCTACCGCCTTTCCTGCTGCGAAACCTTGTCCAATACCAATTCCTATTGCGGCTATCATTGCAAATGCTGCTCCAATTGCCGACATTCCTAATACAAATGCTTCTGGTGTTACTAATGACATAATAGAATCCTCCTAAAATTATTAAAAATTGATAATCTTAATGTTTTTCATGCGTTGTTATACCGTTTGCAATAAAAACCATTGTTAACATAGTAAAAATAAATGCCTGTAATATTCCTTCAAAAATATCAAAGAAAAAATTAGCCGGCAAAGGAATTGCTGCTGTTAAGAATGGAATATTGGGTATGATTTTTTCAGATAAACTTTCTAAACCATTGTAAAGAAGCGTCATAATGATCATTCCCCCTGTAATATTTCCAAACAAACGAAAGGACAATGATATCGGAAATGATAGTTCGCCGATAATATTAATAGGCAGCATGAATATATAAGGCTCAGACATATGCTTTATATACCCTTTAAAACTTCTAAGTTTTATGGAATTATAATGAATTAAAAAGAAAGTAACAAGACCAAGTGCAAAAGCTGTATTAATATCTGCTGAAACCGGTCTTAGATCCAACAATCCCAACATATTTCCTAAAATCAAAAAAATAAATAAAGTGCCAATATAAGGAGCAAATTTTATATTTTCTTTTCCCATAGTTTGCCCTACTAAATTGTACACAAATTCTACAATCAATTCGGCGTACGCTTGAATACCTTTAGGGATTTTTTTCATCTTGCGTGTAGCCAATAGCGCAAAAATAATCATAATAATGCTGATAATCCATGCAAAGATCACTGTTTCCGTAATATAAAAATTACCGATTCCAAATATTTTTCTTGCGCCTAATTCCATTAAAAATTCACCTTAATTCTTTGTATTGTTTCTTTTCTTAATGCCATTTGTATAGTAAATACTAATTTTAATTGTTAAAAATCCGATAATAACACCGATTGCACTGATATAGCTTATCTGAATAGATTTATAAACTGCAATACCGTATAAAGATAGCCTAATTATATAACCTAAAAAAACTATATATGCTCCCCTTTGATGTGTAAGCGTATTTTTTATAGTAAAATATAATATATTAAAATTTGCTATCGAAATAGCCACACCCAGTGTTATTCCATAACCGAATTGTGCACTTAATCCCAAAAACGGAATAGATATTAGTTCACATATTAATGCAATAAAAATAGCGTATTTAATTATTTCATTTTTAAAAACAATAATATCATTCATGATCATTTTTCTCGTTATTTAATTTATCGTTTTGATTTCGTTTTTTTTCTTGATTTGTTACAGACATAATTTGCCGATAGTTCATTATAAATCCCAAAAAAATACCTATTAATAAAAAAACGATTAAAAAAATGTTATTCAAATGGAATTTTTTATCAACATATTTGCCAACGACTACGCCGACTATCATAGGAATCGCCATATTTAAACCAAGCTGCGTAAATAAAGCAATAGCCGAATATATTTTAAAGTATTTTTTTTTCATTACTTCAACTCTTTTATTATCTGCAATA
The DNA here is from genome assembly GCA_964581565.1 of uncultured Eubacteriaceae bacterium. Classification (GTDB taxonomy): domain Bacteria; phylum Bacillota; class Clostridia; order Eubacteriales; family UBA1433; genus UBA1433. The sequence goes on from CAZOOZ010000004.1 coordinate 135,017, forward strand.
AAAATAAAGCGTCAATATTCTTCACTGTATGTTTTTATATTATATCTTATAACTAAAAATGTAAAGTATCTACAATTAATCAAAATTGCATACATAATTTTTGTATTCACTTTAATCAAAGATATAATAGTCCAAAATTCTGAATAAATTATTAAAAAATATAATAAATTCTTAAAATATTTAATAATTATTATTTTGTATATGATTACATATTATATTCTTAAAATAGATAATATGTTTTTTAATAATAAAAACTCGTAAGGCAGGCTTAATTTGGCCTACCTGTACGAGCTGCGTTGCCCTATTATTTAGTTACATACTACATATACTGTAAATTTCTGATAATTACTGGTGGAGGCGGCGGGAGTTGAACCCGCGTCCAAAAGCGTATTCACAAAATTTTCTCCGAGTGCATTCGCTTTTCTTTTTTCATTTTCATTTAGACGGGCGACCGACTGAATGAAAACTATCCTCTTAAATTTTCAAAAGATTTCGAGGAAAAATCATTTGAGTTTCCTGCATTATTTGATGCCTTAAAATATCACGCAGGAATGATAAATCAAGACATTGCAGCAATTACGCTGCAAAAGCTAATTTTTCGTTTTTAGCGTTTAAATTTAATTGCCATCATTATAACGGTATTTGGCATTCCCGACTCGCTTATTTTGCTTCAACACCCCTGTCGAAACCATTGCGCCCCCTAATAAGATTTGATTGCGCGTCTGATTTTCATCATATCGCTTTTTTTAGCATCGCTCTCTCGTTTATCGTGAAGCTTTTTACCGCGCGCTAAGCCAACGTTCATTTTAACATAACTCCTATCAAAATGCAAGTCTAATGGAATTAATGTATATCCTTCCTGCTGTGTATAAGCGAATAACTTTCGTATTTCTTTTTTATTTAATAATAGTTTTCGTTCTCGCAGAGGATCTTTATTAAAAATATTTCCTTTTTCATATGGGCTTATATGCATTCCTTTTATATAAGCCTCATTGTTATTAATATATACATAACTGTCTTTTAAATTCACTTTTCCCGCTCTTATGCTTTTAACTTCTGTGCCAAACAGTACAATGCCGGCTTCATAAACATCATCTATAAAATATTCATGGTATGCTTTTCTGTTTTGAATAATTGATTTTCCCATATTGTTACCTTTATAATAATTTTGACTGCATTAAAAATATAATAAGTTGTTTTTACTTATTATATCATATTTAAAAACATACGATGCGTTCTTTATTTTTACACGTCCCAAATACTACAAAGGTTTTATTGTCAATAATTGACCACAATGATATACACATAATATATTTATAATTAAATTTGGAGTAAAAATATGTCTTTGCATGAAAAAGGAAATAAAAATTTGGGTTTATTTGAACTGGTTGCGATCGCATTGGGAGGTATAGTTGGCGGTGGAATCTTCACTATTTTGGGTATTTCAGTATCGATAATCGGCATATTAATACCACTTGCAATACTAATTGGCAATTATCTGCTGTTGCAGAAGACAAATATTTGCCCTATATATTATCCCGAAAGAAAAAAATATTCCTGTTTATGCGGTTGTAACAATGGCGTGTATATCCTGTTTTTTAATATTAATAGGTGGATTAGAATTGATTTTGGAATTTGGTAGCATTACCTTTTTACTAGTTTCTTTATTAATAGCATTTGCAAATTTTAAAATGAGAAAACAAATAAATCAAATATGTATGTTACAATTTTTGCAATTCTTGTTACTGGGCAGTATCTTGATATTATACTATAAATTTACAAATGTATGCTTGCAAATGCTTTTTATCATCGTTTTATATTTCATTCTTACTGCCGAAGCTCTATTATTTGCGTTCGGAATAAACGTTTGAATAAAAAAATATAAATTTAGGAGGAAATACATTTCCTCCTAAATTATTAGTCAGTTTTTTAAAAAAATTAAAATGATTTTATAGTATCAGTATGTACAGTTAATAAAAAAGAAATATCCCAGAGGCGTGTAATACATGCCTTTGATTTCTTGATTAAACATATAAGTCTGTGTGTCAAAATAAAGAGGAGCAATTACGTAATCTTGACCAATCAGTATATCTTCAGCCTCGTGCATTAGAGTCATTCTTTCTTCTTGGTTTTGATTGGATTTAATTTGTGCTATAAGGGAATCATAGCTTTCGTTAGAATAATGAGCTAAATTACTCCCGCTATCACTTCCCCACATATCTAAGAATGTTATTGGGTCATTATAATCGGGCAACCATGAAAATGCAGCAATTTGATAAGCACCTTCCATTAATGATTGACCATAAACCGAGCCCTCCTGATTTGATATAGTAACTGTAACACCTAATTCTGTCTTCCACATGTTTTGTAATGCTTCGGCTATCGCCTCGTTATCACTGCTTGTAACATACATATATTCCACAATAGGGAAACCTTCCCCTTCGGGATACCCTGCTTCTGCTAAAAGCTGGCGGGCTTTTTGACAATTTGATTCATAATCTTCTTCTTCAACGCTGTAATAATCTCCACCAACAATTCTAAAATCATCATTGCCAACACCTTTGGCGTCTAAAACGCCAGAAGGAATAAAGCCTGTTGCGGCGACTTCACCTGTCTGCGTTATTTGATTTACAATATAATTTCTATCTATCACTAAAGAAAAAGCTTCTCTAACACGGGTATCATTAAAAGGTTCGATCTGATTATTGAATGTCAGGGCATAAGTACTTAATAAATCAGCTACTTTTAGTTCATTGTTATCAAGCAGTGTTTTTATTTCATTAATAGGTACGCTTTGGATAAAATCTAATTCATTGTTATTATAAGCAGCAAGAATAGAATTGGAATCTTCAATAAAATTAAATTTAATTGAAGATGGACCGATTTCAGAGATACCGTAATAATTTTCATTAGGTTCCATCAGTAAATATGAATTATGTACCCATTCACTCATTTTATATGGTCCGTTTCCTATATAAGTATTCACATCAAATGTCCATTGATCGCCACTTTCTTCGATTATATCTTCGCGTACAGGAAAAGTTGCCGGAAAAGCGCATATTTCGGTAAAATATGTAACTGGTGTTGAAAGAGTAACTTCAATTGTTTGATCATCAATAGCCTTTATGCCAAGTTCGTTAGGATCTTTTTCTCCATACATAATATCTACGGCGTTTAAAACAGGCTCTAGAATATAACTGTAGATAGCCGCTGTTTGAGGATCGACTAATCTTTGCCACGAATAGACAAAATCCTGTGCCGTAACAGCTTTTCCGTCAGACCATTTTGCATCGTCTCTTAATACAAATGTATAGACAGTGCCATCATCACTGATCGTATAAGTTTCAGCTTGTCCATATGTAATCTGTGCATTGCCGTTTCCGTCATCTTCCCATTTCATTAAACCTTCAAACATATGGTTTAACATAATGGCGCCATCGACAACACTATTTAATGCAGGATCAAGCGTTTCGGGTTCTCCGGCTATACATACATTCATATTTAACTCATTCGATGATGAATTACCGCTGCATGCCGAAAAAGTGAATACTAAAGATAAAATAATGATTAGTACAAATAACTTCCTCGTTAACTTCATTTGTTCCTCCTGTTATTTAGCAATCTATGTTAGGTTAGATTTTATCAATAAAAATGTAATTTATAATATTATATTATATGACAAGCCACAAAATGTTGGGGAGAGATTTCTCTTAAAGTCGGAGCTGTCTGTCTGCATTTTTTTATTATATACTGACAACGTGTATGAAAGCAACAGCCTTGTGGTAAATTTAGCGGATTCTGCGGCTCTCCCTTTAAAGATACGTGACTAGTCATGCATACATTATTTAGTCTGGGAATAGAGGAAAGCAAAGCTTGTGTATAAGGATGCACAGGATTTTTATATAAATCATCACTTTTTGCTATTTCAACAATATTTCCCAAATACATTACTGCTATACGAGTTGCTATATACCGAACAACAGCTAAATCATGGGAAATAAACAAGTAAGTAAGGCCGAATGAACGCTGCATGTCGATCAGCATATTTAAAATTTGTGCTTGAACCGACACATCTAAAGATGATACTGCTTCATCACAAACAATGAATTCAGGCTCAACAGCCAATGCTCGCGCAATACCGATTCTCTGCTGCTGTCCTCCGGATAATTCGTGAGGGAAACGATGAACAAAATCATTGCTTAACTCAACTGTCTGTAACAATTCTTTAATTTTATCTTGCCGTTCAACTTTGTTTAAGGCCAGTTTATGTATATCTATAGCTTCTCCTATAATTTCTCCTACTGTCAGTTTTGGATCTAAAGCTTCAGATGTATTTTGAAAAATCATCTGCATTTTTTTTCTGTAAGACAATATTTTAGCATTTGTTATATTATTTCCATTATAAAATATTTGACCGTGTGTCGGCTCGATAATCCGGAGGATTAATTTCCCGAGCGTAGATTTCCCGCAGCCAGATTCTCCTACCAGTGCAAAAGTTTCTTCGCGTTTTATGTCAATATTAACATTATTTACCGCATAAATATATTGGAAAGAAAAGCCTTTTTGAGCAACAAAATTTTTACTCAGATCTTTAGTTTCTATTAAATTGGCTATATTATTTTGCATATTCATTTTCCTTTATATTTAAATTATTAAACACATTCCAGCAATAAACCTCATGAGTATCATCTAAGTTTATTTTGGGCGGGTCTGCTTTCAAACAAATTTTCATACAATATTTACACCGTATTGCAAACGGGCATCCTCCTGTTGTAAGATCTGGCCAATCTAGCGGAGAGCCATCGATGGAAATTAGGGTCTTGTTGTTTGAATCAAGACTTGGCATGGATCGAAGTAAGCCTATTGTATATGGATGAACAGCATTATAAAATATTTGATTTATACTTCCCGTTTCAACAATTTTTCCAGAATACATGATAGATATCTTATCACATATTTGTGCTGCAACTGCCAGATCATGAGTAATAAAGATGATGGACATTGCATTTTGCTTTTTTAGCGTGATTAATAACTCTATTATTTGTGCTTGAATTGTAACATCCAATGCGGTTGTAGGTTCATCGGCAATAAGCAATTGCGGATGTGATAAAAGAGCCATTGCTATTATTATTCTTTGCAGCATTCCCCCGCTGAATTCATTCGGATATTGCTTCATTCTTTTTTTTGGATTATCTATTCCGACAAGGATCAATGAATTGATAACGTGTATTTTTGCTTCTTCGCTAGAGGTTTTTTTATGACTTTTAAAAGCTTCAATAAGTTGATGACCAATGGTGTAGACGGGGTTTAAACTGGACATGGGATTTTGAAAAATCATGCTTATTTTATTTTTGCGCAAATCTCGCATTTCTCGCTTGGTATATTTTAAAATATTTTTTTCGTTAAAGTTTATTTTACCATCTATTATTTTACAATTATTGGGTAAAAGATCGAGAATGGAATATGCCATAACACTTTTACCGCTGCCGGATTCACCCACAATTCCCATGACTTCACCATACTTTAAACGGTATGAGATATTATCGACAGCTTTAATTTCTTCGTGTGGTGTAAAAAAAGATATTTTTAAATTCTCAATTTCCAGCTGATTGTTCTTATTCATTTTAAAATATTTCCTTTTAATTTAGGATCAAAAGCATCGCGAAGCCCGTCGCCGAGTAAATTGAGAGAAAGAATTAATAAAGTAAGAATTACACCGGGAATGATAAGTCTATATGTATATGTGTAAATGCCGTTCAGCGAATCGGCTATTAAGCTGCCAAGAGAAGTCATAGGAGAAGACACTCCAAGTCCTAAAAAAGATAAAAATGATTCTAGAAAAATTGCTGCAGGAATCTGCATACAGGTTGTTACAATAATAGGCCCTATGCAATTTGGGATCAGATGTTTGTTTATAATTTGCGTATGTGAAGCGCCGAGTGCTTTTGCTGCTGTTATAAATTCCTGTTGTTTTAGCATCAATACCTGGCCTCTTATAATTCTTGCCATGCCTACCCAGTAAAGCAATCCAAAAGCTATCATCATAGATATGAGGCCTGGCCCTAAAACAGCTATGTTCTTAATAAACACACTTGTGCTGTTATAAAATAATGTTTGCATTGGTTGTTTTAAAGAAATGGTTAAAAGCAATACTATCAAAACATCGGGCACAGCGTAAATAATGTCTACAAAACGCATCATAAAAGCGTCAATAATACCGCCAAAATATCCGGAAATTGCGCCATAGGTAGTTCCGATTATTAACACTATAAAACTTGCGATAAATCCTATTATAATTGATATTCTGGTTCCATACATTGTCCTGACTAAAATGTCTCTGCCAAGATCATCAGTACCAAACGGATGTTGCCAACTTGGAAATAAGTTTTCGGCACCTCTTATTTGTTGATCATAACTATATTGAGTTAATAATGGGCCTAAAAAAGCAAATATAAAGATTGCAATAAGTATATATAGAGCAATGAGAGCGATTTTATTTGATTTAAAAGCAGTGCGAAAGGATACAGGTTTTTTCTTATTTGAGAACTGTATTTTATCGTTTTTTGAAGCTAATTCAAAATCTTTTTCGTCTAATTGATAATTTATATTTAGTTGCAGGCTGTGAAAAATTTTTCTTTTTGCCTCACTTTGCATGTGATCGCACCTTTCTTGATAAATCAATTCGAGGATCTATAACTTTATATAATATATCAACAACTAGATTCATCAGTACTATAAGAGATGCAAAGAATATAGTTGTGCCCATAATAAGCGGGTAATCTCGGCTTGAAATGCTCTGAACAAAATACCGGCCGAGCCCCGGAATATTAAAGATGCTTTCCACTACAAACCCACCGGTTAATATAGCAGCTGTCAGAGGCCCTAAATAAGTTAAAACAGGTAAACATGCATTTTTTAATGCATGTTTATAAGTAATCGCAAAAGAGCCTAAACCTTTTGCTTTTGCGGTACGTATATAATCTTTATTAATAACATCAAGCATACTGAATCTGGTGAGTCTTGCAATATAGCATGTCGGATATAAAGCGAGAACAAAGCATGGCATGATATAGTTTTTCCAGCCGTTTAAACCTATTGTCGGCAGCCAATTTAGTTTTACACCAAATATAATAATACATATAATAGCCATTACAAATCCTGGGATTGATATACCAATTGATGTAATGATTTGCAAAAGTCGATCCAGCCGTTTGCCATTATTATTTGCAGCAATACATCCTAATAAAATACCAAAAAGTATAGAAACAAACAATGACATTATTCCGATTTTAGCAGATACTGGAAACATATCGGCAATAATCTTTGTTACCGCCCTATTTTTTTGTAATTTAAAGCTCACACCCATATCTCCATGGGTTAAATCAATTAAGTAATTTTTTAATTGAACAAAAATTGGCTGATCTAAACCATATTTAGTTTCCAAAGCTGATAATACTTCAGGTGACGGGGGTTTTTCGCTCAGAAAAGGTCCCCCGGGAATGATATTCATGATAAAAAAAGTGATACATATAATGAATACTATAATCAATAAGGCTTGACACAAACGTTTTATAATGTAGATTATCATGCTTCCCTCGAATTTTAATAAACAAAAATACATGATATGGATTCATAAAAATATTTTATAATATATTGTATACTAGATATTTGATATTTGTCAATTATGAAAAGATCTCACTGTTTTGCTGATTTCAATAAAAAGAAGCCTTTATTAGAAGGCTTCTTTTTTGATTTCGTTTATTCTATTGTTATTTTTCCAAACAAATCCCCGATAGTAACTTTATCGTCATCTGAATATACTTTTTTATTTTTTTCTATTTTTTTCTTGGGAGCAGGATATAATTCTTTAATACTAAGAGATATTTTTTTATTTTCATCATCAATTTTTATAATTAAAACCTCAATTTCTTCACCGGTTTTAAGCATACTTTCAGGTTTATCAACTTTATGGTGAGCAAATTGGGATATGTGTATTAATCCTTCTACATCATCTATTATTTTTGCAAAAGCACCATATTTTGTAAAAGAAGTTATTTCAACTTTTATTTTATCTCCCTCTTGATATTGCTTTTTAAATACATCCCAAGGATTTGGCGTAAGACCTTTGACGCTCAATTTAACTTTATAGTTTTCTTTATCTAACTCAATTATTTTTGCTCTGATGTTTTGACCAATGGATAACACATCCGAAGGTTTTTTCACAGATTTCCAGGCGATATCAGAAACATGAATAAATCCGTCAATACCACCCAAGTCAACAAAAACACCATAATCTGTGAAATTTTTAATAGTGGTATCAATTGTTTGTCCTAATTCTAATGTAGATACCGCAGCCTCTTTAATGGCTTTTTGCTCAGCTTTTCTTTTTTCCATTTCTTCTAATAATAATACTTTATGTGAAAAAATGATTCTGTTGGCGGAAGGATTGTATTCGGTAATTCTTCCGCTGACTATCTTGCCTATTAAAGCATTTAAGTCTTTAACAAATTTTACATCATAATAAGATGCAGGCATAAAAGCAGTCAAGCTTCCCAAATCTACCATTAAACCGCCTTTGATTGCTTTTACTATTTTGCCTGTTAAAATTTCTCCGTTTTCAAATTTTTTCTGTAATTCTTTTTTAGCATCTAATTCTTCAACTTTTAATTTAGACAGAACATAATTGCCGGCGCCATCATTTGTAGATAAGATCATTACTTTGTGCTTATCTCCCACTGCGGCATGTCTCATAAGATCTTCATATAAATCTAATATGAATTCATCTTTTTTAATTATGCCATCACTTTTCCCGCCTATATTCATAACGACAGAATCGCTGTTAACGGATATGATTTCTCCTTCTACAATGTCTCCTGTTTTAAAGTTTTTGAATGTTTCTTCATACTGGTCTTGAATGTTATTTTGCTCATTCATACTTTTTGTACAACCTCCTTAATTATCCAAGCCGGTGTCGACGCTCCTGCCGTTATCCCCACCGATTTACAATCTTTAAATATTTTTGTATCAATTTCTGATGCAGTTTCTATATGAATCACTTTATCACAATATACTTTACAAATTTCAGTCAATTTCTTTGTATTTGAACTGTCATAACCTCCGACTACTATCATGACATCTGAATTTTTTGCAAGCAGTTTAGCTTCTTCTTGTCGTTCTTCGGTCGCAGAACAAATCGTATTAAAAACTTTGATTTCGCAATGGCATTTTTGTATCTCGGAAACTATATCTGAGAACAGACTTTCAATGATAGTAGTTTGAGCTACAACGCATATTTTATCATACATTTTTATTATTGGAATATTATTTTTATTATTTATTATAATTGCGCTGTTATTGCACCAACCATTAACACCGATCACTTCAGGATGGTTTTCATCGCCTATGATAATGATTTTATAACCTTTCATACAATATTCGTTTACGATATTCTGTACTTTTTTTACATATGGGCAAGTAGCATCTATAATATTGATATTCTTTTGCCCCATTTGATCATATAATGACTTGGCGACTCCATGTGATCGTATTACTACTGTAGAGTTATTTTCTACTTGAGATAAATCATTTATTATTTTCACATTCTGGGAATCATATTTTTGAATCATTTGATTATTATGTATGATTGGGCCTAATGTATATATAGGGCTATTAATGCATTTAACGGCATTGTCCAATTTTTTTATTGCACGATCAACGCCAAAACAAAAACCTGCTGTTTTAGCTAAAGTAACATTCCTCAATGGTTAGCTCCTTTTATATCTTCTAACATCATTTGTATTTTTTGCATAACAGTATTTTGCGTAATTTCTATTAATTCATTTGTTTTATATTTTTGCGAGTAATATGCATCAAAGTAAATAGGCTGTCCCAATCGAATAGTGATTTTACCTCTGAATTTATATTTTCCGTAAATGGCGATTGGCACAATCGGGGACTTTGTTTGTAGGGCAAGCATTAAAGCACCCGCTTTCGGAGCAATTAATTCTTTTCCGTTTTTTATCGTTGTGCCTTCCGGAAATATACCTAAAACGCGTTCTCCTCTTAAAACTTTTAAACATTTTTTTACTGCGGAAGCATCATTTTCATTTCGTTTTACTGGAATTACAAATAGTTGTGTAAAAACCCATGTAAGAAACTTACCTTTAAACAATTCTTCTTTTGCTAAAAAATGTATTGTTCTTTTTGTGTTAATCATTAGTACCACAGGATCAATATTGCTTGTATGGTTTGGGCATAAAATTACTCGCCCTTCTTTTGGTAAATTTGAAGGATTTTCTATTTTGATATTAAAAAGGATTGTTTCCAATATTTTTGCTATCCCGTAAAGAATAACAAATAACATGTTTTTGTCTACTTTTTTATTACGCATAATATTTCTTCAATTGTTTGATCTAATGTTTTATTTGTACTGTCTATAACAATACTTTGTGGAGTTATAAGTAAAGGAGCGACTTCTCTGTTTTTATCATACTTGTCTCGAATGATAATATCTTGCAAAATATCTTCATAGTCGTTCGTAATTCCTTTAATTTCATTTTGTTTAGCACGTCGTCTGGCACGTTCTTCTACATCTGCGGTTATGTAAAATTTAAAATCCGCATCAGGCAAAATCACTGTTGCTATATCTCTGCCTTCCATAATAATATTTTCATATTGTGTTCCGAGTTGTTGCTGGATTTTTTTCATAATATTTCGAATAGTTCGATTAGATGCGATGTCGGATATATTTTTATCTATAGTCGGAGTATATATTTTATCTGTAACATTAATGCCATCTAAAAAAATCTGATCACCTGCTATTTTAAAATCAGTATTCTCCATAGATGTTTGAACGTTATTTATATTACCAATATCGATATTATCCGAAAGAACCTTTAATGTATAAGCTCTGTATAGAGCCCCTGTATTTATATATACGTAATTTAATTTTTTCGCCAGTTCTTTAGCGATTGTGCTTTTGCCCGCACCAGCAGGACCATCAAGAGCTATTTTCATTTATTACCTCAATTAAACATAAACAAATAAATTATATTTTATATTATTTTATAATACAACAAAAAAATGTATAATTCTATAATATTAATATAGAAATTATATGATAATGTTCATGTAGTACTCTCTGTTAAGCTTTGGCCGTAAGAAAAAAATATTTGTATATTTCTGATTACGTAACGAAAAATATTTAATTTATCAATACTGGTTTTTGCAATCAAACTACATTCACCAATTTCGACATCATTTTTCTTAACAATAACCGTTCCCAAAATATCTCCTTTCGAAACCGGGGCATTGATTTTCTCATCTAATGCAATAACAATATCGGCATCCTCCTCGCCGCCTTTTTCAATAATATCATATATGTCAGAATCGGCAATGGCTTCTACAGTTAAATCTTTGCCTTTGTTTACAATCACATCCCCTATTTTTTCATTTTTTTTAACATAATATTTACCGGTATAATTGCTGAAGCCGTAATTTAAAAGCTGTAATGCTTCGTTAAATCGGACTTCTGAAGAAGGAGCATGCATGACGACTGAGATCAGTCTCATATCTCCTTGTTTTTTTGTACAGCTCATACAATACATAGCTTCGGTAGTATAGCCGGTTTTAAGACCATCGACTGCACTGTCTCTTTTCAAAAGTTTGTTTGTGTTGGCTAATGTTCTGTTTTTATCATTATTCAAACCCACTTTTATATCAATCATCCATGTCTTTGTGTAATCAAATATTTTTTCATATTTTACTAGTTCGCATGACATTAAAGCTATGTCGTAAGCAGTAGTGACATGACCTTCCTCAGGCAGACCATTGGCATTCTTAAAAACAGTGTTCTTCATATCAAGGTTTTTTGCTTCTTCGTTCATCATTTTAACAAAGTTTTCATTACTGCCAGCCACATATTCCCCCAGGGCCGTTGCCGCATCATTCGCACTTTCAACGGCAACGCCATACATGAGTTCATCAACTTTTCTTTTTTCTCCCGATTCAATATAAAGTTGCGTCCCCCCCATTTTTGAAGCATATTCACTGATAGTGACCTCATCTTGCAGCGTGATTTTCCCTTCATCCACGGCTTTTAATACCAGTAGCATAGTCATGATTTTTGTGACGCTTGCCGGTATAGCAATAAGATTTTCATCTTTAGCATAAAGAACTGTTTTAGTTTTCGCATCCACTAAGACGGCACTGCTTGATTGCAACACCATATCGGCACGCGCGATGATATTGAAACATAAAAAAACAGATAGAATAAATATAAATATTGTTTTTTTCAACATTATTTATTCCTCCTCTGACTTGGTATCTATAAACATAGCAATTTAAAATGTTTGAAATATAAGAGCTATATATATAAATATGCCAGAGAATGCGATATTATGTTTTTCTTATTTTATTTAAAAAACTATGCCCAAATATTGTGTTTGTATTTGCTAAATAATCAGTAATAGTTGCTCCTAGATCTGAAATACTCTGTATAGTCCCTAAATTGACATGTTTAATAAAATTGCCGCAAATAATAACCGGTACATATTCTCTGCTGTGATCGGTTGACTGTGTTGTGGGATCACATCCGTGATCTGCGCATATGACCAGCATATCTTCATCAGTGAGCAATGGCAGTATATCTGCGAGTCGGAAATCAAATTCGCTTAATGCTTGAGCGTATCCCTGCACATCATTTCTGTGTCCGTATTTCATATCAAAATCAACTAGATTTGCATATATTAAAGCTTTATTTTCTTTTACAGATTTCATGTGTTCGACAATTTTATTGATTCCATCGTCATTGTTAACTGTATGAGTAGAATGTTTGATTCCTCTGCCCTGAAAAATATCTTCGATTTTTCCTATGGCATAAACTTCGACGCCGTTTTCATAAAGAATTTCAAGAGCTGTTTTTACAGGGGGCTTAACGGAAAAGTCTCTTCTGTTTGAAGTGCGGATAAAATTTCCCGACTCACCTATAAACGGTCGTGCAATTACACGAGCAACATTATAATATTTGTCTAACATTTTTCTTGCGGTTTTACATATATCATATAATTCTAAAACAGGTACAATCTTTTCGTGTGCGGCAATCTGGAATACGCTATCAGAAGAAGTATATACAATAATACTGCCGGTTTTCATTTGTTCTTCGCCTAATTCTTTAATAATTTCCGTTCCCGAAGCGATCTTATTTCCGATAACTTTTCTGCCGATTTTTTTTTCAAATTCATTAATAAAATTTTCATCAAATTTTTTATAAGTTTTAAATGGTTTGTCCAAGATAACGCCTGCCATTTCCCAATGACCTGTAATGGTATCCTTACCTTGGCTTATAAAGCCGGCACGCATTACAGCGGCCGAAAAATGTTCGTTCTTATTCATGAAAGTGACTCCGTCAATATTACCTATACCTAATTTTTGCAAATTACCTATCTTACAAGAAAAATGCTCATATGTGTTTTTTAAAGTATTACTTCCTTCGTCGCCATAATTTTTTGCATCTGGCATCTCGCCTATCCCTACGCTATCTAAAACAATCCAAATGACTCTCTTCATACCATATTGCTCCTTAAGTTAAATATATTGAAAAAATTTTAATTAATTGCGGTATCACATACGCTTCTATTAAATTTACGCTAATGTTTAATAAAAATGTAATAAAAATGATTGTTATTAGTTTATATGCATTTTTTTTCTTGCACTCTAATGAAAAGTGATTTTTTTGCAATGCATATTTTATCACAAATACATTACAAAAAATCAATAAAATGATTCTCAGCGTGTTTTGCGGCAAAACAGCTACTATAATAAATAATACTCCTTTTGTTAAAGTTGTTTTTATTAAAAAAGCGGAGGTGAACCCTATGATAAATCCCTTATATAAGGTAATAATAAAACAAAACGGTATTGCAAGTATTGTCAGTGCAAAAACAGCAGTTATCAGGTAAGCTTGAAAATCATTTAGAATGTAGTTAAGTAATCTTTCGGTATTCGTCATTGTTTGCGTATCATATTTATCTGCGGAATATAAATTCGTTATAATATAGTCTGTTAATTTCAAGCCTTGTTCATCGGTTAAAAATTTTGCAACGAAAGAACCTAGAACAACGCCAATAAGGAACATAAAAAATAATATCAGGATTATCCGTTTTGATTCATTTATAAATTTTTTCAAAATATGTCCCCCTTTTTTAATTTATGTTAAAAAAAGGAGGAATAGAACGAAACATTAGGATGGTAATTACTGCAGATATTAAAACAATTTTATCAAAAATAAATCTATATTATTTTGAATTTAAATATAAAAAAATTGCACATATTGTTTTTGCGTCATTAATTTCTCCAGATATAATCATTTCTAGAACTTTGGATTTGGCAATAAAATACACATCAATAAATTCATCGGCATCACATTCTTTTTTATGTTTTGATTTTACAATGTTATCCGAAGAAAATATGTGAATAATTTCATCCGAAAAGCCAGGAGTGGAATATACGCTGGATAAATGCCGGATATCATGTGCTTCATAACCGGTTTCTTCATTTAATTCTCTTATGGCACAATCAAAAATATCTTCATTTTCTTCTATACAACCTGCCGGAAGTTCATAGATTATTTTATTAAGAGCTGTTCGAAATTGTCGGATAAACAGTATTTCCCCGTCCTTTTCAGCTAAAATCGTACATGCACCTTTATGCTTTACAATATCTCTGGCGCTTATATTACCGTTGGGCAATAACACTTTTTCATTATAGACTTTTATGATTTTGCCCTCGTATATTAATTGGCTGTCTATAATTTTTTCAGCTATTTCCATGATTATTTACTCTCCTTATTTTCGTCAAGCATTGATTTCAACTCGTCCATAAATGTATTAATGTCCTTAAATTGCCGATAAACCGAGGCAAACCTTACATATGCTATTTCATCTATTTTTTTCAATTCTTCAATAACTATTTCACCTATATCTTTTGATTGTATTTCTTTATCATAAGTAGTTAAGATTTTATATTCGATAATATCTAATAAACCTTCAATAGTATCAGCTGAAATAGGTCTTTTTTCACAAGCCTTTAAAATGCCTGATAAAATTTTATTTCTATCATATGTTTGCCGATCACCACTTTTTTTAATTACAACAAGTGGAACGGACTCTAGTTTTTCATAAGTAGTAAATCTTCTTTTACATTCAATACATTCTCTTCTTCGTCTTACGATTGTTCCATTTTCGGCTGGTCTGGAGTCAATTACTTTGCTTTCTTCATAACTACAAAACGGACATCTCACAGTAGTCACCTCCAATATTATAAAATTATATAGTACAAGATATAATTTGTCTATTATTTAAAATGTTTAACAATAAAAAAAGGCCTTAAAGACCTTGTATAGACATAATTTTTAATCAATTTTCTTCATTATAACGGTAACTTTACTGGCTCTGCAGGATTCCCAGTCCGCTCCTCTTTTAATATCTTCCTCAGAAACAAAAACTTCCACCAATTCATAACCTTCTTCTGCCTTTTCATTGATAAAGCTTCTGAGTTTGCTCATGAACAAGTCCCTTTCAACTATATATTTCATTATCCTACCTCCCATGGTAAAAATTGTTCTTAATCATACTAACATAAGTTACTATCTTTAGCAAGCAAAATAATTATATGTGAATATGTAAAGTAAATATAAAAGTATTTCAAATTGATACGTGTTGTTGTATAATTTGTTAAGAGGTTTTATATGAAACTTGAAATGTTTTGTCTTAATAATAATTTAGATATTTTAAACAGTGCAAACAAAAGCGATGTTTATATAAAAGAAATTCATGCTGTTCGTTGCGGATTACAGCTTACAGGGTTTTTTGAGTATTTTAATCCTGGACATATTTGTATTATCGGTAAAGAAGAATTTGCTTATTTAAACAGTCTGGACGAAAACAAAAGAGATGAAGCCATTATTAATCTTTTAAAATTAAGAATTCCGGCACTTATTATAAGTGATAATCTTAAAGAAGTAGATTTTTTAATAAAATTATGCAAAAAACATAAATGCATTCTTCTATCTTCATCTACGGATGCTGCATCTTTAATTTATAAAATTTCCGCATATTTAGGTTATACAAATTCTGAATGGGTTGGCTTACATGGCGTAATGATGGAAGTCTATGGAGTCGGTGTATTAATAAGAGGCATAAGCGGTATCGGGAAAAGTGAGGTCGCGTTGGAAATCATTAAACGAGGCGGGAGATTTGTAGCTGACGATTTAGTTAAAATAGTTAAAATTTCTGATGGCAAATTGATTTGCAGCAGCATGAAAGAAGGAACCTATTTTATGGAAATAAGAGGACTTGGCATTATAGATGTAAAAGTATTGTTTGGAGTAAGCAGTATCAGAATACAAAAAGAGTTAGACCTAATTGTAGATTTGGTTCCATGGAATGCACATGCAACTTATGACAGACTTGGAGACAAGATTCAATTTGAGAATATTATGGGAGTAAACATTCCAAGTTATAAAATCCCAGTATCGATTGGGAGAAATATTGCTGCTTTGATTGAGGCCGCAGCGATTAGAACGAGGGCGACTTTTATGGGGTTTGATTTTACAAATGATTTTATATCACAATTTGATGATAAGTAAGAGGATATAATGAAATATATAATCGACGTTCACACACACACCTTTGCGTGTCACCATGCGTTTTCAACATTAGAAGAAAATGTAGCAAGCGCTAAAAGTAAAGGAATTAAATATTTATGCTATACCGAACATGGACCCACGATGCCATATGCTCCACCGGATTGGTTTTATGAAGAACTCACAATCATACCGAAAATAATGAATAATATAAATGTAATTACCGGTGTCGAATCTAATGTTATGGATGAAAGCGGAAAAACAGATATTGATGATTTGCCGAAGCATTGGTTTAATTATGTCATTGCATCGCTACATAAACATACATATTTACCTGTCGATCATAAAGACGACACTCAAGCGTTATTAAATGCAATGGATAATCCTTATATTGATATGCTGGGACATGTTGATTCCCCTTTATACAATTTAAATTATGAAGCTATCGTAAAAAAAGCTGTGAAGACCAATACGCTTATTGAATTTAATAACGGTTCCATTAACGGTGTTCGAAAAAACGGCAAGCCAAACTTTTACACAATGGCGAATTTATGCATGAAATATGACTGTATGATTGCATTGGGCTCAGATGCTCATATTTCGTATAATGTTGGGGTATTTGATGATATAACAAAAATATTAAACGAAGTTGATTTTCCGAATGAACTGATCATAAATAATAAAGAAAAAATATTTTTAGACTTTTTACGTGCCAATGGTAAAAATGTATAATAAATATATGGAGGTTTGTATGGAAAGAAATAAAGAATATGTTTTTGAGGGATGGAATAATAAGGCCGTTTTATTATTTCACGGTGCTACATCTGGCTCTTCGCAACTTAGACCGTATGCCAATTATTTAAATTGTCTTGGATATACGGTTTACGGCGTTAATCTTGCGGGGCACGGAACAACGAAAGAAGATTTAGCCGCGATACAATATCAAGATATTATTAATAAAGCTGAAAATGATTATAAAAAAATTAAATCCAAATATGAAAAAGTATTCGTATCCGGGCTCTCTCTCGGGGGATTGACAACACTATATTTAGCAAGTAATCACCCTGAAATATCCGGCATCATTCCCCTCGCCGCAGGTATTTATATTGTTGAAAATTCGTTTTTCGGAAGTCATTATGAAAGCGAGTTCATACATCGTCCGATACAAGGAAAAGTTGGACTATATAAACAATATCATATTCACTATGAATATGTACCTACGAATTTTTTCGGAAAAATGGATGACATGATTAAGAATTTTCTTGAAAATAATTTAGCTGAAAAAATAACTTCACCGGCATTAATAATACATCCGATTAATGATTCTACTGTTTATTCAAAAAGTGCAAATTATGTTTACGATCACATTAGTTCGGTTGATAAAGAACTTATTCTTCCTGAAAATGGTGAGCATATATTTGTTTTGTCTGAATACCGGTATGATGTTTTTGAAAAGATTGCAGATTTTATAGCTTCGCATTAATTGCATTGGAGAAAAAAGTATGGCGCATGGAAAATTTGCAACATTAATTACATGTATGGATGGTCGTGTTCAACGTGCCGGATATGATTTTATGATGAATGAATGCTGTGTTGATTATGTAGATGTTATTACTGAACCCGGTCCAAATAAGATATTAGCAGAAAATAATGAGGAAAGTGTTATTCAAAACATATTTCACAGAATAGATGTTTCTGTGTTGACGCATAAGTCAAATACTATTGCGATAGCCGGACACTATGACTGTGCAGGAAATCCCGTTGATAAATTACATCAAGATGTACATACAACACAAGCGGTTCAGTTAATCAAATCTAAATATCCGAATAAAAAAGTAATTGGCCTCTGGATAGAACAAGGCTTTAAAACGATAGAAATTATATATATTCAAGAATAATTAAGATTATATTATATTCGTATAGAGTATCAAATTTCTGATACTCTATATTTATTAGGAACTTGTTTTTTACAATTTTAAAGTATATACTATACTCTAGTTTGCTAAACTTACTTTTGAGGAGATATCATTCATGGATTACTTTAAGAAGTCACTTGAAATACACAAAAAAACCAACGGAAAGATTGCAACGCAAATGAAAGTTTTGGCAGATACTGTTGAAGATCTATCGATTGTATATTCACCCGGCGTAGCAGCGCCGTGTATGAAAATATTTGAAAATAAAAACGTTATTTATCAATACACAATCAAATCAAATACGGTTGCTATTATCAGTGACGGCTCTGCCGTACTTGGCTTAGGTAACATTGGTGCCGATGCATCACTGCCGGTCATGGAAGGCAAAGCACTTTTATTAAAACGTTTCGCAGGAATAAATGCATTCCCGATTTGTATCAAAACACAAAATACAGAGGAAATTATCAATATAGTTAAAAATATTTCAACATCATTTGGAGCCATTAACCTTGAAGATATTGCTGCGCCAAGATGTTTTGAAATTGAACAACGGCTCATAGATGAATTAGATATTCCGGTTTTTCATGATGATCAACATGGTACAGCCATTATTGTTCTTGCTGGCTTGATAAATGCATCGAAATTACTCAAGAAAAATCTAACGAATTTGAAAGTGGTTATAAATGGATCCGGTGCTGCCGGTATTGCCACTGCGAAATTATTACTATATGCCGGTATAGATGATATAACAATATGTGACAGCAAAGGCATTATTTACGAAGGCCGAGATAATTTAAACAATGATAAGAAAAAAATAGCTAGAGAAACGAATAAAAAATTAATTAGAGGAAATTTGCAAGATGCAATGATCGGTAGAGATGTTTTTATAGGCTTGTCACAAGGCAATATTCTAACAAATGTCATGGTCCGGTCAATGAATAAAAATAGTATTATCTTCGCTCTTGCAAATCCGATACCGGAAATTATGCCTGAGGAGGCTTATAATGCAGGTGCTAAAATCGTAGCTACAGGTAGAAGCGATTACCCCAATCAGATTAATAATGTTTTAGCCTATCCTGGTATTTTTAAAGGTGTTTTAGAAGGAAGAATCAAAAAAATTACAAAACAAATCATGAAGGATGCGTCTTATGCAATAGCTTCTTGTGTGGATGATGAAGAACTTGATTATTCTCTAATCATACCTAATCCTTTTAATGAATATGTATGTGAGAAAGTAGCAAAAGCAGTGCAAAAATAAGAGGCTGAAAAATGATATATGAAAACATAACTCAAATAATGAATAACACTCCCATTATAAATGCTTCAAATACAGCTAAGCATTTTGGTGTGAGCGGCAATCTATTTGTCAAATTAGAGTATCTTTTGCCTGGAATGAGTAAAAAAGACAGAGTTGCGCTTAATATTATAAAAAAAGCTGAAAAAAAAGGTCTTCTCAGCCCTAACCAGCCTGTAGTAGAGCTTACGAGCGGAAATACCGGCATCGGTCTTGCTTTGGTATGCCAACAAACGAATCATCCTTTTGTTGCGGTTATGTCAGCGGGAAATTCAATGGAACGCGTAAAAATGATTAAAGCTTTAGGGGCAGATGTAGTTTTAGTTGAGCAGGAACAAAACAGTGAAAAGGGCATGGTAAGCGGTGCTGATTTAGCCCTCGCCGAAAAAAAAGCCACTCAATTATGCGCTGAATTGGGTGCCTTTATGGCATCTCAATTCGATAATTACGATAATGCGTATGCTCATGAAATGACGACTGCACAGGAAATTTATGAACAATGTAACGGATGCATTGATGCATTTGTAGATTTTATTGGTACGGGAGGTAGCTTTGCGGGAATCAGTCTAGGATTGAAAGCTAAAAATAAAAATATTGGTTGTTATGGAGTAGAACCGCAAAATGCTTCATATTATGCCAATAAACATCATAACGGAAACCATTGTATACAAGGCGGCGGCTACTTCCGAGAAATAACATTTTTTAAGAATATAAAAAATATATTTGATGGCTTTATTACGATTACCGACGATGAAGCAATAGATGCCTGCCGTATTTTAGCATCACATGACGGTATTTTTTCAGGATACTCAACCGGAGCAAATGCGGCTGCAGCAATTAAATTATTGAAAGAAGATCTGGCAAATAAAAATATAATTATTTTAGCAAATGATACTGGTCTAAAATATATGAGCACTTCTTTATGGAGTGAATAAAATATATATAAAATAAAGGAGTATATAACGTGGCTGAAATTAAATACGAAATAGTAAAGAAACTAGGCGTTTTGAGCGAATCAAAAAATGGATGGAAAAAAGAAATTAATTTAGTCAGTTGGAATGATAGAAGTCCAAAATATGATATTAGAGAATGGTCCCCGAATGCTGATAAAATGGGCAAAGGAGTTACTCTCTCTGAAGAAGAAGTGATGATTTTAAAAGATATTCTCAATAACGAGGATTAAATTAATGGGAAGATAAAAGGAATGTGA
Organism: uncultured Eubacteriaceae bacterium; assembly: GCA_964581565.1. Lineage (GTDB taxonomy): Bacteria > Bacillota > Clostridia > Eubacteriales > UBA1433 > UBA1433. Next base: position 156,079 of record CAZOOZ010000004.1, read on the forward strand.
TTTTTATCGAATTAAATAAAATCAAATTCCTTTTATTAATTTCAAATCCATTTTAAAGATCGTCTATAACTTGAATATAATCGGCAAAATCATCTTTGTATAAATCTGATATTTTTTTTATGTGCTCTGTATATTGCTCCTGACTTTTATCATAAATGGAATGAACGATAAAGCCGGCTTTTTTTGCGGTTTGCGCGGCATAAAATGCATCCTCGTAAATTACGACATCTTCCCTTTTACAATTTAATTTTTTTAATGCTTCAAAAAATATATCAGAATATTTTTTGCCTTTTCCAACATCTTGAGAGCAAACAAAACACTGAAAGTATTTTAATAATCCAACTCTTTCCAAAGCTTTTTTAGCTAAATGAATATCCGTTTCTGTTGCTATACATAAAGTTACACCTTTTTCATATAATTTTTTTATATAATTTGCTACATTTGGTTTCAATTCCGCTTCATTTGCATAAAAATTACTGATAATATCATAATATACTTTAATAATATCCTTTTTGTTGAGTTTGTAATTTAATAAAGATGAAAAATATTCTGCTGACTCTTCCAAGCTCATATGTTTTAACGTATCATATATATTTATATCTTTATCAATGGGAATATGTAATTTCTCTACGACTCTATTCCCTAAATCCAGCCAAATATGCATAGAGTCCAGCAATGTACCGTCTAAATCGAATATTGCGGCTTTCATATTTTTTCCTTTCCAGGTTTAAATATTTTTATATTTTCTTATTCTTTTGCGTTTTTTACTAAAATCCAACAAAATTTTAAGGCAGTTTACAGTTAAATTAATTGATAAAAATATTAAAAATATAATGATGATAACTTGTATGCCTTCTTTTAAAAACGTACCCATTCCCGCTACCAGCTTTACAATATTATTATATAGCAGTAATATTAAAGATGAAATAGCTGCAACAAGCATAAATGACATAGGAAATATTAACACAATATTATTTTTCCCCTTGCTGCCAAGCCATACACTAATAGTCAGCATTGCAATTGCGGCCAGCAATTGATTCACAGTACCAAATAAAAGCCAGGTACTTTTTATCCCGCCAAATGCCAATAATCCGCTGATAAGCACGGTAATAATCGTAGCCGTATATGAATTTGAAAATAATTTTTTGAATTTTTTTATTCGATTATCCTGATAAAATTCTTGAATTAAATATCTTGCTAATCTCGTTGCCGTATCCAATGTTGTAAGCACAAGCGCTGAAATAGCCAGCATAATAATAGTGTATATAGCATTGGTATCCAAGCCGATATTTGCAGAAAGATTTGCTACTGAATTTGCAAATATAATGGATGTCGTGGCTTGATATATATTATTTTGATTAAAAAAAGAGCCAACAACTACAATTGCAATGATTGCTATGATGGATTCAATAATCATAGCTCCAAATCCGATATGTTTGATATTGCTTTCACTTTTTATTTGTTTTGATGTCGTGCCTGAGCACACCAAACTATGAAATCCTGAAATCGCTCCGCAAGCCACAATGATAAATAGCATAGGAAAAAGATGTTGGCCTGCAATATTAAATCCTGTAAATGCCGGCAAACTCATCTTCGGATTAGTAAATAAAACGCCGATAATAGCCAATATGCACATTGCATACAGTAAACATGAATTCAAAAAATCTCTCGGCTGCAATAGGATCCAAACAGGAGTAATAGATGCAAAAAAAACATATATCATAAGTATTATAATCCAAGCAGTTTTATTTAAATAAAGTGGATAATAAAGTCCTACGATTATACAAAGCGAGATTAATATAATACCCAGCACACTTGAGAATATTAAATTAAATTTATTTTTGTGTAATATTTTACCGAATATGAGTGAAATAATAATAAAAAGAATTGATGCAGTCGCTGCAGAACCGTTTTCTATTACTTGTCCACCTGTGATTGTAAAACCATTAAAGGAAGAAGATACGATATCAATAAAAGAAGCATTAAGAAATAAAAGTGTAAATAAAGCAAAAATAAAAAAGAGCTGTTTTCCATATTTGCCTAGTTTAGTTTCTGTTATATAAATAATAGATTTTCCATTATTTCTAATAGATGTGAATAATGATGATAAATCTTGTGCCCCACCAAAAAAAATACCGCCGATGATAATCCATAGTACGACAGGAAGCCATCCGAAAATTGCTGCTTGTATAGGGCCGTTGATAGGTCCAGCACCTGCAATGGAAGCAAAATGATGGCCAAATAAAACAGAATTATTAGTTGGAATATAATCTTTATCGTCACATATAGCCTCAGCCGGTGTTTTTCGTTTTGGGTCTATGCCCCAAATTTTAACAAGCCATCCGCCATAAAATATATATCCAATTAATAATAATAAAATCGATATTAACAGAATAATTATTGCGCTCATTAATATATATTACACCTAGAACTGCTCCCTTTCAACTCTATTATAAGCTAAATTTAATTATACACATTGATACGATACATGCAATGAATTTGAATAAATTTATATTGATAAATACTTATATAAATGTTAAGATACCTAAACGGTTACGAGATTCTTACTTAATTTATTTGAACGGAGATAAAATGAAAAATAATGATTTTGAATGTTTAGCAATAGAAACATCAATAAAGAAAGCAATTAAAAAAATGGACTTTAATAAAATGACTGACATACAGTCAAAAGCAATCCCGTTAATTCTCGAAGGTAACGATGTTGTTGGAATATCGCATACAGGTACAGGAAAAACTTTAGCTTTCGGGATTCCGGCAATACACTTAATCGATAAATCAAATGCCAAGAGACTTCAAGTATTAATTCTTTGCCCTACCAGAGAACTGGCTATCCAAACATATACGGAAATAAAAAAATTATATGCATTCGAAAATTTTGTTAAAGCTCAAGCCATTTATGGCGGAGATAGCATCAGCAAACAAATTATGCAGCTTAAAAAAGGTGTGAATATTGTTATAGGAACTCCCGGAAGAGTTCAGGATCATATTAATAGAAAAACTATAAGATTAGATCATCTTAAAATGCTGGTCCTTGATGAAGCTGATGAAATGCTCAACATGGGTTTTAGAGAAGATATTGATAAAATATTAAATGCCATTCCAAATAGAAGGCAAACTTTACTATTTTCGGCCACAATGCCTAAAGCCATAAAAGAAATAATAAATAATTATTTAAATTCACCTCAATATGTTCATATTGAAAATAAAAATCAGGTGCTTGATTTAATTCAGCAATTATATTACGATGTGGAAAAAAACAAAAAAAAAGAAGCATTAATTTTACTGATTCATTATTTTATTCCTGACCGGGCAATTGTGTTTTGCAACACAAAAATTATGGTTGATGAATTAACAGAATTATTAATTCACAATAATATTAATGCCATCGGACTTCATGGCGACATGAATCAAAGCACAAGAAATTCTGTCATGTCGGGATTTAAATCTTCGAAATATCAAATACTCATCGCGACTGATGTAGCAGCTAGAGGACTTGATATATATGATGTGGATATTGTATTTAATTACGATATACCACAAAATACCGAATATTATTTGCATAGAATAGGAAGGACCGGACGTGCTGGAAAGACAGGGATTGCAGTAAGTATTATAAATAATAAATTTCAGGAAACTGCTTTATTAGAAATTAAAAAAAATATAAAATCAGAAATCTATAAAACACCAATTCCAAAACCATATGAAATAAAAGAAAAGTACTTTAATAATTTTATCGGCGATATTAAAACACATATAAATAGAGGTTTTAATAAAAATTATGATACTCAATTAAAAGAACTGAATACGGAAGGTTATCCCGCAAATGTGGTAGCAAGCGCATTAATGGATATGAATTTAAATTTAGACAATATTTATTTGCCAAATGTTTCTGACAGATACGAAAAAAGCAAAGACTATCATAAAGATAAAAAAAGTTATAAGACAAAATCTGCTTTAAAACGGAAAAATTATAACAAATAAGAATGGATTTGAATTTTCATGTAAATTTTTTAATTTCTTGTATATTTTCCAATTCGGCATCACTTAATGATTGAGCCAGTTTTTTTGTGGAATTATCAATTTGGGGAGTATCTATTACATTTTTTTTAATATTGATGATTCCACTGATACTATCTAAAAGAAGCATTTTTGCCGTGTTGTTTTCTGACGAATATTTACAAAGGTTAAAATTGGCGGAAAAATAAGATGAAATATCTTTGATGTCTAAACTAGTATCTTCATCTTTTTGCAAATCCTTGACATAGGAACAAATATTCTCATAATCAATTAATCTTTTTTTTAATGTTAATTTGAATTTGCTGTTATAATGTTCGAGGCCAATAATTTGAGCGTATAAATCCTTCCCTATTTCGGCGTTTTTTGCAATATATGAAAGCAAATTATTGTTACTATTCATAATTTTTCTCCTATTTTATTATTCAATAATAGTATTATAGAGCAGTATGATTTTATTCATCAAATTGAATTTGCAGCTAAAAATGCTGTTGAAAATGCAATTTGTAAATTATATCCTCCCGTTATGGCGTGAACATCCAAAACTTCTCCAGCAAAATAAAGTCCTTCAACTTTTTTTGACTGCATTGTAGAAGGAGATACATCTTTTGTGCTTATGCCGCCTCCTGTAATAATTGCTTCATCAAATCCCTTGTTTCCGTCAACATAAAGAGGCATTGTTTTTATTGTATTTACTAAATTTATTCTTTCTGAAACATTTATTTGATTCACTTTCTTATTATCTTTAATTTTAGATAATGTCAATATGGGCGTAATCAACCTCGAAGGCAGCAGATCTTTTAATGCGTTGCCTATATCTTTATTTGGGAATTTCGAAAAATCTCGAAGAATACGATTATTTAATTTTTCAAAATTTAAAGCAGGCTTTAAATCAATTGTAAGCATTGCGTTGTCATATTTTGTAATCACTGTACTTAAATTTAAAACAACTGGTCCGCTTATACCGTCATGGGTAAAAAGAAGTTCTCCGAAGCGCGAAGTTATTTTTTTCTTTTTAATATAGAGCGAGACCTCGACATTTTTTAATGTTAATCCTTGAAGGTCATATAATGATTTTCTTGATAAAACCATCGGTACAAGCGCAGGATAAGGCTCGACGATGCGATGACCGGTACTTTTTGCAAAGATATAGCCATCCCCCGTGCTGCCGGTAAGCTGATAGCTTTTTCCGCCTGTAGCAACAATGATATTCTTGGATTGGATATATTCATTATTTCCGATAAAAACGCCCGATACTCTACCCTCTTCGATTACAACTTTCTGAACTGCGGTATTTAAAAAAATCTCTACATTATTTTTAATTAAATGATTATTAAAGAATTTAATGACATCACTTGATTTTTGGCTTTTGGGAAAGATTCTGTCACCTTGTTCTACAATGGTTTCTAGGCCGTTTGCAGATAAAAATTCGACCATATCTTTATTATTAAATAATGAAAAAGCACTGTATAAAAATTTTTCATTTATCACGACGCCGTTTAATAGTTTGTCTGGATCACAATTGTTTGTAATATTACATCTGCCTTTTCCTGTAATATAGAGTTTTTTACCCAATTTTTCATTTTTTTCAATTAATAACACTTTCTTTTGGTTGTTAGCGCAAATTAAGGCAGACATCATACCAGCCGCGCCTCCGCCAACAATAATTACATCATACATAAAATTTTTACTCTCTTTTTATAATAAGATATAAAATAGGGGCATTTTTTCTTCCTATCATTTCTGTTTTACTTATTTCAAATTCTTTTACACTTAAATTCATTAAAAATTTTTCTATTGCAGTGTTTTCTTTTCCTCCATCGTGACCAATATATGAGGCAATTATAATAATCCCATTTTTTTGTAATCTTTGAATAATATGCTTTATTGCAGATAAAGTATTTATAGGATTTGTTTGTGTAATTTTATTGGATTCCGGGAGATAACCTAAATTGAAAATCGCGGCAGTAATTGTTTGATCATATAAATAATTATTAATACGCGCATGATTATCATGTATGAAACTGACTTTATCTAAATTTATCTTATTTTTATTCAAAAGTAATTTTGTGTTTTGAATAGCTTCTTTTGATATATCAAAAGAAAATAACCGGCCGTCTTTTTGAAGCATTTTTGCGATAAATAAGCTGTCATTACCATTGCCGGCTGTGGCATCTATATAGTTACCCTCTCCGTTTGTTAAATTGAATAACAATAAATGAGATAAATCCACTATACTAAAGTTCATTTTTTAACCTTAGAACAAGTATGATGCATAAATAATTTAAAAATATCTACATAAAGACTGTTTTTGCTGATATTGTTTTTATCAAAAAGTACTTCTGCCATAAATTCATATTCTGGCAATATATATTTGAATTGCGTCATTGTCGTCAATGCTTTTTGAACGATGCTGTCGTCAGTTGTAATCATTGCATAAATAAAGCCGTCATTGAATTTAGCAGAAAGCAAAGCTCGCACAACAGCATCGATGAAAACTATATTGTTAGAAGGGCAAATAATTTTTTGTATTAAAATATAATTTTTTTCATTTTTATAAGTACATACAGATTGAATATCTTTTTCGTTTGCCAAAATATATGCACTATCCTCATTCTGTGCCTTATAGCCGATTGAATTAAAATAATCATCTAATTTTTCTATGGAAGTATTTTTAATAAAAATCATTTTTTAACTCCTTTTATATCGTTTTGATCAGTTAAAATAGCAATTTCTTCTTTGGTTAAAGGTCGATAAGCTCCTCTTTTGAGTCCTTTCATATAAATTCCACCGATAGATATTCTCTGAAGACGGCAGATTTTAACTCCGGCTACTTCGCATATTTGTCTTATTTGCCGGTTTTTTCCTTCGTTGATACGCACAGAGAGCTCTGTTTTTTCAGCACCTATATTTAAAATATTCACTTGCGCACTACGAGTCATTTTTCCGTTTATCATAATTGGTTGCCGCATACGACTTAATGTTTGTTCATTTACTTGACCAAATACGGTTAGCTTGTACTCTTTTTCACATTCATATTTAGGGTGCATCATTTTATATGCAATATCGCCGTCATTCGTTAAAATAAGTAGGCCTTCGGTATTATAATCAAGCCTTCCAATGGGAAAAATACCTTGTTTTTTTATCTTTGGTTCAATTAAATCCATGACTGTTTTTCTCTGTTTTTCATCATTTTTGGTTGTAATATATCCCTTGGGTTTGTTTAACATAATATAGATTTTTTTATTGACGGGTTTATATAACCTATTTTCAACAGTAACCACATCGGCGTCTTTGACATCATATGTTAAATCAGTCATTATTTTACCGTTGACCTTAACTTTTCCTTCTAAAATATATTCTTCAGATTTTCTTCTTGATGCCAAAGCACTTTGAGCCAAATATCTGTTGATTCTCACTTAATACTCCTTAAATAATTTCGTATATTATCAAAAATGCTGTTTTTATATTTTATATCTTTTTGAAGCATAATATCAACAATTATATTGCTGTTATCATCAAATATGATTTCAATTTCACCAATTTTATCTCCTTTTTGCATCGGAGCATCTATTTGTTTTATAAAATTATATTTTATTTGTACTGTTTGCAGTTCTTCTTCTTTTACAGCAGCCGATATATCTTCCGGTAAATAAACTCTATAAATTTTTTTATACGAGTTTTCAATTGGAATACTTAGCACGTATTCTCCTTTTTTCATAAAAGTATGTTCAGAATAATTTTCAAAATAATAATCAAATAGTTTCTGAGTGTCGCCGTAAATATCTTCAGAATTTAGTACAACACTAATTAACTGTATACCATTTTGCTCAGCTGCTCCACACAGACATCGGCCGGCTAAATCAGTGTATCCGGTCTTTATCCCGTTTGCTCCTTCGTAAGAATATAAAAGTTTATTTTTGTTGACTAAATTTCTACTAATCCCTGTTCCGTTTGTTATAATTGTCATGTTTTTTGTTGCAACAATTTGTCTGAAAATATCGTTCTGCATAGCATATATACATATATGAGCCAGATCCGCTGCAGTTGTGTAATGAAGTTCATTTGGAAGCCCATGAGGATTCATGAAATTTGTATTATGGGCTCCTATTAATTTGGCTTTATAATTCATTAAAGCGGTAAAATTTTCGATGCTTCCCGAAATATGGTACGCGATTGCTTCAGCCGCATCATTGCCTGAATGAAGCATAAGTCCATATAAAAGATCAGACAATGTTAATTCCTCACCTTTCTGCAGATATATGGAAGAACCTTCTGTTCCAATTGACCTATCATCAATTTTTACAACTTCTTGTAAATCACACATTTCAATGGCTACAATCGCAGTCATGATCTTTGTCGTACTTGCAAAAGGTAATTTTTCATTCTCATTTTTTGCATATAAAATTCTTTGGCTATTCATATCTATTACAATTGCTGATTTTGCCGTTATCTCGGTTGCGGATAACGAAACGTTTGATAATATTATAAAAATGATCAAGCAAACCAATATTTTATTTTTTTTATACATAAAGTATCACCATTATAATTCTATTCCATTTGTATGGTTTGCATGATAATTTATGTATATTCACAATTGGTACTTTGCATAAAAAACTCTATTAAACTATAACCGCAGCTTAATAGAGCAATAATAAAAAATTATCTTAATTTTGCATTAAATTTATTTTTCAAATTATCCAGTATACTGTCAAAAAGTTCATCTATTTCTGCATCAACGAGGGTCCTTTCATTAGAACGAAATTGTAATGAATATGCAAGCGATTTAAAGCCTTGCGGAATTTGTTTGCCTTCAAATACATCGAAGAGCTTAACATCTTCTAAAAGTGTGGTTTTGAAATTTGTTATTGCATGTAATATATCTGTGCTTAATATTTCTTCTTTTACTAGAATCGCCATATCTCTTGTGATGGAAGGGTATTTTGGAATGGGCTTATAGATAAATTCTTTATTACTTAATTCAAATAAAGCATTTATATCCAGTTCAAACACTATGGTATTTTCTTCTGTTTCGAATGATTTGGCGACAGATGGGTGTATCTGGCCAATATAGCCTATTATCGTAGTATTTATATAAATATCAGCACTTTTTCCCGGATGAAGAAAAGTATTGTTGCTACGCGTATACTTCGCATCATTGATCCCCAACATTTTAAATAAAATTTCAATATATCCTTTAACATCAAAATAATCGTACTCGCCATAAGCAATTAAAGCCAATTTTTCTAACTGTTTTGGAAGCCCCTCGTTGTCTTTTTGATTGTAAAAAACGTTGCCTATTTCAAAAAAGACGCCTTGATTATTATTACGTGCTATATTTAAAGCGGCAACTTCTAACAGGCTTCCAACGACACTTGCCCTCATGTATGCAGTGTTTTCTCCTAAAGGGTTAAGTATTCTGACCAAATCGTTTCTGGTTAATTCCGGATTCAGTTTTCTTATATTTTGATAAGACGTAAACGTATATGTTAATGTCTCAAAAGCACCAATGGAAGAAAACAAATATCTGATATTTGTTTTCAACTCAAACTTTTCATTCTTCGGGCTGACAAAAATTGATGCATTGTTTAAAGTTGAAGGTATTTTTTCGTAACCATATATGCGAACAATTTCTTCCGCGACGTCTTCCTTTATATTTATATCAGTTCTATAAATTGGGCTTGTGACTTCGATGATATCATTTATTTCATTGTATTCCATTCCCAAACTTTTCAAAGAAAGAATCATGTCTTTACGAGGTATATTCATACCTAAAAACTTATTTACCCACTTGCTATCGACAGAAATTGTTTTAGTCATGATTGGTTCCGGGTATATATCAATAATCCCTTCTATCAATTCAGCTGCTCCGATATCGATCAAGATTTCTGCGGCTTTGTCAGCTGCATAGTCGCTTAATGCAGGATTTACACCTTTAGCAAAAAGTGCGGATGCATCTGTGTTCATTCCCATTCTGCTTGCAGATTTTCGTATATTATTAGCATTAAAAGCAGCTGATTCTATGACAATCATCTCTGTGCTGCTTGTTATTTCGGAATTTTGCCCACCCATAATTCCTGCGATACCAACACCTTTTTTAGTATCAGTAATTAAAAGCAAATCTTCACATGTTGCCCTTTCTTTGCCATCTAGAGTGGTGATTTTTTCGTTTTCTTTTGCACGCCTTACTATAATTTTTTTGTTTTCAATCATATTATAATCAAAAGCGTGAAGTGGCTGACCAACTTCTAAGAGAACATAATTTGTTACATCAACTATGTTATTGATCGGCCTCATTCCGCATGCCATTAATCTTCTTTGCATCCAAAGCGGACTTGGTTGTATTTTTTTCACTTTCATCATCCTGGCAACATACCTGTGACATAAATCCGTATCCGCAATTTCGATGCTCAAATAATTACGTATATCTTTTTTTGTTTCAGATAACTTAATATCAGGTATTTTAACAGGTTTATAAAAGGCTGCCGCAAATTCTCTTGCCATGCCAATCATCGATTGACAATCCGGTCTGTTATTTGTAATTTCAAAATCAATTACTGTATCTCTCAATCCTAGGTGTATCAGCGCATCTTCTCCGGGAGGCAGATCTTCTGTGAAGATATAAATACCTCCTTCGGAATGTTTCGGAAGCACGGAAGCATCAAGACCCAATTCTTCACCTGAGCACATCATTCCGTTTGATTCAATGCCTCTAAAATTGGTCTTTTGAATTACTTTACCTTGTAATAAAGAACCCGGAAGAGCCAGCGGAATGCAATCTCCTTCGCTGATATTTTTTGCTCCGGTTATGATTATTTTATGCGTATCCCCGCCAATATCGACTTTGCACACACTTAATTTATCTGCGTTAGGATGTTTTTCAATTTTCAATATTTTAGATATAATTATATTTTCTAAACCACTACCTTTTATATCGATATCTTCAACTTTGCTGCCGGTTAAATTCATTCTTTCTGTCAATATATCCAATGGTTCATTAATGATTGTATATTCTTTAAGCCAATCAAGTGACACTAACATATCTTATCTACCTCCTTACAAATTGCTGTAAAAATCTTACATCGTTTTCGTATACTAATCTTAAATCTTCTAAGCCATACTTTATCATCGCAATCCTGTCTACACCCATGCCGAATGCATAACCCGAATAATCAATATGGCTAATGCCGCAGATTTCCATAATATTGGGATGCAACATGCCACAACCCAATATTTCAATCCAACCGGTATTTGAACAAACTTTGCAGCCAAGTCCTTTACATTTAGGACAAGTTGCATCCATCTCTGCACCCGGCTCGGTAAAATAGAATTGATGATGCCTGAATTTTGTTTTTGTTTGTTTGCCGAACAATTCTTTTGCGAAAAATTCAAGTGTTCCTTTTAAATCGCTCATAGTAATACCCTGATCAACAATAATGCCTTCCATCTGATTAAACAAAGGTGAATGCGTGGCATCTATTTCATCGCATCTATATACTTTTCCAGGAGAAATTACTTTTATAGGCGGTTTGTTTGCTAACATTGTTCTTATTTGCACCGGAGATGTTTGTGTGCGGAGCAGTATATCTTCACTAATATAAAATGTATCTTGAAGCCCTCTGGCCGGATGATTTTCCGGGGTATTCAGATAATCAAAATTATACTTCGTGAAATCAATTTCCGGCCCTTCGGCTACAGAAAATCCAATAGAGGCAAAAATTTCTTGCAGTTCAATAATTGTTTTGGATATCGGATGAATGGCTCCAAGGTCACTGCCTCTTCCTGGCAAAGTGATATCAATAAATTCCTTTTTTAAACGATCATTAATTTCTTTTTTTTCAAGCTCTTCTTTTTTCTTTGCTAAAGCTTCTTCAACTTCAACACGAACGCTATTTACTACTTTACCCAGCTTCGGCCTGTCAGCTTCAGCCACCTCACCCATTGAACGAAGTATTTTTGTCAGCTGCCCTTTTTTCCCCAGCACAGAAATTCTAATATCTTCTAAAAACGAGATTTGCTGTGCGCTATTAATTTTATCAATAATTTCATTTCTGATTTGTTCTAAATTGGATATCATATTTCCTCCTTATTGTCTTTTAAAATATTTACAAAGCTATTTATGATTTTCGCCGTTATTCCCCATATATTGTAATTTTGATAATAATAAAAATATATTTTTTCACTTCGAATACGCCATTTATAGTTTTTTCCATTCATGATTTTTTCAAAAGGAAAAGCCGAATCGAATTCCGGTGTATAGTTTATATGAAATATTTTTGGATTATTTTTAATAAAAAATTTTAAAGGAACCAAAAACACTTCTTCTACTTCATCAAAATTAATATTTAAACTTGTAATATCGATATTGCTGGTATATCCTACCACCGGAATAATACATCTTTCATCTCCTGTGTACATAGCATTCATTTTTCCCAATACTTCAATATTATCTGGAGTTATTCCCACTTCTTCGAAAGTTTCTCTTAAAACTTCACCGATAATATCATTACTTTCACACAATCCTCCAGGAAGAGAGATGTCTCCGGGCTGCGCGTTTTCATTTAAATTTCTGCTTCTTACCTCAAATAAAACATTGATTTGATCATTATTTTCAACCAATAATATTAGAACTGAATATTTTCGTTTATTCTGATCTTTAGAATAATCAATTTTTTTATAATGATTTATAAGCATTATAAGCGCTCCATTATTTATTATAAACTATAACAAATTGCATAAAAAAATCGTCCTTCATAAAGGGACGATTAACATAAACCGCGGTACCACCCTAATTAGTAATAATACCCACTTGAACCTTATTGCGGTTAACATGAATTACTTCCTTAAAAAGTATTCCTGTTCAGCAGGCGAAATTTCATTATAAAATGTATAGTAGTATTTTCAGCTTTTAATACTACTCTCTGTCTATACAATGCTCTATAATTACTGTCTCTGCATCATTACACATTATTTTTAAAAATATAACATAATTAATATTACATGTCAATAAAGAAAATATATTGAATTTAAGAATATTGTATATTATAATTTTTTAATATAGTTTGCGGAGGAAATTATGAAAATTGCAGATTTATTTAATAAAAAAAAAGTTGTATACTCTTTTGAGATATTCCCTCCTAAATTAAATTCATCCATCGAAATAATCTACAATACACTGTCTCAATTAGAAAATTTAAAACCTGATTATTTGAGTGTAACTTATGGAGCAGGCGGTTCATCTGTACAAAACCGCACATGTGAAATCGCATCAATCATAAAAAATAAATATGATATAGAACCTTTATCCCATCTTACTTGTATTAATTCCAAAAAAGAAGAAGTTAAAAAAATATTGGATACTCTAAAACAAAACAATGTCAGTAATATATTGGCTATGCGTGGAGATAAGTCCCCCAACACCATTGCATCTGAAAATTTTCAATATTCATATCAGTTAATGGACTTCATAAAACAAAACAGCAGCTATAATCTGGCCGGTGCATGCTATCCTGAAGGGCATCCTGAATGTGAAAGCTTAGAAAAAGATATCGAGTATATGAAACTTAAAGAAGAATCGGGCGCCGAGTTTTTTATTACTCAATTATTTTTTGAAAACAGCGTTTTTTATGAATTTTTAGAGCAAGTACGAAAAATAGGCATTAAAGCTCCGATACAAGTAGGCATCATGCCTGTGACCAGCACAAAACAAATTGAAAGAATCGTGTATCTATCCGGAGCAAAAATTCCACATAAATTAAGTAAGCTTCTTGCACGTTATGGAAATAATAAAGAAGCGATGACCCAAGCGGGCATTATGTATGCAACAGAGCAAATAGTTGATCTACTTGAAAATAATGTAGACGGCATACATTTGTATTCAATGAATAACCTGAATATAGCGAGAAAAATTACTGAAAATATCGATAGTATTATCAGTGCAGAGAATACATCTTATATAGGTTAATATAAATGGATTATATAATAGATAAAAATATAGTATTAAGTTATTTAGGTCATAAAGACCAGCTTATAGACGATAAATTAGATAATATAATAGACGAAATTATTTTAAATGCTGTAGAATATATAAAACCTGCATCTATTTATGGAATATTTGATGTAAAAATCAGTGAAGATAAAATAATATTTGATAATAAAATTACAGTCGCTTCAAAAGATTTACTCTGCCTACTCAAATTTTCTAAAAAAGCTGTCCTAATTGCATTTACAATCGGATCATTAATAGAACAAAAAATAAAATTCTTAAGTTATACCGATATAACAAAAGCTGTGATATTAGATTGTTGCGCTGCCGCTGCAATAGAAAATTATGCCGATCATGTTTTAGAAAAGATCGAAGAAAAATCAAAGGATTCTTTGAATTTAACCAATCGTTTCAGCGCTGGCTATGGCGATTTTTCATTGAATTATCAAGCTGACATCATAAATATACTTGATGCCCGAAGAAGAATTGGTCTGTATACAGATGATAATAATTTATTATATCCCAAAAAATCTATAACTGCAGTAGTCGGAATAACAAATAAAGAAATTCAACATTCACATTATGCAGGTTGTGAAACTTGTGCTGCGAGAAATAATTGCAACTATCGAAAGGCTGGGAAACATTGTGTATCTTCTTGAGAAATTAAAAAATAAAGAACTTATTATCTTAGATGGTGCTATGGGCACAATGCTTGATTTGCTTTGCGAAAATAGTACCGCCAGAATTCCTGAAGAAATAAATATATTATCCTCCGACTCGGTCATTCGTGTGCACGAAGCCTATTTAAAAGCGGGCAGTGATATTATTTTAACAAATACTTTTGGTGCAAATAGTCATAAGCTTGGTAAATTTAATCTTACTTGCGAGCAAATAATACCGAAAGCCATTAAGGCTGCACGCTGTGCTGCAAATAAATATAATGCACTTGTGGCACTAGATATCGGACCATTGGGTCAATTAATCGAGCCAATGGGTACGCTGAAATTTGAAGATGCCTATGAACTGTTTAAAGAGCAGATGCAAATAGGTATGAAATGTGGTGTTGATTTAATATATATAGAAACAATGTCCGATTTATATGAAGTAAGAGCGGCTTTGCTTGCAGCAAAAGAACACGCTTGCGTTCCTGTATTTGTGACAATGAGCTTTGATGAAAATGGACGTACATTTTCAGGATGCGATGCAAGCAGCATTGTGTTAACTCTCGAAGCTCTCGGAGCAGATGCAATTGGTATAAATTGTTCTCTAGGGCCTAAAGAAATACTACCGATAATAAAAGAAATGGCCGCAAAAACATCATTGCCTTTAATCGCCAAACCAAATGCAGGTCTTCCGAAAATTATTAATGAACAAACTGTTTTTAATGTAACCGCTGATGAATTTGCAAAACAAATGGTTTCATTTGCCAAAATCGGGATTAATATCTTAGGTGGCTGCTGTGGAACAACACCCGAATTTATTTCTCTTACTAAAAATATCTCCCGTGCCTTCTACCATCCAAGGAAAGATGTAAAAAAACGATCGGCAGTATGCAGCAGTACAAAAACGCTGTATATAGATAATGTTTTTGCAATTGGAGAAAGAATAAACCCTACAGGGAAAAAGGCAATGAAGACAGCGTTGATCGATAATGATATCGGATATATTTTAAAACAAGCAGTTGAGCAATTAAATGCAGGTGCAGATATACTGGATGTTAATGTCGGTATTCCTGATATAGACCAAAAAGATACAATGATACGAATTATTAAATCAATCCAGAGTATTTCGAATGCTCCGTTACAGATAGATTCGAATGATCCCAAGGTGATTGAAGCAGCCTTAAGAATCTATAATGGTAAAGCGATTGTGAATTCCGTAACCGGAGAAGAACAATCACTATCAATGATCCTTCCTCTTATAAAAAAATATGGCGCCGCAGTCGTAGGGCTTACTCTTGACAATAACGGGATACCATCTACAGCTCACGGACGCTATGAAATAGCAGAAAAAATAGTAAAGACTGCGAAAACGTATAAAATACCAAAAGAAGATATTTATATTGATTGTCTCGCACTGACAATATCGGCTGATTCTAATAGTGCCAATATAACATTGGATGCTATAAAAATGGTTAAAGAAAAATTGGGATCAAATACTGTTTTGGGCGTTAGCAATATATCTTTTGGCTTACCAGCACGAGGCGTTATCAATAATACATTTTTAACAATGGCATTGCATAGCGGATTAAATTTGCCTATTATCAATCCAAATGCAACTGAAACAATGCAGATTATCGCGGCTTTTAAAGCTCTGCGCGGTATTGATAAGAGTAGTAAAAATTATATTTCATTATATGCGAACAATTGTAATGATACGATACCTCAAACCACTCAGATCAATCAAAATAATGAAAATAATACGATAGAATATTTGATTTTAAACGGTATTTGTAATGATATAGAAAAAATCATTGATGAGATGTTGACTCATCTGGATGAAATGAAAATAATCAATGAATATTTGATTCCAATTTTAGATAAACTTGGTACTTTGTATGAAAACGGTAAAATATTTTTGCCGCAACTTATATCTTCATCAGAAGTAGCAAAAGTGGCTTTCAATTATTTGAACAAAAGGTCAAATAACAGTAGTACTATACAAATACGTCAAAAAAAGAAAATTATACTTGCTACCGTTAAAGGCGATGTACATGATATCGGGAAAAATATTGTTAAAGTTGTCCTCCAAAATTATGGGTTCGACGTTATTGATCTTGGTTATGACACAGATATTGATTTAATTGTACAAACAGCTCTGTCAAAAGATATTTTGCTTGTGGGGCTTTCAGCACTCATGACAACTACCTTAAAAAGCATGGAACAGACAATATCAGCTCTTTTTAAAAATGGGTATACGGGAGCTGTCATGGTCGGCGGCGCTGTATTAGACAATGAATATGCTCTCAAAATCGGTGCCACTTATTATGCGAAAAATGCTCAAGAAGCTGCCAATATTGCTAGAAAAGTATTTGAAAAAGATTAAAAACGAACATCATATATTCATTTTTTAAAAAAGAGTTTATTTAAATTTGATTTTTTATTCTGTTCAATGCATTTTTTTCCAATCTGCTTACTTGCGCTTGAGATATACCTATATCTTCTGCAACTTCACTTTGTGTTTTTCCTTGATAAAAACGCATATCGATAATACTCTTCTCTTTGTTTGATAATTTCTTCATCGCTTCTTCTAAATCAATATATTCAACCCATTTTTTATCATCATTTTTATTATCTTTAATTTGTTCCAAAAGATAAATTGAATCACCGCTGTCTTGATAGACCGGTTCATAAAATGAAACCGGCATTTGTATGGCTTCCAGAGCTATAATAACATCTTCTTCATTGACATCTATATAAGCAGCAATTTCTGAAATAGTCGGCTCTTTATTATTCTTTGCACCCAATTCTTCTTTTGCGCGCATTGCCTTATACGCAATATCTTTCAGAGAACGACTTACTCGTATTGAATTATTGTCTCTTAAATATCGCCTTATTTCCCCTATTATCATCGGGACAGCGTAAGTGGAGAACTTTACATTATGTGTAAGATCAAAATTATCAATTGCTTTGATCATGCCGATACATCCTACTTGGAATAAATCGTCACTATTCTCCGACCTCAAATCGAACCGTTGTAAAACACTTAAAACAAGTCTTAAATTACTTTGTATAAATTGTCTTCGCGACTCCAGGCAGCCAGCTTTTATTTTCTTCATCATTTCTTCGCTTTCTTTTTGTGAAAGCCTTGGTAAATCGGATGTGCAAATGCCGCAAATAATTACTTTTTTCATAAATGTCCCCTAAGATAGTCTTTTTATATTCTTCCCGCCAGCAGAGTTAAATATACTGCGGTCAAATCATTTTATACATATCTTTCTTTAGCTGATTAATTAATTTTTTTTCCAGTCTCGATATGTACGATTGTGAGATATTCATCTCATCGGCAATTTCTTTTTGTGTCATTTCACAGATGTTGCACAGACCAAACCTTTTTTTTAATATATCCTGATCCCGTTCGTTCATCTTATTAATTAAATTCCATAATAATTCACTGTCGGCATTTTTTTCCATAATAACAAATACACTATCTTCGCCCGAATCCAAAATATCACATAATAAAAGCTCATTCCCTTCGCTATCCGTATTCAATGGTTCATCTAAAGACAGTTCATTTTTTATTTTAGTATGTTTGCGTAAATGCATTAACATTTCGTTTTCAATGCATTTTGACGCATATGTAGCAAATTTAATATTTTTATCCGTATCAAATGTATTCACCGCTTTTATTAATCCAATGCTCCCAAGTGACACTAAATCTTCGATATTTGCATTGGTATTTTCAAATTTTTTTGCAATATAAACAACTAACCTCAAATTTCTTTCGATTAATTCTTTCTTGGCCCATTCTTCTCGGTTTCTCAATCCGGCTATTGCTTTTATCTCTTCATTGATATCCATCGGAGGCGGCAATACCTCGGTGCCAGTAATAAAATAGATACCGCGTTTAAATATAGAAAGTAATTCTGTCACTTTAAGTATGATTGTAATTTTTATATGATAACTATTCATGTACACATTCATTTCCTTTCGTTAATAAAATAGGATTAAATATAGCTTTTAAATCTTTATTTAAGCCATTTAACGGAAATTCTAATATTCCAATCAATGCATTTCCACTTACATCATGAATACAATTCTCATATGAAATTTGTATTTTATCGGGTTGGAAACATACTACATTTTTACTGCCGGTCACAGTGCTCATACTTACAATTGTAAATTTATTTTTATATTTACTCGTAGCAACCGCTTCTTCGATATGATTGATATCTATACAAAAATATTGCTCAATTATTTCCTCAATAGATTGTTTTTCTGTTAAAATGACATTTTTTCCGCTTATGGTTTTTAATAAATTACCGTTATCGGCAAATCCGTATAATTTACAAGTAATATCGTTGCATTTAATATATATTTCAGCATTAGATAATATATTTTTATTTTTTATAACTTCACTTATAATAATTGTCAAAACACAAACGATTGATATTACAGTAATAACTTTACTCGTTGTTATATTTTCTGCTACAATAATACCCGATATGGCTATAATTTTTTTATCTACGAAATTTGAAATAAACATTACTGCACCTGCACATATAAATGCTAGAAAAAAATATTGGATACTAAGCAAAAAAACTGTTTTGAAATGTACTTTATTAATTGATATGAAGACCATCATAAAAGCAATAATTACTTTTAAGAATGGATATGTAAATATTTTAAAATTCATTATAAAAAGCAATGCATAAACTGCTCCTATAATAGCTGCTATTATGCTTCTTAGAATTAAAAATTTACGTTTGTTGATTTTAGCAAGTACATATAAAAGGATTAAATTTATGCAGAAATTGATTAACAACACCGATTCTGCATATACATAATACATTCTTCACCTACTGTTTATTGATAAATTCAATTATAGCTTTATTTACTAAAATAATTTTGTCATTATATGTATATTCTCTC
Source organism: uncultured Eubacteriaceae bacterium (assembly GCA_964581565.1). Classification (GTDB taxonomy): domain Bacteria; phylum Bacillota; class Clostridia; order Eubacteriales; family UBA1433; genus UBA1433. Next base: position 175,690 of record CAZOOZ010000004.1, read on the forward strand.
TATATTATGATTATAATTAAAAAAAGAACAGGCTATTATGCCTGTTCTTTTTTAATAAGTTCATTAATTTTTTCTATGCTGATATATATAATTTAAAACATAATTATTATATTCATTTTGTAATTTTATTATTGTTTCATTTTGAGAACTTAGAAATGTAAAATGATCAATTTTTTTAATCGGTAAAACTCCTATTGATGTTCCTGTAATAAAAAATCCATCCATTTCATTTATATTTTTTAAATAGATATCTTCAAATTTTACAGGTATTTTGAAAGAATTTGCTAACTGCAAAATAATTTTTCTTGTAACGCCCATTAAAACAGCTTGGTTATTTTGTGTATAGATTATATTCTTTTTAACTCCAAAAAAATTTGAACGTGTGCCTTCTTTTAAAATATCATTATCGTAAAGTATAAATTCAAATATATCATTCTCTGTAAAATTATCTCTGAGTCTGGAATAATAAGATTGTTCGCTGGATTTAATATTAGGATTTTTTCGCTCACATGATACAGTTTTTACTGATACACCGCATTTGTACATATCTTTGCTTGTCTTAATAGGTTCTTGAAAAGACATGTTTATGCCATAAGCATAAACATCAATTTTTAAATTGGTTATAATAGTATTATCTAATTTTGCATCATAATATTTTTTGTAAATATCATCAATTCGGAAATTGATGTTTATATTACATTGTTTTGCAGAATCATAAAGACGTTGCAAATGCTCTTCGGCAAATAAAGCAACTCCTTTTTCAAACCGTATCACTTCATATATATGTTTTTCATTCATGGCCAATCTTCTTTCATAACTGGATATCGATAATGATTATAATAAACTTTTTATTATATTTAATCCCGCGATAATCGTTCCCACGATGCTGCCAACATTCGCAAGCGCCACAACCAATAGTATTTTAGTAATTTTATTCGACCAAAAACCTTTCAAAGTTGCAACATCATCATAAAGATTCTCGAAGTCTTTTACGACAGGTTTTCTAATATAAGCTTCCGTTAATCCGGCAAACCAGCCGCCCGCGAGCAATGGATTAAGCACACCGATCGGTGCCGCTATAAAAGCCGTTAACATGGAAAGCGGACTCCCAAAGGCGACCAATACTCCTAGCGCGGAGCATATACCTGTCGTTAGGAACCATACAATAATTTGCCTCATACCAACCTGTACATCTTGCTTGAAGCTCAGAACGATTAAAATAATTAGCGCCGCCGGAACAATATAATTTAATAATTTTAGTTTCCCCTTTTTTTCTTTTACTTCCTCCAGGTTGCTAATATCTATTGTTGTATGCAGGTTTTTTAAAATACCCGGTATATGTGCGGCACCAACGACTGCCAAGACTGTTTTTCCATTTGCCTTTTTTATTTTTTGTGACATATACTGATCACGTTCATCAACAAGCACTTCTTTAATGCCTTTAAATTCATTTCCCATTTCATTTAACGCGGATGTAATGATATCCTGTTGTTTCAATTGCTCTAATTCTTCTTTTGTGATTTCCGTTTCGTCAAATAAACTCATAACCAAACTTATAATAAGTTTGCATTTTTCTATAAATTTTAATTTATTCCAAATACGGGCAAAAGTTGTCTTTATATTTCTATCAACAAGTTCGATCGATATATTATTTTCTTTTGCTATCTTTATTGCTCGAATCATTTCGGCGCCGGCAGAAACGCCAAGCTGTGCGCCGATTTTTCTTTGATAGGATGCAAGTATTATATTGGCTAATAATACCATCCCCTTTTTTTGTTTAATAATTTGATAAATATCTGTATTTTTCCATTTATTCTCATCTTGAATAGATAAATACCGTTCCTCATCCAATTCAATACAGATTACATCAGGATGATATCTTTCGACACATTCGTCGACATCAAGGACACTTTGCTCGGAAACATGTGCTGTCCCTAATAATATTATTTCTTTTCCATCAATGTTTACTACACATACCTTATCATTCATCATTTAACTGCATCCGGTAGTGCTTCCGCAGTCTTTACAAACTTTGCAGTTTCCGTTTCTAAACATCTTAACACTTCCGCAAATAGCACATCTTTCTCCGTAAAGTCTCTCTTCTTTTTCTTTTACAGATTCTTTTTTATCAATATTTTTATCTATTTTATTATTAACAGATACTGATGGTAAACTTTCAGGCTTCACTTGTATTCGGGTATAATCTCCCAATTCTAAATCAATTATCTTGCTGATCAGATCAGCCACTGATGATGCGTTTTTAATGTATGGATGCCTGCTGACAAAACCAGATGGCTCAAATTGCTGTCCGCGTAGCATTCTCGATATTTCTTCCGGAGGAATATTATATTGCAGCATATTTGAAATGGATTTTGATAATACGGCTAAAAGCCCTTTAACAACCGTACCTTCCTTATCACTTGATACAAATAATTCTGCCATGGTGCCGTCTTCATAATATCCGATTGTGACATAGAGTTCTATATCTCCAATCTCAGCCGCGTGTGTTCTGCTCATGCGCATACCGCTTGGACGTTTTCTGTTCGGTATTTCTTTTGAACAATTTTCAGCATAATTCAACAATTCTTTATAATTATATTCCGATAACTCTCTTTGTTTTACTGAGGTCCCAATGTAAAGAGGCTGGCTCACTTTGCATCCGTCTCTATAAAGTGATATTGCTTTGCATCCTGTGGTATATGCCAGTAAATGAATGCTTGCAACATCCGCAACCGTTGCGCTCGCTGGCAAATTCACTGTTTTAGATACCGATCCGCTTATATTTGGTGTAATGGCTGATACCATTAATACATGCCCTTGAGGAGAGATATCATTCGCTGTCTCAAAAATTTTAATGTGGTCCTCTTTTAAATGAGGAGCTTCTTGCAACGATGAATTGATTAATATACCTTTTTCATCTTTTTGAAGCATAAATTGCATAATATCATTACATTCTTTTTCGCTATAACCTAAATTTTTCAACGCAGTCATAACGATGGGATTTATGATTTCCATACTTCCACCGCCAACTAGTTGTTTATAAAACACATGCGAATAAAAGGGTTCTATTGAGGTCGCTGCACAATCCATAGCAAATGATATCGTGCCGGTAGGGGCAACAACGCTTACCTGCGCATTTCTGTATCCGTATTTATTTCCGAAATCTATAGCGTTGTTCCATTCTCTTTTTAAAATATCAGAAAAATTTTTAAAACTTAAATTGCTCAATATTTCGTGATTGATTTTAAAAACGTTATAATCAATTCCTTGAAGTGCACCATCAATTGCTCCTGCAATAACGGCATGATTTTGAATTACCTTCATTATATGTTTTTTATTTATTTCATAGGCTGCAAATGCATCGATATGCTTTGCCATTATCGCTGATGTTTTATAGGATATGGCAGTCATTAGCGAGCATAGCGCCGCCACTATATTTCGTCCTTCATCAGAATCGTATGCAATACCCGCTGATAATAAGACAGAAGCAACATTGCATATTCCAAGCCCCGTAGTTCTAAACATATAGCTGTTTTTTGCTATGTCTTCCGTCGGGAAATGAGCCCAATATATGGATGCTTCAAGGACTAATTGTATCAGTGAACATAAATGCATGTATCCTTCGATGTCAAAAGAGGAATTTGCCCCGTCAAAAAAGGCATAAACGTTCACCGACGCTAAATTGCATGCCGTATCATCTAAGAAAGCATATTCCGAACATGGATTCGTGGCATTTATTCTGTTGTGTTTAGCATTGTATTGTCCGTCTAAACCACAGGGGCATGTATGCCATGCATTAAAAATATCATCAAATTGAAGTCCCGGATCAGCACAATCCCATGAAGATTTATTAATTTTGTTCCATAGATCCTGTACTTTTATATATTTGTTTACTTTATTGTCTACCCTGCCCTTTAATAAAATCTCACTGTCGGGATTTCTATCTAAATCCAAGACTTTTTGCATAAATTCTTTTGATGTACGAACAGAGTTGTTTCCGTTTTGTCCGCTGACCGTTTGATAAGCTTCTCCATCCATGGAAGTATCATAACCCATTTTGCCAAGGGCTCTCACTTTTTCTTCTTCAAGCGATTTCCATAAAACAAATTTTTCTATTTCAGGATGGTCAATATCCAGAATAAGCATTTTGGCGGCGCGCCTTGTGGTACCGCCTGACTTTATTGCACCTGCATTTTTGTCCAATCCTTTCACAAAACTCATCAAACCGCTTGATGCGCCTCCGTTTGAAAGTGCCTCATTAACCCCTCTCAAAGGAGAAAAATTGGTGCCTACTCCGCTCCCGCCTTTAAATAATTTTGTCTCGGTGACATATTGCTCCGAGATCGAATGTTTGCCGATCAGACGGTCTGCAATAGATAGAATAAAGCAAGCGGATGATTGTGTTCTCGTATATCTGTCTTCACTTTTATTAACTTGCTTTAATTTTTCATCATAATAGTACAAATCATCAGATTCACCTTTAATATTATAATTTCTCATAATACCGGTATTGAACCATTGCGGTGAATTTGGCGCCCACATTTGTTTTAGAAGAGCATATACCATCTCATCATAAAAAATTTGTTTCTGCTCTTCTGTTTGAATGATTTTTTCTTCGCATAGAGCATCAGTCCAAAACCCAACCATTCTATCGGCTACTTGTTTTAAACTGTTTTCATGCTTGCGAGGCGTATTTACGCCTGCTTTTCTAAAGTATTTAGACGCAATAATATTACAGGCATTTTGTGAATAATGAACGGGAAATTCAAGTTCACGCATATCAAGAATGTACTTGCCTGTTCTGTGGTCTACTATTTGGGCATCTACTATTTTATAATCAAACAAATCATATACTGTTTTTGCATCGTCATTTAATAAATTTTTGGTAAAATATCGTTTGAATAATGTGTCCATCTAATTCCTGCCTTGTCTATGATATATTTTACTTTTATTTTTATCTTATTTGTCCGCTGCCTTCAACAATAAACTTTACCGTTGTAAGAGCGTCAAGCCCCATAGGCCCTCTTGCATGTAGTTTTTGTGTAGAGATTCCAATCTCGGCACCGAGACCAAATTCACCGCCATCGGTAAATCGTGTCGAAGCATTGACATAAACAGTAGAGCTATCTATTTTTTCTGTGAATTTCCTGCTGTTCACATAGTCATTTGTAACAATTGCCTCAGAATGTGCCGTTGCATATTTATTGATATGTTCTATGGCTTCATCAACATCCAAGACAACTTTCACGGCTAAAATATAGTCTTCATATTCCGTTGCATAATCCTCTTCCGTAGCTTCTACAACATTTTTCTGACCATTTAGTATTTTAAAAGAAGTCGGACAACATCGTAATTGAGTATTATATTCATCCATTTTTTCTTTAATTTTAGGTAATACTTCATTTGCAATATTTTGATGCAGCAATAATGTTTCCATTGCGTTGCAAACACTTGGTCTGCTGTTTTTAGCATTATTTGCAATAAAGACAGCCATTTCAATATCTGCATTGTAATCTATATATGTATGGCAATTTCCAAGTCCTGTCGCAATTACCGGAACAGTAGAATTTTCCACAACTGTACGGATGAGCTTTCCGCTGCCACGTGGAATTAATACATCAATATATTCGTTAAGCCTCATCATTTCCTGTGCATAAATTCTGTCCGTACTTTCCAACAAGATAATACAATCTTCGGGAAGACCCGCTTGGCTTATTGCGCTTCGCATCGTATCGGCAAGTATTTTATTTGTATTGATTGTCTCTTTACCACCTCGAAGAATACAAGCATTTCCTGATTTTAAACAAAGTGTAGCGGCATCAACAGTGACATTGGGACGTGATTCATAAATCATCCCAATGACACCCAACGGAACGGATACTTTTTTTATTTTTAATCCATTAGGCCGTGTAGATCCACTCATTATTTTTCCACATGGATCATCGAGCTCAATTAAATATTTGACAGCTTTTATGATGTCATCGAGTCTTTTATCATTCAAAGTAAGTCTTTCAATAAACGCTGATTTATAATTTATTTCAATAGCATTTTTAATATCAAGGGCATTTGCCTCTAATATTACTTTTCTGCTTTTATCAATTGCATTCGCAATATTTAAAAGCGCTTCGTTTTTTGTTTGTGTCGATTGATTTGCCAGAATCATGGACGCTTCTTTGGCACGTATCCCGATGTGTTTCATGTTAATCATTAAGCTCACTCCTTTTTTTAAAATATGTTCCTACTTGTTTCCCGGAAAATAAATCATATAAAAGATCCGGATCTTTACCCGATATTATAAACGTTGAAATATCATTTTCTTGTGCATACTCGGCAGCCTGTATTTTTGTGATCATTCCGCCTGTGCCGAGATTGCTGGCGCTATCTTCTGCAAGCCGGTGAATTTTCTGGTCGATTTTACCGACTTCTTTTATCAACACAGCGTCAGGATTGGTGGTAGGATCAGATGTATACAATCCATCTACATCCGATAATATGATTAATGCGTCCGCATTTACCATATGTGCCACTAAAGCTGATAAATTGTCGTTATCGCCTATTGTCAATTCTTCGATACAAACACTATCGTTTTCGTTTACAACAGGAATGACATTCATATCTATTAGTCTGTTAAAAGTATTTATAACATTTTCAGTTCGGTCCATACTCTGTGTTATATCCAGCGTTAAAAGTATTTGTGCAACTGTGTGATGATAAACAGAAAACATCTTATCATATAAGTACATTAATTCGCATTGCCCAATAGCAGCAAAAGCCTGTTTATCCGGCAGATCCGATGACTTTCGCAATACGCCCATCTTCCCCATGCCTACAGCAACAGCTCCGGATGATACAATAATGATCTCTTTTCCGGAGTTTTTAATATCACTGATTACCTTAATCAAATATTCCATTGCCCGAATGTCGATAAGTCCTTGGGGATGAGTCAAAGTCGAACTTCCAATCTTTAGAACCACTTTCTTAATATTACAAAAATCGATCAATGTATCTACCTCTCTTCTGTAATGATTTTTATTATAACATTATATTCTTGGAATTTTAAATGAATTTATAAATGGATATACGCAATTTTTATTATTTAAACAGATGTCTTACGATAACATCCATATTATATGTCAATACAATTAAGGGAATATATATGTAAATGATAAATAAAATCATTGTATTCGAGATATTGTTGAATATAAAAACATAGAGCGCAGTATCCAATAGTAAAAAAATTGAAAATAATCTAAACACTACCAATGCAAATTTTTTAAAACTACTTTTTTTACTTAAATATAAATATATGATCAATAAAAATAAAATCAGTAAAATAAATACCAGTATTGCCTCCAATAAAATTACGTATTTTATAACAGTATTTATCGATTGCATATTTTGTATAAGTGTCTTTGCAATCAATAAATCCAATATCACCAATGATATCGTCATGGAAAATAAATATATTTTTAAAAATCGATTTAATTTTATATTCGAATTATTCATTTTAATTCTCTATTTTGATAAAAATAATCTGTAATTGTTTTTGCCAAAGCATGATTGATTCCATCAATTTTACATAATTCTTCGACAGATGCTTTTTTAATATTATCAATACTTTTAAAAATCTTTATAAGTTCGTTGCGTCGCTTCTGCCCGATTCCCGGAATTGAATTCAATTCGGAAATTAATAAATTCTGACGTCTTTTTACGGTGTGATACTCGTATGCATATCTATGGACTTCTTCTGAGATATCATAAAGCAATTTTGATGAATGCTTAAATTCGCTGATAGGAATAGATTGATTTTCGAAGCTGACGGCACATAGTTTATGATTATTATCTTTTTTCAAACCGGCAACAATTATATTGTAATCAAAATTCTCAACAATACTCTTAATAATTTTTACATGTCCACGTCCGCCGTCTACGAAAATTATGTCGGGTAAAGGCAAGAATTTTTTAAACCTTGATGTCTTTTCCATCAGCTCTGTCTGCGCACGTTTTAATCTTCGTAATACTGCTTCAGCCATGGCGGCGTAATCATCTTGTCCGTCGACATTTTTTATGCTAAACCGTCTGTAAAAATTGGTATTCTTTCTTATGCCATCATAAACCACCATGGCACCAACTGTATCCATACCTGAAATGTTCGAAATATCAAAGGCTTCGATTCTATATATTTGTTTATTTATATTGAATATATTCGATAGTTCTGTTAAAATTTGTTTTTCTTTTTTAATCCTGTTTTCTTCTTTTGCTTTATTTTGCATTAGAATATTTTTTGCGCTTTCTTCAAGCATATCTATCAGTTTCTTCTTATCTCCTATTTTAGGATTTATGATATTTACTTTATTGCCGCGTCTTGCGGATAGCATAGCAATAATACTTTTACTTTCATTTTCTTCCAAAGCATACTGAATATATATATTTTTGGGAATAATCGCATCTGTGTTATAATATTGTTTTACGAATTCTGTTATTATTTTTTCGGGATTATTGTTTTGTATGTTTGTAAGCAAGATCGTCTTTTTATCTTGAAGCTTTCCTTCAATCCTTTCAAATAAAGCGATAACGGCATTATCTTCATCAAAAGCCAATGCAATTATATCTGATTTTGTATTATCGGTTACTGCTATTTTCTGTTTAATTGAAATGTCATTGATTGAATATAAATAATCTCTAAGTAACGCGGCTGTTTCATAATCTTGCACTGTTGATGCTTCTAACATTTTTTCCCTTATTTTAGCTAAAAGAAGATCAAAACCACCGCTTAAAATTTTTTCTATTTCTGTGATATAAGATTGATATATTTTTGTGTCAATTTCATAAGTACATGGTCCCATGCATAAATTCATATCATAATTTAAGCAAGCTCTTTTTTGTTTTTTTTCTCCTATCTTTTTTTTGCACATTTTGATAGGATACAACAAATTTAATACTTCTACACATTTTCTTGCGCTATATGCATTTGTATAAGGGCCGAAATATTTTCCGCTGTTTTCTTTGTATTCACGAGTAAGACGCAGCACAGGATACTGCTCATCTGTTAAGTTAATATACGGATAGGTTTTGTCATCTTTGAGTTGGATATTATAGTATGGTCTATATTTTTTGATAAGAGAATTTTCGAGCAGTAACGCTTCCACTTCATTATCGGTAATGATATAATCTATATCATAAATATTTGATACCAGTTTTTTTGTTTTTATATCATGGGAAGATAAATTATTAAAATAGCTCTTAATCCGATTTTTTAAATTGATCGCTTTACCAACATAAATAACTTTGCCGTCTTGATCTTTCATGATATAAATACCGCTATTTATTGGTAAATTTTTTAATTTATTATTAATTAACATAAAATCCTTAATTTACATAATTTGATTATTGATTAGATAAAAAAATATATTATAATATATAAAATATACTGTATGTTTTATGGTATAATGTATCTATAATTAATATAATTATAATAACATATTTTTTTATTAGGAGAAAGTATGAATATTAAAAAAGAAAATCTAAAAACCATAGTTGAAAACGATACTTTTGAAGTTCACATACTTAGTAAAGTATTTAAAGGATATATTTTTAAAAAATTTATTAAAGGTTCTTTGTTTGATTTAATTGAGCAAAGAGAAATTAATATTGCCTTAACCGAAGATGAACTTCTGCAAACAGCAAACGAGATGCTAAAAGCTACATATTCTTTTAAGCCACAAACAACTTAAAGTATGCCTTTTATTTTATGACGTGTACATATGCTCACCTAATTTTTTTATCTATTAGGTGAGCATTTTTAATATTAAAAAATGAATATTAAACATGTGTTCTTTATTGACATACTTTAATTGTTTCATTAGAATATTAAGCAGATTAATTAATATGTGGACAAATAATATGTATATTGTAATGAAGAATGTATATAAAAGATATAAGATGGGCGACATTATCATCACTGCTGCCGATGGTGTTAATTTTGAAATAGATAAAGGAGAATTCACCGTTATCATTGGTCCTAGCGGTGCCGGCAAAACAACGATATTAAATATTTTGGGTGGCATGGATACTTGTGATGGAGGCCAAGTCATTATAGATAATATTGATATCAGTAAATACAACACCAAACAGCTTACTAAATATAGACGTTTTGACATTGGTTTCGTATTTCAATTTTATAATTTAATGCAGAATCTCACAGCAAAAGAAAACGTGGAATTGGCAACACAAATAAGTAAAAATGCTATTAATGCTATTGATATCTTAAGTCAGGTTGGTTTGAAAGATAGAGTCAATAATTTTCCTGCGCAATTATCCGGCGGAGAACAACAAAGAGTATCCATAGCACGTGCGTTAGCCAAGCGACCCAAGCTGCTTTTATGTGATGAACCTACCGGTGCTTTGGATTATAATACCGGAAAAACCATTTTAAAAATTCTTCAAGATACATGCCGCAAACATGGTATGACCGTCATAGTGATCACACATAATCAAGCCATTTCCCCGATGGCTGATAAAATAATTACTATGAAAAATGGAAAAACAACACAAATCACAAAAAATACTGTTCCAGTCCCAGTTGAAAAGATTGAATGGTAACATGTTTAAAGTAAGATCTTATACGAAAGATTTATTTCGTGAAATTTGGGGAAATAAAAGCAGATTTTTATCTATTTTCGCTATTATTGCTCTGGGAGTCGGCTTTTTCGCAGGCCTAAAATCAACAGGTCCGGATATGAAGTTAACCGCACAAAAATATTTTTCTGACTACAATTTAATGGATGTTCAGTTAAAGTCTACTATGGGCTTTACAAAGGATGATATTTGTTATCTTTCTGAACTAGATTATATTCAAGAGTTACAACCATCCTATTCACTGGATGCATTTATTGAAAATTCAAATGATACTGAAGATATTGTAAAAGTTTATTCTTTAAATTTGGATACTCTAAATAATGATAATTATATTTCCAAGCCCGTTTTACAGGAAGGCAGATTCCCTCAAAATACAAATGAATGTGTCATAGACAACGGCAGTCTTGGAGAAAATAAATATGTGATCGGTTCGACAGTCAATTTGGCATTCGATTCAAATCAGGGAGACATTTCAGATGCATTAAAGGTTGATACTTTTACTATTGTAGGTATTATTTCTTCCCCCGTGTATATTTCTTTTGAAAAAGGAAGTACATCTATTGGAAACGGAGAAATTGACAATATCATGTATATCAGTCAAGACGTTTTTAATTATGAGGTATTTACCGATATATTTATTACTTTTAAAAACGTGAATAACTATAGTTTTTATGATCCGTTGTATGAAGATCTTATCAATGATAATATAATAAAGCTTGAAAGTATAGGTATCGAACGTTCGGATATCCGTTATAATGAAATATTTAGTGATGCTAATGCAAAAATAGAAAAAGTACAGGAAGAAATAAATGCTGGATGGAACAAATATTATAAAGAAAAAAATAAATATGAGAACCAAATTAATACTGCAAAACAAAAAATTAAATCTGCAAGATCACAATGGACAGCCAGTGAAAAAAATTACGAAGAAAGCTTACTCCTATTTCAAGAAGGCAAAAAACAACTCCAACAATCACAGAACGAGTTAACATCTCTTCAATCATCGATTGATTTATTAACAGGGCAGTTGAATGCTATAGAAAATATCTTGATTTCAATCAATATTTTATCTTTGCCTGATGAATTAATAATGTCACCTGATCTTATAGCAGATGTAAGTCTTTCATCTCTTCCCGCAACGTTTATTGATTATATCAACAAAACACCGCCACTTTCAACAGACGAGTTATTGCAGCAAATACTTTCTTTGAACACAGATGAAAAACAAATTTTCTTTAATATAATAAACAACTCAGATACCTATTTATCTTTATCGGCTGAAAATAAAGAATTAATTTCCTCATTAGAAATACTGCTTGCCACCGATGTTTATGCTAATAATAGGACCGAATTTCTTCCGCGGTTAAACGAATATATAGATAAAGGCAAGCAACAATTAAGCATCTTACAGCAACAATTAGAGTTAGGATACACTGAATTTAATGCTTCAGAACAACTCTTAGAAGAAAAAGAAATCGAGTTATATAATGCTAAACAGCAATTAGACAATGGATATAGTGAGTTAACATTTAATGAAAGCAAACTGAATAAGCAAATTAAAAGCGGACAAAAACAATTAGATAATACATTTAATCAATTAGATGATGCACAAAATGAATTAGATAAATCTAAAGATGAATTAAGTGAACTCTCGCTACCAAAATGGTATATATTTACCAGAGAAGATAATCCGGGATATTCAGGTTTTGCAGAAGACGCTGATCGTGTCGATAGAATAACGATTGTCTTTCCTGCCTTTTTTATACTTGTAGCCGCTTTGGTTTGCCTGACAACAATGGCCAGAATGATTGACGAACAGCGTATGAAAATCGGTACATATCGCGCTCTTGGATATTCTAATTTTCAAATTATTAAATTTTATTTATTATATTCAGCTGCTGCAAGTTTGCTGGGAAGCATTTTTGGATTGTTAATAGGCTTTAAGCTATTCCCGACTGTTATTTTTAATGCATATAAAATTATGTATGTAATGCCTGATGTCATGGCGCCATTCAGATGGGATTATGCTGTGTTTTGCAGCCTTGCGGCAATCTTATGCACGACCCTGACTGCTTATTTTTCATGCAGAAAAGAACTGCTCGCTTCTCCCGCTTCTTTAATGCGACCTAAGACTCCTAAAACCGGAAAGCGCATTATTTTAGAAAAAGTATCCTTTATATGGGATAAATTAGGCTTTTTACGAAAAGTCACGCTAAGAAATATGTTTAGGTATAAAAAACGCTTATTTATGACAATTATCGGTATTGCAGGTTGTACGGCTTTGATGCTAACAGGATTTGGGCTTCAATACTCGATTTCATCAATTGTAGAAAAGCAATATAAAGATATTTATTTATATGATTTAGTGGCTGTTTTAGACGATTCAATGAGCGCAAAACAAACGGATACTTTAACAAATACACTAAATAATAATAAAATATTAACTGATCATATTTATGTTCAGCAAAAAAATGTTACCGTTTCAAACGATTATCTTCAAAAAGATGTATCTTTATTGGTGCCCGATAGAAATAATTTATCAAATTTCATACAATTACAAAATAGATTATCAAAAGAAAAATTAGAGTTAGATGATGATGGCTGTATTATAACAGAAAAAATTTCTAAATTACTAAATGTACAAGTTGGTAATACAATCTCCATTGACTTGAATAACGGTACACAGTTTGAAACAACGATAAACGGAATTACAGAAAACTATACATTAAATTATATTTATATGTCTAAGGAAGCATATACAAATAAAGCAAACTCACTAACATACAACGCTTTCTTGGCAGTTATGAGTAACACTGATTTAAATAACGAATTATCAAGAGAATTGTTAGCCGATAGTAATATTATATATGTATCCTATACATCCGAAAACAGTAACAGATTTCGAGATATTATTGGAAATTTGAATTACATTATATTAGTGATTATTTTCTCAGCCGGAGTCTTGGCATTTACTGTATTATATAATCTCATTAATATTAATGTCAATGAACGTCGTAGAGAGCTCGCAACAATTAAGGTGCTTGGATTTTATGATAGAGAAATAAGTTCATACATTTACAGAGAAAATACCATCTCATGCCTCATTGGCATCACTATAGGCTTATTTTTGGGTATTCCATTAGATTATTTTGTAATATCATCTGCGGAAGTTGATGCCGTTATGTTTACCCCTGGTATTAACTTGTTAAGTTTTGTTTATGCGGGTGCATTCACTTTTATTTTTAATATGATTGTTAATTTTGCAGTTCACTTTAAATTGAAAAAAATTAATATGGTTGAAAGTTTAAAATCCGTTGAGTAGATTTCTGCAATTTTATTTTATTAATCTAAGATTATATTTTAAAGAAAAATATTGCATTGTATTGTAAATCATGCTATACTTCTTTTTACGATTTGCAAGCCGAAGTGATGGAATTGGCAGACGTGCCGGACTCAAAATCCGGTCCTGGCAACAGGGTGCGGGTTCGACTCCCGCCTTCGGCACCAATATTAAATTTAAAACTCTTAATCAAATTATGTATTAAGAGTTTTATTATTTATAGCACTATCTTAATTTGTATTTTTTTAGTATATTATCTTTATACATTTTGTATTTATTTTACATTTTAATCGATTACCAAATATAAATATGCATAAAATTGTTGAAATTAAATCCAACATGAATTATAGTTATATAAGAAAGTTAATAATTTAACATTCGATTTATTTTTCTTATAATAACATTATTTTCACAAATTATTTATTAAAACTGATAAAAATTATATTAAAGGAGACATGGGTATGAATTTTGAACAAATTATTGCAAAAGCACAACAAGGTAATCCTCGACGTTTTGTAGTAGCGGCTGCAGAAGATATCGACGTATTAAATGCGGTTTCCGAAGCTAAAGCCTTGGGATTGGTAGAGCCTATATTGGTAGGTAACGCGGATAAAATTAATTCTTTAATAAAAGAATATTCGCTCAAATTGGAAGGTTCTGAAATTATTAATGTTTCTGATCTTTCCGCTTCTGCCGAAACAGCGGTGAAAATGGTGCACGCAGGTGAAGCTGATGTATTAATGAAAGGGCTTATTGGAACAGCAACATTATTAAAAGCTGTTTTAAATAAGGAATGGGGCCTTCGTACCGGTAGTTTGCTGAGCCATGTAGCAATCATACAATCACCGCAATTCGAAAGATTTTTCTTTATGACAGATGCTGCCATGGTTATGTATCCTGATCTTAAACAAAAAATAGAATTAATTAACAATGCTGTAAAAGTGGCACGATCTTTGGGCGTTGAAATGCCAAAAGTAGCTTGTCTCGGGGCTGTAGAAGTTGTTAATCCTGACATGCCGGCTACATTAGATGCTGCTGCACTCACATTAATGAATCAACGAGGCCAGATTAAAAATTGTATTATTGACGGCCCCCTAGCATTTGATAATGCTGTATCGGAAGAAGCCGCCAAGCATAAAGGTGTTGCCTCTCCGGTCGCTGGCAAGGCTGATATTTTGCTAGTTCCAAATATTGAAACCGGTAATGTATTATATAAAGCATCCACCTACTTCGGCGGATGTGAAGTTGCCGGAATGCTTGCAGGTGCAGCTGCTCCAATCGTACTGACTAGTAGAGCCGACAGCTCTCAATCAAAACTGCGTTCGATTGCTTGTGCTGCTGTTGCTTCACAAAAATAATTATTATTTTTATAAATTTTTATATAGGAGGCTATAAATGTCAAATACAAATCGTATCTTATCAATAAATCCTGGTTCAACTTCAACTAAAATAGCTGTTTTCGATAATGAACAACAAATCATGGAAACAACATTAAGACATTCCAATGAAGAGCTGGCTAAATACAATACTATTATTGATCAATTAGACTATAGAAAAGAAGTTATTCTTGATTCTTTAAAATCCAACAAGATTGATGTTGCCACTCTAAATGCTGTTGTTGCAAGAGGCGGCTTATTAAAACCACTTGTCGGCGGCACATATGAGGTAAACGAAGAAATGTTAGATGAACTAAAATTCAGACCACAAGGGCAGCATGCTTCAAATTTAGGAGCTATCATTGCATATGAAATTGCATCAAGTTTAAACGTTCCTTCTTATATCGTGGACCCTCCTGTTGTTGACGAAATGGAAGATGTTGCAAGATTATCAGGTTACCCTGAAATCCCAAGATTAAGCTTTTTCCATGCGTTAAACCAAAAAGCTGTTGCAAAAAGAGCCGCTAAAGAAATGGAAAAACCATATGAAGAATTAAATTTAATTGTCATTCATATGGGTGGAGGAATTTCTGTCGGCGCTCATAAAAACGGAAAAATAATAGATGTAAATAATGCTTTAGACGGTGACGGCCCCTTCACACCTGAAAGAAGCGGAAGTTTACCTGCAGGGCAATTGGTTGATCTTTGCTTTTCAGGCCAATACAACAAGAATGAACTTAGAACAAAATTATTTAGAAAAGGTGGCCTTGTTGCTTATTTGAACACAAATGACGGCAGAGAAGTGAGCAAAATGGTGACATCAGGCGATAAAAACGCAGAATTGGTTTATAAAGCAATGGCATATCAAGTTGCCAAAGAAGCCGGCGCTGCAGCCGCTGTTTTGAATGGCGAAGTTGATGCTATCTGCATTACAGGCGGTCTCGCTTATGATAAAATGTTTGTGGGTTGGATACAAGAAAAAATATCTTTCATTGGTGAAATTCGCGTATATCCGGGCGAAGATGAAATGATAGCATTGGCGCAGGGTGCTCTTCGTGTTTTAACAAATGAAGAAACTGTAAAAGAATATAAATAACTAAATTTATCAATAAGACTCCTATTTAAATAGGAGTCTTATTGTATTAATTATGAAAAGAAAATAATAATATATTCATATTGACATTATTCTTTTCTTTTATATAATTAAATATTATTACTGCGTTTAGGAATAGTAAAAATTCTAAAGTCTTTTACAGAGAGACGGTGGTAGCTGCAAACCGTTAAAGCCGGAATTTTGAACTCACCTATCTATTACGCAACATCTTTTAAGTGGGTTGTTTAGACCAAAAAGGGTGGTACCGCGGCTAAATGTCGTCCCTTATATTTAAAAAATATAAGGGATTTTTATTTCTTAATAAAGGAGAAAATCGCAATTGATTAAAACTTATAATTTCAAAGAAATTGAACAAAAATGGCAAAATATCTGGGATCAAGAAGAATGTTTTAAAGTAGAAACAGGAGTTAATAAACCACACATATTTAATTTGGTAGAATTCCCCTATCCATCCGGTCAGGGTCTGCACGTGGGACATCCTCGACCCTATACCGCTTTAGACATCGTATCACGTATGATGCGCATGCAAGGATACAATGTCCTTTTTCCTATGGGCTGGGATGCTTTTGGTTTACCTACAGAAAACTATGCCATAAAAACAGGAATCCATCCTGCAATCATTACTAAAAATAATATTGCGAAATTTAAGCAGCAACTCAAATCACTTGGTTATTCTTTTGATTGGTCACGCGAAATAAATACGACGGATCCTAATTATTATAAATGGACTCAATGGATCTTCTTGCAGTTATTTAAGCACGGGCTCGCCTATAAAAAAGAATTTCCGATTAATTTCTGCACCAGTTGTAAAGTGGGATTGGCAAACGAAGAAGTTGTCAACGGACATTGTGAGCGTTGTGGTGGTGAAGTAATACGACGCACGAAAAATCAATGGATGCTGAAAATTACTGAATATGCACAAAGATTACTGGATGATTTGGATACGGTTGATTATATCGAGAGAGTGAAAACACAGCAAAAAAATTGGATCGGCAGGAGCGAAGGTGCAGATGTCGACTTTCCGTTATATAATCATGATGATATGCTAAGAGTCTATACCACACGTCCGGATACAATATTTGGCGCAACGTATATGGTAATCTCGCCCGAACATCCATTTATTGATAAATATAAGAACGAAATCAATAATATTGATGAAGTGCTCCAATATCGTATGGAAACAGAGAAAAAATCAGATTTTGAACGTACAGAATTAATAAAAGAAAAAACCGGCGTAAAGCTCAACGGCTTAAATGCTGTCAACCCCGCAAACGGAGAAATAATACCGATTTTTATATCGGATTATGTTTTGATGTCTTATGGAACCGGTGCCATTATGGCTGTTCCGGGACATGATGACAGAGACTGGGACTTTGCAAAGGCATTTGATTTGCCTATTATTGAAGTAGTATCAGGCGGCGATGTCACTAAAGAAGCATATACCGACAATGCCAAAGGCATCCTTGTGAATTCTGGATTATTGAATGGTATGTCAGTGCCTGAGGCAATTCAAAAAATGATTTCGTTGCTTGAAGAAAAAAATCTGGGCAAAAAACGCGTGAACTTCAAACTGCGTGATTGGGTATTCTCAAGGCAACGCTACTGGGGAGAACCTATTCCGTTAATATTCTGTGAAAAATGTGGTTGGGTTCCTTTAGATGAAAGTGAACTTCCTCTTCTGCTGCCTCATACAGATAATTTTATCCCTACTGATGACGGAGAATCTCCTTTAGCAAATATTACAGACTGGGTAAATACAACATGTCCGAAATGCGGTCACAAAGCAACACGTGAGACTGATACAATGCCGCAGTGGGCCGGATCAAGCTGGTATTTTTTACGTTACACAGATCCATGCAATAATAAAGAACTGGCATCTATGGCTTCTCTTTCCTACTGGATGCCCGTTGATTGGTATAATGGCGGCATGGAACATACAACGCTTCATTTATTATATTCAAGATTCTGGCACAAATTTCTGTATGATATTGGTGTCGTTACAACAAATGAACCTTATGCTAAGAGAACATCACACGGCATGATACTCGGTGAGAACAATGAAAAAATGAGTAAATCACGTGGCAATGTAATTAACCCTGATGATATTGTTGAGGAATATGGTGCGGATACGCTTCGCACATATGAGATGTTTATCGGCGATTTTGAAAAGGCCGCTCCATGGTCAATGAACGGCGTAAAAGGTATTAAGAGATTTCTAGACCGGGTTTACAGACTTCAGGAATTAATTATAGATGAGGATGAATATTCTGCTGATCTAATATCCCCTATGCATAAAGCAATTGCTAAAGTCAGTTATGATTATGAACATTTAAAAGCAAACACGGCTATTGCTACATTGATGTCACTTGTTAACAAATTTTATGAAAAAAATCAAATTACAAGAGCGGAAATGAGGACTTTTCTCCTACTTTTAAATCCATCTGCGCCACATATAACTGAAGAAATATGGAAAAATTTAAATTTTGAAGGTTATTTGCATAATGCTTTATGGCCAAAATACGATGAAAATATGATGATAGAAGACCAAATTGAGATCCCCGTTCAAATCAACGGCAAGCTCCGTGGCATCATCACTGTCCAAAATGATGCTGATGAAGCAGTAATCAAACAAGCCGTAAAAGAAACTAAAAATATTTATCAATATATTGAAGGCAAAACAATAATTAAAGCAATATATGTGCCTTCAAAAATTTATACAATTGTTGTCAAATAATAATTAAAAAAGCTCCTCTATAAAAGTGAGATGGTATAAAGATAGGAGACACAAAAAACCGTGTCTCCTGTTTTTTATTGTATACTTAAGAAAGCGAGGTGAGAGAGATCAGAAAAGAATATACATTTCATAGTATCGAAGAAAAAATGTCTATTGTAAAACGCTATTTGGCTGGCGAGTCAGCTACAAGGCTGTACAGGGAAACAGGTATCAGTGACAGCAATATTCGCAAATGAAAACGACAATACTTCACCGGTGGCAAGGACGCGCTGGGCAATAAGAAGAAGTTAAAGCGCCGCACTCAGCCAAACAGATATGAAAGGAATCAAAAAGTACTGGATGATTACGTAAGAGATATTCATGCACATTACCCGTCTATGGGTTACCGTCAAGTCAGGGATATTATGTTATTGCAGACGGGCTGGCAAGTATGTGATCTATCGGTATGGAGGTCTATGAGGCGGCTTGGTGTCAAAGGATGCGTGCGCAAAAGCCGCTATCCATCAAGCCCGGGCAAAGAACACATGGAATTTCCAAATTTATTAAACAGGGCTTTCCATGCCGATATACCTATGCAAAAAGTTGTTTCCGATATCACATATATCAAGCACAGAGGGAAATGGCATTACCTTGTCTGCTATCTGGACTTATTTAACAATGAGATTGTGGAATGGGAACTGAGTGATACCTTTGATAATTCTTTTGTCATACGCTCGGCAAAAAGGCTTCTTTAAAAAGCGAAATGTACCGGAGCCCCTATCCTTTTGCACAGCGATCAGGGCAACCAGTACAAATCTGCAGGCTACTGCGCCTTACTCAAACAATACAATGCTACACAAAGCATGTCAAGGGCCGGGACGCCCAGAGACAAGGCCGTTATTGAGAGCTTCTTCGGCAGGTTTAAGGATGTGTTGCGTTTTCAGTTCCGGTATTGGCAAGCTAATGATTTAAAATTAGTTGTTTCCGAGGTTATCGACTATTTTAACGTCATTCGTCCAATTCGCAAACTGAAAGGAAAGCCACCAGTCCAATTTAGAATTGAACAAGTGGCTTAATCCGGTTTTTTCTGTCTCTTATCTATTGACTATTTCACTATAAAAGAGGAGCTTTTTTAATTTTACAAAACTATGAAAATTAATCCGCTTTCTCCGTTTGCTGCCTTGTTTACTGCAGCCTGCAATCTTTTTTTAGATTTAGGTGATAAGTTAAACATTTTTGCATTTATGTTATCTTCTATCATTTCCCCTAATTTTCTTCCGAAAATTTCCATATTCCATAATGTTTTTGGATCAGCTTCATACTTTTTAATCATTTCTTCTATAATTGATATACTGCTTTCGTCGGTACCTATAATCGGAGACACCTGAGCATGCACATCTGCTGAAATAATATGCATCGTAGATGCTTGCGCGACAATATTTAACCCATATCTGTTTGATTTATAAACTTTCTGAGGATCTTTTATTTTTATCTCCTCACTATTTGGCATAACTACTCCATATCCTGTGGTTTTCGCACTATTTAACGCATCTTTAATCGCATCATATTCATTTTTCACTTGTGACATAGTGCTAATATACTCCACTACTGCTAAATCATCATTGATGTTTTCATTTGAGATATCACAAAGCATATCATAAAATACTTGCTTATTTGGATGTACATTTACATAAACCTCTCCTGTTCCTGTTACTATTTCATTAATTTCAAATTTTGTATCATCGGCTGATATGTTTGACAGAGAAGTTCTTATACCCCCTAATTTATCATTTGGCTTACTTATGTTCAACAATAAATTTTTATAAGATGCCATTAGAGTTGAAGTAGACGGTATAGCTCTGAACCATGCAGGCATTTTATATTTTATTGAAGTAATATAGAACTCATTTAACAGATTATAAAAAATCTCTTCAAGTTTTTCTTTTCCCATATTGAGCACATCAGCTATAACAACGCTGACATTATATTTTTCTTTCAGCTTTTCGGCCAAATCATTTGTGGTTTGTGTATAAGGATAAATAGTATTCAGTAAGATAATAAAAGGTTTGCCTATTTTCTTTAATTCTTCTACAACTCTTTCTTCCGCTTCTTCATAGCTTTCTCTTTCAATTCCGGTTATAGTACCATCTGTCGTTACTAAAATTCCCACTGTACTATGTTCATTGATTACTTTTTTCGTTCCAATCTCAGCAGCTTTTTCAAACGGCATCGCGCTGCTGCTCCAAGGTGTATTCACCATTCTTGCCATGCCGTTTTCTTCGTATCCAAATGCTTCCTTTACAATATATCCTACACAATCTATCATTCTAACTTTTATTCTCGTGTTTTCAATCAGATCAATTTCAACAGCTTCGGCAGGAATAAATTTGGGTTCTGCCGTCATAATAGTTTTCCCGGATGAACTTTGAGGGAGCTCGTCTTGTGCGCGCTCTCTTTTAATTGGATTCTGAATATTAGGCAAAACGAGAGTTTCCATAAATTGTTTTATAAAAGTAGATTTGCCTGTTCTGACTGGTCCCACGACACCTATATATATATCGCCATTTGTTCTTTGTGCAATATCCTGATAAACGTTCATAACTTCCCCCCTAAATAGTACTACTGTTGTTATATATTTATTAAATAAAAATATAAATATGACAAAGTAGTACTATAAATTTCACCCAAAATAAAAAATGTGTTTTTAAAAAACACATTTTTAACTACTTAATAAATTTATTTTAAAATTATTTGATATACTCATTTATTTTATACATTAATACTGTTGCAGCACATGCTGCATTTAAAGATTCGGCACATCCATATATAGGTATTTTTACAAGATCGTCGCATAAATTTTTAATCTTATCACTTATACCCAGTGATTCATTTCCTATGATCAATAAGATATTTTTATTTTGGATATTAAGACCTTCTTTTCCGCCTACATCGGCGCCTATAATTGTGAATCCTTTATTTTTGAAATAAGGGATAAATTTTTCCGAATTGTCTTTACGAACTAATTCTATATGGTAATTGCTTCCCATTGCGGCTCGTAAAAACTTATCATTATAAATATCCACACCGTTCCCGCCAAAAATCACACCGTAAAAACCTGCACAATCCGCACTTCTTACAATAGCCGCAGCATTGCTTGGGTCAGTTATATTATCCAAATATATCCATTTATTACCTTTATCTGTAATATCTTGTGTTGTCGTGTTTTGCTTGATAGCCGCCATTATCCCTTGAGGATGATTTAAAGAAGAAATATACTTTAATATATCGAAAGTCACTTGTATTTTATTGTTTGCCGGAATCGCATTGTTTATATACCTTTCATCATAAATTAAATATTCTATTTTTTCTTGATTGGAAAGCGCTTCATTAATTATTTTTATACCCTCGACTAAATATAAGTTGTATTGATCACGATATTTCTTCTGTGATAGTTTTTTTAATAATTTTATACTTTCGTTTTTAGTCGAAGTAATAACACTTGTTTGCATATTTATCCTTTATTCAGCTTGTGAAGTATCCTCTTGTGTTTCATTATCATTTTCTACTGTTGGAAATTCATATTTGTCATTGTGTCTGAGCAACATTTCGCTACTCATATTGAAAAGTGTTTTAATATATTCATTTTCTTTATTATATATATCTTTTACTTTGCTTTTCGTAACAGCGTCATCCGCATATTTTTCTGTTTTATTTAAAGATCCTTCTTTATATAAAATAATTTCATCTTCATTTAGATCGTATGCGACATTTATTAATGTAGTCCCTTCGGCATAACTACAAACAATTGTATTCATTAAGGGTATTATTGTTGAATTTATCCCTGTATTTTTATCATTGACAATAATATAGGGTTGTTCATAGTTGTCGCCGCCATTTGGATATACAGTAATCTCCATTTTTTCATCATCGCTTGTATATACATAACTATCCTTTTTTTTCTCACATATATTTTCGATAGCATCTCTTCCAAATGTAGTATATTCACCGGCACTGTCAAGCAAATATTGCGGTGTTTCTTCTCCCAGAGTATTTTGCACGCTGATACCAAACGTAATATAAAATTTTTCTAATTTTTCTAAAATTCTTTCTTTTAATATTTCTTTTTGATCGACTGTATTCGTGCTATCAGAATTTTCCTCTTTCCCAGTTTCAGCCGCATCTGCATTATTATCTATTTTTGATTCAATAATTTCAAATGTATCACTGTTTAATTCCAATTCTGCCGTCAATGTTGAACCACTTATCGAGTAGATGTATAATTTATTTAAAGGATCATATATTATTTGCTCACTCTGTATTTCGGTGTCATTATCATCTGCAAATAACATCATTACATACGGATAGATATAGCTTTTTGCACCAACAGTATGCACTTGAAATGACATAGTGACATCCTCTTTTATATATCCGCCTTCGACTTCAGTAAAACCAGCCTCGCTCAAAGCTTGAATATGGTCTTCGTCAAGACTTACAGCCGCTTGCTCTATTTTTACATTTTTACATATGACAGAGATAATTAAAATTGACACAACAGCAACAAACATAACTATTAAAATCATTGTTGTAATAATTTTTTTTGAAATTGCTTTATTATACATAAATCGTCCTCTTTTTACCAGTAGTTGTGTTTGAATATTATATCATAAAAAATGCTAAAATCATACTTTGTTAATCTGTATTGTTAAAACAGTAAAATTGATTATAATATAATTATAAAACCACTAATGAGGAGGTTTCTGATATGAGTATTAAAGATATTTATTTAGCCGGCGGTTGTTTTTGGGGTTTGGAAAATTATCTGAAAAATATAAACGGTATTGTATCAACAGATGTTGGATATGCAAACGGCAATACCGAAAAACCAACATATGAAGATGTATGCTATAAAGATACCGGGCATGCTGAGACGGTTCATGTACAGTATGACACATCTGTAATCAGTCTATCTTTCCTGCTTGATCTTTTCTTTAATGTTATAGATCCTACAGCACTGAACAGACAAGGTTTTGATAGAGGCACACAATATAGAAGCGGTATATATTTTATCGATGAAAAAGATAAAGAAACTATAGAAAAATCTATTGATAGGTTACAACGGCGATACTCTTCTCTCATCGTAATAGAGATTCTTCCATTGAAAAACTATTATTCGGCTGAAGAGTACCATCAAAATTATTTAATGAAAAATCCATCCGGATATTGTCATATCAATCCTAGTGAAAGCAAAAATGTCAAAGATTATATTGTGGATCCGTATGATTATGAATCTACTTCTAAAAGAGAACTAACGTCCACACAAAGCTATGTAGCTTTAAACAATGGAACTGAACCTCCGTTTAATAATGAATACTATAATAATTTTAAAAAAGGTATTTATGTCGATATCACAACCGGAGAACCGTTATTTTTTTCAAATGATAAATTTGATTCAGGCTGTGGATGGCCATCCTTCGCAAAACCGGCAGACCCATTGGTTATAAATTATAAGAACGATACATCTTTAGGGATGCTGCGAACCGAAGTGAGAAGCAGACAAGGAGATATTCACTTAGGACATGTTTTTAATGATGGTCCAAAAGAATTGGGTGGAAAACGTTATTGTATCAATAGTGCCAGCCTGCATTTTATTCCCATTGAAAAAATGAAAGAAGAAGGATACGAAAAATATATCCCTTTTGTAAAATAATAAAAATAGGGCAATACATATTGCCCTATTTTCCACCTAAGTAGGCATTCTTTACTTCATCGCTATTTAACAGATCTTGAGCATTTCCGGATTGTACTATGCTCCCTGTTTCAAGTATATATGCTCTTTTAGCTATATGTAACGCCATATTAGCATTTTGTTCAACGAGTAAAATAGTAGTTCCTGTTTTGTTTATGTCTTGTATAATTGAAAATATTTCCTGAACATATATCGGTGCCAGGCCCATGGATGGTTCATCAAGCAATAACAATTTTGGTCGAGACATAAGAGCTCGGCCCATTGTAAGCATTTGCTGTTCACCGCCTGATAGTGTTCCTCCAAGTTGTTTTTCCCTTTCCTTTAAAATCGGAAATCTATGGTATACCATTTCTAAATCCTTCTTAATGCCATCTTTATCTCTTCTTAAATATGCACCCATACTAAGATTTTCATATACAGTCATATCAGGAAAAATACGCCGTCCTTCAGGCACATGCGATATACCCAATTTTACTATTTCAGCTGCTTTTCTGCCGGTGATATTTTTATCTTTAAAAATAATTTCCCCGCTTTTTATTTTTACAAGAGAAGAAATCGCTCGCAGCGTCGATGTTTTCCCGGCTCCGTTACTGCCAATTAAAGTTACTATTTCACCTTCATCAACATAAAGAGATATATCTTTGAGCGCATGAATAACTCCATAAAATACATTGAGTTCATTAATCGAAAAAAACATTATCCTATCTCCTCTCCTAAATATGCTTTTATAACATTGGGATTCGACTGTATTTCTTTTGGAGTACCTTCTGCTATCAATATGCCAAAATCAAGTACATATATCCTCTCACAAATTTTCATTACGAATTTCATGTCATGTTCGATAAGTAAAATAGTAAGATTGTACTCTTTTTTTAATTGCAGTATTAAATTTGCCAGCTCTTCTGTTTCCGAGGGATTCATCCCTGCTGCAGGTTCATCTAAGAAGACAATATCAGCACCTGTTGCAATTGCTCTGGCTATTTCTAATTTTCGTTGTTCGCCATAAGGCAAGTTGCTTGCCAATTCATCTTTTTTATTTGCTAAACCAACCGTATCCAAAATCTTCATTACATTATCATAAAATTTCTGTTCTGTTTCCAAATACTTGTTTGATTTAAATATTGCTCCAAATATAGAATATTCAACATCCTTATGCATACTGATAAGCATATTATCCAAAACTGTTAATTCCTTAAATAATCTAATATTCTGAAAAGTTCTGCTAACTCCAAAACGAGATACTTTATACGGCTTCACACCATTTACAATAAGTTCTGTATTGTCGTTATTAACAAATACTATTTTCCCGCTCGTGGGTACATATACACCGGTCAGCATATTAAAAATAGTTGTCTTCCCTGCTCCGTTCGGACCGATTAACCCCAATAATTCACCGCGCTCAGCATATATACTCACATTATCCACAGCTTTTAAGCCATTAAAAATCATATAGATATTTTCCACGTCTAAAACCTTCATGTTATGCACCCGCCTTATTTTTGCCATTAAATTTAAATGATTTTATATTTAATGTAGCCCTTACTTTCTTTATCCATGGAGTTTCTCCAGACTTCATTACCATTATTATAATTAATAACAACGCATATATTATCATTCGCACTTCTGAAAAATCTTGTAAAATAACGCCTATGATATTCAAAATAATTGCCGCTGCAATAGTGCCTCTAATATTGCCGAGTCCTCCTAATACAACAATCATTAAAATTTCAATTGATTTCATAAATCCAAAATCTTTTGGTTGTATGAACCCAACATAGCCTGAGTATAGAGCACCTGCAACACCGGCAAAAAAAGTTCCCATAACAAAAGCTAATAGTTTTGCATTAGTAACATTAACCCCCATTGATTCAGACGCAATTTCATCTTCTCTTACCGATACTAGTGATCTGCCATAAGAAGAATTCATAAGGTTATTGATACTAAAATAGCATATGACTGCAATAAAAAAAACTAATTCAAAATTAGAATAAATAGGTATTGAGCTTAGCCCCGCGGCACCGCCTAAAAAGCTTTTATCTGTTGTTTGAATTAAAATTCTAATAATTTCTCCAAACCCTAGTGTAGCAATAGCCAAGTAATCGCCTTTTAATCTAAGTGTAGGTATACCGATCAACCATGCGATAATTCCTGCAAAAATACCTCCGGCCAAACTGGAAAAAATAATCATAACCAAATTAACAGATGTTCGAAGCATTATGTAAGCAGCCGTATATGCACCAATTGCCATAAAACCAGCGTGTCCTAAAGATAATTGCCCGGTTATCCCAGTTATCATATTAAGTCCTAAAGCAAGTGTAATTTCAATAAATATTTTCATTACAATTGTTTGATAAAAAGGATTTATGATATTGACACTCGGAAGCATAAGTATTTTCATAATTGCATAAATGATAAATACTATAACAATCGCTTTTAAGCTTGATTTTGCTCTTGTCTTTTTATTAAACATATTTTACACACCCTGCCTTATACCTTTTCTTTAATATTTTTGCCTAATAATCCACTTGGGCGTACTACTAAAACAATAATTAATATAGCAAAAGCAACTGCATCTTTAATCGAACTGGATAAATACGCACTTACTAATGTTTCAATTACTCCCAACAAAATACCACCGAGTATAGCTCCCGGAACATTGCCAATGCCCCCAAAGACCGCGGCGACAAAGGCTTTAATGCCTGGTTGTATGCCCATTAAAGGATTGATTGTAAACATAGCGCCATACATAACACCCGCAACTCCCGCTAAAGCCGACCCTAATATAAAAGTAAAAGATATGGCTCTATCGACACTAATGCCCATCAGCTGTGCTGCATCTTGATCAGATGAAACAGCTCTAATACTTTTTCCTAATTTTGTCTTTTTTAAGATAATTTGTATTAATATCATAAGAATGATAGTGATTAAGGCTATAACCATTTTATCCATCGAAATGGTTATACCACCAAGTTCTATGCTTCCAAATGAAAAAAATGTTACCGGATACGTTCTTGAATTCGCTTTAAAGAAATAAACCATAAGATATTCAAGTAAAAAAGATACGCCTAAAGCAGTAATCAAAACGGCAATCCTCGGTGCATTTCTTAATGGCTTATATGCCACTCTTTCAGTGACAACGCCTAAAATTGCACAAGCTATCATTGCAACAATAATTGCAGGTATTAATGATAAATTCCAAGCCATAACACAGAACAAACCCACATATGCACCAATCATTAATATATCTCCATGTGCAAAATTAATTAATTTAATGATTCCATATACCATTGTGTATCCAAGTGCGATTAATGCATAAATACTTCCAATAGATATACCGTTTATAAGCTGCTGAATAAACTGTTCCAATTGCTTTCATCCTTTCTTAAAAATGTCCATAACGTCTAACACTAATTATAGTTTAAAATTTTATCATAATGTCAAAATAATAACAATATTTTTAAATAAATATACTCCTATTTACATAAACTGACATCGATCAAAGAATAAAACGACAACTAATTTAAAGTTGTCGTTTTATTTATTTTAATTACATAATAGATTATTTGTCGTTTACGGGTTTACCCTAGCTTTGAATGTTTGAACACCATCTACTAATTCTATTATAACAGCAGATTTTACTGGGTTATGGTTTTCATCCAATGAGAAGGTTCCTGTTACGCCTTCAAAATCTGTCGTAGCTGCTATAGCAGTAGTTACATCTTCCGGAGTCAATTTTTCAGCGCTTGCACAAGCATTTAAAACACATTTAGCCAAGTCATAACCAAGCGCGTTGAATGCATTTGGAACTTCCCCTGTTTTTTCTTCATACATTTCTACAAAATCAACAACAATTGGAGTTGTGTCTTGAGAAGAATAGTGACCTGTGAAGAATACGTTATTCAAATTATCATCACCGGCAATTTCGTTCAGTTTTGAGTCATCATATCCGTCAGCCCCAAAAATCGGTACATCAATGCCCATAGCTCTTGCTTGTTTGATAATCAAACCAGCTTCTTCGTAATAAGCAGGAAGATAAATTGCATCAAATTCTTTATCTTTTATCTTTGTCAATATAGCAGAAAAATCTTTATCACCTGCTGTGAAATTTTCTTCTTCTACGATTGTTCCGCCAGCTGTTTCATATACCGATTTAAATGTAGAAGCCAGTCCCATCGAATAATCGTTACTGTTATCTGATAAAATAATGGTATTTTTAAGACCTAAATCTCTATATACATAAGTAGCCATAACATTCCCTTGGAATGAGTCGTTAAAGCAAGTTCGGAATATATATTGATTAACTACTCCATCAACAACAGTTACATCATCAGCCGTGCCAGAACAAGTAACAACAGGAACGCCATATTGTTCGGAAACTGATGTTGTAGCTTTTACCGCGCCAGATGTAGCAGGCCCTAAAATAGCCAAAACATTTTCCTGTGTAGCAAGACGTGTAGCAACGGTTTTTGCTTCATTATTATCCGACTTGTTGTCAATGCTGACCAGCTCAACTTGTTTGCCGTTAATGCCTCCTGCTTCATTAATTTCATCAATGGCCAATTGTATACCTTCCATTGTCATTTGACCATATTGTGCAACTGCGCCGCTCAATTCATAATTTGCGCCGATTTTGATAGTGTCGGGTTCAACATAATCGCTTGACGAACCAGAACCACAGCCGGCAAAAGTTGCAAAAACTAAAACTGTCATTACTAAAAGAGTCAAAATTTTCTTTGCTTTCATAAATAACACCTCAACTTTAAACATCAATTTGCTATCGATTTTATTCATTTACCGCCTATATGTCAAGTGATTTTTTTGTTATTATTCTGAATTTTTTATAATATTTAATAAATTAGATTGTTTTATGCAATCATTATACAAACTCATATGCAATAATTTAATTATATTTTAGTTTATTTTTTCATTTTTATAATATATAATTAATAATTATTCTATAGAAGTTTGAAGTGGATTTTATGAATTACCAACAAAAAAATGCTCAGTTGCTCTATCAGCAGATCAAACATAAGTTATTAGATGTTTATGATATATTTGGATACGAGGAAATATGTCTTCCTTTATTTGAAAAATATGAAAATTATATAAAATATAAAGCCGTCAATGAAGAAAGCCTTTTAAAACTTATTGACCGCGGAGGCAATATATTAGTTATCAGACCCGACGCAACTTTTCATGTTTTGAAAACTGTTCAAAATATGGATAAAGATATTGACAGATGTTGTTATATGACAAATATATTTAGATTTCGTGATAATAATTATGAAAAAAATGAAGTTTTACAAACAGGTGTAGAACTGTTTGATTCATCTTCACCCTATGCAGATGCAGAAGTTATCGCACTTGCAATAGCAAGCTTAAAGGCGCTAGATATTCAGAATATACACATCGATTTAGGACATTCCCAATTTGTACATGCTTTTCTAAAAGATATTGGAATAAGAAATGATAAAGACATTGCACACTATCATCATTTATTGGACAATAAAAACATTATATCTTTGACCGACTCGCTGAGCAATGCAAAAATCGATGATACATATATTAATCAATTATGTGATATAGCAATGCTTTTTGGCAGTTATGACGATGTTAGAAAAAAAGCCGAGCTAGTCTGTCGCAATAAAAAAATGGAAAATATACTTTTTGAAATTGATAACATTTTTAAAGCTTTAAAATCGTTTAATGTTGCAGATTATATTCATTTAGACTTAGGATTCTCTAATCCTATGAATTATTATTCCGGAATAATATTCAAAGGATATGTAGTCAATCATGGCGAAGCAGTTATTAGCGGCGGCAGATATGATGCTCTAGCCCAACAATTTGCCAATAAAAAATGCGCATGTGGGTTTGGTCATAATATTGATGTCACAATAGATGTTCTTCTAAAGAAACAACAAAATCAAATCTCTAAAAAGACTATTATTTTAACAGGAAGCGATTGCGCATCGGCAACATTAATTTCAGATGCTTTGCGTAAAAGAGGACATAGATGCTTGATGTCTTTTGACGATATAGAAAATATTATTCATTTAAATAACGATATCATCGTAAAGGTTGACCAGCTTTATACAACAATAACTCAGCCTGATAATATTATTAAAACAATTTTAACGAAAAATGTTCTACTGAATAATGGTATTGAAATATGTTAAGAATTGCCGTCGCCAAGGGTCGCTTGGCAGAAGACCTTTTGAATTTGTTTAACGTTTGTGGTATTTATTTCGATGAATTTGAAACATCACGCAAACTATTATTGCATGATCGCCAAAATACTTTAGAAATGATATTGGTAAAACCAATCGACACGCCGGTTTATGTTGATTCGGGGGCTGCAGATTGCGGCATCGTAGGCAAGGATGTATTATTAGAAAATGAATCAGATGTGTATAGTCTCATGTCGCTTAATATATCTAAATGCAAAATGTGTGTTGCCACAAAAAAAGATGTGAATATTGAAGATAAAAAATTTATTACTGTCGCTACCAAGTATCCGAACATGACAAAGAAATATTTTGATGATAAAGGTATAGACACCAAAATCATAAAATTAAGTGGTGCTATTGAGTTAGCTCCCCTTTTAGGAATGTCGGATGCCATTGTTGATATTGTACAAACCGGAAAAACTTTGTCAGAAAACGGATTAATTATATCTAACGTCATTATTGACAATATATGTGCTTGCTTTATTGTCAACAAGGTCAGTTTAAAAACAGCTTATCCTGAAATAGAAAAATTAATGAAAAAATTATCGTATGCCAACAATAAATTGCTGAAGGAAAGAAAATGAAAATTGTTTTTATAGATGAAACAAATATAACACAAGAAATAAATAATACGCGCAATAAAAACGAAGAGAAATTTCTCCATATCGAAAAAAATGTCTCCGCAATTATTCGTGATGTTCGGCAATCCGGAGATGAGGCGTTAAAACGATACACTTTAAAATATGATAATGCTAATATTTCTGAGTTCAAAGTTTCCAATAAAGAAATACAGGATGCTATGCGAGAAATAGACTCTTCATTTATTGATATTTTAAATAAAGCAATAAAAAATATAAAAGAATTTCACTTTCTCCAACTTCCAAAAGACTCAAAACTGTATCGAGATGGTCTTGAATTAAGACAAATTCATACACCTATTGAACGTGTAG
Organism: uncultured Eubacteriaceae bacterium; assembly: GCA_964581565.1. Taxonomy (GTDB): domain Bacteria; phylum Bacillota; class Clostridia; order Eubacteriales; family UBA1433; genus UBA1433. Next base: position 207,797 of record CAZOOZ010000004.1, read on the forward strand.
GTATTTACATACCGGGAGGTAATACCGTATATCCTTCAACTGTTTTAATGAATGCTATTCCGGCAAAAATTGCAGGCGTGGAAAATATATGTATCGCAACTCCTCCTGATTCAAAAGGACAAATCAATAAAAAAATTATAGCTGCCGCACAATTATGTGGGGTGGATGCCATTTATAAAATGGGTGGCGTTCAGGCTATAGCGGCATTGGCTTACGGCACTCAAAGTATAAAAAAAGTATATAAAATCACAGGACCCGGAAATATGTACGTGGCTGAAGCTAAAAAACAGGTTTACGGACAAGTCGATATCGATATGATTGCTGGTCCAAGTGAAATTTTAATTATTGCGGATAGAAATTCAAACCCTGCATATATAGCAGCAGATTTATTATCACAGGCAGAACATGACGAACAAGCTGTATGTATTCTTATTTCGTCGTCTTTTGAATTGGCACAACAAGTAATTCATGAAATAGATCAGCGATTAGACGATTCTAAAAATGCTTTGCGTGCAAAAAAATCATTGGAAAACAACGGCCTAATCTATTTAGTAAGCGATTTAAATATTGCATTTGATTTATCAAACGAAATAGCTCCCGAACATTTGGAAATATTACTCCCGACTCCTGAAAAATATATAGAAAAAATTAAAAACGCCGGAAGTATTTTTTTGGGTGAGTATTCTCCGGAGCCGGTTGGAGATTATTATGTCGGTGTCAATCATACGATTCCCACATCCGGAAAGGCCAAATTTTCTTCTCCTTTGAGCACAATGGATTTTATGAAGCATTCAAATATTATTTATTATAATAAAGACAAGTTTTTAAAAGATATGAAAGACATCAAAGCCTTTGCTCAAATGGAGGAATTCACTTATCATGCGAACGCTATTGCTGTAAGAACTGAATAATAAAGAATTTTTTATATATAAAAAATAGCAAATATTTGGAGGTAAAAATGAGAAAATGTGATCTTAATCGAACCACCAATGAAACAGAAATATGCCTTTCTTTAAATTTAGACGGTAATAAAAAAGGTGATATATCAACCCCAATAGGTTTTTTAAACCATATGCTGGAATTATTTAAGAATCATAGTGGTTTTGATTTGGATATTAAAGCCAAAGGTGATATAGAAGTTGATTATCACCACACGGCTGAAGATATCGGTATATTGCTCGGAGAAGCATTTGTCAAGTGTTTAGGTGAGAAAAAAGGGATATGCCGCTACAGTAATATCATTCTTCCTATGGACGAAGCTTTAATGCTTGCAGCAGTTGACATTAGCGGCAGAGCATATTTTATTTATGATGTTGAATTTACTTCATATCAAATCGGTAGTTTTGACACTGAATTAATAGAAGAATTTTTGCGAGCTTTTGCAATGAACGCGAAAATCACTTTGCATATTAAAAAGCTTTCTGGATCAAATGCACACCATGTTGCTGAAGCAATTTTTAAAGCATTAGCCTATGTTTTAAAAATTGCAGTTTCAATTGATAAAAAAAATATAGATGATATCCCATCGACAAAAGGTGTATTATAAATGATAGGTATTATAGATTATAAATTAGGCAATCTTGCAAACGTGCATAATGCAATCAATAAATCAGGTTATGAATCCGTAATAAGTAACGATATTCATATGCTCAGCAAATGTAGCGCATTGATTCTTCCGGGAGTAGGCGCATTTGAAGACGGCATTAAAGCGCTACACGAATATAATTTAATTGAGTTTTTAAACGACTGGGTCAGCAGTAATAATTACCTTCTTGGCATATGTCTTGGCATGCAGCTTTTATTTGAAAAAAGTTATGAAAACGGCATTTGGAAAGGTTTAAATTATATCGAAGGTGACATCGTGCGTTTTGAAACAAAACTAAAAGTGCCTCATATGGGCTGGAATGATGTAATTGTTCACCAAAATGATGATATTGTAACAGGTATTAAGAATGGTGATTATGTATATTTTGTACATTCTTATTATGCCAGGACTCCAAATTTTGATAATGTAGTATTGTATTCGAATTATGAAATAGATTTCCCGGCAGTTGTGCGAAAAGGTAATGTTATCGGCATGCAATTTCATCCTGAAAAAAGCTCTAGAACAGGAAAAATATTGCTTGAAAATTATTTGGAGATGACAAAATGAAAATATTTCCGGCAATTGATATTATTTCTAAGCAATGTGTGCGGTTGACACAAGGTGACTACAGCAAAGAAAAAGTTTATGACTTATCCCCTTTAGAGGCAGCCTTAAACTATAAAAATCAAGGTTCAAGATATTTGCATGTTGTAGATTTAGACGCTGCTCTCAAGGGAAGCTCAGAAAATTTTGAGGTTATCTCGCAATTGGCATCAAAAACCGATATGTTTATTCAGGTTGGCGGAGGTATAAGAAGCCTTGAAATAATAGAAAAATATATTAATCGAGGTATCAGAAGGGTTATTTTAGGAACCAAAGCTATTAAAGATAAAAACTTTCTAAAACAGGCGATCAATAGCTTTCCTAATTCTATAGCACTCTCTTTGGATGTATTGGACGAGTATATCTACACTGATGGCTGGACTGTAAAAACAGATATAAATGTATATGATTTTTTGGATAGTATTGAATATGAGTTGTTGTCTGCAGCAATAATTACTGATATATCCAAAGATGGAATGATGGAAGGCACCAATCTAAAACTTATACAGAGATTGAATGAAAATTACCCTATCAATTTCATAGCCTCGGGTGGGGTTTGTGCAATAAAGGACATAACAGCACTTAAAGAAATGAATATATACGGAGCAATTATCGGCAAAGCGTTTTACGAAAATACATTAACATTAACGCAGGTCTTAAATCATATATAAAAATTATCCGAATAAAGAGAAAGAAGTATAATTATGCTTACAAAAAGAATTATCCCCTGTCTTGATGTTGACAGAGGCAGAGTTGTTAAAGGAAAAAAATTTAAAAACATTCAAGACGTGAATGATCCGGTGATTTTGGCAAAAAGATATAGCGAAGAAGGCGCAGACGAACTGGTGTTTTATGATATTACAGCATCTTTTGAAGAACGCGATATATTTTTAAACATTGTTGAAGATGTCGCCAGAAACATCGATATCCCTTTTACAATTGGCGGAAATGTTAAGAGCGCGGAAGATTTTAGAAAAATCCTTTTAGCCGGGGCAGATAAAGTTTCCGTAAATTCTGCCGCAGTTTTAAATCCTGATTTGATTACTCAAGCTGCCAAAAGATTCGGTAGTCAGTGCGTGGTATTATCAATAGATGCCATGCGAAATGATAAGGGAACTTGGGACGTTTATATTAAAGGCGGTCGAGAAAATACTAAAAAAGATGCGATTCAATGGGCTTTGTTTGGACAAAATTTGGGCGCTGGTGAAATTTGTATAAATTCAATGGATGCGGACGGTGTCAAAAATGGGTTTGATATTGAGCTCCTTCAAACATTAAATAAAGTTTTATCTATCCCTGTCATAGCTTCAGGCGGCGCCGGCAGCATGGAACATTTTACCGAAGCATTTTTGCTAGGCAAGGCCGATGCCGCGCTTGCAGCAAGTGTATTTCATTATCACGAAATCGAAATTAATGACTTAAAAGAATATTTAAAGAAGCGAAACATAAATGTGAGGTTATAAATGGATTTTGATATAGATAAATTACAATTTGATCAAGAAGGTCTGATTCCGGCTATCATACAAAATGCAATTACTTTAAAAGTACTAATGATGGGCTATATGAACAAAGAAGCGATCAGTAAAACAATGACGACGGGTACGGTGTGGTTTTATTCGAGAAGCAGAAAAACCTTATGGAATAAAGGCGAAACTTCAGGTAATTTTTTAGACACGGTAAAACTGACGCTTGATTGTGACGCTGATTGCCTTCTTGTTCATGCTCTACCGCTTGGTCCTACTTGCCATACTAACAATGAAAGTTGTTTCTTTACAGATGTATATTTTAATGATGACAACAAAGCTACCAACTTATCAATATTAGTTGAATTATATAAGATTATAGAAGACAGAAAGACTCATCCAATAGAAGGTGCCTATACAAACTATCTTTTTGATAAAGGGATCGATAAAATTTTGAAAAAAGTGGGCGAAGAGGCCGCCGAAGTCATTATTGCTGCAAAAAATAATGCGCCGGACGAAATCATATATGAAACATCCGATTTAATATATCACACAATGGTTATGCTTAGTGACCGTGGCGTAAAACCTAATTTAATTCTAGACGAATTAAGAAAAAGATTTAATAAAGAATTATGACTGCAGAAATTTAAGTACGATAAACAACAAGCATATTTGCAGAATAATAATACATGGTATTCCTATTATGAAATACCATTTTTTTGTTTTATGTCTAAATATAAGCATTGATATAAATGTTCCGAGTCCGCCACCAATAAAGGAAACGAAAAAAATACACTTCTCACTTACTCGCCACTTTTTATTTCTAGCTTTTTGTTTGTCGATATAAATTATGCAGAAAGCAATTATATTAATGATGAACAAATAATATGAAAAATGACGCATTATACTTTTCATCTCTCTTTGCTACCTATATATTTTAAAATAAAATTATCCTCTTTTAAAAAAGAGGATAATTTGTTATACCCAAATTATGCTATGCTTTATTACTGCAGTTAAGCACATTCCTCATTTTATGTGCAACCATATCAGCTATGGCATCTCTTGCCGGCGATAAATATTTTCTCGGGTCAAATACGTCCGGTTGTTCTACGAATATTTTACGTATTGACGCAGTCATCGCAAGACGCAAGTCAGTATCGATATTAATTTTGCATACGCCGTATTTTGATGCTTTGAAAAGCATTTCTTCAGGGACTCCTTTGGCGCCAGGTATTTTACCGCCATATTGATTATTAAGCGCTACAAATGCTTCAGGAACCGATGAAGCGCCATGTAAAACTATTGGAAAACCAGGGAGCATATTTGTTATTTTTTCAAGACGCTCAAAATCCAATCTAGGTTCTCCTTTGAATTTAAATGCACCATGACTCGTTCCAATAGCAATTGCCAGTGAATCCACTTTGGTTTTTTCAACAAATTCCATTGCTTCATCCGGATCGGTGAATGTTGCATTACGATCACTTACTTTTATATTGTCCTCGATTCCTGCTAATGTACCTAATTCACCTTCAACAACAATGCCTCTCTCATGTGCATAATCAACAACTTTTTTTGTCAGCTCGATATTTTCTTTTAACGGATATTTAGATCCGTCAATCATAACAGAAGTAAACCCGTCATCAATACATTGTTTGCAAATTTCAAAACTTTCACCGTGATCCAAGTGAAGTACTAAATCCAGACCGGTATCTTCTATTGCGGCTTCAACAAGCTTTCTCAAATATACGGGCGAAGCATATTTTCTGGCACCTGCCGATACTTGTAAAATTAACGGAGCTTTTTCCTGAAGCGCAGCTTTCATGATGCCTTGAATAATTTCCATGTTATTTACATTAAAAGCCCCAACAGCATATTTACCTTTATATGCTTTATCGAACATTTCTTTTGAAGTCACTAATGCCATATTCTATCCTCCTTAAATATTTTATTTCTTGTTAAATTATATCATTTATTAAAATTAAAACAAATATATTAGATGTTATTTAATTTCCAAAGCTTTGCCTTGATACGAATTCGTTTCAATAAGTTTTTTTTCTATAAGGTCGACAATTTTTCTCCAGCTCGTATTCCATGTACAAATGATCGAAAGCTCTTCCGTTACTCTTGATACAAGTCTTTGAATCGCAATATCTTTATGGATATTTTTAAGCAATAGTGTTACTCTTTCCACATATTCATCGAGGGATAAAAGATCGAGTTTTCTTTCATAATACATTTTTTCAAGTACCGTATCTTTCGCTACATATAATGAATGTATTTTCAAACTATCCGCTTTGATTTTATTTAGAAACTTTGCAGTATTGAGAATATCTTTTTTATCATCCCAAGGCAAATCTGCGATGATGTGAATACAAAGTTCAAATCCTGCAGCTTTGATTTTTTCCGCAGCTTTCATCACATCATATACCGTATGATGCCTGTTTAAAATTTCTAATGTATGGTCATTTGATGATTGGAGACCAATTTCAATACAAATATCAATATTATTTTCTTTTTTTACTTCTTTTAAAAATTTAAGATAGCTGTCTTCTATGCAATCCGGCCTGGTTGAAATAGATAAAGCGACACACGAATCCAAATGCGCCGCTGTTTTCATATAATATTTGAATTTTTCTAATGGCATGTATGTATTGCTGTAACTTTGAAAAAATGCAATATACTTTGATGCCTTGTATTTTTTTTCAAGAATTTTTCTTATAGCATCATATTGCTTATAAATATCTGTATCTTCTGTCATATTTTCATGCCCGGAACCATCAGGTGCACAAAAAATACAGCCATCATAACTTTTTGTACCATCTCTATTAGGACAAGAAGATGGTATGTTCAAAGGAACCTTATACACCTTTTGACCATATTTATGAATAAGATATTCTGAATACTTGTAATATAATCGATCCATTGCTATATAAATACTTTAAACTCACTTGGAACTTCAATAGCATTAATAGTAAAAATGAATTCGACATTAAATTTATCGGAGAGTTTGCTTACAGCTGCAAAAAAATCTGCTAGATTTTGAGTCTCATTGGTTTTTGTTATTTTTTCGATATCGTCAATATAGATTTTCCCGATATCATAATTGCCACTAATGAGCCCATTTAAAAATCCAAAAAACATTTCCCAAGAATATATATAAAATTCAGATAAATCAATAAACCTGATACTGTTTCCTACTTCACGTCTATGCTTATCTTTTCGGTCAATATAAACTAAATTCATTTCATCTCTGGCAGCTTCATCATTTGCCATATCAATTAATTTTTTTGTTTTCCCGCTGCCTTTGTCTCCAACAATGAAATTTATCATTTTAACCACCTCATTTCTGTTTTATATTATATAAAAAAATGATGTTTCTTACAAGATGAATATTCATTAAATTAATGAATACAAGTATTAAATTTGATTGAATAATTTTTTCGCTGCATCAATAGAGATATTCACAAAATTATCAAATTTTATTCCTATACTTTCAATTTTTTGCCTGTCAAAAATATCAATATCTTTTAGTATGGTAATAGAATCTAATTTTATATAATCATTTTTAGAATTTTTGCCGATATTTTTACTTATTATATTTGCCATTAGATTTGCCGGTATTATTGTTTTTTGTGCTATACTTTCCGCCTTAATGCCATTTTTTTCATTATGGGCCGCCATAATTGAATAAATCTCGTCATTGCCGAAATTTTCATCTTTTAATATTTCTACTGCTTTTAATCCATGTAGTTGGGGACATAGTTTATACGAAGTTATACTGCAGTCTAAATCATGTAAAAGCCCGGCTATACTCCATATTTCGATTTGATCGGGATTAAGAAATTTTGCAAAAGATGTCATAATGGATTCGACAATAAACGAGTGCTCTTTTTTTTCATCTTTTAATACATATTTATTTAATAACCCCACTGCTTTATCTCTCATATTATTTCTCTTTTCTATTTTGTTACAGCCATTTTGAAAAATGTTATTTTAAATAGCGTACCTTTTGATTTCTCACTTTCAATTTGAACTATGCCATCATGTGCATCTATAATTTCTTTAGCGATGCTTAGCCCTAATCCAACGCTGCCATTCTCCCTTTTTCTTGATTTATCCGCTCTGTAAAATCTGTCAAAAATTCGCAGCATTTCCTCATGATCCATCCCTATCCCATCATCCTCAAATTCTAAAATGACATTATCATTTTCTGTGTATAATCGGATCCAAACATTTCCATTATTTTTACTGTATTTGCTTGCGTTATCTACAAAAATTTTAACTAATTGTTCCATTCTATTTTTATCCGCAAATGCAGTGATGTCACTCTCCTGTTTATAATGCAAAGCAACGCCACGAGATCTCGACATTAATTTTTGCCGCATACAGGTATCTTTAATTAAGCGGCTGAGGTGTATTTGTTCCAATTCAATATCAAGTCCGTTATCTTCTGCATCTGCAAGCATTAACATATCGTCTATCAAACGGCGCATCGCAATTATTTCACTTTCAATATTTTCCAGCCAGCTAACATTATCTTTGATTATTTGATTTTCTTTTGCCCGTAATACATCGACATTTGTCTGAATAATTGTCAGCGGAGTTTTTAATTCATGTGAAGCATCTGCTATAAATCTTCTTTGCTTTAAATAAACATCTGTTATCGGCTCTAATCGCTTGCCTGCAAAATACCACCCTATTATGATCATAGTAATGATACCCAGGCTGCCTGTTATAATCATGGCATTTGTAAATAATTCCAGTATTCTTTTTTCTTCTTTTGTATTTTGAATGATTTGTACGATCCACGTTTTATCATTACTCTTTACGAGTTCGCTCACAACTCGATAAGAATTTTTTTTATATTCAATATTATTGATGCTTTCGGTTTCGTCTTGCTGAACACCGTATACAAAAAATTTTAATTCCTGTTGCATTTCTTTGTCGATATTATTGGTCGCATAAACATTTAGATCACTATCGTAAACGATATAGCTTTCTTCAAATTCTGAAAATATATTTTCGGCGGTATATACTGATTCTGCTAATAATTCAGTATCGATATTAAGGCTGCCACCTTCTATATAAAAAGCATTTTGAAGAATGGTTCTTGTATATTTTAAGGAAGCCGAACTCATGATACCGGATAAAAAAGCTATTGCAAAAATACAGAAAATAAAAACAAAAGAGATTAATACGGGGATGTTTTGAAGCATTAATTTTAATCTTAATTCTTTTAACAATTTAATCTACCTTTAAAACATAACCTACACCTCTTACTGTTCTGATACTCAGAGATGTATTTGACAATCTTTTTCTTAAATTATGAATGTGTATTTCTATGTTGTTTTCCGTTACATAACTATCTAGTCCCCAAATTTTATCAAGTATCTGTTCTCTTGTAAATACTTGCCCGGGATGTTTCAACAGTAATTCCAATAATTTCGCCTCTTTTAGTGGAAGCTGATAAATTTTTCCTGCTATAGTAACGATATTGGATTTCGCGTCATAGCTTACTTCTTCTAAAGTAATTAAATCATTCTGGTATTCACTATAGCTTCTACGGTGCAGGGCTTCTATACGTGCAAATAATTCTTTTGCTGAAAAAGGTTTTGTGAGATAGTCATCAGCACCGCTTTTTAACCCAAGCACTCTGTCATCAATAGATGATTTAGCCGTTAAAATGAGTACGGCTGTATTCTTTTTGTTTTGTCTCATCCGCTTTACAATTTCTAGACCACTCAGTCCCGGCAGCATTATATCAAGCACGACTACATCATAAGCATCAGAAAGCGCATGCATGAGTCCTTCATCGCCGTCATGTGCTATATTACATTCATAACCGTACACTTCACATAATGCTTTTACAGCATCTGTAATTTTTTTTTCATCTTCTACAAATAAAATTCTCACGATTTGCCTCTAGGTTTTTATTTTTAAAATATTGACGTGCAAATAGGTTTTTTTAATTTGATTTCTTTATCCAATTTTTCGGCAGTTTGGCATTTTGTATTTGCCAATCCATATTTATACAACTCTGCCATGGTTATACATCCCATAACCCAGGATGAAAAATCTTCTATGCTAATATAAATTTTATTTTCTGTATTTTTTCCGCCTATGAACACTTCTTGCCTATTATTATTATACTTGTCCTCAATAATAAAACAATAACTAGTTTTTATATCTTCGCTTGTTAAAAGGTTTATTAAAGATTGTGGATTGATCGCCTTATACATAATACCCAACCCTTGCCTGCAATTATAATGATAGGCAGCGGATATAGTTGCATTATAGATACTGCCTATATTATTTAAATTATAATAAAAAAATTGTTCGTGGGTATACAGTTTGATTGTTTCAAACTGGTCTTTAAGCGTAAATAAATATGATAAAAAATATTCCTTTGCTCTGGGCGTAAGCGTTATAAGTCTGTCTACAACAATTGTTTGATCATACTGGTTATATTCAGCGTCTTTTTCAAACCTCACAATAGCGTATCCTTCCGCTCCTCCATTCTCATTGCGAATAAGTATAATATCGTCATGTGTAATTTCCTGTTCCAGCTTGTACCATTCATATTCGCCGATGAAACACATTCCATGCTGCATCTTTGCGTATTGATTGTGTATATTTTTTACAAGTTTGATGCTTTCTTGTTCAAAGGGAAATATATTTTTATTGTCCATGTATTTAAGAGCATTGGTGTTAAATATATACTCATACTTTTCTATTCCCCAGCCAAATCCATATTTTTTGTAAAACGCAGGTTTATATGGATACAACATAACAATATTAGCTCCACGACGCGAAGATTCTTCCAGAAAAAAACGCACCATAAAATCTGCTATTCCTTGCATGCGATAGTTATTGTGAACGGATACGCCACCCAATGCGTTTACTTTTATAAATGTATTGTGGAAATTCATCATAAATTCATGTATAGTAATCAACCCAACAATTTCTTTTTCATGGCAACACACAAATACTTGTGAATGATCCATATGTTCAAGAGCATAAAACGAATCGATAATTTTTTCTATATAATTTTGCTTGTTTTGTTCTGTATAAAAAGCTAGATGCTTGATAGCGGCGGCTTTTTCATAATCTCTTTGTTTAATTGTTCTGATGGTTAACTGCATGTGCCAATAACCTTTCTATGTTTATTATTCGTTTTCTATATTAGTTAATAATTCATTAATGGTTAAAAATACATATCCCTTGCTTTGTAATTCAGGTATTAATCTTACTAAAGCATCCGCCGTGTATTTTGCATCATTATGAAAAGAAATAATATCACCTGGTTTTACATTTGTATTTACCATGTTTAAAATAGCATCTACATTTGAACTTTTCCAATCATACGATTCCAAGCTATACATTACAATTATTTTTTCTGTTTTTTTAGCTGCTTTTACCACGTTCTTATCAATAAAAGAAAATGGCGGCCTAAAATAGCTGCATTCTTTATTATATACTGTAGCAATCGCCTCGTCCGCCTTCGAGATCTCCTTTACGATTTTGTATGTCATCATTTTGGATAGATCACTGTGTGTATTTGAATGATTTTCTATTTCATGCCCGGAATCGATTATTTTCTTTGCTAAAGAACCGTTTTTCGTTGCCCAATTCCCTGTAAGAAAAAAAGTGGCTTTAACATTATTTTTATCTAATGCTGTTAAGATTTGATTCGTATAATCTTCCGAAGATACATTTACTTCAACAGTAAGGGCTATTTTTTTGTCGGATGTTCTTATGCCGTAAACTATATTATTTGCAGCAATGTTTTGAGTTGTCATATCTTCTATTTGCTTAACATGAAGATATTTGAATATGAAAAAAGCAATTAAAAGCAAAAACAGGACGAGTAACATTATCATTAATTTCATTTTTGAAATATACATAATTAATCACCTCTCTTAATTTTTATTTAAACTTAAAAGAGGATATACGTAATATATGCAAATACACTAACGTTTTATTAACTTCTTATTCAAATTCTTTAGTATATAAATAATTCACCCTTACAAATCCACGTTGTCTTTTTTGATGCAGTTTAAATAATTCATTTATGGCAATTATGGTTCCTGCGCATACAATAGCCGTGCCTACAGTGATGGCCGGTATTTTTACCGCTTTATTCTTCATACTCATACCTCTGTATCATTTTATTTAATTATAAAATATTTTTTCTTTTCTGTAAATTTTATATTATCACTTATCCTTGTTTTTCTGAACATTTTCTTATATTATTTAAATATTAAATAAAGGAATTTATACAATGAAACGTAATGATATTATTCAAATCAAACTGAATAAATTTAAAACCTTAAACAGAACAGTTGGATATTATGAAGAGACACCCATATTCGTTAAAGGCGGTATGCCCGGTCAAACTGCGGATGTGATTATTCAAAGGAAAAGAAATAATGTATGTGAAGCTAATTTCTTAAAACTCGTTTCTCCTGCGTGGTACGAGAACGAAGTGTCCTGCCCATCATATCAGTTATGCGGCGGATGTACTTTTTTAAGTATGCCGTATGAAATGCAGAAGCGATATAAAACGGATTATATTTTAAACTTATTTCGAGAAAACAATATTAAATTTCAAAATTTCTCAGGTTTTTATGCTTCGCCAAAGACTATGGGTTACCGCAATAAAATGGAATTTTCATTTGGAAACGCTCATAAAGATGCTCCGCTTACGCTTGGAATGCATAAAAAAGACCGATTCTATGATATTGTTTCAGCAGAAGAATGTGCCCTTATAGATGAAGATTTTAAAACAATTTTAAGAAATACTGTTGTTCACTGCAACCAGCATAAATATTCTTACTATCACAGAGGCTCCCATAAAGGACTTCTTCGCCATTTAATAATTCGCAAAGGTGAATTTACAAATCAACTGATGATAAATATAATCATTACTTCTCAAGAAACTTTTGACGAGCAATCTTTTTTAAATATGCTATTGAATCTTGAATTAGATAAAGATATCGTATCCGTTCTCAAAACTATCAATGACTCGGTATCTGATGCCATACATGCCGAAGAAATGTCTGTATTATACGGAAAAGATTATATACAAGAAAAATGTCTGGATAAAACTTTTTATATCTCCCCTTTCTCATTTTTTCAAACAAATTCTTCCGGTTGCGAAGTTTTATATGACGTTGTAATCAACATGCTTAGATCAATTCAATGTGATACCATATTCGATTTATACTGCGGAACCGGAACGATCACTCAAATGGTTTGCGAACATGCAAGCAAAGTAATTGGTGTTGAAATTGTAGCCGATGCAATCAAAGCGGCAAAGAAAAACGCCGAACTCAATGATATAAAAAACTGCTCTTTTATTTGTGGCGATGTTTTAGATGTTATCTGCAATATTGATGAAGATCCTGATGTTATTATTCTGGATCCACCCCGCGCAGGAATACATCCTAAAGCTTTAAGTAAAATTACATCATTTAATTCAAAGCATATTTTATATATCTCATGCAATCCGACAGCGTTAATGAAAGATTTAAAATATTTAACAGAGTCCCGATATGTAGTGAGCAAACTGGCAATTGTGGATATGTTTCCACATACTTCGCA
>CAZOOZ010000005.1:0-5037 GCA_964581565.1 uncultured Eubacteriaceae bacterium
GCAAGTAGTTAAGTGCATTTAAAAAGGCGGAGATTTTCCGCCTTTTTTTATTGAAAATTAATTTGCCAGGTAATCGATATTATTCAAACTTTTAAAGAGCTTGCGCTTTATTCTTTGAAGTGCATTATCAACTGTTTTTGTACTCATATTTATTTCACCTGCTATTTCGGCGTATGATTTACATTGCAGATAGCCTTGCAATATTTTATATTCTAATTCCGATAAATTTTCCTTTGCTGTTTTGATTAGAATTTTAATGCTCTCATTACTGATAATATAATTTTCAGGTTCATATTTGCTCGGAAGAGATAAGATATCTATAATTTTGATGCTTTCATTGTTATAATGTATATTCGCATCGATAGATATGGAATTATTCAGCGGAGTATGCTTGCCGGCCTGAGCTTTTTTGATGACCGTGATGAGATGCCTGTTGATGCATATAGTTGCAAAAATACAAAATGGCACATTTTCATACTCATTATATGTAGTAATTGCTTTATGAAAGCCTATTAAGCCTTCTTGAAATAAATCTTCACATTCCAAACCTTGCATAAAGTATCCTTTTGATTTGTTATAAATCAGTTTAGAATATCTTTTAATTAATATTTGGTCTACAGTTTTGACTCCACAGTTATACAGTCTCACTAATTCCTCGTCTGTACTATCCTGATACTCGTGCATAGGCAAACCTCTTATTCTTTTAAATCTTTAAGCTTGTCCATAAGTATATGATTGTTTTGAGCCTCACTTTTTGAATGATTATTTTTTTCATATTTTTCTGATAATTGCTTTTCGATACGTGTAATGTCTGAAATCAGTTCTGATACAGGAATCCTGATAAGTCCGCTGCTGAGCACCATTTGCTGCAATGTCCAGTCGGATGTTACAACGAATATATCATCTTTGTTTTTGAATTCAAATATCAGTTCCTCAATAAAAGCGTCGGCAGTTTGCCCTTGTTTCGTATAGATAATCTGTATATTTTCATATTCGCTTTTTGAGGTTAGTTTTTTATCTGTTTTATAAGCGTCATAAATAACAATAACGTTAATGCCTTTGTAGGATGCATAGTTTTGCAGTGCGTTGTTTAGAATACTGCGTGCATGATCCAAATCATTTTGAGTATGCTCGGATGTTTTTTCCCAAAAATTAATCACATTATAAGCATCGATGATCAGCGTATCCATTGCTCAGTTACGTACCCTGCTGATTTTGTGCATAATAATTCCTGCGGCAACCGACACATTGAGTGATGCAACTTCGCCTTTGATAGGAATTTTCACAATGAAATCACATTTTTCCTTCACAAGACGACTTACACCGCTGCCTTCGGCGCCAAAAACCAAAGCCAACGGCATATCAAAATCAAATGCATCTATATCCTCTCCATCCATATCTGCACATACAATCCATAAGCCAAGTTTTTTTAACCGATCAATTTCTGTCGATATATTTGTAACTTGAGCAATGGGTATATGGCTGACAGCACCCGCCGATGAGCGGTAAACGGTCTCGTTCACTGCCGCCGATCTGTTTTTCGGGATAAGCACACCATGAGAGGCGAAACATTCCGCGCTTCGGATAATCGCGCCGAGATTATGGGGATCGCTGATTTGATCCAAAATAATTAAAAATGGTTTTTCGTTTTTATTTTCCGAAATTTTTAAAATTTCATCAGTATCTGCATATTCAAATCCGGATACAACAGCAATTACTCCCTGATGTTTTTTTGTTTTAGATGTATAATCCATTTTCGTTTTGCTGACTGTTTTTATGCGAATGTTATGCTCTTTTGCCAAACTTATAATACTACCTAAATGCAGGCCATCGGCGACCATGATGTAATTAATATTGGCATTAGATTTTATAGCTTCTTCGACAGAGCGCCTGCCCTCTATATATAAAAAATTCATAAACTTTGTGGATCCTTTACTGAATACTGAATTGCTTTCTTTTTTCTTCTGCTTTACCGCAGCTCATGCGCCCTTCCGGACAAGGACCGCAAAGACAAGGCGGGCCTGCAAATTTAAAGAGGATCGGGGCTATTTCTTTTACCTGTACTATCATCATTTCACTGAGCTGTCTTATTTCCCATTGCGCTCTCTCACAGCTCCTTTGCCTGAAAAAATGAAGCAGTTCTCTTGCATTCATGGTAAAAACGATTTTTGTTTCACATGCATTTGGCAATACATATCTCGCATCCTCTATGGCTTTTTTTTCTGCGGCACTTTTGGCTGCTTTTTCGCTTTTTCCGTTTGAGAGGTATTCTTGTTCATATTTGGCTTTTAAAATATCGGTTATTTCATCATAGGCTTTTTGAGCATTTGTCATGCCGGATATAAAGATTTTTTTAGCAGCTTCATCTTGTTCTATATCGGGGGGCACTATGTATTCAAACTGTCCTTCGCGCACATAACGCTGCGATTTTTGGGAATAACTGGCAACTCTATGTCTTACCAATTGATGTGTCAATGTTCTGCTCACGCCTTCTACTGCAAATGTAAAACTCACATGTTCAATCGGAGACATGTGGCCCATAGCAATCAGTGTGTTTAAAAACTTTTCAGTAGAATCCTTGTCCAAATTTTCCATAATCTTATTTGTTCCTGCATTGGAATAGCAGAGCTTGGCTGCTGCCGCAACAACTTTCTGTGGATTCGGAGTATGTTCGATAATATTTACTTTTAAATCTGTTTTCATTCTAAATACCTCTACTATATATCAATAATTGTAAAAGAACCCTAAAAATTTGTCGAATTATTTAAAAAAGTTTAAACATAAAAACCAATCAAAATATCATTTCTTAACAATATTTTGATTATCATCATTGTATCATATATCCCTTCAAAAATAAAAAGAGTTATTTATTATCACTATATTTTTGTTTTGTTGCAAAACCTCCCCTGATATGACGTTCAGATTTATTTTTTTCCAAAATTTCACGTACACTATGCGCCAATTGCTTGTTAATCGATAGTAAGCGTTCAGTCATATCTTTATGTACAGTACTTTTGCTGATCATAAATTTTTTAGCAGTTTTTCGAACAGTAGCTCCTGTTTCAAGTATGTACTGAGCTTCATTTAAACATCTTTGCGCAATATAATCTTTCATAGTCCACTCCCCCAAAATCGTCTTAATTAATAAATATGTAATAAAAAAGTGGATTATACTTGCGGCATTAAAATAAACAACAGCAGATAATATACGAATTTTTAAAAATGAAATATAAAGATTTTCTGTATAAAAATTTTTGGTGACTATTTTATGACTTGACATAAGTATAATTTGCATACATGAGTAGAAAAATCTCTAAAATTAGCAGAAAAAGTTTTATAAAATTTTTAAAGAAGGAGGAGAAAGCATGAAAAGCAAAAAAATAATTGCAATTTTTACGATATTTTTACTGCTGGTGAGTTTCATACCGACAACTATATTTGCTTGTCCGACCCCTGATCCGACACCAGTTACTGTAGATGTAAAGATTTATCAAAAAGATGGCGGGCATTATGACTATATCAAGACGTATACGTTACATCTTACGCAGACTGAATTCAATGGTTTATGGACGTTATCAAATATGACGTTAACAACAGCGCTGTATAATGATTATGATGTATTGGCTGATTTATTTGCAGCGCCTATCACTGCAAGTAATGTGGTGAACAATGGTCAAATCTATTGTCAATACACTTCAAATAATTATTATGTGGTTACTATCAAATTAAAAGAGGGACTATTAGACAGCAACATAAAATTTGTGGCAGGGCCCGGCGGGTCCTTTGCACCGGGTGAACAGACAGTATTTAACAATATTGAGTATAATACTGAATGGGAAGATGCCATTGATGTGCCAACACCTGTAGCAAACAGCGGTTATACATTTAACGTTTGGTCGCCATCGCTTCCGTCAGATCATTCAAAGATAACTGAAGATGCGACCTATACAGCAACATTTACAGCTATAAAGTATGATATTACATATTATCTAAACAGCGGAACAAATTATGCCGCAAATCCATCGCAATACACGGTGGAAGATACGGTCTCTATCCAGGATCCGTCAAAATACGGATACACATTCGCGGGATGGTATGAAGATGCGGCCTACACAACACCGGCAACGACATCGTTTGGACCCGGTGTAACGGGAGCAAAAACTTTCTATGCGAAATGGGAAAAAGACAGCAGTTTTTGGTCTGATATAGAATTTACGACAGACGGACATGGAACGTTGTCGGGAACGACACTGTTCCAGGATATTTTGGATGGTACATTATGGGGAGACGTGATCACAGTTCCGGGATTTACACCTGATGCAGGATATGAAGGCGGCACATGGAGTCCTTCGATTCCTTCAAATGATACAGCGATCACGGAAAGTCAAACCTATACGGTAAGCTTTACGGCCACAGAGTATGCTATTACATATTATCTGTATGACGGAACAAATAATAACGCAAATCCGTCAAAATACACGGTGGAAGATACGGTCTCTATCCAGGATCCATCAAGATACGGATACACTTTTGCAGGGTGGTATACGGATAACACCTTTACCACACCGGCAACGACATCGTTTGGGCCCGGTGTAACGGGAGCAAAAACTTTCTATGCGAAATGGGAAAAAGATTCGAGTCTCTGGTATAGCATTACTTTTGCAGCCGGAACAAACGGTACATTATCCGGAACTACAAGTTTCGATGATATCTTAAACGGTACACTTTGGGGCACGGCTATCACAGCGGTTCCGATTCCTGTAGCAGACAGCGGATACGCATTTGACTATTGGTCACCTGCAATTCCGACAGACGATACGGCAATCACAGCAAGTGCAACTTACACGGCAGTCTTCGCAGTGGATGAAAATGAAAATGGTACGCCTGATTACAGAGAATATCATGATGTAACATTCACAGCGGGAACCAACGGCTCATTGAGCGGCACCGCAAGCTTTGAAGATATACTTTACGGCACAGAATGGGACAGTGTTATCACAGTTCCGACTCCTGTAGCAGACAGCGGATATGCATTTG
>CAZOOZ010000005.1:5137-155423 GCA_964581565.1 uncultured Eubacteriaceae bacterium
GGCACAAATGGTTCCCTAACAGGAACAGATGAATATACAAATATATTAACGGGAACACTTTGGGGCAGTGCCATTCCGGTAGTTCCGACCCCTGTAGCCGATAGTGGATATACCTTTGATTATTGGGATGCAGCTATTCCGGCAGATGATACGGCAATCACAGCAAGTGTAACTTACACAGCGGTCTTTGCGGTAGATGAAAACGGTAATGATATTCCCGATTACAAGGAACCTCATTATACTGTAACATTTACAACAGATGGCAACGGCACACTAAGCGGAAAAGTAGTTTACACCAACATCCTTACGGGCTTAAATTTTAATCAAGCAGGTATTACAATACCGGCAACTTCAGCCGATAGCGGATACACGTTTAGCAGATGGACTTACAATGGAGCAACAGTAAATTTAGCGACAGTTGCTATTAACAAAAACATGACATGCATCGCAGATTTTACGGCAAATACAACTCCATCAGTGACGACAACGACAACAACGACTCCGCCGACGACAACGATCGAGGAAGAGGAGATTCCGCTTTCGCCGGTAACACCGGAAGAGCCGACTATCATAGAAGAAGAGCCGACTCCCACGGCACCGGGTGAACCTGTACTCGCACTTGTTAATTTGATCTGTGTACTTATAACCTTAATTGGAATGCTCTATCTGTTTGGATCGAGAGATTCACAAAGACAGCAAAGAGAACGCAGACGAAAAGCAACACGCTTTATCGGATTCTTGATGGCAGTTGGTGCAGCAGTGGCTTTCTACTTAACAGAGCCGCTCGTGTACAATTTCAGATGGGTTGATTCATGGACAATACTCATGGTAGCAATCACACTCGTTCAATTTATTA
This sequence comes from uncultured Eubacteriaceae bacterium, assembly GCA_964581565.1. Lineage (GTDB taxonomy): Bacteria > Bacillota > Clostridia > Eubacteriales > UBA1433 > UBA1433. Next base: position 5,994 of record CAZOOZ010000005.1, read on the forward strand.
TCATTGGTATAACAAACAAAAAAGAAGACGAATCTGAAATGAAACAAGCTTAGATAATATAAAGTAAAAAAGCATCTGAAAAGATGCTTTTTTATTTGTTTACAATATTATTTTAAGTAATGGGATCCTGTAGGCTTAATTTAGAGATAAGGCGCAATTTATTTTGTTTTATATAAAATTCATAATTTTTTTCAATTCGTTCAACAACAATCCTGGATTTTTCAATCGATTCGGTTGCCAACATAAGGATGTATTGAGCTTTGCTGTACTGAGCAAAAGTGTCTCCTTTACGCAGAGATTTTTTTAGCACATCTCTAAGTTCAAGCATAGCATTCTGCAGGATTGGATTTTCAGGAATATTTCCTTTATGATCAGTAATTGTAATCAAAAGCAGCACAATGGAACGTTTTTGCCGATCGGTTGCCCTGGCCACCATCTGATACATTTGTTTAAAAACTTCATAGCTGCAAAAATAAGCGCCTCGTATCGGTGTCTGATCTTTTGTTGCTTCGCGTAAATCTTCTTTTATAATTAAGATGTCCTGTTCGATTTTATTTACTTTTTTAGATGCCTTCAGATAAATTTCTTTAATCTCCGAGCATAATTCAACACCGAGTTCATCTAAAAAAATTCTGCTGACACGAAAATATGTATTTACAATAACGGAGTTCATATTTAAATCAAATAACGCTTTGAACATATAAAGATAGAAATCTTCATTATAAGGCTCAATAAAATTGACTAAATTGGCAACCGTCAATATTTCATTATATCTTTCATCGGCATACAGTATTTCTAAATATTCAATGACTACATCAATATATTTTTTCTTATAATAAGTTGAACGCTGCACCACCCACTCTTCATCATAAAGCTGCGGCAGAAAATCACCTTTATATAAGTCAATGATGCTTGCGTAAATATCGAGTTTCTTATTCATATCACTGTCTTTGAGACCATCAAGAAGTTTTTCAAATATTTCAATATCTAAGATAAGTTCATTTTGATTGTTCCATTTATAACTTCCTTCTTCAAAGAGAATATAAGATTGATCTCCCAGCTCTTTGCGCAAGTTGTAGACCGTGTTTTTCAGGGCGCTCTGAGGATTGGTGATATCTTCATCTTCGTTATACATAATATCCATTAAGCGGGAAGGAGAAAGCGTTGTATTTTTATATATGACAAGCAATGCCAGTAGTTTCCAATGTCTATGCAGCCTGCCTGCACCGCGCTGTAAGATGATGTTATCTATCTCGACAGACATGCCCCCAAAAAGATTTATTTTTATTACATGGTTCATTGTTAACACCTGCCAAAAATAATTTTCTAAGGCTGATTTTTATAATAGTATATAATAAAATTATATTTTCTTTGCAATAAATTCAGGATTTTGGCTGTATCGCAAGGCATCTTCTGCTGTGATTTTTTGCTTCTTGACCAAATTGATCAGGCTGTTATCCATGCTGCACATACCGTTGGATGCAGAAGAGTTAATAACTGTGTTGAATTGATGCGTCTTTGATTCGCGAATCATATTTTGTATTGCGTTATTGACATACATGATTTCAAAAGCCGGAACATTTCCGCCGCCTATAGCCGGTATCAGCTGTTGACACACGACCGCTTTTAACACCATAGAAAGCTGAAATCTTATTTGCGGTTGCTGGTTCGGAGGAAAAACATCAATCACGCGATCGATCGTATTTGTTGCGTTGGATGTATGAAGTGTGGAAATGATAAGGTGACCTGTCTCGGATGCTGTTATTGCAGTTTGAATCGTTTCAAAATCACGCATTTCACCAAGTAGCACCACATCAGGCGATTGACGCAGAGATGCGCGCAACGCGCTTAAATAACTCGTGGTATCGGTATGGATTTCACGCTGAGAGATAATACTTTTTTTATTGCTGTGCAGATATTCTATAGGGTCTTCAAGCGTGATAATATGGTTGTTATAATGTGTATTGATAGTATCTATCATGCAAGCCAGTGTTGTTGTTTTTCCGCTGCCTGCGGGACCTGCAAATAAAATCAGACCCTTGGTGATATGTGCAATATCCATCACGTCTTGCGGAATATTCAGCTGCTGATAGCTCGGCAAGCCGAACATAATAATACGTATTACGGCAGCAAGCGAACCGCGTTGCTGAAAAGTGCAAACACGAAAGCGGGACAGACCGCTGATAGTTAAAGAAAAATCGTCATCTCCCGACATTAAAAAAGGCTGAATCTCACGTTTTGCCTGTTTATAGATTTCTTCAATAAAATCTTTGGAATCTTCAGGGGAAATTTTTTTATCTGTCTGAGGCAATATTTGTCCGTCGATTTTATAGGAGAGAAACTGCCCAGCGATAATAAAGATATCGGATGCTTTTTTTTCAACGGCTTGCTGTAATATTTTATCTAATTTCATAACAACACCTATTTTGAATTTTATTACTTATATACATCGATCGTATCGTCAATTGTAAAATCACCGGTATTTACTTTTTTCCATTGCATGATTTCATACGTTTTATCAGAAATTGATGTTATTTTAATAATAACCTGTAAAGTTTGCGTGCCATCTATCATTTCATCATAAGATATATACAATATATCATCTTTTGCTTCACAGTTAAAGTCATAATTTTTGCATTGGCGATGCAAATAGTCCACTTGTTCACTTTTATCGGCAAAAGAGGCCGAAGCTTGAGTCAGTAAAGTATAAATAATCTGTAAATTTTGCGTAGCTTTGGAATCGGCATTATAATAAGCGTTGACAAAGGATACATATTTGTCGGTTAAATTCATTTCGTGTTTTGCCGTAAGCAATGAAAGCGTTGCAAACAACGTAAGACAGAGAACGGCAAAAATCATAATGAGAGAAGAAGTGCCTATACTAAGAGAAAATCGATATTTTGTTTTCATTCAATCACCACCTGCAGTCGTATCGACAAAAGTGACCGCTGAGAGCGAATACAGCGTAGTTGTATCTTTTACAATTGTAAGATCGGCAGAGATGATATTCTCTTGAACAGGGTTAATTGTAAAAGTAAGCTTGTATATATAATCGCTTTTTTTGGTGACATTCCAGTTTTTATCATAGGTGATGCTCACTGTGTTATTATTTTGCGTGCCACCAAGCAAGGAAGCGATTTCCTTTGCGTCGGCATCGGTTGCTTTAAAGCATTCGACTGCATTTTGCGCGGCAAGTACGCTATTATTTAAATCATAGCTTTGTGTGCTTGCGATCTTTGCTTTAACAAAGAGATTGATGCAAACAGCCGTGCAAAAAGAAAAAAACAATAAAACGATAATTAACTCTAATAAAAACAAACTGGATTTTTTTAAAGTTTGATCAGTCAAAAATATCTATCCTTTCAATAAATTTCTTCTTGCTGTTCGCTGTGTACATAAAGGAAAAGTTCATCTTCGTCGTCACTGGAATATGTGGCTTTGATATATAAAAGGTTTGGCGATAAAAATTGTATATTTAATTCGGCGAGATCAACAATCTCAGCACCGTCGCCAGCTTTAATCGATACATTATCTGCCGTGCAGTTGAGTTCCAAGAGTTTTCCGTCATATGCGTACAGGTATGTAAGGTAGATCTCATCATCGACGGTCTGCTCTAATATAAGGGCAGGGATACTGTTTATATCGGAAATATATAGTTTGCCGCGCTGATCATAACTTCTTACTTTATTTGTGATGTACGACATGCAAGTTGTTTCGTTGTAGCGCGCGGTAACAGTTGAAGAAATATTTTTATACGTATTGGCGCCCATCATAACAATCAATAATGTTATGATGACAAAAAATAAAAATAGTGTGAGCAAAAAGAGGATATCGATTGTATGGTTTTGTTTTCGGAGCTTCATTTTAGCAAACCTCTTGTCGTTATTTTTCCACAACCGTAATATCAGGCATAATGTTTGATGCAAAAACAGAGTAGAACACGGCGTATTTATCTGTATCAATACTGATGCCGTAATTTTTTGTCAGATATTCGAAACTCTGCGGATAACGGCCTTCGAGTGCATAACAACTAATCGCCGCTTTTTGAATACTTTCTTCAACCACTCGCAAGCTCTCTTCATTGCTCGTGCGATTTGTTATATAGATGCCCCAAATAAATAAGGAGAAAATGCATAAAAAAAACAATACAGGCTTTAGAATAGAAAGTATTACATTAGAAGTATAGTTTCTTCTGATATGTTTCATAAAGAGTTCTCTTTCATTTATTTTATCCTATAACAGACATAATGCTCATCAAAGGCAGCATCACCGACAGCAAGATAATGCCGACAATAACGGACAGTATGATAACCAAAGTCGGTTCAACGCGGCTGATAACAATATTTAATTCCTCAGCTGCCTGCTGTTCCAATTTTCTTGCGAGTTCGCACATCACCACATCGACACTTCCTGTTTTGTAGCCCACGGAGATCATCCGGCTGAAAATACCTGAAAACAGTTCTGAGTCTGCAAATGCATCGCTGACCGCAATGCCCTGGGATATCAAAGTCTGGCATTCGGCAATTTTTCTATCCAGAAGCAGGTTAGTATTGATTTTTTTTGCCATTTCCAAAGACGCATCAATATCCAGACCGCTTTGCATGCATATACTCAATGCATCGGCAAATTTTGCTGTTGCCAAAGACATTGCAAGTTTTTTCTTCGAGAATAATTTATTAAATATTTTCTGGGATACAGTATTATTTCTTTTTGCATTCAGAAACAACACAACAATCAAAATACAAATAACAATAAAAAAAACGACAATCAAAATCATATAATTTTCAATACCGTTGCCAAATGACAGCAGCGCTTGTGCGAGCGGGGAAAGACTGATGCTAAGCTCAGTGAATATATTATTAAAAAGCGGGAGTACCTGTGTGATAAGCAGGATTATTACGATAAGCATAATCGCTAAGAGTACGGCGGGGTAGATCACGACGTTTTTGATATGTGTGCTGATGCGTTGCTGGTTATCATAATACTTGGCAAGTCCGCTGAGTATCTGTTCTAATTTGCCAGTGTGGATACCGAGTTCAATCATATCGATAAAGTATTTCGGAAAACGTCCATCTTCATTTAACGCTATGTAAAACGGCACCTGATCGGATACTTTTTTGTATAGTGTTTCCAAAAGTGTTTTTGATTGCTTATCTTTTTCGTCTTCATAAAGTATATGCAAGCCATCTTCCAAGGAAATGCCCGCTTTTATAATCAGTGCAAGCTCCATACAAAATGAGGAAAGATAAGTCGGCGGATAGGGCTTATTTTTATTTTTCGTCCGCATGATCGTTTCATCCTTTAAACAGTTAATCCAATAATAAATATGTGGTATATTGAAATAGACGTATATTTACTGTGATTGTAGCAAAGCCGATGATGAAATACAAGGTATATTGTAAAGATGAATATGTTTTTGTTGGCTATGAAGTTATTTTGTGGTATTTTATTTATGGGCAGTTATTCCACATCACATTGGTAAAGGGAACCGATATGGAAATATTAAAATCGAAAACAAAATTGATATATTGTGTGTTTATTTTGTTTTTCCTTTTTGTTCAGATAGGATGCACATCTCAAAGCAGCGTAAATTCCAGCGTGCAGCAAGGATTGTTTAAAACAAAGGTGCTTATCCCTGAGAATGCAGACAGAGTAATCTATGGAAACGGCAGCGTATACATTGACGCATCTAATACTGCACAGGGATATATTATGATGAAATATAAAAAGGCTACCGATAAAAAAATCAAAGTTCAGATCACAAAAACACAGGAAGAGACCTATACATATAATTTGCCGGTCGACAGCACGTTTTGTGTGCTGCCGCTTACGCAGGGGGATGGAGTATATAAAATAGTTGTATATAAAAATATTCAGGCCAGTGAATACACAACAGTCTATGAAAAAAAGCTTTCCGTTCAGCTTGAGAATGAGTTTTTGCCGTTTTTATATCCGAATCAGTACGTGAATTTTACTGTGCAAAGCAAAGCGGTCCAAGAAGCGGAAGAGTTGGTCACCGATGCACAAGATGAACTCGATGTTGTATCAATCATTTATAATTATGTTGTCGGTGCACTTTCGTATGATTATGAAAAGGCAAAGACTGTGCAAGCCGGCTATTTGCCTGATGTTGATGAAATATTAGAGAAAAAAGAAGGTATTTGCTTTGATTATGCTGCCTTAATGTGCTGCATGCTTCGTTCACTTTCTATTCCGACAAAGCTTGTTATCGGATACGTGGGAGAAATTTATCATGCATGGATCAGCGTGTATATCACAGATATAGGCTGGATAAATAATATTATTGAGTTTGACGGAAAAAACTGGAAACTGATGGATCCGACCTTTGATTCCACATCCGGCTCGGATAAAAAAGTGTTGAAAAAAATAAATGATAGTGTAGATTATATTGAAAAATATGCTTATTAATAGATATTTATTTAAACTAAAAATTATATTATGAAAGAAAAGAGGTTATATATGCAAGCATATCCTGTTTTGATTATGATAGGCGCACAAGGTGCATTTGCGCAAAAACCGGTTTTTCTTGCTTTTGGCAAAGAAGGTATTGTCGTTGTAAAATATGACAAGAATGAAATAAAAGCGGTTACCGAAAGACTGGTTCAGGAAAGTAAAGACCGTGGCGAAGGAAAGTTAAAGCAAATGGCTGCGAGCATGCAAGCCGTAGGTACATATTGCGATATGCTGGCGCAAAAAAGTATGGCAGATATATTGGCGCAAAGCAATGAAAACTTTTTGATTGCCGGTGAAAGTCTTAACCGTATAAAGCTTGATGAAAAAACCGATATGGAAAATAATCAAGACTCTTATGTATTAACTGTAAAATCGAGCAACGGAAAATATAAGTTCAATCTTCGCCCTTACAATGGGCAAATACGGGAACTCAAAAAAACGGGGAAAACTTTATATCCGGGTGTTTTCAAATAAAAAGAGCAACTTAATGTTGCTCTTTTTCTATTTCCTTGGAAATGTTTTTAGCACACTTCTTCAAATTTTTTGTGTACATGTTTGAAAGCTTCTTTGGATTGATCTTTATCGATAATACACGAGATCATCACTTCCGAGGTACTGATCATTTGAATATTCACGCCGATTTCACTAAGCGCTTCAAAAAATTTAGCGGCAACTTCAGTGCTTGCAATAAGCCCGCTGCCTACAACGGAAAGTTTTGCGACAGCTTTATCGTAAATAACTTTTTGTGCGTTTACCTCAAAAGCAAATTTCTGTGCGGTCTCTACTGCCTTTTCCATTAAATCTTCACGTACCGTAAAAGAGATGTCGTTAATGTTTTGTCGGTTGACGTTTTGAACGATCATATCAATTTGAACATCATTTTCAGTGAGCAGGCTAAATAGCTTAAAAGCGATTCCGGGTTTATCCGGAAGCTCCAGTATAGAAATCTTTGCGATATTATCATCTAAAGATAAGTTTTGCACAGGTGATTTTTTACTCATCATTTTTTATTTCTCCTATTCTATTATTCTGGCAAAAAATATATTTTCATTGACCATTTTTATTTCCTGCTGTATACGAAGCGCAGTCATCTCCTGTATTTCCTGTGTAAAAAAGAATAAATTCCCGTGCTCGTACAGCGTATCTTTTTGTTTTACATATTTATCCATTATGTCGAAGGCAGTACAAAATTGTGCGTTGTCGGCTACTTTTATTCTGAAATAATACCTGCCTTTAAAAAATTCTATCCCGCCGGAGGATGCCGATGAAATAAACATATTCTCTACTTGCGGTTTCTTCTCCATTATGTAGATAATGTCTCCTACAACAGCATTTGCAGTCGGATTTTGACCGGCACCTTTGCCGGAAATGCGTATTTCGCCAATGATGTTTCCGTCTAAAATGATAACATTAAATTCATTGTTTACACTAGCAAGCTCGTTTGCTGCGCATATCAAAGCGGGTTCGACACATGTATAATATTTATCATCCTTTAATACAGATTGCGCAACATATTTGATGGCATATCCGTTGTTTTGTATCATTTCTATATCACAGGCATCGATCTCCGTGATGCCGCGTTTGTAAATATCTTCATCTTTAATAATACAGTCATATGCGAGTGAGGATAAAATAGAAAGCTTTCGGCTCACGTCATAGCCCATCACATCGGCGGTCGGGTCGGCTTCGGCAAATCCTAATTTTTGCGCTGTTTTTAAAACTTCCGCAAATGTGGAGTGATTTTGGCTCATTTGTGATAAAATAAAGTTGGTTGTTCCGTTTAAAATTCCGGTAATACGATTGATCTTATTGATTTTAAGCAGTTGCTGCATCGTATCAATGATCGGAATCCCGCCGCCTACACTGCCTTCAAATAATATGGATACCCCATTGGCTTTGGCGGTTTTCAGCAGCGTATCCAAATGTTCAGATATAATCTGTTTATTTGCGGTGACAACATGCTTTTTATTGTTTAAAGCTTTTGATACATAGCTGTATTCAGGCTCGCTGCCGCCCAGTACGGCAACAACCACATCAATATCATTATCGAGCAGTATATCATCGGGATTTGAGGTAAGAAGAGAGTAGTCGATGCCCTCGCCTCTGTTTTTGGTTATATCATTGACCAGTATTTTAACAATTTGAGCATGGCCGGCTTTGTTTTTAAATATATTACCCTGTTCGTTGTTTATAATTTCATAAACGCCTCTGCCGACAGTGCCCAGCCCAAGAAGTCCTATCTTGATAAGAAACACCCCTTTAATAAAAATTTGTTTGCATTTTGCAAACATTTGTATTTACAACACACACATAATAGCATATAATAAGAGTCATTGCAAGATATTTTTTAAAAGAGAGGTACGTTTACATGAATTATTTTAGCACCAGAGGAGAGGAAAAAGCTTATAATCCGTCACAGGCTTTGATAAAAGGCATTGCAGACGATAAGGGTCTTTATGTACCTGAACAGTTTGAGCTTGGGTTTGATATAGATTGTTTTACAAATAAAAAGTATTATGAAATTGCAGAAGTCATCTTAAAAGAATATTTTTCCGGCAGCGGTATTGATATTGCCGCATGTACGCAAAATGCTTATAATACCGATAATTTTTACACAGATGAACCGGTCAAAATTAAGTATACGCAAGATAAAATATTTTTGGAATTATTTCACGGCAAAACGGCTGCCTTTAAAGATATGGCACTATCCATACTTCCTTATTTGATGAAAGGTGCGATGAAAGCGCAAAAGTTAGACAAAAAAATCGTTATCTTGACAGCAACAAGCGGAGATACGGGAAAAAGCGCTATGGAAGCATTTAAAGATATAGAAGAAATCGACATTATCGTATTTTATCCAAGCCAAGGCGTAAGCGCAGTGCAAAAAAGACATATGCAGTCACAAGAAGGAAAAAACATATATGTGATTGGTATAGAGGGAAATTTTGACGATGCTCAAACAGCGGTGAAAAAAGTTTTTGATAATATTGAAGTTAGGAAGCAAGCGGAAAAACATAGAAAAATCTTATCTTCCGCTAATTCCATCAATATCGGAAGATTGTTTCCGCAAACCGTGTATTATTGGGCGGCTTATACAAAGTTAATTCAGGACGGAAAAATCAAAAAAGGTGAAAAAATTAATTTTTGCGTACCAACGGGAAATTTCGGGAATATCTTAGCAGGGTATTATGCAAGCAGGGCAGGTCTGCCTGTCGGCAAATTTATCTGTGCGTCCAATGAAAATAATGTTCTGACGGATTTCATTCAAACAGGTATCTATGATAAAAACCGACTATTCAAAAAAACGATCTCGCCGTCGATGGATATCTTGATTTCTTCCAATTTAGAAAGATTACTTTATCACTTAAGCGATAACAACGGTACCTATACCACCGGGCTGATGGAACGTCTTAGCGCAAAAGGAAAATATGAAGTCACAAATGCAATAAAAGAAAAAATACAGAATCTTTTTTATGGTGGATTTGCCGATGAGGAAAAAATAAAGGAAATCATCGCTCAAACCTATGAAAAAGACGGATATGTTATAGACCCGCACACCGCCGCGGCAACATATGTTTATGAGCGCTATATGGCTGACACAGCTGATTCCGCACCCACTGTGATATTATCGACTGCAAATGCGTACAAGTTTGCAGACAGCGTTTTAGACGCGATATTTCATGAAAAAGCGGAAAGTCTTCAGGCTTTGGATGAACTCAGTAAAAGAACAAATGTGCCGACGCATCCGGCTTTGAATAATATAGTGGATAAGCAGATTCTTCACAACAAAATATGCAAAGCGGAAGAAATCAAAGATGTTGTTACGGCGATATTAAAGGAGAATTAAAAGGTATGTTTAAGATTAAGGTGCCTGCAAGCAGCGCAAATTTAGGATGCGGATTTGATACACTGGGAATCGCCTTGCAAAAATATAATACCTTTTCTTTTCAAAGAGCAGATACATTTAAACTAGGGAAAGGCTTTTTGGATATTCACAGAACGGAGAATAATTTAATCCTCTGCTCCTTAAAAACTGCCTTGAAAATTTTAAACAAGCATATCGACGGTGTTGAAGTAAGCATTGAAATCGATGTACCTGTTTCAAGAGGGCTTGGCAGCAGTGCAACCTGTATTATAGCAGGCGTGCTTGCAGCATATATACTCAGTGGAACGCCGATAGATAAGTTACAGGCTTATCAAATATGCTCGGATATTGAAACACATGCAGATAATATCGCGGCTGCGCTTTTCGGCGGGCTCACACTTGCTTATAAAAATAATGATGGATGGCAGTATGAAAAATATATTCCGTCTGAGATGTATGATTTTTGCGTTTTTATTCCGAATTTTAAATTAAGTACGATAAAAGCAAGAAAAGCATTGCCTAAAACTCTTACATATGCCGACTGTATTAATAATATTTCAAGAACAGCTTTGATGATCACGGGGCTTACAAAACCACAGCCAGAGCTTTTAAGAGAAGCTGTGCGGGACAGATTACATCAGCCTTACCGTATTCCGCTCATTGATGAATATGAAAAAGTGGAATCTTTTGCATTAAATAATAATGCCTATGCGGCCTTTATAAGCGGTGCGGGACCGAGCATGATGACCATTATAGATAAAAAAAATACAAGGTCTTTTTTAGATGAATTTCATAAGAACAATAAGAAATTATTGAAACATCAATGGACAGCGCTTCCGCTTAGTATAGATATCAATGGTGTAGAAATAATCTTTGAGGGGTAAATAATGAAAGATGGTTATTTTATTGTAAACAAAGAATTGCTTCCGGAGTATATAGACAAAGTCATTTATGCATCAAAATTGCTCACTGACGGCAGTGCGAAAACAATCAGTGAAGCTGTCAAAAAAGCGGGGATCAGCCGTAGCACGTATTATAAATATAAAGACAAAGTATTCGCATCATCCTTTGACAGTGCACATAAATGCGTGTTCAGTTTATCTTTATCGCATGAAAAAGGAATATTATCAAATGTTATTAATACCATCGCCGAATACAGCGGCAATATCCTCACGATTCATCAGGATATTCCAATTCATGGTATTGCGCATCTGACAATATCTCTTGATATTACATATATGACAGAGGATATTGCCATATTGTTAAAGGCGATCGCAAATCTAAAGGGAGCATCCAATACACGTCTTATTGCAATTGATTGATAAAGGGAACTTTAAAGTTTTACCGAAAATTTCTGGTAATTGTCAGTGTTGTTTGAAAATGTTCGTATATGTGTATTCGCAAGCATATTATTGCTGCGAATGTCTTTCGACTGGTCATTCAGACTGTATTTTGCATAACTTTTTTAGCGATCTAAAAGAGGGCCTCATAGCCCTCTTTTTATTTAGTATTTATCAGAATTTCTTTAGAACAACATCTTCAAGTTTTCTTTTCGGCACATAATGCACCATGTTTTCATCACGATAATAGTTCATTTTTCCGCTTTCGGGTATGTCTACGAGAACTATTTTCTCCACAGGTTTACCAAGCGCTACGACCGAAGTGATTACTAAGCGATCAGGAAGCTCTAATGCTTTTTCGAGTTCCTTATATTTCACACTGCCGAACTGGCAAGCGCCCAGTCCCTTTTCAACCGCACCCATTAAAATACTTTGTGTCCAAAGACCCAAATCCCAAAAAAGATTTTTCGAGATGCTTTCATCTCGAAGAGGAATAATATAGGCGGTGGGTTTTTCGCCTTCCGCGGGACCCGGCCAATCGGGAAGCGCGCCGGCCCAGGCTATATGATTGTTCACAAGTTCGCACATTTTTTCGTCCGCGACAAGCACAAATTTTATGGCTTGCATATTTGCGCCCGAAGAAGTAACACGTGCCAAATCAACGAGTTCTTCCAAAGTAGCCATATCAATTTTATAATTTTGGTCAAATCGTCGATATGTTCTGTTTTTATAAACAATATCTTTTATATTCATCACATATTCCTCGCTTCTAATATTTTTTTGCGATGATATCTTCTAATTTTCTTTTCGGCACATAGTGAACCATGTTTTCATCGCGATAATAATTCATTTTTCCGCTTTCGGGTATGTCTACTAATACAACTTCTTCTACGGGCTTACCGATTGCAAGAACCGATAAAGGTACTAAGTTTTCATCTGTGATACCCAATGCTTCTTTTAATGCCGGATAATTTACATTGCCAAAGTGGCAGCATCCGAGTCCTTTTTCAACGGCGCCCATCGTAATATTTTGCAGGCTTAAACCCAGATCCCAAAAAATATTTTTGCCGATGGTATCATCTCTGAAAGGAATAATATAGGCGGTGGGTTTTTCGCCTTCCGCGGGGCCCGGCCAATCCGGAAGCGCAGCTGCCCATTTGATATTGCTAAACACAACGTCACACATTTTTGCATCAGTCACCAAAACATATTTTAAGGCTTGTGCGTTTCGGGCGCTTGATGAAATACGCGCATAATCGGCAAGCTCTTCCAAAGTGCTCATATCAATTTTATAACTCTGGTCAAACCTTCTATATGTTCTGTTTTTATATGCCAATTCTTTTATGCTCATAAAACAACCTCCATAATATAAATATTTTTATTAATAAAAAATTTGTTTAATAGCCAATTTCATGCGAGAATAAATTTTTCATAGCCGAAAAATTCTTATCAAGATAACACTGAATATTATGTGATACAATCGGATATGCTTTATCCATATAAGTTACATTGGGACCGCATATATGGGGTGTGATGACAATATTGTCAAGATCCCAGAATTTGCTTTCTTGTGGCAACGGCTCGGTAATGAATACATCGGTAATATAGCGTTTGAATTGTTTATTCACCAAAGCATCATATAAATCTTCTTCATTGACGGTGTCGCCTCGGCCAATATTGATCATACAAGCAGTCGGTTTCATCATGGTCATATATTTTTTATTTATAATTTTATTGGTTTCAGGTGTGTTTGGAAACAAGTTAACAATATAATCGCAAGTAGAGAAGATCACTTCCATACCTTCCTGCATATCATATACTTTTGAAACATATTCAACATCTACGGGGTTTTTCTTGATGCCAACAATCTCCATGCCCATGGCATCGGCTTTACGTGCAAGTTCTTTGCCAATCGCGCCAATTCCCAGAATACCTAATTTCTTGCCGTAGATCTGATCCTGCTGATATTTAAATGCAGCCCAGTTTTTTGCTTTTTTTTCTTCCAATACTTTATCTAAATTTCTGGCATCGAGTATCATCATGCTGATGGCGTATTCAGACATATGGATCGGGTGAATACCACGTCCTGTTGTCAGCAATATATTTCTTTCTTTCAGTAAATCAAGCGGAAGCTTATCGACACCTGCCAAAAAACCACATACATATTTTAAATTTTTTGCAACACCCAGCATTTCTTTATCTATAAAGTATGCTGCCAAAATTTCTGCGTCTTGCATTTCTTTCAATAAATCAACTCTGCTGGTTGGATACACGATTTTACATGCGGGAAAATCTTCAACGAGTCTTTGTAATACTTCTCTTTCATGATCATTGTTTGCGTTCACGACTATTTTAATCAAAATACCACCTCCGTGACAATCATTATATCATAGCACCATAACATTGTCTATTCGGTAGAAATTAAAGTATAAATCTAACGGTAAATATGAATTATTACTTTTAAATAACAAATAATATTAAGAAAACGGTATATGAATGAATGTATTCTTAGTTATTTTAAACGGCAGTCTGTTGACAATGGCAGTTGCGGCAAATGCTTTACTGATTAAAAGCGTTGGTAAATTTTCCGCAATATTTATTTTAAATTTGGTAGGATTTCTATTGATCGGATTTTATTTTTTTGTATTTAAAAAAAGCAAGATGGTTAGCTTATCCGATATTCCAAAATATCTTTTTCTCTCAGGGGCGCTCGGCATTATCAGCACAATGCTTTCCTCGCTGGCAGCGCTTCATATAGGCACCACTATAGCGGTAGCGGCTATGCTTTCAACCCGGATTATCACAGCAGGCGTTGTAGATAATTATGGGTTTTTTGAAAGAGAAAGAAGAAAATTTTTACCAAAGAGGCTGATGAGTTTCGCCCTTATGTTTGCCGGAATACTTATTATGGTTTTATGGAAAATATAATTTATTTATTGCTTGCTTTTGCTGCCGGAATTAACATTATTATCAGTACATCAATTAATTCAGCCCTGGGAAAGCGGATAGGGCTTTTAAATAATGCATTTATTTTTTATACTATCGCTTTGGCGTCTTCAATATTTGTATTTTTAATTTTTTCTACCGGTGAACCTTTGCGAATCGGGAATATTCAAAAAGTACCGTATTATGTTTATTTTGGCGCCTTGATTCCTATTGTCACACTTTTTTTAAGTACATATGCCATGCAAAAATTTTCTGTCGTCAATTATGTTCTCATTACGTACATTGCCGAAATTCTGACAGCGGTCATCATCGATTATTTTATTTCAAAAACGATCCAACTACCCAAAATAACTGGAGCAGCGCTCATGATTATCGGTCTTTATATGGATAATAAAATCATTAATGAATAAGCATAAAGAATGAATATTACGAAAATAATTATAAGGAATCTATAAATAGCACGTATTGTAATAGAATATTATTTGTGCTACACTAATTTAATAGTCAGCAAAATGATCGTCAATAAAATTTTAACATGGAGGGATAGTTATGGGATTTTTCAAGAACAAAGAATCGAAAGACGCAATGCATAAAGTAGCTGAACAAGAAGCTAAAAAGATTTTTAAAGCTAAAAAAATGGAAATAGCAACATTCCTTGCAGGCTTTACACAAGATGATCAAAGCTTGTTCTATAAAGCAATAACAGAGCTTGAAGAACTTACGGCACCCTACATAGATGTCGCATGTTATCCAATGTCGCTGGAAGAGGATATAAAAAGAATCGGAGAAGATTTAAATAAAAAGTTTGGTAAAAAAGGGCAGGATTACGCAAGCGTGGTATATGCAGTCAAGGCTGCTGTGTTTGCCGGGCAAATCAGGAGTATCTGGATGGGCAGCGAGGCACAAAGCTTGTTTTAATGAGGTGAAAACATGATATCAATTTTTATTTCCAGTACATTTAGGGATATGCAGGCAGAACGTGATACATTGGTAATGGACGTATTGCCGGAAATTGAAAAAATAGCGCATAGCTATGGACAAAGTATTGATTTTATTGATTTAAGATGGGGAGTAGATACAAGTGAACTTGAGAATGAGGACGGCTCAAAAAAAGTGCTGTCTGTCTGCCTTGATGAAATAGACAGGTCACACCCATATATGATTGTTTTATTGGGAGAACGCTACGGTTGGGTTCCGGACAAAAATCTTATTTATAATACCACAGAGCAAAAAGGTTTCAAAATCGATGATGATTTTAAAAGTGTTACAGCGCTTGAAATTGAGTATGGAGCGCTTTCTAACAGAGGGCAAACCGACCGCTGTCTTTTTTATATGCGCGAGCATTTGCCGCTGGATAAAATGAGTGAAGAGGCGAAAGCGGTCTATGGTGTTGAATCAACACATCATGAAGATAAGCTTGAAGCTTTGAAGAAAAAGATCGAGGAAAAAACAGGCAGTGAGATAAAGACATATTCTGCTGACTGGGACGAAGAAAATGAACGGATTACAAATCTTGATGAATTTTCTAAAATGGTGATTTCCGATCTAAAAGCATTGTTTGAAAACGAGTGGAAAACGGATGCTTCTTTGTCGTTATTGGAACGTGAAACCAGAGATGCATGGCGTAGTTTCAGAGATAATGCAGCTTATTTTTCGGCAATGCACGCTGCCTGCGAGACGTATAAAACCGAGATACTCGATGAGCAAACAAGATTGTTTGTGCTTAAGGGAAAAGAAGGCGCAGGCAAAAGTGTGCTTTTATCAAAAATAGCGCTTGATTTTGAAGAACAGAATTTATTGGTTATGCCTGTTGTTTGCGGCAGCGGAGCCTATTCGCGAAATTCTTATACGATTATGCAGCAGGCGGTTGCGTTCCTTGAAAAAAATCTTAATTTACAAGAAAAATCCGATAAAGAAAAGCCGCTTTCATATAACGACCTTCGCGCAAATTTTTCGGATCTGATAGATCAATATGGTGCAGAAGGAAAGTCCATGCTCATTTTTGTAATAGACGGACTGGAAAAGCTGAGCGGTGAAAATGCATTGAATTTTAAGTGGCTGCCTAATTTTCTTCCTTCAAATGTGAGAATTGTATGCTCTTGTGCGGAAAATGTTTTATTGAAACTGCCGATATTGCTTGAAAAAAATACTCTTGTGCGTTCGGTGGAGCCGCTGTCGCTGCAAGAGAGAAAAAATATGATCCAAGGGGTCGCTGCAACTTTTCATAAACAGCTTCATTCATCTATTATCGAAAAATTAGCAAACCTGCAGCAAGCGGATGATCCTTTATATTTGACCATGCTCCTTGAGAGAATGCTGATCATGGACAGCGATGATTATGCAGAGATTGCAAAACTCGGCAATGATATGAATGCTATTAACCAATATTTAACGGACATTATTGAAACCGCCCCTGAAGATGTAGATGCTCTAGGCATTTCAATATTGTCTTTGGCAGGTAATAGGGTAAGTCAGATGCTTAGCCAGTACATAATACGCTATATCGCTATTTCAAGATTTGGACTCCGCGAAGGAGATATCAAAGCATTGATGACGGCAGATGAGATTTGTTCAATGGCATACAATGCATTAGATGTTTCTCGAATCCTTAAATATCTGCGCCGTTATTTGATTCAGCAGCCTGACGGGCGGATAGACTATGCACATAAAAATATCCGTAACGGAATGATAAAAAAAATGAGCAGGGAAAACTACAGATCGTTTTCGCTTGATTATATGCGTTATCTGAAGACATTGCCTGCTGACGACATTGTAAAAAAAGATGATGTTATTTTGCATGCTTTCCGCTGCGGTGACAGTAAAGCCGTGGTGGATCATATAGCGGCAATCGATGTAAAAAAAATGGCGGCGGCATGGTCGGCTGCCTTAGAACAAATAAAGATGGTCGCCACAGATTATGCGAACCCTGAATTTATATGCCTTATGATCAGTGATTACAAAGAAACGGCAGAAGGAATGAACAGTATCAGAAAGCTGGCTGCCGATATTGGAAATCATTTTGAAAGATCACAAAAAGAACAAGAAGCGCTGGCGCTTCTATTTAATGAACTTCTGAATGCACTTAAAAAGCAATATAATACAGGAGATTGTGATTTGGCTTTGCTTGCGAACTTGCAAAAAAAACTTGCGGATACCTATCGCAACTGCGGTGAGCTTGAGAAAGCTAAAAATATTTTATCTGACGGGATCAATGAACTCTCAGGCCTGAACTCTCCCACTGAAGCGGAGCAGTCTCTTCTCGTTACTTTTTATTTGGATCTGGCATTAATAGTAAAAGAAATGGGCAGCAACAAAGATATGCTTGATTTTGGCAGAAAGGCACTAAAGATACAAGAAAATTTGGCGAGATCAAACGAAAGTCTTTCGAATTTAAAAAAACTAGCGACATCTTACGAAATATTTGCCAGCGCGTTGATAGAAAACGCAGAGCCTGACAATGCGCTTGAATATTGCCGAAAGAGTATTGCGGTGAGAGAAAAAATATCTCCTATGGAGGCTTCTGCAACAGTCAAAAGGAATCTGGCAATTGCATATGATCACATGGCATCGGCGCTGAGCATGATTGGAAGCTATGCCGAGACTACTACATATTTGCAGAAAGCAATGGAAATAAGGAAAAAATCGGCAAATGAATTGCGGACACCTGATATGTTAAGAGAGCTTGCAATTTCTTATAACAGTATGGCAGGAGCTTATATAAAGCTCGCCAGCTTTGGTGAGGCAGAAAAGATGCTTGAGCTTGCAAAAACGATTTTTCTAAGACTTTCCAAGGATTTAAATACCATGCAGGCGAGAAGTGATGAAGCCATGTATTATATCAATTCGGCTGATTGCCTTGCCCATCAAGACAAGATGAAAGAAGCACTTGAATCAGCGAAAAAATCCCTTTCTATTCGAAAAGAACTGATGGATGAATTTAGCAATACATCGTCAAGGCAGGCTTATGAGTCAACGCTCGCAAGTGTGCGGGGTCTAGAGAAAAGGCTAAGCGGACAAATCGTCTCAAAACCTTCTGCTCTCCAGCAAACGGACGAACTTTATAAGAGAGCGATCAGTGCCGTAGCCATGGGGCAGGGCATTGCCGATCAAGATCCTGCGGCTGCCAAACAAGCTTATGAAGAAGGAATATCATTTGCCAAAAAAGCAGTAGAAATGGATTCAAGCATTCGAAATCTGGACATGCTTGCTACAGGATATTATTTTTTATCTTTTATCGTCAAAGATGATGCTGAGAAACAAAATGAATGCTGGAAACAGTTTGTTGCGATATGGGCAAATATTTATGAAAACGCTCGGGATAAACAAACAAAACAAGACTTTAAGGATAAATATAAAGCTGCAAAAACATTTAGGCGTATGCTGAAATAGGTGATATGAAAAATTGAATGTTTTTATATTTATTGTATGGGTAAAGAATATCTTGGTATGTGATACCTGTATGGCAGCTCAGACAAACAAGGTAATATTAAGTGATTTTCTTGCTTGAACTTCAAATTCAAATAGTGTAAAATATCTTTTGCGTGGGGGTATGGCGCAGCTGGGAGCGCGTCTGACTGGCAGTCAGAAGGCCGTGGGTTCGAGTCCCACTATCTCCACCATTTATTTTTTAATTATAAAATGCCCTGTTTTATTAGACAAGGCATTTTTTATTGCCATATTTATTTTATATACCTATAAGATACTGAACATTAAGATAGAAAATAAAAAAATTTTTAGAAATCTTATTATTGCATCTAATAAGATTTTTTTTAATTAAATTTAATATAAATTTATATCAAAAAATTTATAGATAGACCAAAAAGGACATATTTTGACAAAAAAATGAAATCGATTTACGATTTTAATATAGATCATATGATTAAAAGATTTTACGTGTAAAATTAATGAAAATTTAAAAAAGGAGGTAAGGATGAACAAGAAAAACATATCTAAATTATCTATCGGAACAGTTCTTGCAGTGGCTGCAGTTGCATTTACAACACACTGCGGAGCCGGATTTGCAGCAGGCACACAAGAAGTTGTTTACTATGTCAGTAAAGGATACTGGGGTGTATTACTGCCGATATTGGCGTTCGGTATCCTAACGATTTTGTATTATGTTACAGCAGAAACAGCACGATTAAACAAAGTCTATGATTATCATGGCGTCACTAAATATGCGTATGCACCTGTAGGGATGTTGGGCTCAGTTTTATTTGAAATAGCAGTTATAGCAGGTATATTATCTGGAACAGCTGCAGTTATTGCTGGCGGCGGACTTATATTAAATAGTGCATTAGGGCTTGATTCGAGCAATATAATTGGTTCAATAATTGTGGCGGCTATTGTAGTTGTTATTACTATTTATGGAGTTAAGGCAGTAAATGCATCTGCTTCAATAATGGCAATAGTTATTATTTCAATTGTCATGATTATCGCAATTTTGGGAATTGCAGTAAGATCAGATGTAATTGTTCAACAATGGAATGACAAAATTCTTTATGCCACAACGCCGGCTATGATTTGGGCCGCAATTACATACGGCGGATTTCAGACAGTGGGGCAAGCTATGGTTGTGTCTTCAACAGTGGATAATTTTAAAAGCAAACGTGAATCAAAAGCTTTGGCCATATTTTGTTTTATTCTTAATGTATGCATGTTGCTGTTAGTATGCTTTATGCTTCAGGGATTTATGCCGACTGTAAAAGATAATGCTGATGCGGCAGCACTTCCCACTATTTACGCAGTAAGTCAACTAAAACTAATTGAAGGATGGGGCTGGATTGGTACTTTGTATCCTATTCTTTATTTCCTAGCTGCCATTACAACTGGTGTAGGATTGGTATTTTCATTCACAAAAAGATGTTTGCATATAATGTTTAAAAAAATGCAAAGCATAAAGCTAAAATCGGCACTTATTTCTTCTGGAACGATTATACTTTGCTGGATATTGGCACAAATTGGTCTGGTCAATATAATTAAATATGCCTATAAATATCTTGGAATTTATTCCATATTTACAATAACGATTCCTATGTCTATATTAGGACTACGTAATATTAAATTAAAACGAAAAGCACTGGAAGCAGCAGAAAACAGTCAAAAATAAAGTACAAGAGCTTTGCTTTTTTACAGGCAAAGCTCTTTGCCCAAACATACAAGAGTATACATTATGTCATAATTATAAGGAGGTAACTATGGCTAAAATTGAAGTGGCAACGGAAAGATGTAAAGGCTGCGGTCTATGCATAATGAATTGTCCAAAAAAAATTATTCAAATTGGCAATAATATAAACAGCAAAGGCTATTTTATTGCTGAACAAATTGATAATCAAAAGTGTACAGGATGTGCTCTGTGCGCAGTGGTGTGCCCTGATGTGGCAATAACAGTCTATAAATAAGGAGATAATAAATGAAGAAATATTTTGTTAAAGGTAATGAAGCTATAGCTGAAGCTGCAGTAAGAGCTGGTTGTCGATTTTTTGCGGGATACCCGATAACTCCACAGAATGAAATCCCAGAATATCTTTCTAAGAGAATGCCGGAAGTAGGTGGATCGTTCGTACAAGGTGAAAGCGAAGTGGCATCGTCATATATGGTTTACGGAGCAGCAATGACTGGAACCAGATGTATGTCATCTTCATCAGGCTGCGGTATAGCATTATATGCAGAAGGTATCGGTTATATTACAGGAGCCAATCTTCCCGTAGTTATTATAAACGTAGGAAGAGGCGGCCCAGGTCTTGGACAGATTTTACCGTCTCAACAAGAATATCTCTCAGCTACAAAGGCGCCGTCAAATGGTGGCGCAAGATGTTTTGTTTTAGCTCCGATAAATGTTCAGGAAACAGTAAATATGGTGTATGAAGCTTTTGAGATTGCGGATAAATATCGCTGTATTTGTTATGTGCTTGCAGACGGCGTTATAGGTAATATGATGGAAGGGGTACTTTATCCTGAAATGAGAGATTTGAGTGATCTTCCGAATAAAGATGACTGGAGAATAAATAAGCGAAATGCTGATGGTTCGAGGAGGGTGCTTTCTTCTTGGTATGATACTGGTGAACTTCTTGAAGCAGAAAATATCAAACATACAAAAATGTATGAAGAATGGAAAAAAACAGAAGTAAAAGTTGAAGAATATTTAATGGATGATGCGCAAATTGTGTTTACTGCATATGGTACAAGTGCAAGAGTTGCAAAATCTGTTATAAGAACGCTTAGAGCGGAAGGCATAAAAGCAGGACTGATACGGCCAAAAACACTTTTTCCGTTTCCGGAATCAAACTTCACAAAGCTTGATAAAAATAAAGTTAAAAAAGTCATATGTCTTGAAATGAGCTATCCGGGCCAAATAGTTGAAGATGTTCGTGCATATACTGATAAAGCAATACCGGTAGAACACTACGGACGCTCAGGTGGAGTTATATTAAAACCTGAAGATGCGCTTAGAGCAGTAAGAAAAATGTTGTAAAGAGGTAAAAAATTATGAAAAAAGTATTTGAAAAACCAAAATACATAATGGATGTTACACATGGCTTTTGCCCTGGATGTATGCATGGGATAGCAAATAGCATTGTAATGCAGACAATAGATAAATTTGAATTAGGAGAAAAAGCAATCATAGTATGGCCTGTTGGCTGCGGTGGTTTAGCAGGTATGGCTTCTAAAATCAATTATGTCAGCTCAGGACATGGAAGAGCACCCGCAGTTGCTACCGGTATAAAAAGAAGCAGTGAAGATAGTTTTGTTTTATGCTATCAAGGTGATGGGGACTTGGCGTCAATTGGAACGGCTGAGACAATTCATGCGGCTAACCGAGGCGAAAATATAACTGTAATATTTGTGAACAATGCCACATATGGTATGACAGGTGGACAAATGGCGCCTACAACAATGCTTGGACAAGTGACAACAACAACGCCATTTGGAAGGAGCATGGAAGGTCAAGGAGCACCAATCAAAATGGCTGAAGTTATTGCCACTCTCGAGGCTCCGAAATTTGTTGCTCGATTTTCTCTTCATGATGCGGCTAATGTGCTGAAAGCAAAAAAAGCCATAGAAAAAGCTTTTGAAGTAAATCTGAAAGGTGGCTATTCATTTGTTGAATTATTATCGAGCTGTCCTACAAACTGGAAAATGACTCCGCAACAAGCCGCAAAACGAATGGCAGAAGAGAATGTTAATGTATTCCCGCTTGGTGTATTTAAGGAGGTTGAATAATATGGGAAAATCTTTAATTATTGCAGGGTTCGGTGGACAAGGTGTTATGCTTATAGGGAAAACTCTGGGATACGCAGCAAATGACATGGGGGAAAATGCAACTTTTTTCCCTGCATACGGCACAGAACAAAGAGGGGGCACGGCAAATTGCACGGTCATTATCAGTGATGAAGAAATAGGATGTCCTGTATGCGAAACATTTGATACTATTATTGCTATGAATGAACCTTCATTTGTAAGATTTGCGCCGGCTTTAAAGGAAGGCGGAGAAATTCTTATAAATTCATCTCTTGTACTATCAAGACCCGAAAAAGGTGTTAAATATTATGAAATTGATTCAGCTGAAATCGTAAATGAACTAGGAAATTCAAAAGTAACAAACATGGTTATATTGGGTGCATATCTTGCAATAAATGATCAATTAAATGTAGATGAAGTCAAAAAAATGGTCAGAAAATCACTTGGAAGCAAAACTGATCTGATCGAACTGAACATGAAGGCTATTGATGCCGGTATGGCGGCGATAAAATAAGTTAAAAATTTTAAATGAAAGATTATTGATTATCTATAAGTAATTTAACAAGAGATACCTATTTGAGGAAAATCTAATTATAGATTTTACGTTTTATAATCAAAGATAACATAAGATATCAGAGTTTGTTATATTAAAAATAATTATCAGGGTTTGATATCTTAGATGCTTATTCTATGATGTTCCATTGATTTTATTGAAATGCTTTAATAAATACATGTAAATATAGTATAATAACCTCCGTTTTGTTACTTTTTAAATTTTTCAGCCTTATTCTCCTGAAAAATATGTAAATGTAATACATTGAAAATTAAGGTATCTTCAATAAAATCAATGGAACATTTATAGAAATTATTATAAGTAAAACGAAGTAGGAAATACAAAATTAATAATTGATTTCACTATAAATTATATTGCAACGTTGATAAAGTTATACAGTAATTTTTTTCTTATAATAATATAAACTTGTTTGACTATGATGTATAAATGTGCTGTATGCAAATTCCGGATCTTTTGATTTTATAGAATATGCCAGAGAATAATGTTCATCTATATAATTTAAACTTTCTGGTATGGTAATAAATCGACGAGAAAAATAGATTTTAGGATATAATTTTTTATATTGTTTAATTAAGTAAGCATTTCCAGAATGTTCTACAACGTATGTATGGAAATCGTTATCTGCTTTTGTAAGCTCAAAAGGTATTAAGGGGATGATATTTATACCCATAATTTTGAGTTCGTTTGATATTATTTCTAATTTTTTAACAAGGTTAAAAAGATGATCGACTTCTTCAGCAGTCATAAGTAGCGCTGCTTGTGATGCGGCAAGAGCTTCCAGTGTCATTCTAAAATAAAACATATCCATATAATCTTGTTTATCAAAAAATGTAACAAACGCACCCTTGTTTTTATTAAATTGAACTAAGCCTATATCATTTAATTTTAAGATTGCATATTTAACCGGAGATATACTTACTTCAAATATATTGGAAAGATTAAGCATATTTATTTTAGTATCAGGAGTAAAATCGCCCGTTAGAATCGCTGATAAAAGGACATCAAAAATGGCGTCTGAAAGTTTTTTATTTTCATTTTTTCTAAAGCAAATTTCTAGTTCTTTTTTTAAATCCATAATTACACCATCATCTTATATATTATTTTGTTTTTTTGATATATGCATGCGCATCATTTCAACATTATTATTTATATAGTTATCAAGAAAAAGTTTTGGACCTATTTCAAGATGACTTTTCATTACAGTTTCACATAATTTTTGATCTTTGATCAATAAGGCTTCATAGATGTAGCGGTGATAATCTTTTGTCATTTTGTAATGATTTCTATTAATTGCAACATAAACTCTAAAACGTTTAAGATATATATGTAAATCATTATAAGCGTTAATAATATATTGATTTCGTGAACATCTTATAATGAAAGAGTGAAAATTTTCTTCGGAAGAAAAAATAAGAGCATAATTAATTTGGTCATATGCGTAAAATAAATCATTTAAATAAATGGCAAGCTGATTTAATTCAGGAGTACTTATATTAGAAACTGCTTTACTAATTGCAGCAGTTTCTAAAGCTGAACGAAATTTTGAAAAATTTATATAGTCAGAAAAATCGAAAGACGAGAAAAAGGTTCCTTTATTTTTAATAGTATAGACAAATCCGCCTTCTTCTAACATTGCAATAGCCTGCTTTATAGGTGTTTTACTAACAGATAATTCGTTGGAGAGATCTGCTATGGAAAGCTTGCTATCAGGAAGATAATCATATGAGACAATTTTTTCAAGCAGTAGTTCATAAATAATATTTGTAAGAGATTTAAATGGATTCTCTTTTATTTTTTTAGCCATTGAAACTGCTATATTCATATAAGTCACCTACACTATGTAATTAATATTTTTTATATACTCTAAACAATCTATAGTAATTATATAATAATAAATCCTCTTTAAACAAATTTTATAAAATAAAAATTATTATATGTAAAAATATTAAAATTAATTAAAAGGTAAAAGGATTTTTTTTTATAAAAAATAAATAAATCAATAATATTAAATTTAAAAATAAATCAAAAAGGACTTATTTTGACAAAAGCATAAACTCTAACGTAATATGAAAATTGTATAGTCGTTATATATAATACTAAAAAGATAAAATAATTTAAATAGTAGTAAATGTAAATTGCGGAGGAGATACGGAATATCTTTGGTTTCAGGCAAAATTGCTGAAATCGGATTTGATATGTTGAAAACCGGACATTATTAATTATTAGTTGATATATTCGATAAATATACGAGGCAATCCTTACTCAGCACATAGCTTGCTATTTTGGGAATGTCAATTATGATATGAAGGCGATGTTTTTGTAACATTTTTATGGGAACAGCCATAAAGAGCTGGTTGTAAACGAAATAAGAACATCAAGAGCATAAGTTTGATCGTAAATAAATATTAAAAATTAATTGTAATTACTGCAGAAATTTTATGAGGTAAAAAATGAATTTTAAACAAGAGTATGAAAATAAAAAAAGGTCTTTGAAAGAAGCCGTACAAATGGTGCAAGAAGATGATAGGATTTATATTGGCGGATGTAATACATTATCTGTACCACTAATTGATGAATTATATAACAGAAAAGATGATCTCGAAGATATCAGTATTTTAGGAACGTTTATTTCTGATAACATTAAGATATTTAATAAGGAATGCAGTCATTTCAAATATACATCATTATTCTTGGCCGGCTATGAAAGGCAAGCTCAGAAAAATGGCAGAATTATTGATAATTATTGTTATCAGCTTAGAAATAATAAAAAAACAATTTTAGGATTTAAACCAACAGTATTATTTGCTATGGCTACCCCAATGGATAAGGAAGGTTATTTTAATTTAAGTCTTACTCCGAACGATATGTCTGGTCTGGTCGATACAGCGAGATTAACGGTTATTCATATTAATGACCAGCTTCCATATGTCTGTACGCAAGAAAATAAAATTCATATTTCAAAAGTTCATGCTATTTGTGAAAAAAGTGAATCTGTTTTAACTTTAATGTCAACACAGCCTTCTGAACTCGATAATAAAGTAGCTTCTTACATTGTTGATAGAATTCCAAATGGCGCATGCTTGCAAATCGGTATCGGTGGGATTGCGAATGCAGTAGGCTTTAGCTTGGTTAATCATAAACATCTTGGTGTATATACGGAAATGTATACGGAAAGCATGTATTATTTAACGAAAAAAGGAGCAATCGATAATAGTAAAAAGAAATTATACCCTGGTATATCAGTATTTGGATTTGCACTTGGTAGTAAGGAAATGTATAAATTTTTAGATAATAATCCGAATATACTATCAAAACCTTATGAATATACTAATAATCCGTACATTATAGCTCAACATGATAACTTTGTATCTGTAAATGCGTGCCTTGCAGTAGACATTACAGGTCAAGTGTGTTCTGAATCAATTGGGAAAGTTCAATTTTCAGGAACAGGAGGGCAAGTGGATTTCGTAAGAGGCGCACAGTTATCAAAAGGCGGAAAATCGTTTATTGCAATGCATTCGGTAGTCGAGAAAAAAGACGGCAGCAGATTATCTAAAATTGTCATGAATCATCCTGCCGGGAGCATTATAACAACGGGTAGGACCGATGTGCAATATATCGTAACAGAATACGGCATTGCTGATTTACAAAATAAATCAAAAATGCAGAGAGCTCAAGCATTAATCAATATTGCACATCCTGATTTTAGAGATCAACTTGTATTTGAAGCAAAACAAGCTGGTTATTTAATTTAATAACTAAAGAAAGAAATAAAAAAGACTTAAAAGATTATGCTTTAAGTCTTTTTTATTTTAATTATATATTTAAAATTTATAAACTCCATCTTCTAAACTTAGATAATGCTTCAAAATAATCAAAATCAGTGCCCTCATAAAACGGCGGGGTTTCAGCGAGCAGAACATGTGCTGCAATAGCATTGTATACTTTATTTATATTCTTTTCTTCGATAGCTTTAAATATTTCATTATGCTCTTGAATAAGAGCGGATTCAGGGTATACCGCCAAAGCAATTTTTACAATATCTTCAATATAGGGTGTAATTAACACAGAAAGCATATTGTAAAGGTATTTATATAATATATTATTGGATAAAGATATAATCGTCACATGAAATAATTTGTCAAGTGCAACGCGTTCATCACTGTCTGCACATTGATTATATTGGCCTATGATAACACGTAACTGGTCTATCGCTGTATTATCGTCTCTGTTGATTATATTTCTTATGGATTCAACTTCCAAGCTAACATCTGAGCTGCAAAAGTTCTAAAAGAGTACCGTTATTTAATGCAAACATATCGAAAGACCGTTTGTCGTATATCCGTCTAACTTGTTTATAATGAAATTTCCTTCGCCTTGCCTGCTTTCTAATATGCCTATTATTTCAGGGCTTTTAATGCTTCTCTCACAGATGCTCTGCTGACACCAAAATTCTCGCTCATTTCTCGTTCCAGAGGTAATTTATCTCCGAACTTCAATTCTTTATTAATAATCATTTGTTGGATTTGTTCAACAATGATTCTATTATTATTTTAAATTTAATATGAATTTTACAAATTAATTCTATTTGGAACTGTTGATGATATTTGCACATTATTCCTTTTGTACTGATAAAAAGATAACTTATATAAATCCACAGGTATAGTCTATAGTTATAAAAATTATCAGAAATCAATTAATTTATAATAAATTAAATTGTTTTAATTAAAATTAAAGAAATTGTTATATAATAATTAATAATTTTAAATCGAATATTAATTGAAATATGTGAAATGTTTTCTTCAAGTCGTTAAAAGAATGGAGGATATTGTTATGCAGATGAGAATTGCGGTTATTAAAGGAGATGGGATAGGCCCGGAAGTCGTTAGTCAGGCATTGCGTGTATTAAAGACTATAGGAGAAAAGTATAATCATGAATTTGCTTTTACGGAAGTACTGGCCGGCGGAGCTGCGCTCGATCACTATGGTGTAAGTACGCCAAAGGACACAATCAGTGTATGTAAAGAAAGTGATGCAATTCTTTTGGGCGCACTGGGAGGGCCCAAATGGGATGAGCTGGATGCGAAGCTGAAGCCCGAAATGAGCCTTTTAAAAATAAGAAAAGAATTAGGTTTATATGCAAATATACGGCCTGTTATATTATTTGAAGAGTTGATTGCTGCTTCGCCGCTTAAGAATTCTATTGCGGAAGGCGGCTTTGACTTTGTTATTTTCAGGGAGCTTACAGGCGGGATTTATTTCGGCAATAAAGAGGCATCGCCTAATTTTGCTTATGACCGTTCAGAATATCAGGATTGGGAAATTGAACGCATCGCACACAAGGCGTTTGATGAGGCAATGAAAAGAAAGAAACAAATAATTAGTGTCGATAAAGCAAATGTGCTTGAAACATCGAGATTATGGAGAAGAACAGTAAGTAAAGTTGCTCAAAACTATCCTGAGGTCAAATTAGAACATATGTATGTAGATAATGCTGCTATGCAGCTGCTTAGAAATCCAAAACAATTTGATGTGCTGCTCACTGAAAATATGTTTGGAGATATCCTTTCAGATGAAGCGAGCATGATATGCGGATCTATCGGAATGCTGCCTTCCGCATCAATGGGAGAGGGTAATTTTGGTTTATATGAGCCAATTCACGGCACGGCACCTGACATCGCCGGATTAAACAAAGCAAATCCAATAGCAACTATTTTATCTGGGGCAATGATGCTGCGCTATACATTTGGTTTAAATAATGAGGCAGAAGCTATAGAACAAGGTATAAAAAAAGCGCTGAAAAAAGGATTTAGAACCGAAGATATTGCTCGTAACGATACGATACTTGGCACAAAAGAAATGACAGATAAAATTATTGCAAATATTTAATATAATAAAAATTTACTGTTAACAACAGCATACGATACATGAGTTGTTAATTAAATAATTAACAAAATAAAATAAAAAAATGAGTTGACATTGCAAAAGAAATTATGTTATCTTTAGCGGCAATTAGAAAATATAAATGGAAATGACGGAGAAAAAAGTTTTCCTGTTAAACAGTTCAAGAGAGTCGATGGTTGGTGCAAATCGAAACTGTCCGGAAAATACACTCACTCCCGAACTCAACTTCTGAAACAAATAGGAGGTTGCGTGCGCTACGTTACAGGCTTAGGGTTTGTTGGAACCTGAATAAAGAGATCCGATATTTTTTGTATATCGGATAAACAGAGTGGTACCGCGGGTTATTCCCGTCTCTGACTATAGTCAGAGACGGGATTTTTGTTTTCTAATTAAATTTAGAAATATGAGGGATAAAAATGAGTACAGCAATTAAAATTTTTGACACGACATTGAGAGACGGCGAACAGTCACCCGGATGTTCCATGAATTTAATGGAAAAAATTCAAATGGCAAAGCAGCTCGAAAAACTTGGAGTCGATATTATTGAAGCAGGATTTGCAGCGGCATCTCCGGGAGATCTAAATGCAATCAAAGAAATCGCATCAATAATAAAAGATGCAAAAGTGGCAAGTCTTGCAAGAGCAAATGAAAGTGATATTGACAAAGCATGGGAGAGCATTAAAGATGCCGAGAGTCCGAGGATCCATACTTTTATCGCTACATCGCCGATTCATATGCAATACAAACTAAAAATGACACCCGATCAAGTGGTGCAAAAAGTAGATGCAATGGTTCGGCATGCGAAAAAATACGTATCCGATGTTGAATTTTCAGCGGAAGATGCAACCCGAAGCGAAATAGATTTTTTGTCGAAAGTTATCGCAACGGCCATCAATGCAGGTGCTACAACAATCAATATACCTGATACAGTGGGATATGCAATGCCTGATGAGTACTATGCATTTTTAATGCAGCTTAGAAAAAAATGTCCAGCAATGAATCGTATAGACCTGTCTGTACATTGTCATAATGATTTGGGGCTTGCGGTAGCAAATTCCCTTTCGGCATTAAAAGCCGGCGCAAGCCAAATTGAATGCACAATCAACGGCATAGGAGAGCGCGCCGGCAATGCCGCACTTGAAGAAATAATAATGGCGGCAATTACCCGTAAAGACCGTAATCAGTACGATTTTAATATTAATACAACTCAAATTATGAGATCGAGCGAGCTTTTAACAAATATTACGGGTGTAAAAGTGCAGCCCAACAAGGCTATCGTAGGAGCCAATGCTTTTGCACATGAAGCAGGGATACACCAGCACGGCGTGCTGAATAATAAAGCCACCTATGAAATCATGACGTCAGAATCAATCGGACTTACAAAAAATAAACTCGTATTGGGAAAACACTCAGGCCGTCATGCATTTAAAGATAAAATAGAATCAATGGGATATCATCTGAGCCCGCAGGAACTTGATGAAGCATTTAAATGTTTCAAAGATTTAGCCGACAAGAAAAAAGAAGTATTCGATAAAGATATAGATGCTATTATTTCCAGAAAAAAAGTTGAAATTCCGTCTATGTATACATTAGACAGATTCGTCATAAACAATGGTACAACGATTACTTCAACAGCTCTGGTCGTTTTGAAAATGAATGATTCCATCGAAGAGAAAGTTGCGACCGGTGACGGTCCTGTAGACGCTGCATTTAAAGCAATTGAAGAAATTGTGGGAAGAAAGCTGATGATGGACGATTACACGATAAGATCTGTGACAGAGGTTGAGGATGCTTTAGGAGATGCTACTGTGAAATTAATGAATAATGGCAATGTATTTATCGGACGAGGGCTTTCAACAGACGTCGTAGAAGCAAGTATTAAAGCATATATTGATGCAATCAATAAAATTGTTTATGAAGAACAGCAAAATATGGAGGTAGTATAATGAGTATGACTATGACGCAGAAAATACTTGCGGCACATTGCGGCAAAGAAATGGTAAAACCGGGTGAATTTATAGAGATTGATCTGGATATGGTTCTTGGCAATGATATTACCACGCCGGTGGCGATTAAAGAATTCTGGAAAATGGATGCAAAAGAAGTATTTGACAAGGAAAAAATATCGATAGTCTTAGATCATTTCACGCCGAATAAAGATATCAGATCAGCGCAACAAAGCAAAGCATGCAGAGACTTTGCAAAACAAATGCAAATTAAGCATTTTTATGATGTAGGGAAAATGGGTGTTGAGCATGCGTTGCTTCCCGAGAAGGGAATTGTGAAAGCGGGAGATGCGATTATCGGTGCCGATTCCCATACTTGCACATATGGCGCGCTTGGAGCATTTTCAACGGGAACAGGAAGTACGGATATGGCAGCGGGAATGGCAACCGGAAAAGCTTGGATAAAAATACCGGAAGCTATAAAAGTCACTGTCAGCGGCGAGCCTTCAAAATATGTATGTGGAAAAGATGTGATATTACACTTGATCGGGATGATTGGTGTAGAAGGCGCTCTTTATAAGTCAATTGAGTTTTGTGGAGACGGCATCAAAAATCTTAGTATGGACGACCGATTCACGATTGCAAATATGGCAGTGGAAGCCGGCGCCAAGAATGGTATTTTCCCGGTCGACGAAAAAACGATTGAGTATATGGATGAAAGAGTAAATAAAGCATATGAGATATTTGATGCGGACAATAATGCCGCTTATGAGAAAGAAATAGAAATCAATTTATCTGATTTGCGGCCGATTGTTGCGTTCCCTCACCTGCCGGAAAATACAAAGACCATTGACGAAGCCGAAAAAGAGAATATAAACATAGATCAAGTGGTCATAGGTTCTTGTACAAACGGCAGGATAGAGGATATGAGAATGGCTGCCCGGATCATGAAAGGCAAAACGATAAATGAAAATGTGAGAACGATTATTATTCCTGCCACACAGGATGTCTATATGCAATGCATACAAGAAGGCCTCATAGATATATTTATTCAGTCCGGAGCCGTTGTAAGCACACCGACATGTGGGCCATGCCTCGGAGGATACATGGGAATCCTTGCATCCGGCGAGCGTGCCATTACAACGACGAATCGAAATTTTGTAGGAAGAATGGGACATATCGCTTCAGAAGTTTATCTCGCTTCGCCGGCCGTGGCGGCAGCTTCGGCGATCGCAGGGAAAATAGCTGGCCCTGAGAGCGTGTAAAAAGAAAGGAGACGAGCAATGATCGTTAAAGGAAAAACATTTAAATATGGAAATAATATAGATACAGATGTAATTATACCGGCAAGATATTTGAATACATCAGAGCCGGATGAACTGGCGAAATATTGTATGGAAGATATTGATAAAAATTTTTCAAAAAAAGTTCAAAAAGGAGATATTATAGTAGGATGCAAAAATTTTGGATGTGGTTCATCTAGAGAGCATGCACCAATTGCAATTAAAGCAAGCGGAATATCTTGTGTTATAGCCGAAAGCTTTGGACGGATTTTTTACAGGAATTCTTTTAATATAGGGCTCCCCATAATCGAATCTGCGGAAGCGTCAAGACAAATAGAGAAGGATGATGAAGTCGAAATTGATTTTGAGACGGGGAAAATTCATAATATCACTAAAAATGAAGTTTATATGGCTGCACCTTTCCCTGAATTTATAAGAAAAATTATTTATTCCGATGGTTTGGTAGGATATGTGAAAGATAAAATTTACAATAAAATGCCGGAGGAAAAGATATGAAAATAAAAATTGCAGTCATTAAAGGTGATGGAATAGGTCCGGAAGTAGTCAGTCAGGCTTTACGTGTATTGGAAGTGATTGCAAAGAAATTTGATCATGAATTTTTTTTTACGGAAGTATTGGCCGGCGGAGCGGCAATTGATATATTTGGTATAGCCGCACCAAAAGAAACTATCGAGGCCTGCAAAAAGAGTGACGCGGTTCTTTTGGGAGCTTTGGGAGGCCCAAAATGGGACGGCTTTGACGCTAAGTTAAAGCCTGAAACGAGCCTTCTTACAATCAGGAAGGAATTAGGTTTATTTGCAAATATCAGACCGGCCGTATTATTTGAAGAGCTGGCAGGCGATTGTCCATTAAAAGATTTTATTATTGAAGACGGGTTTGATTTTATTATTTTCAGGGAACTCACAGGAGGCATCTATTTCGGCAAAAAGGAATCGGCTGAAGAATATGCGTGCGATTGCTGCGAATACCGAAGCTGGGAAATAGAGCGTATTGTTGAAAAGGCCTTTAAAGCTGCAATGATGAGGAAGAAGAAAATTATCAGTGTCGATAAAGCGAATGTGCTTGAAACATCAAGATTATGGCGAAAAACAGTAAACAAAATTTCACAAAATTATCCACAGGTAAATCTTGAGCATATGTATGTAGATAATGCGGCTATGCAGTTGATCAGAAACCCAAAACAATTCGATGTATTGCTCACTGAAAATATGTTTGGAGACATTCTATCGGACGAAGCGAGCATGATTTGCGGATCCATCGGGATGCTGCCTTCCGCATCACTGGGTGAAGGTAATTTTGGTTTATATGAGCCCATTCACGGGTCGGCACCCGATATTGCGGGGCTAAATAAAGCAAATCCTATTGCAACTATCTTATCTGCGGCAATGATGCTGCGCTATACATTTGGGCTGAATGCTGAGGCTGAAGCTATAGAGAAAAGCATAAGAAAAGCTTTAGAAAAAGGATACAGAACAGAAGATATTGCGCATAACGATATCAGACTTGGCACTAAAGAAATAACAGATAAAATTATCGAATTTATTTAATAATATAAACAAAGCTAACCAATAAAATGCAGCATTTGCGAAAGCAGATGGTGCATTTTTTATAAATAAAACAAGGTATATATCAAATATAAACGCGAAAAATAAGTTTGTTTATACTTATGTTTAATAAGAATATAGACAGGAAAATATTGAAAAAAAGTTGGTAAAATGATAAACTAATAAAGTAAATCGTTTAAATACAGAATAAACAAAATAATGTTTTTTTAATCTATCCGGTAACTTTTGATCGTATTTTTATTTCTAAATATATATGTATTATATTTCGCTATTCTGTAAAACGAATCTTGCATCAGGAGGTTAAACAAATGGATCATTTAATAAATGGTAGAGATTTGCGCAGGCCCATTCAAGATTATTTGGACAAGCTGCCGCAAATTAAAACAGGATTAAATCAGTCTGAAGTTATTAAAAACCGTCAGGATGAAATTCGTCGTCATTTTAATGCTGACAGGCAGCAATGGAACGATTATAAATGGCAGATAGAACACCGTATAACAACAGCTGAAGAATTGACAAAGCTGTTACCGCTTTCTACAGAAGAGCTTGATGAAATCCGGCAAGTGGCATCACAATATCGATTTGCCATTTCGCCGTATTATTTGTCTTTAATAGATATCGATAATCCGAAATGCCCGATCCGCCGTCAGGCGGTGCCGAGTGTTGCAGAATTAAATCCAGAGGGAGAACTGGACCCTATGGATGAAGCATGTTCCAGCCCCGTGCCGGCAGTGACACGGCGCTATCCGGATCGGCTTATCATTAAGGTCACAAATCAGTGCGGTATGTATTGCCGCTTTTGCCAGCGCCGGCGTATGATAGGTGAGATAGACCGTATGATTGATTACAGTTTGCTCACTCAAGCAATTGATTATGTACGAAAAAATCCGGAAATCAGGGATGTTCTCATTACAGGCGGGGATGCTATGATGCTTCCTGACGAAGTGCTAGATCATTTACTGGGCGAGCTCCGAGCTATCGAACATGTGGAAATCATACGTATCGGTACGCGCACACCGGTTACGCTGCCCCAAAGAATAACGCCGCAACTTGTTGAAATCTTAAAAAAACATCACCCGATATATGTCAATACTCATTTTAATTCCCCGATGGAAATCACGGAAGATGCAAAACATGCCTGTGATCTCTTGGCCGATGCTGGCGTACCGCTTGGCAATCAAATGGTGCTTTTGAACGGAGTAAACAATGACAAATATGTTGTAC
Organism: uncultured Eubacteriaceae bacterium; assembly: GCA_964581565.1. Classification (GTDB taxonomy): domain Bacteria; phylum Bacillota; class Clostridia; order Eubacteriales; family UBA1433; genus UBA1433. The sequence continues at coordinate 41,377 of CAZOOZ010000005.1, forward strand.
GCAAATTAAATCAATTGCTTTTGATGCTGCGTGTAAAACCGTATTATATCTTTCATCCGAAAACGGTACGCGGTACTTCGCATTTCTGGGTTCGTATCGGTGAAGGGCTTGAAATCATGGAAGGTCTGCGTGGATACACGTCCGGCCTTGCTGTGCCGACATATATTGTCAACGGGCCCGGCGGGTTGGGTAAAACGCCGATGATCCCGAGTTATCTGCTTTACATCGGAAAAGATAAAGCAGTATTTAGAAGTTGGGACAATAAAACTTTTGAAATTGATAATCATCCCAATACAGGATTTAATCATGATAAATAGTTTGCTTTATGAAAACGGAGACATTGTTAATATTTTCTCTACTATAGATTTTATTTCAGTAAAGAATTATAATATATACGATAATATTTAAAAGGAGGAGAAAAATGCTTGAGTTAAAAAAAGTCTCTTTAAGCGTAGAAGGCGCAAGAAGAGTGGACATATTAAATAATATAGATCTGCAATTGCTAGATAAAAAAATATATGCGATAACAGGGCCAAACGGAAGCGGAAAATCCTCGCTTGCCAGAATCATTATGGGGATAGCGCAACCCACATCAGGAAGTATTATTTTTAACGGAGATGATATCACGCATATGGATATCGCACAAAGAGCGCATCTTGGGATTGGATATGCGTTTCAAAGCCCTCCCAGATTTAAAGGAATAAAAGTTCGTGATGTATTAAGCCTTGCTATGTCCGGCAATGAAAAAGAAGAAAAAATATGTGATCTTTTATACAGTGTCGGTCTGTGTTCTCAGGAATATCTTGATCGGGATATGGATGCAAGTCTCTCGGGAGGAGAAATAAAAAGAATTGAAATTGCTACGATATTAGCAAGGAATTTAAAAATGGCTGTTTTCGATGAACCCGAGGCAGGTATCGATTTATGGAGTTTTCAGCGACTGGCTGAGACTTTTAAAGAAATGCATGAAAAAACAAATACAACAATTGTGATTATATCACATCAGGAAAGAATTTTAGAACTAGCCGATGAAATTTTGTTAATAGCCAATGGCAGCATTACAAAAAATATTCCCAAAGAAGAAATATTAAAAAAAGGTTTTGTGGATAATTTATGTGCATGCGCAGAAAATTGCGGAAAAGTAGGTGAAAAGTATGCTAAATGCATTGGATAATTTAATGCTTCAAAAAATTGCCGATCTTCATGAGATACCGCAAGGAGCTTATAATATCAGAAAAAACGGCGAAGGTATTCAAAGGAACACAACAGAAAATATTGATATTGTTCCCAAAAAGGATCGCCCGGGAATTGATATTGTCGTAAAACCGCATACAAAAGGAGAAAGCGTTTATATTCCGGTGATTGTAACAGAAGAGGGCGTAACAGATGTGGTCTATAATACATTTGAAATCGGTGAATTTTCGGATGTGGAAATCATAGCCGGCTGCGGAATTCATAATTCGGGCCAGCACAAATCAGAGCATGACGGCATTCATGAGTTTTTTATCAATAAAGGTGCCCGTATGAAATATACAGAAAAGCATTACGGGCAAGGGGAAGGCGCCGGGCAGAGAGTGCTCAATCCAAAAACAATCATTCATGCGCAGGAAGATACTGTTATTGAGCTGGAGCTCATTCAGATAATGGGTATAGATGATACTGTTCGTGATACTGAAATACAGCTCGCCAAAGGGGCCAAACTGATTGTGACAGAGCGTCTTCTAACGAATATGGAGCAAAAAGCAGCTTCCAATATCACCGTAGAACTATTGGGTGAAGACAGCAGCGCACAGATTATTTCGCGCTCAGTTGCTCAAGGAAAGTCAGAACAAACATATTATTTTGATTTGGTAGGGCGCAATAAATGTAAAGGGCATATTCAATGCGATGCAATTATTATGGACGATGCCGTTATTATTTCAACACCAAAAATATCTGCGCATCACAGTGATGCGCAATTGGTACATGAAGCAGCTATCGGGAAACTTGAATCCATGCAGCTAATAAAATTAATGTCACTTGGTCTTACTGAAAAAGAGGCTGAAGATACCATATTAAAAGGATTTTTGAAGTAGTAATATTTTCTCCGGTATAGTATCAGCACTCAACAATGAAGTTATACTATAAAATTTTAAACAAAGGAGATATACTGATGGATATTTTGAAATTTGCAATTGAGATGGAAAAAGAAGGTGAGCAGTACTACAAAGAACAAGCGCAGCATAATCGCGATAACGGTTTATATACTGTTTTTATGAATTTAGCAAAAGATGAATGTCATCATGCACAAATCATAGAAAATAAAATAAAGGGAATTGCTTATCAGCCGGAGCCTACAATAAGCAACCAAACAAAAAACGTTTTTGACGGGCTGGATGATTTTGATGTTGAGATCAAAGAAATACCCCAGCAGCTTGATGCCTATAGAATGGCGCTTCAAAAAGAACAGGAAAGCATTGATCTTTACAAAAAACTGTTGAAAGAAGCGACAGAGGACAAATCTTTATTTGAGTTTTTAATAAAGCAAGAAGAGGAACATTTTAGAATTCTTGACGAGATCGTTAAGCTCGTGAGCCGTCCCAATGAATGGGTAGAAGATGCGGAATTTGGCAAAAGAGAAGAATATTAAATCAATCCATTCATCATAAATTGAGAGTGATTAAATAAATGAGTAATAAAATAAAAATTGCGGGATTTACAGGTAGTTTGCGTAAGGGATCTTATAACAAAAGTTCCTTGCGAGCGGCAATGGATTTATTGCCTGAAGATGCAAATCTTGAAATCCTTGATATTTCTACATTGCCATTTTTTAATGAAGATGTTGAAAGAGTAGGAGTGCCTGCTGAAGTCAGGGAATTTAAAACTTCATTAATGGAGTGTGACGCTGTTTTGATAGCAACGCCTGAATATAATTATTCGTTGCCTCCTGTGCTAAAAAATGCACTTGATTGGGCATCAAGAGGAGATAAACTGCCCTTGTATGGGAAGCCTCTAGCCATTATGAGTGCGTCACCGGGGATGTTTGGCGGGGCACGTGTGCAGTATCACCTGCGTCAGGTGTGTGTAACTTTAAATTTAATACCTTTAAGCAAGCCTGAAGTATTTATCATGAAGGCGGCAGAGAAATTTGATGAAAATGGCAATCTGATAGATGAGCACACAAAGGACGCAATCAGAAAACTACTGCGTTCACTTGCTGCTTTTACGCGTCTATTACGAAATGATAATTCTATAGTATAAACATTTATTTTAATAGAGGAGGAATCAGACAGAATGAAACAATTTACAATACAAGAAGCGATTGACCTTGCCGGTATGCTAAATATTGATTTTAATAAGGTTTCTTATACTGCAGAGGAATTTTTAGCGGGACTGCATGTAGAGTTAGAGCATGGTCTCACAGATCCGGGGACCAATGTTACAGGAGATGATCCTTTGCTTACGGCTAAAATTGTGCTTGCGCATCTAAATGAAAATAGTCTATATTACGATGAAAATATCGGCGTAGAAGCATGGGAGCATGCTCTGGATGATCTTAAAGGAGATCCAAAAGGTAAAAAAATAGTCATTATATAAAGCATGGAAGATAAAACAGAGATAATGTTTGATGAACAGGTTTATGAGAATACGGTTTTTGAAAACTGTGTGATTCATATAAACGAGCTCATATAAAAAAATATAAAATGCAGGTTTGACAATGTAGATTTTGCAGAGCTTTCTATCATAAAAAATGTGTTTTTGATGGCTATGAATTATATCGGCTAAAATAAACGGCATTGAGTTTATGAATGTACGTTTCTTATCTGTAATTTTCAATATACAAATTTCTTTGCTGCAATATTTAATCAATGCAAAATGACCGGAACAAGATTTATTGAATCGAATTGCTTTGTGCAATGATTCTTGGGGGAGATTTTTCTTATACACAATTAAGATATCAGGAATTCATAAATCAGTATTTTGAAGGTATTCGTTTTTTTGGTGCCGATTTAACCGGTTCTAAGTTTATAAAATGCACTTTAAAACGACGTGATTTCAGCGAAGCAATGATGCATGAGAGCAGCTTTTTCGATTCTGATATCAAACAGTCCAATATTAATAATATAAATTGTTCTGCCATTGATTTGCGTAATACCAAAGTGGATTTATCACAATGTATAGCGATTGCCGAAAGTACTGCAAGAGTGAGATTTATTTTCCAAAATGAAGAATAATTTATAATTGTACTTGTTTAGTAGTTAAAGCAACTATGCTTATGAAAATCAATTAAGGAAATAGAAAACTAACATTATAAATATAATAGTGTGTAAATCATATTAAATTGCTATTATTGACTGGTATATATTTTTAATATAATATTAGAAAGTATTATATAAAGATGTTTGATAATAATCATCTCATAAGAGGCAGGAAAAAATGAAATACGATTATTTAGTTGTAGGGAGTGGTCTTTATGGTGCCACTTTTGCTTTTGAAGCAACAAAAAGAAATAAAACTTGTCTTGTTGTCGAAAAGCGTTCTCATATAGGGGGAAATATATATTGTACCAATCAAGAAGGTATTCATGTTCATCAATATGGTGCACATATATTCCATACAAATATGAAATATATATGGGATTATATTTGTCAATTTACAGATTTCAATCATTATATAAATTGTCCGTTAGCAAATTATCAAGGGGAGATTTATAATCTTCCATTTAATATGAATACTTTTAATAAGATGTGGGGAGTGATCTATCCTCAGGAGGCGAGAGAAAAGATCGAGAAACAGTGTTCAACGATAACTCATGAACCTAAAAATCTTGAAGAACAAGCAATTTCGCTGGTTGGCAAAGATATTTATGAGAAACTTATTAAAGGATATACTGAAAAACAGTGGGGACGCAATTGTAGCGAATTGCCCGCATTTATTATTCGCAGGATCCCTGTGCGTTATACATATAATAATAATTACTTTAATGATCCTTATCAGGGCATCCCGATAAACGGTTATAATGACATCATTGAAAAAATGCTAGTTAAATGTGATGTACAGTTAAATACAGATTTTAATAAAAATAAAGACGAACTTTTGAAAATAGCCGATAAGATCATCTATACGGGGCCACTGGATACTTTTTATAATTATTGTTATGGAGCGCTTGAATATAGAAGTTTGAGATTTGAGACACAGCGTTTAGAAATGGAAAATTACCAAGGTGTGGCAGTAATGAATTTTACTGACTTCCATACACCCTATACGCGCATGATCGAACATAAACATTTTGAGTTCGGAACGCAACCTGTAACTTATATAACCAAGGAATACCCTCAAGAATGGAAGGAAGGATGTGAACCGTATTATCCCATTAATGATGAAAAAAATCAAAATATGTTTGAAAAATATAGCCAACGTGCAAATCAGGAAAGAAACATTTATTTCGGCGGGAGACTGGCGGAATATAAATATTATGATATGGACAAAACAATAGCCTCAGCATTACAATTGGTGAAGAATGAATTTTAATTAGCACTATGTCGGAGAAATATAAGGAGCCGATATTAAGGATATTGCCAAGGGATGGGCGCGGACGATCGAATCGGAGAGAAATTTTTTAAGGATGGGGATTGGGTATGGTGGTTCCTGTTTTCCTAAAGATGCCAAAGCATCGCATTGGTTATCTAATTATTATGATAATGAAATTAGAATTATAAAAGCAGTTGTTGAAGGGCTTAAAGTATCCATGTTAGGACTATTGTTTAAACCTGACATGGATACTTTAAGAGAAACTCCGTCGCTCGATACAATACCTATTTTGCTGGATGATCGTGCAATTATAAAAACTTGGGATCCGGTAGCTATACATCATGTAAAAGAAAAATTCGATAATACACTTATATATTGCGAAACGATTGAGCGATTTTAGATGCAGATATCTGCTTGATCCTTACAGCATGGATACAAATAAAAATTTGGATCCAAGACAATTTTTAAATATGAGAAATCCTATAATTTTAGATAGCAGAAATGGTTTTTCACTTGAACAGATGGATTCAATGAATGTTGTGTATGATTCTGCAGGACGTAGAGTTGCAGGCAAATTAGTATAAAAAATAAATGTAACGAATTATTAAAAGAATTGAAAGGGAAAACAAATGAACATTTTAGTAACAGGCGGAGCGGGATTTATAGGCTCGCATACAGTTGTGGTTCTCCTAGAGGCAGGGCATGATGTCATTATTGTTGATAATTTTTACAACAGTAGTCCGTTCATGCTTGATCGTATTAGGGAAATCACAAATAAAGAGATCACGTTCTACGAGTGCGACGCAGCAAACGAAGCGCAGATGGAAGATATTTTTATTTCTCACAGTATAGATGGAATCATTCATTTCGCCGGCTTTAAGGCGGTTGGGGAATCTGTCGAAAAACCGCTTGTGTATTATTATAATAATGTGGTCAGTACAATGGTTCTTGCGAAGTTATGTCTTAAATATAGTGTTGATAAATTTGTATTCAGTTCATCTGCGACCGTGTATGGTGAAAATAAAGTGCCTTTCAGAGAAACGATGACGCTGCTTCCTACAACGAATCCATACGGACAGTCAAAGGTGATGAGCGAGCAGATTTTAATGGATATTGCCAAAGCAAATCCGAGTTTTTCTGTGTCACTGCTACGATATTTTAATCCTGTGGGAGCACATGAAAGCGGACTGATCGGAGAAATGCCCAGCGGTATTCCCAATAACTTAATGCCTTATATTACAAAAGTGGCTAAAGGGGAATTGAAACAGCTAAATATTTTTGGAAATGATTATCCAACGAAGGACGGCACAGGCATTCGAGATTATATTCATGTCGTGGATCTGGCACAAGGGCATATGGCGGCGCTTGATAATTTAACACAAGGCGTACATATCTATAATTTGGGAACAGGCAAAGGCACATCGGTGCTGCAGTTGGTAAAAGGATTTGAAGAAGCAACAGGCGTTAAAATACCTTATGAATTTGCAGCACGAAGAGCAGGAGATATTGCACAGTGTTATGCAGATGCCTCAAAAGCAAAAAAGGAGTTGGGATGGATTGCAATAAAAAATATTCTGGATATGTGCCGTGATGCATGGCGCTTTGAATCTAATTACAAAGAATAAAAAATTCTAACGATTGCAATTTGCAATCGTTTTTTTTATATAAAATTATTTTCATAGTTATCTTTTTGTTGACAAATAAAAAATAGCTGTTATAATCAAAAAAAATCTTTTAAAAAGTATGGGAATTTTATGGAAGTAAATAAAAGTAAATTAGCCGTACAATTAAATAGCTTTTATTATTTTACATTCTGGGGCTTTTATTATTTTAGCGCCGGCTTATTTGCGTATCGGAAAATTCCCGTTTATATGAGTGTATGATTGAAAAGCAAAATAGCAGATAGAATTTTACATGGAGAGCTCATAGCGGGGCTCTCCATTTTTATTGTTTGTAAGTATTTAAAAGCAGAAAAATATTTTCATTGTAAAGTAAAGGAGAAAGCGATGGTCATTATTTTAAAACCTGAAACCAAACAAGCGGAAATCAGCAATCTAACAGAGTTCATTCGAAAGAAGGGAGTGGAAGTGAGCAGTGTGAAAGGAAAAGATTTAATTATTTTAGGACTCATAGGCGATACGAGCAAAATTGATCACACGCATATAGAAGCTAATCGTTGTGTCGAGCGTGTGATGAATGTGGCAGAGCCTTTTAAAAAGGCGAACAGAAAATTTCATCCGGAAGATTCTGTTATTAAATTTGGAGATCATCAGATAGGTGCTAATAAAATTGCTCTGATTTCAGGTCCTTGCTCGGTAGAAAGCAAAGAACAAATTACTCAAATCGCCAAAGAAGTCAAAAATCATGGAGCATCGTTTTTGCGCGGAGGAGCATTCAAACCAAGAACGTCACCTTATGCTTTTCAAGGATTGAAATATGATGGACTTGAATTGTTATGTGCAGCAAGAGCGCAGACGGGGCTGCCTATTGTCAGCGAAATCATGTCTCCTTTCGATGTTGAAGTTTTTGAACGAGATGTTGACATTATTCAAGTTGGCGCCAGAAATATGCAAAATTTTGATCTGCTCAAACAATTGGGAAAAATAAGAAAGCCTGTTTTGTTAAAACGAGGACTTTCTGCTACAATAGAAGAGTGGCTGATGTCTGCCGAATACATTATGGCAGGCGGCAATGAAAATATTATTTTGTGCGAACGCGGCATTCGGACATTTGAGACATATACCCGAAATACGCTAGATTTGAGCTCTGTTCCGGCTGTTAAAAAATTAAGCCATCTTCCTGTCATTGTGGATCCGAGTCATGCTGCAGGCAAATGGTGGATGGTGGATTCTCTGGCAAAAGCTGCAATCGCAGTGGGCGCAGACGGGCTGATCATAGAAGTACACAATGACCCTGCAAATGCACTTTGCGACGGACAGCAATCAATTCGGCCTGAAAAATTCGGGGAAATCGTACAAAGCCTCAAAATCATTGCTCAGGCTGTAGGCAGAGAAATTTAATCTTTGAATAAACAAGGAATGGTTAAATATGGACAGACAACTTAGGGTAAATTTAGGTAAAAACAGCTACGATATTATCATAAAAAAAGGTATTATAAATAATATAAGTGAGATGATAAAATCACACTATACTGGGAGAAAAATTTTTATTCTAACAGATGAAAATGTGTTTATTCATTATGGAAAAGCTGTCAAAGAAAATTTATACAAAGCAGGATTTGTTATCGATATTTTAGCACTGCCGGCGGGAGAGATCACTAAATCATTTGAAATTCTGCCAAAAATCTACGAGCATATGCTTAAGTTCAGACTTAATCGTAAAGAATTACTTATTACTTTAGGCGGCGGCGTAATCGGTGATTTAGGCGGCTTTGCGGCATCCACATATTTACGTGGAATTTCCTATGTGCAAATCCCTACATCCCTGCTTGCTCAGGTCGACAGCTCTATAGGCGGAAAAGTTGCGGTAAACTTATCTTTCGGGAAAAATCTTGTGGGAAGCTTTTATCAGCCGAAAGCTGTTTTTATTGATCCAAATGTTTTAAGCACATTGCCTCAAAAATACTTTGAGGATGGCATGGCCGAAGTGATAAAATACGGATGCATACAAGATGTACAATTCTTTAACGTTTTATTGGCATATAAAAGTCAAAAGGAATTGATGCGGCATATTGACGAAGTTATCTACACATGCTGCAATATAAAAAAATCGGTCGTGGAGCATGATGAGAGAGACTACGGTGAGCGAATGAAGCTCAATTTCGGACACACATATGCCCATGCCATAGAAAAATATTATGATTATAAGGTCTATTCTCACGGGCAGGCCGTTGCAATCGGTATGGTATCTATTACAAAGATAAGCGAGGATATGGGAATTACAGAAAAAGGAACGTTGGAAAAATTGACGAAACTATTACAGCAATACGGGCTGCCGACTCATATAGAAGTAAATGATACGGAAAAGGTTCTGTCCAGTATTGCACTGGATAAAAAAAATTTAGACGATGTACTTTATATCATATTGCTCAAAGAGTTGGGAGAAAGCTTTATTTATAAGGCTTCACCCTCGTTTTTTGCCAGCGAACAAACAGAAAGGCATATGTAGACTATATGAATAAAATTTTTATTCAACCGACGTTATTACAAGGGACTGTAAATATTCCTCCTTCCAAAAGTATGGCGCACAGAGCAATCATAGCGGCATGTCTGAGTAATGGGAGATCATGCATAAAAAATATTGATTTATCAGACGATATTATTGCAACGATTGAAGCAATGAGAGTTTTGGGCGCGGGGGTTGCTGTTAAAGATAAGCAGTTGTTGATTGACGGAATCATGCATCAAAAAAACAAGCAGGAATCCATGCAGAAAACATTAAACTGCAGGGAATCAGGTTCAACACTCCGGTTTCTGCTTCCAATCGCGCTCTCTTTAGGCGGCGATTATCGATTTATCGGAGAAGGCAATCTAGGCAAGCGCCCTATTATGCCATACTTCTCTATTTTTGATAAACAAAACATTAGCTATAATAGGAAGCCGGATATATTGGACATTTCAATTCATGGTAAGCTTTCAGGGGATGTTTTTGAATTGGATGGCAACATCAGCTCTCAGTTTATTACAGGTCTGCTCTATGCGTTGCCTTTGCTTGATAAAGATTCAAAGATAATTCTCACATCAAAGTTAGAATCAAAAAGTTATGTGGACCTCTCATTACAGGTCTTATCAAACTTTGGAATTAAAATAGTTAATTATGATTATAAAATATTTAAAATACCGGGAAGACAGCAATATAAGCCACGTGATTACTGCATTGAAGGCGATTTTTCTCAAGCGGCATTTTTTCTTTGCGCAGGCGCGCTTGGAGCCGATGTTACGCTATTGGGGCTTGACATAAATTCTCTTCAGGGAGACAGGGAAATCATTGCAATTCTCACGCAAATGGGCGTTGATATCACGGTGAATTTAAATAAAATAAAAGCAAAAGTTAAAGATTTGAAAGGTATTGTCATTGATGCGTCGCAAATTCCCGATATCATTCCCGTTCTTGCAGCAACAGCTTGTTTTGCAAAAGGGCAAACGGTTATAAAAAATGCGCAGCGGCTTCGAATGAAAGAATGCGACCGCCTGAGTGCAACAGTAAAAGAACTCGTAGCGCTTGGTGCTGTTATATGGGAAGATTCCGATTGTATGTACATCACAGGAGTCGATCATCTTAAAGGCGGATGCGAAGTACAAAGTCACGGTGATCACCGTATTGCCATGATGCTTGCCATTATAGCACAGCGATGTGCGAGACCGATCATTATCAATGAATATAAATGTGTTTCCAAATCATATCCGAATTTTTTTAGAGATTATGAAATTTTGGGAGGGAAAATCAATGAGTAGTATGTGGGAAAGAAATATTAAATTATCATTGTTTGGAGAGTCTCATGGAGAGGCTATCGGCATTGTCATAGACGGTCTCGCGCCCGGCACAAAACTGGATCTTGAAAATATTGCCGGGGAAATGGCACGCAGAGCTCCCGGCAGGAGTGAACTTTCCACCGCCAGGGACGAAGATGATATGCCCGAAATCATCAGTGGTTTTTTTGAAGGCAAAACAACAGGCACACCTCTGTGTGCGTTGATTTATAACAGGGATAGAAAATCAGGAGATTACAATAAGCTGAAAGATTTAATGCGCCCCGGTCATGCGGATTATTCAGGTGCCGTACATTACAAAGGTTTTAACGATTATCGCGGCGGCGGTCATTTTTCAGGCAGACTTACCGCACCGATGGTTTTTGCAGGCGCGATTTGCAAACAGATTTTAGAGAAAAAAGGCATACAAATCGCAGCTCATATTCTGAGTATAAAAGATATATGCGATAAGTCGTTTGATGAAGTGAATATAGAAAATATGGATTGCGAACAATTAAAAAACAGTGAATTGCCATTATTGAATATTGCACAAGAAAAGGCAATGAGACAGGCCATTATCGATGCGAAAGAACAACAGGATTCACTCGGTGGAATAGTAGAATGTATGATCATGGGAGTCCAGGCGGGGGTTGGGGAACCGTTTTTCGATTCGGTAGAATCCAGGCTTTCACATTTGCTTTTTGCTATTCCCGCCATAAAAGCCGTAGAGTTCGGGCGGGGGTTTGAGATAACTAAAATGCTTGGAAGTCAGTGTAATGATTCGTTTTATTATGATGAAAATAATACAGTCAAAACAAGAACAAATCATAACGGTGGTATATTAGGCGGAATAACGACAGGGATGCCAATCATTTTTAAAGCAGCAGTAAAGCCAACTCCGTCAATTGCAAAATTACAAAGCACGGTGAATATTAAAGAGAAAAGAGAAAGTATTCTTACTATTACCGGCCGGCACGACCCATGCATCGTGCCTCGCGTTGTACCTGTTATAGAAGCGGCCGCCGCTATTGCCATACTTGATTTAATGGAGGAATAATTGTTGGATTTACTGGATGATTATAGAAAAGAAATAGAGTTAATCGATAGGCGGCTCATTGCGTTGTTTGAACAGCGTATGGATTTTGTGCTCGAGATTGCTGAGATCAAAAAGAAACATCACTTACAGGTGCTGCAAAAATCTCGTGAAGAACAAGTTATAGAAAATGCACTGGCGAATTTAAATAATAAAGAATATAAGCAATATGTGACTGATTTTATTATTCAAATAATGCGTATCAGCCGTGATATGCAAAAACAACAAATGCAATACGCGCATAGGTGCAAAGAGCCTTTAAACACGGAAAACATATGTAAAGCAGTCGGATTTCAGGGTGTGTCAGGTTCATTTTCAGAAGAGGCATTGATACAATATTTTGGTGAGGATGTATGCCAAAAAGCATACAAAGAATTTGAAGACGTTTTTGTAGCCCTTAAAAATAATGAAATACGATGCGGAATTCTTCCGATAGACAATTCCACGACAGGGGCAGTTAGCATTGTCTATGATCTCTTAGAAAAATATGGGTACTATATTATCGGAGAAGTCTATATACCAGTTTGCCAGCATTTGATGGGAGTTACAGGGGCTTCACTAGATTGCATTGATGAAGTGTATTCGCATACACAAGGATTCGAGCAAAGCACGGAATTTTTAACTAAACATAAACATCTTCGTTTGATACCTTATCATAACACTGCGGTCAGTGCAAAATATGTAAGCCAAATTAAAGATATGACAAAAGCTGCAATTGCAAGCAGACGTGCTGCTCAAATTTATAATTTAAATATTATAGAGGAAAATATCCAAAATAAAAATAACAATGCCACAAGATTTATCATTGTAAGTAAAGATTTATTTGCGAACGAGCAAGCCAATAAAGTAAGTGTGGTTTTTTCAATGGATCATAAGGCAGGTACTCTTTATAATTTACTCAGCTTTTTCGCTGAAAACCGGTTAAATTTAGTAAAGATCGAATCCCGGCCTAAATGTGACAATCCATGGACTTATTATTTATATGCAGATTTTGAAGGCAATATCAACAATGAAAATACAAAAAAAGCCTTGGACCAAATCCAGAAAGCATCTGCTTATTTACGTATATTGGGAAGCTATCCCGCAGCCGATTCAAATTAAAAAATGCATAAAATAAAGAGAAGGTGTTTTATGGACCACTATGGTTTAATAGGTGAAAAACTTTCCCACAGCCTTTCACCAAAAATCCACAGCAAAATATTTGAATTTTTAAATATGCAAGCAGTCTATAATCTGTTTGAAATACCTGTTGAAGATATACATTCATGTGTAAATACTATCAGATTTTTAAAAATAAAAGGCGCCAATATAACCATTCCATATAAACAACTGATTATAGATGACTTAGACGAGCTGTCTATTGAAGCAAAAAGAATCGGAGCAGTTAATACGATTGCCAATCATAATGGTGTTTTAACGGGCTATAATACGGATTACTTCGGATTTAAAGTAATGCTTTCGAAAAACAGTATTGACGTTGCCGGGAGAACAGCAGTTGTTTTAGGTACAGGCGGAGCGGCTCAGGCAGTGCTGACTTGTCTTAAAGATCTGGAAGCAAATAAGATATTTGCTGTTACAAGAAATAAACAGGATAAAAAGACGACGTTTTATGATATAGAAGTTATCGATTATAATGAATTAAAAAATATCAAAGGATACATACTCATCAATACAACTCCTGTCGGGATGTATCCGAAAGTAGGGATTTCGCCGGTAAGTGAAAATATAATTGATAATTATAAGTGTCTTGTGGATTTAATCTATAATCCTAAAGAAACCGAATTTATAAAACTAGGAGAAAAAGTAGGGAAAATCACTTGCGGAGGACTTCATATGCTGATTTGGCAGGCGATTAAAGCGCAGGAAATATGGCAGCATACAAAAATCAATGAAGAAATATTTTTTAAAATATTTGATGCATTAAATAAGTGAGCGTATATTTTATGTTAAAACATAGTATTATTCTAATTGGAATGCCGGGTAGTGGCAAAACCACAATCGGTGCAATTGTCGGCAGAAAATTAAATTATCCTTTTTTTGATATGGATGAAATGATTATTCAAATGACGGGAAGAAGTATTGACAGCTTATTCTTGGAAGGCGAAGAGGTATTTCGTGATGCGGAAAGCACTGCTTGCAGAAAACTTATAGATTTAAATCCTGTTGTGATTGCTTGCGGAGGTGGTGTGATTTTGAGACAAAGCAATATAAAATTACTCAAGAAAGCCGGCAAAATCATTTTTATTGATAGACCGATAGATAAAATTACGGCAGATATAGAGCTTTCAAAAAGGCCGTTATTAAAAGGTGGAATTGAAAATTTATATAAGTTGTATGAATGCAGGTATCCACTTTATAAGAATGCGGCAGATTTTATTATCTGCAACGACAGCATAGCGCAGCATGCGGCGAATAAAATTATTGATGTAATCAACCGGGAAGGGGAAAAATAATGAAAAGTTATATAATTATTAACGGGCCAAATTTAAATATGCTTGGGATCAGAGAAAAAGAAATTTACGGAACCGAAAGTTACAGTGCTTTATGCGCATATCTAAAAGAACAAGCTATGCAACGGGATATCGATATTACAATGTTGCAAAGCAACATTGAAGGAGAGATCATCAATTTTATCCAACAAGCATATTTTGAAGGATGTGATGGTATCATCATCAACCCGGGGGCCTATACGCACTACAGTTATGCAATTGCTGATGCTTTAAAGAGTATACATATTCCCACAATAGAAGTTCATCTTTCCAATGTGCATGACAGAGAAAAATTCAGGCAAGTTTCTGTAACAGCGCCGTCATGTATCGGGCAAATCTGCGGTTTTGGTTTTTATGGGTATGTAATAGCAATGGATGCATTGCTGCAAAACAATGACAAATAATTGAAAGACAGGAGACAAAGTATAAAGATGAAAATCGTATTGGTAGGGCTGGGTGTTATCGGAAGCTCTTTTGCAATGGCGTTAAAAAAAGCCGGATACGAAGATATTTACGGTATCGATATCGATAATGCCACATTGCAAAAAGCCATGGATTTAAAGATTATCAAACAAGGATTTACAACTGGTGAACATATTTTAAGTACAGCGGATCTGATTATCTTTTCTATTTATCCAAATGAAGTAAAACCTTTCATTGAAAAATATAGATCATATTTTAAAGAAGGAGCAATTCTAACAGATACAACAGGTATTAAGGGTGTTTTTTTAGATGAAATAATATATTTACTGGATGGATTAAAGGTTGATTTTGTATTTGGTCACCCAATGGCAGGCCGTGAAAAAAAGGGTATCGATTATGCTACCGATTCTGTGTTTATGGGAGCGAATTATTTGCTTGTCCCCACAGAAAAGAATGATCCTAACAATCTGAACTCTATTGAGATGTTAATTTATGAAATAGGGTTTGGAAAAGTGAAGCGCATGTCTGCCAAATTTCATGATGAAATCATTGCTTTTACGTCACAGCTTCCTCATGTCATGGCGGTTGCGCTTGTGAACAGTGATGAGGAAGGCCGTGATACAGGTAGTTATATAGGCGATAGTTATCGTGAGCTCACCCGTATCGCGAACATGAATGAAGAACTCTGGAGTGAGTTATTTCTGGGTAACAAAGAAAATTTACTGCATGTGATCGATAATTTTGAAACCGAGTTGAGCAAAATTAAGAAAGCAATTTATAAAGATGATAAAGCGACTTTGATGTCATATTTTATAGAATCAACAAAGCGTCGGGAAAGATTGATAAAAAAATAAATATTTAATATAGATTAGATTCATTGTATTAAGATTTACGATATTTTTTTACAAGAGAATGAATAAATTCAAATAAATAGTCCCTGATATCTTTTGCTAGGAAAAAAACAATACTACTAAATAAAATGATACAGATGGCTCCATAAATGAAAAAATTTGCAAGAGCACTAAAAAATATAAATTTTTTTATAAAGAGTAATAAAGTTGTGGTGCATACGCCGGAAATTATCATTATGCCTGCATTTTTTAATATAGGTTGCCATAAAATAAATTTCCAGCAACTATAAGTTTGTATAAGAGCACTGATTAATGTTGATATAATAAGAGCCAATGCACCACCTATAGCGCCTAAAGCAGGGACTAATAATAAATTTAAAGTAATATTGATGCCAAGCGAAATTAATATGGATATTAGCATGGCGTGTGTGAGGCCTAAAGGACGCAAAAGAAGTGAAACGACACATTGATCCAACACAAATATAAGAGGGTAAACAGAAAAAACCTGAAGTACAGGGGCTACTTTTGCATATTTAGGACCAAAAAATAATGAAACAAAGTCATTGCCGACAAGAAGTATTCCGCAGGCGATAAGAAATGATTGGAATAATAAAAAAATAAAAATTTTTGCGTAATATTGACGCATGACATTATATGTATTGCTGCTTACAAACATTGACATACGAGGAGATGTTACGCCGAGCAAAGCAGTTGTTATAACAATCATCATACGTGCTATTTTTAATGCTTGATCATATATCCCCGTAACAGTCTGTCCGGAAATGCCATATACAAAAAAACGACTAATTTCAACAAATATCATTGAAAGAATCATGGGTGCCATATAAGGAAGCGCTTCTTTTATAACTGATTTATCAATCCATTTGTATGAAAAAATATGAAATGTTCCGGCAAATTTTTTTAATCCGGCGAACATAGAGATATTGCCGATAAAAGCTGATAACACATATATTAGTGTATAAATGATAATGTCATCCTTATCTTTAACAAGTATAAATATTAAAGGAATAGCAATAAATTTAACAAAAATATTACGTGTAATGGTAATCTTAAATTCTTCTTGACCGTTATAAAACCAGCTGATATCAAAGGTTGCATTTAGTATTAACAATGCGTTAACCGCATAAATCCAACCTACTTCATTATTGCCGGCAATTCCCAAGGATAAGAAAAAACAAGGGATTAAAAATAGTATTGTTGTTAAGACTTGAGTGCTAAAAATATGTTGAAAACGTTCCAGCATCAATTTTTTATTATTATATGCCATGGCAATTTCTCGTGTTCCATAAGTCAACACTCCAAATTGTGCTGCGATTACAATGATTGTGAATAAAGATTGTGAGGTTGAAAAGATACCCATCTGTGCGGGCAAAATAATACGTGTTACATACGGCACTGTCAGCATTGGGACAATGATATTGAGTGCATGATATACAAGATTATACAAATAATTTTTTGTCAATTTTTTTTTCAAAAACTAGTTTAACCTTTCAAATTCTAGTGATTGTATTTATTCTTTATATTATATTTTACAAAGAAAAATAGCGGTATATTAAAAATTAATCTCTTGAATCATTTTGCGTGTTTAGGCGTATAATTAAAAATATAATTTTTACGAAGATTACTGCCAAGCAGGCCTATATCTTCATATTTATATCCATTCTTCCAGATAATATAAGGAAGAGACAATTGATCTCTTTTGCTGGAATTATAAAATGCTTGCCACCAATCTTCCATTAATTTTATACAGGCAGGGTTATTGTGTTTGCGAATCAATATACCTGTTTCAAAAAGACCAAATTGTGATGGCATACCTTGTGTTTTATAATCATTCAATTGTTTATCTATTAATTTGGGGGTGGATTTTCGATATATTTTACACACTTCTCCTTCATCATATATGCAACATCGCTGGAAATGACGGTGCGCAGCAATGCCAAGGGGTCCTATTCGCTGTATAAGAGAAGAAGGATCAAAAACCACTTGGATATTCCCGTCTAAATATATCGAATAGTCGTAATCTTTAAACATCAGATGTGGATGCATTTTTATAAATCGGTTTACTAACACTGAATCTTTATCATTGCTCTTATAATAATCATAAGCATTTAAATAAGTAAAAGTAGTGATTTTATTTTCTGGTATTTTATCTGTAACAAAATAAAAATCACAGTTATCTGGCATAATAAGAGGTTTTCGAAATTCATCGTAATTACCGATGATGCATGTATATATTGCAATTTTAGGTGGCGGCGTTTTTAATAGTGGGATAAGAGGGATCTCTTCCGATGGTTTTATAAAATTTTTTCTTTTTACTTTTCTTGCACTATTTGCATTTATGATATCTTCTTTGAATTTTTTTATAACTTTTACATGCCGTAGCGGAGCTAGTGTCTTTTTCTTAAAACTATTATTTTCCATATACAATTTCCTCGTTAATTAGAACTCTTAATTTTAACAATATATATCAAATCATCAAAGATTCCTTGCAAACCAACAAGTTTGATATAATCAAAAAGATGAAAAACTCCAATTAAATAATATTTTAACTTTTTTTCTGTAAACATGCTATGTCTTAATTCTATTATTCGTGAATATTTTCTCAGAGTATTTCTTTGAATCGGATTTAGTAATTTTATCCATTTATCATTCTCTGAATAAGCAAGGGAGCGAAGATACTCATTTTTAGCCCGAATGGCTCGTTTATCATAATCAATGGCTAAATTTAGACGTGAAGCTAAAGAACGATCTTCAATACCGATTGTGTTATTTTCATGAATGCGATAGTCGGTTAGCTCCATATTAAAAAAATAAAGACCATTGAGTAATGCACCATAAATATTTAATTCCCAGTCATGAGGACATAATTTTGTATAATACTTTAAGAAGAACATCTTGCATTCTTTGTTAAATGCAACAGTACATCCTGGTGAGATATTTTTAAAAAGAATATAACTAAATTCAAATTTTTTCAAACTGTTTGATTTTATTCGATCGCAAATAATATTATTATTCGAACGATTGATACGTCTATGTGACATAATGGGCATGGAAGTCGAATCGATCTTTCGAAAACTAGTATTCAATATTTTAATATGTGAATTATTTTTAAATATGCCAATCATTACTTCAATTTTATTTAGATGCCAAACATCATCTTGGTCGCATAAGAATATAATATCTCCGCTAGTGCACATAATTGCCTGATAAAAATTTTCAATATAACCAATATTTTTGGGATTGATATAAAATGTCCAGTTATTGAATTTATTTTTTTCTATAAAATCCTGAACAATTTTTACGGTATTATCTGTTGAACAGTCATCAAAAATAATAACTTCATCAGGCCTGATAGTTTGGTTTGCAATTGATATTAATTGTGATTGTATGTATCGTCCACCGTTATATGTTGTCATAGCGATAGATATTTTCAATATATTACCTGCTTTCATTTAATTATAATCTGTATTTATATCTAAATTTAATATAAGTGCTTAGGTTTTAATATTAAATATATTTTGAAAATATTTCCAATCTTCTTTTTTGTAAAAAAAGTATTTTTTTCCACATAGAAATTTCATGTTTTTTACAAAAATATGTTATATCTTTCTTAAAAGATTTAAATCTTTTTAAGTCAGTTTTTATACCTAATTTTTCAGTATCAGAAAAAGACTGTTTGATTATTGTAGGTAAAACACAAAGCATAGTTTTATCATTTTGAATGACATCTTTAATAAAAGAATGATCGACATAATCTAAAAAAAGATTTTCATCATACCTGTAATTCATGAAGACTTTAAGACGTACTGCTAATCCAGAATTGATGGCTGAAATTTTATTTTTTGGAATATCCATTATTTTTTTAATTCTTTTACCTTGAATCCCATCTAAAATACAAGGAGATATAATCCCTTTAACATCTTCTACGATTGGCGCAAAAATATTTATATATTCATATTGTTTTGTAAATTCTCTCAAAGTATCAAAATAATCACTTGAAACTATTGTATCATCGTCAAAAAAACAGAGGATGTCATTATTTTTTTCTAATTTATCCAGTATACAGTTGTATGCTTTGCTTAATCCTTTATTGCCGCGCATATTTATATAATGATAAGCAGTATTCTGATTTGTTTTGGCATTATTGTAATCAGCCGTACTGTTATCAGCAATATATATATTTATATTTGTAATTTTACTTAATGATTTTAATGTTAAACTGTCTTGAATATGTTTATTATATAAAACAACTAAAACGATAATATTGTCCATTATTTTTCCTTTTAAAGATAGTTTATGCAATTTTAATACCAAAATTAGTTTTTGCCTTAAATGGAGAGGGGGTATATATACCTTTAATATAAATTATCTATTTAGGCTAAGCGCTGTTATTTCATAATCGTTTTGTATTTATTCAATATATAAAAATATCCTATTATAATGCTATAAAAACTTATACCGATTGCCGCATTCATATAGGGATTAAAAAAAGTAACGATAAGAAATGTCATTAATGAGCACAGGAGTAAAATGCCTAGAAGTACCTGTTCCTGTTGTTTGTTTTTCAATAAAAAAATGATAAAATATATCATGTATAATATTGGAAAATAATACAGAAAAAGCCCCATAAATCCTGTTTTATTAAGCATATCATAATAAAAATATTCAACAAGTCCATCCTCTCTGTATTCAATAGCGGCTCCAAGGCCGTTGCCAAATATAGGATGTTGCTTAATCATTTCTTTTAATTGCGCAATAGTTGTATTTCTTATAATTTCGTCCGAATCCCTTGTACGATCAATATAATTCTGCTGACGCAAATCTTCGTTGGTAATAGCTGGAGTTGATGAATCAGTAGTATCTTCTTGCGTTGGTTGAGAAGTATCGATGTCATTACTTGGTGTATTTTCAATAGAGTCATTTATAGAATTATCTTGCGCATTAGTAACTATATTTAAAGAAAAAGTTCGCGCAACGGCAAACTGAAAATAGTTTGCGCCTGTAAGAAAATACTGGGAAATGAGTAGTACAGCAAAAAGTACAGTTATAGCTAAAATGTGGCAGAGTATTTTTCTTCTTAAATGTTTGGTTAAGATAAGCGTAAAGATAATTGTAAGAATAAAAGAGAAGCAAGCAGCGGCATATAACGAACGTGTAAAAGATAAAAGCAATGCATTTAAGCACAGTGAGGAACATATAATATATGCCCAGTTTAGTTTCGTATCCGTTAATTGAAGATAAAGCATGATAATAATCCCAATTGCCATATATGGTCCGCTTCGGGAAAAAATTCGGGTCATGTTGTTTGTAATGCTATCTATAAAACCAAATTGAAGATATAACATAGGCTCATAAAAAAAGGCTAAAGCATTAGGCCTAAATGCCAGTAAAAGATTTAAGGCAAGGATAAGGAGAGACTGTAATGTTGCTGCGCATATAATACATTTCATAAGAAAAACCATTCGTGTATGACTATTGACAACTGCTAATGCAACAGGAATAAGAAATAACCAGCTAAATCCTTTAAGATCTCTCAATAAAGCCACTGTGTCCGCCTGATTACGTATGCCAATGTATGCACATATACATAAGTATATAATGAATAGGAGCAAACTGATAATCATAGCATTATTTATCCACTCACGTAAGTTAGAAAGTATGGTAGGAAGTGCGCAAAACAGCGCTATAAATCCTAATATCATTCTTAAACTCAGTGGGCCAATCATAAAATAATGGCCGCCTCCGCTTATGGCACAATCCATAACAAGTAAAGAAAAGGCAAAAAAAGCGAATATATTAAGAGCTTTAGAATACTTTTTTTCATATAAGGAACTTAATAATTCATCATGTATAGCTTTATTGATCATTGTTATCCCCAAAGTATTTGTGCGATTTTACGCATAATACCATACTTAAAAACTTTGCATTTAAACATATATACTATTCGAAAGATTTTATTATTATTGTACAAATTTGCGTAATTTTTAAGAAGTTTTTTATATTCTGCTGGGATCTTATCAGCATATGAAACCAAGAACTGATTAGCTTGTTGTGTTGTAGTTATAATAGAAGACCTGATGTTATTATTTTCAAATATTTTTGAATTAATATAATCTATATTTCGTATATTTTTTGCCCCTACACTATTGCTATTATGCTGTCTATATTTGACTGTAGAGATATTGATAAAGTCAATATGACCAAATATAGATGCAGTGAGCGCTAGCCACCAGTCATGCATCAAAATATATCTTTGATCCTGATAATTCAAAGCTAATTTATTCAGCGTGCTGTTGATCATAACAGTACATCCTGTAACTATATTTTGTATAAGCAATTGATTTAGTTTGGTTCGTTTGCTATCGAGATTTGAATATTTCATGAAAGAAGATGCGAGGCGATTTAAATTGGCATCTACAACTTCCAAATCGGTATGTATCAAAATCGGACAGTCTTCTCCAAATTGATTTTCAAGATAAATCATCTTTTCAAGAGAAATTAAGATTTTATTCTTTTCCCATATATCGTCTTGATCACAAAACATCAAATATTTTGTTTCGGCATGTTTCATTAAATATAAAAAATTATCTCGGGCACTTCCAAAATGAATAGATTTTTGGAGTGTAATGATTTTTTCAGGATATTTTTCCCGATATAAATCAAGGATTTCGCGTGTGCCGTCTATTGACATATCATCAGAGATAATTATTTTCCAAGTAGGATATGTCTGAGATAATATTGAGTCTAATTGTTGGGAAATATATTTTTTACCATTGTAAGTAGCCATTAAAATTGTAATTTGATGATTCATATCCATTAAATGAAATTACGCCTTTCTTATTTTAATTGCCATCCAGTAAAAAGTTTTTATAATATTATAATTTTTATTCGCGCAGGGGGTCACTTCCATTTAATCATATATTTAAACATGGAATGTATTTGTATTATAAAATATTTTAGCTCTCTTTTACAAGCCCTGTTCCAATGATGATAGACTTCAAAGCTTGGATTATAATGTGCTCTTGCGTATTTGCGTATGCTGCGGCCCATATCTGCATCTTCGAAATACAAGAAATAGCGTTCGTCAAAGCCGCCTATTTGTTGTACGATACTTGTACGCATAAACATAAAGCAGCCCGAGGTAAACTCGATGTCAAACGGAAACTCATAATTCATATCCCGCATCTCATATTTATGTCTGTACTTTTGAAGCGGCCTGATTTGAATGCGTCGTGATATAAGATGCATAAGTTTAGGATCTCTTTTTGGCAAGATTTGTATGGTGCCATCCATATTTAATATTTTTGGGATCAATATCCCTATATCTTCATGAAAGTCCATATAATCGGCAATATCACTGATTACATCGTAATTAACAATGATATCAGGGTTTATACAAACGTGGTATTTAGACTTTGATTGCCGGATAGCCAAATTATGTCCGGCTCCGAAACCTATGTTTTTTGTATTTTGAATAAAGACGACATCATAGTTTTTTACAATTTCAACTGTTTTATCAATAGAGCCATTGTCTATTACATAAATAATGTAATTTGCTTTTTTTATGTGCTTTTTCAGTGAATCAAGTAAAGAGCTTATATGTTCTTCATTGTTGTATGTAACGATAGAAATAGAAACAGTATATTCTTGCATGCTTATCCTCGTTATTCTGTTGCTTCTAGTTGACGCAAATAATTTTTATATTCGCCGTTTTGAATGTTTTGCAGCCACTGCTGATTGCGTAAGTACCAACTGATGGTTTGCTGAATGCCATCTTCAAAGGTATAAGATGGTTTCCAGTTTAATTCAGTTGTAATTTTGCTGTTATCAATGGCATAACGCTTGTCATGACCAAGCCGATCCGGTACGTAGGCGATCAGATTTTTTGGTTTTGAAAGTTCTTGAAGTATGTATTTCACGATTTCGATATTTGTTTTCTCGTTGTTACCGCCAATATTGTATACTTCACCATCATGCCCTTGATCAAGTACTGCTTTGATTGCGCTGCAGTGATCATTAACATGCAACCAATCCCTGATTTGCATTCCATCACCATATACGGGAAGAGGTTTTTCCTGCAATGCGTTGCTGATCATGAAAGGGATTAATTTTTCGGGGAATTGATAAGGACCATAATTATTAGAACATCGCGTAATATTAATTGGTAATTTATATGTTTGATAATAAGCTCGTACGATTAAATCCGCGGAAGCTTTGCATGCAGAATAAGGGCTATTGGGCTGTATGGGAGAAAGTTCTGTAAAAAAACCATCCTGCTCCAGTGAGCCATAAACTTCATCTGTAGATATTTGAAGAAACTTGACACCGCTGCGATAAGTAGGATATCCATGTTTATCGCTGCCCGTCTGCCAAAATGTCTTGGCGGCATCAAGTAGGCATTGTGTTCCCATAATATTTGTTTTTAAAAAGATATTTGGATCGTCAATACTTTTGTCTACATGGCTTTCGGCTGCGAAATTAATAATATAATCAAAATCATATTGTTCAAAAAGTTTACTTACCAGTATTTTATCTGATATATCCCCGTATACAAAGGTATAATACGTGTTATCTTCGATTTCTTTAAGATTTTCCAGATTGCCGGCATAAGTAAGTATATCAAGATTCACGATCATATATTCTTGATGGTGAGCTAGTATATATTTTATAAAGTTAGAACCTATAAATCCGGCGCCGCCGGTGACAAGCATTTTTTTCATCATGATTCCTATTTAAAAGTTATTTTTAGTTCTTTAAGTGAAGGCAGAGCCTTATCTTTATCAGAAAGAATTATTTTTTGAATATCTGCTGTGGGCCACTGAATCCCTATATCAGGATCATCATAGCGTATACCCCAGTCATATTGCGGATAATAGATGTTTGTACATTTATATGTAAATACGGCGATATCCGAAAGCACAAGAAAACCATGCGCGAACCCTTCGGGGATATATAGCATTCTTTTATTTTGTCCGGAGAGAATTACACCTTCCCATTTACCGTATGTGGAGGAACCTGCTCTCAAATCCACGCCGACATCAAAAACACTGCCTTGTAATACACGCACAAGTTTACCCTGAGGATAGCTTGTCTGAAAATGAAGTCCCCGAAGTACCCCTTTTTTTGATTTTGATTCATTATCTTGTACGAAAGTCATGTGTAATCCTATTTTGTTAAATTCCTCGGCGTTATATGTTTCCATGAAATAACCGCGTTCGTCCTTAAAGATTTGCGGGTCTAGAATAACCATATCGGAAATTGATGTGGGGATGAGATTTATTTTTGCCATGGCGATATTTATCCTTTCGCAATTGTATCTATATATCTGCCGTAATCTGTTTTCATTAGTGGTTTTGCCAAATCTGCTAATTGTTTTACATTAATGTAACCCATCCTATATGCAATTTCTTCAATACAGGCAATATATAATCCTTGTCTTTTTTGTATCGCAGCGACAAAATTGGCGGCGGCCAGCAAATCATCATGTGTACCTGTATCAAGCCATGCAATACCTCTTCCCAGCAATTCGACACTGAGCATATTCATTTCGAGATATGCACGATTTACATCAGTTATCTCAAGTTCACCTCTTGTTGAAGGTGTTATTGTCTTGGCAATATCAACTACTTGTCTATCGTAAAAATAAATTCCAGGTACAGCATAATGCGATTTCGGAATAGTAGGTTTTTCCTCGATACAGATGACTTTACCGTCTTTGCTGAATTCCACAACGCCATATGCTTTCGGATTATTGACATAGTATCCAAATATCGTTGCGCCGTGCTTGAGTTCTGCAGCATTCTGCATGTATTCAGCAAATTTGTTTCCGTGAAAAATATTATCGCCGAGCACCAAGGCACAGGGCTCATTATTAATAAATTCCTCGCCGATAAGAAAAGCTTCGGCAAGGCCATTGGGAGCCGTTTGAACGGCATATGAAAAACACATGCCCAGTTCACGACCTGAATTAAACAACTTTTTATATAAGGACAAATCATCGGGAGTGGAGATAATCAAAACATCTCGAATACCGGCTAACATTAAAGCCGAAAGCGGATAATAAATCATGGGTTTATCAAATATGGGGAGAAGTTGTTTTGTGACAGATTTTGTAATCGGATAGAGACGTGTACCAAAACCGCCTGCTAATATGATACCTTTCATGTAATGCTAAGTCCTTATCTTTAAATTATATAAATATTCTTCTAAAGAATCTTGCCAGCATCGAAAATGATTCTTGTCAATTCGTTTAAGATTGGCATTTTCAAGTACGCTCCATTTTGGTCTTTTAGCAGGACAAATAAATTCTTCGCTGGTAATAGGGATGACTTTGATATTTATTTTTTTTAGTTTAAATATTTTTTTTGCAAAATCATACCATGTGCAAATTCCTTCGCATGTGGCGTGATACGTATCGTATTGTTTTGTATCGATTAATGAAATAATGGTATTGGCAAGATCTGCTGTTGAAGTTGGGGAACCGAATTGATCTGCCACAACACGTATTTCGTCTCGTTCTGCGGCAAGGCGAAGCATGGTGTTAACAAAATTATTACCGTTGCCATAAAGCCAGGCGGTACGCAGTATATAGCTTTTGTCATGATGCATGCGTATCAATTCTTCACCGATTAATTTTGTTTTGCCATAGACAGTCTGCGGATCGCATTCATCTGTTTCGACATACGCGCGAGGCCGCCCTTTTTGGATAACGGCCTCTCCCGAAAATACATAATCTGTTGAAATGTGAAACAGATCAACATCATATTTATGGCAAGCCTTGGCAATGTTTTCGGCGCCTTTTGCATTGACTGCATAGGCATTTACATAATTTGATTCGGCTTTGTCGACATTGGTGTATGCGGCACAATTTACAACGAAATCATATTTTTTCAGAGCAAAGATTTCTTCGATATCTTGCCTATTCGTAATATCTAATTGCGCGTGAGCATATGCATCAAAAGAAATATGATTTTTTGATAGTTTTTTTTGTATTTCTAAACCCAGTTGCCCCTTGGAGCCTATCACTAGTGCTTGCATGATTTCCTCAAAAAATTACTGATTATATTTATTATAAGTTAA
Source organism: uncultured Eubacteriaceae bacterium (assembly GCA_964581565.1). Lineage (GTDB taxonomy): Bacteria > Bacillota > Clostridia > Eubacteriales > UBA1433 > UBA1433. Next base: position 68,273 of record CAZOOZ010000005.1, read on the forward strand.
ATCAATACGATACGTCAACCTGCCAAACAAATTAAATAATACATATGTATGACATTAACTGAAAGAAATATTTAATATTTTAATCACGAAAAGTTCACATTTATAATTTACTATTGTTGCAATTAGTGGTATAAATAAAAAGATATTAAATATAGAAATAATGGAAAACAAAATATATGAAAACAAAAAAGAGAAATATTTACATAACGACTGTGATACAAGTAATGGCATCTGCGTTTGCTCTTGCCGTAGTCTATTCGATGAATATACTGCCAAGCAATATGACTTTAATTGCTTTAGGAAGTTTGTTCTTTCTTTTAATAATCAAAATTGTTTTTGATATACACGGAAAAAAGAGAAAAAGGCCTCATAAATTTATTAATGTTCTAAGCGCATTGATAAGTCTGACGATCTTTGCGGCTGCTTTCTACGGCATGTATACTTTTAACACTTTAATGCAGTCAACAGGTAAAGATGTAAAAACAGAAAATATATCCGTGATCGTGCTTGCCGACAGTGATTATTCTCGTTTAAAAGATCTTAAAGGAGCGATGTTCGGCACAAGGGATATCATCAACTTAGACTCAACAAATTATGCGATCGATGAAATCAATGATGAATTGGAAGAAGAAATAGCCACAACGGCATATATAGATTTTCAAAGTCAGGTGGAAGCATTGTATGAAGAAGATGTGCAGGCCATCATACTCAATGAAGCCTATAGAAGCCTTATCGAAGAATATTATACAGATTTTTCGGAAAAAACGAAGGTGATCTACACTGTTAAAAGAGAAATCCCTCTCGATGAGACTGTCACAGCCGGTGCAAGTGTAGAAGAGCCCTTTATCGTCTATATCAGCGGAATAGACACATACGGTGAAATATCTACGAGCTCCCGTTCGGATGTGAATATCCTTGCGGTAGTGAATCCGGCTACAAAAGAGATTCTGCTGGTCAATATTCCAAGAGATTACTATGTTGAAATAGACGGAGGCGGCGGTGCAAAAGATAAGCTCACGCATGCCGGACTATATGGCGTGGATTGTTCGATAAAAACAATAGAAAATTTACTCGATGTGGATATCAGTTATTATGCTAAAGTGAATTTCACGTCAGTTGTTGATATTATCGATATATTAGGTGGCATCGATGTATATTCTCAGTATGCGTTTACTGATATCGAAGGAAATTATGTAGAAAAAGGAACACAGCATATGAGCGGTGAAGAGGCACTTGCTTTTGCACGTGAGCGGTATAAGCTGCCGGGCGGAGACAGAGACAGGGGTAAAAATCAGCAGGAAGTGATTAAAGCGATGATAAAGAAAATGATCTCACCTTCTGTCATTACAAATATGACGAGTATTGTAAAAACAGCATCAACGGGGGTTGAGACGAATTTAACTTCGGATGAAATCGCCAGCTTGATCCAAATGCAGCTCACTGATATGGCCTCCTGGGATATCACAACAACAAGCGTTGACGGCACGGGGGATTACAGATCCACGTATTCATTCGGTTCGCAGAAACTTTATGTTATGATTCCGGATGAAAGCACGGTTGAAGATACCAAAGAAGCGATCAACAATATTCTTTCCTCTGGGCAGGAGCAGTCAGATACGCAAGGTGAGGATGGAGAAAATTAAAAATAGATAATATGATATTTAAAATGAACTGTGATAAAACCGATTCATATGAATCGGTTTTATTTTTTTAAAAAATATATTGACACCGAATATTATTAATAATATAATGATATTACTAAAATGATATTATCAAAAAAATAATAAGAGGATATTCAATGAAAGAACATTTAATAAATAAAAAAGGAATGACGGAAGAACAATTTCTGGCCAGTTATGATGCGAGCAAATTTGAAAGGCCATCATTTACAGTTGATATGCTGATCTTCACGGTAACTGATGAGGAGAATATAAACTATAGAAGGCTTTCGCAAAAAAAATTGAAACTTTTGATGATAAAAAGAGGTGATCATCCGTTTATCGGCAAGTGGGCGCTTCCCGGTGGTTTTGTAAAGATAGACGAGAATTTGGATGAAGCGGCATTAAGGGAGTTAAAAGAGGAGACGAATATTGATGAAATTTACATGGAACAGCTTTATACGTGGGGCGATGTATCAAGAGACCCGCGTACAAGAGTTGTAAGCACTTCGTATATGTCATTGGTTGACCATTCGGCACTTGATATCAAAGCAAGCGACGATGCCGATGATGCGAAGTGGTTTGAAGTATCATGTAAATTATATCAAGAGCAAAAAACAATTACAGACAAGGGGCATATTTTTCAGCAGGCATTCAAACTGAGATTGTCGGATGATGAAGAAATATTATCAGCAATGATTAAAATAGTAAAAACCGTTGAAGGAAAAGTAACAAAAATAGAAAGAGAGGTCATTGAGTCGGACAAAATAGCTTTTGACCATGCAAAAATTATTGAATATGCAATCGACAGGATGCGCAATAAGATAGAATACACAGATATAGTATTTAATTTAATGCCTGAATTATTTACATTAACCCAGCTTCAGCAAGTCTATGAAGTCATTTTAGACAAAGAACTTTTAAAAGCCAACTTTAGAAGAAAAATGGCAGATATGGTGCTTGAAACAAATAAATATACAAAGGACGCTGGCCATAGGCCGTCTAAATTATTCAAATTTAATTCTAATTGGGAACAAATATTTTAATAGAAGAAGACAGAAAAATGAAAAAGCAAAGGTTAAAACTCTAACTACAGTAATAAAAAAATTAAAATATAATTAAAGGAGGGAGAAATATGTTTGGGCTCAGATTTATAAAATTTCAACCGAGTGATTATGTGCTGAAGTACAAAAACGGGAAGATCGTTAAAGAAGGTGCAGGAATATCTTTTCGTTACTATGCACCTGCCACATCTATCGTCGTCGTGCCGGTAGGAAGTGTGGATGAATCTTTTATTTTTGAGGAAGTTACATCAGATTTTCAAACGGTCACAGTTCAAGGACAAATCATATTCAGAATTGTCGAACCGAAAAAAATTACAAAGCTTCTCAATTATACCCTGAATATGAGAGGGAGAGGATATATATCCGATGATCCGCAAAAATTGCCTCAAAGAGTTATAAACATTGTCAGAGTGCTTACAAAGAAAACACTCGAGGGATTACAGTTGAAGGATGCCATAAAATCCAGCGAGGTTTTAGCGCAGGAGATCTTGAGTGAAATCAGGCAAAATGAGGAGATAAATTTGCTGGGCATAGAAATATTGGGGCTTTCGATACTGGCTATACTCCCAAATAAGGAAACCTCAAGAGCTCTTGAAGCACAGGTGAGGGAGCAGATTTTAAAAAAGGCGGATGAAGCTATCTATGAGAGACGCAATGCATCTATAGAACAGGAGAGACGTGTAAAAGAAAATGAATTCAATACAGAAATCGCAGTCGAGAATAAGAAAAAGCAGGTAAGAGAGACTCAGCTTGAAGCAGAGCGGGCAGTGCAGCATAAACAGAATCTGCTGAAAGAAGAAAAATTGAATTTTGAAACGCTTCTTGAAGAAAAACGAAAAGATTTCATTGAACTCACTGTCCAAAACGCTAAAGCAGAAGCTGATGCAAAAGCCTATGAATTATCTGCGGTTATGAAGGCGTTGGAAGGAATAGACCCAACAATCATACAATCACTGGCAAGTATCGGAATGCAGCCAAATAAATTGATCGCAATGGCTTTTCAGGGATTGGCAGAAAAAGCGGATCAGATCGGTCAGCTCAATATCACTCCCGATTTGCTTGAGAAGCTGATGAAGGATACAAAATGACTTTAGAAAGATTATCGGAAAATAAGATCATATTGGTGAGAAGAAAAACAAGGCTGGAAGATTTGATTGTCAGATATAACACCGTGGATCAGGCAAGATTTTATATCGAGCACTTAGGCAGCGATTTTTCAGATTACCTGGCAGAGGATGCGCAGTATAAAAAGGTGATTTCAAAAGCTTACAATCAGTTGGAGAGGCTGGGAAGGGTGCAGATTGTTGACAGAGAATACATACCTAATTTTATATTTGGAGACAATGATATTGTTGTGGCCATAGGTCAGGATGGGCTTGTAGCCAATACTTTAAAGTATCTGTCAGGCCAATTACTGATAGGCGTAAACCCGGATCCGGCCAGGTGGGACGGTGTATTGCTGCCGTTTGAGGCAGACGATTTAAAACCGGTTGTTGAAGATATTTTTAAAAATAACAGACAGGTAAAAGAGGTTTCTATGGCCAAAGCAGTTTTAAATGACGGTCAGACAATGTATGCGGTCAACGACCTGTTTATAGGCCAAAAAACACATGTATCGTCAAGATATCACATTCAATTAGGAGACAGGCAGGAATATCAGTCTTCAAGCGGGGTCATCGTATCAACAGGGCTCGGCTCGACCGGATGGCTCAAAAGCGTGCTGACGGGAGCCTCAAACATCGTTGGCACAATTATGGATCAAACATTTAAGATAGGAGAAAAAAGAGTTCTTGCATGGGATAGCGATGATTTGTTTTTCTCCGTACGCGAGCCTTTTTTGAGCAGGATTTCAAAAGCTGATCTCTGCTTTGGGGCTATTGTGAAAGGAAAGCAGTTAAAGATATTATCTCAAATGCCCGAGAATGGTGTGATATTCAGCGACGGCATTGAGAGTGATTATCTGGAGTTTAATTCCGGCATACAAGCGACCATCACAGTCGCGGAAAAGAAAGGGCATTTGGTGATATGATATTTTGAGAGAAAAAGTAAAAGTGTTCAAAAAACTGTCGTACAAAATTGATACGGCAGTTTTTTTGTGATATCATAGTAAAGTTATCATTTCAGTAGATGTATTTGTAATACAACACGGGTTTTAAAGGAGAAGACATGTCGATCGAAGCAGTAAGAAAATATTTCGCGCGCTATGAAATGGAAGATCAAATACTCGAGTTTGAAGTATCGAGCGCAACAGTGGAGCTTGCGGCGCAGGCGCTCGGGTGCGAAGGCAGCCGCATTGCAAAAACACTATCTTTTAATGTAGACGGCAAAGCCATACTCATTGTCACGGCGGGAGATGCGAAAATAGACAACGCGAAGTACAAGGCGAAATTTCATAAAAAAGCGAAGATGCTCACCCCGCAGGAGGCGGAAGATATCATTGGGCACGCAGTGGGCGGCGTGTGTCCGTTTGGCGTCAACGGGGGAGTCGATGTTTACCTGGACGAATCTCTCAAACGTTTCGAGACCGTGTTTCCCGCGTGCGGCAGCGCGAACAGTGCCATAGAGCTTACGGTTGATGAGCTTGAGAAGTATTCGGGCTGCATGGAGTGGATCGATGTGTGCAAAGCCTGGCGGGATGAAGCATAAGCCATATATCTTGTACCGGCAAATAGATACAATCTGTAAAGGACCTTGCATTTTAGCAAATATTTTGTATAATAGATAAAAATACATAAAAATAAAAGACAGTTCGAAATGCCATCCTGTCTATAAACAAAACTAGGTAAGAAAAGCAGCGGTATCTGGGTACCCTTTTTTATTTTTGTTTAGATGAGCCGAACTCCTTTTATTTAAAATAATAAGGAGCTTTTTTTATGTTTAAATCACAAACCAATTTAACCAGCATTCAAAAAATCACGATCTCGGGGCTGGTTATCGCCTTATATGTTATTGTCATGTTTCTCACGCAGAGCTTCGCGTTTGGGCAGTATCAGGTGCGCATCGCAACATCTATCTACGGCCTTGCGGCAATCTATCCGTTTTTGATCGTGCCGCTCGGTATCGCCAATTTTTTGAGCAACACCCTCATGGGAGGCCTCGGCATCCTTGATATGGTCGGCGGGCTTTTCGTGGGGTTGCTCACGGCATATTTTTGCTATGCGCTGCGAAAAGTCAATGTGTATTTAGTGGGGTTGCCGATATTGATCATTCCCACACTTTGTGTACCGATCTGGCTTTCTTATTTACTCAATATTCCCTATATCGCCCTTGTTATCAGTGTGGGTATCGGGCAGATCATTCCCGCGGTTGTGGCGGTGCTGCTTATAAAATATTTAGAAAAAAGAGGAAAAAAAGGTCAATGAAAAAAGAAAAAAGTAAAATGACGCTGCTTGGAGAAAGGCAGATAAAATATATTTTTGATTATGATCCGAGCATTCTGGAAGTTTTTGAAAACAAGCATCCGGGCAACGATTATTTTGTAAAGTTCAACTGTCCGGAATTCACAAGCCTGTGCCCGATCACGGGGCAGCCCGATTTTGCCGCGGTTTATATTTCTTACATTCCCGACGAATATATGATCGAAAGCAAGTCGCTCAAGCTCTATTTATTCAGTTTCCGCAATCACGGTGATTTTCATGAAGACTGCATGAATAAAATAATGAAAGATATCATTACCGCGTGCGAGCCCAGATATATAGAAGTGTGGGGAAAGTTCACGCCCAGGGGCGGCATCTCGATTGATCCGTATTGCAATTACGGTAAAGAAGGCACAAAGTGGGAGCAGTTCGCAAAAGACAGACTGTTACAGCATGATCTGTATCCCGAGAAGGTGGATAACAGGTAATGATATAAAAATTAATATTGTTTTACATATACAAAATGTTATTATTTATAATATATTAATTTTAATATTTATAAGGGAAAAATTGAAGGAAGCATATTATATTAATAACGTAAATACTTTTTGTTCACAAACGATAGATGAAATTATTGGCATAATAACCTGAAATAATCAATTTGAGTTGAAGCAGAAGAAAAAAAATCATGGCATGGAGCTATCAAATAAATTATTAAAAAAGATTTTTAAAATGCTAAAGACTGGCGATATTATTTTTGAATATACTATTCCACGAATTGGAGATCGTATAGATAATATACTTATTTACAATGGTGTTAATGGCGTTATTTATTTAATAGAATTTAAAATAAATATCCCAGATATGCAATTGATTAAGTATTAGATTATGCATTAGATCTTAAATATTTCTATAAAGAAAGTTATAATAAAAAAATAATTCAATATTGGTTTGTACGAATGCTCTACCTATTGATAATTTGATTGAGGAAGATTTTGATAAAATTTATAAGCATATATTATGTAATTAGGATACTTTAAAATTAAAAATTGAACGGTTAATAACTAGATTAAACGATATGCCAATTACAATTGGCAATGGACGGATTTAAGGAATTGTTAGAAACTTTGAGGGAGTAGTATTATGGTTATTAATTCGAACTTATATAAATATATAAATATTATTGGGAAGTTCTGGTTGGCTGATAGCGAAAAGGACTCATTTACTGCCCAGCTGGTATATAGAAACCCAAATTATTTTGTGATTGGGAATATGCTGAGCATTGAGCAGCTCCGAAAAATAGATGCACATAAAAACGACATCTGCTTTTACGGTGTAATCGATGGAGTTCAATTCTCACTCTTGAATTGTAGTATACCAAAATCGGGTTATAGATATTTGGATATTAAGGATATAGAAAAAGGTTGCGACTGTTCCATAGAAATAAAACCTTCTGAAATAGTGTTTGGAGAATGTTATATCTCCGAAAATGATGAAATCTCCGGAGCTTCGGCGCTATTTGATAAGATGGACGAATTTATTAAGCCGGAAGCTTTCGATTTCGATTATGAGGCAGGAAAAAGACTTTCAATTTCTTCGCGCGACTCAATCAATGTTAATTCACGAAAATACAAGCTGGTCTTTCAGCCTCAAATCAAAATGCTCGCTCTTTCAAAGGGCAATAATTTCAAAAAAATGATCATTACAAAGTTCATTTTCAATAAACCGGAGAAAGTATCAGAGGCGAGGCGTCTCATAACGTATACTCAATTTCTATTCTCTATCCTTAAGTTGAATTACATAGAACTTCTCTCGCTGGAGCTTATAAAATTTCACTCAAAAGGTGTGGTTGACTCTATCACTACAGAATACGACGTGTACTACCATATGAATTCTTTGCCCTATGATTTAAAGGAATTGTGGCCAGTTCCTTCATTTTGTCTTAATTTTGAGGATATAGAAAGCGACTTTGGGTTAATTCTGGATAATTGGTTTGATTTATGCTCGAAAGCAGAGCCGGTTGTTGAGCTTTTTTATCAAATACTGATAAAAAAATCCTTTGATATAAATAAATTTCTTAACTATGTTCAGGCTTTTGAAGTTTACTCAAATTGTTTCAGAAAAGATGATGTAAAAAAAGTAAGATCACGATACCCGCGTGGCGATAAAATAACTGCTTGGCATAAGGTATTCGATTTAATAAGCTTAACAAAAGACTGCTTCTCTTTCGAGAATGCTGATGTAATAAAAATATCCGATTGGATAGTGGACACAAGAAATTATTACACGCATTACGGCAGAAAAGACGATGCTTTAACTTCTTTTGAGGAACGAGGCCTCATAAACAGACTAATGGAATATATTCTGACAATTGCTATATATGTACAACTTGGAATAAGCCTTGATTTAATTAAAACCAAATTTTATCATGCTTTTCTTAATGATACCATTAATCATGTTAAGGAACTTATAGTTAATAAAACCAAAAGTGACTAAAATCAGGCTCGTCACTCATATTGCTCCAAGTCTTTTTTAAAGACAAGAAATCCAAACTGTCGCCAATCGGAATGATTGACTTTCGGTTCGAATTTCGCAAGTTTGGTGAAAGACAAGAAATAAATACTGGTGAAGCTGGTTTGCTAGCTTGGTTTAATGCTCTACAAGAACGTTTTTCAGATTGGAATGTCTTTGTGTCAGAAAAAATATTAGATGAAACTTATACAAGAGAAAAATCATTTAATGATATAATTAGCGGTTTAAAAATTAATACAATAGATAAATTACATCTTGCTGTTTCTTTAAGATCATTTAGAAGTGAGCAAGTTTCCTCATTTGTTAATAGTTTGCTTGATATGAATACTGAAGAAGCAAAAAATTATTATCACAATTTAAAACAAAATTATCCAATGTTCTTACAAGAAACTTGAATACAGCAAGAAAATGGGTTCGAGAAAAAGCACGTGGAAGTGAGCGATACGGATTAACAGCAAGTTCAGGGGCAAAGAGATTGCGCTTTTTTGGAATCTGGGTGCAAAGTGCAATAAAAGCGGAAAATTGGTTTCTTAATGATAAAAATGATGTTAGATCATCATATTATTTAGAAGATGTAGCAACTGAATTCGATATTCAAGGACTTGAAATTGATTGGTCGATTGTTGCATGGGATGCAGATTATAGAGTTGAAAATGAATAAAAATGAATAATTTATCCCATATGTTTTTACTGGTACTAGATGGAATAAAGTAAAAAATATAGAAAAATAATCATACATTAAAAATGCATATAGAGTGCTACTTACTAGGGCAAGACAAGGATTTATTATATTTATCCCAAAAGGTTGTAAGGATGATCATACTCGTTTGGAGAAATTCTATGATACTACATATTATTATTTAAAAGAAATAGGTATTGAAGAAATTTAATATATAAAGTAATGTATAACAAAAATATTATCAAGGATTACCAAAGTATAATAATAAATATAGATTTATTGATGAATTATTTATATTTTTTTAATTTTCAGACTAATCCCGTTCTGGTGCATACTCAAACAAATCGCCTGGTGTGCATTGCAGTATATCGCACAGCGCTTCCAGATTGCTGTATTTTATGGAGCTTGTTTCATTATTGATCATTTTGCTGAAATTCTGATAGCTCATTCCCATTTGCTTATACAGCCAGTACTTTGTATATCCTTTTTGGTCTAAAATTTCTTTCACACGCAGTTTGATCATAACGTATACCTCGATATCTAATGATTAAATTAGATATTAACGCATATATCATCTTTACATATAGACTTTTACATTATATAATGTATACATAAATTACTTTACCGGGAGAGAAAAAAATGGAACAATACAAGGAAATGTATTATGCATTATTTAATGAAGTAACAAAAGCAATAGAGGAACTGCAAAAAGCGCAGAAGAAAACAGAAAGTATGTATATGGGTAAGTGGCAGGAACAAAGCGGTAGCGACAGCGAAGCAAATGAAATATGTTAGTTTATATAAAACATCATAAAAACAGGTTTATAGTGCACGATATCATTATGAATATAAACGGATGACCACGCCAAAAACCGGCATAGCATTCGGCGCCTTTTCGTAGTATACTGTTTTCAAATATGACAGTACGGAGGTGCTGAAATGACAAAAATAACGGATGAGTTTATTTTGCGGGGCAATTGTATCAAAAACCGCATTGTGATGCCGCCGATGTACACTTTTTCTTTTCGCGGGGAAAACGGTACGTTTTTTGGCAGACAGCATATCGATCATTACACACTTCGCGCAAAAGGCGGGGCGGGGCTTATTATTCTCCAGTCGACACGCGTGCATGGCTCCATAGAAGGCATAAAGCTGTGGTCGCCGGAAAACACCGCGGTTTTAAAGCAGATTGTCGATGGCTGCCATGCTTATGGGGCGCTAACGTTTTTGCAGCTTTCATGTGACGATAAAGACATCAATGAGTTGTCAGGCGAAGAAATACATACAATCCGGCGCGAAATAAAGCAGGCTGCCATCAGCGCATGCGCTCTTGGCTTCGACGGTGTGGAATTTCACTGCGCGCACAGCTTTTTCCTGTGCAAATTTTTAGACGGCGATTTTAATAAAAGAACAGACAGCTACGGCGGCAGCGCGGAAAACAGGGCGCGTATTCTAACGGAGATCATACCCGGCATCAGGGCGAATACACATGAAAAATTTATTCTCGGTGTGCGGATGGGAAAATTTTTGCCCGATGAAAAAGATGGCTTTGAAGTTGCCAAAATCTTTGAGAAAGCCGGCGTGGATATACTTCATATTTCCTGGGGCATGAGAATGCCGGCAGGGCAAGTATCGAAGGATTTTATCTGTAGCTATATGACGTATAACGCATATGAGATGAAAAGAAATGTGAGCCTTCCCGTCATTGCGGTCAATGAAATCACCGCAGAGAGGCAAGTGCGTTTTCTCATAGAAAATAAATATGCGGATTTTGCCGCCGTGGGACGGGGCATGCTTGCCGATGCGGATTTTGCAAATCATGTCATAGATAGCATACCTGTGAATAAGTGCCGCCATTGCGGAGGGGGCGTTAATAAATGTTTCTGGTTCAGTGATCACAGGTTGTGTCCGGCAAGAAATAAATAAAGTTGAGAAATCTGCGTAGAAGCAGATTTTTTTATTGACAGCTATATCGCATGCCGATATAATTATAACGAAAGACGATATATCGGTTAATGTAATAATAAGTGAGGACAGCAAATGCCAAAAAGTATGGAAAGAGGCGCTTTGACAGAAGCGGTATTATATATTTTGCTTTCGCTCTACAGTCCGCTTCACGGATACGGAATCATGCAAAATGTAAGCGAACTGAGCGGCGGCAGGGTCGTGCTCGGAGCAGGCACGCTATATGGAGCCATCAATACACTCGTTGAAAAAAATTGGATTGAGCCGCTCGAAGGAGCGGCGGGAAACAGAAGGAAAGAATACATGATAACAAATACGGGAAAAGCGGCCGTGGCGCAGGAAATTGTTCGTTTGGAAGAATTGCTGCGCAATGCGACGAAAATTGCGGCAGGAGGATTAAAATGAGGTATATTGTATGGAAAGTCTATATGAATCATGAAAAAGAGGAAAAATGGCTCAATGAAATGTCGGCAAAGGGTATGGCGCTTGTGGGATATTCTTGGTGCAGATATGTTTTTGAAGACAGCCCAAAGGCTGAATACACCTATCGCATAGAGCTTCTCAAAAACCTGCCCGGCAATGCGGAAAGCAGAGCCTATTTACAATTTTTACAGCAGACGGGTATAGAGCATGTGGCGAGCTATCTGCGATGGGTTTATTTAAGAAAAAAACGTGCCGAAGGGCAGTTTGATCTCTACAGCGATGCCGACTCAAAAATCAGTCACTATAAGCGTATACTATATCTTTGGATACCTATCATGCTGCTCAATTTAATGGCGTTCATATCAAACGGTCTGCATGTACTTGATGATATGCTTCATCATGGCCGAGTATTTGGCGGCAATCTTATCTGCATTTTCTTAAACGGATTTTTTGCGTTTTTGATATTATGGATGATTATCGTATATTTAAGAAAGGTGCAAAAACTCAGAGTCGAAAAGCGTATTCACGAATAGAGCAATATGTTGAGCATTCAATAATAAAAAAGAGTACAACAGGTACTCTTTTTGTATGCCGTCCAATGTACGGCAAAGCGATTAAGAATTGTTTAATAAAAGAGCGTATGCTATAATGAAGAAAATTAGTTGATCTTTTTTATTGGTTTCCGCATTTTTTCCCGTATTGTAAGGACACAATTAAATACAGTAAGGATGGTTATTCCTATGAAATGGATAAAAAGTATCTTTAATAAATTCAGAGCCTTGAGCGGCTCTGCTGCCCGATATCCGTTGACGGTGGCTTTTCTCGTCGTTGCCGCGGTGCTTGTTGCCATGCAGATCAGCCTGGAGAATGATTATTCAAAACTCATTACCACCTGCGCGGTCGGCGCTGTTTCGGCAATTACATTGCAGGCGCTCTGCGAACGGTTTTTTGAAAAAATATCTTCGCGTTTTCTCTTGATGATCGCTGTTATCCTGCTTACTATAGGCTACTATTTTCTCATCAGATCATCGGGGAAATTCAGTATGGAGCTGATGACGAAAACATCCATTGCGCTGGCTGCTTTGTTTATGGCGTATATCTGGCTGCCTTCCATCGGCGGCAAGGTAAGCTTTCACAACAGCTTTATGGCTGTCTTTAAAGCCGTATTTTTATCGGCGCTGTATTCTTTTATACTTTGGGGAGGATGCAGCGGCGTACTTGCGGCGATTGATGTGCTTATTCATGAAATCAATCCGGATGCGTACGGGTATATTGCGGATATTGTATTTGTGTTGTTTGCGCCGGTGTTTATGCTTTCCTTAATACCTCGCTATACGGGTAAAAGAGGCATAAGTACTGATGAAGGATACGCACTCGACGAAAAAATAAAAAAAGCGATCCATTGCCCGAAGTTTTTGGAAGTGCTGCTTTCTTATATTCTGGTACCGCTGGCGGGTGCGTATACAATTATTTTAGTCATTTACATCGCTATAAATATCACAGGGCAGTTTTGGACGGACAGCCTGCTTGAGCCGATGCTGATCGGGTATGCGGTTGCCATTATCGCTTTGTTTATTTTAGTAAGCGGCCTTGAAAATAAATTTGCCTTGTTTTTCAGAAAAGTATTTCCTAAAGTGATGCTGCCTATCGTGCTGTTTCAAATGGTATCTTCGTTTATCATTCAAGGGGAGACCGGAATAACACATATGCGTTATTTTGTGCTTTTATACGGACTGTTCGCATTATGCGCAGGAGTGGTGATGAGCTTTTGGGGCGTGCGTAAAAATGGTATTATTGCGGCCATGCTGATCATCTTTGCGGTCGTCTCTATCACGCCGCCTGTAGATGCGTTTACCGTAAGCAGAATCAGCCAAGCCGGCCGCTTGCAAAAAGCGCTGGAGCAAAACGATATGCTCGATAATAATGCAATTATTCCAAAGGAGGCTATATCCAATGAGGATAAGGCGGTCATCACGCAGTCGGTGGAATATTTAAGTGAAATGGAATATATCGATAAAGTAGAGTTCATACCAGATGATTTTGATCTGTATGAAGATTTTGCAGCTACCTTTGGTTTCAGCGAATATTATGCGCCGGCAGAGAATGAATGGGAGCAATATGTTTATGTCGCTTTAGCAAATGAGCTTGCAATCGATATTCAAGGGTATGATTATTTGATAAGTGCTTATATTAGTAATCAGAAAGAAAATGATGACATTTCTAATATTATCAATACGATCAATTACGAAGATGAAGCATATAGCTTAGAGAGTGAAGCTTTAGGGGATACAATTGATATTGTATTAAGAGATAAGGATAGGCAAGAATTAGTGCGCTTTGATACGGATAAACTTTTTGATACATTTTCAGCATATCCGGCTGAAAAGAATGAAATCTCCATGGATGATGCAACCTTCATTGAGCAAAGTGATGCGGTATCCCTTATGATTATTGTGCGAAATTTGAGTATGGATGCATCTCAAAATGAAACGGATAAATATGCCGATGTATATGTACTCATCAGATTTATAAAATAAGAAACATATAGATATCTGGAGGCGATGCAATTGACAACTTTTAAAGAATTGTATAATAAACTGCTTTTAGATACGGTCAATCAAGTGGAAATTAAGCAACAAGAATATGATCAATATGATTTTGAACATTTGGATTGCCTGCTCCATCCAAAAAAGCATCCTCCGATCTGGCATCTGGGGCAGTGCGGTTGCTCAGAAGAGCAGCAGCGGGAATGCGCCGAACGCTGTCCGTTTGGTGCCATCGAGCATGATGAAAACGGCAGGAGCAAAATCAACGGGGAAAAATGTGTAAGCTGTTCTTTTTGTATCGACCAATGCCGCGCGCAAAATCTTGTGGCGAGCCGTGACATCATTCCCGTTTTAAAAGAGATCCAGAATAAAAGAAGCTTGGTATATGCGCTGATCGCGCCCGCGTTTTTAGGGCAGTTCACAAAAGAGGTCACACCCGCGAAACTGCGAACGGCGCTTAAAAAAATAGGCTTTGACGGTATGATCGAAGTTTCCCTCTTTGCCGATATCCTCACACTGAAAGAATCACTGGAATTTATAGAGAATATAAAAGAAGACAGTGATTTTCAGCTCACGAGCTGCTGCTGCCCGATATGGATTGCGATGATCAAAAAACTCTACAGTGATCTGCTGCGCCATGTGCCTTCTTCCGTATCACCCATGATTGCGGGAGGAAGAGCGATTAAGCAGCTTTATGACGATGCCGTCACCGTGTTTATCGGCCCTTGTATTGCGAAAAAATCAGAGGCAAAAGAGGAAGACATCGCAGGCGCTGTCGATTATGTGCTCACTTTTCAGGAGGCCGACGATATCTTCAAAGCAATGAATATCAATCCTGCCGAAATGGAAGAGAGCTTTAAAGATCATTCTTCAAGAGCGGGGCGCATTTATGCGCGTACGGGTGGAATCAGTGAAGCGGTAAAAGCCACGGTGCAGCGTCTAAAACCTGAGCATCCCATTACTGTTCGGACAAAGCAAGCCGATGGTGTGCCGGCCTGCAAAACTATGATCAATGATCTGATAGCGGGAAAGCTGCACGCCAACTTTTATGAAGGAATGGGCTGCATAGGCGGTTGTGTCGGGGGGCCAAAATCTGTGACCGGCTGCGAAGAGGGCACAAAAAATGTCAATGAATATGCAAAAATGGCCGCGCATGCCACGCCGATCGATAATCCATACGTCATAGAATTGCTTCATCGTCTCGGTTTCGATGACATAGAAAGCCTCCTAAAAGACAGCGATATCTTTACCCGTCATTTATTGGATGGAGATTTTCAGCAGAAAGCAAAGGGCTAAATCAATTGCTTCATTCAATAAATTCGTATAAATTGCAAATCAGCGCAGCTGTAAAGCTGCGCTTTTAATTTTCATACTTTTTTATAAATAAATTTATTTTTTATAATCCAAACAATGCGAGCAGCCGCTGCCAAAAGCTTTGCTCGGTTGATTGCACTTCGGTTGCATTTTGTGCATCTGCCGATTGAATTCCTTCTGTCATCATTACAAACTGCACGAGTTCCACATTCGTGTTTTGTTCAGATACAAAAGAAACAGGGACAAAGTCGTCGGTGTCATAGTCGGCGAGCAATTCGTCGATTTTATCCTGCAGCTGCGTATCCATATCTTTCGTTTGCGAGTGCATTTCATTTGTTCCGTCCGCAAGCTGCTGCATGCCGTCCGAAAGGTCGGTAAGACTCGAGCTTAGAAGAGAGCTTGCGTCAAAGATGTCTGCAAAACCGTCATATAAGTCATTAAAGCCATCGTAAAGTGTGGACGCTCCCGACAGATATTCACCCAGCCCGCTGTCAAATGTGCCATAATTGGATGCGAGTTGATCTATGGCGTCTTTTAATGAGAGGATTCCTCCTGCCAATTCGTTCAAGCTATCCGGCAAATCTTGAATGTTTGTATCAAAGGTTGCATACTGACTCGCCAGTGTGCTCGCAATAGAGGCAATCCCCGGGTTGACCTCGGTGCCGTCTCCGTTAATGCTTATGTCAAGTCCGCTAAGCAGGGAAGATTCCTGCGTAAGCGTTTGGATCATGCCGTTTATTTTCTCGATTTCTTCGGCTTGCTCAGGGATAGAATCATCCAGTTCATTTTTTCGTTCTTGGAGATAAGAGATGATTTCATCGTTGCTATCTTTAAAGGTATCCACATTTGAAAGTGCACTTTGCACTTGCGATAGCCCGCCGGAAAGACCGTTGATAGCAAAAAGTATCTGGCTTGAGCCGTCCGTGAGAGCGTCAAGATCCGATAAATCCATGGCTCCTGCCGAATCAAGATTATCTTTAATCGTTGTAAGGGCATATAATATTTGTGCGGAAGCATTTTTTAAATCAGCATTTCCGCCTGTTAAATTACCCAGACCGTTGGTAAGTCGATCAAGCCCGCTGTACATATCTTTAAGCCCGCTGTTGAACTGGCTCATGCCGCTGTCTAATTGATCAGTACCGTCAGCCATGCTTCCTGCGGCTGTGTCGATCAGTTCAATAGCCTCTTGCAGCGCGGTGATTTCATCAACCAAATCATTTGTATCAGGCAAATCAATAGACATAGAAAAAGGTACCGCGCCAAACTGAATGCCGTCCATTTCAAAATTTTCGACATGCGCTGTAATTACGTAATGTGCAGTGTCATTAGGCATTTTTATAAAGGTGAGCAATTTATTTTTACCTGAATCAGAGATGGTGGCATCAAGGGCCTCGATATTTGTGCAAACTTGCGTATTCAGTGTCAGGGTTGTTTGAAGAGAGTAATTTTGTTCAAAAACAGCATTTGCGTTTTTGTTCTCCTCTATATCGATCATAATTTGAAGCTCACCCGATTTTCCTGCCAGCTCATCTGGCGATATCACAACGCCATTTAGCAAATAGTCTACAGTAATGATCCAGGGAATTTCAGCCTCTTCGAGGTTGCCCTGATAATAGAATATGCCTTTCGGAGAACCTATACTGATGGCACCGTCTTTACTGGTGAGCATATCAGTCGTTGTTAAATTGATGATTTTATCATAGTTACCGTAATCGGTAAACGTACCTGCGGCATCAACTTGAAAACTATTGATGACATAAGTGCTGACCTGCGTGCCATCGGGATTTAGTTTTACATAAACGACCTCATCCTTTAAAGGTTGAGTAGCTAATGCATGTGCTGGTAAAGTAAAAAATATAAGTATACAAAGCAAAAAGATGGTCACTCTTTTGCATATTTTTTTCATGTGAGTAGATTCTCCTTTTTTCGTTTTTTCAATGTTGTCTTTTGCACAATATTGTCAAATATAACCAATAATCCCGGAAGCACAGTAAGTACCATAATGGCAGAGAGCACTGCGCCACGGCCTAAAATAATACCTAATTGGCTGATGATTTCATTGCTTGATATGAAGCCCAGCATCAATCCTGCGATTGTTAGAATGCTCGCAGGGGTTATTATAGAAGCTGTAGTTGACGAAATGGTCTCATAGACTGCGCTTTTTTTATCTAGAAGCTGCCGATTGGCCATATATTTGCTAACAAATAAAATTCCGTAATCCACAGTTGCGCCCAATTGAACGGAGCTTACGATTTGATATCCTATATAGTTAAGTGACGAACCCGTGAAATAAGGGATGCTCAGATTAATCCATGTCGCGCCTTCGATTACCAAAAGTAAAATAAGCGGTATCGACAGCGAGCGGAATGTGAGTAAAAGCACCAGACCAATGGAGAAAACCACGGCTAAGCGTACAACTTTGTTATCACTGACAATGGTGTTCATTAAATCATAATTTACAACACTTTGCCCGACGAGGTAGTAATGATCGGGATAATAGCTTTGGGCGGTGGCTCTTATGGTTTCTACGATATCAAAAGCTTCTTCTCCTTCATCCGTTGTATCAACATACAGTATCAGCCGGCTATATCCGCCGCTGCGAAATTGCGAAAGCTGGTCAGATGACAAAAAGTCTGCGGGAATTTCTTTTCCAACATAATTTGTATAGGAGATGACACTTGTTACTTGCTCGATATTGTCAAGAGAAGCGCTCAATTGTGCTTCTTTTACAACATCATCATCGGCAACAAGCAGTACCATTTGCACAGATTTGCCAAAAATACTGTCTATTTTATCTTTGTTCTGCTGTTCTATTGAATTCGGGCTGATCATGCCTGATGAACCGTAGAGAAAATTACTGTTTTTTTGGCCTAAATATCCCGGTATGACGAGTATAATAACAATGATTGCGACAGGAATACAGATGCGCGAGATGACCTTGCCAAATTTCTCAAATTTAGGCATCAGTGGACGATGGTGCGTTTTATCCATCAGCTTGGATGTTGAAATTACCAAAACAGGTAGCAGGCTCATAACACATATAAAACTGAATAAAATGCCTTTGGCAAGAACTATTCCCATATCCGCGCCGATTTTAAAGCGCATTAAAACTAAGACGATAAAGCCGAAGATGGTAGTCATAGCACTGGCGGCAATAGACGAGAATGATTCTTTCATCGCTTTGGACATTGCCTGGGTAATACTGTTTTCCGTTTGTCTATACCTGGCAAAACTGTGAAGAAGAAAAACGGCATAATCCATGGATACGGCCAGCTGCAGAACGCCGCTTGCCGATCTGGTTATGAAAGAAATTTCACCTAAAAAAATATTCGTGGCTTCATTGAGTAAAACGGCTACGCCGATGGTCAGCAAAAACAATATCGGTTCAAACCATGAACTTGTGGAAAGCAGCAATATAAGTAATACTAAAGGCACGATAAACAACACAATTTTAGGCACTTCTTCGGCGGCCGAGTCTTGTGCGATGGATTGATTGAGCGCATCTCCCGAAAGGATACCTTTCTCTCCGACAAATTCTTGCAGTGAAGAAATAGTCTCAGTCAGGTTATCTTCTTCTACAGTGACGGAAAATAAAGCGCCTCCGTTTTTATACCATGTTTGAACTGTATCCTGATCTTGCGTATCTAAAGGTTTATATACATCGATGACATCATCAAGCCATAACACACTGTTCACGCCCTGCTGCAGGGTAAGCTGTGTTTTAAATTCAAGTGCCTGCGAGATGGAGATATCTTCTATATAAATCGAAAGATTCGGTAAGCTTTCGTCAAAGTTATCTTCCATGATATGCAGCGCGGCAGTGGAAGGTGCGTCATCGGGCAGATAATCAGATAATTTATAATTTACTCCGACAAGTTGCATGAGCAGAGCCGATAGAATGGCAAGGGCTGTAAAAATAATTAATATACTTTTTTTATGTGCTAATATCGATTCTGAAATTTTTTTCAAATCAATGTCCTTTTGAGGGTTTAATAGATTTAAGCATTGCATTTATGCAGTGTTTATATTATATTGAAAACAAAGATAGCAAACAATAGTCAATTAGTGAGCTTGTGTTGATTAATTAACATGTGGTTTTTATATGTGTAATAAAGGAGTATTTTCTGATGGAAAAAAATGATTATCCAAATATTGACAGACGTGTAAGAAAAACAAAAGCATTGATCCGTAAAACATTCACAGCCTTGCTGACAGAAAAAGAATTAAAAGATATTTCAGTCAGTGAATTAACGCAACTCGCGGATATCAACAGAGGCACATTTTATTTACATTATAGAGATATTTTTGATTTATTTGAACAAATAGAAAAGGAAGTCTGGGAAGATTTCACCGCTATTATAGAAAAGCATAAGGTGTATGATCAGGCATCTCTTAGTTTGATACTATTGGAATTATTTAAATATATTGCTGCAGATTCGGATATTTTCATTGCAATTTTGAAAACGAAGGAAAGCACATTTTTAGATCAGTTCATAGCAACGAGCAGACCAAAAAATAAAAAGGAATGGAGCAGGCTTGTCAGAGGCGGGAACGAAGAAGATTATGAATATTACTACTCGTTTATAGCGTTTGGATGCGTTGCAATATTAAAACGATGGTTTGAGGGCGGCATGAAAGAAAGCCCTCAGTATATGGCGAAGCTTGCCGAGCAATTGATGGCTAATTGTGCGAAGATAGAATAAATGCTCAGCCGCGTCTAAAATAAATTATTTATTGATCCGTAAAATGAATTCAATTGCATATAAGAAGCGAGTATCTTATACTTTAGATAATAAGAGAGAATGAGAAAGGATCAAGTATATGAAAAAACATGCAAAATATTTTGTTGTAGGTATTATTTTGATAATGCTTATAATAGCCGGTGGCTGTTCATCTTCCGCATCAGATAATAATTCGGATGCTTCATCTGAATTGGAAGCTTCTAGTAAAGGGGAATTACTTGAAGGCTATCCTACAGATATTATGCCGCTCTATAAAGAGGTAAGGATAAGTGATTGTTCCTATCAAGTGCGCCTCGATCCAAACTATATCATCGGGAAAGATCTTTATACAGTCAGTTACGAATCGGAAGCGACCATAGCTGAAGTGGGGCAATATTATAAATCATTACTCACAGAAATAGATGAAGAGGCTAGCTCAGAAGATTTTTTGGAAGGAGATATTGGAAGCCAGCACACATTTGTATCACTGCGTGAGGAAGAAAATGGAAATACCGATGTTTCTATCAGCTTAGGAGCAAAGCAGGAAGATTATGCGGATACCAATCCGTATTTTAAAGATTATCCTCAAGGTTTTATAGAAGAAATTGAGCCTGCGGAATTAATTGAGCAAATTTTTGATATACAGTATTCTGTCTATAATACAGATGTCATCACGCGTTATGTGAAACAATACAAAACAGAACTGCAAGCGTCAGAAGTGAATACTTTTTATTCAGATAGATATCAGCAGGAAGACAGTTATTTATTTACCGAGGATGATTATTCTACAACGATTTTCTGGAAAGCAGAAGGATATGAATGTGAGGTATCGATCAGTGAAGGTGTTGATTCGGCCTATAGATTTGTGACAACGGAGATTCGTAAATATACTTAAAATAAGTTTGCTCATAAATGAGCGATTTATTTTATATGGATGGATTTAATTATTGAACGATGATTTAAATGGATACGAATGTTATACTAATGTATAGAAAAGATATAGCGATCTCGTGACAGAAAAACTATAAAGGAGAAAAATAATGAATATAAAAAATATCAATCTCATTTATTTTAGTCCTACGTACACTACAAAAAAAGTTGCTTATGCCATAGCAAAAGGAACTGGTCTTAAAATCAATGAATATGATATTACTCATATTCATAAAGCCCCAAAAGCGCCTTTTTTTCAGAGAGATGAATTGGTGCTCATAGGGCTTCCTGTTTATTCCGGCCGTATACCTGTTGTTGTTTTAGAATATATAAAGGAGCTCAGCGGCCAAGGTGCTCCATGTATTCTCCTGGGTGTATACGGAAACAGGCATTATGACGATTATTTTGCGGAGCTTGCAGATATCCTCTCACAGAGAGATTTTGCGCCTGTGGCGGTGGCGGCATTTTTAGGGGAGCATTCTTTTACCGATAAAGTAGCCAAAGGGCGGCCGAATACGGATGATCTTAAAATTGCTCAGCAATTTGGCAGGGATATTCTCAATAAATTAAATATATCCACAGATAACTATCTATTAAACAAAGAAGATATCCCCGGCAATCGCCCCTACAGGCCTTATAATAAAAACAATGCCCCAACGCCCGCATATGCGCCTGCTGTAGATGATGCATGTACGAACTGCAGGCTATGTGCTGAAATTTGTCCTACGGAAGCGATTGATTTTAACGATATTCGCCAGATTAATGCGCAAGAATGCATTCGATGCTGTGCATGTGTACGTGCCTGTCCGGTTGAGGCAATCAGGTTCACACAAGAAGAATTTTATCAAGCGAAACGTTTCTTGGAAACAGAATTTGCTGATCTGCACAGAGAGCCTATGCTGATTATATAAATATTTTTTGGCGAGAGTACTATGAATGAAATTGTTTTAACCAAAGAAAAAGAAACGATGCTTATACCTCTTTATGGGAAAGCAAAAGAAAATGAAAAAGAAAATCCGATCCTCGTTGATAAAAAAGCTGTTGAAATCGTTAAGCGAATAAACTATGATTTTCAATCGTTGAGAATACAAAATAAGACCAATGTCATGATGTGCCTGCGTGCAAAGCTTATAGATAATTTTGTGAATGAATTTTTATCGAAGCATGACGATTGTATCGTTCTGCACTTGGGATGCGGGCTCGACAGCAGAGTTTATCGAACAAAAAATAAGAATGCAGACTGGTATGATGTAGATTATAAGGAAGTAATCGAACTGCGCAGGCTTTTTTATGATGAAAGCGATCGATATCATTTGATTGCTTCATCCGTAACACAAAGAGAATGGATTGAAAAAATACCTCAAAATAATGGAAACTGCATTGTTGTAGCCGAAGGCCTTTTTATGTATTTAAAAGAAGAGGAAATAAAAACATTGATCAGCCGTCTATATGAAAGATCTGGGAAGTATACCTTGATTTTTGACGCCTACAGCACACTCGCCGCTAAAAAATCAATGAAGCATCCATCGCTGCAAAAAACGGGAGCCGTGGTTTACTGGGGAATCGACAATGAGGTAGAAATGACAAAATGGCATAAAGATATAAAATTCATAAGAGAAGAATATTTTACTTCAAGTGAAGAATTAAACAAACTGGATAGCATCACAAAGCTGATTTTTAAAATGGCCGGATTTTTTAAAATCGCTAAAAAGGCGCACCGCATTCTTATATATGAGATTGGTTAAAAAATCGATGTTATAATTTAAGATAGAAGATTTTTTTAAAAGGAGACGAGGCAATGAAACAAGTAATTATGTTTACCACGCAAACGTGCGGATATTGCAAAATGGCAAAATCTTTTCTTGCCCAAAATAATATTCATTATATAGAAAAAGATGTCAATAAAAATATGAGGGCAAGAGAAGAAATGGCAAAAAGAAATATTACGGGAGTGCCTACATTTTTAATAGGAGATGATGTGGTCGTGGGGTTTGATAAAGAACGTATTTTAAAACTCGTAGATCATAGATTGGCAACGTGCCCCTCCTGCGGCAAAAAAATGCGTGTTCCAATCAATAAGGGAACTATCAAAGCATCATGTCCGTCTTGTAATACATCTTTTGAATATAAACCAAATTAAAATAAGTATCTAACCTGGCATGGAGGAGATAAAATGGCAAAGATAGGCTATTTAAAACTGAATGCATTCACTTCAAAAAATTCGACAGGTAATCCTGCCGCCTGTCTGTATCTGCAAAAAGGCCAAGAGCTAGCGCCTGATGAAATGCAAAAAATAGCATTTGAACATAAGGGGTTTGTATCAGAGGTGGTCTATTGCAGACCTGTTGAAGAAAATGTCTATGAATTAAAATATTATTCCGCTGAATGCGAAGTTGATTTTTGTGGTCATGGCACCATTGCATGTATGTATTCTTTATTCAAAAGAACATCATCACTTTTAAAATTGCCAAGCATAAAAATAATCACAAAAAAAGGAATACTGAATGTATACAATGAAATTGCATCGCTTAATGCTGTTTTTATAACGGCACCTGATCCTAAATATTTTAAAGTAAACATAGCAAAAAAGCAAATAGCAGAGCATCTGGGAATAGTATCCGATGATATTTCAGGCAAATTTCCTATTTCCATGATAGATGCCGGGCTGCGCACTTTGATTGTACCGATAAAAGATCTTAAGACGACACTGTTCATACTACCCGATGAGCAAAAGCTGAAAGAATTTTGCCTCAAAAATGAAATAGATATCGTACTTATATTTTCAACAGAAGTAGCCGATCAAAAAAATATTATACGCACCAGAGTGTTTGCGCCTAAATTCGGATACCTTGAAGATAATGCTACAGGCTCCGGCAATAGCGCTGTTGGCTTTTATATGTTAAAAAATAGTTTATGGCAAGGTCAGCCTGTCTCAATCGAACAAAACAAAGAAAAGAATGCCTTTAACAGTGTCCAACTGAAAACTTTCGAAGATAAAGTGCTGTTTGGCGGGCAAGCGACGACGAAAATTGAAGGATATTATTTCAGTGAAATATAAGCAGCATATATGCTTGTTTATTTAGGGGTATATATATTCAAAAATAATTAAAAATATAGTTATTTTTTAGTAAAAAACGTTTTTTTTGACTATGTTTAAACGTTTATTTTTTTACAATCGATAGTTTTATCGGCACTTAAATTTTACAAATTAAAAATTTCATGTTACACTAATAAGCACAATCTAATATTTAGTATTGCAAAATGTCTATAAGATTATAATTAATAAATAAAATTCATTTATTTACAAAAATTCGACTGAGCTGCATTTGTTTGTTTTATTTGGCAGTAGATATGTAATATGAGACAAAACTGTTAATTTTATTATGAATCTTATAAGAAGCTATACTATTTCCATTCAAGAGTTAAACGTAATATGCGTGATTAGGATAAATGAGTGAAAGGAAAAAATATGGCCGAAAAAATAATTGTTTCAGAATTAATAAAAATATTTGGTAGCCATCCGCAAAATGCTTTAAAAATGCTTAAAGATGGCAAAAATAAAGATGAAATTCTCAAAGAAACCGGATATACGGTGGGCGTTAACAATGTCAGTTTTAATATTAATGACGGAGAAATTTTTGTAATCATGGGCCTTTCAGGCAGTGGAAAATCCACGATTCTAAGATGTTTAAACAGGCTTATTGAGCCAAGCGCAGGAGAAATTATAGTAGATGGTACGAATATTATGGAGCTAAAAGATAAAGAGCTGCGTAATTTTCGGCAGTCAAAAACCGCTATGGTATTTCAGCAGTTTGCGCTGCTGCCTCATCGCACTGTTTTAGAGAATACAGTTTACGGTCTTGAAGTTCAAGGGGTTTCAAAAAGTCAAAGAGAAGCAAAGGCTCTGCAAAATTTAGAGGTTGTCGGCCTAAAGGGCTATGAAAAACAGTATCCGTCTCAATTAAGCGGAGGCATGAAGCAAAGGGTAGGTTTGGCACGCGCATTGACAAACGATGCGGATATATTGCTGATGGACGAGGCTTTCAGTGCGCTGGATCCTTTAATTAGAGAAGAAATGCAGGATGAGCTTTTAACCCTGCAAGAAAAGGTGCGTAAAACGATTGTGTTTATTACACATGATTTAAATGAAGCATTGAAACTGGGAGATCGTATTGCATTTTTAAAAGATGGTGCGCTTGTGCAAATAGGTACGCCGGAAGAAATCGTTAAAAATCCTGCGAATGATTATATAGCTAAATTTGTAAAAGGGGTCGATAAAAGTAAGATTTTAACGGCTGAAGATGTGATGAAAAAGCCGCAGCCGCACATGCTTTTGCGTGACGGCCCTAATGTTGCGTTGAGAATTATGAAAGAAAATGGAATTTCAAGTGTTTATGTTGTAGACAAGCAGAGGCATTTGAAAGGTATTGTTACCGTAGATGCAGCATTGGAAGCGAGAAAAGCGGGAGTGGTCAGTCTAAGTGAAATAGAGCTTGAACAAGGCCCGACAGTAAGAGAGAATACACCGGTTCTCGACACAATCGCCATTATAGCCGAGAGCAAATATCCGATTGCGGTCGTCAGTGAAGCAGGCAGGCTTGTCGGTATCATTGTGCGTGGCGCTGTGCTTTCCGCGCTTGCTCCGGATCATTCAGATGACGCAGAGGATGAACACGGCTCATTGCCGTTATCTGATACGGAGATACCAACCGATCACAGTAATAATCAGGAGGGTATATAGTATGTACAAAATACCGCTTGCAGAATATATTGATAAAGGCGTTCGATGGATGGAGGCGACTTTTGGTAATGGCATGGATGCTTTTTCTGAAAGTTTCGGTAAATTCATTAGAGGATTTGAGCATATATTGCAAATCATACCTTGGTGGGTTTTAATACTGATTTTTGTTGTCATTACATTCAAAGTAAAAGGATGGAAACTTAGTCTGGGAACTGTTTTGGGACTATATTTAATATATAATTTGCAATTATGGTCTGCATTTTTATCTTCATTGGTGCTCGTTATCATATCAGCCGTGATATGTATACTCATTGGAATCCCTTTAGGTATTGCGTCAGGCAGGAATAATACTTTTCATAAAATTATATCTCCTATCTTAGATTTGATGCAGACACTGCCATCTTTCGTTTACCTCATTCCAGCATTATTGTTTTTCGGCATAGGTAAAGTACCGGCTGTGTTTGCTACCGTGATTTTTGCGATGCCGCCGGCAATAAGGCTGACTGATCTAGGAATAAGGCAAGTCCCTACAGACTTAATGGAAGTGGGACAAGCATTTGGCTCAACCCCAAGGCAACTTTTATGGAAGATCCAATTACCGGTAGCGCTGCCTACAGTAATGTCTGGGATCAATCAAACGATTATGCTTTCGCTGTCCATGGTTGTTATTGCATCCATGATTGGGGCAGGCGGACTTGGCGGAGGTGTGCTGGAAGCAATCAGCCAATTAAAAATCGGAATGGGTTTTGAATATGGAATAGCCGTAGTTATTTTGGCAATCATATTAGATAGAATAACTCAAAGTATTGGAAGTTCTTTAAGAACTGAAAATAAATAATGCTTCATGAAAAAAGGAGGAAAAATTATGAATTGGAGTGTGAAAGGAAAAAAGAAAATCGTTATACTTGCATTAATTGTATTACTTTCTTTTAGTTTGATAGTTGGATGTAGCAGTACGTCAACTTCGGAAGATAAAGGAACAGTAAAAATTGGTTATGTTAATTGGGCCGAATGTGTGGCTGTCAGTAATTTGTGGCAAGTAATTTTAGAGGACCAAGGTTATACAGTTGAGTTGACACAGCTTGATGTTGCACCGCTGTTTGTTGGTTTGAGTGAAGGGGATATTGATGTATTTATGGATTCATGGTTACCAATCACTCATGAAACATATTGGACTGAATATCAAGATAGCCTTGAAGATTATGGAATCTGGTATGAAGAACCTGCCAAAATAGGCATTGTAGTTCCACAGTATGTGACTATTGATTCTATTGAAGAAATGAACGCTCAGTCTGATAAATTCGGCAATCAAATCGTAGGGATTGACCCTGGTGCAGGCATTATGAAAGCGACCGACAGAGCCAATGAAAGCTATGATTTAGGTTTTGAGGTGCTGCAAAGCAGTGAATCTGCTATGATGGCTGCGTTGGATAAAGCATATCAAAATAATGAATGGATTGCTATAACCGGATGGAGTCCACACTGGATGTTTGCGGAATATGAGCTTAAATATTTAGATGATCCAATGGGAGAATATGGCGAAAGTGAAGAAATTCATACTTTGGCAAATAAAGAATTCAGCACACAGCAACCGGAAGTTGCTGCAATGCTTAAAAATTTCTCTATGAGCGATCAACAAATCGGTAGTCTGGAAGCTCTGATCAATGAAGGAATGACACCTACTGAAGCAGCTGAGCAATGGATATCTGAAAATCAGGATATTGTTGATAGTTGGATACAATAAATTTTATCTGATATACTAAAAAAATAAAAAGGTTCCTTATTAAAGGAACCTTTTTAATATCTTCATTAATTTATCTATATTTTATTTTTCTAATAAAACAGCTATCGTCATGCTGTCGGGGCAAAAAGGCCTGCCTGCTATATCGCTGTAGAATTCCACAGGCTTAAAACCGGCTTGAGTAACCTCGTCGATTAGGTTGTCTTCACCAAAACAATGCGTCCATATATAATAACTATTTGTGCTGCTTTGTGTAACAACAACTGTTTGGTTTAGCAGTGTATCATCTTCATATTTGCGGTTAGAATTTATGCAAATATGTTTTTCGCGACTCCAGAACCCTTCATTTAATATCTCCCATGTCTGACTTTCTTCGAACGCTATATATTGTTGAACAGAGCAAACATCGAGAATAAATTTTCCGCCCGGCTTCAAAGCATTATAAATTTTCCGCATTAATTTTTTTCTGTTTTGGGTCGACAATGCACCATAGTCACAATAAATCATAGTAGCTGAGTCGTATGAATCATTAAGACTTAAATTTAAATAATTTTGATGTAGATAGCAAATAGGAAGTGCATGTGCTATGGCATGACTTTTTGCATATTCGATAGAACGTCTTGAAAAATCTACACCAGTAACCCGATAACCGCATTTGGCAAATCTTTGGGCATACAATCCGGGACCACAGCCGATATCAAGTAAATTTGTATACTTAGCAGGAGGCAGGAGAATTTTAATCCAGCAAACAGATTTTTCCATAAATTCCGGCTTTCTGCTAGCCAAATCATTATTTTCATCAAGATGAAGGGCAAGTAATTTTTTGGAAATATGTTCATCTGTCCAAAAGCTGGTTTTACTTTGTGTATAATTTTTCGGAGGTGTCAAATAATCGTTTAAGTAGGGAAACATTTTAAGATCTCCTTTTTATGTATTAAAAAAAGCCGTAGGTTTTACCCTGCGACTTTAATCGGCGATAATTATAAGCAAGAGTAAAATAAAATCAAGAATTTGGGTATATAAAAAAATCTTTGCGCAAAATGTGCAAAGCGATTTACCCTATTCATTTTGATTTTATTTACTCTTCTCCGGTATATCCAAATCCTGTTGCTCTAGGCGGATATGCCGAATCTCATCACCTTTTTCTATTCATTTGTAAATTTATAATACATGATTTTATGTTTGTATGTCAAGTAGTATATCAGATGTTAGATGTTTAATCGTTACTTTAAATAGTATAAAATATTATAAAAAACATCATTTTAATATATTTTTTATTGTAAAAATAATATATGTCAATTATAATAAACCTAACGTACGTTAAGAAAGGTTCTTGCAATGTCGGATACAGAATTAAAGGATAAAATAAAAAAAATTGCGGTAGAGTATTTTAATAAAGATGGTTACAATGGGGCTACAATTCGCACTATTGCCAAAGAAGCAGATTGCTCGCTACCAATGATTTATTATTATTTTAAAAGTAAAAAAGAATTATTTCATGAAATCATAATAAAAGATTATTTTAACTTACTAAAAAAACAAGCAAAGCAAGTCAACGCAAATAATATTATAGATTTTTACACACAGCTTATCTATCAAACTAATCATTTAAGTGATTATGATAAAAAAATCTACCGTCTCGGCATAAAGGTATATCTAACATATGAGGGTGATCATGGATTAAGAGAAAGTATGGTTAAATGGGAAAAAATAATGCAGCAAACACATTATAAATTGATACTTTCACATTTGAGTTCCGGCAAGAATGCCGCTTTGACTACGCGCGTATTGGTCCGTCTCATGGATAATTCAATAGAAAGTATTGTTGTTAGAG
Organism: uncultured Eubacteriaceae bacterium; assembly: GCA_964581565.1. Classification (GTDB taxonomy): domain Bacteria; phylum Bacillota; class Clostridia; order Eubacteriales; family UBA1433; genus UBA1433. The sequence continues at coordinate 97,777 of CAZOOZ010000005.1, forward strand.
ATCGATATTTATCCGAAAAAGATATCAGGGATGAACTCTCTGTTGTATTATCAGGCTCAATTATGCTTAACGATCGTTAAGCATAATTGACTAACGTTGATATTATAAATTTTTTAACCATATATTCATGTTTTCAAATTGTCCGCATATATGGCAGTGGTTTACTAGCCTGCCCCCATATTCATAACCGTGTTTGGCAAATACGATATTGATTCCGGGTGAGATAGATCGTGCAATGCTGTAGAGAACTTTATAGTTTCTTTGTTTCATTTCTTTTTCCAGTTCATAGATAAGTCTGCCCATTAATCCTTCTTGCCTATGTGTATCATTTGTAGCGCAGTCTGTAATTTCGGCATTTAAATTCTGCTCATCCATATCGGCGGATGCGGCACTAACGATGCATCCATCATAGATTGCCACTTTAAAGAATGTGTTGTGATCCATTGCATGTATGATATAATCAGGATCATTTAATGGGGTAGGATACGTTTCAAAAACGTTATCATAAAGACATCCAAGTTCATTTGCATCCTCTTTTTTGGCGTTACGTATAATGTATTGATTTTTGATGTTATATAAAAAGTCTTCTTGCAGGTATTCTCTGGCTTTTATTAAAACTTCTTCCTCTTCGGGAATATGATTATTGATTTTTCGTTTTGGCGATAAAAATTTGGAAAGAAAATAACCGTCTTTACCATGCAGAAGGCCCGCTATTTTGGCTTCTATTATAAATCCTTGTTCTTTGAAAATATCTAACTGATCTTTTTTGGTAACGCAAAATAGCTTTTCCAATCTATGTTTTGTTATATCTGCATCTAATTTATCAAGCAGTTCTTTTAATTCTCCAAAAAGAGAAATGATTTTTATTCTTTGATTAAACCTGTCAATAATAACTTTTGAAATTCCTTCGGACAATTTAATTTCTTTGCTCTTTATGGCATCCTTTTTCATAATGGGCTCCTAAAATGATTTGTCTATATAAAATATTAGCAGTTTTTTTATGAATTATCCAATTTTGTATACTATTTTAATAAACAAAAAATGTTCTAGAGTAAATATTTGAGAAATAGCATGGATTATGTTAATCTAAAAATTAAAGAATATTTTATGTTATTTATATATAAATAAGCTTAGGAGGTAAAAATGAATCAATTTTTAAATCAAGTCTATTTTAATAATAAAGTGTCCGATTATCTTCTTTTTATAATGGTTTTAGTAGTCGGGATTATTATTACTGCTATTATAAAAAAGATACTTGTAAAGCAAATGAGCAAAGCAGCAGAAAAAACAAAAACAACAACCGATGATGTTTTAGTTCAAGTAATAGAAAAATACAGCATGCCAGTTATGCTTTTAGTTATCTTGCATTTCAGTACAGGAATTCTCAATTTAAGCAGTCCACTAAATAAAGCCGTAAACATGATCATATTAGCCGGCATCATTATTTTGGGAGCAATATTTGTCTCAGCAGTAGCAGTAGTTATGTTTAATAAATATTGGGAAAAAAATGAAAAGAATTTAGGCGCAGTAAGCAGTAGATGGATGGAAAAAGCAATTAAATTTATTGTTTGGCTCATCGCAATATTTTTATTCATGGAAAATGCAGGAATCAAAGTAAATACCCTGCTTGCCGGACTCGGTATAGGCGGTGTCGCGATCGCCTTTGCAGCACAAGCCATACTTGCAGATGTTTTTGCATTCTTTTCCATTATATTTGATAAACCTTTTGAAGTGGATGACTTGATTTTAACGAACGGGTATATGGGAACTGTGGAGCATGTTGGAATAAAAACAACCCGGCTACGCAGTCTTGCAGGAGAACAATTGGTTTTTTCAAATGCAACATTGACGAATTCATCTCTGCAAAATTATAAAAGAATGGAAAATCGGCGTATACTATTTAAAATAGGAGTCACGTATGACACATCAAGTGAACAGTTAAAAGAAATCCCCGGTTTAATTAAAAATCTTATTGAAAATGTTGCGTGCACAACATTTGATAGAGTACATTTTTGTGAATTTGCGGATTTTAGCTTGAATTTTGAAATTGTTTATTATGTCTTGAGCAGTGATTATTATGTATATATGGACATTTTGCAGGAAGTTAATCTGCGGATTAAAGAAGAATTTGACAAGCGAGGTATTGAATTCGCATTTCCGACACAAACGCTTTATTTGCAAAAATAGTATAGTTTAAAAAATTTTTTAAGTTGATTTAAGGTTCCTTTCTTACACTGCATGTAGATATGAATCTTTAGCAGGAGAAGTTGCAAATGGACATCCATATTATTAAAGAAGACGAGGAAACAATAAATTTCTATAAAGAGCATTACGATTATTTAAATCTCGCTATTGATAATCTGTTTCAAAAAATAGAGAAATTCAGGACGTTGGAAATACAGAAAGGGCTTGACAGAGATCCGATTGACAGTTTTAAGAGCAGAATCAAAACCGCTCAAAGCATGAAAGACAAACTGCGCAGATATGGATTTGCAATTACTTTAGAAAATGCAATGAAATCAATCTATGATGCGGCGGGTATTCGTATACTTTGTACTTTTTTAGATGATGTCTATTATGTGGCTGACTTTATTCAAAATTCTTCCGGCATAAAAGTACATGAAATAAAAGATTATATCGCCAGACCTAAACCAAACGGATATCGTAGTTACCATATGATTGTAGCGGTCGACGTAAATTGCGAAGGAAAAAAGAAGAGCGTATATGCAGAAATCCAAATCCGTACGATTGCCATGGATTGCTGGGCAAGCCTGGAACATCAGCTAAAATACAAAAAAACGATTTGCTATGAAGATATGATGATCAAAGAATTAAAGCGATGCGCAGATGAAATAGCGACGGTTGATTTAAATTTGCAAACGATAAGGTATATTATAGATTCGCCAGATAATGGAGTATATAGCTTAGGAGGAAAAAGCTATGAAACTATTGCTCGCAGAAGATGAAAAAGAATTATCCAATGCGCTCGTTGTCATATTAAAACACAATAATTATTCTGTAGATGCAGTCTACGACGGGCAGGATGCCTTAGATTATGGGCTGTGCGGAAACTATGATGCCATTATACTTGATATTATGATGCCGAAATTAAATGGGCTGAGTGTGCTTGCCGAGCTTCGCAAACAGGGAGTAATGGTTCCGATTCTAATGCTGACAGCAAAATCAGAAACAGAAGATAAAATCAAAGGTCTTGACATTGGAGCGGATGATTATTTGGCAAAACCATTTGCAACAGGAGAATTGCTCGCCAGGCTACGTGCGATGACCAGACGTAAAAGTGAGTTTACGCCTAATATTTTAAGTATGGCCAATATTAATCTTAATCGTCAAACATATGAATTGTTTTCTGATGATATGTCTTTTCGATTGGGTAATAAAGAATTTCAGATGATGGAAATGCTCATGAGCAGACCGGAGCGTCTCATTTCCACAGAACAATTCTTGGAAACTATTTGGGGATATGATTCAGATGTAGAGATTAATGTCGTCTGGGTATATATTTCCTATCTGAGGAAAAAACTTCTTATGTTAAATGCAGATTTGGAAATCAAGGCTGCAAGAGGAATGGGGTATACATTGGTGCAAAAAGATGATTAACAAACTGAGAAGAAAATTTATACTCATAGCTACCGCCTCTCTCGCTTTGGTTATTGTTGTGTTGATTGCAACAAGCAGCATTATCAATTACAGGCAGATGGATCAAAAGGCAAATGAGCTTTTGCAAATGATCACTGAAAATGAGGGCGAGTTTCCGACTACAACAATTGAAAAAAAAGAGCCGAGGGAAGATGAAAGCTATCAGAGAATTACTGAAGAAACACCGTTCCAAACGAGATATTTTACTGTTTGGACGGATGAAGTTTATGCTGTAACGAAAACCGATGTAAGCCATATTGCTGCAGTTACAACGCAGCAGGCAAGTCTCTATGTTAATGAGATACTGCAAGAAGATCAAAATATAGGCTACTATGGTATTTATAAATATATGGTCACTGAAAAGCCATACGGATATATCATTGTTTTCATAGATGAACGTATGAATATTGAAACATTTCAATCGACTTTATTTACTTCGTGTTTGATTGGGGCAGCATGTTTGCTTGTGGTATTCTTGTTAATTTCCGTTTTTTCAAAACGTGTTGTCCGCCCTGTTGCGGAAAGTTTTGAAAAACAAAAACAATTTATCACAGATGCAAGTCATGAAATCAAAACACCTCTTGCAATTATTTCCGCGAATACAGATGTGTTGGAACTGAGCACAGGAAAAAATGAATGGATTCAAAGTATACGCAATCAGACGAAGCGGCTTGATCATTTAGCAAAAGATTTATTGACATTATCAAAACTGGAAGAAGGCAGTATATCTTTAATGTTTAACGAGTTTTCAATCAGCAAAGCAGTATGGGAGAGTGCCGCTGATTTTGAACCGCTTGCGGAGCTAAAAAATAAATCCTTTACGTATACGATTCAGCCTGACTTATCATTATATGGGCAGGAAAGCGCTGTCCGGCAGCTTGTATCACTTTTGTTGGATAATGCAATCAAGCATTCGGATGATGAAGGGAATATAAATTTATCACTAAGTTCATCAGGTAAAAGATGTAAAATAAAAATATGCAATACTATAAGCCAGATGCCGTGTGAAGATTTGAACCGGCTTTTTGAGCGGTTTTACAGAGCAGATGCCTCACGTTCCCGCAACAGCGGAGGCTATGGGATAGGTCTCTCGATTGTAAAAGCAATAGCCGCTTGCCATAAAGGAAAAGTGACGGTTCAAAAACAAGGGGAGAATATGATTTGTTTTACTGTTATTTTGTAATATAACAATAGATAAAGTCCTGTTGGCACGAAAAAGCAGGGCTTTTTTTATTTCATGTATAAATAAAAATATAAATATAAACTTTATTAAAAATATGTAAAAAATAAGTAAAGTTATTTTAAGTAAGTTTAAGGTTTGCTTTCTACAATAAAAAAAACATTTTAATAGATGGAGTATGCTATGAATACAGACAATATTCAATATAAGTTCAAACGTCATGAACAAAAATATATAGTCGAAGAACAGAAATATATTATTTTAGAGAAAGAATTGAAAATTCGTTGTAAACCGGATCAATTTGCAAATACCACTATCTGCAGTATCTATTTTGATACGCCCAATTATTATTTAATCCGACGTTCACTCGAAAAACCGGTCTATAAAGAGAAATTGAGACTGCGAAGTTATGGACAGTTTTCAAAGGAAGATCATGTTTTTGTAGAGTTGAAGAAAAAATATAAAGGTGTGGTCTACAAACAACGAATTGATATGTCGGTAGATGAAGCGAGTGAATATTTATCTGAAGGCAAAAGACCGAGTGAGCAAAACCAAGTAATAAAGGAAATCGATCGACTTTATAATTTATACGGGCAGTTAAAGCCAAAGATGTGGATCTCTTCACACAGGACGGCATGGCAGGGAATCGGTGAAGATACAGCGCTTCGCATCACTTTTGATCGTGATATCTTATGGAGAGAAAATCAATTAAATCTTGAAGAAGGTATTTGGGGAGAACCCATTTTTGTACATGGCGAGCGCATAATGGAAATAAAATCTCCCCAAGCTCTGCCTTTTTGGCTCGCAAGATTGCTCAGTGAGCTGGAAATCTATCCGACATCATTTTCAAAATATGGCACTGCATACAAACAAAGCATTCTTAATAAGACAACAAACAGGGAGGGAAAAAGATGCTAAATGAATTTTTCAATAATTTTTTAACAATAGAAAGTGCGGAATCATCTATTTCTATGACAACATTCATGCTAACAACCATCTGTTCCTTGGTTTTAGGTGTGATTGTTGCCCTTTTCTATATGTATCGAAACCGCTATACAAAAAGTTTTGTGATGACTCTGGGGTTGCTGCCTGCAATTGTGCAGATGGTTATTATGATGGTTAACGGCAATGTAGGAACAGGGATCGCCGTCATGGGTGCGTTTAGCCTGGTAAGGTTTCGATCGATTCCGGGAAGTGCGAGAGAAATTGTAAGTATCTTTTTCGCTATGGCAGTCGGGCTTGCAACAGGAATTGGATATATCGGGCTTGCGATGATGTTTACATTGATTTTAGGGCTAGTCAGTATGCTGTACAGTATTTTTAAATTTGGAGAAAATCGTAACAAAGAAAAGGAACTTCGTGTTACGATTCCAGAAGATTTGGATTATACAGGTGTTTTTGATGATCTGTTCAAAAAATATACAAAAAACAATGAGCTCATACAAGTAAAGACATCAAATATGGGGAGTCTTTTTAAATTGACGTATTATATAATCTTAAATAATGAAAATGAAGAAAAAGCATTTATAGATGAACTCAGATGTAGAAACGGGAATCTTGAAGTGCGATGTGGAAGAATTAATGCGGCCGGGGAAGGACTGTAAAACTTTTTAAGAGAGGAAGAAGTTATGGGAGAAAAAAACCAAAAACAAATTTTATATATATTTATTATGGCGATATGTATTCTGTTGCTTCTATACACTACAGGATGTGGCAGTGATGACAGTTCAAGCACTGCGGAAGATACGATTCAATCGACAAGCAGTACTGAGACAGGATTTGATACCACTTTCAGTGATAAAGATATTGATGCGAGTTACGATGAAGCAGAAAGTACGATTATTATACTGAGCAATAATGCAAGCAGTGTAGACGGAACCGGAGCAAAAGCAAGCGGCAGCACGGTAACTATTAGTGAGGAGGGGACTTATATCCTCTCAGGCATGCTCACGGATGGTCAGCTAATCGTAGATGCCGAGGATTCGGCAGATATTCATATTGTCTTCAACGGAATATCTATTTCGTCGAGCACAACAGCGCCGGTTTTGATAAAAGAAGCAGATAAAGTGGTCATTACTTTGGCCGAGGGAAGCGAGAATGAAATCACAGATGCTGCGCACAGTGAAATAAGTGTAGATGACAGTATAATCGATGCAGCTGTTTTCAGTAAAGCTGATTTGGCAATCAATGGAGAGGGTACACTTGTTATAGAAGGCAATTATGAACATGGCATTGCGTCCAAAGATGATTTGATCATTACGGGAGGAGGTATTTCTGTCACTGCTGCAGGCGATGCCCTGCAGGGAAAAGACTGCGTCAAAATCGCTGGCGGCACTCTTTCCATACAGGCAGGAACCGATGGTATTCAATCGGATAACGAAGAAGATGAATATAAAGGCTACATTTATATTCAAGATGCTAATATTACTATAGAAGCAGGAGATGATGGCTTCCAAGCACAAAATGCATTGATTATCAGTGGCGGTGAAATCTCCATAGCAAGCGATGATGACGCGTTGCACAGCAACGGGAATGTCAGTATCGAAGGCGGAATATTAGAAATAGCATGTGAAGATGACGGTGTTCATGCAGATAATGCACTCGTTGTAAACGGTGGAGAAATCAACATTGAAAACAGTTATGAAGGCCTTGAGGGAAACAGCATCGATATAAACGGAGGCACGATTCATGTAAATGCCTCAGATGATGGTTTCAATGCGGCCGGCGGGCAGGATAACTCACAGGCCGCAGATAGAAGGGAAGACGATAATTTTCAAACAGATTCCGACAGTTATATCAAAATTTCAGGCGGGATGATTACTATTAACGCGTCGGGAGACGGCATAGATTCAAACGGAACCCTTACAGTTAGTGGAGGCGAGACATATGTCAGCGGTCCTACAACGAATGGGAACGGTGCGCTTGACTATAATGGTGATGCCACGATATCGGCAGGTGTGATTATAGCCGCAGGAAGTACCGGAATGGCAGAGGGATTCAGTGCGTCGTCTACGCAATATTCCATCCTTTATAATTTTAATACGGCTGTTTCGGCAAATACAACAATAAGCCTGATTAATTCGAGTGGAGACACAATATTGTCCTACACGCCCGAAAAAGAATATCAATCTGTCGTGTTAAGTTCGCCACAGTTAGCAAAAGGCACTTATACGTTTAAAGTAGGTGCTCAAAGTTATACCGTTGAGATCTCTTCGGTTGTTACAACGTATGGCAGCAGTGGAGGAGGCATGAATAATCAAATGACGCCAAATAACGGTTCGAATGACCCAAGCAGAAACCGACAATAAAAAAGCTTTGGCAATGGATTTGATTGGTAGAGATATATTGCATAAATATGCAATATATCTCTTAATTTATTTCATTTATAACAAAATAAAATAAATATTAACAAATAAAAGTTCATATTAATTATGATATGTTATATATCAAAAAAAATTAAATTTAGTTTTTTAAATTTTAAAAGTAAAAAGAAAAAATTTGTAAATCATTACATTGAAAAAATATATAAAAATGCACTTTTTTTTATATTTATTAGGTTGACATCAATAATTTTCTATGATATTATCGACCAAAATCAAATAATTAAATATAGTATTCATTACTTATAATAACAAGGGCGTTATTTTCGCGTATATGCAAAATAGCGCCCTTGCGTATTTATAAGTAAAGGAAGTCTTAGTTCATCAATATTTAAATAATTATAACAAAGACGTTATTTTGTGCACTTGTGCGAAATAGCGTTTTTTTTGTTAAAAGAAAGGAAGAAAAAAATGAGACAAATAGCAATTTATGGTAAAGGCGGAATAGGTAAATCAACGACAACCCAAAATCTTACGGCAGCACTTGCTGAAATGGGAAACAAAGTTATGATTGTCGGGTGTGATCCGAAAGCAGATTCAACGAGGTTGATTTTAAATGGATTGGCACAAAAAACAGTTCTGGATTCTTTGCGGGAAGAAGGCGAAGATATCGAGCTTGAAGAAGTAATGAAAGAAGGATTTGGCGGCATTAAATGTGTTGAGTCCGGCGGACCGGAACCGGGAGTGGGTTGCGCAGGCAGAGGCATCATCACTTCCATTAATCTGCTTGAACAACTCGGCGCTTACACACCTGATCTGGATTATGTTTTCTATGATGTTTTGGGCGATGTTGTCTGCGGCGGGTTTGCAATGCCGATTCGTGAAGGAAAGGCACAGGAAATATATATCGTGGCCAGCGGCGAAATGATGGCCATGTATGCGGCGAACAATATCAGCAAAGGCATACATAAATTTGCAACGACAGGCGGAACACGTCTGGGCGGTATTATCTGCAACAGCAGAAAAGTTGATAATGAATATGAAATGCTGGAGGCGTTTGCCAAAGAACTGGGAACACAACTGATTCATTTTGTTCCGCGTGATAATGTGGTGCAGAGAGCGGAAATCAACAAAAAAACCGTTATAGATTACGAACCCACAAATTCGCAGGCAGATGAATACCGCACACTGGCAAAAGCGATTCAAGATAATAAGATGTTTGTTGTCCCGAAACCGATGAAGCAAGAACGCCTTGAAGAAATCCTTATGGATTACGGCATTATGGGATAGTAAAAGTATCAGGATGAACATAAATATAGATTTAAATAATTCATTACCTACTATTTTAATTTAAAAAGGAGACTTTATATGAAAATGATCAGAGCCATAGTAAGGCCGGAAAAAACTTCAGTGATATTAGGTGAACTGCTAGATGCCGGTTTCCCGGCAGCTACCAAAATAGATGTTGTCGGGCGCGGCAAGCAACGGGGAATAAAAATAGGCAATGTACATTATGATGAACTTCCAAAAGCAATGCTGATGATGGTAGTCAATGATGAAGATAAAGATGATGTAATAAAAATAATTATGAAAAATGCAAAGACAGGCAGTGAGGGTTCCTTCGGGGATGGGAAAATCTTTATAACAACGGTTGAGGATGCCTATACCATCAGCAGCGGCGAGAACATACTGTAAGAAGGGGGCCTTTATGAAAGAGATAATATCGGTTATTCGAATCAATAAAATGAATGAAACCAAAAAAGTTTTATCAGAAGCCGGATATCCGTCGATGACCGCAAAAAAAGTAAGCGGCAGAGGTAAAAAAATGTCTAATGTTGAAGTGCTGAGCAATTTGATAGATAACGGCGATCTAAATACTTTTGAGCATCAAGTCGTAGAGAGCATTACTGAAAAAGATAGGATGCTTCCAAAAATTATGTTTACGATGGTTGTCGCAGATGAAGATGTGAAAAATATCGTAGACCTCATCATTGAGACCAATCAAACAGGATCTATGGGAGACGGGAAAATATTCGTATGCGACGTTGAAGACGCCATTAGGGTAAGAACCAGCGAGCATGAGCTTAATGCTATTTAAAAAATTTAATGAAAGGGGCGCAGAAAATGAAAGAGGACAAAAATTTAACTCAGATAGTAGATAAGATATTAGATAAATATCCTGCAAAAGTCATGAAAAACAGAAAAGAGCATATTGTTATCAGGCAAACGGATGACGCACAGGAGATTTCAGCCAATACCCGAACACTTCCGGGCATTATCACAAACAGAGGCTGCGCGTACGCAGGCTGTAAAGGCGTGGTTATCGGCCCTATCGTTGACATGGTGCATATCGTGCACGGGCCTGTAGGATGCTCCTATTATGCCTGGGGTACAAGGCGAAATAAGGGCAAAGCCAGTGAAGACGGAAAAAATTTCTTGAATTACGCATTTACTACCGATCTTCAAGAAAGTGATATTGTATTCGGCGGGGAAAAGAAGCTGGCACAAGCTATAAAAGAAGCGGTGGAGACTTTCCATCCCGCGGCAATCTCTATTTCGGCAACATGCCCTGTGGGGCTTATCGGAGATGATATACATGCAGTTGCAGCGCGTGCCGAAAAGGAATTCGGGGTGCCGATCTTAGCATTTAGCTGTGAAGGTTATAAAGGAGTGAGTCAATCGGCAGGGCATCACATAGCCAATAATAAACTGATGAAAGATGTTGTAGGCAAAATAGATATTCCAAAAGAAGAAAGGCCTAAATATTCGATTAACATATTGGGTGAGTATAACATAGGCGGAGACGAATGGGAAATCAAAAGAGTGCTGAATAAAATCGGATACACTATCACGACAACAATGACGGGGGATTCAAAATACGAAGGAATAGCAAAAGCGCATAATTCGGATTTGAATTTGGTGCAGTGTCACCGTTCTATCAACTATATCGCTGACATGATAGAAGTGAAATTTGGCATTCCGTGGATGAAAGTGAACTTTATCGGTATAGAGAACATGAATGAAACATTGCGGAATCTGGCGAAATATTTCGATGACGCTGAACTGATTCAAAGGACCGAGGAAGTTATAGCGCAGGAGAACGGAGCAATTAAAGAAGATATAGCAAAATATAAAAAAATGTGCGAAGGCAAAACAGCGATGCTGTTTGTAGGCGGTTCCAGGGCCCATCACTATCAGGGTTTACTCAAAGAAATTGGCATGCCGACAATCATGGCAGGTTATGAATTTGCACATCGTGATGATTATGAAGGAAGAGATATTATTCCGCTCATCAAGCTTGATGCCGACAGCAGAAACATTGAAGAAATCACGGTAGAAAAAGACGAGAGAAGATATCAGCTTCGTATTCCGGCGGAAAAAATGGAAAAATTAAAAGAAGAAGTACCAATGAGTAAATACAGCGGTTTAATTACAGATATGAAAGATAATACGATCATCATTGATGACTTGAATCATTTTGAAACAGAGATGATTATAAAAGTTCTAAAGCCTTCTTTCTTTGGATCGGGGATCAAGGACAAATACATCGTTCAAAAGATGGGCGTCTACAGCAAGCAACTACATTCTTATGACTATGCAGGTCCATATGCGGGTTATCAAGGCGCTGTGAATTTTGCAAGAGATGTAGCCGCGGGTATACATACGCCGGCATGGAAATATATTGTTCCGCCTTGGAAGAAGGAACCCGTTTTAACCGGTAAACTGGGTACGGAAGGAGCTGAAAAAGCATGTTAGAGTATACACCTAAAAAAATCGAAGAAAGAGCGGCTCTTATTGTTAATCCGGCAAAGACATGTCAGCCGATCGGAGCCATGTATGCGGCGCTTGGCATTCACAAATGTCTTCCGCACAGTCACGGATCACAAGGTTGCTGTTCATATCACAGAATGCATCTCACAAGACATTTCCGTGATCCGATTGTGGCATCTACAAGTTCTTTTACGGAAGGAGCTTGTGTCTTCGGTGGCAAGACAAATTTAAAAAAAGGGTTAGAGACGGTATTTGAAATTTATGAGCCTGATATCGTAGCGGTAAATACCACGTGTTTATCAGAAACGATCGGGGATGATTTATCGGATATCATTGCTTCGACAAAGATACCCGAAGGTAAAAAAGTTTTCTATGCCAACACGCCAAGCTATGTCGGCTCTCATGTAACGGGGTTTGCAAATATGACAAAAGCGATGGTGACGCATATCACGAAAAGCGAAAAAACGTCTTGCAACGGAAAACTGGCAATTATTCCAGGATTTGTAGAGCCAAGTGATATGAGTGAAGTGAAGAGAATTTTAAAAATTCTGGGTGTTGAAAATATCATGTTTCCCGATACGAGCGGAGTGGTCAATACACCCCAAACAGGTAAATATACCATGTATCCCGAAGGCGGTGTCACCATTGCGGAACTTGAAGATTTGTGCAACTGCAAAGCGACGATCGCGATGGGTAAATTTGCATCCGAAGCGGGCGCTTATGAACTCGAAAAGAAATGCGATGTGGAAGCGCGCGTGATTAAGCTGCCGATCGGTATCGAAGCGACGGATACATTTATAGTAAATATTTTGAGTATAACAGGTAAAAGTGTGCCGAAAGAACTGGAGAATGAGAGGGGACAGCTGGTCGATTTAATGGTAGATATCCATAACCATTATCACGGGAAAAAAGTGGCAATATTCGGGGATCCTGATACCGTCATCGCTCTGACGGAATTTGTTATCTCTTTGGGAATGATACCGAAATTTGTGCTTACAGGTACACCGGGCAACGCATTTGAAAGTGAAGTTACAGAGATGTTGAAAGCAAATGACATCGCAGACTCTAAAGTAAAAGCAGCGGGGGATTTAATGATGCTGCATCAATGGATAAAAAATGATCCCGTAGATATGATTATCGGCAACACATATGGAAAATATATTGCCCGAGCAGAAAATATACCCCTTGTGAGAATAGGGTTCCCAATTTTGGATCGTGTAGGACACAGCTATTTCCCTACGGTTGGATATCGCGGTGCTATGCGAATCATTGAAAAAATCAGCACGGCATTTTTAGAAAAATATGACAGAGAATGCGCTGAAGAAGATTTTGAATTAGTTATGTAAAAAATGGAGAAGCAAAAAGAAATAAATTTGCTTCTCTGTATCAGAAAATAGAGGAGGTCGCACATGCAAAGCAATCAACCAACAGTAATAGAAGAAAGAAAAAGACATATTTTAATCAAAGATAAAAATAATCGGCAGGCAATTGAGTGCGACCATCAGAGTCTCTCCGGTGCGGTCAGCCAAAGGGCATGCGTATACTGCGGAGCAAGGGTTGTGCTCAACCCGATTACCGATGCAGTACATATTGTGCATGGGCCTATTGGTTGTTCCAGTTATACTTGGGATATTCGGGGGAGCCTCAGTAGCGGAAGTGAGATGTTTCGCAATAGTTTTTCAACCGATTTAAGTGAGACAGACATTATATTTGGCGGAGAGAAGAAACTTGCGGCAGCTATTGACGAAATTGTGGCGGCCAAATCCCCGAAAACGGTTTTTGTCTACTCCACATGTGTTGTTGGCATTATCGGAGACGATTTGCAGGCTGTGTGCAGCCAGGCAGAAAAAAAGCATCATATCAGAGTCATTCCCGTTCAGTCTTCCGGTTTTGCAGGCAGCAAGAAAGATGGATACAAAGCGGCATGTGATGCCATTATTAATTTGATGGATGATGCTGCGCATAAAATAACGGTCAAAGATAACAGGGCTTTTAACTATCTCGGAGATTTCAATCTCGCGGGAGAAGTATGGATCGTTAACAACTATTTCAAAGAAATAGGGCTTCGATTACTTAATGCTGTATCTGGCGATGCCTCGATCAGTAACCTGCTTAAAGCGCAGAATGCTTCTTTCAATATTGTGCAATGCGCAGGCTCAAGTATTTATCTTGCAAATATGATGGAGGAAAAATTCGGCATTTCATATAAGCAGGTCAGCTTTTTCGGACTTGATGATACGGCAGAATCTTTAAGGCTCGCGGCAGCGCTTTCGGGCAATAGTGAAGTTATGCAAAAGGCAGAAGATTTAATAGAAAGAAAACAAAAAGAGATCGAACCGATTCTTAAAGAATATCGCAGCAAATGCCAGGGAAAGAAAGTAGCTATCTATGTTGGCGGAGGCTTTAAAGCAATATCTTTAATCAAGCAATTCAATGAATTGGGTATGCAAACTGTTGTAGTAGGCACACAAACGGGAAGAAAAGAAGAGTATGAAGTATTGCGGGAAATCACAGACGAAGGCACGGTGATCCTGGATGATGCCAACCCTTCAGAACTTGAGAAATTTATGAAAGAAAAAAATGCCGATCTGTTGGTTGGCGGAGTGAAAGAAAGACCTCTGGCATATAAAATGGCTATGGCTTTTATTGATCACAATCACGAACGCAAACATCCTCTTATAGGATTTGAAGGAGCCGTTAATTTTGCAAAAGAAGTTGACTTAACAGTAAATAGTCCTGTGTGGGCACTGGCAAGAAGGTATGGCTATGATGAATAAAAAATATGTAAATTTAGACACCAATCCATGCAAAATGTGTATGCCAATGGGTGGAAGCGTCGCAATGAAAGGCATAGAAAACAGCATGATTTTAATGCATGGATCACAAGGATGCAGTACCTATATTCGCAGGCATATGGCTACGCATTATAACGAGCCGATCGATATTGCATCCACCTCGCTGAGTGAAAACGGCACAGTGTACGGCGGCAAGCAAAACTTGGAACGGGGACTAAGCAATGTCAGGAGAGTTTACAATCCAAGTGTGATCGGTGTGCTCACAACCTGTCTGGCAGAGACAATAGGCGAAGACATCAAAGGAATTATTGATGAATATAAAACAAAAAATGATGTAAGCAATATCGATATTATTCCGATAAACACACCGGGTTACGGCGCATCGCACTTTGAAGGTTATTTTCATACAATCAAGACGATCATAAAATATTATAACCCTCAAAAAGCGCCGCAAAATGAGAAAATTAATATTATCGTCCCTCAGTTATCCTGTGAAGATATAAGAGCCATCAAACTCGTTTTAGAGTCTTTCCATATAGAATATATTTTAATCCCGGATATCTCTGAAACACTCGACAGCCCGTATAAAAGCGGGTACAGCAAAATTCCGGACGGAGGCACAAAAGCGGACGATATCAAGCAAATGTCCGGTGCCGGAGCGACTATCGAAATGAGCTTGTTAATCGATTCTGCGTATAGTCCCGGGAAATATTTAGAAGCAGAATACGGGGTGCCTTTATATAAATGCCCAATTCCTATCGGTCTTACAGGTATGGAATGCTTTTTAAATATACTTAGTGAAATTTCTTCTGTGCCCATTGCAAAGCAATATAAGAAAGAACGCGGCAGAATGATTGACGCGATGATTGATTCCCATAAATATAACGGGGAAGGTAAAGCGGCTGTTTTCGGAGATCCGGAAACGGTGTATGCGCTAACGCAGCTCTGTCTCGAAAACGGCATAGAGCCACTTATTGTAGCTACAGGCACTAAGGCAACTAATCTTTGCGACTTGCTGCCTTTAGAAAATGCAATGGTTTTACCTGATACGGATTTTG
Organism: uncultured Eubacteriaceae bacterium; assembly: GCA_964581565.1. Taxonomy (GTDB): domain Bacteria; phylum Bacillota; class Clostridia; order Eubacteriales; family UBA1433; genus UBA1433. The sequence goes on from CAZOOZ010000005.1 coordinate 113,558, forward strand.
AGACTATCCACGAGTATGTAAAAAAATTAAAACCAAATATACTTATTGGAAATTCAGACGGAAAAATATTAAAAGAAAAAGAAAATATTCCTCTGATCCGCATAGGCTTTCCGGTACATGATCATATCGGCGCTCAAAGAAGGTTAAATGTAGGATATGCCGGAAGTTTAAGATTATTGGATGAGATAACAAATACATTGCTTGATATCAAGCACGACGGTTATAGACAAAGACTATACAACCAATTCTTTTTGAAACAAGGAGGCGCATAGACGATGAAAAATTGCAGAGGATGTTCCGGAAATGTAAATCAAACAAATAATAACCCCTATCTGAAAACAAACATATCTGAAGAGATAGTAGAAAAAACCTTAAAGCACCCTTGCTACAGTCCAGATGCGCATAACTATGCGAGGATTCATTTGCCGATTGCGCCTCTTTGTAATATACAATGCAAATTTTGTAATCGAAAATATGATTGTCAGAATGAAAGCAGGCCCGGTGTTACGAGCAACTTGCTTACACCACTTCAAGCATTGAAGACATTTGAATATTACTATAACAATGTTGAAAACTTATCGGTTATGGGAATCGCAGGACCGGGCGACGCTTTGGCAAATGTAGATAGAACATTTAAAACAATTGATCTAATCAAAGAAAAATATCCTGAAATCACCGTATGTCTTTCAACAAACGGGCTTATGCTGCCGAAATATGCAATTGCTTTGAGAGACATCGGAGTCACTCATCTAACGGTGACAATTAATGCGGTAGACGCACATATCGGTCAGCAGATTTATGCGCATATAGATTATGAAAGAGAGAGAATTAAAGGATTGAAAGGCGCACAAATTCTTTTGGATAATCAGCTGAAAGGTCTGGAAATGATCAAGGATATGGATATGATGTGCAAAGTTAACATTGTTGCAGTTAAAGGTATTAATCTGGATCACATAAAACAAATTGTTCAAAAAGTAAAAAATCTCGGTGTTACATATACGAATATTATGCCTTTAATTCCCGTTAGCGGCACGATTTTTGAAAATCACGAAGTATTAACAAATGCAGAGCTTAACGAATTGCGCAATGAATGCAGCGAGATACTGCCTCAAATGCGGCATTGTCGACAGTGCAGAGCTGATGCAGTGGGCAAGTTATCAGATACTCAGACAAAAATAGCTATTTAAAATAATGAAAGGAGGCTATCTTAAGTGAGATTGTATATAGTGGATACCACACTGCGAGACGGGGAACAGACCCCCGGAGTTGCTTTCAGCGCTGCGCAGAAAGCGGAAATAGCTTTTTCACTTAGCAAACTGGGTGTGGATATTATTGAAATAGGTATTCCAGCTATGGGCAATGATGAAAGAGACGCAATTCAAAAAATAGCAGACAAAAATTTATCTTCATCGCTCCTCACATGGAACAGAATGCTAAAAAAAGACATCGACGATTCTCTTTTAACAGGTGTTAAAAATATTCATGTATCTATTCCGGCTTCCTTTATTCAAATAGAAAAAAAGCTGCACAAAACACCGACGGAAGTGCTGCTGCAAACATTTGAAGTGATTGATTACGCCATCGGAAAAGGATGCAATGTCTCCATAGGAGCAGAAGATGCCTCGAGAGCAAATGAAAAATTTTTATTTGAATTATATCAGGTCGCACTTAGTGCCGGAGCAAGCCGGATTCGATATGCCGATACGCTTGGAGTTTTAGATCCCTTCAATGTTTATAAGATTATAAAAAAGATAAAAACGAAATTACAGGTCGATATCGATTTTCACGGACATAACGACTTTGGACTTGCAACTGCAAATGCGCTTGCAGCATTCAAAGGCGGCGCACAATATATCAGTTGCAGTATAAATGGACTTGGCGAGAGAGCGGGTAATACGGCGATGGAAGAAATTGTGATGGCATTGATATATATGGCAAAATGTGAAGTAAATATAAAAACACATGAATTTGTGCAAATATCCGAAATGGTGGAAAAGTATTCAAAAAAATGCCTCAGCGCCAATAAACCAGTTGTTGGCAGAGAAGTATTTTCACATGAATCGGGTATTCATGTAGACGGGCTGCTTAAGGATATACGCACCTATACGCATCTTGATCCCGCTTTGCTTGGAAGAGACAATCAATTTGTATTAGGCAAGCATTCAGGCAAATCCGCAAGAGAGTTTTTCAAACAAAATAGTGATATTTACTTCACGGGAGATAAAGGAGAAAGGAGGTTTTTTAGAAACCAATAACATATTTTAATAATTTATACAAGTTAAGAATGTAGGAGGATTTTATAATGAAAAAACTATTTACAGTATTGATTATCTTATCATTGCTTGTAGGATTTGCAGCATGTGGCAGCACAGAAGCAAGCGAGCCGACCGAACTCACGATTTCTGCCGCAGCGAGCTTAACGGATGTTATGGCAGAAGTTGCCGAATTATATAAAGAAGAAGCGCCAAATACAACGCTTACGATTACATATGGGTCTTCGGGTTCTTTGATGGCGCAAATACAAGAAGGCGCACCTGCCGATGTTTTTGTTTCGGCAGCGCAAAAGCAAATGAATACATTACAGGAGGCAGGTCTGATCATAGATGATTCCCGCATTGATTTATTAGAGAACAAAGTAGTATTGATTGTACCAGCTTCTTCGGAATCAGCCATAACAAGTTTTGAAGATCTGGCGACAGGAGCGGCAGAAAAAGTTGCATTTGGAGATCCAAGCAGTGTGCCGGCCGGGCAATATGCACAAGCAGTACTTACAAATCTAGGTATTTTTGACGAAGTAGACGCGAAAGCTGTCTACGGCACAGATGTGCGTCAGGTGCTGTCCTGGGTAGAATCAGGGGATGTAGATGCAGGCATTGTTTATGCCACAGATGCGATGACAACTGATTTGGTCACTGTGGTGGCCGAGGCTGAAGAAGGATTGCATGATCCGATTATTTACCCTGCGGCAATTATTGCAGGCACAGAAAATCAAGAAGCAGCGGAAGCCTTTTTAGAATTTTTAACGACACCGGATGTTAGTGCATTATTTGAAAAATACGGCTTTACGCCTTTGTAAAATAAAAATGCGGCAAGGCTTTAGAGACAGCAGTATATGATTTGCATATATTTCTCTTGCCGCATTATCCTATTCTAAAACGCAAAAAGGAGGTAGCGAAAATGGATTATACACCAATCTTAATCTCAATAAAAACAACGGCTCTCGCTACTTTTTTTGCATTCATCGTCGGACTGTTTGCTGCAAGTAAAGTGCGAAAAATAAAAAAGTTTCGCGGCATAATCGATGGCATACTAACATTGCCGATGGTGCTTCCTCCAACGGTTGTCGGATTTTTTCTCATACTTATATTCGGGAAAAATGGGTGGATAGGCAGCCTACTGGATAAAGCCGGTATAAGCATTATGTTTTCGTGGCAGGCAACGGTAATTGCGGCGACGGTAGTTGCCTTTCCTTTAATGTATCGAGCAACGCTGAGTACTTTTGATGATATGGATGAAAATACAATCTTTGCGGCAAGAACTTTGGGGCTGAGTGAAATACGTATTTTCTGGACGATTATTTTTCCGAATTCCTTAAGCGGCATCATGGCGGGTACGGTTCTGGCACTCGCAAGAGCGCTTGGAGAATTTGGCGCGACTATGATGCTTGCGGGCAATATCAAAGGAAAAACACAAACTATTTCAATTGCAATCTATACGGCAATGCAGGCCGGAGACAGACAAATGGCCTATGAATGGACAATTGTGATGATGATCATGTCATTTAGTATGATGGTTGCGATGAATTATTTCAATAAACGAAATAAAAGGATAGTAAAGACCGCAAAATAAGGAGGATAGTATGGCGCTTTATGTAAAAATCAAAAAGAAGTTGCAAAGTTTTGATTTAGATGTAGAGTTTGAAACAAGTCAAGAAATATTTGCCGTGTTGGGCTCTTCGGGGTGTGGCAAAAGTATGACGCTTAAATGTATTGCAGGCATTGTGCAGCCCGATGAAGGCATTATAGAGTTAGACGGCAAAATACTATTTGATTCAAAAAAAAGAATTAATCTTCCTGTGCAGCAGAGGCAAGTGGGTTATTTATTTCAGAGTTTTGCACTGTTTAAAAATATGACAGTTAAAAAAAATATATCCTGTATGCTATCTTCCAAGGATAAGAATAGAATAGCAGAAGATTACATCAAAAAATTCAAACTTGAAGGGTTGGCCGAGCGCTATCCCCACGAATTATCCGGCGGGCAGCAGCAGCGTGTAGCTTTGGCAAGGATTTTTGCCTCACAGCCAAAACTTCTTATGCTCGACGAACCGTTTTCTGCAATGGACAGCTTTCTGAAATGGCAGCTGGAGCAGGAAATGATGGACCTCATCGATGATTATGACGGACATGTCTTATTTGTCTCTCATGACAGAGGTGAGATATTCAGGCTCTGCGACAGACTGGTCGTTATGCATGAGGGGAAAGGACAAAAACCTTGCACAAAAGAAGAATTGTTTCACCGGCCGAAAACATTGGCGGCTACGCTCCTTTCAGGATGTAAAAATATATCGCGCGCCCAAAAAATATCGCCCTGCAAAATAAAAGCCCTGGACTGGGATGTGGTCCTTATAACGAATTCAATAGTAGAAGATACGATCAGCCACGTAGGCATTCGGGCACATCATATTCAAAATGCTTTGAACAACGACGAAAATATTATTTCATGCCGGGTTCAAAGAGTGATTGAAGATGCTTTTAGTCAGATACTTCTTCTAAAAAGCAGCGGGAAAGAACTGCTGCGTTGGGAGATGGATAAAAACAATTCCATCCGGTATCAAGACGAATTGTATATCACGATACCCAAGGATAAATTGATTCTTGTTTCTTAAAAATCCAGTCATTCAATTTTAGAATTATTTATGTGTTATTATATTTTTTTAAAGTATATTATTTATTTAAAAATTCAGCGGGGCGTTTTTCAATAAATGCTGCCATTCCTTCTTTTTGATCTGCGGTTGCAAAACATAATCCAAACAAATCTTTTTCAAGCATCATGGCAGTTTCTATATCACTTTCAAAACCTCTGTTGATGGCAGTCTTTGCATATCTGACGGCGTATTGCGCCTTGCTGGCTATGTTTTGTGCCAAAAGCATTGTTTGCTGCATCAATTCTTCATGGGCAATGACTTGATTTACAAGACCTAAATGATGCGCTTCGTCTGCATTGATTGTGCCGCCGGTAAAAATCAGCTCTTTCGCCTTTGCGGTGCCGAGCAACCTGGAAAGCCTTTGCGTGCCGGCAAATCCCGGTATAACACCAAGGTTCACTTCAGGTTGTCCGAATTTGGCTTTTTCGGAAGCAATACGGATATCGCAGCTCATCGCCAGTTCGCATCCCCCGCCAAGCGCAAAACCGTTTATGGCTGCAATAACAGGTTTTTCCATCAGCTCTATTTTTCTGAACACATCGAGTCCTATTTGTGCGAATTTTCTTGCTTCTTGAGGAGTCATATCTTTCATTTGTGCTATATCGGCTCCAGCTACAAAAGCTCTGCCGACGCCGGTGATTATCAGGACATAAATTTGCGCATCACTGGAAATGTCATCAATGGCATGATTTAACTCGTCTAGCATAGCAACATGAATAGCATTTAAGGCGTCGGGTCTGTTTATGGACAAAATAGAGATATGGTCTTTTTTTTTCAGAATAATATTTTTATAATCCATTTCAACGCTCCTTGTTATTATACTTTTATTATACTGGTAGTTTTTTGAAAATAAAGAAAAAACTGCGAACTTTCTATCTTTGACATTCTGTCCGATATTAAAATAATAGTTATTGGCAATGGGAGAATACTTGAGAGCGGCACGCATAGCGAACTTGGGCAGCAAAGACAGTTATCATAACATGGTTATATACCAGTTGGAACGCAGATAAACTATATAAAAAAGAACTTATATCACTAAGGTATAGCATTGCCTATAAATCACAATTATGCTATTATAAAAATAAAAATATTATATTGAATAATCATTGATATAGTTTTTTTTAGTGTTCATCACATAATCGACACAAAGTATTGATAAACTGATTTAAAATTAGTATTATATTTATCGTATAAAATACAGGGAGTAAATAATGAAACATAAGGAAAAGAAAAAAGAAAAAAAGACAAAAAAATCATCTATTTCAACAGTATTGTATATTATAGCATTAGTTGTGGGAATTACAGGGGTCACTCTGTTGATAAATAATATTTATTTGTTCAATTATACGGTCGGTCAATATGTGTCGCAAGGGTATTCTGCCTCGGCCGTTAGACAGAGTTTGTTGTTAACACAATTACTGCCAGGTCTTGCCGAACCAATTGCTTTATATGGCGGTATGGCTTTTATGCTGTTTGCTGTGGGGAAAATAAATAAAAATATTTCAAAATATTTTTTGAAACAAAATGAATCCGATAATTTAATAGAAATTGATGATGCTCAAGAAGTGGAAGATAATAATCTTGAAAATAATGATATAGACACTGAGATAGAAAGCCGAAACAACATTATAGATGGAATGGAAGAGTCAATAAGCACAGAATTAAATTCCGAAACAATACAATAGTTTGTTTATTTAATATTTATAAACATTATTTTTAATAAGTTATCAATAAATAAAAAATCAAAAGAAATCAAATATTTCTTTTGATTTTTTATTTAAAAAGGTAATTAACAACTTAATTAAAATTCTCTTAAATTTTAATTTAAAATAATGCAAATTTTAATGATTTCTATTCTTGTTTTGAATATTTAATACAAATAGTCATTGACTATATGCAATGGTTTAGATATAATGAAAATACGTGTAAATTCTAAAAAAATCGACAAAATATGCATAATTATGTATATCTGGCACAAAAGTTTTAAGACATTTACAAAAGATTATAGATTGCTATTAGCAACGATAAGACAGCGGGTTTGTGCTGATAATATTGATTATTTCTGGGGAGACTAATATCATTTTAAATCTATTGTATATAAAAGATATTAAAATAAATGTCCTGATGTAATTAGTAAATATCCAACCTTGAATGAGAAAAATTTAAATTCTTAAGACGCCTAAGTTGTGCCAAATTTTAATGAAACGAGATTGTTCGGAAATTGAAATTTAAAAACTGGCAGACATCACTTAAAAGATCATTAATCTATTTTTCTAAAATCACTTGCATATTTGGTGTAATAGCTGTTTTCAGTTTTATACGGTATTATTTTAGCCATGATGCTTGGTCATTGCTACATTATCCAATAGGAAATTTTGTTTTTATATTTTTGTCTCGTATAGTTTTTTTAACATGTTTTATATTTACCACTATTGTTTATACAAGCAATTATATCTCTTTTGTTAAGAAAACTTTGTATCAAAAGGTGGAACTGTTATGAAAGTTATGAAACGACAGTTGATCTTATTGATTTTCGATATTTTTTTCATTTATATCGCTAATTTTTTATCTCTGTTTCTGGTTGTTTCATCGGAAGAACTGGGGGTAATTTCTTCAAGACTCGGTATTATCATTATATCAGCGGTTCTTATCCGTATTGCTTTATATTGTATTTTTAAATTATATTCCAGCATTTGGACCTATGCCGGAGCAGATGAATTTTGTATGGTGCTTTTGGCAGTTACTGTCGGTTCTTTTATCATCTTTACTGTCATGGCTTTTATGGATATAAAGCTCGGGATAGGCTTTCATATTGTCAACTGGATGTTTAATGTCATGTTTACAGGAGGAAGTAGATTTGCTTATAGATTAATCCGCATCTTTCGAAATCATTTTCAGGCTCAAAAATCACATATAAAAAATGTATTAATCTATGGCGCAGGAGACGCCGGTGCTTTGGTTATTAAAGAGTTGAAGAATCATCCTGAAACGGACTTAAAACCTGTTGTGATTCTTGATGATGATAGCGCCAAACATCGTCTTCGTATCAATGGTGTACCTGTGGTAGGGGGGCGAGAGCAAATTTGCAGATCGGTAGAAAAATACAGTATTCAGGAAATTATCATTGCCATGCCTTCCGTCAATCGAATACAGGTTAAGCCAATTATTGAAATTTGCAAAAATACACCATGCAAGCTTAAAACAATACCGGGAATGTATGAACTTATTGACGGCAAAGTAGATGTCAAACAACTTCGTGATATTGATATTGAAGATCTTTTGGGCAGGGAACCCGTGCAACTGGATAATGATGAGATTGCTGCATTTATTAAAAATGAAGTGGTGCTGATAACGGGAGCGGGAGGTTCTATAGGATCAGAGCTTTGTCGCCAGATAGCTTCCTTTGAACCGGCAGTTTTACTTCTCTTTGATATATATGAAAACCATACCTATAGTTTGGAATTGGAGCTGAGGAAAAAATATCCTGCCTTAAAAATTATAGTTTTAATTGGCTCTGTAAGAGATAAAAAAAGAATTGAACAGATTTTTTCCCAATATAAACCAGATATTATCTTTCATGCCGCGGCGCATAAACATGTGCCGTTAATGGAAGAGAATCCAACGGAGGCCGTAAAAAACAATATTTTTGGCACCATTAATTTAAGCGAGGCCGCTCATCGTTATAAAAGCAAAAAATTTGTTTTAATTTCTACCGATAAAGCAGTTAATCCAGCCAACATTATGGGGGCCACAAAAAGGATCGCAGAAATTTTTATCCAATTTATAAATAAAAATAGTGTAACAGACTTTGCGGCAGTGCGTTTTGGCAATGTTCTAGGAAGTGACGGCAGCGTCATTCCTCTCTTCCGCAAACAAATTGCGCAAGGAGGGCCTGTTACTGTAACGCATCCGGACATCATCCGTTATTTTATGACGATTCCAGAAGCTGTGGGACTGGTTTTGCAAGCAGGTGCGATGGCGAAAGGTGGAGAGATTTTTATTTTAGATATGGGAGAGCCTGTGAAAATCTTGGATTTGGCCAAAGATCTTATTCGCTTATCGGGATTTATCCCCGAAGTGGATATTGCAATTGACTTTGTAGGGCTTCGCCCGGGAGAAAAGCTTTATGAAGAATTGCTTATAGCTGAGGAAGGGTTGCTGGAAACCTATCATGAAAAAATCATGATCAGCCATGCAAATGGTTTTTCCGACAGGGGAAAAATTGAGCAGATTTATAAGCTGAAAGAAATAATAGACAGCGGGAATAATAAAGAACTTTATCAAATTATTCAAAATATAGTTCCCACCTTTAAAACTTCGGTTCTAGAAGATGGAGATATCAAATATCACGAATACTTCATGGGCAAATAATATGGTCATTAACAATTTTAAGTCATCTAAAGAGGATAATTACATGGCAGAATTTAGAAACATTTCTTTTTCTCCGCCTGATATTACAGACGCAGAGATTGAAGAAGTTGTAAAAACATTGAAGTCTGGATGGATTACTACCGGGCCCAGAACAAAAGAGTTTGAGATAAAAATTGCCGAATTCATAGGTACCGGCAGAGCTGTCTGTTTAAATTCTGCAACAGCAGCAATGGAACTCACTTTACGGATTCTTGGTATTGGTCCAGGAGATGAAGTAATTACTTCTGCCTATACCTATACCGCATCGGCCTCGGTAATAGATCATGTTGGCGCTAAAATTGTATTAGTGGATACGGCACTTGATTCGTTCGAAATGGATTATTCCAAATTATCTGATGCAATCAATGAAAATACCAAAATGATCATATCCGTAGATATTGCTGGCAAAATGTGCGATTACGATAAAATTTATAAAATTGTTGAGGATAAGAAACAATTATTTAGCGCGAATAATGAATATCAGACGCTTTTTAACAGAGTTATTATCATGAGTGATGCCGCTCATGCTTTTGGAGCCCAAAGCAAGGGAATACAATGTGGTCGGGCGGCTGATTTTACATGTTTTTCTTTTCACGCAGTAAAAAATATAACGACCGCCGAAGGCGGAGCAGTTGTATGGAGAAATAATCTGGGATTAGATGATGAAGAGTTATATGAGCAATTCATGTTATACAGCCTGCACGGTCAATCTAAGGATGCATTGGCTAAAACTCAAATAGGTGCATGGGAGTATGATGTTATCTATCCGGCTTATAAATGTAATATGACAGATATTCTTGCGGGGGTTGGGTTAATGCAATTAGGTCGCTATAAAAAATTATTGGCTAGAAGAAGAGAAATTATTGCAATGTATGATGAGGCATTACTTCCTTTAGGAATACAATACCTGCAGCATTACGGAGAAGATTATGCATCTTCCGGTCATTTATATCTTGTAAAAATCCCGGATGTGAATGAGGAAGATAGAAATAACATAATAAGAAAAATGGCGGAAGCAGGAGTAGCAACTAATGTCCATTATAAGCCGTTACCTATGCTTACTGCTTATAAAAATTTAGGATTTGATATAAAAGATTATCCGAATGCTTTTAATATGTATAAAAGTGAAATCACCCTTCCGCTCCACACACTGCTTAGCGATAAAGATGTGGGGTATATAATTAAGAATTTTAAAAAATTTTTAACAGATTAGAAAAAATCCAGAGTATATGCGAGATAAATGAATGTACAAACATTTTTTTAAGAGAGTAATGGATTTGATTGTAGCTTCAATAGCCATACCTTTTTGGTGTATTATTTTTATAATTATTGGACCAACGATATATTTTCAGGATAAAGGACCAATTTTTTATAATGCTTTCCGATTAGGTAAAGATGGTACAATATTTAAAATGTATAAGTTCAGATCTATGAAAATAAATGCACCTGATATAAGAAATGAAGACGGTTCGACATTTAATTCAGAAAGTGACCCAAGGCTTACTAAAATTGGCAAATTTATTAGAAAAACAAGTCTTGATGAAACCCCGCAATTGTTAAATATTATAAAGGGCGATATGAGTATTATCGGGCCAAGACCTGATTTGCCGGAACACATTGAATTATATGAAAGAAATGAGCATAGAAAGTTAGAAATCAGACCGGGAATCACAGGGTATAATCAGGCATATTATAGAAATGCCATTCCTTGGAAGGAACGAATCAAAAATGATATATATTATGTAGATAATATATCGTTGTGGATTGACATAAAAATCTTTTTTAGAACTATTATGTTGGTGTTAAAGAAAAAAAATATATATAACAGATGACAATGCAGAAATAAATGAAAACGTTGAAGTAAGTATTTAGAGAGGCTATACATATGAATGATGAACATAAAATAGATTTCTATGATTTGCCATGGGATACCGGTTATTTCAAAATATCATGTGCAAAAGCTATCTTACATACCTCACTTGATCTTGAACAATGGAGCCAATTAAAAAAAAAGTTTGAAGATTATCAATTTATATCAATCCAAAATACTAATTCCGAGCCATCTAATGCAAGATTAATTGGAAGGGATACCGATGCATTTTTAGCCGATGTCAATATACAATTTATAAAAAGGTTAGAAAATAGGCATATTATGCCAGAAACAATTAAAATATATCAAAATTTAAATTACAATAAAGAAATAATTGAAATGTCAAATTTTCAAACCTCAAAATTTATTGAAGATCCTGAGCTAAAAAAACGAGGTGGTGCGGATATTTATCGCCATTGGGTAATTAACTCATTTAATAATGAAAAAAAATATTTTGCAATATCTAAAGATAATAATAATGAAATAAATGGGTTTTTATTACACTCGTATCATAATGGCAGTTGCATTATAGAATTAATAGCGGTTTCAAATACAAAGAAAAATAGTGGAGTAGGAACAAATTTATTTAAAGCGATAGAGGCTGCAGCATTCGAGCATGCTTGTCAAGAAATTAAAGTCGGTACTCAAGTTAGGAATTTAGTAGCTGTTAATTTTTACCATAAGGTTGGATGCAAGCAAGTGGGATGTCATCAGGTTTATCATTTATGGGGGATGCAAAAAACGTATAATGAAAAAAATACTAATTGTCTCAACGGTTAGCAGACAATTCTATTTATTTGAACAGGGGAATATTGAAGTTTTAAAATCTTTAGATTATGAAGTGCATTGTGCTGCGAATTTTGAAGATGCGAATGAAAGATTAGATGCACTTGATATTATAAGGCATCATTTTGATATTCAAAGATCACCGTTTTCATTAAGGAATGTAAAAGCATACAAGCAATTGAAAAAAATAATGCAATCAAGCCATTTTGATGTGGTGCATTGTCATTCGCCTATGGGAGGGGTATTAGCAAGATTAGCAGCTAAATTTGTAGGGATTTCTATGGTACTATACACGGCTCACGGGTTTCATTTCTATAAAGGGGCTCCATTAAAGAATTGGATCATTTATTATCCTGCTGAAAAATGGTTATCAAGATGCACGGGGATTTTAATAACAATAAACAAAGAAGATTATAACAGGGCTCAAAGATTTAAAGCAAAAAAAATAGTATATGTGCCTGGCATTGGTGTGGATACTGTTAGGTTTGACGACGAACCTGTAAATCGAGCTAAAAAAAGAGAAGAACTGGAAATATCAAATGATACAATTGTTTTATTGTCTGTCGGTGAGATGATTAAAAGAAAAAACCACGATACAGCATTAAAAGCGATTTCTGAATTAAAAAATAAAAATTATATATATTTAATTTGTGGACGGGGGGAGCTGGAAATTTATCTGAAAGATTTAGCCAATAAATTAGGCGTAAGTGATAAAGTAAGATTTTTGGGGTTCAGAGATGACATTCCTGAAATTTGTGTTATGTCAGACATTTTTATATTTCCGTCTTATCAAGAGGGACTTCCGGTTTCGACTATGGAGGCTATGGCGGCGGGATTGCCAGTTGTTTGTTCAAATATCAGAGGAAATGTGGATCTAATCCAAGATGGAGAAGGCGGTTATTTAATCAATCCAAATGATACGAATGGATTTGCTGAAGCAATCGATAAGCTGGCTGGCGATAAAGAGTTAAGAGAAACAATGAGGAAAAATAATCTTGAATCTGTAAAAAAGTTTGATATAGAAAATGTGAAGAAAGAAATGACAAAAATATATATAAACGAGCTTTAATAAAGCAATATTTATTGAAGTCAAAAGGTGTAAAAATGTATAGAGTAAGTGTCATATTACCGGTGTATAATGCATCAGAGACAATAGATAGATGTATACAATCAATTATTGATCAAACATTTAAACAATGGGAATTAATTTGTTGTGATGATAACTCGAATGATAATTCGTTAACAATATTAAAACAATGGCAAAAAAGAGATAATCGAATAAAGGTACTTTATAATGAGAAAAATTGCAGAGCGGCATTAACAAGAAATAGATGTATTGAGGAAGCTGAAGGAGAATATATAGCCTTGATTGATGACGATGATTATTGTGTGCCGGATCGTTTAGAAAAACAGATTGATTTTTTAGATAAGAATTTAGAATATTCTTTTGTTGGAACGCAAGCATTTTTTTTCGACGAATTCGGAGTATGGAAAACATCAAAACCAAAAGAAAATCCTACGAAAGAAGATTTTCTTTGGAATAGTTGTTTTTTAAATCCTTCAGTTATGTTTAGGAAAAAAGATATAGATAAAGTTGGATTATATAGAGTTGCGAAAGAAACTAGAAGAGGACAAGATTATGATTTATTTATGAGATTATATGCACAGGGATATTATGGATATAATATGCAACAGCCATTAATCTATTATTATAGAGGCAAAAATTCATATGTAAAATGTAAATATAAATACAGGATAGATGAAGCAAAAATAAGATATTTAAATTTTAAAAAATTAAATTTGCTTCCAAAAAATTTTCTATATGTGATAAAACCTCTAATAGTGGGATTAATACCTATCAAATTACTTGAAAAGAAAAAATAAAGGATATCAATAAATGCCCAAAATTAGTGTAATTGTACCAGTTTATAAAGTAGAGGAATATATAAAAAAATGTCTTGATTCAATAATTAGTCAAACTCTTCGAGATATAGAAATAATTGTTTTAAATGATGGATCTCCTGATATGTGTGAAGAGATAATTTTGCAATATGTTGCATTGGATAATAGAATTATATATGAAAAGCATGAAAATGTTGGGTTAGGACCTACTAGAAATTTAGGCATTAAAAGGGCGACTGGAGACTACCTTGCATTTATTGATTCTGATGATTATATTGAGCGTGACATGTTAGAAGTATTATATAATAAAGCTATTGCAGAGCAAGCAGATGTTGTATGTGCTGAGATATATATGCAGTATTACAATCGTAATTATATAAGACGAAAATTTAACAATTTAAAAACATTAAATTTAAATGAAGACTTAGACGAAAAATTTTTTAAAAATTATTATTTTGGAAGAATATATTCTCATAATGCAGTAGATAAAATTTACAAAACTAATTTTATAAAAAAAAATAATATTATATTTGGAGATAATAAAATAATATTTGCTGAAGACAACTATTTTCAATTTCAAACATTAATAGCTAAACCAAGAATAAGTTTCGTGGATAAACCATTATATCATTATTTTATCCGAGAAGGATCAATAATGAATAGTTATAAAAATGATTTAATAGTGCGACATTTAAAAATGGTAGAAGATTTTAAAACTATAAATTCATCGACTGATTTGTTATTCCAAAAAGTTATTGATATTATTGCGTTTGATGGTTTGATTGCAGAAGTAATTAACATTGTAGATAATGGTAGAGATTTGGCAGATTTAAAAAAAAGTTTTCAGGTTTTTTATAACAGTGAAATTTATAGTGATTTTATTAAATCTGTAATTTTTAATAAAAGTTATTTATTAGAACCAAATAGGCTTCGACGATATGTATTATATTTTTCAGTTAAATTATTTAGATATAGAGGAAGACATATTGTGGAAAGAATTTTATATGTAAAGTATAAATATTTTAGGTAATTAGATGAAAAAAATTACTTTTATCATTGGTATCATGGGTAATGGAGGAGCTGAAAGAGTAATTTCAGTTTTGTCAAATAATTTTATTGATCACGATTATAAAGTAAATATAATTACTATTTATGGCAATAGGACCGATTACAATATTGACAAAAGAATTGATGTGTTCAACATAGAATGTAAAGATAACAGAAAAATTTGTAGATACATTGAAAGAATAAAAAAAATACGAAAATTAATTAAAGAAATAAATCCAGATATTATTATATCATTTTTAGCTGATGTCAATATTTTCGTTTTGATAGCAACATTATTTTTAAAAAATAAAATAATTATTTCTGAAAGAAATGATCCTAATTCAGATCCTAAAAGTAAATTGGTCCGAATATTAAGAGATAAATTATATTTTATAAGCGATGGTTATGTTTTTCAAACGGATGATGCGCGTGATTATTTTAGTTATAAAATAAAAAATAAGGGAGCTGTTATTCCCAATCCTATAGAAAATGATTTGCCACATTACAACTATATAGGAACGAGAAAAGAAGAAGTTGTAAGCGTATGTAGATTATGTGAACAAAAAAATATTAAGATGGCCATAGATGCGTTTTATATTTTTTCAAAGACTTGTCCAACGTATACATATACAATATATGGCGATGGGCCATTAAAGTCTGAACTACAAAATTATATAAAAACGATTGGATTATCCCATAAGGTTAAGTTGGCAGGCTTTGAAAAAAACATACATGAAAAAATAATTAGTTCCAAAATGCTAATTATATCATCAAAATATGAAGGAATATCTAATATAATGCTTGAATCGATGGCAATCGGCCTACCTGTTATATCAACTGACTGTCCTATTGGCGGAGCCAGGAAGGTGATTCAAAATTATCAAAATGGTGTTTTAATTCCTGTAGAAAATACGAAGCAACTTGCGATTGAAATGGTTAAATTAGCAACTGATGATAGCCTATATCATACAATTTCTGCGAATGCTATCCAAGTTAAAAATGACTATAGTGCCAACACAATAAGTGAAAAGTGGATTAAATATATTAATAAAATAATTGGTGTTTGTAATGCGAAGAAATTTGATAATATTTAATAAAATATTTTTACTTATTATATGGTTAGTTGTATATTTATGTAGCATAGTTATTATAAATAAAATTGATCAGAGTAGTTTTGAAGTATCTACCCTTAGTTTTGTTTTAGATTGGTTAGGAATTGTTCTTTTAATATATGTGCTTTATAGTTGGAAATCTAAAACTGGGCGGATTTTTACGCCATACATAATTTTTTTTATATTCTTTTTTTTATTTAATTTCGGACAACCTTTAATGTGGGCCTTCGGGATCCATATTCCAAATGAGATTGGGGGAAATGGCAATATTAACAGCATAGAAATAGGTATCGTAAAAACACAGATATATACTATTTTAATGATGTTATCATTTCATATTGGAGCGCTATTCATACAAGATAAAATAAATATTAAAAGCAGATTAAAACCAAAAGATGTTAAGAAGTGCATATTATTTATAGGAATTCTTTTGGGCATTATATCAATACCTTTGACTTTTTATCGAGCAATCAACTTTTATATAATTGCATCACAATTTGGATATCGTGCATTATATTATTCTGACTATGTACAACAAGGTGGCTTCCTTATGATAATCGAGATTTTTTTCATGCCTTCCTTGGTGTGCATCTTAATAGGTAGTGGTTTCAATAAAACTATAAGAAAATGTGTTTATGTGATCTTCATTCTATATCTGGCAATTAATCTTTTGTCGGGAGATCGGGGGAGTTGGATATACAAACTTCTGGTTTTTTTGTGGCTGCATTCAATATATGTTAAACCTTTAGACTATAAAAAGATATTAAAATACGGAATATTAGGTATTGTTGGTCTCTATATTGTAACAATTATCGTATCCGTCCGAAACATTGGGCTTCATATGATAAATCAAGAGTATATTATGGAATATCTTTTAGGCTCTCGCTCTCCTATTATTAGTAATATATTTGAAATGGGCGGAACCATGGAAATATTACATAAATTAATAACGGACGATGGAGTGCGCACGGCTTGGATTTATGGCAATACTTATTTAACGGCTATTGCTGGTATGATATCGACTAGATTTTTATCATTTATCGGTATAAATTTTGTTTTAGTAGATGATTGGTTTTCTCAAGATTACTTAGGAATTACCTGGGGAACCGGGTTTTCGATGATTGGAGAAGCATATTTAAATGCAGGATTATACTTGGCACCGATAGTAATCATTTTGTTAGGATATTTAATAGGTAAGATATTATATGTAAATCCAAATATTAATCCTAACCAAATGCCATTAAAATATGTTTTTATATCAACCAGCCTTTCTACCATTATAGGCTTATCAAGAGGAACAATCTATCTATATTTGAAAACATGGTTTTATGGGACTATAGTAACATGTATTTTTATATTATTTCTGTACTATGTGACATATAAGAAAAAATGTCCGTAATTGTTTTTTGCTTGTGAGGAAAGTTTATAAAAGCCATTCAACATTAACATTCAAAAAGGAGATATTAAAATGGGAAAAATTATACGAATCCTTATCTCTGTTAAGTTATATAGTTCATTAGAACATAGGCATTGATAATTTAAATAATTATTACAACGTAAAACTAGAAGAGGATTGCCACAAAGTATTGCAACGATATGGTCATTTTACCTTTTATAAAATAGATTTAAAAGATAAGGAATCTTTGAGTTAATCGGATTTTTTAGCTTATTGAGAGGGAATTAAAAACGTGCGCAGAAAAAAACTCACAAAAAACATAATTTCATCATTTGTGTTTCAAATCTCAACAATTCTTTGTGGATTTATTCTACCACGTTTGATTTTGCAAAGCTTTGGCTCAGAAGTTAATGGCTTAGTCAATTCTATTGTGCAGTTCCTCAGTGTCATTTCTTTCTTACAATTAGGAGTGGGCGCAGTAATACAATCCTCTCTTTATAGACCACTGACTAACAAAGATAATCAAGAAATCAGCAAAATTGTTGCCTCCGCTGAGAAGTTTTTCCGTCTTTTGGCAAAGATCCTTCTAGCCTATATCATAGTACTAATTTTTGTATACCCAATCATTGCTAAGCAGAATTTTGGCTTTTTATATACGGCAACATTGATAGCAACAATAAGCATCAGTTCCTTTGCTGAGTATTATTTCGGTATCGTTTACCGTTTGCTGTTAAATGCTGATCAACGTGGTTATATTTCCATAAATACCCAAACAATAACGCTGTTGTTGAATACTGTTGCATGCTTCTTGTTAATTAAATTTGGCGCATCAATTCAAGTCGTTAAATTGGCAACTTCTTTAATTTTTTTGATACGTCCGGCTGTACTGGTATGGTATGTTAGGCGCCACTATAGCTTAAACAGAAAAATAAAGTATGAAGAAGAGCCTATAAAGCAAAAATGGAACGGCGTTGCCCAGCATGTGGCTACGGTCGTCTTGGATGGAACAGATTCTATTGTTCTGACAATTTTCGCAAGCTTGTCTGCAGTTTCAATCTATTCCGTGTACGTTTTTGTAACCAAGGCCCTAAAACAATTGTTACTTTCAATGGCGGATAATATTTTATCCGTACTTGGTGAATTATGGGCACGGCAAGAGCTGGAAACCCTTGATAAAATGTTTGCCTGGACCGAATGGGTTATTCACACAGGGACTACATATTTGTTCGGCTGCGCGACTATATTAATTGTTCCTTTCGTTAAGGTCTATACAAGTGGAATCAATGATGCAAATTATATTCAGCCATTGTTTGCTGTACTTATTACATCTGCAAATGCTTTGCATTGCTTGAAACTTCCTTACCACATAATGATAAAGGCAAGTGGCCATTATAAAGAAACACAGTCAAATCATATCGTTGCCGCAATACTGAACATTGTAATTTCAATTTTGATGGTATATCGTTTTGGCTTGATCGGCGTTGCAATCGGCACATTGACTGCTATGCTGTATCAAACATTATGGATAGCTATATATATTTCCAATAATCTTATTAAATGGCCAATCAAAAAAATTATCAAACAATTTGCTGTTGACATTATTACAGTAGTTATTATGGTTATGATGACAAACTGGGTTAGTCTGGATTCGATTTCCTACCTTTCGTGGTTTTCAATGGCGATCAAGACATCGGCTATCTCCATAATAGTAGTAGTTTTGATTAATTTTATGTTTTACCATGATATGATTAGGGAATTTTCGCAAATACTTAAGAAGAAAGGTCGAAATGCATGATTAAAAAAAAGGTGGGATATACGCCATGAAACGAAGAACAATTACGGTGTTCTATGATAACACAAGTTATACTCAGACGTGGCTTAGAGCATTAGTTTTTGCTAAGAAAGAGTTTGAGGAAAAAGGATTTTTAATTAAAGTAAAAGGATTTAGCGCATATATTCCTAAAATGGGTCGTTTTATTCATAACTTGGTTACTAAAGACCAATACATATCCGAGTTTTCAAAAGAGAATTATGACATTGTGATGCTTGCGTATCATCACAGTAATCCGGAAGGGCTTGCCACAATGAGTTCGTCTGACAGGGCTGAAGTGCTGGAAATCCTGCAGGGTAGATGTAATATTTTAGTATGGTTGGATACCTCGGATAGTACAGGCACTTGCCTATTTGATGTTATGCCATATGTTGACGCGTACTTAAAAAAACAAGTTCTTATTAATACAGAGCGTTATTACGACCGCATATGGGGTGGCAGACCGCATTGTGATTATTATCATATCAAGTATAAAGTAGATGATGAAATTGTATGCAATCGTATTTTCCCTGTTCTTGATAAAAAGTATACTAATAAAATGGGAGTATCATGGAATGTTGGACTTGGAGACCTATTTACAAGGGAGCGAATAAACAAATTACGTTATAGAAAAACATATGCACCTTTTATTTTCACTGCACCGAGTATCAATAGAGAACTTGATGCACACTATAGGGGAAGCACTTCTCCTTGTATAGCTTTATGGCAAAGAAATAAGACAATGGAATTGGTGTTACAGAGAAACGATTTAAAAATCCCAGATGTTACAAAAAAAGTTCCATATTCTGATTATGTTAAAGAAATAAAAAATTCACGTACCATAATCAGTCCATTTGGGTGGGGGGAAGTGTGCACACGAGATTTCGAAGCTTTTATGTATGGTGCAATGTTAATAAAAATGGATATGTCACATATGAAGACTTATCCAGATATATACATTAAAGATAAAACTTACATGAGCATCGATTGGGATTTTTCTAATTTTAATGAAGTAATAGACTACATTCTTACTGAACGTGGGAAGAAAGAAGTTTTTGAGATTGCACAAAACGGACAGGCTATGTATAAAAAATATCTAACGACGAAAGCAAAAAAAGAAGAATTTGCAGAGCATATTCTCAGGCAGATAAAAAGCTGTAGATAAGTCTGTATTTATTATTGATAAGAAACTGAATATTACAAGAAATGCCTACACTATTAAGATGGAATTTATCAATATCCACAAATATGGTGCACATATCTTCTATACAATAACAAGTGTGTATATCGATTTATCTAACAGCTTTATGATTGAGCGCTAGTGAGAGTCATTTTCAAACTGGCAGGACTGTAGAATGTAGTGTTGCTATCCCAGAGCAATTTTTACAAATAATCTAAGTTGATAAGGAGCATGTATGAACTTTATAATAACAGGAGCTGCAGGCTTTATAGGCTTTCATATAGCACAATATTTATTAAAGAAAGACTATGTAATCGTAGGCATTGATAATTTAAATGACTACTATGATGTAAAATTAAAACAGGATCGCCTTGCAGTATTGCAGCAATCTGATAATTTTGCCTTCTATAAAATAGATTTAAAAGATAAACAATCGCTTGATGCGCTGTTTTCCAATCACAAACCAACTCACGTCATAAATTTAGCGGCTCAAGCAGGAGTGCGATATTCTATTGAGAATCCCCGTGCTTATATCGATTCAAATTTAGTCGGATTTTTCAACATTTTAGAGGCGTGCAGAAATTATCCTGTTAAACATCTACTGTATGCTTCGTCAAGCTCCGTTTACGGTGGAAATAAATCAATTCCGTTTTCAACAAACCACTCTGTTGATCATCCGGTATCTTTATATGCAGCCACAAAAAAATCAAATGAACTCATGGCGCATGCATACAGTCATCTCTACAATATCCCAACAACCGGATTGAGATTTTTTACTGTGTATGGTCCATGGGGAAGACCGGATATGGCGTATTTTTCTTTTACTAAAGACATTTTAGTTGGCAAACCGATCAAAGTATTCAATCATGGGAAAATGGAAAGAGATTTTACATATATAGACGATGTCGTAGAAGGTATGTTCAAACTTATAGATAAAGTACCGATAGCCGATAAAGACTGGGATGAAAGCAGAAATGATTTAAGCAGTAGCTTTGCGCCATATAGAATTTATAATATAGGTAATAACGAACCGATTCAATTAATGAGATTTATAAAGGCGCTGGAAGAGGCTATAGGCATAGAGGCGACGAAGATCTATATAGATATGCAACCGGGCGATGTTTTGAAAACATATGCTGATGTAACTGATCTTGAGAGAGATGTCAATTTCAGACCTGATACAAGTATTGAAGATGGTCTTAAAAAATTTGTGGCTTGGTATAGAGATTATTATAAACAGTACTAAGATGAGTGTTATCATTAGTATACATAAACAGCAGTTAAAAACGTAAAGGAAGGATTCATATGAAAATTACAATTGCCGGTATAGGATATGTCGGATTATCTAACGCAATTTTATTGGCTCAGCATAACGAAGTAATAGCTTTAGATATTATTCAAACAAAAGCGGATATGATCAATAACCAGAAATCACCTATTATTGATAAAGAAATAGAAGAATATCTAAAAAATAAAAAACTAAATTTAAAGGCTACTACCGATAATTATAAGGCATACCTTGATGCAAAATATGTTATCATCTGTACGCCTACAAATTATGATCCGCAAAAAAATTATTTTAATACAAGAACAGTAGAAGCTGTGATTGCAAATGTAGTGGCAATTAATCCTGATGCAGTTATAATTATCAAATCAACGGTTCCGGTTGGTTATACTGAAAGAGTAAAAACAATGTTTGAGATAGATAATGTGATCTTTTCTCCAGAATTTTTAAGAGAAGGGCAAGCGTTATATGATAATTTATATCCTTCACGTATTATAGTCGGCGAAGATTCAAAACGAGCAAGAGTTTTTGCCAATCTTTTAGCAGAAGGTGCAATCAAAGAAAATATTCCAATGTTATTTACAGGTTCAACAGAGGCAGAAGCAATTAAATTGTTTGCTAATACATATCTTGCTCTGCGTGTAGCTTATTTTAATGAATTAGATTCTTATGCTGAAATAAGAGGATTGAATACAAAACAAATTATTGAGGGTGTAGGCTTGGATCCACGCATCGGAGAACATTATAATAATCCCTCGTTTGGCTATGGTGGATATTGTTTGCCAAAGGATACAAAACAACTTTTAGCAAACTATATAGATATTCCTCAGAATATTATGTCTGCAATAGTTGATGCAAATAGAACGAGAAAAGACCATATTGCCGATATGATTTTAAAAAGAAATCCTAAAATTGTGGGAATATATAGACTAACAATGAAAATGGATTCAGACAATTTTCGCCAATCAGCCATTCAAGGTATAATGAAACGTATTAAAGCGAAAGGTATAGAAGTTGTGGTTTATGAACCAACATTAAAAGAAGAAACCTTTTATAATTCTAGAGTTATAACAAATTTAGAGCAATTTAAGAATATGAGTGATGTTATTGTAGCAAACAGAGTGACGGATGACATTTTAGATATGGCTGATAAGATATATACTCGAGATTTATATGGTAGAGACTAAATTAAATATATGATTACAAATACTTATTCGTAATATTGTCGTTATAACTTGTTGACTATTATAAATAAATATAAGCTTAAAAATTACAATGAATGGAGCTATTGTCAATTCTCTTGACTGCTATATAGTAACTACTGTAAAATATAACAAGTAATTTAAATGGAATAACATATTAATATTATAGTGCGTATCATTATTTATAAAGGTACAAATTTTAATAAAAATAATATTGTTTCAATAAAGAAATTTTTATAAATAAAGAGGTAAAAATGCTTGAGCAATTGGAATTTGAAGAAACAACCATTGAAATCAAAGAATTATTATTATATTTAAAAAAGTATCTTTGGATCATTATTTTAACAGGCATCTTGGCAGGTACGATAGGCTTTTTTGTAACTAAATTGTTTGTGACTCCAATTTATGAAGCCAGTTCTACAATGATCGTAAACACCAGAATAGATCAAAATGTAGCGGTTACAAATGACCAAATCACCTCGGCTGAGAATCTTGTAGATACATATGCAATTATTATTCAAAGCGGAACAGTTTTAAATCCTGTTATAAATGCATTGAATTTAAATGAAAGTCTTACGGCTCTTCAAGACCAAGTATCGGTATCTGCGGTAAACGGCACACAAGTCATGCGTATTGCGGTAAAGGATCGCGAGCCACAGCGTGCTCTGAATATCGTCTCCCAAATAGTGCTCACTGCTCCCGACATTATTATTGACACAGTGGAAGCAGGGTCCGTAAAAACAATTGATAAGCCTACGGTTTCATCATCACCGGTATCTCCTAATAAAAAAATAAATGCTTTGCTAATGGCGATGTTAGGGATTATTGTTTCGGCAGGGTTTTTTATATTAAAATTTATGCTGGATAATACTTTCAAGTCAGAACTTGATATTAAAAAACATTTAGATCTACCGGTCTTAGGTATTATTCCAAGTATTGAAAGTTGCGGATCGAAGCCAGGGAGAACAAGCAAATGAGAATTATTACAAAGCCAGAACATTTAAGAAAAAATCAACATCAAAGTATGGAGAAACTTGAAATCATATCTTCTGATTCTCCTTTTGTATACTTGGAAGCGTATAAATCTTTGCGTACAAATTTGAATTTTATGTCTCTTAACAATGAATATAAAAAAATTGTAGTTACAAGTGCAATACCGGGAGAAGGGAAAACAAGTGTAGCCATTAATCTTGCGATCTCTCTTGCGGAAAATGCAAGCAGAGTATTGTTATTAGATTGTGATTTGCGCAAACCAATGATTCAGCGGTATTTAGAGATTAATCGTGTCATAACAAAAGGGATATCTTCCGTCTTAGGGGGGACTTCCAAATTACAGGAATCTGCTTATCATATGAAAAATTTAAATATAGACGTTATGCTATCGGGAACTATTCCACCAAATCCGGTAGAATTACTTGGATCATGCAGGATGGCGGAGTTATTAAAATATTTAGATGAAAATTATGATTATGTAATTTGTGATACCCCTCCGGCAATTGTAACAGACGCGGCAGTTCTAAGCCAGTATTGTGATGGCACCCTACTGGTGATTAAACAAAAGTACTCCACTTTTGAGCAAGTAAAAACAGCCAAAAGAAATCTGGAAGCGGCAGGGACAAATATCATCGGAGCTATACTTAATCAATATAATGCTGAGATGGATGCAAAAAAATCGAGCGGTTACTATTATTACAATAACTATGGATATGGATATGGGTATGGATGCAACAATCAAAAACAAACAAATGATTGATTTGCATACGCATATTTTACCGGGAATTGATGATGGAGCGAAGTCATTAGCTGAATCAATCATTTTATTAAAAGATGAACAAAATCAAGGAATATCTACTGTTGTCTTAACACCTCATTATAATAGTGAGGTGTTAGGTTTGGATTCTTTTTTAAATCAAAGAAATGTTGCGTATTCAGCTTTGACTGAAGCGGTAAAAAAAGAAAAATTATCAATGCGTCTGCTGTTGGGGGCAGAAGTATATTTTGATCCTCTCATTACAACTATCGATTTAAGTTCGCTGGTTATAGAAAATACAAATTATATCTTATTAGAACTCCCCACAACTTATTTCCCGGCTAATATCAAGAAAGTTTTTTATAATATCAGACTCAAAGGGTTTATTCCGATTCTGGCACATGTTGAACGTTATGCATATTTTCGAAATCATCCTGAAATATTAAAAGATTTAGCAGACACGGGAGTTATCTGTCAAATAAATGCAGATAAGCTGTTTCAACGGAAAGATCATAAATTTATACGCTCATGTTTTAAACATAATATAGTACATATTTTAGCGTCGGATACGCATTCAATAGATAAGCGACCTCCTCTCTTAGCGTGTGCTTATGAAAAAGTAGAAAAAATGACAGATAAAGTAACAAGAAAATATTTGGAAGATAATGCGGCAAAAATTATTCAAAATCAGCCGTTATTAATTCCATCCGGTAATGCATATATTTGAGAGTACTATTCAGCTGCTTATTTGTAAAATTAAAAAACAGAAACATCTGATAATCGTCATAAGTCTTATTTTTTGATTTAGTACTTGATCTGATTTATATAAGTGAGATATTTTTCTTCCATCTTTTATAATTTAGTAATATAATAAGATAAATTTACTAAAACTAAAATTGATTATTGCTTTAATGTTAATAAAATTACTTATGCGGATAAAATATACCGCTCACTACCTAAGGTTAATAAAAAGGATATATATTAAAATATGAAAAAAATTGAAAAGAAAGATTTGCAGCGATTATTTGATTCATTGAGTAAACTGATATTAATATTCGTTACAGTCATCTCTTTTATAATCATATTACGCGAATATTACGGATTACTTAATTTAAAAGGTAATATCGTACTTGTTTTCCTGTATCTATTTATATTTGGACTGCTTTCGGGGACATATAAATGTTTTGATATAGGCATTCTAAGAATCAGAGAACTTGTACTTTCATATATAATAACTATTATTCTAACTAATTTTTTTGCGTACTTAATTATGTCGCTGATTTCAAGAGAATTAATCAATATTATTCCGATACTTTTTCTTATGGCTTTACAGAGCATTTTAAGTGCAATGTTTTATTGGAATGCAAGTAAAGTATTCTATTCGCTTCATCCGGCGAGAGACGCAGTTGTTATATGCCGGAATACACAGCATGATTTGGATTTCATCAGTAAATTTAATCATTATAAAATGCGGCGTTATAATATTTTGCTGGTATGTTTTGAATCGGAAGAATATAATAAACTGATTGATTATATAGATGGATATTCTACAGTCATTTTAGGTGATATTAATAATGATTTAAGGAAAAGAATTCTTTCATACTGTTTTGAAAAAAATAAACGTCTGATTTTAATGCCTTCAATTCAAGATATTCTTATGCATAATGCACATGTAACGCAAGTAATCGACACGCCTGCTTTTGTATTTAAAAATGAGGGGCCTTCGATCGAACAAATGATCATAAAACGAGGTATAGATATTGTATTCTCTCTTCTTGGAATTCTTATATTGTCTCCAATATTACTACTATTTGCTATCGTAATAAAATTATATGATCACGGACCAATTTTCTTTAGACAAGAAAGATATACAATTAATATGAAAAAATTTGTAATCTTAAAATTCAGAAGCATGATCATCGATGCGGAAAAAAACGGGCCACAACTTACGACTGATATGGATGAACGCATTACTCCTGTTGGAAAATTCATTAGAAAGACGCATATTGATGAACTTCCGCAATTATTTAATATTCTAATAGGTGATATGTCTCTTGTAGGGCCGCGTGCAGAGCGTGTCGAAAATGTGGAAATATATAGTAGCATGATGCCCGAATTTTGTTATAGAATGAAAGTAAAAGCGGGACTTACGGGGTATGCACAAATTTATGGAAAATATAATACGGTTTTTACAGATAAATTGAAAATGGATTTATATTATATTGAAAACTTTTCTTTATTTTTGGATTTTCAATTATTGCTTGCTACCATTAAAGTTATTTTTGTTAAAGAGAACACGGAAGGTTTTGAGAATATGTACTTGTTGGAAAATGACATAAACAAAGATATGAATACGAAATTAAAAAATTTAGATGCCAATTTAGATAAAAATGATATTCAATTAGGAAAGCAAAACAATAAAATTAAATAATAGGATACTCGCTAAACTTGCTTAGTTTTAACAATTGACAGGCAAGTTTTTTTGGTTTATTATTAAATGCGTTAAAATGTTACATTTTAGTTACGATTGAAAACTATAAAATAAAAATTAGAGGACAGCATGGCTATATTTATTATCATATATAAAATAAATTTAAAGCTAATTTATTTTATGATGAAACTGTTTCCTATACATAAGAACAAAATTGTTTTGTTGAGCAGGCAGTCTAATAAGCCGTCTCTTGATTTTTTATTGCTTGAAAAAACATTGTATAATAAACATCCGCATATAGAAATAGTTGTTTTAACAAAAAAATTAGACCAATCATTTGCAGGCAGTATTGCATATTATTTTCATACATTGAGGCAGCTTTATCATATTGCCACGGCAAAGGTATGTGTATTGGATTCATATATTATCCCCATTAGTGTCTTAAGACATAAAAAAGAGTTGAAAGTAATACAACTTTGGCATGCAATGGGAGCGATTAAAAAATTTGGATATCAAACACTCGATCGGCAATATGGAAGAGAAAGGAAACTCTCTTTACTTATGAATATGCATCAAAACTATGATGTTGTTATTTCGGGGTGTGAAAAAATGATTCCTTTTTTCAGCGAAGCATTTAATACGCCTAAAGAAAAATTCCGTAGTTACGGGCTGCCAAAAATCGATTATATTATTCAAAATGAAGAGAAAATTAAAAAAAATTTATATGATGATTATCCATATTTAAAAGATAAGAAAGTTATATTATATGTTCCGACGTTTCGAGTGAATAGGGACAATAATTCATGTAAGCTTTACGAGTATATCGATTATAGTAAATACATTTTTATAATGAAAAAACATCCGAACGAAAGTAATTTTATTACGGATGACAGAATAACTTATTTTCGAAATGTCTCATCACTTGAATTATTGACTGTAGCAGACATTATCATTACAGATTACTCTGCTATTTCTATAGAAGCTGCGGCTTTAAATAAGAAAATATATTTTTATGTTTATGACTATAAGGATTATGTTGCAAATAATGGGCTGAATATAGATTTATATAGTGAATTTCCCGGATGTGTCTACGAAAATCCGAGAGATTTAGTAGATGCAATAGAACGAAATCAGTATGATATATCTTTAGTAAATAATTTTAAAAATAAATACGTGGCAAACGACGGATATAGTGTAGAAAAAATTTCTGAATTAATATTAAATTTTGCCATAGGGCATCGGCAAGAAGGACATTATGAACAGATTTAAAAACAAAATAAAGAATATATTAATCGAATATGCCAAAAAAAATATATTTTTCAGAAAGCTATTACGCAAAGCTCGGTATATTTTCGGAAGTTTATATTATTTTATATATTATTTGTTTAATAAAACAGATGAATATTTAGTCATTTTTGAAGCGTATTTAGGCAGATCATATGCTTGTAGTCCAAAAGCTTTGTATAAAGCAATGCTGGCAGATGAAAAATACAAAACATTTCATTTTATATGGGCATTTAATGAGCCGCATACAAAAGAATCTTTATTAAAAAATCCGAATACGTCAATTGTACAATATGGTTCCAAAGAATATTATCGAACATATGCTAAAGCGAAATATTGGATTAGCAATTCAAGAATTCCTGAATTTATAAAGAAAAGAAATGATCAAGTTTATATTCAAACATGGCATGGCACTCCGTTTAAAAAAATAGGGTTTGATGTTGAATATGCGGATACGAATGCAATGTGCGGACTAAGTGAGCTAAGAAAGAAAAATTTAATTGAAGCGAAGCGATATTCGTATATGCTTTCTCCCTCTAAGTTTTGTACACAAAAGTTTATATCATCTTTTAATTTAAAAGCTTTAGGCAAGGAAGATATTATAATAGAAAAAGGATACCCACGTAACGATTTTTTATTTCGTTATTCACAAGAAGATTGTAAAAGAGTCAAAGATATTCTTGGAATTAAAAGTGACAAGAAAATAGCCCTTTATGCACCGACATGGAGAGATGATCACCATATTACAGGAGTCGGATATGTATATGATTTAGGAATAAATTTTAAAAAGTTGCAGGAAGAATTGCATGAAGACTATATCATTTTATTTAGGTCACATTACTTTATAGCGAATAAATTTGATTTTTCGGAATATAATGGGTTTATTATTGATACTTCTGAATATGAGGATGTGAATGAACTCTATATTATTAGTGATATATTAATTACTGATTATTCAAGCGTCTTTTTTGATTATGCGAACTTAAAAAGACCGATCATATTTTATATGTATGATCTGGATAAATATCAGAATCATTTAAGGGATTTTTATATTGACCTTAAAGATTTACCGGGAAATATTATTATAACGCAGGAAAAGCTCATTGAAGAAGCACGCGCAGTATTGAACACAAATTTCTACAATGAAAAATATATTGCTTTTAATAATAAATATAATTATTTGGATGGGAGAACAACTAGCAATAAAGTTTTAGATGAGTTTATATAATAGCTAAATCGATGTCGTCAAAAAAAAGAATTAAATATTGAATACGAATGACTATTTTATAGTATCTTTGTTAATATTTATAACAAATATAAATAACAAAATAAAATAAAAAATATAGACGATGCGTAATAATTACAGTTGCGAAATAAATTGACATATTTTTCGATTTTAACTATACTATTACAAAGGATCAGGTATATTAAGGAGGGATTTAATATGCAATACGCCAAACCAAAAATAATAGCAGAAATAGGATGTAATCATAAAGGAGATGTAGATTTAGCCAAAGAATTTATTACAATAGCAAAGATATATTGTAAAGTTGATATTGTTAAATTTCAAAAACGTAATGTGGCGGTCTGGGCGGAGAGATATCCGCAGTTGTATAATGCACCGCATCCTAATCAAACAAATGCATATGGTGAAACCTATCGTGAGCACCGTGAGTATTTAGAATTTGATTTAAATCAAAATCGAGAGATCAAAGAATTTTGTGAAACGCTGGGTGTTGTGTATAGCACTTCCGTTTGGGATTTGATATCAGCTCAAGAAATTGCTTCTTTAAATCCAAAATTAATAAAAATACCCTCTGCGTGCAATACAAACATAGAAATGCTTACGTGGCTTTGTGATTATTACAATGGTGAAATACATATTTCAACCGGCATGACCAAAAATACGGAAATTGAAGATATCATTGAATTGTTTATTAAAAAAAGAAGAAATAAAGATTTGGTTCTCTATAATTGCACATCAGGATACCCAGTACCTTACAAAGATGTATGTCTACTGGAAATATCTAAATTAAAGGATAAGTATGGGGATATTGTTAAAGAAATAGGATTTTCGGGACATCATTTAGGAATTGGACTCGATATAGCTGCCTATACATTAGGCGCATCAGTAATTGAGCGTCATTTTACACTTGATAGGACATGGAAAGGCACTGATCATTCCGCATCATTAGAGCCTGAAGATATGAAAACACTTGTTGATAATTTGCAGTCTGTATATGAAGCATTGAATTTTAAAGATGAAGAAATATTACCAATAGAAGAAGTACAGAGGAAAAAACTAAAGTGGTAGATAAGTATGTGGCCTTTATCCCAGTGCGTGGAGGAAGTAAATCCATTCCATTTAAAAATATAAAACCTATCTGCGGTAAGCCTCTTGTTTTTTGGACGATAGATGCTGCGGTACAGTGCGATTTAATTCATAAAATCTACATTGCAACGGATAGTTGTGAAATAAAAAATCTTGTAAATACTTATATAAAATCAATTAATAAAGAAGAAAAAGTGTTTTGTATTGATCGCGATCCGCAAACGGCAACGGATACTGCATCTACGGAATCTGCGATGTTAGAATTTGCTCAAAAATATGTTTTTCAAAATATTGTGTTAATTCAAGCGACTAGTCCGTTATTGAGGACAGAAGATTTAACGCAGGCGATAGAATCGTATAATAAACATTTTTTTGATAGTTTGCTTTCGGTAGTCAGGCAAAAACGTTTTGTTTGGAAGCAACAATCTGGGGTAAGTTTTCCTGTCAACTATGATTATAATAATCGTCCAAGAAGACAAGAATTTGAAGGTTATTTAGTAGAAAATGGAGCCTTTTATATTACTTCTAGAAAAGCGCTGTTATCGTCTTTGTGCAGACTGTCGGGGAAAATAGGCACCTATGTTATGGATGAAGTGACTTATTTTGAAATTGATGAACCGAGCGATTGGATTATAGTTGAAAATTTATTAAAGAAAAGGCAGAAAAAGAAATTAAATAAAAATATAAAATTATTTGTGACAGATTGCGATGGAGTTTTAACAGATGGAGGTATGTATTATTCCGAAAATGGAGATGAAATGAAAAAATTCAATACTAAAGATGGTATGGGGTTTTCTCTTCTTCGCAAAGCGAATATTAAAACAGCAATTATTTCGGGAGAAGACAGAAAAATCATCGAAGATAGAGCCATGAAGCTCAATGTTGATTATATATTTATGGGAGCAAAAGATAAGATCACACTTTTAAAATCTCTTATTGATGAATTAGATATTACAATGCAAGAAGTTGCATACATTGGTGATGATATTAATGATATTGAGTGTATACAAGCGGCCGGATTAGGGTTCACTGTGAAAGATGCCGTAAATGATATATTAGAAGTAGCAGATATTGTTCTACCGGTAGAAGGTGGCAAAGGTGCGGTTCGAGAGGCGATTGAATATATTTTATATTAGTTATTGATGTTTATCAAAGGATGTAATATATGAAAATCTTGACAAAAAAATTTTTGCAAAAAAAAATAAACAAGGATACCATTCAAGCTAAAATTAATGAATATCGTTATGTAAGATATTTTAAAAATCATAAAATACAAAAAAATTCAATATTTTATGATGCATATAATACAAAGATAATGTCTGGTAATCCATATGCACTATTTAAAGAATTGATTGGTGATATAAAATATGATCATTTTACTCATTATTGGGTCTTTGCTGATGATGATTTTTTTCAAAGTGAACCATATTTAAAATTCAACAATAAATCTAATGTTTTTTTTGTTAAAAAGAATTCGCGTGCGCATATAAATACATTAGCTACGTGTGAATATTTGATATGTAATAGTGCGCTCCCTCGTTATTGGAGTAAGCGTAACGGACAGATTTATATAAATACATGGCATGGAACTCCTTTGAAATTATTAGGCAAAGATGCAAAAGATAGTAATGCTGCTTCGATTTTAAATGCACAAAGAAATTTTCTTATGAGTGATTATCTTGTAATGCCTAATTTATATACGATAGAAAAAATTTTTAATTCTTATGATTTGAACGGAATATTGTCTGCAAAGCTAATAGATGTCGGCTATCCACGAAGTGATTCGGTTATGAATACAGACCCGCAAAAAATCAGAGATTTTTTGGAAAAAAGAAGTGGTATAAAATTACAGGGGAAAAAAATAATATTATATGCACCTACGTTTCGTTCACAAAATGGAAAAAGCTTAAATAAAAGCAAAGAAATTTGTGAGCATGTATCACAATTAAATAAATATATATCAGAGGATTATGTGGTTTTTTTAAAAATTCATAATTTACTAGCCAAGTTTTTTAAAAATAATCATACAATCAAATCACGGCTTTTGTTTGATGAGTTGGACACAAATGAATTGTTATCTTCTGTGGATATTTTAATTACGGATTACAGCAGCATATTTTTTGATTTTTTATGCTTGCGTAGATCTATTATATTCTTTGTATATGACAGAGATGATTATGAAGGTAACAGAGGCACGTATTTCCCGTTAACGGATTTGCCTGGTAATTTGTGTATGAATATCGAAGAAGTTGTTCAAAGTGTAAAGGATATAGAGCAAGGAATATATCAACAACGCTATCAAGCCAAGCATGAAAGATTCATAAACAAATTTGCCTACAATGAAAATGGATATGCTTCAAAAACGACGAAAGAAATTATTTTTGAAGGAAAGCAAAACGACAATTGTTACCTTGCCAACAACCGGAAAAAAAATGTGTTATTGTATTTAGGCAATAAGCTTATTGATTATGAAATAAGAGACTTATGTTATAAAATGCTTTCTATCATAAGCAGTGAATCCTATAATATCATTATATGGGGAAGCGATGTTTGGGCGCTTAGAAATGAATTTTATAAAATAAATCGGGGCATTTTACTTTTTGCATCAGAATTAAAATTAAATAAAACTGTTGTTGAAACTATCAGCTTATATATCGGACAAAAAAAGAAAAAAGATAAATATTTTTATCAAAGACAATATAAAAAAATATTTGGGAACATATGTTTTGATACTATATTTGATTTTGTTGGCAAAGATAATTATGATTTAAGAGCACTATGGTCAATGAATTTTCCGCATTACTGTTATGTTGTTTCAGAAAATTCAGATGGATTGATACAAAATATTTCCAGAAATTTATTCAGTGAATATGAAAAAATTTATATTACTGATAGCGATAAAGATAAAAACAAAAAAGAAAACAAATATTGTATAAATAAAAAAACATTGAGTGTGCAAAGAATTGATTGTAACAAAAATCTAGCATCGCCCAAAATATTATTTATTGCTTCGTATGATTCAACTAATTATGTTTTTGTTAATTTAATTAAAGAATTTGAGCATAGAGGATGGGAATACACAGTTATTGTTCCGAATGGAAATGATTTTATTAATAATAAAATGTTTATTAATAATTCAATAAAAATCACTTCAATTTCAGAATTTGACTATAATATGTTATCGTTAATAGATTTTGTTATTTCCACACCTTTTACAAATAAATGTTATAATCATCTATACAGACTAATTAAACAAAAAAATAAATTCATAGTTTCTTTTGCTACTTTATTTTCTTCGATCCTGATGCGAATAAGCGCCGATTTGGTCTTTTGTTCAGGAAAGTATAAATTTGAAGAATATCGACAAAATCAACTGATTTACAATATGATTGCAGTAGGCAATCCTCAATACGATGACTTAATAAAATATCGCAAAAGTCATCCGCTAAAAGATATTAATAAAATAAAACGGGTTTTGTTTATTGATCAGGGAGGATATCCTTTTGGGCGGGAAGGGAAGACGATTTTAGCAAAAACTTTAGAAAACTTAGCGCATAATAATCCTGATATTGAATTCGTAATAAAGCCAAGATATATCCCAGATGAATCCGGTGCTCAATTGCACAAACTTTCCGAACATTTGTATGATTTTATCAAAAATGAACCAGATAATTTAGTTTTAATCAAAGAACCGACTATCATAGAAGATATTATTGTGGATTTTGATGCGATTATAACAATGTGGAGTACAACTTTTTTAGATGCCGTTGTGCTGGGGTTGCCGTTATTATTAATTTCAGGAATTCCGTCATTAGATACATTCGATGTTCGTTCACAGCGGGTAAGTGATGCATATAAGTGCTTAAAGGCCAGTGGATGTATAGTAGATTATCGAGATTTATGGGACAAACCGATATCATTTCGCTATGCAAATTCAGACTTTGTGAAAGCACATTTATCAAACATTGATGAACCATGTGCGCCTAAAATAGCTGACGCATTAGAAATGATTTATATAAAATTAATAAAGCATAATATGAGATTTGCTGAGTATTTTCAGATGGATTTTGATGAATTTATAGATAACATGAATGACCCTTCTCAAAAGAAGTTTGTACTTCAAAATATTAAAGAACCTAAATGGCATAAAAGACTATATTATGTTGATTTTATTAATAAACATATGCAGCAATTTGTATATGAAAATCGATGCATGGCAATGGAAATGGACTTGTCCGAGTTATATCCATTTTGGTTTTATACTAAAGATGAAGGTAAAATAACGACGATAAAAAGGCAAGCGCTATTTATTGTAAAAAGAGAGCTCATCAAAATGAAATTTTGGAGATCTTATCAAAGTAATCCTAATAATGATCCTATTAAACAAGATTATTATTTTGAATGGCTATTTAGATATAGAAAATTCAGGAAGTTAATACATTGTAATCAGTCGATTCATGCAAAACAAGCTCTTTTATATTTTCAAGGGATGGCGTGGTATAGAAAAGGGCGTTATAAAAAAGCGGCGAAATTATTTGCCCAATTTGAGCAAAATCAAAAAAAACCGATTATACGACAAACACGAAGAGATCGTATGTTTTATACTAGTTTTGTCTATACTTTGCATTTATTTACAAAAGAATTATTGTTAATACGGTTGGAGCAAGAGGGTGCATATGATATTTTGAAGCAATTAATAGCGCTGCCAAGATTTGATCGAATTGTAAGAAAATATATCTTATTAAAACTTTTCATTAATGAAAGTAAATGGAATGAAGCAATAGAAGTTTATGAGAGTTATTTTGTAAAACTACATCCCAGATATATTCATAAAATAATGATAAAGAAAAAAGCACGATCATTATATTTATATGCAAAGCAACAAACAAGGCAAAGTTAGGAGTTATATTATGTTAGAAGATTATACAATAGAGAGAAATAAAACAAATATCGATGCTTTAAAAAAAATTGATCAAAATAAAAAAGGTTTTCTTGTAGTTGTAGAAGATGGAAAATTGATCGGCACCCTGACAGACGGAGATATTAGACGAGCTTTCATTAGCGGAAAATCATTTGAGGATTCTATTGAGAGTGAATTTATAAAAAATTGTCGTTATATAAAGGCTTCTGAGGATTTACTTGTTATGATAGAATTATTCAAAAATAGCAGAATCAATTTCTTGCCGATCATTGATGAAGAGGGATATTTGCTTGATATTATCACAAAGAAACAAATGCAGACATTATTGCTACAAGACAAGACCATAAAATTATCAGGAAATTTTACAGATATTGATGAATCTATTGTAGACCATGAAGTTTTTCATCGCCCGTGGGGCTTTTACAAAACTACAGTTATGAATGATTATTTTCAATCTAAAATAATAAGCGTGCATTCCGGTCAATGCATTAGCTTACAATCCCATAATCACAGGGAAGAGTATTGGACGATTGCTCATGGTGAGGGAGAAGCCCAAATCGGTGAATCAATAATATCAGTAAGTCAGGGAAGCTATCTTTTTATTCCGAAAGGATGTAAACATAGAATAAAGAATACGGACAAGAAGGAATCTTTAATATTGATTGAAGTACAATTGGGTGCATATTTTGGCGAAGATGATATTATTAGATATGAAGATAATTATGGCAGATGCTAATTAACAATGGTGAATGTTATACAAAGGATTATAATATGGACATTACAATATCTGTAATAGTTCCGGTATACAATGTTGAAAAAAATATTGGAAAATGCTTAGAAAGCATATTGCAACAAACACTAAAAAATATTGAAATTATTGTTGTGGATGACGGAAGTACGGACCATACATACGATATTTTAAAATCCTACAAAGATGAGTCTTCAGGCTTGATACGGCTAATCAGGCAGGAAAATATGGGGCCTTCTGCTGCACGAAACAAAGGACTTGCTATTGCAAAAGGAACATATATAGGTTTTGTAGATGGAGATGATTTTATAGCAAAAAATATGTATGAAAAACTACATGAAGAAATACAAGCAGATAATATTGATTTAGTTTGTTGTGGGAGATTTGATTATTACAATAATGATAAAGTTCTTTCAAGATTCCCCGATACTATAGCTTCAAATCACAGTTTAGCTCAAACTCCGCGTGTATTAAATAAAACAACATTACATATATGTGATAAATTGTTTAAAAAAGAAATTATACAAAAATATAATTTGTCTTTTCCCGAGCATATTTTTTTTGCAGAAGATTGTTATTTTTTGACAATGTATAAATTCTATTGCAATAAAATCTACATTCTTAGCGAATGTTTATATTATTACAATGTAGAGAGTTCAAATTCTATCACGAATGTTTTTAATGTTCGGTGGAATCATATTTATCAGGTATTATCAGAAATTAATGAGTTTTTTATAAAAAAAGGGAAATTTAAAAAATACAAAAATGCTCTGTTTTTTTTATCGTATGGTTATTTTTGCAGGCGAATAGTTGATCTATGTAAATTTTCTAATAAAAAAAGGCAGTTAGAGTTTGTTAACGGTTTTTGTCGTTATTTTAACAGATATTTCCCAAAATGGAAAACGCTGCATACCCAGCATAGAAGAGCAGGTGTGCCTAAACATATTATTAGTAAAAAATTTAGAATGTTATATATTTATTTGCCAAATATTTTTAAAAAAATTTATATAAAAATTGATAAATTCATATATTTTAAATAAAAAATAAATCGTAATTTTGACAAATTATTAAAATTTTTTACTCGATACTAACAATGCTGGATTCAGCTATTTTAGTATTTATAATATTATAAATAGGTATTGACTATATATAATAAAAGATATATAATCGAACAGAATATTAAGTTTTCATTAAGATTACGTATTAAGCGGTAAGTTAAAATATTTTTATATTCTTAACAATACTAAATAAAAGTAAAAAGTTTTTTCTAGTTTTTTATTAAAATATAGTTTACTAATTACGGATTGCTTCTCAGTTCAGCTGTTGCCGTGATAGTAATTTTTTTTGTTAAAGATGAGTAAAGTAATATATAAAAAGGTAAGTAAAATATGCAATATAAGTATAAATTTTCAGTTATAACTCCAGTGTATAATGGCGATCAATATTTAGATGAAACTATTTTGAGTATTATTGATCAAACCATTGGTTTTGAAGAAAATATTCAGTTGATTTTAATCAATGACGGTTCTTTGGATAACTCTGAAGATATATGTTTAAAATATAATGAAATGTTTCCGAATAATATAATTTATGTAAAGCAAGAAAACAGAGGAGTATCGTCAGCCAGAAATCATGGCATTGATTATATTGAAGGTAAATATGTTAATTTTTTAGATTCGGATGATAAATGGAAAAAAGATGCTTTTCTAAAAATCTATGATTTTTTCGAAACACATTATGATGAAATTGATTTGGTAGCGGGAAGAATAAGATTATTTGAAGCAGCAAAGAATTATCATTTATTAGATTATAAATTTAATCGTAATAAAATCGTTAATTTATTAGAAAAGTATGACCAGATTCAATTACATATTTCAAGTGTAGTTTTAAAATCTGAAATAGCAATAAAATATAGATTTGATGAAAAACTTAAATATGCTGAAGACGCTAAATATGTTAATGAAATTCTTTTGAGACAACTTAAATATGGTATAATGCGAAGCGCGGTGTATTATTATCGTCAAAGATTAGATGGGTCGTCTGCGATGCAAAACCATAAGAACAATGTTTCATGGTATACTACTACGATAGATGAATTCCATAATAAAATGATTGAATCCTCTGAAAAGAAATATAATCAAGTCATAAAATATATACAATTTTTGATTATGTATGATTTGCAATGGAGATTTAAAGATATAATTGAACCATCTATGGATGATAAACATATTGAAATATATTATAATAAAATTTATTTTTTGCTATCGAAAATAGATGATTCAGTTATTTGGAAACAAAGAAATCTGCTTACAGAACATAAAATCTTTATATTATCAAAAAAATACAATAGTAATATAGTACAAAATTTAGCGATTTCACAATATAAGAAAGGAAACAAATTATTAGATGCTGTATTCTACAACAATCATTTAGTATGCAATATACAAAATGCATATTTTTTAAGAATTCATATTTTAGAAGTTCGAAATGACAATATGTATATCGAGGGGCAGATAAACACTATTTTAAGTGATAATAATTTTAACGTATTGTATCAAATAGATGAAAATGAAAAAGTAAAATTAGATTTGAAAAAAAATCACTTGAATGATAAATTTGCGTGTGGAAAATGTATTAAGCAAAATAAATCTTTTGCAATAAAAGTTCCCCTGGAAAAGATGAACAGACTCGGATTTATATTACAATATAAACATTCCAAAGAATGTCCATTAAAAATTAATTATATGCAGACAAGTAAATTGAGCAATATCGCAAAAAATTATTATATTTCAAATGGATATTTATTTCATGCCGAAAATATGGAGCTTCTAAAGAAAAAAAACAACTTATTTCAACATATTATATTCGAATTTAAATTAATAAAACAATTATTACATGAAAAACATTTTAGAATTATAGTTTATAGATTAACATATTATTTGTTAAAATTATTTAAACGAAAAGAAATTTGGATAATATCCGACAGACCTAATACTGCTGATGATAACGGATATCATTTATTTAAATATATTTGTGCTCAAAAGAATAATAATATAAAACCCTATTTTGTTATCAGCAAAAAGTGCCAAGATTATGAAAAGCTGCGTAAAATTGGCAGAGTTCTTAATTTTGATTTTTATTATTATAAAATTATTTTTTTAATGGCAGACAAAATTATTTTTTCACAAGTGGACGATTGGGTCATCAATGCTTTTGGTAAAAATAATCATTATTACAGAGATCTATATACATATAAGTTTATATTTTTACAACATGGCATTACCAAGGATGATTTGTCTGGTTGGTTGCATAAATTCAACAAAAACATTGCGATGTTTGTAACATCTGCAGAGAAAGAATATCTGTCAATCCGTAACGAAAAGTATGGATATGATGAAAAAGTAGTCAAATTGACAGGAATGCCCAGATACGATTCTTTAATAGATGAAAAGAAAAAACAAATTGTTATCATTCCAACATGGAGAAAAGGCTATGCAGGGAAAAGTGTTAACGGAGTTCGTATATACAATTCCATGTTTAAACATTCCGAATATTTTAAATTTTATAATACCTTGATTAATGATACTAGACTTTTGTCTGCTATAACGAAAAAAGGATATCAAGGAATATTTGTTATCCATCCTGCTCTTATGGCCCAATATGATGATTTTAATTTTAATAATGTTTTTCAAAAAAATAATAAAATTCCAGATTATCAAACATTATTTAAAGAATCCAGTTTAATGGTTACAGATTATTCCAGTGTGGCCATGGACTTTGCTTATTTATATAAACCGATTATTTATACACAATTTGATAAGAATGAATTTTTTAAACAACATGCCTATGTTAAAGGATATTTTGATTATGAAAGAGATGGATTTGGCCCTGTAGTGTATGATTATAAAAGTACAATAGATGAAATTATAAAAAATCTAGAGAGTAATTGTATATTAGAAACTGAATATAAAACAAGAATTGATCATTTTTATCAATATCATGATAAAAATAATTGCAAAAGAGTCTATGAGGAAATTTTAAAGTTAGATATGTGAAGAAGGGAAATATATTTTTATTAACTGGAATTATATTATTAAATAATATGAATTAAAGTTTATAACGCAGAGAATAAATTTTATTAATTTTTTACAAAATCACATATTTAGTGTATAATAACTTCGTATGTAAAATAAATGTTAAACGAATGTTAAAGAAGGTATTATACAATGAAAAGAGTATTAACATATGGCACGTTTGATATGCTGCATGAAGGGCATATCAATATACTTAGAAGAGCAAAGCAACTCGGAGATTATCTAGTAGTAGCGGTATCAACAGATGAGTTTAATGCATTAAAAAATAAAAAATCCTATTTTGATTATGAAAAGAGAAAATACATAGTAGAAGCAATCAGATATGTTGATTTAGTTATTCCTGAAAAAACTTGGGAGCAAAAACTTAATGATATAAGTAATTATGATATTGATATTTTGGTCATGGGGGATGACTGGCGAGGGAGTGATAAGTTTGAATATTTAAAAGAACATGTTCAGCT
Organism: uncultured Eubacteriaceae bacterium; assembly: GCA_964581565.1. GTDB lineage: Bacteria > Bacillota > Clostridia > Eubacteriales > UBA1433 > UBA1433. Next base: position 154,503 of record CAZOOZ010000005.1, read on the forward strand.
TGTCTATCTTCCACGTACGGAAGGGATATCAACAACGAAGATAAAATATGATTTAAAAGAAGTGTTTCAAATTGTAAAATAAAAAATGCATAATATAAAAAAGTCTTCTTTACAGAAGGCTTTTTTGGTTAATAATTATTTTTTTATGAAAAAAATCAATAATCTACTATAATTAAGCAAGTATAAGTTTGTAAATAAAATAAAAACTCCTTTGAGGAGTTTTTATCTATAATAATTATTAATCTATATATGCTTCATACCAATTACCATAATAATAACTTAAATCTGCATAGTATAAAATATCATCATATATAAAGAAAAATAATATTGATGAATACGGTGTATATCTTGTAGAATCACCTAGTATTTTAAATGTTAGGTCCTCACTGTCCCCGGGATAAAGAGTAACAGATGTACATACATTTAAATAATTATCAACTATTACTAAATCCCTGTCATAATCATAAGATTCATCATCCCAAAGATACGCACCATCACTGTAAATAGTAATAGGAAGAGTACCATTATTTGTTATATGGATAGAAATATAGTTTATATTATAATAGGTGGAACTTGGATTTGTTGATGAGATTTTTGGCATATATTTCGTTGCGGCACTCACAATTGCTGAATAATTACCGTAAATTTTATTGCCACTAACAGTTCTATAAGCTCTCACTTTATAATAATATGTTCTGTTTTCTGTTAAAGATTTATTTTCGTAATGTGTAGAACTGGTTGTTTTAATTAAAGAATAGCTGCCTGTAGGAGAAGCGGATCGATAGAGCTGGTAACCACTCGCACCGCTCACCGAGTTCCAAGATATTTTAATATTGTTTTCCAAAGTACGATATGCTGTTGCGGCCGGGGTTGAGGGCACAGGCTTGGCGGAATGATAGGAAGAGTAATTGCTGTATAGTT
>CAZOOZ010000006.1:0-141375 GCA_964581565.1 uncultured Eubacteriaceae bacterium
AACTAAAACGCCGTTTTGACAGCTATCCCCTCATCTCGAAACACGTTGAGACGGTAGTCTTGATTTCAAAGGTAAAATAATGAATGTATGAGCCTAGTAATACTGGGCTTTTTGCGTATTTGTGATATAATTCTGTTATGTGAAAAATGGAAAGTTATAGCCTTGTGGAAACGTGTCCACGAAAGTGTATTGAGTAAACGCGGTAAAAGTATAAATCTATATTTGATGGATAACACGGCAGAGACCGTTGTGTTTACAACCACAAATAATTCCTTCGGCCCTACAGAGATTAGTTATCTTGAGAATCGATTTTGTAATTTAGCGACGGAAGCAAGATTAATCTGCTCAGATGGTATCGACTATGTAATATAATTATTCTGGTAAAAAGTATCGATATTTTAATACAATCAGACCTGATTTTGAAAAAAATTATGTAAATGTAGCTTTTTCCCAAGAGTTACCAGCTTCAAGCGGTATTTATATTGACCGTTCAAGGCATAAAGAAAGAATTGCTGAATTGCATAAGAAGATAAAGTAATTAAAAAGATAAGAAAATATCTTTGGCATAAATTTAAATATGATCAAATAAGGAGGCATTTTCTAATGTCAAAATTAAATATATTTTATGACAATATTGAAAGAGATTTTATTTCTTGGGCGCAAACTGTTGAAGACATAAGAGCAGCATTTATAGTTGGCTCTCGAGCTCGTAATGACCATCCCGCAGATGAGTGGTCGGATTTAGATATAATTTTCTTTACCTCAAGACAAAACTATTATCTTTCAAATAATGAATGGCTTAAAAATTTTGGGGATATCTGGACTTCATTTGTATCACAAACAGCAGGAGGTGATCTTGAATGTCTTACGCTATTTGATGGTGGGTGGCAGGTTGATTTTGTTATTAAACCAATTGATAATTTAAAGCAAATTGTTGAGAATAAAATTGTTCCAAATAATTTTTATCGAGGGGTGAAAGTGATTATTGATAAAGATCATGTTGCAAAAAATATTATGCCCCAATATACCAAGGCTCCTCAGGAGATTGCTTTATCGGAAGGCATGTTTATTCAAACGATAAATATGTTTTGGTTTGTAGCTCTTTATACGGCTAAACAGATACTTCGCAATGAATTATGGGTTGTAAAAGTTCGAGATAGTAATATGAAAGAACTCCTTCTTCAAATGATAGAGTGGCATGAAAAAGTAGTAAATGGAAATGAGTATGATACATGGCATGCAGGCCGTTTCTTATGCGAATGGGCAAGCGAAGAGACTCAAGTAGAGTTACAGAGCTCATTTGGTCATTTTGACAGAAGTGATAGTTGGAAGGCTGTAATGGCTACAATCACTTTATTTAAACGCTTATCTCATGATATATCTCAAAGGATGAATTTTCCGTACTCATATGATTTAGAGAACAATATCTTTAATTGGATTAATCAAAACAGTAATCTTATTACATAGTATTTCTACATAAGTATTAGCCTGGCTCCAAAGGAGTACCAGCTTTAAGTAGCATCTTTTTGTCATCTCAAGGCATGTGGAGACGGTGGTACTGATGTCAATGACATAATAGTGAGTATGTAAAAAATGGAGTTATGCATTTTAAGTCAGAGCTTGTAGCCCCGAACATTTAATTATCAACCGCCGAACTCAGCATATTCAAAGAGCAAATAATATCAATAGTTTATTAGGAACTTAATTTTTTTTATTTAGATATAGCGTGCTCGCTGAGAAGAGCAAAAGTGTCAGGAACAAATATGCCGGCAAACAGAACGTTGTGTGTATATCAATGATTTTAATGGATAAAAAGAAGTAGAAAATTATTGTGGCAAATATCGTGATAACAAGCGTAATAAACGCACTGCGGGTTACGTCCGTAAATTGTTTCTCGTCATACCACTCGGCCGGTCTTTCTCTTCGCTTTGTAAAAAACCAGTAGGCGGTAGCCAGTCCATAAGGGATCAAAAAAACAATGCATAACAAAAAAAGCAGGCCATTTAAATGCGCTTGAGGAACCCCGATCCAGCCCGGAAGAAATAAGCAGACAAATCCTAAGATCGAAGATATAATACCGATCTTGTTAACCGTAAGAAAAAGTGCTTCATCTTTTACAGCAGTAGTTGTTATTGATTTTTTTGAAAGTAACCTGTTTGCGACGACACTCAAAATCAGCAAAAGCATGGCAAACAGCGTGTGGACAACCTGCCCCGCAAATACCATCTGCCATTCTCCTGAAAGATCATGACCAGCCATATACTCATTGCCGATATCTCTGAGCATCATAACATCCACGGCCAGAAGAAAAAGTGAGAGAAAACCAATGACGAACGCAGCAGCTCTCAGGAAACTGTCATTTCTAAAATACCGGAATTGCCAAATAAGACTGATTATCCCAAGCAAGTGAAACAATCCGACGGCGATCAAGGAGGCGGCCAGCGCCACGCTCATCCATTCCCTCACAGCGGAGCCTGCTTCAATTGCAGCTTTCATTTCTGATAACATCAAGACATTGCCTGCAATCAGGCAGAGCATAATAATACTCGTAACGATTGAGAAACGATTTTTAAACTTCATATTACTTTCCCTCCAAACTTTCATCCTTTTCAATGAAGAAGATTTCCTCCACAGTTTTTCCGAAAAACTCCGCAATTTTGAGCGCAAGCAAAGTTGACGGCATGAACTTGCCTGTCTCGATCGAATGTATGGTCAACCTTGTAACGCCTACCTCATTGGCAAGTGCCTGCTGGGTCATTTCACTCCGTTCAAAGCGGAATTTTCTAATATTATTTCCCAGTTTCAATCTTTTTCCTCCACCTCCGATGCCGGTTTTGTCTTTCTTTGACATAACGGCAGCTTGTTATACAGATAATACAAAATAAAATATAGAACAACTCCCACAATCAGTGCCTCAAACGTAAAGAACCATGGATAGCCGGGCTTGTTGATGCTGAATGTTTCGCTGGCGATAAGCCGCCTAACAAGCAGTCCCCCTGCCAATACGAGAAACGATACAAGTGTGTTGAAATTCGCGACCAGCACCGCTTTGAGTCTGCCTTTAAGCTTTTTCGTTCTGGAATACAGAAGTTCTCCGTATCCGGTATAGATGAAAATTCCAGTTATAAAAAACCAGTTCAACTTAACCGGAATGTTAGTGACTGTGATACTATTGGCTCGGATGAGTATATAGGTAACAGCAACGCCTGCAATAACGGCTCCGAATATCAGTGCGGCAATTAACTGATGTCTGCAATAGCGCTTTCGAATCAAGCCGGTCATAAACAAAGTGAAGAAAGGTAGTGCAAATAGCATCGGCTGGCTCGAACCCTGATTCTGCGTGAAGATGGAGTCCAAAAAACAGAGGATATTGTTTGCAACCGTCTGGAAAAACGGCGCTTGCCTTTGTAATTCAATTGTGAGCATTTCACTGTCGTTATCAATGACTATATATTTATCCTCATTGATGTCGATCATCTGTAGGCGGCTATTAAAATTATTGCTGTCCAAAACTGATGAGGTCAGGCCTTGAATGCGGATATAGTCATATCCGGCCCCGTCTTCAATATAAATCGGGATCAATCCTGATTCAACATTACTCATTTTAATAATTCTTGCATTAGAGCTTGTTTCGTCACTGACGATCTCATATGGCGCTTCACTTCTGCAGTATATCCGGGGATCACCCAGCATGAAGTAGTGCAACACATTTGCATAACTCTGCATAGCCGCATGATTTTGAAGTTGTATCAAATGCCCCAGCGGGAATTTGTCCCAGGTATAGATTGTGCTGATATCCGTATAGTCACCGAAGCGCGTGCCTGCTACAGAAGAATAAACAAAGCCGCAATAAGCGGAGGCACCCTTATTGACGCATGCAAATGCGATTGAGTTTTCAGCCCAGGGTCTAAAAGTATTACAGCCATAATTTTGGATAATACACCCATCTAGCTCCGGAATAGATTCCGATTTCACGGTAATATCCATGCTTTGATCAAACCATGAGCCTGCGGCCCCTTCAAGAGAAATCTGAACCGTGTCTGAATTTTGCATGGCTGTCAAAATGTTATCCTTAGTCAATTCTATATTATCGGTTTGCCCATCACCGCTGCATATGATTTGCGGTTCAATCTTATTTTTCTTCGTGCCGTTAATAATGGCATAATTGTTAACCGGTATCTGTGATGAGCCCTTCCACAGTTCACGTGCGGAATTAATCGTCTTTCCCGAGATAATTCCTACAGATATAGATGTGCCCAATTCCTTGAGCTTTGCCGAAAAATCCATGAGTACATTCTCAGACAGATTTTCCGGAGCAACGACCCACAACAGAAACACCGGTCTCGCCTCCGCCACATCCTTAAATGTCTGATAAATCGAAATTCCCTCAGTTTCCGATATCTCTTCCGCTAGTGTATAATATGGATCGTCTGACAAGGAGAAGATCACCGTTTCAGCAAAGGTTTCGTTTCCGGCCGCGATAGAGGTTGTGCCACTCATACTAAAAATAACTGCAAGTAAAATCAAAAATACTAAACGTTTCATTATTGCCCCTCATGTTCACGAAGTATAAGCACAATAAGTATATAATACTATATATTATATATAGTATTATATACTTATTGTCAAGATATATCTTATCAATATAGATAACAGTCAGTATCAAATACAATTACGGAGAGTGCATTGCTATAATATGAAGTTTATTTTTCGCATTTATCGTTATGCCAGGCCTCATTCCACGATTAATTACATCGATTACGCTCATATGTTACAAAATATGGATTATTACATACGTTTTTTATAAGCCTTCATCGCAAAGATATATGCCAAAATCATAATTCCTATGCACCACGCAAGAGCAATCCATATATCTTTTTCAACCGGTTGATTAGATAATAACACACGGATAGCTTCCACTATCGATGTAACGGGCTGATTTTCGGCAAAAGCGCGAACGATTGACGGCATTGACTCGGTCGGCACAAACGCCGAACTGATAAACGGCAGGAAGATAAGCGGATAGGAAAAAGCGCTTGCTCCATCTACTGTTTTTGCGGTCAATCCAGCAATTGCCGCAATCCAAGTCAAGGCCAGTGTAAACAGCACGAGTATACCCGCTACGGCGAGCCATGAAAATACTCCTGCCGGTGAACGAAATCCCATAATAAAAGCTACAAGTATAATAACAACGACAGAAATGGCGTTGGATACCAGTGAGGTGAGCACGTGTCCCCATAGCACGGCGGATCGCGCAATCGGCATAGAATGAAACCGTTCAAATATACCACCCTGCATATCGATAAAAAGGCGGTAAGCTGTGTAGGATACACCACTTGCAATAGCAATCAATAGTATACCTGGCAACAAATAATTCACATAGCTATCCGTTTTGGCCTGAATCGCTCCTCCGAATACATAGACGAACAACAGCATAAACGCAATCGGCATGATCGTGACTGTGATGATGGTATCCATACTTCGCAAAATATGACGCATGGATCGTCCAATCATAACTCCTAAATCACTAACAAAATGTTTCTTTATAACTTCCATTTATTTCTCCTCCTTTTTACCGATAATCGCGAGGAATATTTCCTCCAATGAAGGTTGTTTTTCCACATACTCCACCTTTACGGGCGGAAATAGTTTTTTAAGCTCCTCTAACGTGCCGTCGGCGATAATCTTTCCCTGATGTAGAATGGCGATTTGATCGGCAAGCTGTTTGGCCTCCTCTAAATACTGTGTTGTCAGAAATACCGTCGTGCCACTATTGGCTAACTCTTTGACTACCTTCCAAACCTCAATACGCGCCTCGGGATCGAGGCCGATGGTCGGCTCGTCAAGGAAAATAAGCTGTGGTTTTCCCACAAGACTCATAGCGATATCGAGCCTGCGGCACATACCGCCAGAATAAGTAGACACTCTGCGGTCAGCGCTGTCGATCAATCCAAAACGCTTCAGCAAGTCATCCGCAATCCGACGCGGATTATGGAGGTGCCGTAGTCTGGCAATCATGATAAGATTTTCCCGTCCGGTCAAAATCTCGTCTACAGCGGCAAATTGGCCGGTCAGACTAATCGACTGTCGCACACTACCGGACTTTGATGCAACATCAAATCCGTTTACGATGACGGTCCCGCCGTCTTTTTTCAGCAGCGTGGTAAGGATTTTAACGATTGTAGTCTTGCCTGATCCGTTAAGGCCGAGGAGGGCAAAATACTGCCAGTTTTCACCTCGAAATCTACTCCTGTCAAAACAGGGATATCATTATAGGATTTTTTCAACTCTTGCACCACGATGGTAATTTCATTTTTTAACATTTCTATTCCCTCCTCTCTGACATCAATGTGACGCCAATTAAATCTACTTTTCCGTTTTTCAAAAAGGCGTAGGTCATCCTGTCCGCTTTGCATTCAATAAACCGAATCCGTTTCAAATTCTTACCCTTGAAGAAAGTGTTCGTGAACGTTGCGTTCTGGAATGTCAGCCTAGTAAATTCACAGTTTTCAAAAGAGCAGTCTTTCCATATACCGTTAAAAACAATATCGACAAACTGCGAGGTTTGGAAAGCGGTACGATTCCATACTGCACCTGTCATAGTATTTTTCAGCAAAGCACAGGATTTGATGATCGCTTTAGAAAAATCGGCACCAGAAAAATCACAGCCCTTAATCTGACTTGATGAAAACTCAGCTTCTTTTAAGGAACATCCCATAAATGAGCTGTTAATCAAATTGGAACTTTGAATGCAGCTGCGTCCGATATCAGAATTCGAGAAATCACAACCGTCTACGTTGTTGCTTTTCAGCAAAAGCCCCGACATATCCGAACCAACAAAAAGACACTTTTTCATATTGGAAGAACTGAATTTTTCATACAGGTTATTTAGTCCCGAAAAGTCCGCGTCTATCCAATTTGCCTTCGACATATCCCAACCCAGCTTTTTTTCCAGCTTTGCAAACTGTGCTTCATCTGATTCTTCAGCCAGAGACTTGGCAGACATTTTTTCAGCGGCAGACGATCGAAAGCTCTCTGAAAAATAGTTCAGGTCGACATCCAAAACTTCTGCGAGCCGGTTAAAAGTAATAATATCCGGCATCGATTCCCCACGCTCCCATTTCCCGACTGCCTGCGAAGTAACGGATAGCTGTTGAGCCAGCTGAAACTGAGATAAATTTTTTTCTTTGCGGGCTACTAAAATTTTATTCCCTATCATTATAGATGTTAACATAGCAATCCCCTCTCCTTAGCTAATTTTGATACTGCTATTATACCCATATGCAAACCATATCTCAATATATAATATGAAACTATTGGTTGTTTTATCTATACAATTAGTTGTATTTTATCGTTTTGAAGCCGAATAAAACGGCATCCTGCATTTTAATAAATAAATCCATTCTGTTTAGCGGCAACACAAAAGTTCCGGCGAAATGAAAGATATTACAGAATATAAGTGTTTATATTTTACAACAATATTATGACTATGAAGGATTCATTTTTGCAGCAATGAAAATTTTTGTTATAATCAATTATATAAAAGTTATAGAAATACCTAAAATTTAAATAACATTATAAATAAGTATAAATAAAATAAGAATTTTTATATGTTGGTGTAAAATTGTATAATCTTAAAGAACTTGAAGAAATTACGAAAAAATGTTGCAGATGTCCTCTATCAAAAACGAGAACAAATGTTGTATTTGGAGAAGGAAACAAAAGAAGTGATATCGTATTTATAGGAGAAGCTCCGGGATATCACGAGGATCAAAGCGGAAAACATTTTGTAGGTAGATCCGGAGAATTGTTTGATAAAATGTTAGACGCCGTTGATATCGCAAGAACGGATGTATACATCACCAATATAATCAAATGCAGGCCGCCTAATAATAGAACCCCTTTGGAAAACGAATGCAAAAATTGCATAGAATTTTTAAGATGGCAGATAAAGATAATAGATCCCGGTATTATTGTATGCTTAGGCGCTGTCGCTGCCAGAAATATAATACAAAAAGATTTTAAAATTTCTAAAAGCAGAGGAACTTGGTATCAAAAAGGCAAATTTAACATTATTGCAACCTATCATCCGTCAGCGGTATTAAGAGATATCAGCAAAGAGCAACATGCTATGGAAGATTTTATATCCATAAAAAATATGTATGATATAATAACCCGTAAAATGTAAAAGCAGTTTTATTTAAAGATACAAAATTGGTGCTATCGAATGTAGCTTAGATAGTAAATATCTCCTATTCATAAAGTTATTAAAGTCAATACTTAATTTATTTATCTGTTATTTTATAAATGATTTGGAAAGGAAGACAAAATTGACGAAAAATTCGCCAAAAATCACACGTCAATCAATTGTAGTCGCTGGTATTATAGGCAATATCATGGAATGGTATGATTTTGCACTTTACGGATATCTTGCCGCTATAATATCCCTGTTGTTTTTCCCTAATGAGACAAGATTGTTATCCTTGCTGTCTACATATGGCATTTTTGCTGTAGGTTTTATTATGAGACCGATCGGCTCAGCAATATTCGGACGGTTAGGAGATACTATAGGGCGCAGTAAGACGATGTTCATATCCGTAATCGTTATGGTGATTCCAACCTTTACCTTAGGCTTATTGCCAACCTATGCCAGTATCGGTGTCTGGGCACCAATTCTTTTAGTGTTCATGAGATTAATGCAAGGATTGTCTGTCGGTGGAGAGTTCTCCAGCTCTGTTACTTATTTAGTTGAAACCTCACCTGCTTCCGCAAGAGGGCTTTCCGGAAGCTGGAGTAATGTGGGCAGCGGAATCGGTATGCTTGCAGGGTCTCTTATGGCTACGTCAGTTATAAATTTTTTAGGTTCAGATGCGGTTTATTCATGGGGTTGGAGAATCCCCTTTCTCCTGGGAGGAATTTTAGGCAGCATTGCTATAATATTACGAAAAAATCTTCCAAACTCACAGCATTTTATAGAACATGCTAAGTCGAAAGAAGATTCTTCTCCAATTAAAGATGCTTTTTTTAACAATACTAAGCAGGTTATCCAAGCTATGCTTTTCGCTTCTGGATATGGTGCAATTTTTTATCTTACAATGGTTTATTTACCGACCTGGCTTAGCGAATATACCGGTTTTTCATTGGCCAATGCTATGAAAATGAATACAATTGCAACTGTGTTATTTACTCTCCTTATTCCATTCATGGCATGGATATCTGATAAATATATCAGACGTACTCATTTTGCCGCAATAAGTATTTCAATCTGTGCCCTTGTGGCGATTCCACTTTTTTTATGGGCAAAAAGCGGAAACATATTATCGGTCATTATTACTCAAATAGTTTTTGCCGTACTCATTTCTGTGTTAAGCGGAAACGCACCGACCATATTTGTTGAGTTGTTCCCAACACGTGATCGTCTTTCAGGTTATTCAATAGCCTTTAATGTTGGCATGGGTATCGTCGGCGGCTCTACACCCATGATCGTTACCTGGCTGATTTCTAAGACCGGTTTGATATGGTTTCCTGCAATTTATATTTTATTTGGAGCAATTTTGGGCCTGATTGCCCTGTTATGGATGAAAGATCGAAGTCGCGAACCACTGTTATAAGTACCAAAGTTATTCTGTCATATTTAATATATATAATATATAAATTCATCACTTATTATTGCATATAAAAACAAGAAGATTCTCATCTTTCACTTTTTAACTTTTTACTTTGCTGCAACTTTTATCTCATTTCTATTAATAATAAATACAGCTGTTTCGAAACTCAGTTTGATCCAACTTATAAACAAATAAAATAATAGTAATATTTTACAGATAGCTTGGAAATCATATTAAAAAAATATATGCAATTTGAGGAGGATTCTTATGTGGGAAAACAGTATATCCATAAATGATATAAAAGAAATAAGAGTAAAAAGCAATGTTTTTCTCGGTGTTGGTGCTATTACAAAAATAAATGATATAGTAAAAAAATTGAAAATCCAAGGTATAAGCAACGTTGTTATTGTCACAGGTAAAGGAGCATATAAAAAAACCGGTGCTTGGGATTATGTTGTAGCTGCCTTGAAAGAAAATGGCATCAATTATGAATTGTATAATAAAGTGACCCCTAACCCAACAGTTCAGCAGGTAGACGAAGCCGTTGAACTTGGAATGTCAAACAACGCCCGAGCAGTTATTGCCATCGGTGGCGGCAGTTCCATCGATACCGCTAAAAGTACGGCCATATTATTGGAATATCCCGATAAAAATGCGACTGATCTTTATGAATTTAAGTTTATACCGTCAAAAGCTGTTCCTATTATTGCAATCAATTTGACGCATGGCACAGGAAGCGAAGCAAACCGTTTTGCCGTGGTAAGTATACTTGAAAAAGAATATAAACCCGCTATAGCTTATGATGTCATATACCCTCTTTATTCTATAGATGACCCTCAGCTGATGAGAAAACTTCCGCCAAGTCAAACTGTCTACGTATCAGTTGACGCTTTAAATCATATTATAGAAGCTTCTACATCAAAATCAACAAATCCATTTTCAATTCTGCTGGCTAAGGAAACGGTGAGATTGATTGCCAAATATTTACCACAGGCACTTGAGAATCCTGATAATCTAACAGCTCGCTATTATCTCGCCTATGCGTCTATGATTGCAGGTATTTGCTTCGATAACGGACTTCTTCATTTTACGCATGCCCTCGAACATCCTTTAAGCGCCGTCAAACCCGAACTGGCGCACGGCCTTGGGCTATCTATTATTTTACCGGCTGTAATCAAGCAAATCTATCCGGCTACAGCCGAAATCCTTGCAGATATATTATCCCCTATCACACCCGGCCTGAATGGAAATTCAAACGAAGCTGAGACAGCATCAATGGGAATCAAAACATGGCTATCCGACATAGGTATTGTAACCAAGCTTTCAGATATAGGCATCACAAAAGAAGATGTACCAAAGCTTACAGATTTGGCCTTTAATACTCCGAGTCTTGGACTCCTTCTGAGTATGGCGCCCATAGAAGCCGACAGACATATTGTTGAAGCTATTTATAATGATTCTGTTTAATATATTTTCTTGTTATCCTGAGAGTTTAAAAAATGTCACCATTAAAGTGACATTTTTACTTAATAAAAACATTTGTTTAATGATATAGAAAAAATTGAAATCGGCTGAATTAAGCGAAATGATAAAACAATTTCTCAAATAATGAAAGATTACATCGATTTTTTATATGCAATTTTTCTTTAATATTTTCGAATCTATTCAAATAAATATTTGACAAAATTCGCTATTGATATATAATATCCAATATACTTGAATGAACGTTCGGTTAGGAGGGTACATATGTTACCACAAGAACATAATGAAAAAAAAGAACGTATTATAAATTCATCTATTCAGTTGTTTTCCAAGAAAGGCTATGATGCCACAACTGTAAACGAAATTGCCGTCGCTTCAAAAGTCACAAAAGCTTTAATATATTATTACTTTAAAAGTAAAGAAGATATTTTAGATTATCTTGTACAATCTTTGCTTACGAATGCCAAAGCTATTACAATGGATTTTATCCATGTGAATATAGTAGAAATGATAAATACCGGTAATTTGGATATACTGCCCGATCGGCTCCATTTTTCTAATGAAGAAGCCATTAGGTATTTTTTGATAAATGCACATGATTTTTACAAATCAGTGCTCGACTATGCTCTTAAGAACAGAGCCACCATACGAATATTAATGCATGAATCCCTAAAAGGAAGCAAGCATCAAAATGCTTTGTTTCAACTAATGAATTTTGCAAAAAGCAGTAATGATAACCCAATTGTTCAGACAATTACACAAGCGGACAATGATTTTATGTATTCAAATGATATGGTCTCATTTCAATTTTTCTTTTTTATTATGCCATTAATTAATTTCGTCTCATATTATGATGAATATAAATTACTCAACTCTCTAAGCGATGAACAAATGCAGCAGTCTTATTTAAAGTCATTTCAGATCATAATAGACTCATTGGTATCAGGCAAAGACATTTTGCTTCGCAATAAAAATTATTCGACATAATTGTTTATACATTGTATATATATTTTATAACTATATATTTTTAAAGAAAAATTGACCGTACGGTCAGTTAATATCAAATTGCTCTTTTGAGCCATTAATATATAAAAGGAGGAAGTACGATGACAAACATTAAAAAAACCGGAGTTGATTTATTGTTACGGTATTTATCAAGTAATCCAGTAAAGAATCTTCCCAAAATGCTTACACTTGCTGAGAAGATGGACCGTGGAAATATTCATACTTCACAAATTAGTGAAATGCGCAAAGTTCTATTAGATGAAAACAATGTCTGGTTTACTTTCGCAGAAAATCTATTTGACGAGGTTGACTTAAAAGTATTGCAAAAATTTGTAGAGAGTTTTTTAGTAAACGGGAATCTTAACGGAGAGGCTCGCCTTAGAGAATTTCGCACTATATATGATTGTAATATTCCATGGGCAATTTTGATGGATCCAACAAGTGCATGTAATCTTTCTTGCACAGGATGTTGGGCTGCTCAATACGGAAATAAAAATAATCTTTCATTTGAATTGCTTGATTCCATTTGCCGTCAAGGAAAAGAACTTGGCGTGTATTTTTATATTTTTTCCGGCGGAGAACCACTCATGCGTAAAGATGATATTATTCGTCTATGTGATGCACATCAAGATTGTTATTTCTTTGCTTTCACAAATGGCACACTTGTCGATGATGACTTTTGCGAGGAATTGTTACGCGTAGGCAATTTTACACTGGCTTTTTCTATAGAAGGCGATGAAGCCGCAACTGATATGCGTCGCGGCAACGGCATTTATAGAAAAGTAATCGAATCAATGACGCTCATGCGCAAATATAAACTGTTGTTCGGCTATTCCACATGTTATCACCGTTATAACACAGCGAGTGTAGGCTCCGATGAATTTGTTGATGATATGATCGCACGCGGTTGCAGATTTTCATGGAATTTCACCTATATGCCTATTGGAAAAGATGCAGAAATCGACTTATTAGCCACAGCTGAACAGCGCGCCTATATGTATCATAGGGTGCGAGAAATACGTCAAGCAAAACCTATTTTTGCTATGGATTTTTGGAATGACGGAGAATTTACACAAGGATGTATAGCAGGCGGACGTCGTTATTTGCATATCAACGCCGCAGGCGATGTTGAACCATGTGCTTTTATTCATTACTCCAATGTCAATATTCATGATGTTTCACTGCTTGAAGCGCTTCAATCACCATTGTTTAAAGCCTATCATAAAAATCAACCTTTCAACTCTAATCATCTTCGCCCCTGCCCTCTTTTGGATAATCCTGAAGCTCTCGCTTCCATGGTAAAAAAATCCAATGCAAAATCAACAGATATGAAATCCCCGGAAAATATAGATACATTATGTGCCAAAACAAGCCCTGTTGCAAAATCATGGGCTCCCGTTGCAGAAAAATTATGGGAAGAGAATCCCAAAAGTAAAATTACTCAACCGTTTAGACCTTAAAATGAATATACAAAATAAACGTATGTATACATACGTTTATTTTGTTCCCAAGTTATTTTTAGAATATAATCTGAAAATATTGACGTCTTGTCTTTTTAATTTTAAAATAGTTTTATTTATATTAAGTAAATTTATGTTAAAGGATATTATTTATAAATGGAATATTGGGATATTTATAATAAAGATGGAAATAAAACGAATAGAATCATACAAAAAGGGTTTCCGTTCAAAAAAGATGATTTTCATTTAGCCGTTGAAGCATGGATCATTAATTCAGATTTAAAAATTCTTATACAACAGAGAAGCAGACAATGCGCTATATTACCAGGCATATGGGCTTTAACAACAGGAAGAGTTATATCTTCTGAAGATTCCAAAACTGCATGTATTCGTGAAATTTCTGAAGAATTAGGTATTCATATTTTAGAAAATGAAATATATTTTATAAAAAGAATTATACGCAATGACGGTTTGAATTTAATATGGGATATATATATGGTAACAAAAAATATAGATTACGCTGATTTTAAACTTCAGCAAAATGAAGTCGAACGAATAAAATGGGTTTCGATAGATGAATACATATCAATGTTAGATAGTGGCAAAGCATACAGATATCCCGAAATTTTCGATATCATGACTTTAATGCAAACCAAATGGATGGAGCTATATAACAAGTAATATTCTCATAAATCGGCATTCCACATTGTTTCTGATTTGTTGCCATTTTTATCTATATAATAAATTTCGATAGCACTGCTTCCATTTACCATATAAATTATAATGGACCCCTGTAAATAGTTTACTCCGTTAGCTTGAGATAGATTTGTCGAACTGTATTTTAGATCCGAATTATTGGAAATAACAACAGCTTGCTGATTATACGGTTCATTTAATTTATAATTTGAATAATTTAATACTCCTGTTTTTTTAGAATATGGATTAATCAAATTAAAATTTGTCTGTCCGTATCCTGCTTCTTCAAAATATTCTTCAATATATCGACTTAAATAAGTTTGACTTTCATAATCAGGCGCATGAGAATCCATGGAATTTGCAAACATATGATCTTTATCAAATTTTATTGAAGACGCCTTGACGAAGCTCACCAATCCCCTGCTATTCGCTTCCAAAACAGCTTCTTTAGAATTTTCCATTAGATTGCTGATTGTTGGTACTAAAATCGCCGTCAGAACCCCTATTATTGATATAACGACAATCAATTCAATAAGGGTAAAACCTTTTTTATCTAAATTTTTAAATATTTTTTGCATACATTTTAACTCCGTCATGCAATTAATGATAGGTAATATTGTTACTGCTTTTGCAAGATATGCCCTATTAAGTAGTTCCAAATTTTAACATTATTTCGCAATGTTGTCAAATTTACGTATCATTTGTAATAGCATCATGTTTTTTCTTGACAGAATCCTCTTTATAAATTATCATACTATTAAATAGTATAAACTTTTATTACTGACGGGGAAAATGTGGAAAAAACCACAGTGGAATAAAAGTTCTAAAAAGCCGACCGTCTGGGCAACATTTCGAAAAACCGAATTGTTGCTCTTTTTATTGGGAATATAAAGTAATATATTTTGTATTTTATTAAAAAGAGTAACCGAAATGTTTTATTCAAATCGAAAGGAAGATAATGATATGAATAATCAAGCTTGGAGAAATTTCAAAAGCGGAAAATGGCAAAAGAACATTAATGTAAGAGACTTTATTCAAACAAATTATAAACCGTATGAAGGTAATGAAGATTTTCTATGTGGTGTTACCACGCGTACAGAAAAATTAATGAAGAAATTAACCCGGCTTATGGAGCTGGAAAAAGCCTTCGGAGGCGTACTCGATATAGATACACAGCATGTCAGTTCGCTTGCCAGTTATATGCCGGGTTACATTGATAAAGAAAATGAAATCATTGTAGGCCTGCAGACGGAACGTCCTTTGAAAAGGGGCGTGAATCCTTTTGGAGGTTTAAATATGACAAGGCAAGCATGTGAAGCATACGGATATAAATTGTCAGAAAAAGTTGAAAATGAATTTAAATATAGAACAACACATAATGATGGTGTGTTTCGTGCTTATACTGATGAAATAAAAACGGCACGGCATAGCGGCATTATTACCGGTCTCCCCGATGCATACGGCCGAGGACGCATTATTGGTGATTATCGAAGAGTTGCTTTATATGGTATAGATAAACTCATAGAAAAAAAGAAAAAAGACAAAGCTATCATCGGCACACATACAATGAGCACAGAAAATGTTCGTTTGCTTGAAGAACTATATCAACAAATTACATTTTTAGGATATCTTAAAGAGATGGCATTAATGTACGGGTACGACATTTCAAAACCAGCAACTACCGCGAAAGAAGCAGTCCAATGGGTATATTTTGCATATCTAGGAGCTATAAAAGAACAAAACGGCGCAGCCATGAGCCTAGGCCGTGTCAGCACATTTTTAGATATTTATTTCGAGAGAGATTTACAAGAAGGCACAATCAATGAAATGCAAGCTCAGGAAATTATGGATGATTTTGTTATGAAGCTTAGAATGGCAAGACATCTTCGTACTCCTGAATACAATGAATTGTTTGCGGGAGACCCTCTTTGGATAACGGAAGTAGTAGGTGGTACGGGGCAAGACGGACGCACACTTGTAACAAAAAATTCTTACAGAATTCTTCACACCCTGTATAATCTTGGTTCTTCTCCCGAACCTAATCTTACAATTTTATGGTCACAAAATCTTCCCAAAGCATTTAAACGATTTGTCTCCAAATTGTCTTGCGATACAAATTCAATACAGTATGAAAATGATGATTTGATGAGAAAAGACTTTGGCGACGATTATGCAATCGCCTGTTGTGTATCTGCAATGAGAGTAGGTAAAGACATGCAATTTTTCGGAGCGAGAGTGAATTTGCCAAAGCTGCTTCTCATGAGCCTAAACGGTGGTCGTGATGAAAAAAGCGGTCAACAAGTAGCCCCTGCGCAAACTCCGTATGATGGCGATTATTTGGAATATGACAAAGTCATGGAAATGATGAGTTATTACAGAGACTGGCTTGCCAAAACTTATGTCAATGCTATGAATATCATTCATTATATGCATGATAAATATGCGTATGAAAAAACTCAAATGGCTCTTCACGACACTGTTGTAAGAAGACTCATGGCTTTCGGCATTGCCGGCTTGTCAGTACTCGCCGATTCCCTGTCCGCTATTAAATATGCCAAAGTAAGATGTATCCGTGATGAAACCGGTCTGATAACAGATTATGAGATTCAAGGTGAATTTCCTACATTCGGCAACGATGACGACAGAGTAGATGTAATCGCTCAAGAACAAATTAAATTATTTTATGAAGCATTGAAGAAAAATCCAACTTACCGAGATGCCGAGCATACGCTCTCTATTTTAACTATTACTTCTAACGTAGTCTATGGCAAAAAAACCGGGTCTACCCCGGATGGCAGAAAATCTGGAGAACCGTTTGCGCCGGGCGCAAACCCAATGCATAATCGCGAAAAAAACGGAGCCTTGGCTTCTTTGAATTCAGTCGCTAAATTACCGTACAGCCTTTGCAAAGATGGCATTTCAAATACATTCTCGATTGTACCGTATGCACTTGGTCATAAAGAAGAGATCAGATATGAAAATTTAACATCAATACTTGACGGTTATTTTATTCAAGATGCACATCATTTAAATGTTAATGTTTTAAACAAGGCAACGCTTATGGAAGCTTATCATAACCCTAATGCACATCCAAATCTTACTATTCGCGTATCAGGATATGCGGTTAATTTTCACAAACTTTCAAAGGAACAGCAATCAGAAGTCATTTCGAGAACTTTTCATGAGGCAATGTAATGAAAAAAGGTAGGATCCATTCTTTTCAAAGCTTAGGGGCCGTTGACGGCCCCGGACTTCGCTGTGTTATCTTTATGCAGGGCTGCCCTTTGCGCTGTGTATATTGTCATAATCCCGATACATGGAAATTTTCCGGTGGTATAGAATATGCAGTCAATGATATATTTAAAAAAATATTGCGATATAAACCTTACTTTTCAAATAATGGCGGTGTCACAGTATCCGGCGGAGAACCTTTGCAGCAATGGGAATTTGTCTCGGAATTGTTTTCTCTGTTACACGGTCAAGGAATCCATACGGCATTGGATACATCCGGTATCGGCGAGATAAAAGGAGCTAAAAAAGTTCTCGAAAATACAGACATTGTTTTATGCGATTTAAAATTCTCAAATAGAACAGATTACTTTAAATATACTACGGGAGATTTTGATACTGTCATCGAATTTCTCAAACTAACAGAATTAATGCATATTCCGTTGTGGATCAGGCATGTAGTAGTGCCAACGCTTACGGATAATGAAGAAAATATTTTTAAAATAGCTTTGATCGCAAAACAATTTTCTAATTTACAAAAAATAGAATTACTTCCTTTTAAAAAACTATGTCTATCTAAATATGAAATACTCGGCATTGATTTTTGTCTTAAAAATTATTCTGAATGTACAAATAAAAAAATCAACGAATTATATAGAGTAATTAATTCTGTTCTCTAACATTTTTTTTATGATATTATTTTAATAAAGAATCATAGTAATTTTATTATAAAACATTCTTTAAATAAATGAATACATAAGGAGAATAGAATTATGCAGCTACTCCAAAAAACAAACTTCATCGGGGCAATAGTTACAATTATATTTTACATATCCACTATATTCGTTTTTGCATCAAGACTATCCAACAAACAACAAATAGGGTATTGGATTGGAATATTTGAATTCTTCCTTGCAATACCACTGATTTATTTGCTCATAAAAGCACCCGTTCTCAACCGACCAATAATATATTATATCCAAATTATCCTAATGCTGTGCTGGCTGATCATGGAACTGTTACTAGATTACCTATTCAATATTGATTTTCGTCAAACACGCTGGCTTTTGATTACATATGTCACACTTTTTTTTGCCGCAACCGGCGGGATGATCGGTGCAGCGGCAAATGCAGGGAAAATCTATGCAATTATATCGATAGTGTTATTTTTCATCATGACTATATTGGCATTTATTCAAAGAATACTTACAGGAATTTAAAACAACGAACTTCCTGTAAGTATTTTAGTTCTGCTCAATTTTATGATATAATCTCCACATTTTTCAGAGAGAAATCAAGAATCGGAGAAGAATGTGTAAGTGCACCCGAAGAAATATAATCTATCTCAATATTTTTTAGTGCATTTATTTTCTCTATTGTAATATTTCCGGAGCACTCAATAAGTGCTCTTTTATCAATTATTTTTACAGCTTTTTTTATGTCTTCAAGACTCATATTATCCAGCATAATTATATCTACATTTGCTTTTAGAGCCTCATTGATCATATCAAAATTTTCTACCTCGACTTCAATTTTACAAACAAACGGAGCATATTCTCTTGCCATGTTAACCGCTTGTTTTATACCACCCGCAGCTGCAATATGATTATCTTTCAACATAATACCGTCCGAGAGACTAAATCGATGATTATATCCTCCGCCCACTTTTACAGCATATTTTTCAAATATACGATTATTGGGTGTGGTTTTTCTCGTATCAAGCAAGCGTATGTTGCTACCGGCTAGTAAATCAGTGATTTTTTTTGTATGTGTTGCTATCCCACTCATTCTTTGCAAATAATTTAATGCCGTTCGTTCTGCGGAAAGAATGCTTTTGATATTGCCTTCTATATGCGCGATAACCTCCCCTTTTTTTACGTTATCTCCATCTTGATAAAAAAACTTTAGTTCAATCGTTTCATCAAAAAGAATAAATACCCTTTTAAAAATCAGCAGACCTGCTATGATACCATCTTGTTTGCAAATAAGCTGCGCTTTTGCTTTTCTAAAAGATTTTATAATAGAATTTGTTGTAATATCCTCATGCGGAATATCTTCTTTTAAAGCCATTAAAATAAGCTGATCTATATTATTTTGCATACTTTTCTTCCTTCTTGATCTCTTTTAATATCATTTCTTTGTTTTGAAGCATTAAAGCTTCATTCGAAGGATAGCTTGGCGCCGAAAAAACAGGTAGTTTATTTACATGCCAATGATATGTAATATCTTGAGCGGCTCTTTTGCTGAAAACCAAACTTTCTAAAAGAGAATTGCTTGCTAAACGGTTTTTGCCGTGAACTCCATTGCAACTAGTTTCTCCTACAGCATATAGATTCTCCATTGAAGTTTTACTTTTCAAGTCCACTTGTATCCCTCCCATAAAATAATGCTGTGCAGGAACTACGGGCACACATTCTTTTGTTATATCATATCCTTCTTTTAAGCATTGTTCGTAAATTTTAGGAAATCTTTTTGCAATATTTGTTTTAATATATCCATGCAGACACAGTCGTACATATGGCATATTATCTTTTTCCATCTGCTCATATATTTTTTCTGTTACGATATCACGTGGCTGAAGCTCATCTGTAAACCTATTCCCATTTTTATCGATGAGCACTGCGCCTTCTCCACGTACTGATTCTGAAATCAGAAAAGCTCGTCCTGAATGAAGAGTATATAAAGAGGTCGGATGCACCTGTATATAATTTATATCTTGTACTTTAACTTTGTTTTTCAGCGCAATTGCTATAGCATCTCCGGTTAAATGCATATAATTCGTAGATCTTTCAAATAACCCCCCTATGCCACCTGTGGCAAGAACTGTAACTTGAGAATAATAATTGCTTGTTACGTTATTTTTATTTCTTGCAACTACTCCATAGCACGTATTATTTTTAGCAAGTATATCTATTACGGCATTTTCCTCTAAAATAGTTACATTTTTCATTTGTTTCACTTTTTGAATTAACTTACTGTTTATTTCTTCTCCCGTAAAATCTTTAAAATGTAATATTCGGGTTTTTGAATGCGCTCCTTCCTTAGTATACGAAAAACCCGAGCCTCTCCTGTCAAAATCCACTCCCAGATTTATAAGATCTTGTATGATTTCTCTTGAAGATCGTATCATAATATCGACAGCACTTTTATTGTTTTCATAGTGACCGGCACGCAAGGTATCTTCCATAAAATCATCATAGTCTTCATCATCAAGCTGTACACTGATACCACCCTGTGCCAGATATGAATCACTTTGATCTATACTGTTTTTTGTAATAATTAAAATGTTCTTTTCATTTCCAAGATTTATAGCAGTAAATACTCCGGAAATTCCAGTCCCAATGATAATAACATCATAACTATTCATCTTTATTTCTCCGATGCCAATTTTAACATTTTATCCAATGGTTTCAGCGCATTATCTAATATTTGTTCATTTACTTTAACCTCATTATCGAGATTCTCCAGCGTATAAAGAAGCTTTTGCATAGTGTTTTTTTTCATATCAGGACAAATCTGCTCATCTACCGCCGGATACAAATTTTTATCTTTTATCTTTTTTTCTAAATCATAAAATACACCCGTTTCCGTACATACAATAAAATCCAAAGCATCTGATTTTTCAATATAGTCTATAATACCGGATGTGCTGCCGATATAATCGGCGAGTTGTAACACATCTTCTGTGCATTCAGGATGCGCTGCTACTTTAGCAGTCAGATATTTGTTTTTTTTGTCTAAAACATCTGCAACAGTAATTTTGGTATGCACATGGCAAAATCCTTGATTAAAAATAAAATTTTTTTCTGGAATTAACTTTGAGATATAGCGTCCCAAATTTGCATCCGGTATAAAATATATGTTTTTATTCGGCAACGCCTTAATCACTCTATATGCATTTGAGGATGTAACACATACATCAGAATTCGCTTTTATTTCAGATGTAGAATTTATATAGCATACAACTGCTACATCTTTTACTTCGTTACGTATTTTTTGAATATCCACAGTATCGGCCATATGCGCCATCGGGCAATCAGCCATAGGATCAACCATTAAAACAGTTTTATCCGGGTTTAAAATTTTAGCACTTTCCCCCATAAAATAAACTCCGCAAAAAACGATCACTTTTTGTGTTACTTGAGTGGCAATTTTGCTTAAATAATATGAATCACCAACATAATCTGCTACTTCCTGAACATCTTTCGGAACATAATAATGTGCTAAAATAACTGCGTCATTTTGTTTTTTTAACTTTATTATTTTATTTTTTGCATCCTGCATTTATATTACTGCCTTCTTTCTATTTTGTAATTAAATATAAATATAACATATAACAAGACATGTATCAAGACACATGTCTTGTTTATTATGTTTTAAATTTTTTGTGTGATTTAGTTACAGAATTTATATATCTTTTTGTTTATAATAACCACAAAATTAGATTTTATTAAAAATAATACTATAGAAAAAAGGAGCATAATTATGAGTGTAATTACAATAACAAAAGAAAACTTCGAAACCGAAGTTATGAATTCGAATAAACCCGTATTGCTTGATTTTTGGGCATCATGGTGCGGACCATGCAGAATGCTCTCTCCGATTGTTGAAGAAATCGCAGAAGAAATGACAGATGCCAAAATAGGTAAGATAAATGTAGATGAGCAGCCCGAACTTGCTTCAAAATACAATATCATGAGTATACCTACATTATTGGTATTTAAAAACGGAGAAGTTGCAAATTCTGCTATTGGTGTTCAATCAAAGTCAGCAATCCTTTCTTTGCTTAAATAAAAATAAGGGATTTATCATCCCTTATTTTTTTATATAAATCTTGATTAACCCAAAAAAACGCTGTAATAAGTCCCTGCCTTGAGTTCCAGTCAATCGTTGGCCCTGTATAACTAAGTAAAAGTTTTTTAAATTCCAATTATTGCACCGATGTACTGGAAAATGCCTCTGCTTTCTTGTGAGCGCAATCCGAATGACAAATGTACACAATTTGGTTTGGGTCTCATTTATTTATACGTTCACTGACAATGTCATAGATATAATTAAATGCCATGTTGTTTAACAAATGGCATCTATTTTAAAATTATTACTGACTAATACTGCTACTTACTAAATTAGTCAGATCCTTTTTGCTAAGAATTTTTATTTTCCCTCTGTATAATTTTATATATCCTTCATTTTCAAAATATTTTAACATTCTTGATACCACCTCTCTTGCAGAGCCCACAAAGCTTGCTATTTGTTCGTGCGTAAGATTGATAACATCTGAAGAATTTCTGTTTATTTCATCTAATAAAAAAATCGCAAGACGTTGATCGAAGCTCATAAAAAGTATTTGCTGCATAGCCCACATGACATCAGAAAAGCGTTCCACCGTAACCTTATAAGAGAAATTTTGCACATATACATTTTCATCACATAGTTGCTTGAAAATTGCAGAATTAATTAATAGCACTTCACTATCTTCAACTGCGTCAATAAATACATCAAAAGTTATATTCTCTAAAACACACGATGCAGATAAAACACATGCTTCATTTTCAAAAAGCCTGTATAGAGTAATTTCCCTTCCATCTTCTGACAAGATATACGTTCTAAAAGCTCCTTTTTTTATTAATATCATGCCAATACAATTACTTTCACCACTATGTATATTTTCACCTTTACTATAATGCACTAAATTGACATTATTTAAAATTAATTCTTTCTGATTTGAATTTAAATTATCCCAAAAATTTAATGTTTGAATAATAAATTTTTTATCTTCTTCTTTTATCATGATAGCCTCTCAATTGCTTTTTTATAAGTATATCACTATTAAAAGAAAAAGATATTAATTAATTAATTAATATCTTTTCAATAATATTGTTATTTTCATTTATTGCAAAGAAAGCGCTCTCATAGGACAAAATTTTACGCATTTTCCGCATTGAATACATTGATCCATATTCACGACCGGCGCTTTAAATCCTTTTTGAGTTAATGCCCCCACCGGACATACCTTTACGGAAGGGCAAGGATGGTTTTGCGGGCAGCGCGTTTTATTAACAATAAGCTTTTTATTTTTCAAGTTGTTCATACTTATCTCTTTATTTTTTGAAAAATTAAATATTTTGCTCATAATATTATTCTCTCCTATTGATGACTTAGTTTAAGTTTTTAGATTATGGATAAACAATTAAAAATTCATAAACAAACTTAATTTGATTTGTTTATCACAGTCATTATATATATTTATAATAGCTCCCAAAATATTGAAATTCAGTAATTTAATCACATAATTTAAAATAAAAAATATTGACTATTCTATTTTTATGACTATAATAGTATATATAGTCATAAAAAGGATATTTTTTGCTATGCCAAAAACATTTACAATACACGAGAAAGAATATATTAAAAAAAAATTGCTCGAAGAAGCCCGAAAATGTCTAAAACAATATGGTGTAAAAAAAACATCTGTTGATGAATTAGTAAAAAGAGCCAATATCTCTAAAGGCTCGTTTTATCTTTTCTATACATCAAAAGAAGCTTTATTTTTTGATGTTTTATGTGAATTTCACGATGAACTACATTATGAAATTCTAAATCAAATAGATACTCTCGACAACTGTATTTCCATTGAAAAAATTACTGAAATTATTTTCAAACTATACAAAAAAGTTGAATCATCATTTTTATATCAATTTATTTTAAACGGAGATTTGGAGCTTTTAATACGAAAATTACCTGATCAAACCATATTGGATCATATTCAAAAAGATGACTCGAGTATGAAAGAAGTGCTCTCTAGGCTACCCGGTGTTGATACGGCTAATCTCGAGTATTACAGCGCTGCACTTAGAGCTATTTTCCTTTCTATGTTTCATCGAAAGGAAATTAGCGAATTTTTATATGATGATGCATTAAAATTGATGTTAAAAGGCATAATCATCCAAATGTTTGAGGAAGGAAATTATGATTAAAGTAGAAAATTTACAATTCAGTTATACAAAAAAACCATTCATAAAAAATCTTAATTTTAATGTTAGAGATGGAGAGATTTTCGGATTTTTGGGTCCTTCCGGAGCGGGAAAAAGTACACTCCAAAAAATATTAATCGGTTTGCTTCCAAACTATAAGGGCAGTGTTTACGTTAATGGAATTGAAATAAAAAAACATAGTAAAGAATTTTACGAAAACATAGGTATTGATTTTGAATTTCCTAGTTTATACGAAAAGTTAACCGCCAGAGAAAATCTTGAATTTTTTTCATCACTTTATAAAAATAAAAAAGATTTGAATCCTTTACTTGATAGTGTCGGTTTGTTAATCGATGCAGATAAAAAAGTATCCGATTTTTCCAAGGGCATGAAATCGAGACTGAATTTTATAAAAGCTTTAATCCACGATCCAACAATTTTATTTTTAGACGAGCCCACATCAGGTCTTGATCCATCCAATGCCAGAATAATGAAAGACATCATTTTAGAGCAAAAAGCGAAAGGTAAAACTATTCTTTTAACAACACACAATATGTTTGATGCCACAGAGCTTTGTGATCGTGTTTCTTTTATTGTAGACGGAGAAATCAGAGCACTCGATACTCCACAAAGATTAATTATGTCCAGAGGTGCGGCTAAAATTAAATATATATATTTTGAAAACGGCTTTCAAAAACAAAAAGAAATACAGCTTCATCATGTCAGCGAGGATGAAACTTTGCAAAAAGCAATATTGCACAATAGTCTTTTATCGATTCATAGCAGCGAGCCTACTTTAAACGACATATTTGTTGAAATCACAGGGAGATATTTACAATGAGGATAAAAGCATTACTATATCAGAATATTTTGTTTCAATATAAATACGGATTTTTTTTCCTTTATCTGGTTTTTTGTATATTATATATAAGTTTGCTTTTTATGTTTCCTGACAATTGGCGAGTTCAAGCTTCTATTTTAATGATCTTCTCGGATCCTGCCGCAATGGGATTATACTTTATGGGGTCAATTGTTCTTTTTGAAAAAAATGAACGAATCCTAGATAGTTTTGCGATATCTCCTGCAACCAATTACGAATATGTTTTATCAAAACTTTTATCGATCGCTATCATTTCTATTATTGTAGCTTTCATTATAGGTTCTTTTGGTCACGCGGTTGTCAATCCAATTACTTTTTTTGTTAGCGTTTTTCTTTCATCATGTCTTTTTTCTGCAGTTGGTCTTATTATTGCTGCCAATATATCAACGTTGAATCAATTTATTTTAAAAACAATCCCGGCAGAATTATTTATTAATATTCCAGCCATTGCTTATTTATTCGGATATAAACCCGCATGGCTAATCATACATCCTGGTGTATGTGTCATACAACTATTTTTAGGCGAGCCCCATGCGTACTTATCAATTTTTATTTTAATCATATGGACGACGTTTTTTGTATTTTTAGCAAAGCAATCTGTAACCAAGATGCTGGCTTCCGTCGGAGGAATCACTTTATGAAAGCTATTTGTTCTTCTTTTAATATGTTCATCCATCAGATAAGTAAAGATAAAATGCTATGGGCAGTTTGTATCGCCCCAATTATTACAGCTATATTTTTTTATTTTTGCATTCCAAAAATTGATTTAATTTTAAGTTCATATCTTCATATGAAATTTATTTTAAAAGAATATTATCTTTTATTTGATTTATTTTTAAGTCTGATTACTCCTTATATGTTTTGTTTTGCTTCCGCTATGGTCATGCTTAGTGAATTTGATGAGCATATGATTTCTTATTTAGCGGTTACTCCTATCGGAAAAAAGGGATATATTTTATCTAGGCTTGCTTTGCCATCAATAATTTCTTTTATTGTATCTGTATTTTTAATGAATGTATTTTCACTTACCGACTGGTCATTTTCAATGATTATTTTAACATGTATGCAGACCAGCCTTGTTTGTATTGCAGTCGCATTGTTAATATTTTCTTTATCCCATAATAAAGTTGAAGGTATGGCAATGGCTAAATTATCTGGGCTGATTATGATTGGCCTGCCTGTACCTTTCTTTCTGTTTTCAAATTTCCAATTTGCTTTTTCGTTCTTGCCATCATTTTGGATTACTAAATTTGTATTGGAAAAAAATTTACTTTATCTAAGTTTTTATTTTTTAATAACATTTATCTTATTATATTTTTTTTATAAAAAATTCAAAAGAAAAATAATATGAAAATTTCTATTAACTATAATTTAAATCATTAAACTAAATCTTGAGTTCCAACTTGCAACTTTTTTTAATCTTAAGCAATTTAGATATAATAAACGCTACGACTGCTGAGCTACTGCTAATCAAAGCTCCCATTTTTGCCGCCCCCTGTAGATTCGTATTTGAAAATGCCGTGCCTGCTAAAAAGAGAGCTACTGTTAATCCCAGTGAAGAAACAATCCCAGCAACAAACAGATCTTTTTTATTCATGCCCTTTGGCAAAGAAAAACCAAATAACGTCGATATAAAGCTGGTAATATATATCCCGCCTGTCTTTCCGATAATTAATGCCAAATAGACCAGCCATGTAACTTGATTGATACTGGAAAAGGTTACTCCGGCATTTGTTAATCCAAAAACCAATAAACCAAAATCAACGAATATTTTAAATTCATTTTCAAAATTTTCTAATGTTGATTTTGCCATAGGTGTCGCTTCAAATAATCCTACTGTTTCTCTTTGTTTTCGAGGCAAAAACGGCATTATAAAAACAAGCGCTAATGCAGCATGGATATGAGCTAAATATAATCCAAACCAACTTAATGCACCTGAAAAAAGGATATAAGGCCAATAGCTTTTAATATTCTTTTTATTAAACATATAGGCCAAAATCATTCCCGCAGCTGTCAAGATCAACCAAGCAGGTATTACAGGATTTACCGGATCCGGATAAAAAACCGCGATAATAATCAGCCCTATACCATCATCGATAATTGCAATTAACAATAAGAAAGACACTGCAGGATGATTGGGGCCAAAAATAAATTTAGCTACAATCCAAGCTAAAGCTATATCGGTAGCTGTAGGTATCCCCCACCCACTTGTAAATTCATTGCTGCCAATAAAATAATTTAATACCAAATATACAACTACAGGACCGATTACTCCGCCAAAAGTAGAACAAATAGGATTCACTACACGCTTTACAGGGTGTAAATCTCCTCCCGGAAGTAGGCTTTGAATGATTTCTATAGTTGCTATAGCGAAAAAAAATACCATGAATATTTCATTTACTAAAAAATGTAATGTAATATCACCCATTATTTCATTCTCTATAATATGTAAATAACTTTCAGGTGATATATTTGCCCATATTAAAACCAATACAACACCGGTTATTAATGGTATTGAAAATTCTTGCAATAAATTTATCGTTTTTTTTGTAAATTCAGTCACTGTATACTTTCCTAATTATTACGTTTTATAAATATATTGTATACTAATAAAACTAAAAAGAAAAGTATGTGCGTGTAATTTTATTAAGTTTTTATTAAGTTTTCCACATCCCGCAAAAAACAACTTAAAATTATGTTTTTTTATTTGGAATAACTATATTGCGTCCGCCATGTTTGGCTGAGTATAGATTTTTATCTGCTAAATCTATTAATGCTTCATATGTCATTACTTTATCATTATTAAGTGTATAAGTCCCAAAACTTACGGTTATTTTAATAATCTTGTTATTAAATTCAAAAATTGTATTCTCTATTGAATATCTAATTTTCTCGGCAACTTTAAACGCTATATTCTCATCAGCATTTAATAGCACAATTAAAAATTCCTCTCCTCCATATCTCGCTATCCAATCGGTCGTTTTTCTTATATTTAATTTTGCTATTTTAACAAATTCTTTTAAAATATAGTCGCCTGCAATATGACCAAAATTATCATTTACATTCTTAAAATAATCAATATCTGCTAAAATGACAGAAATAGGTTGGTTTGAATTACAGGCATTAAATACCTCAACAAGAAGCCTTTCTTCCATATATCGCCGATTATATGTATTTGTCAAGCTATCTTTTATAATTTCTTCATTCATAATATGAATCATTCTGTTAAGTTCTGTAATCGTTTTTCCGTTTATATTAAATGTTAAATTAGATAAGCTAATTTCATTCAATGGATCAAAATCCAAAACGTAGTCAATAGTATTAAAATCAACGCATAAAATAAACTTCATGTTTTCTTTATTTTTGAATACTTTTGAAATAGTAATACACAGATTGCCAGTAGCCATTGATACATACGGCTCTGTAACATATTTATTCAGGTTCGCTTTTTTAAGCAAATAATAATATTTATCCATTGTATGGTCAGTACCTACATTTGCGGAATAAAAAATCAAATTATTTTTTACATCTTCTTCATTACAATACCGTATTGTGTTGCTTATTTGAATGCCGTTTTGATTGAGGATATATGCACATTCTATGTTCTTGTGTGCCCATGTGATTTGCAAAAGTTTATTGTCAAATTCATGATGGGTAACATTTGCCAGCTCTTTGATGCAAGAATCAATAATTTTGTCTAATTTCTTATTTTTCTTTTTTTCTTCATCAATCAATATCTTCATATGATCATTAAAAGCGTTATTTAGATTTTCAATTTCATTATTCTTTAAAATGTGATCTATGTTCTTTATTTCCTGAGGCCTCGCAAATAAAAATCCCTGCATCATATGTCCTCCAAGCTTTAAGATTTCTATTGCTTCTTCTTTATTTTCTATTCCTTCTGCAACTACAAGCGCTCCAACCATATTAGAAAAGTTTATAAGAGAACTGATAATTCCTTGTTTATAATAATCATTATGTATATTTTTGATTAATGTTATATCAATTTTTATGATATCAGGCTTTACTAGTAAAATCCGGTCCATATTAGATGATCCTGTACCTACATCATCTAAAGCTATCATAAATCCCATTTTTCGATATGTATCACAAAACAATTTTAGTGCTTTGTCATCTTTAACTTTAGATTCATTGATTTCAATAATAATATTTCTGGGATTTAAATTATAAAATCTAACTTGATTAATCAAATAATTTGATCCTGCTACTTCATCTAATATCGATGCATCTAAATTTAAAAATAATACCATATTTTTATTTTGGTTATATATGTTTTTATAAGCTTCCAAGACTTTATCTCTACATATTCTATCTAATTCAAGCGTCACTTTCTCATTATAGGCAGCGTCAAACAAACGAATAGGCATTATATATTCGTTCTCACCTATTCCTCGGATTAATCCTTCGATTCCTACTATTTTTTTTCTGCTTAACGATACAATAGTTTGAAAATGAACTATCAATTTTTTATTCAAAATTATTTTATGAATATCGAATGTTGTTTGTTTTTCCTGCGCATAATTCATAATTACAGCTCCTTTAATTAAAAAAGCCTTCATAATAAACAATCCAATTGAACTGTATATTACAAAGGCTCCGTTGCCTTACATTTAACAAAGATTATTTTTCATTATAAAATAATCTAAATTAAAATACAAGCTATATATTATCGTTATTAATCTTATTTTATATCCGTAATCTAATAAAAAGTACAGATCCTTATAATATCTGTACTTTTTTTCCGCATATTATTTACGGCAAATAACTTTCTCCCATTAAATATCTATCGCACTCTCTTGCCGCTCCGCGACCTTCATGAATCGCCCAAACCACTAAGCTCTGCCCTCTTCTCATATCCCCGGCAGAAAAAACACCCTCTATATTTGTCATGAAGCTGCCATACGGAGCATCTACGTTTGTACGTTTATCACAGGCAATTCCCATTTCATTTATTATTCTTTCTTCAGGACCTGCAAATCCTAACGCCAGTAAAAGCAATTCTGTTTCATGTATTTCTTCACTACCGACTACGTCTGTAGAAACCATCCTTCCGTCACTTTCGGTTTCCCATTCAACTTTCACGGTCTGAACCGCTTTCAGATTACCGTTTCCGTCATCAATCATTTTCTTAACACGTGTTTGAAATTGTCTTGGGTCCTTACCGAAAATCTCTTCTGCTTCCTTTTGGCCGTAATCTTGTTTATAAATTCTCGGAAGTTCCGGCCACGGGTTTTCCTCTGTTCGTTCAACCGGCGGCTTTGGTTTTCTTATAAATTGTTTGATACTTTTACAACCATGTCTAAGCGAGGTTGCAACACAGTCTACCGCAGTATCTCCGCCGCCAATGACAATGACATTTTTATCCTTGGCAGAAATAAAATTATTATCTTCAAAATTTGAATTTAATTGGCTTTTTGTACTTGCTACTAAGAAATCCATTGCATGATACACGCCTTTTAGCTCTCTGCCTTCAACTAAAAGATCCCTGGGTTTTGTTGCTCCACAGCATAAAACAGTAGCATTAAATTCTTCCAGAAGTTGTTTAGCAGGATAATTACCGCCTACTTCTGTATTTACAATAAAAGTTACGCCTTCATCTTCCATTAATTTTATACGTCTATTTACAATATCTTTTTCTAATTTCATGCTTGGGATGCCATACATCAGCAAACCACCCAGTCTATCGTCCCTTTCAAATACGGTTACCGTATGGCCGGCTTTGTTTAACATATCTGCGCATGCCAATCCCGCAGGGCCCGAACCAACCACCGCAACTTTTTTACCTGTACGCTTTTGTGGCGGGCAAGGCTTTATCCAACCTTCACTAAATGCTTTTTCAATAATAGCATATTCATTATCTTTTATAGTTACTTGAGGTTCATTTATACTGAGTGTGCAAGATCCTTCACATAAAGCAGGGCATACCCTTGATGTAAATTCCGGAAAATTATTATTTCTCAGTAACCTTTGCACCGCTTGTTTCCATAAACCTTTGCACATCATATCATTGAATTCAGGAATCAAATTATTTACAGGACATCCGTACTTTTCTCCTACATGACAATACGGTGTACCGCAATCCATACATCTTGCCCCTTGATTTTGCTGTTTATCATCCGGTAAATGCAAGTGAAACTCGTCCCAATCTTTTACTCTTTCTTTTATATCTCTATCAGGCGCCACTTCTCTGTTATATTCCATAAACCCTGTTGGTTTGCCCATAGTCTATATCCTCCGTTTCTATTTATATATGACATTGTTGAAAGCGGTAAGAAGTGCTTCTTCGCCGGTAAGCCCGCTGTCGTAAGCCTCTTGAGTTGCTATCATCATTTTTTTAAACATTTTAGGAATAATTTTAATAAACTTTTGTTTATTTTCAGCCCAATTATCCATAATGGATTTTGCGTAATCACTGCCTGTATATTTGATATGTTTATAGACCATATCTTTTATCTTTTCTTCATCTTTATCCGATAATTTTTCAATCTCTATCATGCCCATATTGCATTTTGTAAGGAAATCGCCATCAGCATCAAGCACATATGCAATTCCGCCAGACATACCAGCAGCAAAATTTCTGCCTGTTTGTCCAAGTACTACAACAGACCCGCCAGTCATATATTCACACCCGTGATCTCCTAGTGATTCGACTACAGCTTCGACTCCGCTGTTTCTTACGCAGAATCTTTCTCCCGCCATACCCCTAATATAAGCTTCTCCTCTTGTTGCTCCGTAAAATGCCACATTTCCAATAATAATATTTTCTTCAGGAATAAATGAGGCGTTTTTTGATGGATACACAATGATTTTACCACCTGAAAGCCCTTTACCAAGGTAATCGTTCGTATCTCCTTCTACTATCATTGTTACACCCTTTGGAACAAATGCTCCAAAGCTTTGCCCGGCAGAGCCATTAAATTTTAGTGTGATAGTATCTTCCGGCAATCCTTCGGAGCCATATTTACGAGAGATTTCACTTCCTAAAATTGTACCGGCAACTCTATTTATATTCCTTATTGGAATTTCAGCCTTTACGGGCTTTTTCGTATCTATTGCTTCTTTACATAAATCCAATAAAACTGTTTTATCAAGTGTTTTTTCTATTTGATGATATTGGTCTATTTGACAATAGGTTCCTACATCTTTCGATACCTCAGGTTTATATAATATGGAAGAAATATCAACATTTTTTGATTTCCAATGCTTTGCAGCCTCATTTAATTCGAGTTTATCGGTTCGTCCGATCATTTCATTGATAGTTCTAAATCCAAGCATCGCCATAATTTCTCTCATTTCCATAGCAATGAAATACATTAAATTTATAACATGTTCAGGTTTTCCTGTGAATTTAGCTCTAAGTTTTGGATTTTGTGTCGCTATCCCGACCGGACAGGTGTCCAGATTGCACACTCTCATCATTACACATCCCATTGCAATTAATGCAACTGTGCAAAATCCATATTCTTCTGCTCCAAGCAATGCCGCTATTGCCACATCTCTGCCGTTCATCATTCTGCCATCAACTTCAACGGTGATACGGCTTCTTAAATTATTCAAGACCAATGTCTGATGCGTTTCCGCAATTCCGAGTTCCCACGGCAGTCCTGTATGACGCATACTGGATTTCGGAGCAGCACCTGTACCACCATCATATCCGCTGATAAGCACAACATCTGCTCTGCCTTTTGCAACACCAGCAGCAACCGTTCCAACACCAACTTCTGATACGAGTTTGACATTGATTTTTGCGTTTTCATTTGCATTTTTCAAGTCATGTATAAGCTCTGCCAAATCTTCTATCGAATAAATATCATGATGTGGGGGGGGTGAAATAAGTTCTACACCTGGTGTTGAATATCTTACTTTTGCTACCCAAGGATACACTTTTTTGCCCGGAAGTTGCCCGCCTTCTCCCGGCTTTGCTCCCTGAGCCATTTTAATTTGTATTTCTTTTGCGTTTACTAAATATTCCCCAGTAACACCAAACCTTCCCGATGCGACTTGCTTTGTTGCGCTAGACATAGAATCACCATTTGGAAGCGGTTTATATCTGTCACTGTCTTCGCCGCCTTCACCGGAATTACTTTTTCCGCCTATTCTGTTCATTGCAATTGTCAGTGTTTCATGTGCCTCTTTACTGATAGCTCCAAATGACATAGCTCCGGATTTAAATCTCTTGCATATTTCTTCTACACTTTCGACTTCATCAATAGGTATAGGATTACAATCCTTAAATTTCATCAAACCACGAATATTATGTTTTTGTGGGTTATCTTCAACAATCGAACGTGAATATTTTCTAAATAATTCATAATCTCCTGTTCTGCATGCCTGCTGAAGCATTGCAACAGTATCGGGATTAAACATATGTTCTTCACCGTTTGTAATCCATCTATACTGCCCACCCGATTCCAGTGTATTTCTATCTACCCCAATACTGTTATAAGCCAAATCGTGTCGCATTTTAATCTCTTGGGCAATTTCAGCCATTCCGATTCCGCCAATCCTTGAGGGTGTTCTTGTAAAATATTTATCAATTATTTCGTCTGATATGCCTATGGCCTCAAATATTTGAGCTCCTTGATAACTTTGTATTGTCGATATACCCATCTTTGAAAGAATTTTTACAATGCCTTTTTTAGATGCTTTGATATAATTATCCTGTGCTGTTTCAGAGGTAAAGTCAACTAACATACCCTGATCAACCATATCGTTAATTGATTCAAAGGCCAAATATGGATTAATTGCAGATGCACCATAACCCAATAATAATGCGAAATGATGTACTTCACGTGCCTCTCCTGTCTCTACGACAATGGATACTTTTGTTCTGTTTTTATTACGTATTAAGTAATGATGTAAAGCAGCGGTTGCAAGTAACGCCGGAATAGGCGCCATAGTGCTGCTTGCGTTTCTATCTGATAAAACGAGAATATTTGCACCCTTGGAAATCGCTTTATCCGCTGATACGAAGAGCTCATCTATAGCTTCATTCAATCCTTTTTCTTTATCTTCTACTCTATAGATTATTGGCAAAATCGCCGTTTGAAAATCTTTAATGTTAATTTCCTTAATTTTTTGCAGCTCTTCGTTTTTTATTATTGGCTGTGCTAATTTAAGCATTTTGCAACTTTCATCTTTAATACTCAAAATATTTCGACTTTCACCAAGC
This sequence comes from uncultured Eubacteriaceae bacterium, assembly GCA_964581565.1. Taxonomy (GTDB): domain Bacteria; phylum Bacillota; class Clostridia; order Eubacteriales; family UBA1433; genus UBA1433. The sequence continues at coordinate 34,527 of CAZOOZ010000006.1, forward strand.
ATCGTATATGTAGCTGTTATTATTTCTTCTCTGATTGCGTCAATAGGAGGATTCGTAACTTGCGCAAACAATTGTTTAAAATATGTATATAATAACTGAGGTTTTTTTGAAAGCACGGCAATCGGAACATCGTAACCCATAGCACCTGTCGGTTCTAATACATTTTTTACCATTGGCGCAATAATACTATTTAAATCTTCAAATGTATATCCGAATTGCTTTTGTTTACATATCAAATCATTAACATGCTCATTTTTGGCTTCAGTATCAGGTAAATCATCCAAAGTAATCATGTTTTGATCTATCCATTCGCGATATGGATACTGTTCTGACATTGTAGCTTTTATTTCTTCGTCAGTAATAATCCGGCCTTGTTTTGTATCAATTAACAGCATTCTCCCCGGCTGTAATCTTCCTTTAACAAGAATATTCTGAGGGTCTATATCTAAAACTCCTACTTCAGACGCTGTAATGACCATATTATCCTTCGTTACATAGTAACGTGATGGTCTCAACCCGTTTCTATCTAGTATTGCCCCGACTACGCTTCCATCTGTAAATGCCACAGATGCAGGTCCGTCCCATGGTTCCATTAAGCAACTGTAATATTCATAAAATGCCTTTTTTTCATCGCTCATGGATTCATGATTCGACCATGGTTCAGGGATCATCATCATAGCGGCATGAGGAAGTGAATACCCGCTCAGTGCCAAAAATTCTAAAGTATTATCGAACATAGCCGAGTCACTCCCATCATTATCAATGATGGGAAAAAGCTTTTTAATATCTTCTCCAAATAAATCTGATTGCAGAATTGCTTGTCTTGCTTGCATCCAGTTTACATTGCCACGAAGCGTATTTATTTCACCATTATGTATGATATACCTATACGGATGGGATCGCTCCCAGCTTGGGAATGTGTTTGTGCTGTAACGTGAATGAACAAGTGCTAACGCCGATTCAAAATCTTTATCTGCAAGCTCTTTATAAAAAACATCTACTTGATTTGGAGTCAGCATTCCTTTATATACAATTGTCCTGCATGACAGGCTGGCGAAATAAAAATATTCATCTTCATTCATTGCAATATTTTTTATTTCATTTTCTATTTGTCTTCTTATAACATAAAGTTTTCTTTCAAAAGCCAACTCATCATTTATCAAATCAGATTTGCCTATAAAAACCTGTTTTATAAAAGGCATGTTGGATTTTGCAGTTGTGCCAAGTGTAGACGGGTCAACAGGCAGTTCACGTTCACCCAAAAAAACTTGATCTTCTTGTTGAATTATTTTCTTTATAATTTTTTCGTATTTTTCTCTTATCTCAGCATTATTAGGCATAAACATCATGCCTACGCCGTACTGCCCTGCCGAAGGAAGTTTTATGTTTAATGGTTCACATACTTTCACAAAGAATTTGTGCGGTATTTGAGTTAGCATTCCCGCACCATCACCAGTATTCTCTTCACACCCTACACCGCCTCTATGCGTAAGATTGTCAAGTATTTTAATACCTTGTTCAATAATTTGATGTGATTTATTTCCTTTGATATTAACAATAAAGCCAATCCCGCAGGCATCATGTTCCATTATAGGATCATATAGGCCCTGCTTTCTCGGCATTGTTTTCTTGTAAGTCAAATTTGTCAAGTTTTCATTATTTTTCATATCTTTCCTTACTAAACCTCCTTGGCGTGCTCTGTTGGAAAACTTTTCATTATATTTATAAAAAGAACCAAAAATTTGGCTACAAACATATTATAATTATAAAATTTTTATGAATAAACATTAAGCGATATTATATCACTAATATATTGAATATTCAATAAGAAAGTTAGAAATCAAATCAATTTTATACTTTATAAATTCAAATTATTTTTTCACTTTTATACAAACTATTTACCCATAATGAAAATATATTCATTTACTGATATCCAAAATTTATTTTTTTAATTCATAAACAATATTTTCTATTATTGACTTGATGTTAATTCGGAAATCTATTTATGCAATACTACAAAATATTTTTAATTATAAATTTTTTTCAATAAATATAAATATAATTGACAATTTTTTAAATATTGTTTATGATGTTAACAATTTATATATCGTTATTACTTACTTAAGGCCAATAATTAATTATCTTAAATGTTGATCATCACTATCTTCAGCAAGTTAAAGTAATAATATTTAAACTAACAGCTCCTTAGATGCGCCTTAATAATAAAAATTTAATAACATTAAAAAATAAAGGTATAAAAAATTAAATGGAAACTTTTATTAGAAAATGCATTGAAAGTGACCTGGCTACATTATGTTCGATATCTTATGAGACATATAAAGATACATTTTCAGATCAAAATTCTCAGGAAAATATGTATAAATATCTTAGCAAGGCATTTGGAATTGTAAAAATACGCACGGAATTATTAAACAACGGCTCCAGTTTTTATTTTTTATACGCCGATAAAATCTTAGCGGGCTATTTTAAAATAAATGAACATATTGCTCAAACAGATATGCATGATACTCTCTCTTTAGAATTAGAAAGAATATACTTAAAGAAAGAATTCCAAGGAAAAGGCTTTGGTAAAATTATGCTAGATTATGCTGTTGATATCGCAAAACAAAATCATAAATCTTATATTTGGCTTGGTGTCTGGGAGAAAAATAGGAACGCAATACAATTTTATACTAAAAATGGATTTACCCCATTCGCCACACACCCATTTATTATGGGCAATGAAGAACAAACAGATCTGCTTATGAAAAAGAATTTAAAATAAATCTCTATATAGAAATACAAGGATGCATCATGGATATTCAAAAATATCTTAAAATATTTAAAGAATGTCAAAAAATAAATATACAAAAGGAAATGCTCATCAATAATGTTCGCAAAGGCCGCATATTTGCTTATATTATGATCAGTTTCGATCTTCTTTTAGCGGTTGTTGATATTAGTAGTTCGGTTTTAAAAATAGATGACCGCTTTCATTACAGCAATTATTTAATCGCATATTTAATTTTAATAAGTATTAACATCTTATATTTACTTATATTTTCCCGTATTACATATGCTGATATTGAAAAATTTAATTTTAAAAAAATTAAAAAATTTGAAGCTTTAATAATTATTTATATTACGTTAATAATGTCCTGGGGAAGTGTTATTTCTCTTATGGATCAAAAATTATATGGTCAGCTTATGACATTCATGGTGAACGCTATCTCCTGTTCTGTGATTTATTTGCTGGATAACAAAAAAATTATGATTCCTTATATTATTTCGGTATCAATTCTTTGTATAGGTCTCCCATTTTTTCAGCCTTCAAGCGATGTTTTAGTCGGACATTATGTGAATTTATTTGTTTTTGTAGCTATTTCATGGCTCACATCGAGAATTATTTATATAAGCTATTGCCATGACATCAATAATAAAAAATTATTAAGAGAATCAAAAAAATTGCTCGAAAAAAAAATAATTGAAAATAAACAAATCAATCTCAAGTTAACAATGGCCAACGATCAATTAAAAGAATTAGCATTAGTAGACGAATTAACAGGAATACCTAACCGCAGGAATTTTAGAAATTTTATAGATTTGGCTTTTAGCAGTTATGTCAAAGCAGAGACTACTTTTTCTTTTATGATGATAGATATTGATTTTTTTAAAGAATTCAATGATACATATGGTCATATCGAAGGCGACAAGGTATTGATCGATGTTGCAAATGCAATCAATTCCGTTGTTAAAAATCCTATGGAATTCGTTGCCCGTTGGGGCGGCGAAGAATTTGTATATGCATCTTTTAATATGTCTCAGACATATATTGTAGAGCTTGCCGAAGAGATAAGATTAAAGATATTATCATTGAAAATCTATCATAACGATTCTGTAAATAATTTTCTATCCGTTAGTATTGGCGTGTGTTTTAGAAAAGTTCATGGTATATCTGATGTCAGCTGTATCATTGAACAAGCTGATAAGATGTTATACTCAGCAAAAGAAAGCGGCCGCAATAATGTTCAAATATTTATGAATTAATATTATTACTAAAGTTATACGTTTTTCAAATTTTTTTGCGCTTCATTATTTTATTTCACAAATCTTTAAATATCATATTTGGCTGTGTGAATACAACTAATATAATGATATAATACATTTATCAATTCAAAATAATAATATAGATAAGGAGTGAAACAATGAAAGAAATTCGATTGCATGGGCGCGGCGGACAAGGTGTAGTAAAAGCTTCTCAAATTATAGTAAAAGCTGCAGTCAATGCAGGCAGTTATGGACAATTTATACCTTTCTTTGGCGTAGAAAGAAAAGGATCCCCTGTATTCGGCTTCCTTCGGCTGGACACAAAACCAATTCGTCGAAAAATGCAAGTATATGAACCGGAAATCTTATTGATATTTGATGACACATTAGTGGAATTGTCTTCCACATATGAAGGATTCATTGACGGCGGGGTCATTATAATCAACTCCAAAAAAACAATTTCTGAACTTCATATCCCCAAGCAGGCCAAACAAGTAGCTATCGTCGATGCTACCGGAATATCATTAAAATTATTCGGAAAAAACATTCCCAATACCGCTATGCTGGGTGCCTTTGTTAAAGTAACCGGTCTTGTGGACTGGAATACTTTACTTCAAGAAATTGGCGTAGAGTTTGGAGAATCAAATAAAAATGCGGCAACACAAGGTTATGAGCAAGTTGTAGTCTGCAATGAAATCAACAAATAGGAGGTATAGGAAGAAATATGAAAAATAGAGCACATATAACCCCAGTGGGTAACGAGGGCATGTATATTCTTGATACAGCCAGTTGGAGAACTGAAAAACCGGTTATGGACAAAGATCTTTGCATAGAATGTGGACTTTGTCTAAGTTATTGCCCCGTAAACGCTATTATTTTTAATAAGAATAATAAATATCAAATTACCTATGATTTTTGTAAAGGTTGTGGTATTTGTGCGGTGGAATGTCCTAGAAAAGCAATTACAATGATTGCGGAAGGAGGCGAGAATAATGAGTAAGATCAAAGCAATGACCGGGAACACAACCGCGGCCATTGCCGCTTCACTCTGCCGTCCTGATTTAATAGCGGCGTATCCTATCACCCCTCAATCTTCTGTTGCTGAATATTTGTCTGAATTAGTGCATGACGGTATTTTGGATGCTAATCTTGTTACAACAGAATCCGAACATTCCGTTATGAGTGTTATTCAAGGTGCCGCATGTGCCGGAGCGCGTACCTTTACGGCCACCAGTGCTCAGGGGCTGGCTTTTATGTATGAGCCGTATTTCCAGATGTCTACAATGCGTCTGCCAATGGTTATGGCACTTGTTACCAGAGAAATGATTTCACCATGCACCGTTTGGAGCGGACAGCAAGACGCAATGTCGGTAAGAGACGCAGGTTGGATTCAAGTTTTCGTTGAAAATAATCAGGAAATAATGGATATGATTATCCAAGGCTATATGATAGCAGAGCATGATGATGTGTTGATTCCTGTAAATGTATGCTATGACGGCTTTTATCTCTCTCATTTAGTGGAAGGCGTTGAGATTCCTACGCAGAAAGAAGTGGATGCATTTTTGCCTCCTGTACATTTTAACCATGCTGTTCTGGATCCAGATGATCCAATAGCCGTAGATTCTCTCACAAGCGGAGAAGTATTGATGCGATACCGCAAAACTCACTTAGAAGCTATGGAAAAAGCATTAGATATCATAGAAGAAGTAGATAAAAAGTTCTCTGCTTCTTTTGGCCGATCTTATGGCGGCGCAATTGAGACTTATCAATGTGAGGATGCCGATATTGTTTTAATAACTGTAGGCGGAATGACTGGTACGGCCAGAGATGCTGTTGATATAGCAAGAGCAAACGGCATCAAGGTCGGACTTTTAAAACTTCGTTTTGTGCGACCTTTTCCGGCAAAACGCATAGCAAAAGCTTTATCTGATAAAAAGGGATTTGCTGTAGTCGACAGAAGCGTATGTTTTGGCTGGAGTACAGGTCCTATGTATACAGAAATCAGAGCTGCATTAACCAACGAAAATTGCGATTTTTCTCATTTTTCGGCTATAGGCGGATTAGGGGGCGCAGATATTTCGCTAAAACATATGCTAATTGTTATCGAAAAATTGGAAAAAGAAAAAAACCAACCTGGCCAAAAAGATACACTCTGGCTCACAAAAGAGTTATAAAGGAGGAATGAAAATGAGTTATATTGAAACCATCCGATCATGTGATGATATGGTAACGCCCGGTATGTCTGCCTGTCAGGGATGTGGCGGGGAATTGATTTTAAGAAAAGTTCTGCAAATTGCCGGCAAAAATACGATTGTATGCGTTCCTCCGGGGTGCATGTCCGGCGCTGGTGTCGTTGGCTGGAACTATCAAACAGGAATGAAGATTCCTGTGCATATACCGCTGCTTACCAATACCGCTTCTTTTCTCGCAGGCGTATCTCAAATATACCAGAGAAAAGGAAGAACAGATGTCAACATCATTGCCGTTGCCGGTGATGGCGCTACAGCCGATGGAGGTTTTCAGGCTTTATCGGGCGCTGCCGAACGTAATGAAAAAATGTTGTACGTGTGCTATGATAATGAAGGTTATATGAATACCGGTTTTCAAAGAAGTTCGACAACCACTAAAGGTTCCAGAACTTCGACAACCCCACTTGGAAAAGTAATTAACGGCAAAGAGCAGCACCAAAAATATATGCCTTTGATTTTATCTATGCATCATTTAGACTATTGCGCAACAGCCTCCCCTTCGCATATGGCAGATATGGTATTAAAAATAGAACAAGGCTTAGCAGCCAGTAAGAAAGGTTTTGCATATCTTCACATCTTTTCCCCATGCCCGACCGGTTGGTTATTTGAGCCAAATCAGAGTATTCAAATAGCACGAAAAGCTGTTGCATCTAATATATTTCCTCTTTGGGAAATGAAAGATGGCAAATATAAAATTACATTTGAAAACAAAAAACCAATTCCCGCAGCAGATTTTCTTCATAGTATCGGTAAATTTAAGAAATTATCTGCTGAAGATATTGAAGAAATTCAAAAAGAAGCTGATCGTAGATATAAACTAATAAAAAATCTTGCATTGGCTTAGCCTTTTATTTTTATTTTAACACCCGGCTTTTTATTAATGCCGGGTGTTTTTTATGATGAATAGATCTTTTTTAAAATGCGGTGTCGGGTATATGTCTACAATGTTGAATCTGCACATTATTTTTTGTACGTTCAAGCATTAATTTTATTCGATTTATTTGATTTACTTCACTTGCACCCGGATCATAATCAATTGTTACAATATTGACTTGTGGATATTTTTCTTTAAGCTGCTTAATCATTCCTTTTCCTGTAATATGATTAGGCAAACATGCAAATGGCTGCATACAAATAATATTACCGGCTCCTTCCTTTATTAACTCAACCATTTCTGCTGTTAAAAGCCATCCCTCTCCTGATTGATTATAAAGTGATAAAATATCTTTTACGCTTTCTGCCATCTGATAAATGTTTTTCGGCTCTTTAAATTTTTTGCTGCGTTTTAAAGCAAGACGCATATCATTACGATAATTTTCAATATATTTTATTACGATATTACTCGCTATGCCGTATATTTTTGTTCTTCCAAGATTATGATAATTCATTTCATTTCCATAAGCACTGTATAAAAAGAATTCAAGCAAACCCGGAACCACAATTTCAGCTCCTGCATCTTCAATAAAGTCCACCATATTATTATTGGCGGTAGGATGATATTTTACCAATATTTCCCCAACCAATCCCACACGAGGTTTCTTTTTATCTCTGATTTCTATTTTTTCAAAATCATTGACGATCATTTCTATATTTCGGCGAAATTGATCTCTATTTCCTTGTCGGATATTATTTTTACATCTTTCCATCCATTTTTCATATAACCTATTGACTTGACCAATTGTTTTTTCATAAGGTCTTACTTGAAAAAGCAACTTCATAAGCAGGTCTCCATAAACCATTGACATAATCACTTTGTTTAAAAAAGGCAGTGTGAGTTTAAATCCCGAATTTTTTTCTAATCCGACTGTGTTTGCAGATATCACCGGAATATTTTCAAACCCTGCATCTTTGAGCGCCTTTCTTAAAAGTGCCATATAATTACTTGCTCTGCAAGGCCCCCCTGTCTGAGTTATAATTAGTGCGGTTGTATTTAAATCATATTTACCTGATTTTAATGCGCTGATTAATTGTCCAATAATGATAATAGACGGATAGCAAGAGTCATTATTTACATATTTTAAACCTTCATGAATATCTTTATTATCTACTTGTTTTAAAATCTCAAATCTATATCCCGATGCACGTGCTGCTTCCTGCACCAATTCAAAATGGATAGGCGCCATTTGCGGGGCAAGTATTGTGTATTTTTTTCGCATTTTTCTTGTAAATATTTGCCTTTGATATGAAGATATATTAAGACTGTCTTCATCATAATTTATTTTCTTTTCCCTTATTTCCATTGCCGCTTTAAGCGATCTGAGTCTAATCCTTACGGCTCCCAAATTACTGATTTCATCAATTTTAATCATAGTATGCATTTTCCCTGCACGACTTAGAATTTCATTTGCTTGATCCGACGCAATAGAATCCGGACCACACCCAAATGAATTTAATTGAATCAATTCCAAATTATTTTGTCTCGATACAAATTCAGCAGCCTCATATAATCTGGAATGATACATCCATTGGTCTAATACTCTGAGTGGCCGTTCCAGCCTCCCGAGATGAGCCACAGCATCTTCAGTAAGAACGGCCATCCCTAACGAAGTAAGTAGTTTTGGTATCCCATGATTTATCTCGCCGTCTATATGATATGGTCTTCCTGATAGCACAACGCCTTTGCGGTTATTTTTTTTTAACCACTCTAAGACTTCTTCTCCTCTTTTTTTAATATCATTTTTAGTTCTTAAGTCTTCTTGCCATGCAATTGAGATGGCATATTTTATTTCCTCGTAAGAGACAGAATATTCTTTTAATTCTTCATACATTTTTTTTGTTAATAAATTTTTATTATGATATGGTAAAAAAGGATTATGAAATTTTATTTCATTTTCTTTTAATGTACTCATATTTGTTTTAATTACTTCGGCATATGCGGTCACAATAGGACAATTAAAATAATTGTCTGCTTCTTTTAATTCTGCTCTTTCTTTATAGATACATGGATAAAAAATATGTTTAATGTTTTTCTTTATCAAAGCGACAATATGCCCATGAACCAGTTTCGCCGGATAGCATATCGTATCAGAAGCAATCGTGTCCATTCCTGATTCATAGATTTGCCTACTGGAAAGTGAAGATAATTCTACTCTGAAACCCAGCTCTGTAAAAAATGTAAACCAAAACGGATAATTTTCATACATATTTAAAACGCGTGGAATTCCGATAACGCCTCGTGGAGCATCTTCTTTTCCCAATGGTCGATAATGAAACAACCTGCTGGCCTTGTATTCAAACATATTCGGGACTTTATTTTCTTCTTCCAATCCAATGCCTTTATCACAACGATTGCCCGAAATAAATTTTCTTTTATTCGTAAACGAATTGATAGTCAGCAAGCAATTATTAGTGCATTTCTTACATCTGGCGAGCTTTGTTTGATAAGCAAATTTTTCTAAATTATCTAATGAAATCAAAGAGGTCTGTAAATTTTTATTCCAAGCATTTTTTGCAATCAAAGCTGCACCGTAAGCACCCATCAACCCTGAAATATCAGGCCTTACAACTTCTCTCCCTGTTATTAATTCAAAACATCGCAAAATCGCATCATTTAAAAAAGTGCCTCCCTGAACAATGATATTATCTCCAAGCTCCGCACAGTCTTTTATTTTTATTACTTTATGCAATGCATTTTGAACAACCGAATAACACAACCCGGCAGATATGTCTCCAATGGTCAAACCTTCTTTTTGAGCTTGTTTTACTCTTGAATTCATAAATACCGTGCAGCGCGAACCTAAGTCGGCAGGCGTGGATGCATTTAATCCTTCATTAACAAATCCTTCAATACTCATTCCAAGAGATTTTGCAAAAGTTTCTATGAAGGAGCCGCATCCAGATGAACAGGCTTCGTTTAAAATCACATTGTCAATAACCTTATTTTTTATTTTTATACATTTCATATCTTGACCGCCAATATCTAAAATGAAATCTACATTTGGCATAAACTGCTTCGCAGCTGTGTAGTGTGCAATTGTTTCTACTTGTCCAATATCACAAGAAAAAGCAGCTTTTATCAAATGTTCGCCGTACCCGGTTACCGCAGCATATGCTATTTTGGCATCATTTGGCAAATGATAATAGATTATATGAAGTATTTTTCTTACGGCTTCTATGGGATTTCCTTCATTATTTGTATAATGTGTAAATAAAAGATTATTTTTCTCATCAATTAAAGCAGCTTTACTTGTTGTTGAACCAACATCCAATCCTAAGAAACAATTTCCTTTAAAACAACCTAATTCTTTTCTCTTCACATTATTTTCAGTATGCCTCTTAAGAAAAATCTCATATTCCTCGTCAGTTGAAAATAACGGCGGCAAATGTGGCAGGCTTACATGAAAACAGCATTCTTTAGCTTGTATGAGTGAGATTAATTTTTTTGGAGTGATGATTTCCTTATTTTCTTTAGAGCATAAAGCCGCACCAATGGCAACATAAATTTCAGCATTTTGAGGGATTATCATCTCATCGTCATCTAAATCTAAAGTTTTTTGGAAACGCTTCCTCAATTGAGGCAAAAAATGCAGCGGTCCTCCAAGAAATCCTATTTTTCCTCTTATTGTTTTCCCGCACGCTAATCCGCTGATTGTTTGATTGACGACTGCTTGAAAAATCGATGCGGCAATATCTTCCTTACGCACTCCTTCATTTAATAATGGCTGTATATCAGTTTTTGCAAAAACTCCGCATCTGGATGCTATCGGATAAATAACTTCATAATTCTCAGCAAGCTTGTCTAAGCCTTGTGCATCTGTATTTAAGAGTACTGCCATTTGGTCAATAAACGCTCCGGTTCCTCCCGCACATATGCCATTCATTTTTTGATCAATGCCGTTTTCTAAAAACGTTATTTTTGCGTCTTCCCCGCCAAGCTCTATGATCACTTTAACATCGGGAATAAATCTGTTTGTCGCACGGTATCCGGCATACACTTCCTGGATAAAAGGAAAATTCATTTTTTCTGAGAAAGACAGAGCTCCTGATCCTGTCAAACAAACAGTCATATAAGTATTTTTAAAATCATTATTTAAGTCTTTAAATATTTTTTTTAAAGTTGTGAAAAGGTCTGCATGATGTCTATTGTATCTATGGTAGAGTAAATTATCTCGTTTATCCAACAAGGCTATTTTCACTGTGGTAGATCCAATATCTATCCCGAGATGCAATATATCTTTATCATTGTTTTCTTTCGCAATATTTAAGTCCAGTTTTTTTCACTCCAATCTTATAGCAACTAATTTATTTGTTATTTGAATGTTCATAAAAATAACAAAAATATTTATACCTGTATTTGTAAGTGTTAATAGTATTTGAATATTGCTTGAAAAATATAAGAATTTTTTCCATTTTTTAGTAAAAACTTTTAATTAATAGAAAAATTTAGTATTATATCAATAATTAAATATTGCTCATTTCAATACATGAATTTTATATGTATTATGAAATGAATCTGATAACGTTCTCTCAAGGTCGGTTTTCTACCAAATTATTGACTTTTAATTAAAGTGGGAGTATGATTATTAAGGTTTTTATCAATATTTTAAATACTTATTCGTCATATTTTTGGAGGTTAACATGAATTTAACATCAATATCTGTATTGGGAATAATAACAGGTATTATTGCTTTGGTTGCGGCATTATTATTCGCTAAAAACGTACTTAAAAGAAATCCCGGCAATAATAAAATGCAAGAAATTTCCAAAGCGATACAAGAAGGCGCGATGGCTTATTTAAAGAGACAATATAGAACTCTCCTTCCCTTTGCCGTTGTTGTCTTCATCATACTGTTTTTTATAAGGGGCTGGCAGAGTGCTGTTGCATTTATTGTCGGTGCGGTAGCTTCCGCAGTTGCCGGTTATGTTGGTATGAGCATCACAACGAGAGCAAACAGTCGTACTACAGAAGCTGCACGTACCAGTTTAAACAGTGCTCTTGGTATTGCCTTTAGAGGCGGCGCAGTTATGGGATTTTCTGTTGCTGGATTAGGTCTGTTGGGTGTTGCTGCTTTATTTTTAATATTTGGGGACGCAGAGACCATTAACTCTTTTGCTTTCGGTGCAAGCGCAATTGCATTGTTCGCTCGTGTTGGTGGTGGTATATACACCAAAGCTGCAGATGTTGGTGCGGATCTTGTTGGGAAAGTAGAAGCTGGAATTCCTGAAGATGACCCAAGAAATCCTGCTGTTATCGCAGATAACGTTGGTGATAATGTCGGCGACACTGCCGGTATGGGTGCAGACTTGTTTGAATCGTATGCGGCAACAACCATCGCTGGTTTATTGATTGGATACTCGGTGTTTAAAGGTCATGGTGTTGGAGAATATCTTTTCATCTTGATCGGCATCGTTGGCTTAATCGCTTCTATCCTTTCAAGCTTCCTTGTTAGAACCGGTGAAAAAGCCAATCCACAAATGGCTTTGAATAAAGGTCTTTGGGGAACAAATATTCTCACAGCGATTGGTTCATTTGCCGTTGTGCATCTTGTACTCCCGGCTTCCTACGATACGGGAAGCGTTATCATTACCCCCAATAAAGTTTTCATATGTATTTTATGCGGTTTAATGGTTAATATTTTGATCGGCTTGATTACGGAATATTATACTTCTAACAATAAAAAACCCGCGCAAGCAATTGCCAAAGCTTCTCTTACAGGAGCAGGAACAAATATTATTTCCGGTCTGGCAGTCGGGCTTAAAAGCACTGCGCTACCCATCCTGACATTCTGCGCTTCTACATTAATTTCTTTCTATTTTGCAGGTGTATACGGTATTGCAATTGCAGCTATGGCTATGCTTTCCACTGCCGGTATTATTGTTGCTATTGATTCATTTGGTCCTGTTGCTGATAATGCAGGCGGTATTGCTGAGATGGCCGGTCTCGATCCAGAGGTAAGGGAAACAACGGACAAACTGGATTCTGTAGGCAATACCACAGCTGCCGTTGCTAAAGGATTTGCTATCGGCTCCGCTGCGCTTACAGCCTTGGTGCTTTTTAACGCTTACTCAGAACTGGCCGGTTTGGACAGTATTAATATTCTTGTTCCAACAACTATTGTCGGTTTGTTTATCGGCGCAGCCTTGCCTTTCTTATTCTCTGCATTTGCAATGGAAGCAGTAGGCAAAGCAGCTTTTACAATGATTGAGGAAGTTCGTCGTCAATTCAGAGAAATCACCGGACTATTAGAGGGTGATCCAAATGCAAAAGCTGATTATGCAAGCTGTGTAGATATTGCTACAAAATCTGCTATCAGGCAAATGATCGTACCGGGATTACTCGCAGTTGGAACTCCTGTTCTGGTCGGACTTTTGCTCGGCAAAAACGCACTGGGCGGCATGCTTGCGGGCGGCACGGTTGCCGGTGTTCTTATGGCAATTTTTATGTCTAATGCCGGTGGTGCATGGGATAATGCAAAAAAATTCATTGAAGCAGGTCATTTCGGCGGCAAAGGCACAGATGCTCATGCTGCCGCAGTTACGGGTGACACTGTAGGAGATCCTTTCAAAGATACTTCAGGTCCGTCTTTAAATGCGCTTATCAAGGTTATGGGTACTATTTCTTTAATCATAGCTCCATTCCTGCATTAATTAATCTGATATCCAAGCTTCGGATGACGATATGTCCGGAGCTTTTTTTATATTATATTTTGTGACAATACAGATTCGTTTATATAAATACATCATAAAAAATAAACAACTGGATATATTAAGTAAAAAAATAAGGAGAATTTTATGTCTGACAATATATCTACGTATCAAAACGAGAAAGCAGCAACGCCGCAAAGCTTTCCTGCCCAGCACCAAAACAACCAGCCCGGTTCTCAAAAACAAATGTTTCCCCATCCTATTACAAACAATAATGCATATAAAAGCGCTGGAAAATTAAAAGATCGAACCGCTATTATCACAGGTGGTGACAGCGGAATCGGTCAGGCTATAGCAATTGCTTTTGCAAAAGAAGGTGCTGATATCCTTATTGCTTATCTTAATCAAGATCAAGATGCCAAAGATACTGTTAAATCTGTGACGAGCTTCGGCCGTCGCTGCGTGACAATTCAATGTGATTTATCACAACAAGAATCTGCCGATCAGGTAATAACAAAAACGATGCAAGAATTTGGAGCCATTGATATTTTAGTCAATAATATCGCAGTGCAATATCCTCAGAATGAAATAACAAATATATCTAAACAGCAATTAAGCAACACTTTTTCCACAAATATTTACAGCTACTTTTATATGACAGACGCTGTTATGCCTTATTTAAAATCCGGCAGTTGCATTATAAATACAACATCTGTTACAGCATATCAAGGCAGCCCGACGCTCATTGATTATTCTTCGACAAAAGGGGCCATTGTGTCCTTTACAAGGTCTCTTGCTCTATCATTGGCTCCAAAAGGAATCCGTGTCAACGCCGTTGCGCCCGGCCCTGTTTGGACTCCACTTATTCCATCTAGTTTCGACGAACAGAAAGTGGCAAACTTTGGCAAAGATGTACCATTGGGGCGTGCCGCTCAACCATTTGAAATTGCTCCGACTTATGTATATCTTGCCTGTGATGATTCTGCATATGTCACCGGGCAGGTACTTCATGTAAACGGCGGCACCATAACCGAATCTTAACAAAAAACAACACTTATACAAGTGTTGTTTTTTGTTTTTTCCCTATACTTATGTCCCGGCTGTTAATATGCTATCTGTTGATTCATTATTAAAATATTCATTTAATTTTATCGGTCCTTCAAGTACATCTTTCCCAATATATAAAGAAGCATCCTCCCTTACCTTATAACACCATTTCACAAGTGATATTTCTCCGTTTTTGATTTCAATAGCGGTAATACATCGCGGATGCACGCAACTTCCGTCATTAAAATATAACTCTTCCCCTACCCGCGGCATAACCGCTCTGTGTGTATGTCCTGCAATAATCATTTGATTATGTATGTATGACCAAGAAATAAGGTTTCTTTCAACTTGTTTTCTTTTTTTATTGTTTTTAGCCGCACTTGTCGGATTATTAACCCCTACAAGCTCAAGCGGTCTCCATAAGTAACGCACTAAAAATCTGCTTAATTTCCATAACCTACTGTTCATATAATCTGCTTGATGACCGTGGAATAAAAATATTTTTTTATTCGTCTCGGCATATTTTAATAATATACTTTCAAATATTTTTATGTTTGGAAATAAAGCAGCATAATCTTTTTGATGCACATCATAATAACTGCTCAAATAGCGTTGAGCATATTTATCCTTTTTCTTAACCATGTCATGATTTCCATAAATAAAAAAGAGCCGGTTGTCATGATAAAGCTGTGATAACAACCAATAGATATTCGCATACATTTCTATTATGTCAGAGATTTTTTTATTTTCCCATAATTCTTCCCCGTCACCCAGCTCAATGTATGTGTATTTATGCTTTTCGTAATATGTAAGAGCCACAAAATAGATGTTCTGATTTTTACTGAAATTATCCGCAAGGCTCCCATCTCCTCTGTGGCAATCACTCATAATTACTAATTTTGAAAGGTCGTCAAAATAAACCTCGCATGCTTGACGGTATGCTTTTGAGATTTGCTTTAATGCGTAAAACACATTAACCTCCAATCTGTCATTGCTTCTACAAGCTAGTTAACGAATACTATCCTATATAGTCTTCAATCAGATCATAACCTTTAAAGATTTGTTCTGATCTGCCCATATGCAAAATCAAATTATATATTTCAGGCGAATACGCCTTTACCGCGTTAAGCTTATCGGGCATATTCGTATATTCTTTTGTTATATCAAGATATTGTTCGCATAATATTTGATTTTTTGTTTGCATGACCCATTCCATTGATTCTGTCCTCGAAAGAGGTTGCTCTGAATACGGTTTATCAAAAACAAACCACACTGTATTATTTTTCACTCTGAGTTCATAATCTTTATATCCTTTATCTTTAAGTGCTTCAACAAAAATTGCACACATTAAGCTGTCTTTTAATGTAATTTTAATATTCATACTTAATTCATAGGTTTCCGAGAATTCCCCAAGTCTAAACCCCGTTAACCACCAATGTTTTCCTTCTCTTTCAAAAAGAATATTTTTATTTTTAAATAAGCTATAAGATATTTCAAGCTGTTCTTCATCTTCTGCCGCTCTAAAGAATTTTCCATTGAAAATGCCCGGAATATTCAAATTCAATCCTCTGGAATTATATACACCCACTTCACATCCGGTTGTTATGCCATATTGTCCTTTCCAAAATTCGATCAACCAGTCTTTGTCATCATATTCAAAATAAATCGGTTCACAATCTACTATCATACTTAAAGGCGCCGATGCTTCATCGTATAATTGGCAATATCCGTATTTTTTTTGCCACGGTTCCAATGTAGAATAAAATATATCCTGTTGTTCGTCATACAAATATCCTGCTTGCTCAATAGATGACATTAAAGATAAATTATTACTGTTATATCGTATTCTATTAATTATTATAATAACGAATGTCAGTAACGCCGCCGCTAATATCAGTGTTAAATAATTATTTACAAAATGTACAGTTGCTAAACTTATACCATTCATAAAAAATTCGCTGTACATATAACTAACTCCCTTTATATAAATCTAATCCATAATATTCTTCTATTGCAGAATTTGTTAATCAAACTAATAAAAATATTGACTATTTATTGAACAAATTACGTTAATAAAAGATTTGATGATTCTTATTAGATTCATAAAAAAAAATAATTAAATTTTATATTTTTAAATTATCCATATATCTTCTTGACATTTGATTTTAAAATACTATATGATTAAAAAGAATATTCATCTTAAACAAGGAAACCTACGTATATGCTGTCAGATATTCTAATCATACTTATCGTTTTACTCATTCCTCGTGTAATGATATTAATGTCAAATAAATTTAAACTTTTTAACTTATTGGGCCCTGTATTCTTATGTTATTCTGAAGGTTTTTTATTAAGCTTTTTTGTTTAGTGATGCTTCCCTTGCCATAAATATATCCGAAGTTCTAGTCCTTGTAGCAATTCCTCTAATATTATTCAGCTCAGATTTTTTAAGTATAAAAAAATTGACCAAGCCAATTTTAATTTCTTTCTTACTGATATTAATATCCGTATTTATAATGTCGACGATTGGTTTTGCATTATTTCATAACAATATAAATGATGCAGACAAAGTCAGTGGCATGCTTGTTGGATTATATACCGGTGGCACTCCAAACTTGATGGCAATCGGCATCGCACTTGGCATCAATTCATCATTGCAAATACTGTCGATCTTATTATAGGAGGTCTATATTTTTTCTTACTGATTTCAATAATGCCAAAATTTGTTCAAAGGTTTTTACCGAATGTGGATTATGAGAAACTAATTGATGATCGTTTAGCTCACTATTTAAAAACCGAATTTGTTCCGGCTAAACAACCCTTCTCACTTTCAAATATTATAAAGAATTTTCCAATCATATTACTCGGTATTGCATGCTTAGGCTTATCCGTTATTTTTTCATTATGTTTTTTTAATGAACTGAATACAATCACAATTATGATCGGGGTCACCAGCCTAGCCTTGGCATCGCTCTGTCTTTTATTACAAAGATTCGCAGGGCACCAAATTCATTTGCGATTGGGCAATACTTAATTTACATGTTTTCTCTGGCAATCGGTTTATCATTTGATTTGTCTCACATAAACGAAGAAATCATCACTCTGTTATTATTTTTCTGTGTTGTACAGTTTGGCTCTGTTGTGCTGCATATGTTATTATCAAAATTTTTTCAGATTGATGGCAAAATTACTCTGATTACTTCAACTGCAGGTATTGATGGTCCTGCGTTTATTATCCCCGTTGCAAATGCTCTGAAAACACGAGAAATTATCCTTCCAGGTTTAATTGCGGAATACTGGGGTATGCCATTGGCAACTATTTAGGGATTGCTACAGCAATATTTTTAAATATATTTATTTAAAATAAAAATACTGATTATATATAATCAGTATTTTTATTGTTATTCCTTATTTTTTAGTTCTATCTTTTAAAAAGATTCTTTCATATTCTTCTTTTCCTAAATGTCGCGCGTCACAAAACGGTTTATTTTCTGATTGCCCGCATCTACAAAGAGTAACTCTGTTTCTTATTTCATATAAAGCTCCGTCAGCGGATTCGATTTTTATATTCCCCTTTACATATATCGGCCCTACAACCCCTTTTTCTTTATCATATAATATATCAATCGATGGCTCCAGTTTATCTTCATGCACTTCTCCATTTTTTTCAACAGCAACTATTCTTCCTGCAGGACACTCACTGGCCCCTCTGATAGCTTCTCTTTTATTCTCAGGGTTGTCTGATTGCTTAGTAAGATTCCATGCATGTCCATTTTCTCTGTGACAAAAACGGGCAAGTGCGCATCTGCCATCATCTAACAAATCCAAACCGGGACCTTTTACCGTTCTGACCAATCTGTCCTCAAACTTTTCCCTTGATGCCGTTTCGGTGCCATCAAATTTGATATGTTCATGCGTTCCGTCACAAAAAGGAGGATTTTTAGATTTGCCGCATCTGCATAGGGAATAGACTTCTGCTTGCGGCAAAGCTCTACCTTCTTCATATTCATAATGTTTTCCGTTAGGGACAATATTTTTTTCTGATAAAGGAATATTTCCGGAAACAATATATGGACCATCTTTAATTATTTTAATCTTTTGTTCAGACATATAAATTCCTCCTTGTAAAATATCTTATTTATATTTTACACTTTATTTATTTAAATACAATATTATAGATATTAAATTAAAATTAAACATCATTGACAATATTTATAAATAAATGATATAATATTGATATCAATATTATATCATTTTATGATAGGAGTATAAAATAATATGAAGAAAAAACAACTTCTGGAAGAAGAAATTAATGCAAAATCTTTAAATGGAATGACTATTTTTATTACCAATTTCGCCTTAATGATTATTGCTATCATCGTCTTTACCATAGGAATTGCTTTTATTGACACAAAGAATCATATGGCCGGCGGAATATTCTTGACGATCATCGGAGCTTTATATCTATTTATCTTAGGCCCCATCATATTTATCGGCTTAAAGATTTTAAAACCCAATGAAGCACTTGTTCTTACTCTTTTTGGTGAATACTATGGAACGTTAAAAGGTCCTGGTTTCTTTTTTGTGAATCCTTTTGTATCAGCTGTAAATTTTACAATTCCCTCTACACCCGCTCATATGTCTTTAGAAACATCACAGTATGAAAAAAAATCTTCAGAAAATCGAAAAATAAATTACTACAAAAAAATATCTTTAAAAACATTAACATTAAACAATGAAAAACAAAAAGTAAATGATGAACTTGGCAATCCCATCATTATTGGAATTGTTGTTATCTGGAAAGTCACCAACACTGCCAAAGCTGCTTTTAACGTGGACAATTATATAGAATACCTTTCAATTCAGTGTGATTCTGCCCTGAGAGATGTTGTGCGTACATATCCATATGATGTTTCCATCATAAATTGTGATGAGAGTGATAAAAATGAAAAATCATTGCGCGGAAGCAGTAAAGAAGTAGCAGCAAAACTTAAGAGTGATATTCAATCTCGTGTTGAAATTGCAGGACTTGAGATACTCGAATCCAGAATTACGCATCTTGCGTATGCACCCGAAATTGCTGCTGTAATGCTCCAAAGGCAACAAGCTTCCGCTATTATTGATGCACGGCAAATGATTGTAGAAGGCGCTGTTGGAATGGTTGATATGGCCCTTAAAAAACTTAACGAAAATGATATAGTTCAACTCGATGACGAACGAAAAGCAGCAATGGTAAGCAATTTACTTGTTGTGTTGTGCGGCAACAAAGATGCACAACCGATCGTAAATAGCGGCTCATTATATTAATTCAACCGAAGGAAAAGTGAATGTCAAACAGAGATAGAGAAAAAAAACAAATATTGCTACGGCTGTCTTCCTCGCTCTGGCAAGAATTAGCCGCTTGGGCAGAAGACGATTTTCGTTCAATCAACGGGCAGATTGAATATCTATTGCATGAATGCGTTAAGCAACGAAAACATAGTAGAAATAATAACTAAAAAAGCCCCGATCGGGGCTTTTTTATTTAGATAAACAAGTTCACGTTTGATTCTTCGGCATCACCAAGATATGTGCCCACTCCTGCAAAATCGACCCCGTCTATTAGTTCATCTTTTGTTATTCCCATAATATCCATTGACATTGTACAAGCAATGATTTTTACTCCGTTATCCAATGCGTTTTTAATTAAATCTTCCAAAGAATGCACATTTTTTTCTCTCATTATTTTTTTCATCATTGCCGTTCCCATGCCACCCATATTTAATTTTGAAATTTTTAATTTATTTACTCCTCTGGGCATCATGAAGCCAAACATTTTTTCCATAAAGGATTTTTTGATATGTTGTTTTTCCGTTTTTCTCAAAACATTGAGTCCCCAGAATGTGAAGAACATTGTTACTTGTCTGCCCATTGAAGCTGCTCCGTTAGCTATAATAAACGAGGCCAATACCTTATCTAAATCACCGCTGAATACAATAATTGTTTTTCCATCCGGAATTTCTGCCAGTGTTTTCTTTTCGTCATCAAGCATTTGCATGGCTCCTGTTCCCTTTTGTACGTAAGCTACTATTTGATTTTTTTGTTTTTCCGCTTTTAGCAAAGTGTTCCCTGTTTTTTTGGTCCATGCATCAATATCACGAGCAAATCCGAAATCGGAGGCGATTACTTGCACAATATCACCATCATCCAAATCTTTCATTGCGCTGTATACTTTCATGATCGGACCCGGACATTGCATTCCACTGCAATCTAACACGATTTTTGCTTTAACATTATTTATATCTACTTCCTGACTTTTAGCTGTTACCGGTTCCGTTTTTAAAGTATTATCCATCAAAGTTTCATAATTAATAGATTTATACATGCTGCTTCCACCCGGATAAACTTTCACTTTATCAAATCCGCTTTGCATTAAAATTCTTGCACCATTGTATGATCTAACGCCTATAGCGCAATATACGATTATGAGCTTATTTTTATCAAGTTCTGATAATCTGCTTCTTAATTGTCCGAGCGGAATGTGCACGGAATTATTGATGCTAAACACCATTCGTTCAGCATCTTCACCAACATCAAGCACAATATAATCTTCGCCGCCTGTATATTTGCCGTTCTTATCAATTTCATTATAATTAACAAAATTTACTTTTCCGGTTAAAACATTTTCTGCAACAAATCCAAGCATATTCACAGGATCTTTTGCCGATGAATACGGAGGTGCATATGCAAGTTCTAATTTCTTTAATGAATAAATATCTCCTTCCAAGCGAATTGTGGAAGCGATTGTATCAATACGTTTATCTACCCCGTCTTGTCCTACTATTTGAGCTCCAAAGATCTTTCCTGTTTTATCAAAGATTAATTTTAACTGCATAGGTGTCGCTCCTGGATAATATCCTCCATGAGATTTTTGATTTATAATAATTGTGTAATAATCTTCATTATATTTCTTGCCCCATCTTTGAAGCATTTTCTCATTAACCCCGGTTGCACCTACTGTTAAGTCAAATATCTTGGCTACCGATGTCCCTTGTGTTCCTTCGTATTTTTCCAACTCTCTATTTTCGCTTACAATATTATTTGCGCAAATTCTTGCTTGCTTATTTGCAGGCCCCGCAAGGGGAATCATTGCTCTTCCTTTGGCAATAAACTCATCTATTTCCACCACGTCACCAACGGCATAAATATTGGCATCTGATGTCTGCATATATTCATCAACCACAATGCCGCCTCTTTCATTGAGGGTCAGACCTGCATTTCTGGCCAATTCGCTATTTGCTCGCACCCCGATTGAAAGAATGATCATTTCGGTTTCAACTACTGCACCACTCTGTAAATGTATTAAAATTTTTCCATCGGCAGGTTCAAATTTCTTTACACCGTCTCCTAATTTCAATTTTACTCTGTTCATAGCCATATTTTCCTGTACTATTTGCGCCATCTCATAATCTATCGGAGCCATTACTTGATTGAGCATTTCTATAACAGTAACTTCTATACCTGCCAAATGAAGATTTTCAGACATTTCCAACCCAATGAATCCACCACCTATGACCGCTGCACTTTGCGGTTTTTTCTCTTCGATATATGCTTTTATTTTATCGGTATCCGGTATGGTCCACAAAGTAAAAATTCCTTCTTGATTTATTCCTTCAATCGGAGGCTTGATCGGAGAAGAACCGGTTGAAATTACCAAAGTATCATACGTTTCTTCATATTCTTCGCCTTTTTGAATATTCTTCACTTTAACTGTTTTATTTTCCTTATCAATCGAAAGCACTTCATTTTCCGTTCTTACATCTATGTTAAAATTATTGATAATCTTTTCTGGGTTTTGAACAAGAAGGGCTTCTCTGTCTTTAATGACGTCGCCAATATAATAAGGCAATCCACAGTTTGCATATGAAATGTATTTCCCACGTTCAAATAATATAATCTGCGCCTCTTCATCTAGCCTTCTAAGTCTTGTAGCAGTACTCGCTCCACCAGCAACTCCGCCTATAATTAGTACTTTTTTACTCATTTTTTTATCCTCCTGATAATAAATTACTTTGTAATAATTGACTGTATAATTTGTTCTACTTCTTTATTTGAGATACTGTAATAAATTTCTGTTCCTTCTCTTTGACCTGATATAATACCCGCTGATTTTAGTTTCGATAAATGCTGGGAAACAGTTGATTGCGAAACTTCTATGCAGCATTGAATATCGGTAACTTTTATTTTTTTGTTTTTAAAAAGAATTGCTAATATGCAAAGCCGTACCGGATGTGAGATTGCTTTAAACAACTCTGCTTTTTTCGTTAACATTTCTTTCATTTCTTTTTTATTATCTAAATCCATATTCTGTTTCCTTATATATTATTATATTAAAATATTATAATATAATAATATTTTTGTCAATATTTATTTTTTGCGAAATGATTAATTTTATTCAAATAATATAATATTTTCTTGAATGATGTCGTATATTTTTGTTACAATAAAAATAAGGTAAATTTATAAAAATTTATTGTGTTTTGATCATTTTAATTGTATGATAGATGCTAACTAAAAAAAGGATGTGATGTTAGGGTTGAATAAAAAGCTGACATTGTATGGCTTTAACAACCTCACAAAAACTCTTAGCTTCAACATTTATGATGTTTGCTATGCAAAAAGTGAGCGTGAGCAACGAGATTATATTGCATATATTGATGAACAATATAATTCCGAGAGACTTACTAAAATTTTATGTGATGTAACAGAAATGATAGGAGCTCATATTTTAAATATTTCAAAACAAGACTATGAGCCACAAGGCGCCTCTGTAAATATACTTATAGCCGAAGGCTCTTTATTTGCCGAACATATTGACGAATCATGCAACCAAGGCAAATACTCCATTAATAAAAATAATACTGTTCATGCTCATTTAGATAAAAGTCATGTAACTGTTCACACATTCCCGGAATATCATCCGGATAATTCTATATCAACATTTCGTGTTGATATAGATGTTTCTACATGCGGAGAAGTATCTCCTTTAAATACTTTAGATTATCTTATAGGCAGTTTTGATTCTGATATTATAACCATTGATTACAGGGTCCGAGGATTCACAAGGGATGTAGAAGGAAAAAAATTTTTCATAGACCACAACATTACATCCATTCAAGATTATATCGATACCAAAACATTAACGAAATATGACGCAATAGACGTCAATGTTTATCAATCAAATATATTCCATACAAAATTATTAATAAAAGAAATCGAGTTACAAAATTATTTGTTTAATAAAGATGTATATGAGCTTCCGCCAAAACAGAGACTGGAAATCACCGATAATCTCAGAAGAGAAATGATCGAAATCTTTAGCGGTATGAATATTTATTGATAGGAACGATGAACATGGCAAAAATTACGCAAAATAATGCCCCTTTGTTTGAAGCATTAAACGAACATAGGCTTAATAGAATTGTACATTTTGATGTACCTGGACATAAAAGTGGAAAAGGTAACAGAGAATTAACAGAATTTCTCGGAGAAAACTATCTCAAAGCAGATGTCAATTCTATGAAACCGCTGGACAATCTTTGTCATCCCGTCTCCGTTATTAAAGAAGCCCAAGATCTTGCAGCAGCAGCATTCGGATCTTGCGAAACTTTTTTTATGGTCAACGGCACAACGTCTGCAGTGCAGGCAATGATTATGTCATGCTGTAAACCGGGTGACAAAATTATTATGCCACGCAATGTGCATAGAAGCGCAATCAATACACTTGTTGTATGCGGTGCTGTTCCCGTTTATATCAATCCGGGAATTCATAAAAAACTGGGTATTCCATTAGGCATGTCGGTATCAGATATTAAAGATGCTATTATGCAGCATCCTGATGCAAAAGCAATTTTTGTGAATAATCCTACTTATTACGGAGCATGTTCAAACTTAGAAAAAATTGTGTCTCTTGCGCATGAGCATAACATGAAAGTATTAGTAGACGAGGCGCACGGCACTCACTTTTATTTCGGTGACAACATGCCGATATCCGCCATGAAAGCTGACGCTGATATGTCAGCGGTAAGCATGCATAAAACAGGCGGCTCTCTTACACAAAGCTCTATTCTTTTATGCGGTAAAGATATAAACGCAGATTACGTAAGACAAATAATCAACTTGTTACAGACCACAAGCAGTTCCTATCTCCTTCTTTCGTCACTGGATATCGCGAGAAGACATTTGAGCACTCATGGTAAAGAGATTTTTAAAAAGACAATCGAATCGGCTGATTATGCTCGTAATGAAATTAATCAATTAGGCGGTTATTACGCTTTTTCAAAAGAATTGATAGATCATGACTATGTATTTGATTTCGATACCACAAAATTATCAATATATACAAGAGATATCGGTCTTGCCGGTATTGAAGTCTACGACATTTTACGCGATGAGTTTGGCATACAAATAGAATTCGGAGATATTGGCAACATACTCGCCATTATCTCTGCCGGAGATAGAAAACAAGATATTGAACGGCTTATTTCAGCTTTGTTTGAAATTAAAAGATTATACAAAAAAAACGCCGCCGGGTTAATCGATCATGAATATATAAACCCTCGGGTTGCAATTACGCCTCAAAAAGCGTTTTATTCTAATAAAAAATCTGTTCTTATTCAGAAAAGCATAGGAAAGATATGCGCCGAATTTGTTATGAGTTACCCGCCAGGCATTCCAATATTATCTCCCGGAGAAATCATAACGGAAGAAATTCTGAACTATATATTATATGCAAAAGAAAAAAATTGTCTGTTGACAGGCACCCAAGATATGACTCTTGAACGTATTTTTGTAGTGGAGGATATGTAATGGAACTATGGTACAGCGAGCAGCACACAGATAATGTGCGTTTTTCAATAAAAATAAATAAACAAATTATAAGTACGCAGAGTGATTTTCAGCGAATTGATATATATGATTCATTTGAATTCGGCAAAATCCTGGTGCTGGACGGCTATCTTATGATTACAGAAAAAGATGAATTTATCTATCATGAAATGATTGTGCATGTTCCGATGGCTGTCAATCCATTCATTAAAAATATACTTGTTATCGGAGCGGGAGACGGCGGCGCCGTACGCGAGTTGACACGTTATAATACAGTTGAGAATATTGATATGGTTGAAATTGATAGAGCAGTTGTAGATGCATGCAAAGAACATATACCTCAAACATCCTGCAAATTAACAGACGAAAGGGTAAATTTATTTTTTGAAGACGGCTTAAAATATGTTCGTTATAAACAAGAAGAATATGATTTGATTATTGTTGATTCCACTGATCCCTTCGGCCCCGGCGAAGGACTTTTCACAAAAGAGTTTTACGGGAATTGTTTTAACGCATTAAAAGACAACGGTATATTAGTTAACCAGCATGAAAGCCCTTATTACGCCAACGACGCACGCGCTATGCAAAAGGCACACAAACAAATTAAGTCTGTTTTCCCTATCAGCAAGGTCTACCAAGCACATATTCCTACTTACCCTTCGGGACATTGGATGTTTGGTTTTGCCTCTAAATATTTTGATCCTATAGAGCACTTAAAAGAAAATATATGGAATACATTAAATTTAAAAACAAAATATTACAATACTGCTTTGCATAAAGGCTCTTTCGCTATTCCAAACTATGTAAAGGAGTTATTAAATCATGTTTAACAAATATGAGAAAACTTTCATAGGATGCAATGAAAATTATAACGATTGTAAAATCGTTTTGTTTGGTGCCCCTTTTGACAGCACTGCTTCCTATCGTCCAGGCTCTAGATTTGCCAGCGCGGTGATTAGAAACGAAAGTTATAGCATAGAGACATATAGTCCTTATTTAGACCGTGATTTGACAGATATTGCCGTATATGACAGCGGTGATTTGGAGCTTCCTTTCGGAAATCCGAAAAATGCATTGCATATTATTGAAGATTTTACTGAAAAAATATTATCCGATGATAAGCTCCCATTGATGATCGGCGGCGAACATCTCATAACGCTAGGCGCCGTGCGTGCCTGTTATAAAAAGTATCCCGACCTTCATATCATTCATTTTGACGCACACACAGACTTACGAGATGAATATTTGGGAGAAAAATTATCTCATGCAACAGTTATGAGGCGTTGCTGGGAAATTTTAGGCGACCATAAAATATTCCAATTCGGCATTAGAAGCGGTACCCGGGAAGAGTTTTTTTGGGCTAGAAAGCACGTAATATTAAATAAATTTAATTTTAATAATTTAGAAACTGTATTAAATATACTTTTATCAAAGCCAATCTATTTAAGTATTGATCTGGATGTTTTAGACCCTGCTGTATTTCCGGGCACGGGTACTCCGGAAGCCGGCGGAGTATCATTCGACCATTTATTGGATACAATTATGCAAATTTCAAAATTAAATATCATTGGTGTCGATGTCAATGAATTATCGCCAATATATGATCAAAGCGGAATATCAACTTCTCTTGCATGTAAGTTACTACGTGAAATTTTATTAAATATATATAAATAAATTTGAAGGAGTAAGAAAAAATGGGAAAAGCATTAATCATTGGAGCTGGCGGCGTAGCCAGTGTTGTAGTCCACAAATGTTGTCAACATCCTGAAGTATTTGAAGAAATTTGTATTGCCAGCAGAACATTATCAAAATGCGATGCACTCAAGGTAAAACTTGATGGAGGAAAGACAAAAATTTCGACTGCTCAAGTAGATGCCGATCATACAGATGAAGTGATTGATTTAATTAACAATTTCAAACCTGATATTGTAATCAATGTTGCATTGCCTTACCAAGATTTAACTATTATGGATGCTTGCCTCGCAACAAAAGTTGATTATGTCGACACCGCAAATTACGAACCTTTAGATACGGCAAAATTTGAATATAAATGGCAGTGGGCGTATAGAGATAAATTTAAAGAAGCCGGCATCACGGCTCTTTTAGGCAGCGGATTCGATCCCGGCGTTACCGGTGTGTTTTCGGCCTATGCCCAGAAACATTATTTTGATGAAATTCATACAATCGATATTTTGGATGCCAATGCCGGAGATCATGGATATCCTTTCGCAACCAACTTTAATCCCGAAATCAATATCCGTGAAATAACTGCAAACGGCAGTTATTATGATAATGGTAAATTCATAGAAACCGAACCTCTATCTATAAAAACAACGTATGATTTCCCGCAAATAGGAACTAAAGATATTTATCTTCTTCATCATGAAGAACTCGAATCTTTGGCTCTAAACATTAAAGGAATTAAAAAAATAAGATTTTGGATGACATTTTCAGAAAAATACCTTACTCATTTGAAAGTTCTTGAAAATGTGGGGATGACATCTATTGAACCGATAGATTTTGAAGGTCAAAAGATTGTTCCTCTTCAATTTTTAAAAGCAGTGCTGCCAGATCCCGCTTCACTGGGTCCACGCACAAAAGGAAAAACAAATATTGGATGTATTTTCCAGGGGAAAAAAGATGGCAAGCCGCTGAAATATTATGTATATAATGTTTGTGATCACCAAGATGCTTATGCCGAGGTTGGTTCCCAGGCAATTTCTTATACAACAGGTGTGCCGGCAATGATAGGTGCTATGATGATCATGAGCGGAAAATGGAAAAAACCAGGTGTCTTTAATATTGAAGAATTCGATCCGGATCCGTTTATGGATGCCTTGAATCGATTTGGCCTGCCATGGCACGAAACTTTCTCTCCACAATTATTAGAGATGCATAAGTCATGAATAAAACGAACATTGATTTTGATGCTATACCAACTACTCCTTGCTATATCGTTGACGAAACATTGCTCGTAGAAAATCTTCAAATATTGAAAAACGTTATGCAGCATACAGGATGCAAGATTCTTTTAGCGCAAAAAGCTTTTTCCATGTTTTCTCTCTATCCTCTTATAAGCAGTTATTTGTGTGGAACTGCTGCCAGTTCTTTATTTGAAGCAAAACTTGGCCGGGAAAAGTTTGGAAAAGAAGTTCATATATTTTCTCCGGCCTATGTGGAAAATGAGTTTGACGAGATTTTATCCGTATGCGATCATATTATCTTCAATTCATTTTCTCAATGGAATAAATTCAAACAAAAAATAAAACATCATGATTGCTCGAATGTGCAGTGTGGCATTCGCATAAATCCTGAATATTCTGAAATCAAAACAGATATCTATAATCCTTGTTATCAATATTCAAGGCTCGGAGTCACGCTTGAAAATTTCAAAGAAGATGAATTCGACGGAATTGACGGCATTCATTTTCATACAATGTGCGAACAAAATTCTGATGTATTGCTTCGTACAATCCAGGCCATAGATAAAAAATTCGGAAAATATATTGCTAAAATAAAGTGGATAAATTTTGGAGGCGGCCAGCATATAACAAATCCTTTTTATGATATATCGACTTTAATAGAATGTATCCTGTTTTTTAAAAATAAATATGGTGTTGACGTTTATTTGGAACCCGGAGAAGCCGTTGTCCTCAATACCGGCTTTTTAGTTTCCAGTATTATAGATATTGTATACAATAAAATGAATATTTGCATTCTGGATACATCGGCAGCTTGCCATATGCCCGATGTTCTTGAAATGCCTTACAGGCCAAATATCATGAATGCGGCTGCTCCCGGCTCTTTACCCTATACTTATAGACTAGGCGGGCCTACCTGTCTTGCAGGTGATGTCATTGGAGATTATTCTTTTAACAGCCCGTTAATGATCGGCGATAAATTAATATTTTGCGATATGGCACATTATAGTATGGTAAAAAATAATACTTTTAATGGTATCAATCTGCCTGCAATTGCTTCTTATAATAAAGCAACAGGAATAAAAATAATAAAAGAATTTAACTATGATGACTTTAAATCCAGGTTATCATAAGGTTCATCTTACATTTTATTTTCAGCTATATATGCCAATCCCACGGCGCCCTCTCCCGTATATGTTCCCACGACGCTGCCGATATTTGAAGTAAGAATATGAATGCCTTTAAAATATGGGGCGAAATAATTCATGCATTCCGTTAGCGCTTCAGGCGAGTTGGCATGCCCGAAATAGGCTGGGTATTCATAATTTATACCATCTTTTAATATCCTATTAAGCATAAAACGAAAAGCCATTTTTTTGCCTCTTGCTTTACCTATCATTTGTACTTTCCCATTTGTTACCGTTACGATCGGACGAATGCCGAGCATATTCCCAACGATAGCTGTTCCCGCGGATATTCTGCCTCCGAGTTTAAGATACTTAAGGCTATTCACTAGAGCAATGAGTTTAATATGGCTTATAATATCCTTTATCTTTTTAGTGATTTGCTTTGCAGATAAACCTAGATCGCGTAATTTTACGGCTTCTTCGACTAAAAGAGCCAATGCTAAAGTGACATTATATGAATCTATTATATGAATATCCTTTGAAGAGACCATCTCTTTTGCGGTTATTGCCGATTGATATGTTCCACTTAGATGCGACGATATGAATATAGCTACAATTTCATCCCCTGCATCTATATATTTTTGAAACAAAACAGATAATTCATAAGGATTGATCTGTGAAGTCGTTGGCAGTTGAGCTGCCACAGATAATTTTTCATAAAATTCCTTATTGGTAATATCAATACCGTCTCTGTAGACATCTGTTCCAAAGTTTACGCGCAACGGCATAACATCAATCCCTAATTCTTTTTGTCTTTGTTTTGATATATCACTTGTACTGTCGGTTATTATACGAATCATAGATACTCCGTAAACATATAATATTTTTGATATTTAAATCATGTTTTTGCACAAAACGTTATTTAGTATATAATTATATATTCAAATTGTCAAATTAAATACACTTTGTTAAAGCATGCTTTAACTTGCAATTATTATGTGAATTAAAGTATAATATATTAATTCACAAAACAACTAGTAGGAAGGTTTATGATAAATTTTAATAAAATACGCATTGAAGATAGAACATGGATGAAGCCCTTAATTGCCAAGGCAGATATGGAAGGTTGTCATCAAAATTTTACTAATTTATTTTCTTGGTCCGAAATAAACAATTATGTTGCAGCACATATCAATAATTATGCGGTTATTAAAGCAGATCATCCATGTGGTGATCCATACTATTTATTTCCGGCCGGAGATGGTAATATCAAAGAAGTGATTGACTTCATGATTCAGGATGCTGTAGACCGCGGTCATTGTTTTAAGTTCGCCGGATTATCAGAACAAAATATTTCAATTTTAGAAAATCTTTACCCAAATAAGTTTGTCTATGAAGAAAATAGAGACATTTATGATTATGTATATTTACTTGATAAGCTTGTAACTCTATCAGGCAAAAAATTGCACGCAAAGCGTAATCATATCAATTTTTTCAAAGACCATTTTAATTGGAAATTCGAATTAATATGCCCGGAAAACTTATCTGAATGCTGGGATATGAATGTGCAGTGGTGTATTAAAAACGGGTGTGATGAGGATAATCATCTATCGGAAGAATATTGCGCTGTCAAACGTTCATTTGATAATTTTAATGCTCTTGAATTAGAAGGGGGCTTAATTAAAATTGACGATGAGATAGTCGCTTATACCATGGGAGAAAAATTAAATTCCGATACCTATGTCATTCATATAGAAAAAGCATTTAGCGATATTCGCGGAGCGTATCAGATGATTAACCGTGAATATGCCGAAAGAATACAAAAAAAATATCCTGAAATTATTTATGTTAATCGCGAAGAAGATATGGGTTATGAAGGACTTCGAAAAGCAAAATCTTCATATTATCCCATTAAAATGACTAAAAAAGATACTGCTTATTATACTTCATTAAAATAAAAAATTATAATGAGGAATAAAATGGCTGAGATAAGATTTGCAAAAAGCGATGAAATCAATCAATTAAAAGAATTGTGGAAAATCTGTTTTGGTGACGAAGATAGTTATATTGATTTTTATTACAAGCACAGATTTAAAAAAGAAGAAACTTTATTGTTGCTTGAGAATAATCAAATAGCTTCGATGCTTACGATGATGCCTCTTGTATTTTCCTTGCCAAATAATCAAATATATAAATCCACAATGCTTTATGCAATTGCAACGCATCCTAATCATCGCGGTAAAAACTTGGCAACACAGCTTATTGCCCAAAGCAATAAATATATAAAAGTTAATGATGGGCATCTATCTGTTTTGGTTCCCGCTACCAAGCCACTATTTGAATTCTATTATAATCAGGATTACAAAGATGGTTTTTATATACGTGAAACCTTGTTAACTTATGCGGCAATTCAGTTTCTTTCATTTGGAACATCAGAAAAATGCAGTATTATATCAGCCCACGCAAGTAAATATAATTACGTAAGAAATAAAATATTATACGGCAAAATTTTTATAAACTATTCTGATGAAGATATAGCCTATCAAAAAAAATTATGCCAGCAAACAAACGCAGACATCTATTTATTAAATTTTCAGCATATTCAAGGTTGCGCTATTATTGAAAGGTTATCTGCTGAGAAAGTATTTATTAAAGAACTTCTTCTCGATGAGAAATACCTGAATACCGCACTCAAACAAATCAGCGCTTTATTTCATGCGGAAGAATATATTTTAAGGACACCATCCTTTTCAGGTTTAAATTTAGGCGGCAGTACACGGCCTTTTGCCGTATTTAAGGCTTTAACGTACATTCCTTTCGATTTTCCGATCAATCAAGAAGGTTATTTGGGCCTTGCTTTTGATTGATATAGAGTAATAAAAAAGGAGATTTGTTATCTCCTTTTATTTCTATTCGTTTAAATTTCTTACCGATTGCCTTATGACTATATCGTGTGGAATCACCATACTATCATTGGCATTTAATTCGCTGCTCCCACTCTTTATTTTCTTTATCAACAAACTGGCACAAACCGCTCCAACATCATACATCGGATACGCAACAGTTGTGATTTGCGGTTTTATCCATTCCGATAACCAATAATCATTAAAGCCTAGAACACTTATATCCAAAGGCACTTTTAATCCTCTTGCTTCTATACATCGTATTGCTCCAAGTGCGATTTCATCATTTGCAGTAATAATAGCTGTTGGCAGTTGCTTGCTGCTTAATATTTGTTCCATTGCTTCGTAACCGTCAATTGCGTTGTGTTCAGAAAATCTTTTGCCTGCACTTTCAATACACCATTCTTCTTTTGTATTAAGTCCAAATTCTTCAACAGCCGTTTTAAAACCATCAATTCTATCTTCACAGACTTTATATTGATCTTGTTTCATCATAATATAGCCAACATCTACATGGCCATTTTCGTATAAATATTTCGTTGCATCATATCCGGCTTTCGTATTATCAATGCTAACATTCGTGAATTTTTTTTCATCATCAGAAATGGCTCCCAAAACGATGGGGATACTCGCTGTTTCAAGTTTTTCCGCAAAACTTCTGGTAATTCTCCTGCTGATAATTAAGATGCCATCACACTGTTTTTGAAGAAGCACTTTTAAATAGCTATCCTCTTTTACTTGTTCCGCATCTGTATTTGCAAGAATAACATTATATCCACTCATCCAGCATGCATCTGTAGCGCCACGAGATATTGTTGTATGCTGCGGTCTTGTGATATCATCTAGGATAATACCTATTGTATTGGTCTTTCTGATCTTCAAACTTCTTGCAACTTCATTTGGTTCATATCCTAATTCTTCAATTGCCAAAAGCACTCTTTGTTTTGTGTCTTCACTTACAAGCGGAATATTGTTTACCACTCTTGAAACTGTCGCAACTGAAACACTTGCCGCTTTGGCTACATCTTGAATTGTCACTGCCATATTATAGTCCTCCTAACTTTGATAAAACAAAATTGATATTACTGCAAAAGTATTGTATTCCGCATGAATGATTATTCCTGCCATTAAGCCTTTCTTTTCGTAAATATAACATAAAACCAAACCTAGCATAAAAAAAGATAAGGCTCCGGCTATATTAGCATGTAGCAATGAGAATAATACCGCGGAAAGTATGGATGATATATATCTATTTACTTTAAACTTATTTTTAAATAGTTTATCGTAAAAGAAATATCTAAAACAAAATTCTTCAACTATTGGCGCAAAAATTATAATAATTGCTGAAAGATATAAAAACCAACCAGGCGTGCTGTTTACTAATTGATTAATAATTTCTTGGTTTTCTATAGAAATGCCCAGCTTGTTGAGTATATACAAATATCCAATATTGGCTAAGGTAAAGACTATTTTAATACCTATCACAACAGCCGTCAGTAAAACTATATCATTTAGAGTAATTCTTTTATACAGCTTATCATTACGGCATTCAATAAATCCTTTTTTATGCAATGCAAATAAAATAACCAGATTAAATGCTAAGAAAATATAAGCTATAAAATTAACTAAAATTATCGATAGCATAATATAAATAATTTTAGTTAATAATTTTGCATTTTGTAATACATGAAGCGTAGTAAATGCTATTGGTATATATAAAATTAATAATGCTATTAATGATAAAATGTCATTCATTCATATTATATCAATCTCTATATATTTATAAAATATAATTTATCCATTATAATAAATAATATTTACTATATTATATATAAAAAAAACATAAATTGCGAATAAAATTTTAAAAAGACGGCTTATTTCCGTCTTTTTAAACCTTATTTTATATTATTTTAAACAAATTCTTTTAAAATAGCCGGTAATTTAGCACATTTCCATTCAGCCAATGAACAAATCGCAAGTCTGAGTCCTTTAGGCATTGGAGCAACAAATGTCTTTTTCTCGTATAAAGCTTCTGTAATTTCCATGCTCTTCTCACACGGAATACTGATAAAAAATCCACTTTGATACGGGCTGCATTTTAAGCCTACCTTTTTAGCTTCATTTAAAAATGCCTGTGCTCTGCTTTGCACCAACGCTACATGTTTATCTCTTTCGGCTTCAAATTGTTTTCGGATATCCAAATTATTATACACTTTAACGAATGCATGCTGCGGCGCACGAACACATCCGGTATATGTTCCTCTGGTAGAAAAAGTCACTGCAGCTTTTGTTTCCAATGCAATTTCTTTTGAACCAGAAAGTGAAATCAGAGAGGCTGTTCTTAATCCGTAAGCTGTTGCAGTTTTAGAAAGACTGTACGAAAATAATGACAGCACATTATTCGGCATCGGTTTGTATGCTCTAATAAAATCTCTTCCTTTGTCTCCTGCGAAATCAATATAGGCCACGTCAAAGAGCAAAACGATTTTTTTATCCGGATATTTTTTGGCTAGTTTTTCCACCGATTCATAAATCTCGCTCGCTTCTTCTTTTGTCGGTGTATAACCAGTAGGATTATGCGCAGGAAAGTTCAAAATCGCGATAACGCAATCTTGTTTTTTAAAAAGTTCTTCGATATTGCGTTCAAGCGAAGCTACATCAAACTTATTATCGTCAGTAAACATGTTGAAATTTTTCATGACTCTTTTGTTTTCATAAGCGATTTGATTATATGGAGTCCAATTCCAGTCTGTTACCAAAATTTCATCTCCATCATCCGCATAATTCCATAAAACATGTTTGATCGCCGCCGTTCCACCCATAACAGCAACTGCCTGCGTATATCCCTGTGGTTCCACCTCAGCAAAACATGCCTTTATTGAAGCATCGAGAAATTCAGGTTCACCTGGCATCGCAGCATAATCTGCAAAAATTACATTGGGAAGCCCTTTTAATACATCATAAAAAACATTGTTAATCAGCAAATTCCCATTATCATCGGTGAGCGCACCAATGGAAGCGTTATAAACATTATCGCTACCATATTTTAACGTTGCTTCCCTTGCCATTCCGGCAATTTTGAAAATAATATCTGCAGATAACTCACCTACAGCATGATCATTAATCATTCTATTCTTGTCCATACATCTTCTCCGTTTTTCTACATACTCAACCAGCTTAACCTATAGTATAACTTATGCCTTGTCTGCACATTTTTTTACAGCATTCATTACAGCTGCTGTAAATCTGTCATTTTCCAGCGAAGCCACTGCTTCTATCGTTGTGCCTGCCGGCGAACACACCTTATCTCTTAACTGTGCCGGATGCATGTCGCTTTCAAGAGCCATCTTCGCAGAACCCAAAACTACTTGAGAGGCTATTTCATAAGCAACAGCAGCAGGCAGGCCTTCACGGATACCGCCTAAAGCTAACGCTTCTATAAACATAAACACGTAAGCAGGAGCTGATCCGCTAATAGCTGTTACCGCCGACATGTATGTTTCATTTAAAACCACTACCCTACCTATTTGCGCAAATAAATCTGATATAATGTTTATTTTATCTCTTAAATCAGCATTATTTGCAATGACAAACATTCCCTCTCCCACTGATCCTAAAATATTAGGCATCATTCGAATAACTTTATTATACCCCAAATATTTTATGATTTCAGCCGTTTCCACTCCGGCTGCGACACTTAAAATAATTTTATTGTTAAAATCACAGCCTTTTATTTCATCTAACACTTTGAAAATAATATTTGGTTTCACTGCTAATATTACAAGATCACTTTCTTGTATTACAATCGAGTTACTTTCGAATGATTTTATTTTATATTTTTCACAGATAAACTTTTTTTGTTCCAGTGGATCATTGCTGTAAAATCCAATATCGTCTCCACTAACAACATTATTGCGTATAAATCCTTCAATGACTGAAGTCGCAAGATTCCCTGAACCTATAAATCCAATTTTCATTTCAAACTCCAATAATATAATTCTTATAAATATACCACACCCATTTAAAATAAACAATACTGGCCAACTAAATTCATCACAAAATTTCTACTTCATTTTTTATATTTTTTGTTATAATAATTTCCTTGTTATCTGTAATAAATATCGCATCAATGCCATCTAACTGCTCTATTAAATTTTTCCCTTCTTCTATTCCCATTACAAAAATCCCGGTAGATAAAATATCCGCAACCGTTGCATTATCACAGATTATGCTTACCTGACTCAATCCGTTTTGCGCAGGCATTCCTGTTGCAGGATCTAAAATATGATGATATCTTTTTCCGTCTATGCCAATAAAATACCTTTCATACGTACCCGATGATACAAATGCATCCCTGTTGCTTTGCACAACGGCCAAGTAGCTTCCCCGGTCATCGAATGGAGACTGGATTCCTACTTTATAATTTATTCCCCTATAACTTTCCCCTATTAATATGATATTCCCGCCAAAATCAATGATAGCACTTTTTATACCTTTTGAAATTAAAAAAATTTTTGTCATTTCGCTGATATATCCTTTGGCAACCGCTCCTAAATCTATAATTATTCCTTTTTCTTTTAATTTTACAGAGCAACTGTCTTTATCTATCAATATATTCTCATAGCCTGTATTTTGTTTTGCTTTTTCAATTTTCGAAGCACTCGGAATATACTCCTTTCCTGAATTAATATCCCATAAATCGATCAGGGATCCAAGTGTTATATCAAATGCACCATCTGTCAGTTCGCAATAGTAAAGACATTGCTCAAGCAACTCAAGCGTACGCGAGTCTACTTTTACATAGTCACTGCCTGCCATCATATTGATTTTATTAATATCACTTGTTTCTACATATCTGCTCAGTAAATCTTCTAATTCATCAACATAATCAAAAGCATCATCAAGAATTGCTTCATCTGCTTCTTTATCGTAAATGCTGATACTTATAAATGTATCCATATAAAACCCGGTTTTTACCAAAACAGGTTGTTTAGAAATTTCAGAATTACAAGATGTAAAATTTATAAAAATAAATATAATTAATGAGATACAAATTATTTTTTTCACTGATTTTTTCCCTTATAAATGCTTATAGCTCATTATATCTTTAATCAATTAAAAATCAATATAAAACATTTGCTCTAATTATATATTGACATTAATAAAACTTCGTGTTATTTTTAACATTGAAAATTAAATATATTTAGGGGAGCCTTTAGGCTGAGAGTATGTTGTATCAACTTATACCCTTTGAACCTGATTTGGATAATGCCAACGTAGGGATTACACATTTATGAATTTGCATTTATTTTTATGGGATATGTTTTCTGTTGGCATATCCCATTTAATTTATATTATTTAGGAGAGACGTATGGACAGTAACAATAAAACAACAGTTTTATCAAACGGACTTTTGTGGTTTGGCGCCAGTATTTCGATTGCCGAAATACTGACGGGTACATTATTTGCATCATTAGGCCTAACAAAAGGCATAGCAGCGATAATCATAGGGCATGTAATCGGCTGTGTTTTACTTTATTTGGCAGGATTTATTGGAGGGAAGACACAAAAAACCTCTATGGAAACCATCGGCATATCTTTTGGAAACAAGGGAAATATATTCTTTGCAATACTGAATGTGCTGCAATTACTTGGTTGGACCGCTGTTATGATTATCAGTAGCGCTCGAGCCATTGGCGCCATTGCCAATGATTCTCTGCATTTAAACAGCAATACATTATGGTGCATTTTAATTGCCATCTTCATTATTATTTGGATTTTAGCAGGATTGAAAAAATTAGAAAAAATTAATATTTTTGCAATTGGCGGATTGTTTATCATGACAATCATATTAAGTATGGTTGTGTTTAAAGGTGGAACATCTGCCGTAAATATTTTTGACAATGGCATAAGCTTTGGAACAGCAGTCGAACTTTCTGTCGCAATGCCTCTATCTTGGCTTCCTCTTATTTCGGATTATACTAAAAATGCCATCAAACCGAAAGCTTCTACTTTAAGCAGTACACTACTATATTTTTTGGGAAGTTGCTGGATGTATATCATAGGTCTTGGTGCCGCCTTGTTTACGGGCCAGGAAGATATTTCACTCATTATGCTTTCTGCCGGGCTTGGTACAGTTGGTATCATCATTGTATTGCTTTCAACTGTAACTACAACATATTTAGATGTTTATTCTGCCGGCATCAGCTATTTGAGTATTTCTAAAAAGTTCTCGGGAAAAATAGTTTCAATTGTTGTATGCCTACTTGGAACTGTTATCGCAATTTTTACACCCATTGAACAATATCAAAATTTCTTATATTTCATTGGTTCGGTTTTTGCCCCGATGATAGCAATTCTTGTAACTGATTATTATATATTAAAAAAAGACTATTCCGCAAAAGCTTTTAACGTTACAAATATTATTTTATGGATTGTTGGTTTTATCATTTATCGTTTATTTATGTCAGTTGATACGATTATAGGCAGTACGATCCCAGTTATGATTATTATCGTAATTTTATGTATTTTAGTAGATAGAGGTAAAAAAATATGTTTAAAGAAATCTTAGAAAATGTAAATAAAAGAAATCCCTTAGTACATTGCATCACAAATTACGTAACCGTAAACGATGTTGCAAATGTTATTTTAGCTTCGGGCGCTTCTCCGATCATGGCCGATGACCTTAACGAAGTTGAAGAAATCACTTCCATATGCACATCACTCGTCATTAATATCGGCACATTAAACCAGCGAAGTATTCAAGCTATGTTGCTCGCAGGCAAAAAAGCAGACAGACTAAAACATTCCATTGTTTTAGACCCTGTCGGTGCCGGTGCATCAGCACTCCGCACTGATACCGCATTTGATTTGCTTAAAAATATTCATTTCACGGTCATTAGAGGAAACAGTTCGGAAATCAAAACAATTTCAAAAAGAAGTTCAACCACGAAGGGCGTTGATGCGAGTAGTAGCGACGCTATTACAGTACAAAATTTAAAGAAAAATGTTCTTTTTGCTAAAACATTGAGCAAAGATACAGGATCAATTATAGCGATAACTGGAGCAATAGATATTATCGCCGATGATAAAAATGCCTATATCATTCGAAATGGCCATCCATTAATGTCCAAAGTAACAGGCACGGGATGCATGCTGAGCGGATTAATCGCAGCATTCGCAGGGGCTAACCCTGATGATATATTAAAAGCAACAGCCGCCGCTGTATGCACGATGGGACTGAGCGGAGAAATTGCATATAATAAAATAAAACAGATTGAAGCAGGGACTTCAAGTTATAGAACATTTATCATAGATGCTATCAGTAATATGACATATGACACACTTAAAGGAGGTGCGAAAATTGAAATTATCTAGGGAGTCTTTACTTTTATATGCCGTCACAGACCGTTCTTGGCTGAATGGCAAATCACTTTATGACCAGGTTGAAGAATCAATTCTGGGCGGAGTTACTTTTCTTCAGTTAAGAGAAAAAGAATTAAATAACGATGAATTTTTAAAGGAAGCTGTAGAAATTAAAACACTGACCGATAAACACAATATCCCATTCGTTATTAATGACAATATCTATGTCGCGTTACAATGCAATGCTGACGGGGTCCACATTGGCCAAACCGATATGGAAGCCGGACAAGT
Organism: uncultured Eubacteriaceae bacterium; assembly: GCA_964581565.1. Taxonomy (GTDB): domain Bacteria; phylum Bacillota; class Clostridia; order Eubacteriales; family UBA1433; genus UBA1433. The sequence continues at coordinate 74,927 of CAZOOZ010000006.1, forward strand.
ACGCACCCTTATCGGAGAAGATAAAATCATCGGTGTTTCCGTGCAAACGGTCCAGCAAGCCATTGAGGCCGAAAAAAAAGGAGCAGACTATTTAGGCGTCGGTGCCATGTTTTCAACTTCTACAAAACACGACGCAAGCTTGGTGACTTTTGAAGACTTAAGAAATATCTGTAACAGTGTATCCATCCCGGTCGTAGCTATTGGCGGTATTAATGAGACAAACCTATCTATGTTAAAAGGCACAAACATCGACGGTGCTGCCATTGTTTCTGCGATCTATTCCAAAAAGAATATTCGCAAAGCTTCACAAGAATTACATTCTATTTTAAAACAAATCATTAAATAAGACAGGCTGGAGGCATGATCATGAAATCAGTTCTCACAATTGCCGGTTCGGATTGCAGTGGCGGAGCCGGAATACAAGCAGACATAAAAACAATCACAGCCCACAAATTATACGCCATGAGTGTCATTACTGCTCTAACAGCTCAAAACACACTGGGTGTAAGTGCTATTTATGATATCGACCCCGAATTTATCACTCAACAGTTTGATGCGATTTTTACCGATATTTATCCGGATGCTATTAAAATAGGAATGGTTTCCAATGCAAAGGTGATCCGTATCATCGCCGATAAGCTAAGAGAATACAAAGCAACGAATATAGTTTTAGATCCTGTCATGGTCTCTACAAGCGGAAGTAAATTGTTAAGCGAAGATGCATTGAATATTTTGATATATGAGCTTATGCCTCTGGCTGATATTATTACGCCAAATCTTGCGGAAACGGAATGTTTATGCGGATTCAGAATTGTTTCTTCTGAGGATATGATACTGGCTGCAAAAAAAATAGCAAACACCTATCGCGGTTCTATATTAATCAAAGGCGGACATTTTCATGATAACGCCAATGATTTACTTTTTACCAATGATCATAACACACAGTGGTTATATTCTCCGCGTATCAATAATGAAAATACACATGGTACAGGCTGCACACTTTCTTCTGCGATTGCATGTAATCTTGCAATGGGGTATGATGTTTACTGTAGCATAGCAAATGCCAAAGAGTATATTTCAGGTGCGCTAAAGGCAGGTCTAAACCTCGGCAAAGGAAAAGGCCCGCTGAATCATTGCTATAACATCAAATTATAATGCTCTTGCGTTTTTTCCACTTTATAATGATTGCCTTTGAGATATTTTTATGATATATTCATTTCCCAGAGGTAGTGTTTTTATGAAAAAAGGCGATAAAATTGTTATTATTATAATTGCCCTCTTAGCCGTGTTTTTGTTTGGATTTAAAAATTTGTTAGATAATGATAGCACTAAAGTGGCGGTTATTTCTATCAATGGCGAGATCTATAAAACGCTTCAAATGAATAATGACCAGCAAATAACCATCTTCACTGAGTATGGCTATAATATTGTACAAATAAAAAATGGGCAAGCAAGTGTCATTGAAGCAGATTGCCCGGATAAAATATGTGTTCATGCAAAGGCCGCTGAAGATATCGGCGATGTTATTGTATGCATTCCCCATCGTTTTGTACTTACAATCGAAAAGGCGAATCCTTGATGAATACAAGAAAATTACTCACTACCGCCTTGTTGGTTTCCTTTGCTTTGATTTTGAGTTTTATAGAAACATTTATCCCTGTTCTTTCTATTCCAGGAGCAAAATTGGGTCTTGCAAATATCGCTACTCTTTTGGCTCTTTATATGTTTGATTTTAAGACTTCAATTATTGTGGTGTTGCTTCGTATTATGCTCGCCGCTTTTATGTTTACTCATTTTACTGCATTAATATATTCACTAAGCGGCGGTATAATAAGTTTTTTAATAATGTATTTTTTGATAAAATTCGCCCAAGATAAATTGAGTATCATTGGTGTAAGTATTATTGGAGCAATTTTTCATAACATTGCTCAGTTAATTGTTGCCGTATTCATTTTAAATTCTATCAATATACTCTTGCTTACTCCCTACCTTATGTTTTTAGGAATTATAACTGGTATTTTTACGGGTATATCTTCTAAATATTTATTAAAATATTCATCCAAAATCATAAGTAAATGAGTTAATTAAGATTATTTTTTTGTTTTTGCATTAAACATTAATGCAACAAGATATCCAAAGACGATGGCTGCTGTTATTCCTCCTGCTGTTCCAAACAATCCGCCTGTAAACACACCTATAAACCCTTCGGTAACCACAGCTTCTTTTGTTCCTTTCATTAAAGCATATCCAAATCCTGTTAAAGGAACAGTAGCTCCGCTATATCCGATTTCAACTAATTTTTCATAAATTCCAACAGCCGATAATAAAACACCCGATACAATATATAAAACTAGTATATTTGCTGATTTTAAAGTCGTTTTATTTAATAAAATTTGAGCGATTACACATAGTATCCCCCCGACCACAAATGTAGATAAATAGATTTTCAGCATTATTTCACCTCCACACAAAACGCATGAGCAACTGCGGGTATACTCTCTCCTTGTTGTGAACTGGTCGTGGATAACAAAGCTCCCGTAGGCACACATAATAGTCTCTTTATTTTTCTATTGCATAGTAATTTATAAAAATAGCTGCAAAACACGGTTGCAAAGCATCCCGCCCCACTTCCACCGGAATATACATGTTGTGCTTTTGTATCATATATTAAAGCACCGCAATCACAATGTTGATTCTTTATATCAATATTATTTTTGTTTAATAAAGATATTAAAATGTCGCTTCCATAAGTAGCTAAATCACCTGTAATAATATAATCAAAATAACTGCTGTCAACATTATTATCTTCAAAATGTGTTATGATTGAGTCGGCAGCCGCCGGAGCCATAGCTGCTCCCATATTATCTACGTCTGTTACACCGTAATCCGATATTTTCCCAACAGTGATACTTTTAATTACTATGCCGTTGCTATCAAGATCGTTTGTACTAAGTAATGCCGCTCCGGCGCCTGTTACTGTCCACTGCGCCCAATCCGGCCTCTGTACTCCTAACTCGAGTGGCGTTCTATATTGACGTTCCGCACTTGAAAAATGTGAACTTGTAGAAATCATTGCACTGTTCATCCCGCTTTCAATACATATCGAAGCTGCTTGAATCGCTTCTCCGAAAGATGCACATGCTGTGTAGACTCCCCAATAAGGCAGATTTAATTGTCTGGCTGTAAATGCTGTAGTAATAATTTGATTAAGAAGATCTCCTCCTATATAAATATCCGGGTTGATATAATTTGTTTTCAAAATTTCTTGAGCAGCAGTGAGACTCATATGTTGCTCTGCGCATTCATAGCTGTTTTTGCCGCATAAATCATCCGAAAACACTTTATGAAAATAATTTTTTAAAGGTCCCTCATTTTCTTTCGGCCCTACCACACTGTACGTATCAGTAATAAAAATATCTTTTTCAAATTGATATGTTTGCTTGCCTTTTTTTATCATAAGGCAATCACTACCCGATAAATGTAATAAATAAGTCCGCAAATCGTTGATGTCATCAATCCATATACGATTACCGGTCCTGCTATGACAAAAATTTTCGCCGAAGTGCCGAAAACCAATCCTTCTTTCTTAAATTCCATAGCCGGAGAAATAACAGAATTGGCAAATCCTGTAATAGGCACTACACTTCCCGCTCCCGCAAATTTTCCAATATCGTCATATACACCAAGGCCTGTCAATATCGCTGCAATAAAAACAAGTATAATAGATGTATATGCACTTGCATCTATTTCATTTATTCCTGCTATTTTTACTAAAATATCATTGATCCCCTGCCCAATCGTACAAATCAATCCACCTACCAAAAATGCCTTACTGCAATTTCTGAACAGCTTTGCTTTGGGCTTTTTTTGTTCATATAAAGTTTTATATTCTTCCTTACTCATTTTCTTCATTAAAACAGCTCCTTGAAATATAATTTTAAAAAGAAAAATAATGCACCTATAGTTTTTCCGATTATCAAACTATTTATAACCGTTCTTTCATTGTTTTTTAGCTTAAATTTTTTTGTTATTATGGGAATAATATTTAATACTTCGGTAAGTGCACCTGCGAGCATTCCAATAAAAATTCCATATAAGATTCCTGCCAAAACTGAAAATATATCTGCTAAATAAAATCTTATATCCAAAGAATAGATAATTGTTGATGTGATGCATCCCAAAAGAACACTGTTCTGCCAGCGATATGTATATGCCCTGTTTTTTAATGACAAATTTAATCTTGGGATAATATCCAGCGCAACAAATAAAGATGAAATCGTTATTCCACCAGCTGCACCTGCGCATAATAAAAATATTATCAAAATAATCGCCTTCATATTACTTACTGATTCACCTTCTTAATTTGTACTTTTATTGTTCTTGCTTTCTGTTTTTACATAATCTTCCATGGTTTTTGTATAGCTCGAAATTTCTATTTTAAGAGGTGAAGGCATTTGTATTTTTTTATTTCTTTTATTCTTTGCTATAAAATTAAAAAATACGTAAACTCCTACACCGACGCCAATTGAATACGGAATCGCAGTAATATATGGTATCGTTACTTCTTTTCCTGTTAAGATTTTATTTATATTTCTTAAAACCGACAGCATATTAATATCTGCATGAAAATTCATAATGGCAGCACCTGCACAAATTGCAATAAAAAAAGCAATAATAAATGATTTTATAATTGTTAGAAAACTGTTTCCATGATGGTATGCAAACTCTATAAGTATGTCTTCCGTGCCTATAAAACGAATATCTAAGTTTACATCGATAGAATTTATTTTTTGAGCAATATCGATTAAATGGATAACATTATATCCTGATCCTTCATCAACAAAAAGTATTGGCAAATTTAATATTGCTTGTCTATATTTGCTATCACACTCTATCAATGCAATATCTTTAATCAAAATTTCTTTACTTTCATGTATAATAACTTTACTTTTAGGTTGGATTAAAACTATATTGGTCTGCATACTGATAGTATTTCCAAAAATAAAAAAAGATTTATAAAATATTTTATAAATCTTTTAACTAATCTTGGTCCATTTTTATCAAAGATTAAATTTCATAATATTTGTTATTTAAATAATTGATCCAAACTTTTGGATTTTATGTTATAATTAATTTGTTTCGATATATGAAATATTATTTCTTATATCGATATCAATGATGATTTGCCATTAATTTTTATATTACTATATTTAAATAATATTGTTTACCGTTATTAAAAATTATTAAGGTGACTTATATGCAAAAAAATCAATATATTTTAAGCTCAGTATCCAATACACTTGAAATTTTAGATTTATTAAATGAATATGACGAATTATCTTTAGCTCAAATATGTAGATTGAAAAATATAAATAAGGCTTCAGCGTTTCGTATGCTTTATACGCTCCAGAAAAAAAACTACGTCAGCAAAGATGATACAGGAAAATATTCTCTAAATATAAAATTTGCTCAATATGGAGCTAAACTATTAGATCGTCAAAATATTTTACTAGTTGCAAGACCTTATTTAACACAACTTAGAAATAAATATAATGAAACAACGCATCTTTCAATTCTAAGTAATGATAATAATTGTATCATTATCCATAAAGAAAAGAGCAATCAACCAATGCAAATGTCGAGCACTATAGGCGGCAAAATGGATTTATATTGTTCAGCAACCGGAAAAATTATTACCTCCTATTTAGCTAAAGAATTAATTGAAGAAAAATTATCACATTTAGAACCTGTAAAATATACAGAGAATACGAAAATTGATATACAGATCATAAGAGAAGAATTAAAATCTGTCGCGCTTAATGGTTTTGCAGAAGATTCACAGGAAAGGCATATAGGGCTTACTTGTTATGCTTTCCCGATTTTTGATATAAACAAAAAATGTATTGGGGCAATCAGTATTTCTGGTAACAGTAAAAATATGAATAACAACAAGGCCTCTATGTTATCTTCCTTAAAAAATATATCTAATCAGATATCCGTAAAATTAGGATATAGCGTCTAACAATATAAATATATATAAAATAAAAAACAGCTATCGTTTTTTAAAGTGATAGCTGTTACTTCATAATAGTTATTTTAAATCAAATATTTTCTTTTTATATTTGTTCTTTTTTATATCGTAATATCTGTTTTTACAATTGGTTTCCAGTAAAAAGAAAGTGAGCACTGAGCAAATAATACCTAAAAATATAAATATTAAAAACATTTTTCTAAAGGCTACCTGTGCTCCAAATAAAGGTTCATATTTACTGATAATCCTTCCAAAAAACAACGGCACAACCGCTGCTCCAAGAAAGACTGCCGTGTTCGCTATTGATGTAGACATTCCTGAATATTTTGGATTGTTCAGATCTTTTGCCACTCCGTAAAAAAGAACCGAATAAGTTAAAAAGAATGCTTCTAAAATAAGAGCTATACTGAACAATGCAAGTGGTGGTTTTCCATTATTTATAAACACAATCAGTGCAGTGCAAATGATAAAACCGATTGAAGCAATAATAGCTGGTAATTTTCTCATTTTAAGCTTATCAGTTAAAAACCCGATAAACATACAGCCGCATGCGGCTCCGACCGGATAGAAGAAAGTAATAGAGCCTGCTTTGGTTACACTCAAGCCGTAGACATCTGTTAGATAAGCCACGGACCATGCTGTTATTGTAAAGTTAATACCCATTGCCAGAAAATTGATAATGATAATTGGCCACATATGTTTATTCTTTAAAATCTCTACTAAAGTTTTTAATATACCTTCATTTTCACTGGCTTCTGCCGGTTTCTTTAAGACTACTATCGGTTCATAACCTTTGTCTTCAGGTTTGTTTCGAACAACGATTAAAAGTAAAATTGCCAAAGCAATAGAAAAAATTCCAATTGCTACAAACGACATTCTCCATGTTAAAAGTCCAACCATAAAAGCCAACGGACCCTGCGCTCCTGCTCCACCCATATTTCCAATAAATGTGGTCATACCTGTAAGAGTACCAAATTCACTTTCTTCAAACCATGTAGATTGAATTTTAAGTATCGAAAGGAAAATCACGCTTGCCCCAAGCCCTACTAATACTCTTGTAACTAAAAGAAATGAAAAATTTGATGAAATACCAAACAATATGGAACCCAAAGCCATAAGCAAACAGCCCATAACAGCTGTTTTTCTTGCTCCAAGTGTATCGGCAAGAATGCCTACCGGAATTTGCATGAAAGCATAAGGATAAAAATAAGCTGCCGTGAGGTATGAATATTGCATAGCCGTCATATTGAATGCTTCTTCTAAATTCCCTTTAACAACGGCAGGTGACAAACGATGAAAAAAAACAAAAAAATACGCGAGTAACAATAAAGCAAATACGAACCATCTATATGTATATGCCTTATTTTTTACCTTGTCCATATAAAATCAGCCCCCAAAAAAAATTAAATTAAAGAATTATTAAAATATATTAGTACACTATATAACATTAGAATTATATTAAAGAGAAATAAAATTGTAAATAGTCTTTTTTAAATTTATCATATTAATTTCTTGAATTATAACGAATTAGATTTTAATTTCACATAAAATCTAATTTTTTTTTTGTCCATATTCATGCTAAATAGATTGAATTATCTTCAAACAAATCTATATAATAATTATTTAATTCATAAATAATTAAAATTTGCTTTATTTAATTTTTTAAAGAAAAAAATCTGTTAAAAAAATGTCATTTCTTTAAAAACCTGTTTATTTATTATTGCATTTATTTATAATTATGGTAAAATGTTAAATGAAGTTTGAAAACGTTATTGGAGCAAATAAATTGCCAATATAAATGCAACATACATATTTTTTTAGAATAATTAACTAATTTAAATACATTATTAATGCTTTATTTTATTCTTTAACTATTGCCACTATTTATAAATCTATATATATAAACAATGTGGAAAAGAAACGGAGGAGATTACATGAGCAAGGTTATTGTTAGCAAAGACAAATGCAAACAATGTGGGTATTGTGTCAAACATTGCCCAAAACAAGCAATCAGCTTTTCAACTGATTTCAATTCTTCCGGTTTCAAGTATGCTGTCGTTGACGATGGAAAGTGCATTCAATGTGGAATGTGCTACACAACATGTCCTGACGGCGTATTTGAGATAACGGAATAAAGGAGGTACTAGTATGGGAGATATGGTAAAAGGCAACATCGCTATGGGCGAAGCTGCTATCAGAGCAGGAATGCACATTTATTGCGGCTATCCAATAACGCCATCTACTGAAATTATGGAATATATGTCATGGCGTGCACAAGATGCAGGCAGACAATTTATTCAGGCTGCAAACGAAGGCGAAGCTATGTACATGGTATATGGCGCAGCATCCGTTGGTGCAAGAGTATTAACAGCATCTTCAGGTCTTGGGATTTCATTAAAACAAGAAGGCGTAGGCTATATGGCTGCTGCCGATTATCCTTGTGTTATGATTTCAGTTGTACGTTATGGTGACGGTCTTGGTTCATTAGAATCAGGTCAAAATGACTATTTGAGAGAAACAAGAGGCGGCGCAAACGGAGACTACAGAAACATAGTTTTATCACCATCGTCAGTTCAGGAAGCTGTTGATTTGGTTTATCTGGCATTTGATTTGTCAGAAAAATACAGAAATGTTGTTGTCATCCTAACCGAAGGAGCTCTTGGGCAAATGATGGAAGACTGCGACTATCCGCCAATGAAAGAAGTTCCTTTCTATGACTGGGCATTTGATGGAAAACACACTCATAAACAAGAATCGCAAATGACAGCCAACTTATTTGAAAGAGCTCAAAGAATGAATGCTAAAAGAGCTGAAATCACAGCTAACGAACAGAGATGGGAAGCTGTTGATATAGAAGATGCAGATTATGTATTCTTTGCATACGGTGTTCCAGGACGTGTTACACTTGGTTTAGTTGACGAGCTGCGTAAAGAAGGTCAAAAAGTTGGTATTATCAGACCTATCAGTTTATGGCCGTTCCCACAAAAAGCATATGAAGCTATAAACAAAAATGTCAAAGCTTTCATAACAGTTGAAACATGTGATGAAGGTCAAATGATCGAAGACGTTGCTTTGTATGCTAAGAAAACAGGCTTTGGCGATGTTCCATGTTATGCAATCGCTTCACCGCCAGGCGTTCCAAAAATGTCATATGTAAAAGAAAAATTCGAAGCTATAAAAGCCGGCAAAGCGAAGGAGGTGTTCTAAGATGGCAAAAGCAAAAAAAGTGCCTGTAAAAATCAGTAGACAAGTTCCTTTTTGCCCAGGCTGCGGTCATGGCATAATCGTAAGAATGATAATGGAATGTGTAGAAGAACTTGGTTACAATGACAACGTAATTATCGGTAAACCAGTTGGTTGTGCGTCACTTCTTGATAACAGTTTAGACGTTGATACATTCACCGGTGCTCACGGTCGTAACGGCGCTTCTATGACTACGGTAAAAAGACTAAAACCCGATACATTGGTTATTGCTTATCAAGGCGATGGCGATGCATATAATATCGGTTTTTCTGAAACAATGAATGCTGCATACAGAAATGAAAAATTCACAGTGATCACAATTAATAACGGTAATTTTGGTATGACAGGCGGACAAATGGCATGGACAACAATGCCTGGTCAAAAAACTGCCACATCAGTAAATGGCCGTAATGTAGAATTATCAGGTATGCCAATTAAAGTGCCTGAAATGATAGCTTCAAGCTTTGATACAGCTTATGTAGCACGTGGAGCATTATTCACACCTTCCGAAATTAACAAAACAAAAAGCTACATAAAAAAAGCTTTACAAGCTCAAATAGACGGCATCGGACATTCTATGGTTGAAATTCTTTCTCCATGCCCAACAAACTGGGGACTTTCTCCGTTAGCAGCAATGGAAAGAGTTGAAAAAGAACTTGTTCCATACTATCCACTTGGCGAACTGAAAAATAAGGGAGGCAAATAATATGAAAGAGATAGTATTTGCAGGTTTTGGCGGACAAGGTGTACTTACAGCTGGTCTTGTTTTATCACAAGTAGCGCTTTTCAGCGGTAAAAAAGCAACATGGATGCCTTCATACGGCCCGGCTATGAGAGGCGGCACAGCTAACTGTACTGTTAAATATAGTGATGATAGAATCTATTCTCCGGGTCAGGAACAACCCGATGCTATAATGGCTTTAAATATTCCTTCATTTAACAAATTCATTACAATGCTTAAACCAGGCGGTATTATGCTTATTGACAGCGATATCGTTACTTGCGATACAAATGTACGCGATGATGTCACTGTAGTAAAAATCCCCGCTTCAACATTTGCAAGTGAACTCAATAATTCTAAAGCATTGAATATCATCATGCTCGGCGCTCTTGTAAAATTGATGGGCGACTTTTCTGAACAAGAAGCAATCGATGGTATGAACGACATGTTCCGTAAAAAAGGAAAAGAAAAATTCGAGGCAGCTAATACAGCAGCTTTCAAAAAAGGATATGCATCCGTATAACCAAAATAAAAAAGGGCTATATATTAGCCCTTTTTTATTTATCTTTTTTTTGTCGAATGATATCCCCCTTTTTTAAAGACACATCGATATCAAAACAAAACAATTGCATTGCGTTAGGTGCCGAAGATAGAATATTGCCTTCTATATCACGTAGCTGCTTAATTGTATGCGATATATAATCTCTATACGGCCCGATAATTTCAACATAGGCTCCAGTTACAACTTTATTTCGCTGCTGTACGGTAACAACTTTTGTATCTTCATTATAATCTACCACTATCCCTACAAATTCCCAGTTTCTAAGATAACCTGCAGTTGCATAATTTTGACTGTTTTCATCAGGTTTTTTATTAAAAAAACCATCTGTATATTCCCTGTAGCTGATTTTTTTTACTTCTTCAAGCCATTTCTTTTCAAATCTGTAGTGAGATGGATCTTTACAATACGAATCAATAACTTTTCTATATGCTCCTACAACAGTCGCAATATAAAATTCTGATTTCATTCTTCCTTCTATTTTTAAAACATCTATGCCCATTTCAATGATTTCATCCATATATTCAATTAAGCATAAATCTTTTGAATTAAAAATATAGGTTCCTCTTTCATCTTCCAATACGGGCATATATTGCCCTTGCCTTGTTTGCTCAGATAGATAATACTCCCATCTACACGGTTGTGCACAGTCCCCCCTGTTTGCGTTTCGGCCTGTCATGACATTGCTTAAAAGACATCGACCTGAATAGGCAATACACATTGCACCATGAATAAAAATTTCGACCTGTAGCTTGGAAGGTGTGTTTTGAATAATCTCGGCAATTTCATTTTTATTCAATTCTCTTGCAAGTACAACTCGATTAACGCCATTTTTATACCAAAATTTTGCAGTATTATAGTTTGTACAGCTCGATTGTGTTGAAAGAGAGATATGGATATTTTTATCAATTTTTCGAATCAAGGATATAACTCCAGGATCGGATGCGATGATTCCATCGACACCAGTAGAAATGACATCCTTGACATACTGTTCTAAATGCTCAAAGTCGACATTATGCGCTAAAATATTAATAGTTACATATACTTCCCTGTTAAATCGATGCGCATAATCTGCACCTTTTTTCATTTCTTTTATATCAAAATTGGTTGCATTCGCCCTGAGCCCGTATAATTTTCCACCGATGTATACGGCATCTGCTCCATAATTGATGGCTACTTTTAATTTTTCTAAATCTCCTGCAGGGGCCAGCAGTTTTGGCTTCTTCAATTCTTGTCACTGCCTTTCTTTATGCTAATTAAAAGCCCGTCTTCAAAATTTATTACAGATGACAGCATTTCTTTATCTTCAAATATCAAATCCAAAAATTCTCTTAAATGATGCACTGACGTTCTTTTTTTCTTTGGCGTATCTTTATATCCCGATATCATTCCAAAATATAAGACATTGTCTGCTATTAATAAGCCGCCTTGCTTTAATAATCTTTTGCAATCATCAAGCATATCGATATAATGTGTTTTTGGTCCGTCCAAAAAAATGATATCAAACATATCCTCTCCAAGCATCCGTCTTAAAGCGCACTGTGCATCATCATGTATAACATGGATATGGTTATCTAAATTAAACAAACGAATATTTTCTCTTGCTTTACTCACTCTTAATTCATCAGATTCTATAGTTATAATATCTGCATTTTCACCGATTGCATTTGCAAAGCATATGGAAGAATATCCGTTCGCCGTACCCACTTCCAATATTTTTTTTGTTTTTGTAAGCTCTACTATGACAAGCATAAACTGCATGACTTCTTTTTTTATAATAGGTATATATTCAGCTTCATCTTGTTGTCTTAATTTATATGTTAAAGCATTTTCTTTAATTAAAGATCGGATAAATTCTATATTCTTATCCATTGTATCACGCCGTCCTAATATTCCAACCACAGCCCTTGGCTTTGTAACTCACTTATTGTTTTTTCATGTTCAGTATATGTTTTACTGAAATACAGCTTTTTATTTTTATCTGAGACAAAATAATAATACTCGCTTTCCGTGGGATAAAGCGCTGCTTTTATTGAATCAATGCTTGGGTTACATATCGGCCCAATCGGAAGCTTTCCGGTCATTTTGCTGCTTCTGGTATTATAGTCGTTATACGCATCGAGCTCCGATTGATATAAATCTCTCTCTCCCATTTGGACTTTAGATGCATAATAAGTCGTAACACAGCTTCCCAGTGCCCAACCCGAATTTAGTCTGTTGTAAAAAACCCCTGCCACAACAGCTCTGTCTTCACTGTTCCATGCTTCTAATTCGACTATCGAAGCCAAAGTTAAAAGTTCGTGCATGGAGTATTCACTTGATTGAATATCTTCCTTGAATGGTGTTAGTTGCCTATCTGTTTCATTTAACATAGTCAAAAATATATCATTTACACTAACATCCTTGCCTGAAAATTCATATGTATTTGGGAACAAATATCCTTCTAAAGAATAATATAAATTTTTATTCTTTATGTCATCAGACAAAAACCAATACTTTAAAATGATTTCATCTAAAAAATCATTATCTTTCAATAATTCATACACACTTTCTTCTGAATTATCTGTATTGTTTGCTATTATTTCAGCTACACGATTCATGTTGATTCCTTCAGGAAACGTTATAGTTATCGCATCCGGATTATATGTCGAATTTGTTTCAAACATCACAAGAATCTCAGCCAAAGACATATTTTCAGCTAAAGGATATTTTCCGGCTTGCAGATTGGAAGGGTCGTGCATTTTAATATATAACTTATAAAATAGTTCTGATTTAATCAGACCGGCTTCCTTTAATTTGGGAGCAATACTGTAATAGGTATCCCCACTGTCCACTACAAATCTAATTATCGTATCATCAGTGCCGACCGGATCGGTATTGACTTTATACGCAATCGCCCCGGCTATTAAAATAATCAGTATGCATATAATAATTATACGAATAGTTTTTTTCATGATTCTATCTACCTTACATAGTATTTTTATTTATTTTATCAAAAAAGAAGTACGTTTCCTACCCCTACAAATGAATTCAGCTTCTCAATAAGTTCATCCGTCATATCTACAAATAAATTTCTATCTGCGAGCATTTTTTTCCCTGTATCAGTAAAGTTCAGATATACTTTTTGCTGTCCTTGATTTGATTGCAAAAGATTATAAATATCATTTTTATATCTATGATATATGGGCTCAGTTATTTTAATCACGAGACTTATATCATAATTTTTTAACTCTTGAATATTTTGTGCTATAATACTTGAACCTTGATTTTCTTTAGCATTTATTTTCCCGGAAACAAGCAATATGGCTTCCTTTTTTAAAAGAGTTGACTTTTGTTTATAAATTTCACTAAATACAACAACTTCGATAGCCCCAAACATATCTTCAATTGTAACAAAAGCCATAGGATTACCTCTTTTGGTAATTTTATTCTGTATGCCGGATACTATCCCGACCACTACGCAATTGCTACCGTCATTTTCTGTCGTGTATTCTTCGTCATTTAACTTAATACTATCCACGGTTGCAAGATATTTTATTTCTTGTTTGTGTTGTTCCAAAGGATGAGCGGTGATATAAATCCCGGTTGCTTCTTTTTCATAGTAAATAATTGTCTGAATATCCCATGGTTCGGCTTTATTCATACTGGGATATTCGGATTTAACAACCGACGAATCAAACATCGATAATTGCCCGTTTACACTGCTTTTGGCAGCATTCATGACTTTTTCATACTCATCATAAAGTGTGCTTCGATTATCTTTGTCATTAAAATCAAATGCCCCGGCTTTGATTAAATATTCCATTGCTTTTTTATTAATCTTACCTACTAATCTGTAAACAAAATTATAAAAGCTAGTAAATTCACCGTTATTTTCTCTCTCATCGATTATTTCACAAACTACATTCTCTCCAACATTTTTTACTGCTTTTAATCCGAATCTAATATTATCACCTACGGCAGTAAATTCACTGAAACTTTCATTTATATCGGGGGGCAGCACATTTATACCCATACTTTTACAATTTTGAATATATAAAGCAATTTTCCCTTCACTGTCCATTACACTTGATAAGAGAGAAGCCATATATTCAACAGGGTACATACATTTTAGCCATGCGGTTTGATATGCCAGCACTGCATAGGCCACCGCATGAGATTTATTAAAAGCATATTGTGCAAATGTTAGCATCTGGGAATATATATTTTCAGCCGTTTTTTTGTCTACCCCACGCCTCAAAGCGCCTTCAATGATAATATTGCCTGCATTGTCCGTTTGGCCGTTTATAAATATTTCTTTGTGCATTTCCATGACGTCGGCTTGTTTTTTGCTCATAGCTCTTCTTAAAATATCACTTTGCCCCATGGAATACCCGGCTATTTCTCGAACAATCTGCATAACCTGTTCTTGATACACAATACATCCATAGGTGACATTTAAAATATTTTCTAATTTAGGATGAAGATAGTGTATAGCAGAGACATTTTTTTTATTATAGATATATTCCGGTATCGCATCCATTGGCCCCGGTCTGTATAATGCAACAGCCGCGGTAATATCTTCAAAACAATTGGGCTTCATTTCTATTAAAAACTGCCTCATGCCAGAGCCTTCCAACTGAAAAACACCCAATGTATCCCCCGCCGACAATAAATCATATACTTTTTTTTCATCAAAAGCAATATTGTCTATATCAATATGGATCCCTTTATTTTGTACTACATTGTCAATACAGTCTTTTATCATCGTGAGATTTCTCAGCCCCAAGAAGTCCATTTTTAATAAGCCAAGTCGTTCTAAGTAGCTCATAGTAAATTGCGTCGAAATAATCCGTCCTTTTTTGCTGTCTTGTGTAGCATATAATGGTACATAATCGGTTATATCTCCCTGAGCTATCACAACACCTGCCGCATGTGTAGAAGCATGCCTGCAAAGACCTTCCATCTCATGAGCCATATCAATAACTTCTTTTGCATTCACATCATTCTCAATGAGTTCTTTTAGCTTATAGTTCATCGCGATAGCTTTATCAAGTGAAATATTTAATATATTTGGTACC
Source organism: uncultured Eubacteriaceae bacterium (assembly GCA_964581565.1). Classification (GTDB taxonomy): domain Bacteria; phylum Bacillota; class Clostridia; order Eubacteriales; family UBA1433; genus UBA1433. Next base: position 90,541 of record CAZOOZ010000006.1, read on the forward strand.
ATTTTTGCTATATTGTCTGCCTTTGCATAAGGCACATCCAAAGCTCGGGCAACATCCCTTATAGCCGCTTTTGGAGCCATCGTACCAAAAGTAATAATCTGAGCCACGCTATTATTTCCATATTTTTCTGTTACATAGTCAATTACTTCTTGTCTTCTCCTAACACAAAAATCAATATCAATATCAGGCATGCTTATTCTCTCGCTGTTTAAAAACCGTTCAAATAATAAATTGTATTCAATAGGATCCACAGTTGTAATGTTGAGGCAATAGCTTACTAAACTTCCCACCGCAGAGCCCCTACCCGGACCAACTGCAATCTTGTTCTCTTTCGCAAATTTAATAAAATCCCATACAATTAAAAAATAGTCACAAAATCCCATGCTTTCAATTACAGCCAATTCTTTATTTAACCGTTCCTCATAGAGTGTACATGCTTTTTCATCCTTACCATATATCTTATTTTGCAGACTTTCAAATACTATTTGTCTTAAATATTTTTTTGGCTCAATATTGTTCGGGGTTATAAAGTGAGGCAAATGATATTGCCCGTATTCAAAATCAACATTACACATATCAGCTATTTTCTGAGTGTTTATAATAGCTTCGGGGCAGTCTTTAAACAATTCCTGCATCTCTTCGCCGCTTCGTACATAATATGTGTCCGATGAAAACCTCATTCTGTTGTCATCATTTACTTTTGCATTTGTTTGAATACACAAAAGAACATCATGTGCTTTCGCATCTTCTTTATTTAAATAATGTACATCGTTCGTTGCAACCAATGCAATCCCAAGCTCTTTGCTAAGTTGTTTTAAATTAAAATTTACTACTTTTTGTTCATAAATATCATTTTCCTGTAGCTCAAAGAAAAAATTATCAGTGCCAAATATGTCTAGATATTCTAAAGCACTCTTTTTAGCTTGTTCAATATTTTCCTGAATGATATGGGAAGGCACCTCCCCACCCAGACATGCGCTCAGCGCAATCAATCCATCACTGTATTTTTTTAAAAATTCCTTGTCAACTCTTGGGCGATAGTAAAACCCATCCGTATAGCCTGCCGATACAATTTTCATTAAATTCTTATATCCGGTATTATTTTTGGCAAGCAAAATAAGATGATAAGGTTCCGTGTCCAGCTTTCCTTCTTTATCGTGCATACTTCGACGGGCGATATATATTTCACAACCGATAATTGGCTTTATATTCTCTTTTTTACAATAATCATAAAAGATAGGCACACCAAACATTGCGCCATGATCAGTAATCGCTATACTTTCCATGCCTAATTCTTTAATTCTTTTTACTAATTTTTCAATTCTAACAAATCCATCCAACAAGGAATATTGTGTATGCAAATGAAGATGTGTAAATTTAACCGACATATTATTCCTCCGAAGTTATTATATCATAAGAATATAATAACTAATACCAAAGTTATTATATATTCTTACTACTTGTTTCAATAAAAAATTGCCGTGAAAATAATCACAGCAATTTTATCTCTATCATTTTTATGGTCTCTTTGATTTATCCGCTGTTTTATATACTTCATGAATAATTTTCCCATCATCATTATTAATATAAAGATGCATTATATAACTGTTCAAATCAACTATAAAACTTGCATTAACCGTATTGTCGCCATATTTAAACGCAACCGTATCTTTACTTACTTCTACAGAGGAGTTTTCTTTGAAAGTAAATTCACTCATATCGGGGACAGTTGTCTCGCCCCTGAAAACAGAATTGCTTTTTTCGTCCAGATATTCATAGATATCAACTGTTTTATCAGACTTAAAGTCCAAGATAATCCATGTAATATCTTGAGCTGTTCCATCAATGTATTTAGCGTCAAGCTGCCATGGCCCAACCAAATCATTGTAGCTCGTACTCTCACTGACTGAACCGCAGGAGGTCAAAGTAATAATTATTGTAACTAATAAAATTAAATAAAATGCTTTCTTTTTCATCAAAACACCGTCTTTCTCATACTAAATATGAATAATGCTGTCAATTTCCGCTCCTCCAAGACATGTTTCATGGTCGTAAAAAACAACATATTGTCCTGGACATACAGCTTTTTGAGGCTCATTAAACACAACACTTATCTGATCGTTATCAACTGTAATTTGTGCCTTCTTATCAGGTTGCCTATACCTGTATTTCACTGTGCAAATAAAACTATTTTGCGGCGGAGCTCCCTGAATCCAATTTGCTTTTTTCGCAGTTAAAGCTTTTGAAAACAAGGACGGATGGAAGGGATCCTGAACAACAATAAGCTCATTTTTCGCAAGATCTTTACTTACTACATACCATCGGCCTCCATTACCCTTTCCACCTATTCCAAGACCTCTTCGTTGCCCCAGTGTATAATACATCAGTCCATTATGCTCTCCTACAACTTTACCGTCGATATTTTTTATCGGCCCTTTTTGCCCCGGCAAATAATGTGATAAAAATTTTGAAAATTTTCTTTCCCCAATAAAACATATGCCTGTGCTATCTTTTTTCAATGCCGTTCGAAGCCCATTTTGTTCGGCAATTTTTCGAACTTGACTTTTTTTCATATGCCCAATCGGGAATAACGCTTTTGATAGCTGAAATTGGTTTAATTGGCATAAAAAATAGCTTTGATCTTTATTTTCATCAGTGCCTCTAAGCAAAGAACAATTCCCATCAATTTCTTTCTTTTGAACATAATGTCCTGTCGCTATATAATCAACCTTAGCAATATTTAATGCATAATCTAAAAAAGCTTTGAATTTAATCTCGCTATTACAAAGTACATCCGGATTCGGAGTACGTCCTAATTTAAATTGATCAATAAAATATTCAAACACTCTGTCCCAATACTCTTGGGAAAAATTAACGGTATAATATGGAATTCCTATTTTAGCACATACACTGCTTACATCAGAGTAGTCTTCCTCCGCAGTGCACTGTTCAGAATTATCTTCTTCCCAATTTTTCATAAAAATCCCGACAACATCAAATCCCTGTTGTTTTAATAAAAATGCCGCTACAGAGCTGTCTACACCCCCGCTTAAACCAACGGCTACTTTTTGCTTCATATAATCTATACGCGATTCCTTAATTTTTGATTTAAAATATAATATATTTTGTTATATTTATATTGCGGTTAAATTATAGCTTATATTCATATTGTCCATAATTTCTTTTTCTCTATTACTACAGCTAAATAATAATACTTGTCTTTTTTTAGAGATATTATAAAGAATTCGTATAATATTTTCAAGCCTCTCTTCATCGTACATAGCAAAGCTTTCGTCTAAAATTAAAGGCGCTTCCGGCGCAAACAGATCTGCCAGCGCTATCCTTAATGAAAAATAAAGCTGTTCCAGAGTCCCCTCACTCAGTTCATTCACTCCAACTAAAAATCCTGACTCAGGGCTCTCTACATTTATTTCGAGTTCATCCGTTAATTTAATATTTGAATATTTATTTGTAATACCGTAAATAATCTCAGATATCTTTTTATTTAAAATCGGAGAATTTTGACTGTGCATTTCTTTGGCGGTGTCTTCAATCACATCAGCTGCCAAATTGAGCGCTCCATATTCTACAAGCAAGATATCTCTTTGCTGCGTCAGCTCTTTAATTTGTGCCATTATTTCTGTCATACTGCGCAACTTTTGCATTGCGTTTTCAGAAATACCTTGTAAATGTGATAATTCGGATAAAATATTTTCCTTATCTTCAAGATTTCCTTCAAAAGGAATATCTGAATCAATATCTTCCATATTATGAAAATTATAAGATTCTAATTTACTTTTAAGCGCTGTATAATCTCTCTCGCTTAATGTTTGTTCTTTTAATAATTCCAAATGATTTATTTTTGTTTTTAATTCATTATACTGCTTATTTGATTTAAAGACTTCTTTATAGGAAATATTATGATCGAGGCCCATATTTTCAAGAGTTTTTATGAATTCTTCATTTTTTTCTTCGTACTTTATTTTTAATTGTGTTATATCTTGTTTTAAATTTGTATACTCATCAATTTTTGCCTGCATCAATATTTTATTTGTTTCGGCTTTTTCATATTCTTCGATAAAAGAGGAATAATAATTTTCAAATGCCTGTTCATTTATAAATCCATACTTTTTGTATATATCATTAATATTTACACTTTTACTTTTGATTCGTAAACTAATTGAATACCCTAACGAACCAGCCGCCAATAAAATACACAAAATCATAAAAATAGGAATATTTTTAAATATGAAGAAAATGCTAAGGCATGCAAAAAGAATAAACGCAACGAGCGATATGCTCTCCATCACAGATGAAGCTTTTTTATATGTGCCCTCTTTTAATTGTTTGTATAAAATATAATCTTGTCTAAGCTGTTCTATATTATCAAACTGTATATCAGATGACATACCCGTATGCATTGTTTTAATATCATTTTCAATTTTTTCTATTCTTTGTTTTAATAATTTTAAATCATCAATATAATTATGTACTTCATTTTCCAATTGTAAGATTTCTTCAAAACTTTCTTCATCAAATCCTTCGATCAGTTTAATATTTCCCAGTTCTTTTTTTGCATCATCTATATTTTTCTGTATATCTTCATATTTTTGAAGGTTTTTTAAATGCACCAACATTTCATACTTTTTAATTTTTTCAAGCTGTTCAAACAAATAGTCAATTCGAATCTTACGTTTTTTATCATTCTCAATAATTTCATTTGTTTCTTCTTTTTCTTGAAGCACTTTTTCAAGTATTTGATTTATTTCACCAACTTTTTTAACCTCGCCTTTTTTCCCTGCTATTTTCTCTGCCGCTTCTCTCAATTTTTTTATGGCCGATACAACCGAAATATCACTAAACCCAGTATCCATATTAGCCATCAAATTATTTACCTCTTCAGACAAATTACTCTCTGTCTGTGTATTTAACTGCCCTATACTCACGGTATTTCGAAACATGATTTTGCTTAAATTCAAATGATTTGTAGGTTCATACATTCTATTTACATCATTAAAATCAAACTTTTCTGTAATGTCTTCTCCAGTTGCATAATTCGAGACTTTGACCCTGCCGTTTATTTCAGAAAAATTACGTTCAATTAAATACATGTTTCCGTCATTTTCATAAATTAACGATCCAATATATTCATCACTATTCCAAGGTTTATATTTCTGCTGCAGTTCTTCATAACCTTTTCTTTTTTTACCATAAGTAAAAAACCCGTAAAACATTCCCTCAATAAAATTATGTATCGTACTTTTACCCGCCTCATTTTTTCCTAATATTAAATTGATACCCTCTTGGAAATACAGATGTTTATTTTTAAATTTGCCAAAAGATAACAGACTTAGTTTTTTATAAATCATCTCTTCTCTCCTTCATTTAAAAGTACGGCTAGTCCTTTATATAGTGCGCTTTTATTTTTTTCATCCATCATATCATAATTCTGCATTTTCTCAATAAATTTGCCTATTATATTGTTATCGTTTTGAGATTTTATATAATCTATATCAAAATCGGGAATAGTATTGTCAATATATTCTAAATAAAAAAATGACTGTCTGATTTGTTCTATAATCTCATTTAAATTGATAGATGAATCTATCATCCCGCTTATATCAAAGCGATGCATATCTTTCATTAGGCTTTCATGACCTATATCAGATGTTAAAAGTCTGATAATATCTAAATATCCCATATCTGGAGTTAAATTGATTTTATGAACAACAAACTCTCTATTGGATGTCTTTACAAATTCAATATCTATCGCATCCGTATCTAATGAAACACGGTAAACGCCCCTCTGCCCTGTTTCTTTAAAATCTAAAGCTTCCGGACATCCGCAATAAAAAATACGATCATTTATTTGTTTATTTTTATGGATGTGACCGAGTGCTATATAATCAAATCCAATTTTTGATATAGTTTTGATATTGATAGGCATATACGTGGAATTGGGAGCAAAATCGGCATGCAACATAAGAATATTTATTTTACTCGTATCTAATTGTATATCCGCAAAACCGGGTTCCGCAAAGTATGCCGATTTATCCCAGCTCAGCCCATAAATAACCGTATTATATTTTTCAAAATATTTTTTTTGCATTTTATCTGAATCAAAGATATGAATATTTGAAAATTTGTTTTGATATTGTTTATATGTGTTTGTATACAAATCATGATTTCCAGCTATGATTACAACCTCAACATCTTTAGCATCAGCGAGTATATCAAAAACCCTTTTAATATCATGTGCTGTGCAAAACTTTTCTTCAAACAAATCCCCGCTGATAAGTAAGAAATTATCTCTTAATGCCGTTGAAAGTCTGACGATGTTTTCGAATGTATTAAACATTTCTGCACGTCTGATTTTGGCTACATTACTCGGAAATGATGCTTTTTCAAAAATACTTCCTAAATGCAAATCCGCTGTATGTATAAACTTTATCATAAAATAATTTCCTCCGGCAAATAAGTTCAATTTTAATAATTATAATATTTTTGGCCTCAAAAGTAAATTATTTATATGGATTTAAAGCAAAATAAACAGAATTTTATATTTATTTGTATTTTTTAAAATTGATTATTTTATATTTTTTGAAGAATACGAATGTCAGCATAGCAGACATCATGAAATAGACAATAATACTCGTATAAGCCAGCCCAAAGGCACCATATTTAGGAATAATAGTGATATTTATAAATATTTGAAGCAATACCCCAATGATAGATATAATTAAATTGTATTTTATTTGTCCCATTGCCGCCAGTAAATTCGCATTTGTGTATCTTATTGCGCAATTAATAAATGCGGCGACTAATAATATTCTCATCAACGGCGCAACAGTTGCATATTGTTCTCCATATAGCAAGACAACTATCGGTTTTGCAAAGATAAAAAGAAGCAATGATACAAGTCCAATAAGTGTTACCGTTATTAAAAATGTTTTCTTATATGTTTTCCTAATCCAATGATAATTTTTTTCATTTCTAACAAAATAAGGGGCAACAAAGATACCAATAGAAGAACTGATGATCGATAAATTTGCCGGAAGCACATAAGCTATTTTATAATTTGCAATGATTGTAGGGTCTCCTGTGAATTGTCCAAGCAAAAAAATATCATTAAGCATAAAAATTGCCCAAATGCTATTTGTAATCATATATTGGATTGAGTATTGGTCTACAATCCTCTTATTACTTTTTGATAATGTATTAGGCATATTTCGATGATAAAAATATGATCTTTTTATAATAAATCCATAAAATATCATAAAAAAAGCATAAACAACAACGCTGGATACCACCGCTCCTTTTACTCCCCACACATTAGCTAAAATATATTTAGTAAGTATTAATACAAAGGCCAGCGAAAACGATGCAATAGCATAACGTTTATTGGAAAACATCGCACGAAAAGTGGCTACATTACTATCCGTCAACGAATGAAAAGGCAATGATAATAATAAAACGGGCATCAGCCAACGAGCCGAGGAGAATTTATCCGGATGAGGATAAATCAAGCTAAAAATGACTGCCAACAGTACCAATAATATATTATAAATTGTACTTTTTTTAATAACATAATTATAATATAAATATTTTTCATCAATGCTCTTTGCCAATACAACATATCTGAACAGAGCATATGTAAGCCCCATGCCTGCAAAAATATAAATATAAGAAAACAAATTTTCTACATATCCCAAGGTGCCAAATTCTGTTTTTGATAATACTCTGACAATAAAAACAGACCCAAAAAAAGCCACAAATTTTGTGAGAAAACTTCCCAAAAAAATATGGAAAGCCCCCTTACTATAGACAATATCCCATTCTTTTTTGATCGTATTTCGAATTTTGTTCATTTTCCCTCTTATAATCTCTTATTGAAATACTATAAACCCTAAAATATTTCCATTATAAATTTTAATTTTTTCAATTGTTCTTTCAATTCTTTCATCTTTAGATGCACCAAATTGTTCAAACAAAACAATCTCCTTATATCTGTCTATGAACTCCTGTGTCGAAAAAGAATCAAGAATCGGTCTGGCTAGAATGAAAATGAACTGATAAGAGTGCTCTATGTCACACCAGAATTCATTCTTTTTTCCATAAAAACTATTTACATAATAAACGTCTTTTATTTCAGTTTTTTCATTTATCGACTCTGATGCAACTATAATTGCTGCATGCATGCCTTCATTTTCAAATAAATTTTTTAAATGAAGCAAGTGGTGCAGATAGTTTTTTGTATTACTTGATAAAAAGATCACTGTTTTTATATTTTTTTTATTCAATTTATAAAATAAGGCTGATTTTATTTCATTGTAATTATCTCTTTCCTTATACATAATAGCTAATATATCGATATTATACTTATATCTTAATTGATTAATACTGATTATCTTATCCGTTAAGACAATAATAAAAAATTGTAATAAACAGACAGTAATAAAAGCCGTAGCTAAAAATAAAATAAACTTTTTTATAATATTCGAGCGAGAATATATTTCATTGTGATTATCACTCATACTTATTTGTTTACTGAATATAGTAATATTCTGACTTAAAGATGTTTGTGTTAATTGTACACCTTCATTATAAATATATTCAGTAATATATTTTACCGTATCTTCATTGTTACCTTGGAAAGATATCACAAATATTTTGGATAACTCATTAAACTCAACGGTAAAATTATCATATATAAAATTTGATACTGTTTCTTTATCTGTTTTATCAAGATTATTTTGCATAAAAAAAGAATCAGATATTTCATTATAATTTAAATCAAAGAGAGATAATTTCAATGAATCAGATTTATAGATATCATGTATCGTATTGATTGTCAGACTTACATTTTCTCCGGTGCTTTGATTACTGATATCGATTAATCCATAGATTTTTTCTTCGTATATCACTTTAGGCTCATCAGATTTTAAGTATAAATAAACTGCTAAGCTGATTATACTTATCAGAAGCGCTAAAATCATAATTGATCTTATTCTTTTTATCAACAATTTCACTATATCTGATATTGTGAATACATTTGGCATTTATTTTTTTCCTTTTCTTTAAGAAAATTGCGATTTTGTTTAAAATCAAATAATATAAGTATCATAACCATAAAAAAAATTTTTCCTTTAATAAATAACTCATCTATTAAAAATCCATCATTAAAAGCAAGAAAAAAATACAAACAAAGCGGATAAATAATTGTTTGTCCAACTTTTTCAACAAATGCATCAAATAATTTAATAATAAATCCCATTAGTATGAAAACAATATAGGCTCCCATGTATCCAAATCTTGCAAATCCTTCTATAAAATATCCTGTATTTGCATTCATTTGCGGAGAATGATAATATAAATCTCCAATCAGGTACGTAAAACTTGTAGCAGAATAATGATTTGGTATATCTACAATCCACGTTGGAAATATCCCTGTTAATCCAAGTTTAGGATAAGAAGAAAAAAAATCAAAATAGTCAAATTTTAATTGAGCCGGAAGTATCATTGCGCGGCGTACAAGCAGTGATAATGGTAAGTTAAGCGATTTATTCAAAGATGCTAACAGCGCATAAGATATACACAAGATAATAATCATAAACAATGTTATAATGATTATCTTTTCAGTTCTTTTAATTTTAGATATTATATAAATCATAACGACTGTTGCCATATAAAAAATAATGACTTTATGTCCTGTCCATAGATAAAAACAAGTTTGAATGATTGAAATGATTATCAGATTAATGTATTTTTTCTTATTTAAACTATCACAAATAAGAAATGGACCCACTACATAAATTTGCAAAGCAAATAAATATGCAATATATTTATTTAAATCAATAGTAGAACGCAAATCATAGACATTATTAATATTAAATGCTGTAAACGTCGGAAGACCTTTTGTCACCAAAAAGTAGCTGAAAAGTATAGCGATAATACCATATAAAACTACATAAACTAATCCATTCGCATTCACAATTTTTTTTAACTTCATATCCGTTGCATGTGTAATAATCAAACACTGTATTATAAATCCAAATGACAACATAAGCGTACAGATTGTGCTTTGATCATTTAGAGCATATACCGACAGTATAGGAATCATAATAAAACAAAGCAATAAATTAGATATCAGTGAAGAGAACTTATTTAATCTTTTAGGTAAAAATGTAATACAAATATACAAAATTATATATGAGAATAAATATTTAAATGCATTAAACTCAAGCCCGTATACCGCACTTTCATTAACATAATATATATTATGTACTATAATATACGCTATTTCAAAAATAACCTTATACATTATAAAAAAAATACCAGATATTGCATATGAATTTTCATTTTGAAGCCATTCGTTCTTTTTATACATTAGACCATTCATATTACTAATGTCCCTCATAAATGATATCAAAGCGCTTAACCACACTTTCCCATGTGAAATTATCTCTGATTTTCGCAATATTTTTTTTCTTTTCTTCTAGTATTTCCGGATTTTCCACGAGCGCACTTACTAACTCTTTTAATTCATCCAGATTATCATAATGAAACAAAAATCCAACATCATATTTTATAATAAGCTCGCTGACTGACATTTCGTAACATGAAATAACAGGCGTAATAGTCAACATTGATTCATAAAACTTGATAGGTCGTGATTCTCTCCAATTTTGTATGGCAATATCATAAACGCAGAATATAACATCCGTATTTTGATACAATTTTTCAGTTTCACTTTTATAATCATAATACCCGGTTATTTTTGTGTTTTCGTACAAAGATTCTTCGCTTTTTAATTTTAAATATGCTTCTCCCAATCCATGAATACCAATTTGAATACCTTCCATGTCTTTACTGGCATTCATTAACATTTTTAAAGATTTATAGTCTCTAACACTTCCAATATAGTTAATTCTAAGATAATCAGAAAAACTTTTTTCAATATGCGTATATTGGCCTATAGAGCTATAGTTTGGTATATAAATTACTTTGTGCTTGTTTTGATGAGTAGTCTTATTGATTTGTTGCGGTGTAACATGGATTAGCCAATTTGATTTATTTTGCATGAATTCATTTATATTTTTAATGAAAAACCGTTTGAATTTATTAGTAATCCCTGCTTGATCTTCATAGTTCTCACGCATTACAAAAATAAGCTTTGATCGATTTCGAGCAATCCAGCCTGCAACAACAGAAGTGAGGTTATGGCATTGCCAAAAATCCACTTTCGTATTTTTGCCATATTTTCTGAGCCAGACGCTAAATTGCATGAACCACATAAAATAAATAAGAACTTTGAAATTTCTTATTAAGCTATTCTTTTCCAACGCTTGATTCATTTGTTTGCTTCTGCATATATAATGCTTTATGCAAATACCGTCAATTTTATTTGATATAATTTTTTTACCTATTTCTTTATTTTGTAAAATAATTATTTCAGTATCATATCCTCTTGTCTGTAAATATTTTGCCTCATTAAGAACTCTAAAAGAACAGGTATTCAGACTTCTATGTCCATTTGTAACGATAATTTTTACTACTTTATCCACCTTTTCTAACTCATTGAAAATATTCATTAATTTCTCCATAAATGTTTTTGTATGTTTGAGCTATTATTTTCCAATTAAATTTACTGCAAAGATTTATGCAATTGTCAGAAATAGTTTTATAATTATTTTTAATGTCCAATATTCTCTGTGCAATTTCATAAGGATTACCACAGTCTACATGATATCCGACAACGCCTTCTTTAAATTGTTGATCAAATCCCTGCCCTTTCGTATAAATCACAGGCAACCCCTGACTCATAGCCTCTGCATAAACAAGGCCAAAAGTTTCGGATTTTGATGGCATTACAAATATGTCATTTTCTCTATAAAAACGAATTAGCTCCTCTTTCGGTTGCGGCGGAATATATGTTATATGCGGCTTATTTTTAACTTGTTTAAATATTCTTTTATTTTCTATTTTCCCCACAATCATAAACTGAACTTTATAGTTCTTTTTAATTAATATATTTATTGCGTCTAAGGTGGCCGGCAGATTTTTTCTTTTTGTTATGAGTCCTGCATAAAATAATTTAATTACTTCATCATTCATATTCGACTTTGCTTCGTATAAATTTTTATACCAGAAATCGTCTATACCATTGGGTATTATTACAGCTTTATTTAAAATTCGTTCTTTTAATTCATAGGGTATATATTTATCAACGGTAATTTTTTTATATGGCGTCGATAAAAATATTATTTTTTGCGCATTTTTTAAAACTTCTACACCCAGTTTTCTTAAATGTATCATATTTTTAAAAAATATATTAATGTCTGTACTTCTTACCGCAACGATGTACGGGATTTTAAATTCTTTATTTAATTTATAAGCAATATATCCATTAGAGAATAAGGAATGTGCATGTAAAATATCAAAGGATTTAATGTTATATTTTATTTTAATATCTTTTAATATTTTTTTATGTTTTACATGAAAAAACACTCGATCATACTTACTATGATTTGGACTTATTCTTGTAAAATTACCATAATCAAAATTATACTGTATATTTTTAATAGCAGGAACATATACATCGATATTTAAATTCTGTCTTATTTGTTCGTTATATAAATTTTTATAAAATTTTCCTGCCAAATAATAAGAATTTACATGCAGTATTTTCATAGAGTTTCCTTAATTAAACATTCCTTTAAAATCATTTAAACTACAACCGCTTAAAGGCAATTTTATCGGTTTGTTCTCCAATGAAGATTGATGAATTGCAAAAATAAGTTCTATGGAATCTCTTGCTGCCTTAGTATCTATGCTTGGATTTCTATCATTTATGATTGCATCTATCGTATCTTCAAAAATTGCATTGTGCCCATAATTGCATAACTTTGAAGAAGATATGCAAGCAATATTATCTTTTATTTTTTTTTCTGATTGTTCATCTTTTAAATCACATATTTCAATTTTAGTTAAGGATTTACCTGCTAACTTGACTGTACCTGCTTGTCCAAAAATATAAAGCGTCTCTTCCAGATTGGAAGGATAAACATTAATTGTACCTTCTACAGTTCCAATTGTGCCATTTTTAAATTTTATCAATGCCAAGGCAACGTCTTCTGTTTCGATATAATCATGCGCTCTGCGAGCGGTATAAGCAAAAACCTCTTGAATTTCTCCACCCATGAGCCAGCGGAAAATATCAATATCATGGATGCATTGATTCAGCAGCAATCCTCCGTCATATTTCCATGTGCCACGCCAAGGCGCTTGCTTAAAATACTCTTCATCTCTATTCCATAAAATACGCACTGTACCATGTGAGATTTTACCAAGCCTATTCGATTCAATCAGTTCTCGTACAGATTGTACTGATGGATTTAAGCGATTTTGATGGCAAATCGATACTTTAATATTATTTTTTTTACTTAATTCAATAATTTCATCAACATCACTTAATGACAGCGACAATGGCTTTTCTACAATAACATGTATGCCGGCATTTATACAATCTTTTGCAATAGCAGCATGAAGTCCGCTTTTTGTTGCTATACTTATTAAATCAATATTTTCTTTTGCAATCATTTCTTTGTAATTTAAATATTTTTTTATATTTAAGTTTCTATGCAATCCGTTCATTTCTAATACATGTTCTGTTTGCTCTGCGTTTATGTCACAAATTGCGACTATATTCAAATTATTTTCTATTGCTGCTTTCAAATGATTTATGGAAATCCGTCCACAGCCTATCAATGCATAATTCATTTTGTCCTCTATTCATATATCAATCTTGTTGAATATATTCTGCATTATAGTAATTCCACTTTATCTCTATACTTCACATTTTTCATTGCATTTTTAGTATCAAAAATTGCTTTGGCATTTTGGGCTATCATTTCATAATCAATATTGGTATGACTCGTTGTGATAACTATAATGTCATAGTCATTTATGATGTTTTCATTTATGAAATTTATCCCTTTTTTGATTCTGCTATTATATTTATATTCTTTAATATACGGATCATAATAATCAACTGCAGCGCCGCTTGTCTCCAATTTTTCAATAATTTTTAATGCCGGGCTTTCTCTGTAATCATCAACATCCTGTTTATATGCCACTCCTAATACCAGTATTTTGGAACCGTTTATTGAGCGTTTTAATTTATTCAATATCTTTCCTGTGCGTTCTACACAATACTCAGGCATTTGGTCATTAATCATTCCGGATGTTTCTATTAAAGATATATGAAAATCATATTTTCTTGCTTTCCATGCTAAATAATAAGGGTCTAATGGAATACAATGTCCCCCGAGCCCCGGTCCTGGATAGAACGCCTGAAAACCATATGGTTTTGTTTTTGCCGCATCTATTACTTCCCAAATATCGATTTTCATTTTTTCACATAAAATAGCGAGTTGATTCACTAACCCTATATTGATATTTCGATACATATTTTCAAGTATTTTTTCCATTTCAGCAATCGATGGAGAAGATACCTCTTTAACATCGCTGGCTAAAACTTGACGATACATAGCTGCTATTACTTCAGTTGCATCTCTGCCGATGCCGCCGACAACTTTTGGCGTGTTCTTTGTTTTATATATTAAATTTCCCGGATCCACTCGTTCTGGAGAAAACCCTAAATAAAAATCAATCCCACATTTTAACCCCGAGCCATTTTCGATTATAGGCTGTATTAACTCTTCTGTTGTTCCCGGATAAGTTGTAGACTCAAGCACGATCATTGTATTTCTTTTCAAATACTTAGCAATTTCTTTTGCAGAATTTTCTACATAACTGATATCGGGTTGTTTATATTCATCTAAAGGAGTCGGCACACATATAGCTATAAAATCAACATTTTTTATAAATGAATAGTCATTCGTAGCTGCAAGCCTCCCATGTTCTATCATTTTTTTCAGATCACCATCAACGATATCCCCAATATAATTTTCTCCCGAATTAACCAAATCTACTTTTTCCTGCTGAATATCAAAACCAATCGTCTTAAAGCCTGCTTTTGCTTTTTCTACTGCAAGAGGCAACCCTACATAACCTAAGCCGATTACCCCTACGATTATGTCTTTTTCCTTTATTTTATTTAATAACAGTTCTTTCAATTGCTAGCCCATCACTTCCACTATGTCATTATCTTTTTTATATTTTTTATTGCAGCAAAGACAATACGATATATTGTTATCAAATATTAATTTCTCTCCACACTCACATATATATCCATGTATTTTTGCCGGCAATCCATAAACAATTGTGTAATCCGAAACATCATTCGTAACAAGAGCACCTGCTCCCACCAGCGCATATTTTCCTATAGTACATCCACAAAGAATTGTCACATTAGCACCAATGCTCGCCCCTATTTTTACGAGCGTTTTTTTATATTCATTTTTTCTTTCAATAAAAGCACGCGGATTCATTACATTCGTAAAAACACATGATGGTCCCAAAAAAACATTCTCTTCACAGATAACACCTGTATATACAGAAACATTATTCTGTATTTTTACTCCATTCCCCAGCTGAACACCGGAAGCAATAAAAACATTTTGCCCGATGGTGCAGTTTTCGCCTATCTGAGTATCTTTCATAATATGAGAAAAATGCCATACCTTTGTTCCGTTGCCGATTTTACATGGTTGATCAATATAGCTTGATTCATGAACAAAATATTTTTTATTCATCTTTAAATCACCTTTCGTAAAACTTGAACTATATATTGCAACTCTTTTTCTGTTAATTCTGGAAAATTGGGAATTGCATAGGTTCTTTCTGATACATATTCCGCATTGGGCAAGTCTCCTTTTTTGTATCCTAAGTTCTCATAACATACTTGTAAATGTAACGGAATAGGATAATAAATACCGGTTGAAATTCCTTTATTATTCAATAAACGGATAACTTCCTGTCTGTTTGGCGATTGCAGTACATATAAATGATAAGCATGTATGCTGCCATTTTTTTCGATTGGCGTATTATAATTTTTTGCTTCTTTTAATTGTTGATTATAAAAAGATGCATTTTCCCTGCGTGAAAATATATATTCATCTAACCTTTCTAATTTAATTCTAAGCAATACAGCTTGTAATTCATCTAATCTCGAATTTTGTCCAATCATATAATTCAGATATTTAGGGTTATATGAAGCATCATCTGCCTGTACTATGTGTTTGTTATGAATATAATTGTAAGCCTTCTCCCCTGCTTTTCCGCTTCCGTGTACACGCAAAGCCTTACATAATAAAGCAATATGATCATCATTCGTGGTTATCATGCCTCCATCGCCCGCACAGCCTAAATTTTTTGTTGGAAAAAAGGAAAAGCATGCAATATCTCCAAGTGTACCTGCTTTTTTACTTTTATATACAGCTCCGGCCGCTTGACATGCATCCTCAATAACAAATAGATTGTATTTTTTAGCTATCTTATTAATTATGTCCATATCCGCACAAAGACCGAAAACATGAACTGCCATAATCGCTTTTGTTTTATTTGTAATTTTTTCTTCTATTTTTGTTGTATCGATATTATAACTATCTAACTCAATATCAACAAAAACAGGGATAGCGCCTACGAAACTGATAGCTTCTGCAGTAGCAAAAAAAGTAAACGGCGTGGTAATGATCTCGGCTCCGGGCTTTATGCCGAGTGCTTGTAAAGCTATAATCAGTGCATCTGTACCATTCCCTACAGATATTGCATTTTCTACGCCTATATACTCCGCAAATTCTTTTTCAAAATATTGTACGTTTTCTCCCATAATATAATTACCGCTTGCAAGAACGTCAAGCATAGCGTTATCTAATTCACTTTTTATATTTTGATATTGTCTTTTTAAATCGAGAAGCGGAATCATCATAAATTTACCTTTTAATTTTCTATGATATTTTTTAATCTATCTGTTAGTTTTTTATAGTCATATTGATAAGCGGCATTTAAAGCATTTTTACACATTTGAGAGTATTCATCGATCGGCATATGATATAATTGTAAAATTGACTTTTGTATTTCCTCGGGAGTTTGATCTTTCGTGTTAATCCCTACTTTATATTGATCAATTAAGTTATAATTCGATGCAACAGTCGAAAGTATAGGTTTTGCACTCGCCAAATAGTCAAATAGTTTATTGCCGCTGTTTCCAAAACGCATCAAATCAGTTTTTTCCCAGTGGTATAAATTTACATTTGCTTTAGATAAAACATATGGAATATACTTTCTTTCTACCCTGTTTTTAAACTTTATATTATGAAGATGATACTCCATACATCTTTTTTCAAGTGATTCTTTTTCATCTCCATGCCCATATATCAAAAAACAAATATCATCATATTTATTATTTTGTAAAAACTGAGCCGCATTTACAATTTTGCCTAAATTATTCACTTTTCTAATGGAGCCCGTATAAATTATTTTAAAAGTATTCGGATTATTTAAATCCTCATCATCTAGAGTATATTGTTGTTTGTTGTACTGAAATTCTTCTAGATCTACCCCGTTATTGATATAAAAAACGTTATTGTTATTTATTAATTTATCCAGTCCTTTTTCTTTTAGGTAATTCTTCCCGCCTTCAATTGTAAAAATCAATTTGTCGGAATTTTTATAAATCCATTTTTCAAGTTTATATAATACGAATATCACAGGATTTTTTCTGGACACTTTTCCATATTCAATGATTGATTCCGGCCATAGATCTCTTATTTCGGTGTAACATTCAATATGATATTTTTTAGCAAGTTTAATCGATGCTGCAGCCGTGAGCAGATCTGGCGAAGATGTGTATATGATGTCCGGTTTCGAAAAATATCTAACTGTTTTAAACAAATTAACAGGAAAAATAATCATATTTTTAATTCTTAAAATATTATTTTTTCTATAGCCGCTCGTTTTCACAAATATATATTTCACATTATCAATTGTTTCTTCTTTAAACAGACTATTGTCTTTTATCATGTTGATTTGTGAATTGTGTATTTGACTCGATGTAAATATTTTTACTTCATAGCCTGAAGCAGTGAGATACTTTGAAAAATAACTATGTCTTACCAATCCTCCATAAGCCGGGGGTATGGCATAATGATTTATGATCCATATGTTTTTTTTCATAGCTTATCCTATTTTAAAAAGCCTTCATATATTCACTTATTCATTTATAGATTGCATGTATAAAAAATATGACGTAATAATGAATTTCCTAATAAAAATTATTACATATAACATTATTTCTTCAACATTTCATATAAATATATAGTTGGTTCACTGATATATTGTGCCAATTAGTTGTAATTATATTACAATTTTTTCTTAAAATATTATGTCGAACAATCATTTAATCAAGGTTTAACATCCTGTTAATATTCAGTGTAATATATTGCAGTTTTGTAAAATTTATCTGTTCTCAATAACTTTTCTTTCAAGCAGAGCAACAAGAAAATACATGATCGCAGCTATGACAGCAAGGATTACAACCCCTGTCATAACTAAGCTTAAATTAAATACATTGCTTCCATAAATAATTAAATATCCCAGTCCTGCTTTTGATACTAAAAATTCTCCCATAATAACCCCAACCCATGACATGCCAACATTTATTTTCAACGCATTGAAAATACTTGGAATCGAAGACGGAAAGACTACTTTCACAAACATTTGAAGCCGAGTCGCATTAAATGTTTGTAGAAGTGTTAACTTTTCTTTATCGGTTGATATAAATGCTCCGTAAACGCTGATAATTGTTACAATGACCGATATTAATAAAGTCATAAAAATAATAGCTCCGTAATTTGCACCGGCCCATACAATAATAACGGGCCCTAACGCCACTTTAGGAAGCGCGTTCAGCACAATCAAATACGGCTCACAAATTTTACTTAAAGTTGGAAAATACCATAGAATTGCTGCAATGATAATTCCTATAATCGTACCGATAATAAACCCTACCAAGGTCTCTAATGTTGTTACGGCGATATGTAAAAATAAAGTGCTTTGTTTTATTAATTGAATGATTGTATGTACGATTTGCGTAGGACTTGATGTTAAAAACGAATCTGAAATACCTAAACGAACTGATACCTCCCAAAAACATATAAAAAATATTAGTATCGCAATCTTAAAAAACAAGACTTTTTTTCTGTATTTTTTTTCTTTTAATAAAAACGATTCATATTTCTGAGTTAATGTATTATTATACATGTATATCCAGATCCCTCCATATTGAATTAAAATACTCCATAAATTCCATTGTTTGTCTTTTTTCGATTAAACTATCAGATTCTGTTTGTATATGAATATCATAAATATTTTTAATTTCAGCAGGTCTTTGTGTCAAAACAACAACTCTGTCAGCGGCACTTATGGCCTCGCTGATATCATGACTAACCATAATCACTGTTTTATGTTCTTTTCTTATCTTTCTAAATATATCATCACTGACAGCAATTCTGCTTTGATAATCCAAAGCAGAAAAAGGCTCATCAAGCAATAACAAATCAGGTGATACGGCCAGCGTGCGGATTAATGCCGCACGCTGCTTCATTCCTCCGGATAACTGATTGGGATAATGATTTCTAAATTCGAACAAGCCATATTCCATAAGCATTTTTTCAACGCGCTCAATATTTTCTTTATTTAACATATTTTGAAGTTCAAGACCAAGTACTGCATTCTTATATACAGTCCTCCAATTAAATAACTGATCGCTTTGAAGCATATACCCGATTTTAACGTTGCCATTAAAGTTTACTTCACCGCTCGTTTTTTCAATGAGTCCTGAAAGTATTGATAAAATGGTACTTTTCCCGCAACCGCTAGGTCCTATTAATGCTATAAATTCACCTTGTCGGATTGAAATTGTAAAATCCTGCACTGCAACAGTCATGCCATTTTTATCAAAATATGTTTTTGATAAGTTGCTTATGTTTATAAGCTCTTTCATAAAACTATCCCCTATTGATTTTTACTGTAAATTCTCCGAGAAAGATGGATCAAATAAAATTTCGTAATCTACTTTATCTTCTTCGTTTAATATTCCCGCACTTATAATAATTTCAAGCAGATGATCGAAAGATTCTTTCGTAAACATTGGGCTTTCATTCCACGAATCTTGTGATTTGTATCGCTCAACCACACTCGTTAAATCTTCTATACTCATATCGGAGAAATATGGATGTATCGCTTCGGCAATTTTTTCATTGCTATTTTCCTGTACCCACTTCATCCCTTTGTTTAAGCCATTCGTAAACGCTTGTATCACATCTGGATTTTGTTCGATATATTCTTTTGTGGCATTATAACAAGTATAGGGCACTACTCCGCTTTCTTCGCCTATTGAAGCCACAACATAACCTTTCCCTTCTTTTTCTAAAGCTAGCGCGCTCGGTTCAAACAAAGCTACATAATCTCCTGTTCCTTGCAAAAATGCGCCTGCCATTGCACTAAACTGAATGCTCGTATCAACTGTAACATCAACATTAGGTTCTAAACCATTTTGTCTAAGCACCCATTCCAAGCTCATCTCCGGCATTCCGCCTGCTCTGCCGCCAATAATATATTTGTCTCTCAATTTATCAAATGTGAAATTTTCATCTGGTTCTCTCGCGACTAAGAAAGAACCATCACGCTTTGTCAGCTGTGCAAATGTAATTAGATAATTTTCTCTGCCTTCATTGTAGACGTACACTGTGGACTCAGGTCCGCAGAACCCTATATCGCTCTCTCCTGATAACACTGCTGCTGTTACTTTATCGGCACCGGCGGATGTAACAAGTTCTACATTTAACCCTTCCTCTTCAAAAAAGCCAAGCGATAATGCCGCATATTGCGGAGCATAAAACACACTTCTAGTAACTTCAGTTAATGTAATATTTTTAAGTTCTTCACTTTTTTTATCCCCACACCCAGCAAATGATAATATTATCGCTGTTAAAATAAGTAAAATAATACAAGACTTTAAAATAATTTTCACCTAGAATTACCTCCTGTTAAAATAACCTAGCCATATGGCTAAATCTATTTGCAGTATATGTCACATATCAAATATTTGTTAATTATTTAAACAACAAACAACAGTCACCTAAAATTAAATTGACTGTTGTTTAAATACAGAACAAAGAACTATAAATCGAGAATTTTACCACATGTAATTTTTCTGCGAGAATCTGAAGGTTGTGTTGTAAAGTCATCTGAATTACTGTGTGTAATAACAATCCCTTCAATCACTTCATCAGCATTTGAAACGATCTGTCAAAAATGAATTCCAGAAATAACCGTTATTTGAAGATAAAAGCAGTAAATCAATAGCATGATACGGATGTGGATATGATATGGATCATCACAGCGGAGCTTCCACGTCTGCAAATTCATCCTTAGTATTACCGCCGTATTTTTTTCCTTCATGAATATGAGGCAGTATCGCTGAATTATAGCTTCTATTTTTAGGCAGAGTAAATATTTCAGAAGTTACGATAACACCATTAGGCCTTTGAGTAAAAGTAATGATGTTATGTAGCGCTCTGTTATTTCTGCCGTCTTTTACAAAAGCTACAGCATCCAATTTATTTTCGCTATTATAAATCTCTTTGAATTAAGATTATTTTAAACATTATATTAAAGCATCTATCATCATATCATATGAACCAAATGTTTGAATGTAGTAAAAAATATTTAAAAATGAATATGGATAATTGCCCCCGATAAGTAATTTAGTTATTTATGTTCATATGAAAACATAAAATATATAAGAATTATTTTATAAAAATACTTAACTTTTTCTTAATAAAAGTTTATAATAATAAATAAGTAAAATATTTTGTCAACAGATGGTATTAAATAAATGGAAGAACTCACTAAAGAAAAACTCCTTGAAACTTTATTACAATCATATTCGGCTTACTTCGACATTGAAAATAATATATATATAAATGATTCATATTATGACGCAGTTGCCAAATATCATTCGCGCAGTGAAAAATATTTGTTGACCAAAAAAGCTAAATTATGGGCAGCAGAAACAAATGAATATGTTTTTTTTATAAAATGTAATCGTTTCGATTGCGAATTATTTAAAAAGAGTAGCACAGATATCATAGAACAATCTTTGAAAATGATTCAGCCTCATAATGAACATATGTATACATATATATCAATGATTGTAATTGCAGACGAAATAGATGACGCCGCCAGAGAACAATTTATAAAATTTAATTTTAGAAAGAACTTTTTATTTTCATTGCATGGTTGGACTGAGTTAAGAATTGCAGTTTTTAATCTTGCAGAGAAAACTATAGAAACAAATTCACTCGGAAAGGAACTTAAGCAGAATTTTAAAAAGACTCTAAAAAAATTTTATATAAATTAAGGAGGAGACTTTTTCTATGAGCTCACTAGTTATTTTATTAATTGGCGTCGTGCTCCTGATCTTAGGTTATATTTTCTACGGAAAATGGCTTAGTGAACAATGGGGCCTCGATCCAAACAGACCTACTCCTGCGCATACGCAGACCGATGGCCTTGATTATGTACCGGCAAAAGCTCCTGTATTATTAGGTCATCATTTTTCTTCAATTGCCGGAGCCGGCCCTATCAACGGACCAATTCTGGCAGCGATTTTCGGTTGGGTTCCAGTATTCTTATGGATCATTATTGGCGGAATATTCTTTGGAGCCGTACAAGACTTTTCATCATTATTCGCTTCTATCCGTCACAAAGGTCAATCGATCGGTTACATAATTGAAAAAAACATTGGTGTCAAAGCCAAGAGATTATTTCTATTATTCGCTTACCTTACATTGCTTCTTGTGGTAGCTGCCTTTGCAAGTATTGTTGTCAGTACTTTTAACGGTTTTGATGCAGAAGGCGCAAAAGTTGCAGCTAATGGATCGACTGCCACAATTTCTATTTTATTTATTTTAATGGCTATTATCTTCGGCTTCAGTGTATATCGAAAAAAAGCACCTTTAGGAATAATGACGATTGCAGGAATTATCGCAATCGTACTCTCCATCATCATTGGTCTTAACTTTCCTGTCTATTTGAGCGCGCATGCTTGGTTAGTCATTGTTCTTATTTACATCTATATCGCATCGGTAACGCCGGTATGGATACTTCTCCAGCCTAGAGACTACTTAAGTTCGTTCTTACTCTATGGCATGATGGCTGCTGCGATTATAGGCGTATTTGTATCGCATCCACAACTTGCGCTTCCAGCTTTTACAGGGTTTGGCGGATTAAACGGAAACAGTCAATTATTCCCTATGCTGTTTATCACAGTTGCCTGCGGAGCTATTTCAGGATTCCACAGTTTAGTTGCTTCCGGCACAACCGCAAAACAACTTAATACTGAAAAAGATGCAAAAGTAATTGGCTATGGTGGTATGCTTATAGAATGTGCACTTGCCATTATGGCTTTGATCGCTGCCGGCATTTTATTTAAAGATGGTGCTCTTTCAACTCTGGCTCCAACAGCAGTATTTGCGACCGGCATTGCGACTATGATTCAAGGATTTGCCGGAGCTGCGGCATATAATGTTGCATATGCACTAATTATTTTAGCAGTATCTGTGTTCTGCCTAACATCGCTGGATACAGGAACTCGTCTTGGAAGATTTATGTTCACCGAGTTCTTCTTGCTCGGCGAAGAAGACCGTACACAGCTGACAGGTTGGAAAAAGGTTATTACAAATCCATATATCTCTACATTGATCACTGTTGCTATTGGCGGAGCCATGGCTCTTGGCGGTTATGCCAAAGTTTGGCCTCTTTTCGGTGCAGCAAATCAATTGCTCGCGGGACTGGCTCTCTTAGCTGTGGCAGCATGGCTGGGCAATATAGGCAAAAACAATAAAATGTTTATGTTCCCGATGGCCTTCATGCTCGTTGCAACTATTACAGCACTTATCATCACAATAATAAGCAAAATAAAAGCGCTGACTGCCGGCACAGGTACAATGGGAGCCGAAGGTCTTCAAGTAATATTTGGCGTATTGTTAATCATTCTCGCCATTAACCTGGCAATCGAGGGTGTTAGAACTATAAGGAATAAAAAGACATTGAAGACAGCCGAATAAATACTATTCGTATCATAAAAAAAGCTACGGAATATTCGTAGCTTTTTTTATGATACTGTTTATAAAGAAGCTTTTAAAATTTGCAGCACGTCGTTTTCATTTAATGGATAAAACGCATTTTGCAATCCCTTAGCACCCTTTCGAGCCATTATTTCAAGATTTTCTTCCCCTATTCCAACTTCTCGTAATGTCGATGGAATATCCATAGAATCAAACAAAGCTTTTGTGTTATCTATTGCTGCATTCGCAATATCAAACTTATCCTTTTTAGGATCAATTCCCCAAACATTTATACCGTATTCCACAAATTTGTATACCGTTTGTTCATTAAGTATATATTTCATCCAGTTTGGAGTCAGGATGGCTAATCCTACACCGTGCGTTATGTCGTAATAAGCACTTAATTGATGTTCGACTGGATGGCAGGTAGAGGCTACTTCATTGCCTCTCCATGTTACTCCGTCAATCGCCAAACATGCCGCCCACATTAGATTGGCCCGTGCTTCATAATTATTAGGTTCTCTGTATGCAACGGGTCCATAATATATACATGTTTTTAAAATAGCTTCTCCTACTCTGTCCTGTATATAAGCACTTTTCACACGTGTAAAATATTTTTCAAATGCGTGAGACATAATATCGGCAACTCCTGCTGCGGTTTGTGTCTTCGGTACGCTATAGGTATATTCTGGATCAAGAATTGATACTTTAGGATAAAACAGCGGGCTAAAAGCAGCTTGTTTATCACTTGTTTCCATATTGGAAATAACAGCGCCTCTATCCATTTCCGAGCCTGTTGCAGATAGTGTAACAACTGTGAATATAGGCAATGCTTCCTTGATTAAACCGGAATTTAAAACTAAATCCCACGCATCACCATCATATTTCGCCGCTGCTGCAGTTACTTTCGCGCAATCTATTGTGCTTCCGCCGCCCACAGCAAGAATTGCATCTATATTATTTTCCTTGCAAAGCACAGCTCCTTTTCTTACCGTATCAATACGTGGGTTTGGTTCTACTCCCGGAAGTTCTAGCCATTCTATTTTATTTTCTTTAAATATACTAATTATAGTATCATAAAGCCCGGTTTTTTTGATGCTGCCTCCTCCATATACAAAAAGAACTTTAGCTCCATATTTTTTTATGGATTCACTCAAATGACAAATTTGCCCTTTGCCGAAATAAATCTCTGTTGGTAACTGAAAATAAAAATTATTCATCACATTTCCTTTCAAACTAAGTATTACTATTATATTTATTATATTATAATACATTTTTTGTTTTATTTTACAATAACTCTTGAATTAGAACATAATTGCTATATTTTAAAATAATTATTTTTATATATATCCCGGATCTAATAAATTTTTTAACATATATTTTTATATATTTTTATTCGATATGATTAAAATTTTATATATGGTCAATAAACAATAAATTTTGTTATAAAAATGTTATACTTAATTAAAAATAAAATAAAACATTTAGTATACTTTATTATGATTATTTGGAGGTAAATATGCAACAATTCCCATCTTTGTTTTCAGAACTTAAAATTGGCAAAAGAATATTAAAAAATCGTATTATTGTCTCCCCCACAGGAGAAACAATGCCAAATTTTGATGGATCAATAAGCACACAAGTCGTAGCTTATTATGCTGAAAAAGCAAAAGGAGGCGCAGCCGCAATAACGTGGGGCATTTTGGCTGTAGAATTTCCAAGAGGAAAAACCGGCGACGTTAAAAACCGAGCCGATACACCAAAAGTTGTGAAAGATATGAATCGTATGGCAGAAAGCATTCAACGTTATGGTGCTTTATTTATTCCTCAGCTTTTTCATGCAGGCGCTATGACAAATTCTGAAGCCACTGAAGGACAGATGCCTGTATGCGTCAGTGATAAAGACGTAGAACATTTATATATCAGCCGCTACAGGCAAGCAGGCCCCATGCATGAACTTACAACACAAGAAACAAAGGAAATGGTGCAAAAATTTATTAAGGCAGCGACATACTGTAAAGATGCAGGATGTGACGGCGTGAATATTCACTGTGCACACGGATATCTGATCAACCAATTTCTATCTCCTGATACCAATGCAAGAACAGATGAATACGGTGGTAATTTTGAAAACAGAATCCGTTTCTCAATCGAAGTCATTGAGGGAATACGTAAAGCAGTTGGTCCCGACTTTATAATAGGCGCAAGAATACCCGGTCGAGAATGGGTCACGAATTGTATGACAGAAGAAGAATGTATAGAATTTGCACGACGCATGGAAAAAGCAGGATGCGATTATTTGGATGTAAGCGCTGGGTTGAATATGTCGCAAGCCAAAGTAATTGAAACCGAAGTTTATGAACAAGGTTCCAAACTAGAATATGCATTAAAAATAAAAAAAGCTGTATCCATACCCGTAGGAACAAATGGCATGCTTCGAGATCCTGAATTTTGCGACAGTATTATTAAAGATGGCAAAGTGGACTTTGTGCTTCTTGCCAGGGCAGTCATTTGTGACCCTTACTGGCCGCAAAAAGCTTACGAAGGAAAAGTCGATGAAATCAGACCTTGCATATCTTGCAATGACGGATGCATGGGTCGCGTAAGAAGGCGTCTTCATGTCAGTTGTGTTTTAAATCCTATAGCCGGACGCGAAGTAGAATTTGCTAAATTACCAAAATCAGAAAATCCTAAAAAGGTTGTAGTTATCGGCGGCGGCATTGCCGGTATGCAGGCTGCAATTGTAGCTTCTCAAATCGGTCATCAAGTTACCCTTTTCGAAAAATCTAATGAGCTCGGGGGACAGCTAAATCTTGCTTGTGTGCCACCATATAAAGAAAAGATCAAAAAAGCAAGTAACTGGTTTGCAGCTGAAGTTACTCGTAAAGATGTTGATATAAATTTAAACAGCACAGTTGACTTGCAAACAATAAACGCAGTAAACCCTGACGCTATTATTGTTGCAACGGGGGCTGTTCCTATTATGGATGTACCTATTTCAGGCCTTGAAAATACCGTCCAATCCTGGGATATTTTAAAAGGCAATGTAGCTGTTCCACAAAATTTAAATGTAACAATCATAGGCGGAGGGATCGTTGCCTGTGAAGTAGCTCAAATGCTACTTCAAAATAATAATAAAGTTACCATTATTGAAATGCTTCCACAAATAGCAGGTGCTTTGGAAGATATTCATCTGACGGATATGCTTTGTGAATTTCAAGAACATAATGTTGACCTTTATGTAGATTCTGTTGCTAAAAAAATCACTCGGAATTCGGTTATGTTTGAAAAAAACGGAAAAGAAATAACTGTTAATACAGATATAACCATATTATCTGTCGGACAAAAGCCGGAAGGCCTGGGACTTATAAAAGAATTAAAAGAAGCCGGATATAAAGTGGTAACCATTGGAGATGTCAAAAAACCCGCTAAAATTTGCAATGCAACACTGGATGGTCTCTATGCAGGATTAGATATTTAGAATTTACAACAAAAACCGCAGTGCTACTGCGGTTTTTGTCAATTTATTCTTACTTTATTAAATCTTTTTTATTTACAACATTATAGGGCATTTGACCTTTGAGCACACTAATTGCGCTTTCTACAACTTTTTTTCTGAGTTCATCAAATGATTCTTGGCTGTTAAAAGCAAAATGAGGAGTAAGTACGATATTTTTATATTTTAAAATTCTCTCATTAAGATTTGTTAAAGGTTCTGTTTCTAAAACGTCTAAGCCTGCAGCTTTCACAATGCCTTCATCAACCGCATTAAGTAGATCTTCCTGACATACAAGCCCTCCTCGTGATGTATTGATTATAACCATTCCTTTTTTCATAATATCAAATCGCGGTTTACTGATAAGGTGAAAAGTATCCTTATTTAGCGGTACATGTACAGAAATAATATCTGCTGTCTGACATAATTCTTCCAAAGTTACTTTTTGAACATTGTTTTCTTTAAAGACTTTTTCTGCGATATATGGATCATATCCAATCAATTTAAACCCGAATCCTCTCATATATTCGGCAGTCTTTCTTGCAATATTCCCAAAACCACATAGACCATAGGTTAATCCGGATAATCGTTTGACAGAGTACCCATGTGCTTCCCCTATCCATTTTCCATCGTGTACCATGTCATTTCTGTAACTTATCTGACGCAGACAATCTAAAGCAAGCGCCGCTGTATGCGCTGCTACTTCTTCAATGCAGTAATCCGGGATATTGCATACTGCTATTTCCATTTTATTACAAGCATCAACATCAATGACGTCGTAGCCGATTCCATAACGCACCATTACTTTACAACTCTTAAGCTGCTCTATCACTTGTGCAGGTGTTTTTCTCATTCCAATGAGTACTGCATCCGCATCTTTACACTTTTCTATATAATCTTCATCATTCGAAACATTGGCTACGAAAAAGTCAATGTCTTCTTTTGCAAACATCATTTTTTCCCTTTCAGGATCAAAATTCCAAAAATTATCTACAAGCACCGCTTTCATTTCTCTCTCCTAATTTTTTTATAATAACCTCTATAACTTTAAAAATTCTTTAATTATTATATTCTCTATCCATAATATAATCAATTGAAATTTGATAACAGTTTTAAACATTAAAATAGTTTGCATATTGCGCGGCTAATATAATAGCTTCTGTCATGCTTACTTCACTTGCTATTCCTTTTCCCGCAATATCAAATGCTGTACCATGATCTACCGAAGTCCTTAAAAACGGCAAATTGTTTGTAATCGAAATAGTTCGCTCAAAATCCACCATTTTTGTCGCAATATGGCCCTGATCATGATAGAGTGATAATATTGCATCATATTTTCCTCTTAGCCCCATAAGAAAAACACTGTCTGCAGGTACCGGACCTATAACATTCATTCCTTCCCTGCGTGACTGCATAATGGCCGGTTCAATTTCTTTTATCTCTTCATTTCCAAAAAGTCCATGCTCACCGCTATGAGGATTAAGCCCTGCGACAGCAATTCTAGGATTTTGCATTCCAAGACAATTTAGTGCTTGACCACATCTTATAATAAATTCATAAACATTTTGTTGAGTCACAAATGCACATGCTTTTTTAAGCGAAAGATGTCTCGTGAGAAAAAATACTCTTAAATTATATACTTGAAACATTGTCAATGGATTATATGAATTTGTCAAACTTGCTAATATTTCCGTATGCCCTATGAAGGGAATATTGGCTGCTTTTAAAGATTCTTTATTGATCGGCGCGGTAGCAATAGCATTAATTTTTTTTTCGATAGCAAGCTGTGTTGATTTTACAATATATTCATAGGCAGCACTTCCGCATGATGCTTGTATTTCCCCGACTTTCATATTGACGATATCGATATTTGCCATGTTTATCAAATCAATTGTACCGGGTTCAAAAAAACCATCATTTACATTCTCTATAATATGAATTTTTAATTGCAAGTTATATTTTTTAATAAAATATTCTAAAATTTCTTTGCATCCTACTACGACCGGTCTACAGGCATCGTATATTTTATCATGCATCAGTGCTTTAAGAATAATTTCCGGTCCAACACCGGCGGGATCCCCCATAGTAATTCCGATATATGGTTTATTCATTTATAGCTTCTCCTTTTATCATACAGCCTTTTTTCTTTATATGATTAGACAAATATTCAACACAAGCTATAAGTGCATTCTCGTCTCCAACCAGTCCACCTTTTGTAATAATAGGATATCTATGATATTTTCCGCCAAAGATCGTACCGAAAATAGCCAAGGGCAATACTTCATCTTCTACAATGATTGCTGATGCGCCAAGCTCTTTGCAGACTGCCACGGAGATATCTCCGCCGCTCGTATAGAGGCCGGAGATTTTATTTGAGCTATCTTGCATTATTATTGACGTTATTTTTGCAATGCCTTTTGCAATACGTTTTGAAACTTCTTCTTCTGTTATGTTTTGCTTTTCTGATTCAATTTTAAGATTCATAACATTTTCCTTCACGATACTTGTCGTAATCCCTATAATTTCATAATCGATTATTCTGGCTTTTATAAATTCAGATGCTCTTGCACACTCGTTCATCAGAGAATCTGTATCTAATAGATTTTTTGTATTTATACTATAAAAAAGCGTATGCTTCCTTTTTTGTAATTGTAGTACTTGATTTTTTGTAAGCTCTGTCATGCTTCCTATACTTAAAAGAATTTTTTTGTTTGGCTGCACCTTTGAACGATCAACAAATTCAGCAGCTAAAGCCGCAGTGAAGGGTCCCGGGTCCACAGATATTATAGGTAAATCTATGCCTTTTGCTGCTTTGGCAATATTGCTTAAATCTTCATTTGTAATAGCATCGATCACAATTATTCTGTATCCCTTTTCTGCCGCTGCTTTAATCTGATTTTTTATGCAATCAGAACCTTTTAATAGTTCGTTTAATTGAATTGATTTAATTTCACCTTCATATTGCCGAGAAATGATCATCTCTATTTTTGACTGTAAAACAGGATTTACTACGTCTTTTGCTGCTTCTGTATTTTCAAGCGGCATTTGATCTATTAAAATATATCCACCTATGCATATCCTGTTTGAATCAGGAAATGCCGGCACAACGATAGCTATATGTTTCGGTAAATAATCAAGCATAGATTTAATTTCCGCACCTATATTTCCGCGTAAAGTGCTATCAATTCTTTTGCTGTAGAATAACACATCGTGATGCAATATTTTACTGAGAACTTTTTGAACCTTCTTATAAGCCAGTTCTTTTGATAGACCTCTTGATGCAGCATTGATAGAAATGGCGTCAACGGAATCAAAAACACTTTCATCAAAAGTATCCGTGTCTAAAAAAGTGATTGCATGCATACCCTGTTTGACAAGTAAGGTGCTTGTTACATTGGCTCCTGTTATATCATCTGCGATAACAACTACTTTTGACATGCTATTTCCTTTCAAACAGTTCATTTCAGAGATTGATTTTTATACATACATTTTTATAATTACTTGAAAGATCAATTGTTTTGCTTATTTAGACTAGATAATTGTATTTATATTTATATATTTTGTCAAATGACAATCAATCGCTTTATTTTAATCTCTATCAGCTAATAGTATCATAAGAATAAGTAGCTTAAATAATTTTAAAAGGGACATACTGGCTTATGTCCCTTTTTTCATCTGCTAATAAATAATACTTTTATTAATTGTATTCCATTTATTATTATATATTTTTTTGTTTTTCACGCAATATTATTTTTTATTTCATTGTTATAATCTCAGCATTATTGATAGCTTTTTGGGATAATTCTTGCCCTAATCCAGGTAAATCAGGAATGTCGAAATATCCGTTTATAGGTTGATAATCATACTCACATTGCTCAATGATTGCCTGTGTTGTATTCGCAAAATGGTGTTCGTGTATTGTAAAATTCGGAATAGCTGCTTCTAAATGAAGCGCAGCCGCTTTCCCGACAGGGCTTGTGCATACATGTGCTTGAACACCCACATCGTATACATGGGCCATATCAGCAATTTTCTTCGCTTCCGTAAGTCCGCCGCAATTGCCGATATCAGGCTGAATTAAAGAAAGGCTTCCGTTTTTAAAGAATGGTAAGAATCCCCACCTTGTATATGTTCTTTCTCCCCCCGCCAAAGGAATATCTGTATTATCTGCAATTTTTTTCATAACATCAGGATTGAGCGGAGTGCAGCCTTCCTCTAAGTACATAATATCATATTGCCGTGCCATTTTCGCAAATTGTATTGCTGTATTTGCATCTGTCATCGCATGATTTTCGCAAATTATATCCACATCACATCCTACTACTTTTCTTACAGCGGCGAGTCTTTCTTCTCCTATTTTCATAATTTCTCTGCTGAGATACCCGATAGTATCCAAATGCCCTAAAAGCTTCCCGTCTCTGTTAAAACGTATAAAATTAATTTTTATTGCATCGTATCCCTCTTCCATAGCTTTTTCTGCCGCCTTGCAATAAAAATCTACGGATCCGCCGGCATCGGATGGATCAAAATCTTTCACCCCCCATCCAAATTGAAGCTGGCTTGCATATGCCCTCAATTTCACTCTTTGTTTTCCGCCTAATAATTGGTAAACAGGTTGATTACACACTTTTCCTTTTATATCCCAGAGAGCTATATCAATAGCACTGATCGCCGCCATCAAGATTGCCCCGTTTCCCTGTCCCCAGAATGATCTTTTAAATAATTTTTCCCAAATGACTTCGTTATACATCGGATCCATTCCAATAATCATAGGCGCGAAATCTTTTATAAGTTCAAGAGCACCTCTTGCACCGCTACCGATCCCAACTGCCGCTTCTCCTAAGCCATAGACGCCCTCATCCGTATTTATTCTGCAAATAATTGGCCTTGTGCCGGCTCTGTCTTTTTTCAACGCTAACACATCAACACTTTTAATCTTCATACAACAAACCTCCTCATACTTTCATAGATTAAGTATATCAGATTTCAATTTTATTTAAACTTTAATAATATAAAATGTATTAACTCAGCTTCGAAAAATTAATAATTATTTATGGATATAGACAAAAAACACGCTATTGCGTGTTTTCATTCTTTAATAGAGTTTTAACCTAAAAAACCACTTCTATAAGTGGTTTTCACAATTCAACTGAATGCTGCTTTTATATTATTTTTTATTAATTAAAATTATATTCTGTTAGTATGATCTCTCTGTCTGTGGTTTTGTCATTAAAGTATTCGTAAAATGATAACGCCAAAAAGCTGCCCGTAATATTATATACATTTTCAAATCCAAAATGCTGAAGAAGCAACACGGCATAATAGCTTCTTTGCCCGGTTCTGCAATGAACGTATACAGGAACATCTTTGGGAATTTCTTCTATTCTGCTCCTAATCTCACTTAAAGGAATATTGATAGCACCTTTTATATGCCCAATATCATATTCGCATTTTTCTCTTACATCCAATATAAATTCATTATTTTCAACAAGTTCTCTTATCTTATTAACATTAACTTGTTTAAAATCTTTCTTTAAAAGGTTTGAAGCGATATATCCAGCATGATTAACTACATCTTTCGCGGTTGAAAACGGAGGTGCGTAGCATAATTCCAAGTCTTTTAAATCGTCTACTGTTCCCCCGAATTTTATGACTGTCGCGATTATATCTATTCTTTTTATCGAATCTCCTTTTCCGATAGCCTGCGCTCCCAATATTTTTCCTGTTGGAACTTCAAACAAAAGTTTTAAAAACAATGGATTACTATCAGGCATTATTCCGACTTTATCCGGAAGTACCAAATTTACGATATCATAATTTATTTTTAAATTTTTTGATTTTATGGCCGCTTCACACAATCCCGTTGATGCGCCGTTGTAATCAAATACTTTTATAGCCGATGAACATATGTAACCCTTATTTATTGTAGACTTTTTATTGATATCATCTGCAGCGATTCTCGCTGCTTTTATAGCAGGTCCCGCGAGCGGCAGCTTTATCTTAGAATCTGTAAGCGCATTATATACTTCAATGGCGTCTCCGACCGCATATATGTCTTTATCGCTTGTTCTGTATTTTTCATCAACTTTTACAGCTCCCGTTTCGCCTATCTCAAGTCCCGCTTCTTCGGCTAGCGTAGTCTCTGGTATTACCCCTTTCGCCATTACAATAGCTTGTGCGCTTATTTCTTTTCCGGAAGAAAGTATAGCTTTGTCGTCTTCAATTTTTTTTATTTTCTCTCCAATATATAAGTTGATACCCTTATCATATATTTCTTTATGCAATATCTGAACCATATCATAATCAAATATATTTAATACCTGCCTTGAGGCAATGACGATCGAGACCTTGCATCCGGCCTTCCTTAAATTTTCTGCTGTCTCTACTCCTATAAATCCTCCGCCTACAACGACTACTTCCTTCGTATCGTTGTTTTTCTTGATAAACTTATTTAAACAATCAATATCTACTACATTTCTTATAAAAAAAACGTTGGCGCTATCTAGCCCGTCAATTTTTTCCCTTACGGGCTTCGCTCCCGGAGAGAGTATAAGCTTGTCATAGTTTTCCGTATAAACATCACCCGTCATAACATCTTTGACAGTTATATTTTTATTTGTTCTGTCTATTGACATTACTTCATTGTTTACTCTGGCTTTAATATTAAACCGTTTTAAAAAAATCTCGGGGTTCATTAAAACCAAATCATCCGAGTCGTTGATAATACCGCTTAAATGATAAGGAAGAGCGCAATTTGAAAAAGAAACATGCGGTCCCCTTTCAAACATAACTATTTCGTCTTCCTCACTATTTCTTCTAAGTCTCGCAGCTGCCGAAGCTCCGCCTGCAACCCCTCCGACAATTAAAATTTTACGTCCCATATCCATATCCTTTATTTAAGTTTTTTTGTAAGTTAGCCTATGCATATATTAATGATATTTATCTGTCGAGTTTACATCTTCTGTAGATATGTAAAACCTACTTACTTTATTGATTCTACATTATCTTATTGAAAAATTCAAATGTTTTAAAGATGTTAATATAAATTCATTATAAATTAAAAAGCCACGTTTAAGCGTGGCTTTAGCATTGATAACAATTTTATCTGTTATGATTAAAGTGTCCCTCATTGGCAAGCGGAGCGATAGTGCTCACCCATCTGTTTGTATAATTAAAAAATCCCGCTATGTACGCCGCTTCCAAAATTTCATGATCATTCAATCCTGCTTCTCTGAGTTTATCAATCTGCCCGGTTGTAATCTCTTGAGGGTAAACAGTTACAAAATAAGCGTAATCACATAAAGCCCGTTGTTTTGGTGTAAGCTTTGCCGAGCGATAATTATATATTATTTTATCTACCCATATCGCATCACCGGTCAGCCCTCTCAACATATCACCATGAGTTGTTAGACAATAAGAACAGCAGTTAATAGAAGACACAACCAATCCAATCATTTCTTTATCGGCTGTGCTCAAATAACAGGTTTCGGGTGTGAATAAAGACGCTTTAAAATCCAAAAATCCTTTGTACTGATGAGCGTTCAAAGGCAGGACTTTAAACAAATTATTGATAAATCCCCAATTATTCATCTGAGCTTCAATATTTTTATCAAAGATTTCCTGAAGCTCTTTTGGTATTTCGTTTTCCTTCGGCTTTTGCAAATAAGATAATTGCTTTTCGTATTTAGTACTCATTTCACACAATCTCCTTTTTTATTTTAATATTTTTAACCCTATATCCTTTAAATCAAAGAATTAAGGATATTAAATAAAAAAACCGCCTCTGATTACTATCAGAGACGGGATATGCCCGCGGTACCACTCTGTTTATCCATATATACAATTATATAAGGACCACTCCATTCAGGTTCTATCAAACCCTAAGCCAATAACGCGGCATACGCAACTTCTTACATTTTTCAGATGTTTTGATCGGGAGTGACTTCATTTCCCAGACAGCATCGATTCGCACCAACCATCGACTCTCTGAAACTTGTTTATAGAAAACTCTTTCTCCGTCATTTCATTAATATAAATTTTAAAAAGAATAACATATTCTTTTTATATTTGTCAATATTTATTTTGTATTTTTTTATCAAGTAAATATATACTGCTTTTCTACAGACTTTTACGTATAATTATAAATCAATTATTTATGAAGCTACAAATGTGCTCCATCTAAAGCGCAAATAATTACTTACTCTCCCCTGGCATAAACATTACATCAACCATTTCATCCAGTATTGTGGTCGAGATTTGAAGCTTATTTATCGTGGCAAGCTTACTTTCCGCTTCGGGAGATGTGAAATTAAATTCGTCTTCTAAAATATCAATATCTATTGTATCATCAAGAGTATTTGCTGCAGCATATACAAATAGACAAAAATCTATATTACTTGTTTTTTCTCTACTACCGTCCGCTTTTAAAAGCTCTCCAAATTCAGCAAACATAGTAACGTCCGTAATATAGCCACTGCTATTTTCTGTCAATTGCATATGTGTATTTTCAAATATTTGAGAAGATGGTTGAACTACAAACGTATATATTTTTGATAATGTTTCCTCATCATCTATAATAGATATTGGTATCAGTGTACCAAATTCCCCCAGCTTTTCAGCAAAAGTATCCGTAAATTCTCCTACAGTTAAATCAAAGTTCTTTTGATTTTTCTGTTCATCTGTTTGTTTTTCAACGGTATTGCAACCAGCCGTATAAATACATATTATTAAAACGACCATAATAACTATTAATCTTTTTTTCATTTACTCTGCACCTTTCTCTTTCTCAATCATTTGAATAATATAATAACATAACATTATATCATTTCAATTATTTAATTATATAATGCTATAATTTTATGGGTTATATAACGCCTGTTTAACGCTTGAAATCATCTTAAAATATTTAATATAATTATAAATAAGAATAAAAAAGCCACTTATCTAAGTGGCTTTTTTATTTATAAACCGAAGTTTATGCTGGACTTTTGAACATCAATCTACTGATTGAAAATTTTCAAAACAATATCTAAAAAATCCTTGCATAATGTTTGTTAATTATAACCGAATTTTATTTCAAATACTTATTTGTGTCATTTAAGAAGTTGATTATTTTTAAAAAAATCCTCCCATGGATCAATTCCGCTAATCCTTGCAATCGCGTCCGTGATATCTACTCCATCAGGGGCAACCGTGTCAAGCTCAGCCCACAAAATAGGCATGGATACCTTAGCCCCTTTTCTCGCCCTCAACGAATAAGGAGCAATGCTTGTCGCACCTTTTCCGTTGCGAATCCAATCGATAAATATTTTACCCCTACGTTCAGCTTTTCTTACATTGCTTGTATAACGGTCAGGCCATTTTTGCTCCATAACTTTGGCTATGTTTCTTGAGAAATCATGAAACACATCCCATGAAACACTGGGTTTTAAAGGGATAAGCACATGATAACCTTTGCCTCCGCTTGTTTTAAGATACGACCTCAGACTCAACTCGTCAAGAATACTTTTGAGATCTTTAACTCCTGTGCGTATTCTGCTCAAATCCATTTTTTCATCGGGATCTAAATCAAATACCATTATATCGGGCTTTTCAATCTCATCTGCACGGCTCCCCCATGTATGAAACTCCAGCGTTCCCATCTGCGCTTCACTTATAATTCCTTCTGCGTTCTCAATATAAAAATATTCTTCTGCCTCCCCGCTGCCGGTTAAAACAGACATCGTGACAATTCCCTTGCTTTTCGGTCCGGGATGTTTCTTATAAAAACATGTCTGTGATATTCCTTTGGGACATCGTACAATACTTAAAATTCTATGACCGACATATGGCATCATGCGTTGGGACACCTTTTCGTAATACCGTACAACATCCTCTTTTGTGATTTCAGAGTCATCAAATATAACCTTGTCTGGGTTGGTAATCTTTATTCCCTTGATAAAAACGCTTTTTTCGTTTGTTTTCATTGCTTTCTTTTTTTTCTCGTCGACTACTTCCTTTTTTATATCTTTTGGATTTTTATCCGTTCGGAGACCTTTGTAACTTGCATGCCTTAAAAGATTATCTTTGGTCCATTCGGCGAATCTTATTTCCGCGGCTAATTCAGGTTCAATCCATGTTATTTTTTCATTTGCCCTTGGTTTAGGTGCTTGTTTAAAAGAAGCTCGTGCTTTGATTAGGCTTTTAAATTTTGTTTCAAGTTCTTTTCTGTCATTTTCGCTCAATCCCGTTCCGGCACGCCCTGTATATATTAATTCCTCGCCTTCATATACGCCGAGAAGAAGCGAACTTATGCCGTTTGCTTTTTTTCCCGAAAGCGTATATCCTCCTATTACAAATTCCTGCCTTTTTTCGCATTTTAGCTTTATCCAGTCTCCGTTTCTCATCCCGCTGTAGATTGAATCATGTTTCTTGCCGATTATTCCTTCCATACCCATTTTGCAAGCCGCGATAAAACTTTCTTCCCCTTTTTCCTTGATATGTCGGCTGTAGTAAAGATTTCCGTTGATGTCTTTCATCAAAGCTTCAAGCGTTTCTTTTCTATCTATCAGACGGCGTTCTCGCATATCCTCCCCATCTAGCGCAAGTAAATCAAAAATAACATATGCAAGATCATCTTGACGATTTGGGTTTTTCATATAATTCTGCAAAGCCTGAAAATCAGTTTTACCCGTTTTGCCCGAAATTATCATTTCGCCATCAAGAACCATAGCCCTCCCGGCTGCCAAATCTATAAGAGAAGTTTCTATATTGCTAAATCGTTTTGTATAATCATTGCCGTTTCTTGTCATCAGTCGTACCATGTTATTTTCAATAAACGCTATGATCCTATAGCCATCATATTTCAACTCATAAAGCCATCCCTTGCCATCGGGGAACTTGTTCACCAATTTTGCAAGCTGCGCATCCGCCCTGTCAAAAGGGTTTTTTATTATTTTTTCATTTTTTCCGGAGTCAATTTCTTCCATTGTGCACCCTGTTCTTATGCTGGTGGCAAACTCCGAAATCTCTGATTCACTTTCGGAATATTTGTCTTTTTCTTTAAGCAAAAGCCAGTTATTGTTCGCTTCGTTATCTTTCGCTTTAAGACGTATCAAAGCCCACTTCCCCTTCAGCCGTCTTCCCTTTAAAGCAAATTTCAGTGCTCCGTTATGAAGACTTTCATCCACATTTCCATCCGGCTCCCAATAACCTTCATCCCAAAGCATAACCACTCCGCCGCCATATTCCCCCTTGGGAATCGTGCCCTCAAAATTTCTGTATTCAATGGGATGATCCTCTACCTGTATGGCGAGCCTTTTGTCGGCAGTGTTATAAGAGGGGCCTTTGGGTACAGCCCAGCTTAAAAGAGTTCCGTTCCATTCCAAACGAAAATCATAATGGTCTCTACGGGCTATATGATGCTGGACTACAAATCTCAGCCGTGCGTCGGAATTTTCCGGCAGACCATGCGGCTCAGGCGTTGTTTCAAAATTCCTTTTTTGATTATACTCATTTAATTGTACAGTCATAAATTATAAAAATCATTCCTTCTCTCTTTTATGCTTTTATAATTATATAATATATTGTAGTTTTTGAAAAACAAATAAAATAATACCTAAGATGAAAAGTTGAATGATTTTATATCTGAAAAATACAAAAAACCACGCAATGCATGGTTTTATATTCCAAATATAGAGCTGATGATGAGATTCGAACCTGCGACCTGGTGATTATAACAGATACCTGGTATGCATATTATATATTTACTTCTAACAAGGTATACACACTGGGATTTTCAGTTATTAAAAAATGAGATTAGGAAAAAAAGTATTTAATAAGGCATAGTAACAATCAACGCCCTCTCCTTGTATGTAACCTACAAACCTAATAACTGTTTTTTCTTTGCGTCAAATTCATCTTGATTTATCACGCCCATATCAAGCAATTGCTTGAACTTTGCCAATTCTTCGGCAGACGAAACAGCTTGCATGGCGCTGTTCTTGTTTTTATTTGCTTTAATTTTCTCTTCTACAAAATTAACAATCTCGTCAGACAAATCGTTTAACTGCTTTATTTTCTTTTCCTGAAATCCGCGTTGTGCAGAAAATGTAACAGTATTCTCATCTTTTAGTGCGGCTCTGACGCCGCCTTGGTTACTTCCGCCGTACAAAGTAGCAAATCGTATATATCCCACTGTAAAATCAATATGCTTTGACTGAATAGCTCTGATGTCAGACATATCAATTGTGGTATTACCGCCACCGCCTGAAGTCACTAATGCCTTAAACCCTTTACGCTCAATAACAACTTTGTCATCAAATACTTTCAACAAACCGTTTTGTCCTTCAAGAACATATTTTGCCGTTTCCATAAAATAACCTCTCCTTCAATTTTTTATTTATTACATCTTATTGAAATTGTAATTATTATAACATGTTTTATAACGCAAATTATATTATAATATATAAAAATATGCTTTAAGGTAATTATATTACAATATAAAATATTCATATTTGTAAAAATACAATTACTAAATGCTTATAACTAGATTAATTAAAAAATAATTAAAAACCACGCTATGCGTGGTTTTTAATTTCTAAAGCGGAATCGGTGACGAGACGCAAGCCCGCAGCTTGCTGATTAAAATAATAATATTTACAAATCTTAAAATAATAGATATTATAATAATAACATCAATAATTGAGGAGACAAAAATGGATGCTTTATACGATATAGCGATAATCGGATGCGGGCCGGCAGGAATATCGGCGGCAATCAACTGCAAAGTAAGGAACAAAAATATAATCTTCCTCGCCTCAGAGTTCTGCACGGCAAAAATGTATAAGTCGCCGCAGATATTCAACTACTTAGGTTACCCCGATATCACAGGCGCGGAACTGAGAGAACTATTTATTAAGCATGCCGTACAAGCTGGCGTCGAGTTCACGAAAGAAAAAATCAGCATGGTTATGCCAATGGGCGGCGAATTCAGAATTGCGGGAGCAAGTGACACCTATAGGGCAAAAGCCGTAATTCTCGCTGCCGGAATAACCTTCGCGAAAGCGATAAAAGGCGAAGCGGAGTTTTTGGGTAAGGGCGTCGGCTACTGTGCGACATGCGATGCGCCTTTATACAAGGGCAAGACTGTTGCGGTGCTTGCCTATGATAAAGAAGCCGAAGAGGAAGCAAACTTTCTTTCTGAAATCTGTAAAAAAGTCTACTTTGTACCGCTTTATAATGATACGGGCGCGCTAAACGAGAAAATAGAAGTCGTAAAAAATACCCCGGTTGAGATTATCGGCGAAGACAAAGTCATGCATCTTGTTCTAAGTAACTCCAAAATTGAAGTCGACGGAGTATTCATAATAAAAGAAGTCGCTTCCCCCGAGCAGCTTGTCCCCGGTGTGGAGATGGACGGTCCACATATAAAGGTAAATCGAAAAATGGAAACCAATATCGAGGGCTTATACGCTGCGGGCGACTGCGCAGGCAAGCCCTATCAGCTTTCCAAAGCGGGAGGCGAAGGGCAGCTGGCGGCGCTGAACGCGATAGTTTATATAGACGGTAAGAAATAAAAAAACATTAAACATCCGATACTATAATTAGATATTTATAGACATAGGTTTATTAAAAAATATCAAAAAGACCACGCATATGCATAGTTTTTATTCCTATACTGAGGCCAGTGATGGGACTCGAACCCGCAACCTGCTGATTTTATATTTAATTATATTTTGGCTGACTCTCTCGCATCTCATCTACGTATTCATCTTTGTTAATTTATATAATACCTATTTCACTTTGTATAGATATAATTTAATATTTATCTAATATAACGTGCTATAATAAAACAAGCATACATTAGTGTATACTGATATATTAAAATTATAGAGGAGGGCCACAATATGAATGATAAAAAGGTTCATTCAAAACACACATCATCCGCTGCCGTTTATGGATTGGGATTAATCGGTGCAGCAATCTATTATATTTCTTCGGCTACTACCTTCTGGATCGGTGTATTAGGGTTCTTGAAAGCTATTATTTGGCCAGTATTTATGGTTTATGGCGTATTGAATTATTTAGGAATGTAGTAGGTAAATTCAGAAATATATCAATTTATAAAAAAGCATACTTTCGCATCATTTCATTGATACCTAGATACCTATTTTTTATCCAAAATTTAAATACAAAGTAGTGAAAAGTATTTCTTGTTGTATACGCTACAATTTCAGTACCGTTCCAAGTAAATTAATAGCAATTATTTTAATATTCTTTCAAATGTTTTTATAAATCTATTTTGCATTAATTAACTTAAATATAACCCAACTGCATCTACCACAATTAATATTGTTGAGAAAACTTTAAAAATATGACTCTTAGGAAAAAAATATGCCAATAGCAGAATTATTACTATACCGACAGCGCTCTACCGATAATTTCAAATAAAATTGCTATTGCAAGAAAAATCTAATACATATTTAATTCCTTTTATTAAATTGATCTGATATTCTATTGATTCTATTGACAATGCTTTAATAT
Organism: uncultured Eubacteriaceae bacterium; assembly: GCA_964581565.1. GTDB lineage: Bacteria > Bacillota > Clostridia > Eubacteriales > UBA1433 > UBA1433. Next base: position 132,655 of record CAZOOZ010000006.1, read on the forward strand.
TAATTTCGTACCAAGATATTTGCATATTAAATATATTCAGTTTGCAATATGAAAAACGGAGGTTAATATAATAAATTTTACGTTCTATAAAGAATATTAATAAAATCGATAGAATATCATAATTATTGTTATATTTATTACATAGCCAGCTTTATTGATTGCGCTTATTTTTAGTTACATCATTATTTAATAAAAGGTGATAATATGGATATTATTTTAAAGGATTTTTTATAAAAATTGATGCGCAATCAATAAAGCTGGCTATGTTCCTGGAATTATAATTAATTATCTGCTAACAATCTTTTTTAAATATATTTTTTATTTATTCAGCATCAATAAATCTGATATAATTTATAAATTATGTTGTATAATGTTTATGAATTCATGTTCGATTTTCCATAGATAATTAATGTACTTTATCTGTTATGTTGACATGGTGTTGAACTTCTGCATTATTTTCTTCAGTAATTAAATATTTATAATTTTTATTTCATAAATTATTCAATTTCTATATCAAATTTTACTGTAGCACCTTCACTAACCGGCATTGCCATCTGCGCATATCTACAAAGCCATCCAGATTTAACTTTCGGCGGTGGGCATTTCCAATTCTTGAGCCTTTTTTCTATTATATCCTGGCTTACTTCAAGGTTAATAGTACACTTGAAAACATCATATGAAATAATATCCCCGTCTTCAACGATTGCTATTACACCTCCCAAAGCCGCTTTTGGAGATATATGCCCTATTACTCCGCCGACACTCGCGCCGGACAATCTGCCGTCAGTAACTAACGCAACATAGATATATTATTTGTGCTTATTTTTTATTAAATAACAGCTGAGCGCCTTTAGATACAGGGCCTACAAGGTATGCATACTGCGCAAGCCAGCCCGAATCAACTTTAGGCTCTGGACATGCCCAAGCGTCTTGTCTTTTCTTGAGTTCCGCTTCATCTATAACAATGTTTATTGTCCTGCTGTTTAGGTCTATGTCTATTGTGTCGCCTTCTTCTATAAGCGCGATAGGTCCGCCTAGCGCGGCTTCAGGAGATACATGACCTATTACTCCGCCTCTGCTTGCGCCGGAAAAACGTCCGTCCGTTATAAGCGCAACGTCTTTGTCGAACCCCGCTCCGCAGATGTAGCCCGTAACGTTCAGCATCTCCTGCATGCCCGGTCCGCCTTTAGGTCCTTCGTAGCGGATTATCATAACATCGCCTTTATTAATTTTGCCGTCAACAAGCGCGTTCATAGCAGAGTTTTCCGAATTGAATACGCGCGCAGGACCTACATGTTTGTACATTTTTGGGTCTACTCCGCCTATTTTAATAACTGCTCCGAGCGGCGCAATGTTACCTTTAAGTACGCGCAGTCCGCCTTCTTTTAAGTACGGATTATCCATCGGATGAATTACTTCACTGTCATATACAACTGCATCTTTTACATTTTCCGCTATTGTTTGCATTGTAACCGAAAGCATGCTTCCGTCTATTATGCCTGCGTCTATGCCTTGTTTAATAACCGCGCTTACGCCGCCCGCAAAATCCAAATCATCCATTGTATGTTTTCCCGAAGGAGAAAGTTTGCAGACCTGCGGCGCAATTTTGCTTATTTTATCAAAGTCGTCAAGTTCAATATCAAGCCCTGCTGCTCCCGCTATTGCTGGAAGATGAAGCGCTGTGTTTGTAGAGCATCCTAGCATCATATCAACTACTATTGCGTTTTCTATTGTAGTTTTTGTAACTATATCCCGAGGTTTTAAATCTTTCTTAACAAGATCCAAAACAAGCATTCCCGCTTTTTTAGCCATTCTAAAACGTTCGGCTCTTACCGCGGCTACGGTGCCGTTTCCGGGAAGCCCCAGACCGAGTATTTCCATCATACAAGCCATTGAATTTGCCGTAAACATTCCCGGGCATGAGCCTATACCCGGGCAGGCTTCATTTTCGTAAAGTTTAAATTCATCGTCTGTTATTTCGCCGTTTTTTAATTTTGCTAACGATTCAACAGGTCCAATCTCGTTAAGCTTACCGCGGAATTTGCCTTGAAGCATTGGTCCTCCTGTTATTATGACAGTTGGTATATTTACTCTGAGCGCACCTAAAATCATTCCGGGTATAATCTTATCACAGCTTGCAACCAAAACAAGTCCGTCGCAGCCGTGCGCTTTTGCCATTGTTTCAACTGAATTAGCTATTAACTCCCTGCTCGGAAGTGAATATTTCATTTCGGCCGTGCCCAAGCATATGCCGTCGCATATAGCAATGGTTTCAAACATTACCGGAGTGCCCCCCGCAATTCTTACGCCGTCCATTACCGCCTGGCCCACTTTATCAAGATTTGAATGTCCCGGGAAAATATTCGTATAAGAATTTGCCACTCCTATAAACGGCCTTGATATTTCCTCATCCGTAAAGCCTGCCGCTTTTATTAGTGAACGTGCCGTTGTTCTTATGAGACCTTTTTTTATGGTATCGCTTATGCATATTTTATCTGACATTAAATTGTCCTCCTTAATTAAATTATCTCTTTAAATTTTTAATCAAATGCTTAGATTTTCATCTAAGCATTTGAATTTATACTGAATCTGAAATATATAAAATCAATTGTTAAATTAAAAAGTAAATGATCTATTTGTAATTATGAAGCTTGTTCTGCTTCAACTCTGTTATCCATACCCGGAGGTAATTCTCCCTGCTTTTCTAATTTTCTGTATTTTATAAGGTTCTTAATTCCAAAAACAAGCATTGGCAATAACCAGATAACTATTGTAATATATCCAGTATATGTATAGCCTTTTGATATTATTGCTATCAAACCGAATTGCGATATTGCCCATACTATTATTAAAAATCCGCCGGATATTATTGTGTTCTTAAGTTTGTCATTTTCCATTTTCTTTAAAACTGCCTGTCTGAGTCTCGTCTGTAATACCAATACAAATCCTACCAATGTTGAAATGAGCGCTAAGAAAAGCAATATTGGATAAACAACATTAAAGAATGGTACATTTAATAATTTTACAATATAAACTGTCGGGAGTAAGCTTGCGTTCGGGTCTGTTGCAACAGTAGGCATCCCGCCTAACATCAATGTGCATACGCCCATCAGCATTAGTGAATTTAGTACTATACCTATTATGGTTGCTCCTTTAGACTCTTGTTTATATCTTATGCCTACTGCCGCAGAGCATGCTACTGTCCAAACGCCTACCTGGAATGCAAAATACGTAAGCCCTCCTTTAAACGCAGTGGCATAATCTGTATACATAACTCTGTTTGAGATTTGGTTAGCTATAACATCCCAGTTTCTGGTTATGCCGACCCCGCAGATCATAATAATTAACGCGATCATTGCGACTGTTAGAGCGGTACCCGTTACACGAACTACTTTAGCGCCGAATATAACTGTAACAACAGTCAGCAAAAGCATTACTGTTCTGCCCACAAAATCACTCCATCCAAGATATTGATGGATAAGCACTCCACCTGCCGCCAAACAAGCCGCCGGGGCGAGCATGAGTGTGAGAAAAGTGATTATGTCATAAATTTTACCTAAAACAAAATCCGCCGGAACGGTTGCTTTATCATAAATGTCTCTATACGAGTATTTCTGGCTTAATCTTGAATGTTCAAGCATAAACCAAATGCCGATTCCTACTAATGTCATAGAGAGCGCAGGCATAAATACGCCGAACCAGCCATGTCTTACAAAATAAAATAATTCCTGTGTTCCGGATGCAAATCCCGGTCCGCAGTGCGCCGCAAACCAGACCGAAGCTATTCCAATCGAAAGTGAATTAAATAATTTTCCTTTTTTAAGTTTCACACTATCCTCCATAAAATGTTTTTTTATATTTACAAGTCCTTAAATTCCAGATTCAGTTTTTAACTTTTTTTGATATTTAGTCAAATGTATTTTCGATTATCTGAGCAAATATAACTATGGTGTCGTTAACCGGAGTTTCGATTCCGAATTTATTTCATAACTGCTTATAAATAAGAATAAGATTTAAAGCAATCTTGCTTTTTTTGCATTAAATGAAAGTTCGTCTCTAAAATCAGGATTTCGTATTAATGTATGGAAGCTTATCATTAACATGCACAATAGCCAGCCGCGAACTATCAACTAGTGATTCCATATCCCCAGGGGAAAGACTTAAATTAAAATATCCATCATTATCCATAGGTGTTGCCATAATAAATAATACCGTCGGATTAAACGAATACTGAATTGTTTTTCTGTTATTTCTGAGCTGATAGCATACATTGTCAATAGGTCTTCCGTTTTTCTGCGCTGCTCTTTCATACCCGCCTAAAAATAGAGACGCATATTTAAAATCGCAGTCGGTTCCGAGAAGTTTTATCTCGTTTGATACAAGAATGCTTAAAACACTTATGTCCTTAAGCTCGTCTTTTCTGCTATATAATTCAACGGTACCGATAAATTGCTCGAGCCCGCCATATATATGCTGTCGCCGTTCTGAACAAGTTTTACCGCGTCCTTAAAAGGCATCTTTTTCTTTTCGTACTCTTGTTTAAAACTCATTTTTTACCTCTTTTATGTTATCGAGAGACTGGAAAATCCATAAAGCATCAAGTATCATTACTCTTGTTTACCGCTTCAAATCCTTTATCAAACGCTTTGTAGTTTATTTCAAGCATGCCCGGTTTGCTTCCAAGCATCTTTTTAATAATTGCTTTAGCCTGATCTTCACTTAAAGCATTGCTTACTCCTAAGTATGCTCCGAGAATTATTATATTTGCTACAAGCGGAGAACCTAACTCATTTGCCATCTCATTTGCGGGTATATAATATGCGTTTATGTCTTTATCCTCAACTTTGCTTGAAACCATTGAGCTGTTTATTACGATGCTCCCCCCCTTTTTTACTTTAGGAGAAAATTTTTGGTATGAAGGCTCATTCATCGCTATAAGAACGTCAAGTTTAGAAACAGCGGGCGAACCTATTTCTTCATCCGATATTATAACCGTGCAGTTTGCTGTACCGCCGCGCTGTTCTGCTCCGTATGACGGATAAAATGACGCGAATTTTCCTGCGTCGCTTGCAGCGTATCCAAGCATTTTGCCTATAGACATTACTCCCTGACCGCCGAAACCTGCAATTAATACTGATTTTTCCATTTTTTCCCTCCTATATTTCATCTTTAAAAACGCCCAAAGGAAACGTTTTTAAGACTACATTATCTATATATTCAGCGCATTGCACTGGAGTCATTTTCCAGTTTGTCGGGCACATTGAAATAAGCTCAATAAAAGCATAGCCTTGATTTTTCAACTGCATTTCAAACGCTTTGTTTATTCCTTGCTTCGCCTTCATTACATTTTTAGCGTTATGAAGAGCAAATCTCGCTACATATTTCGGAGCGTCAAGCCCTGAAATGAGTTCTGCCATTTTAATCGGAGCCCCGTGCTCTTCTATGTTTCTTCCGTTTTGCGCAGTTGTGGCTTTTTGTCCTAGCAACGTTGTAGGAGCCATCTGTCCGCCCGTCATTCCGAAGTTAGCGTTATTTATAAATATAACTGTAATGCTTTCTCCTCTGTTCGCCGCATGAATTGTTTCAGCCATACCTATAGAGGCTAAGTCTCCGTCGCCCTGATAAGACATTATAAAGTTATCAGGATTTGTTTTCTTTATTGCCGTAGCGATTGCTCCCGCTCTACCATGCGCCGCGCCTATACAGTTTAAGTTTATCCACGTCAGTCCCAAACCGCCACACCCTACCGGATATATAGTTAAAAATTTATCCCTTATATTGTATTGCTCTACAGCTTCGGCTATAAGTTTATGTGTTGTGCTATGCCCGCATCCCGGGCAAAATCCTGTTGGCACTGTCGATGATGTAAAACTTACTCTATCGTATATTTTTTCCATTCCAAACCTCCTATAGATTCGCCTTTACTTCATTTATTATGATATCTGTTTCAAGTATCACGCCGCCCGAAGTTTGTATGGGCAAAACTTTGCTTCTGCCCAGCACATGATATTTTACATCGTATATAAACTGTCCGGGTATGCTCATTTCCGCGCAGAACATTTCCTTTATTTTATTGTAGTTTAGCTTTTCAAATGCATATTTGGGAAACGGAACAAGTGTTATAGGTCTTAAAAGGCCTGCTTTTATGCCTTCCGCTCTTAACTCTTTTACAGCGCTTTTTGCGATTCTCGCGCTTGAACCGTATGCGCATATTACATACTCGGCATCATCAAGCATGTATTCATCCCATTGCTGTTCTTCTTTATCCCATGTATCGTACATTTCTTTCATCTTTTTGTTTTGCGCCATAAGCATCGCTCCAGTGGGGCAATATGTACTCAGCACTCTTATGCTGCCGTCGTCATTGTATTTATTAAATCTCCAGTTGTCATTATTAGGCAAATCTTCAATATCTCTCATTTCTGGAAGCTCTACAACTTCCATCATGTTGCCTATCATGCCGTCAGCAAGCACTATTACAGGCGCGCGGTATTTGTCCGCTATGTCAAACGCTCTATATACAAAATCAGCCGCTTCCTGAACATTTTGCGGAGCCAGTACAAAGCATTTAAACCCTCCCGGCGCAGGTGAATGAACAGATGATAAATAATCCTGCTGCGCAGGCTCTATCGTCCCTAAAGCGGGGCCGCCTCTGGTTACGTTTACTATAACTGAAGGAATTTTGCCTGCAGCTAAAACTGATATGCCTTCCGATTTGAGTGCAAGACCCGGACCCGACGAACTCGTCATAGCTCTTATTCCTGTTGCTGCTACTCCGTAAACCATAAAAACGCTTGCTATTTCGCTTTCGCCCTGTATAAATTTTCCGCCTACTTCCGGCAAACGCGAAGACAAGTATTCCGGTATTTCGTTTTGCGGAGTTATCGGGTATCCCGCAAAAAACCTGCAGCCCGCTCGCACTGCCGATTCGGCTATAGCTTCATTTCCTTTTATAAACTGTTTGTTCATTATATATTTCCTCCTTATTTGTATACGGCAATAGCGGAATCTGGGCATACTATTGCGCAAAGCTTACAGCCTGTGCATTTGTTATCATCCGTTTGCATGGCAGTATTATATCCTTTGCTGTTTATGGTGCTGCCTATGTGGATTATTTTCTTCGGACATTCTTTTACGCAAAGTCCACAGCTTTTGCATAATTCCTTGTTTATTTCTATTTTCGGCATTTTTCCCTCCTGTGCTATTTAAAAAATTTTATTGTTTTTAATTTTATTTTTTTTTTTAATTGTTGCAAATTAAAAACATTATCCATATAATTAACAGTACGTAAGGGTATATTTCTATTGATATTTTTTTTAAAAAAACAGTTTCAATTTTATATTTATAGAAAGATTAGAGCTATGAATAAACTTGACTTTGAAAAAAAAATTAAAGAAAATCCGTTTAAATCTATTACTAATATTTTATATGAAATAATACTTAATGATATTGTTAATTTTGACTTGATCCCTGATACTAAAATAAACGAATCTCAAATAGCAGAACTATTTGATGTTAGCAGGACGCCGTTGCGCGATGCTTTACAACTTCTTATAAATCAAGGTTTTCTAATTAAAATCCGTAATAAAGGCACGTTCGTAGCGCCTTTTGATTCAGAAGATTATTTTAAATTAAGCAAATTCAGAGTACAATTAGAAAGCCTTGCTGCCGGCTACGCTGCAGAAGAAATAACGGATAAAGAAATTAATCAATTATATAAATATGCAAAAAATATTGAAAAAGCTTATACTACTTCTACTTATGAAGAAATTTTCAATGCAGAAAATATTTTTCATTCCTATTTAATACAATGCAGCAAAAATAATTATATTATACAATCTTATGATTTAATAAAAGATAAAATTAAAAGATATCATGTTTATATTACAGCTCACCCTGAATTGTATGATTATTCCAGCAAAGGTCATTATGCTATCTGCGAAGTTATGAAATTTCGTCAAAAAGAAATGGCTGAATTAGCTGTGCAAAAACATTTATCACCAATAGCCAGTTACAAAAAAAATTCATTTGACGAAGCGACATTGTCTATTATAAAAAATAAACTTAAAAAATTGGAAAATATGAAATAAAATAAGTTGAATATATTTTTTATTGCATAAAACTAAGGTTATCATATCGGGCATATTCCTCACCTAAACTATTAAACATCTTCTGTTTAAGTTATATGGATAAAATACTTTTAAATTATGGTATGCTAAAATCATTGCTTACAATAAAATTTTCAGAAAAGACAAACACGATAACCGTAGTATTATGTATAGGTATTACGGAAAAGAAGATTGGCAGAAATGCGAACATATCTATAAAGGAGTAATGGAACCTTACGATATGTTAACGCATTTTATTCTTGAAAATTAAGTTAAAGAGGCAGAAATAGTATATAATAATATTTTAAATCCGTTCAAGCAAGAATCACCTTCTATGGGAATTATCACAGTTAGTAATTGTTTCGAAAACAAAACTTTCAGATTCAATCGCACTGAAAGAGCAGTTGCTATTCAACAAAGAAGATATTAAAGATCTTAGATATTATAATATGCTTATAACACCATTAAAAAATTTTAAAATATAAATATATAATATTATCATAACTATTAAATACTTATAAAAAAACCACGTGAATACGTGGTTTTATATTGCTATACTGGAGCTGGTGATGGGACTCGAACCCGCAACCTGCTGATTACAAATCAGCTGCTC
>CAZOOZ010000007.1:0-59371 GCA_964581565.1 uncultured Eubacteriaceae bacterium
GAACTCGCGACCCTCGCCTTGGCAAGGCGATGCTCTACCACTGAGCCACTTTCGCTTAAAAACTGGTGCGGATGAAGGGAGTCGAACCCCCACGCCGTAGGCGCTAGATCCTAAGTCTAGTGCGTCTGCCAATTCCGCCACATCCGCATTCAAATAACGCCTAATTATCCTAACAAAGTATTTTAAATTTGTCAAGTTTTTTAGATTAAAAGCTCCACATTCTCTTATCTAATTGTACGATAGAGCCACACATCTTAAAGCCAAATATTAAAATTGCAATACAAACTACATGCAATATAATTGCCTGCCAATTTTTAACAATAATCAATAAAGGCATATCCGCCAATGCAAAAAATACCGCCCATCCAAAAGCCCATCTCCTGTGCTTGAAAGCATAAAGGATCAAAAGAATTAAAAGTGCTAACGCAAATGCAAACGCTATTATTAAAGTTATCCCTATACTTGTTTCACCGTTTTTTATAGCATTAAACCCGTAATTAAACAATATATCGGGTATAATAATACGGATTGCCTGAATATCATAAGGAATTCTAAAGACAGTGGCTATCGCATTGTATAAAATCATAGCTAAAATTGCCACTAAAGAATATGCGGCTATCAGAATTCTCGTATTAAATTTTTGCTTTAAAATCTGATAATCATTATTATTCATTTTATGCCTTTCTTCCATTTTGCATGAATTTTTCAATATCATCAGCGCTTTTAATGATACTTTGTGTAAGCACAATACATCCTGTATCCGTAATTAACACATCATCTTCTATTCTTATTGCTATATTCAATTCCTTGATATACAGTCCGGGCTCCACAGTAATGATCATGCCAGATTTAAAAGGTATCGATTTATCACATGGATCATGCGCATCCAAACCCAGACTATGCCCAATTGTATGATAATAGTATTTATTAATATCTCTCGCTTGTTTCAATACACCAATATCATATAGACCTTTCGTTAAAATCGCTTTTGCCAGCGCTTCAATTTCCCTGAAAGTAACTCCTTTTTTAATATATTTGATAACTTCTTCATTGGCTTCCAGCACAATTTCGTACACTTCTCGTTGTGCATCGGTAAACTTTCCGCTTATAGGAAACGTACGTGTAACATCTGCGCAATAATTATTATACGAAGCTCCTACATCAAGTAGTACCAAACTATCTTGTTCAATCATCTCATTGCTCTCTTCATAATGCAATGTTAAACCGTTTTCCCCCCCGGCTATAATAGGTGCAAACGCATTTTTCATCCCAGCCTTTATAATCTCATATTCAAAATTAGCTTTAAGCTCTATTTCATTCATATTTGGACGGCTGGATTTCATCAATCTTAAAATGCCTTTATTGGTAACCGTAATCGCCTTTTGAATCATTTCGATTTCATAATCTTCTTTTATAAGCCTTAAAGGTACCGTTATTTCGGAGGCATTCCTGACATGTATATAAGGATATTTTTTTATAATAGCTTCCGCTAATTGTTCGTAAGGTGTGCTGTATGATTTCCACGAAGATATCGTTTTAAGGTTGATATAGATTGTTTTATAAGATATCTTCGCCATAGCGGATGCAAAAACATCAAAAAATTTATCGATGCTGACAACATTTTTTATGCCTGACAATTCGGATAATTCTTTTTCTGAAAATCGATAGCCTGTCCATTTTTCTTGAGCAGCATCTTTTCTGTATATAAATAACGTCTCATTTATTGTATCAGCATTTTTTTCCGCCATATAAATAAAATCCGGCTTTTCAATACCTGTTAAATAATAAAAATCCCTGTCAACTTCAAAAGGAAAATTCATATCCGCGCTTGATGTATACAGCGTATTTGAGTGTATTAATGCAATACTGCCTATATCCATTAAATCCTTAAATTTTTTCCGATTATTGATTAAATGCTCACTTTTCATTTTTTACTCCCAATAATTAAAATGGCCTATTTTCCTCTGCAGTATATCATCGATTTCGATTCTTTTCATGATTTGTCCGTATCCATCCTTATAATCAACAATGATGATGCTTGCATTATTTATTATCTTCCCGCTGAATTCTTTTAATTCTTGATCCAAAAGCGCTGTTGTGAGTGCCCATATGGCTCCTCCGTGAGATGTGCAAAGACATACGCCATCGTCACTTCGCAAATGGTGAATATGTTTTTTTCTATGCTCGTAAAAATCCGACCAGCTATCTCCATTCGGATACTGAAAACTTAGCAGATTTTTTCTATATTCATCAATATCAATATTTCTGTCTGCAAAATCGGAAAGTGCTAATCCTTCCATGTCTCCAAAATTTATTTCTCTCAACCATTCAACAATATTTAAATCTACATTTAACTTATTTGCAACATTTTGCCCAATATATTTAGCACGTTGAATCGGACTTGAATAAATTTTGTCATAAGTAGCTGTGCTTAAAAAATCTATTAACGCCTGTGCTTGTCTTTCTCCTTCTTTTGTGTATGGTGAATCACTAACGCCAGTAAGCCTATTTTCAAAATTAGATATGGTTTGAGGATGTCTTACAAAAATAAAACGCATACAAATCTCCTAAATATTTTTTATATTATAACATTTAATTTAAATTTTTAAAAGAAATGTTATAATATTTAATACGAATCCGGAGGATTTTATGAATTATCATACAGCTTTAGAATATATACATTCTCAAAATAAATTTGGAATAAAATTAGGACTGGAAAATATTACATTACTTTTAAACAGCCTGGGTGATCCTCAAAACAAATTGAAATTTATTCATATAGCAGGAACAAACGGCAAAGGCTCCACAGCTACAATGTTATCATATGCACTTTCTTCATGCGGGCAAAAAACAGGTCTTTTTATCTCTCCTTATGTCATTTGTTTTAATGAGAGAATTCAAATTAATAATCAATATATTCCCAATGACCGACTAGCTGAAATAACCGCCAAAATAAAGGAACAAATTGATATAAATACTAAAATCGGCATCACGCCTCCTACAGAATTCGAACTCGTTACCACAATTGCCATTCAATATTTTTTTGAAGAACAAGTGGAAATCGTTGTATGGGAAGTTGGCATGGGTGGCAGACTTGATGCCACGAATATTATACGGACTAATGAAGCAAGCATCATCACTTCTATCAGTTATGATCACAAAGAGCATCTCGGGGATAGCCTTGAAATGATTGCTTATGAAAAATCGTGTATCATCAAAGAAAATAGACCTTGTATTCTTATGCAGCAATCTGATACGATTATGGATGTGATTAAAATGAAAGCACAGAGCTTACATTCCGATATTTATATCGCATCTGTTGATGATTTTAAACTGCTTGACTCTTCTTACAGCGGACAGAAAATAGTATATAAAAATCGATATATGATTGATCTTCCTTTGGCAGGCAGTTATCAATTAAAAAATCTTTCGTGTGTTATCAAAGTAATGGAGACCCTCTCTTCTTTCGGAATGTCTTTGGATATCGATCAGGCAGTATCGGGTATCAAAAAGACAACTTTTCCCGGAAGATTTGAAATATTAAATTCCACCCCGCTCATTATTCTTGATGCCGCCCACAATGAAGAAGGAATATGTGTGTTAAATGAAAATTTAAATACTTTTTTCCCAGATAAAGAGATTGCCTTATTCGTAGGGAAATTAAAAGATAAAGATTTTTCTGCTTCATTTGCTGCATTACTTGCAAACAAACAGCACATTTATACTCTAACACCTCACAGTGAAAGAGCGATGACATCTATAGAATTATCTGATTACATTAAAAATATGTATGACATATCTACCACTCATATTGATATTGATCATGTACTAGATTTTATAAATATGGAACAGAAAGACACCGTCTATGTTTTTGCCGGTTCGATATATTTAATCAGCTCTGTCAGAAATATCTTGCTAAATCGTATTCGCAAAAAATAAATTAAATTATTATATAATGATAGATAGGATTTTTATTGAGTAAACTTTTAAACCGTAAAAATATAAAACACCTGAGTAAGAAACAAAAAGGAATCATCTTTATTGTTTTATTCTTTATCATTGAATCAATCATCTTTGTTCCCATTGTCTATGATAAAATTCAATATAAAAAGATAGATTTCAATGATATTAAAAGTATTGAATATATTAAATATGAAGGTTCATTATTCCAAAGTATTGTCCTCTCAAGAAGATATACGGAAAACGACATGCTTATTCATGAATTTCAGCAAGCGCTTGATAATGGTATTATAAAACCTTATTATGTCTATGAGGATACAAATGAAGTATTGATAGTTAAAACTAATTCAAATAAATATATATATATTTATTTGAACTCAGATATTTTGGGATTAGATTATGGCAGTGTATTTATACAGGCACACAACATAGATGATATCATCTCAAAATTTCCGGTCAAAGAACTGTTTACCAAACAGAATTAAATTGTTTTAGAAGTTTAATTATGATATACTTATGAAGTTAATGCGAAAAAAGGAGATTAAAATATGGCTTTTAAAGTAGAAAAAATTGAAAACTGCACGGCTATAATCAAAATCGACGTAAGCGTTGAAGATTTTGAAAAAGCAATTGCCAAAGCTTATGCAAAAAATAAAGACAAGTTTAAAATAGACGGTTTCAGAAAGGGCAAGGTACCGCGCCAAATGATTGAAGCCAGATATGGAAAAGGTGTTTTTTATGAAGATGCTATAGATGAAGCATTTCCGGATGAATATCTTAATATTATAGAAAGCGGAGAATTGATCATAGCTTCACGCCCTTATATGAAAAGCATCGAGGAGGTAAGCAGTGAAAAAGGGCTATCGTTCACAATTGAAGTAGCGGTTGAACCTACTGTAGAACTGGGCAGTTATGACTCAGTAACCGTTAAATCACTTAAATATACCCCAAGAGAAAAAGACGTTAAAGAAGAACTTGAAAAAATTCAGAATCAAAATGCACGACTCATTTCATCGCAAACTTCGTCAAAAAAAGGTGATACGGTCGTGATAGACTTTGAAGGATTTATTGATGGTATTGCTTTTGAAGGCGGAAAAGCCGAAGGTTATTCTCTTGAGCTTGGCAGCAATTCATTTATCGATACTTTCGAAGATCAGCTCATCGGCAAAAATGCCGGAGAGAACATTGATGTTAAAGTAACTTTCCCACAAGGTTATCAGGCAACTCAGCTTGCGGGCAAAGAAGCGATCTTTAAAGTTTTTATTCATGATGTGAAAACAAAAGAGCTTCCGGAAATCAATGATGATTTTGCTCAGGAAGTAAGCGAATTCGATACGCTTGATGAATTTAAAAAAGATATAAAAGCATCGGTCAAAGCAAAAAAAGAAGCCGAATTGAAAAATGAAGCACAAAATAAAGTAATTGAAACAGCCATTGAAAATTCCACTGTTGTGATTTCGGAATATATGATTAATGAACGTTCGGAAATGTATAAAAAAGATTTTGAAAATCGCTTAAAATCAAGCGGTATTGACCCGCAGAAATATTTAAATAGCGACAGTGAAGAAGTAAAAGCTATTTTTGACAAAATCAGACAAGATGCACAAGACAGAATCAAAGGTGAAATGGTAGTTGCTAAAATGTTAGAAAAAGAAAATATTACTATTTCCGAAGAAGATTATGAAAATGAAATTCAAAAATACGCAGATATGTATAAAATTGAGCCCGAAGAGTTTAAAAAACGCATGGATCCGCAACGGCTTGAAGCAATTAGAGACGAAGCCAGGACCAATAAACTCCTAGAAAAAATTATGGCTTATGTTAAAGTAGAGAAAACAACCAAGGCGAAAAAAGCCACTGCTTCAAATACACAAAAGAAGGAAGAAAATACCGAAGAGAAGGAAATAAAAGACAACAAATAATTTTATAGTATAATATAATATATAAATTACTTATTTAAGGTGGTGAATGTAGATGAATATGAATTTAGTACCAATGGTAGTTGAACAAACCGGCAGAGGCGAACGATCTTATGATATTTTTTCAAGGTTGTTAAAAGAACGCATCATTTTTTTAACGGGAGAAGTCAATGACACCAGTGCAAGCCTGATCATTGCTCAAATGCTTTTTTTGGAAGCAGAAGATTCCACCAAAGATATCAATCTTTATATCAATAGTCCGGGAGGATCTATTTCATCAGGCTTTGCTATATATGATACGATGAATTATGTAAAATGCGACATATCAACAATATGTATAGGTATGGCTGCTTCGATGGGAGCTTTTTTGCTGAGTGCAGGTACAAAAGGCAAAAGATTAGCCCTCCCCAATGCCGAAGTCATGATACATCAACCTTTAGGTGGTGCGCAGGGGCAAAGCACGGACGTTCAAATTTATGCACACAGACTGCTTAGAATGAGAAATAAATTAAACGAATTACTGAGCCAGTTAACAGGCCAAAGTATTGATATTATAGCTAGAGATACAGAGCGCGATAACTTTATGACTGCACAGCAGGCTAAAGATTATGGCCTAATAGACAGAATAGTAACTCATAGATAAATTGTTAATTTGGCAGAAAGGAGATTACATGAAAAAAGTTTGCAGTTTTTGCGGCAATAATCAAACTGACGATATCGACATCATTGTCAGCGGCGATGTTTGCATATGCTCTGAATGTATATTAAGATGTGCCGACATATTAATTTATGAAAAAAACGAAGATTTTATTAAAGGCATAAACAACATCAAACAAAAGAGGGGTATAGGCAAAGCAGGTGAAAAAGAATTTGATTATGAATTCGCTCCAGCTGCCAAAAATAATTTATCGAAAGAAAATATACCCAAACCTATAGAAATAAAAAAGTATTTGGACGAATATGTTGTAGGGCAAGATGAAGCCAAACGAACACTTTCTGTTGCGGTATACAACCATTATAAGCGTATTTTCTATGATAATAAAGATGACGATGTAGAAATTCAAAAAAGTAATGTTTTATTACTGGGGCCGACAGGCTGTGGTAAAACTCTTCTTGCAGAAACGCTGGCAAAAATGCTCAATGTGCCTTTTGCCGTTACTGATGCCACCTCTCTCACCGAGGCAGGTTATGTGGGGGAAGACGTTGAAAATATATTGCTCAAGCTAATCCAAGCAGCAAACGGCGACATTCCAACTGCGGAACGTGGTATTATTTACATTGATGAAATAGATAAAATTTCGCGAAAGAGTGAGAATACTTCTATTACCAGAGATGTAAGCGGTGAAGGCGTGCAGCAAGCACTGCTGAAGATTTTGGAAGGCACTACAGCAAATGTGCCTCCGCAAGGCGGAAGAAAACATCCGTATCAGGAATTCCTGCAGATCAATACAAAAAATATCTTATTTATCTGCGGTGGAGCCTTTGACGGTCTTGAAAAAATAATTCAAAAGCGAATCGGCAAAAAAGGAATGGGCTTTGAATCAGATATTAAAGATAATCAGCATATGAAAAAAGGCGAAATCTTAATGCAGGTTATGCCAACAGACATCATTAAATATGGCATGATTCCTGAATTAGTAGGAAGGATACCCGTCATTACAGCTTTGGACGAATTAGATTTGAATACACTCATTCAAATATTAAAAGAACCGAAAAATTCGCTTACAAAACAATACAAAGCCTTATTTAAAATTGATGGCGTGACACTCACATTTGAGGATGAAGCACTTAGACAGGTAGCAAAACTTACACTAAACAGAGGACTGGGCGCCAGAGGTCTACGAGGCATTATGGAAAATGTAATGCTTCCTGTGATGTACACCATCCCTTCTTCTGATGAAATAAAAGAATTTGTAGTGGATAAAAAACTTGTTGATGAAAATGTGCACGATATTATTGATCATCAAAATGTAAGTTAAATAATTTTAAAAAGGCTGCTACAATGCAGTCTTTTTTATTTTTAAAATTTAAATAAATTGTTATTTTTCATCTATTGCTGTTTTATTGTTATTTGATATAATAAGAAGGCGTTTTTAAAAGGTAGGGATTTTTATGACTAGTGAACGAAAAAAAATGATCTTTGCGGATCTTGCAATTATTCTTATGGCTTTTATTTGGGGCAGCGGATTCGCCGGCAATAAAATATTATTAAATGACGGACTGAATCCGATGCAGCTTATTGCGATCCGCTTTGTTATCGCAGCCATTTTTTTGTGTATTGTATTTAGAAAAAAGTTGACCCGAGATAAAAAGGTATTAAAAGCCGGATTTATTATCGGTTTTGTGCTATTCCTCAGCTATATGTTTCAAACTGTGGGATTAGATTACACTACTGCAAGTAATAATGCATTTCTAACCAGCATCTATGTTATCATTGTACCCTTGCTCGCATATTTTATTACAAAACGAGCGCCGGACAAGTTTAATCTTACCGCTACTTTTTTGGTGCTTATTGGTATATGCCTGTTGACAATTGATTTTTCTAACTTTTCAATCGGCAAAACAATCACTTTCAAAGGTGATATGCTCACATTGGTCAGCGCCGTTTGTTATGCCTTTCAGGTCATTTTTATAGCGCACTATACAAAAAAACATGACCCGATTGTCTTAGCCGTTTTACAAATTTGTGTTGTCGCAATTTTAAGCACGATCTCCGCCCTTATTTTTGAAGGCACTGATTTTAGCATTTCTGCAGGCGGAATAGGAATATTACTGTATCTAAGTTTAGCTGCAACTGCTCTATGCTTAATACTTCAAAATGTCGCTCAAAAATATACAACCCCAACCCATGCAGGTGTATTGATGAGCATGGAAAGTGTTTTCGGAACACTGCTCGGTGTTTTGATATTAAAAGAACATATAAGTACGCAGATGTGTTTTGGTTTTTTGATTATTTTAATTGCTTTAATTATTGCCGAAACAAAATTATCGTTCATGAAAATATTTTATAAACATAAAAAATTATCCACATACAAACAAGTTAAATGATTAAGAGGTTATCACTAAGCGATAACCTCTTATAATATTGGCGAAAACAATTATGCCAATCCCATTCCTTTGTATAGCGCTTTAATATTGATATCTGCAAATTGTGCTTTTACATTATCTTTTATTACTTTTTCCCAGTCTATATGTTCTAAGTTCATAGCTTTGATCAAAGAACCCAGCAAGACTATATTCATCACTTTTTCATTTCCAAGTTCTTTGGCTATTTCTCCGGCATTGAAAATAACACAGTCTTCGACGTTTTCTTTTATATACTCCTTCACTCCTATAGGATATTCAAAAGCGCCCACTAAAATAGGGATCGACATGATTTGATAATCATTGATGACGATCTTACCTCCTATTTTTAAATATTCAATCCATCTATTGGCTTCTATTTCTTCAAAAGCGACTAAAATATCTGCTTCTCCTTTGTCTATAACAGGAGCATATACCTCGTCCTTGCTGTATACAATATGAGATGTTACACTTCCACCTCTTTGACTCATTCCGTGTATTTCAGACATTTTTACATTATATCCAGCATCCAACAGACCATTTGAAAGTATTTTCGCAGCAAGAATTGTACCTTGTCCTCCTACTCCGGATAATAATATTTTATTTATTGCCATATTACACACCTGTCCTTTCGATAGCATTAGACGGGCAAATCTGCACGCAGATTCCACAGCCTACACATGTAGAATTAACAATTACTTTTTTCTTTTCTTTGTCAAACTCAAGCCCCGGACATCCGATTGATTTTAAACAAATCTTGCATCCTATGCATTTTTCATCATTAATTTTTGCTTTATTTTGTTCGTGATATTCTTTTGATTCTTTGGCAGTCAGTTTTTTCATGACGCACGGATATCTGAAAATAATGACATGCAGTTCATCCGATTCTACTGCTTTTATGAGTGCATCTTCGCTTTCTTTTAAATTTGTAGGATCTACTATTATAATATTTTTTATCCCGAAAGAAGCACACACATCTTCGATTGCAAAAGGTTCAACTTCTTTTCCTGCGAGTAATCTGCCAGAACCCGGGTTTTCCTGATGCCCTGTCATTGCTGTTGTTTTATTGTCTAAGATACATATCACCGGTGTTCCTTTATTATAAGCTGTGTTCATTAGGCTGTTGACTCCGGTATGATAAAATGTGGAATCCCCGATTACTGCGATTGAACGCTTATCTATGCCGTGTCTGTCAAAAGATGTTTGAGAACCGTGCGCCATGCTGATACTCGCGCCCATGCATACTACATTATCAACCGCCATAAACGGAGGAATCGCACCAAGTCCGTAACATCCTATATCTCCATGTACGATCGTGTCATATTTTTTTCTTATTTTAGATAAGACAAAAAAGCTTCCTCTATGTGGACATCCTGCGCAAAGAGCCGGCGGTCGCGGCACCACAAATTCATGTTTGGCCGTAATATACCTTATATCTTCTTTGAAAAATGTCTTTTTTAACATTGGTACACTGTATTCTCCGGAATATGGATTAAATCCTGCTTCTACAAATGCATCTTTACCTACGCATTCAATGCCTTCATTTTTTAGATGGTTTTCTATATAAGGCATCAATTCTTCAATAACAATCACTTTTTTCATTTCTGACGCAAATTCTTTTATTTTTTGCATTGGCATCGGATAAGAAAAACCAATTTTAAAATATGAAACTTTATCACCAAATACTTCTTTAGCATAATAATAAGGAATGCCCGAAGAAATTATTCCTATATCCTTATTGTTGTACTCTATGTAATTATATTTGCTGCTGTAGGATAGCTCTGTTAATTCTTCTGTACGTTTACTTACTCTCGCAAACATTCCAACCATCGCGGCGGGCAGCGGCACTTTTGGTTCTTTGCTTATTATTTGAGGTTCTTTATCGACTCTGTCGGAAAAAATTACGGGAGATTTACTATGACATACTCTTCCCGTCATTCTGAGAGTTACGAGCGTTTTATGTTTTTCGCTTATTTCATAAGCATCTTTAATCATGTCAACAACTTCCTGACTGTCTGACGGTTCGAACATCGGCATATTTGAAAAGGCCGCAAAAATTCTATTATCTTGCTCATCTTGTGAAGAATAATATCCCGGCTCATCACAGATCACTAATATCAGCCCTCCGTCAATACCAGGTAACGAAATTGACATAAAAGGATCGGCCGCAACATTTAGCCCGACAACTTTCATTGCTGCCATTGATCGCATCCCGGCTTGAGCCGAACCGATCGCTGCTTCGAGTGACACTTTTTCATTTGTAGCCCATTCAGAATAAATTTCACTATATTCTCCTACCTCTTTTAAAATTTCTGAACTTGGAGTGCCGGGATAGGCCGATGCAAATACTGCTCCCGCCTCGTAAATGCCTCGAGCCACTGCTTCGTTACCTGTTAAAAATTCTTTCATATATATTACTCCTTTAATAAATAGTAGTTTTATTATATTTTTTTGCAAATGATATAACATTTGCATGGCTCAATATCTATTTTACTATTTTTGTATTTTGTATTATTGTTTGCTTGTATTACATGTGCATTGTAATATATTCATTAAAATTTGTCAATAAATAAAAAAAGAGCGATAAAATCGCTCTTTTAATTTTTATTCTAATACTCCGCCTTTATCGGCCGATTTAGCTAATTTAGAATAAATTGATAAGTATCCGGTTAAATCCTTTGGTTCATACTGCCACTGTGCTTTGCGCGCCGTAAGCTCTTCATCGCTGACATGGAGTGTCAATTCTTTATTGATAACATCGATTGTTATTTTGTCTCCATCTTTCACAAGTGCAATCGGACCGCCCGCTGCCGCTTCAGGAGAAATGTGCCCGACAAAGCATCCGTTGTTCGTGCCTGAAAAACGTCCGTCTGTAATAAGAGCGGCGCTTTTTGCGAGCCCTTGTCCATGCATCATTTTCATCGTTACCGCCATTTCCCTCATACCTGGACCGCCCTTTGGTCCTTCATAGCGAATGACAACCACATGTCCGGGTTTGATTTTCTTCTCTTGTAATGCGGTGATACTTTCTTCTTCGCTGTCAAAACAAATAGCCTCTCCCGTGAACTGTCTGACTTCTTCTGCAATCGCTGCAGGTTTTGCCACTCCCGTATCAGGCGCTAAATTTCCTCTCATGATTGCAAGCCCACCCAGTGTGCTGTGAGGATTATCCAACGTTCTTATCATATCGTCATTTAGCGGATAACAAAAAACATAATCTTCAATATTCTCCCCAATTGTCTTCCCTGTAACTGTCAATGCATCCAAGTCTAACTTAGATTTCAGATTTTGTAATACCTTGGGCACGGCACCCGCTTTAAAGTAATCCTCCATATCCCAGTCATTACTTGCCGGATTAATTCTTGCAATATGCGGAATCAGTTTGCTTTGTTTATCAAATTCCTTCATGATTTCATCTGTATCCATGCCTGCAAGATATCCGATTGCACATAAATGAATAACGGCATTTGTGCTTCCACCTGAAGCCATTACATATCTTATTGCGTTTCGAATACTTTTCTGTGTGATAATATCACTTGGTTTGATTCCGTCTACTACTAATTCAACAATTTTTTCTCCCGTACTTTGAGCTGCTCTGAAGCGTTCAGAATACACTGCGGGAATTGCGGCGGCTCCAGGCAATACCATTCCAAGCGCTTCGGCTGTGCAACACATTGTATTTGCAGTGCCGTAAAACTGACAAGAACCACAAGTAGGTGTACATACTTTTGTCAAATTTTCTAAATCCTGCCATGTTATTTTCCCAACTTGCTGCATTCCGGCAGCTTCTGCAACGGTTGATAAATCAGCCTTTGATTTTTCTCCGAAAGCAGGACCTGAAAGCATAGGGCCACCAGGCAAGAATATTGCCGGTATATTTGCTCTGATTGCTCCCATCAACATACCCGGTACAATCTTATCGCATGAAGCCAGTAAAACAATGCCGTCCAATTGATGCGCTTTTGCCATGATCTCAATTGTATAAGCTATAACATCGCGCGACGGCAATGTATAGAAATTCCCCACATGTCCGTTGGCCACTCCGTCACAGCATGCAATTGTGCCGAATTCAACAGCTGTTCCGCCTGCTCTGTAAATACCTTTTTTTACAAATTCGGCTACCTGCCTTAAATTCGAATGACCGGGAACCAATTCATTAAATGAATTGGCGATCCCTATTATCGGTCTGTTTGTATCCTCTTCTGAAAAACCATTTGCTTTATAGAACACAGTATTAAGTACATTATCTTTTGAATTAAAATTTGTTTTATATTCCTTCATAACTTTTTCCTTTAAAATGATTAAAATAAACAGTATATAAATATAAATGACTATTTTAGAAGCTGTTTATAGTCGAGAACTCCGCCTTTATCGGCTGAACGAGCCAATACTGCATATCTTGCCAAATATCCTTCCAATTCTTTCGGTTGATATTTCCATTCCTTTCTTCTTGCTTCTAACTCTTCATCACTGACATGAAGTGTTAGTTCTTTTTTAATAACATCGATTGTTATTTTATCTCCATCTTTGACCAAAGCCAGCGGTCCTCCAACAGCCGCCTCCGGTGACACATGCCCAACAAAACAACCGTTGTTAGTGCCCGAAAATCTTCCGTCTGTTACCAAGGCTGTGCTTTTTGCAAGACCTTGTCCATATAACAGCTTCATTGGCTGGTACATTTCCCGCATGCCGGGGCCACCTTTTGGTCCTTCATAACGAATGACCACTACATCGCCTGCTTTAATTTTAAGCTGTTCTAATGCTTTTGTACATTCTTCCTCGCTGTCGAAACAAACAGCCGTACCTGTAAAACATCTTATTTCTTCCGCTATTGCAGCAGGCTTTGACACGGCCGTATCAGGAGCTAAGTTACCTCGCATAATTGCAACGCCTCCAAGCGTGCTGTGAGGGTTATCAAGCGTTCTTATCAGATCATCATTTGGAGGATATGCGAAGGTGTGTTCTTCCAGATTTTCTTTTAAGCTTTTACCAGTCACAGTCATGACATTTAAATTTAATTTATCTTTGATATTCATCATAACTTTTGGTATGCCGCCCGCCTTATAAAAATCTTCCATATCATAAACAAGCGAAGCCGGGTTGACACTTGCAATATGAGGTACCTTATCGCTTTGAATATCAAATTCTTCCATGACTTTATCAGTATCTATGCCGATTTCATAAGCCAATGCCGGCAGATGAAGAACGGCATTTGTGCTTCCTCCCGATGCCATGCACACGGCAATCGCATTTTGAATGGATTCAAAAGTAATTATTTGTCTTGCTTTTATGCCGTTTAAAACAAGTTCCACGATTTTTTCTCCGGATTCCTGCGCACATCTGAACCGTTCAGAATAAACAGCCGGTATCAAGGCTCCTCCTGGAAGCACCATTCCCAATGCTTCTGCCAGACAACACATTGTGTTAGCCGTACCATAGAAAGCACAAGATCCACAAGTCGGACTCACCACTTCAGCTAATTTATCTACATCCTGCTGAGTAATTTTTCCTGCTTGCATCATTCCGACCGCTTCTGAAACCGCTGTGCCGTCTGCTTTCGCTTTCGCACCAAAAGCAGGACCGCCAAGCATCGGACCACCAGGAACAATAATTGCCGGAATATTGGCTCTTGCCGCCGCCATCAGCATACCGGGTACAATTTTATCACAAGAACCAAGCAATACAATGCCATCCAATTTATGTGCTTTAATCATGACTTCGATGCTGTCCGCAATAACTTCTCTCGAAGGCAGAATATAATACATACCTGCATGTCCTTGCGCGATACCGTCACAACAAGCAATCGTACCGAATTCAACAGCCGTGCCGCCACCACGGTAAACGCCTTTTTTAACAAACTCAGAAACTTGCCTTAGATTATAATGTCCCGGAACAAGCTCGTTAAATGAATTGGCAATGCCAATAATCGGTCTGTGAATATCATCATTGCTCATACCCATTCCCGACCATAATGTTTTATGAAACATTTTATCTCCAGCATCATGCTCTAGAATTTTCTGATTCATATTTAACCTCCTTAAAAATGTTTATTTTATTCTAAAACGCCGCCTTTATCGGCAGATTTCGCTAATTTTGCATATCGCGCCAAATAACCTTTTGTTTTCTTAGGCTGATATTTCCAATCTGCTTTACGCTTTGCCAACTCTTCATCACTTACATGAAGGGTAATATTTTTATTGATAACATCGATAGTTATCTTATCTCCGTCTTTCACCAATGCAATCGGGCCGCCGACTGCAGCTTCAGGAGAAATATGCCCTACGAAACATCCGTTATTTGTTCCCGAAAAACGTCCGTCCGTGATAAGTGCTGTACAAGTTGCAAGTCCTTGCCCATTTAAGAATTTCATTGGCTGATACATTTCTCTCATTCCGGGTCCGCCTTTTGGCCCTTCATAACGGATTACTACAACATGCCCGGGTTTTACTTTAAGTTCTTTCAACGCAGCAGAACATTCTTCTTCGCTGTTAAAACATATCGCTTCTCCTGTGAATTGTCTAACCTCTTCTTTAATTGCCGCAGGCTTTGCAACTCCTGTATCAGGAGCCAAATTTCCGCGCATAATGGCAAGGCCTCCAAGTGTGCTGTGAGGATTATCTATTGTTCTCACTAAATCATCATCTGCCGGATATGGCGAAATATATTCGTCTAAATTCTCACCCATTGTTTTCGCTGTCACTGTAAGTGCATCTGTTTGAATCAAAGACTTAATATTTTTCATAACTTTAGGTACCCCACCGGCTTTATACCAATCTTCCATGTCCCAAACATTACTTGCCGGATTGACTGTGACGATCACCGGAACTTTTTGACTTTGTTCATTAAATTCTTTTAATATCAAATCAGGATCCATATCCAATTCATAAGCAAGTGCACAAATATGAATCACCGCATTCGTGCTCCCTCCGGAAGCCATACAAAGGCTAATTGCATTTTGAATAGCTTCAAAAGTTAAAACATCCTTTGATGTGATACCCTTTTTCACAAGTTCTACAATGGCTTCACCGGATTTTTGCGCTGCTCTCAAACGTTCAGAATAAACGGCGGGTATCAATGCAGAACCAGGAAGCGACAATCCCAGAGCTTCTGCTACCGCTGTCATCGTGTTGGCGGTTCCATACATTGAGCAGGATCCGCATGTCGGCATTGTAAGTGTTGCAAGATTACGTACTTCTTGCTCCGTGGCTTTACCTACCTGCATCATTCCCATCGCTTCAGTATAGGCAGTGCCGTCTGTTTTCTTCTTTTTGCCAAATGCCGGTCCGCCAAGCATTGGCCCGCCGGCTACAAGAATCGTCGGAATATTTAATCTGGCCGCAGCTATCAGCATGCCGGGTATGATTTTATCACATGAACCAAGTAGAACCAGTCCATCAAAATGATGTATTTTAACCATCGTCTCAATACTATCGGCTATTACTTCTCTTGAAGGCAAAATATATAAATTCCCTTCATGCCCTGTTGCCACACCGTCACAACCTGCAATTGTGCCAAATTCAACAGCAGTTCCTCCTGCCCTGTAAATACCTTTTTTTACGAAATCCGCAACTTGTCGTAAATTCATATGCCCAGGCACTATTTCATTAAATGAATTAGCTATACCGATGATCGGCCTTTTTAAATCGTCATCTGAACACCCAAATGCTTTGTAAAACATTAAATTATTTAGGTCTTCAAGTTTTTCTGATGAAAAATTCGGCTTATATTCTTTCATTCTGACCTCCTGAAAAATTAAATTTAAAATAAAGTATAAATATAGTATAATAATTTTATTATTTAATATTATACTATAAATTAAAACGATTAAAAGCAGATTTCATAAATAAATTGTTTTTAATATACTAATTAACTAAATGTATTGATTAGATTTAAATGATTTTTAAAAAAAGATTGATTAAAATATATAAAATTTAGTTATAGGAGCAAATAATACATGAAAAAAAAATTATATAAAGATAAAAATACAGGAATTCTTTCCGGTGTATGCTCTGGAATAGCTCAATATTTAAATATTGATGTCACAATTGTAAGGATACTATACATACTTTTATCCATATTCAGCGCAGCATTCCCGGGTATTATTGTATACATTATATTGATATTCATTTTGCCTGATAAATCTGATATTGGTTTTACCGATTATCGTATAGATGATGAAAAATAAATATTTCCAATTACTTTACTGATTTTAAAATGAATAGTTTCGCCAGTTTTTAAGATAATAATTTACGAGTATATTATAAGGAGTGAGTTATTATGGATAGAGAAACTTATACGAAAATTGCGCAGAACTGTTCTGAATTCAGACCTGTTGCAGATATGTTCAAAAATGCTGTCGACGCCGGAGCTCCCACTTGCCTGAATTGCAAACATTTAAAACATGGTATTTGTAATTTGGATTTAATTGATCCTATCAAACAAAATTTACAAAGTTAAAAGCGGCTAAGCCGCTTTTAACTTTAAATAATAGCCGTGATCTTAAGATATTGACTATTTTTATTAAGTTTGTTAGAATACTAAATTATATGCAGAAAGATGTGAGGATTTAATTTTGGAAGGATATTTGAAATGGGCAAAAGCATTGCGGATTATATTCTATGTCGGTATCGTTATTGATGTTGCTCTGTTGATTTTTATTATTTACAGCAAAGATTTTACAAATTTTTTAATTTTGGGAATATTGGTTGTACTTACAGTCTGGTCAAAATCATTAAGCAAGCAAATGGAAAAAATATATTATGATAATCCCAATGCAGAATTAATAGATATATTTGAATTAAAATACAAAGCAGATAAAGAAGAAAAAAGACAAAAAGAAGAATATAAAAAACAGAAAAAAAATATAGAAAAAACATAAATACTTCTTACTTAAACCCGAGCAAATTACATTTTGCTCGGGTTATTTTAATGAATACTTGCATTTCTATTGTTATCAAATTCTAAAGAAAATATGCATTTTAAAACACTATACTCGGTACTCACCGTTTTAGAATTATCTTCCGTAGTGCTTCTTATTTCCGAATAATATACTGTATTATCATTATTAAGTATAATTTTCCTGTTGGCAAGTTTTACGTCAGAAATTAGCCTGATATTATTTAGTCCGTTTTTTATTATTAAACCAATATTGAAACTCGTAGCACCTTCTTTTGTCCTTTCGATATAGATAACTTTATCTCCTTGATCGTTAAAAAAAACATTTTCTATCAGCTCACCACTTTTTTCTAGTTGCCTTGTATCACTTGAAATGTCGTATAAATAAATTTGATTATTGTCTGTGATTTTAGATATATAAACGACCGAATAACTGTCTTCATTCGTATCAAAGTCCTCAACGTTTATATCAATAACGCGAATATCTCCGTTTGCCGTATCTATCATATACAATGGATTTTGCTCATTATCTGTATTTTCGGCTTGAACAACGCATATTTGTGATCTTACAAAATACCTCACTTTCTTTATTGTGTATTTATCATCGAGTTTATAAAGTAGTTTTTTGTATCCATCAGCGTTTGCAAGCTTTATATTTCCGTCTGAAGTACCATAGACTACATAATTACCTGTTTTAACAATCCCTGTTGTAATATTTTCATCTTCACTGGCTACCGTAATGGTTTTATTGTTATCAATTGTCGTATACATTAATTTTCGATGCTGATTTGCATCACTGTTTATATAATATGCTCCAGCCATAGCGCTGTCAAAGCACGCGCTTACATGGTCTGTTAAATCAAAATTGAAGATACTCATTTGCGAGGTATCCTCATCAAACAAATTTGTGCTCATGTATTCCTTTCCCGTCTCTATACCTGTCTGTATATCGCTTTGCATCGGAATCGTAACCAAAAATTTGCCTTCATCTTCATTGAGATCGTATAATATTCCCTCGCATACTTGATTATAGGATACTATATTCGCTTGAATCATATTTTCGGAAATATTATCTTCGTCTTCAATCAATATCGGTACATCACGCTTTATAACCGATTTTGAATATAAAATGCCAACACATACCAATACAACTATGATACTGGTGATTGTAATAAGTACCTTTTTCATTTTTTATCCTCTTGATTGGTAAGTTGTGTATTTTTTGTAGGCAGCGTTATACTCACCAACGTGCCTTCGCCCTCTTGACTGCTCAACACAACTTCTCCGCCATGACTCTTAATAATTTGTCTGACAATTGATAACCCCATTCCAATGCCCCCTCTTTGTCTGCTTCTTTCCTCATCTACTCTGTAAAATGCCTCAAAAACATTATCAATCATATCATTAGGTACGCCAATTCCATAATCCCGAATATCAACTTGGATATATTTATTATTATTCAATGTGACTGTTACATTAATTTTTCCGCCTTCATAAGAATATTTAATTGCATTATCCAAAACATTAATAAAGACTTGTTTGATTCTGTCATAATCACCTAAAATCTTCGGCAGCTCTGTAGCCTTATATGAAATATCAATTCCGTATTTCAGACTTTTCATTCTCATTGCTTCAATAACATCATTTAGTACGTCATCGATATCCATGTCTGAAAATATCATATCAAAATCCAATTTATCATATTTATTCATCAGCAAAACATCATCCACTAATCTTAATAGGCGCTGACTTTCTTTATTAATGGTATCTATTGCTTTTTTTGTCAATTCCGTATTTTCGGTGCCTCTTCTATTCAGCATGTCCGCATAACCGATAATCGTTGTTAACGGTGTTCTAAGTTCATGGGAGATACTGCTTAAAAATTTGTTCTGTTCTTTTTTTAACAATCTATCTTTTGTTACATCTTGAATAATTACCAGTATATCAATATATGTTGTACTTTCTCCGGCATATTTGGCGATAATTCGAAGATTCTTCTCTTTAAAAACTATTTCACTGATGAGTACTTCATTTGTTTGACGCAAAGCCGCCACAAGATTTTTAATCTCGCCCAACATTCCAAGCTTAATATCTTTATCTGTGATATTGCCGCAATCAAACATTTTTTTCGCGCTCTCATTTAACGTAATTACTTTATCTTTCTCGTCTATGGCGATGACGCCGCTTTCTATATTACTTAGCATCAATGATAGCTCATATTGTTTTTCTTGATAAGCATTTATTTTATTCTCTATTTCATCTGCCATTTTATTAAAATTGTCTTTCAATAAATTTATTTCATCTTTAGATTTATAAACTACAAATCTTTTTGATAAATCTCCTTCTGTCATGTCTTTGCTCATTTGTGTAACATCACTGATTGGCTGCATTAGATTTTTATAAGAAATAAACATGATCCCCGAAATGACCAGTATGGCTAAAAATATTGTCCAAATAAACAGCATAGATGTAAAATGGATCATTTCATCCATTGCCTGCATTGAATAGACAGTTCTGACAACGCCAATAACCGTATCATTGATAATAATAGGCGTAGCAAACATGAGATAATTTTGGTCATTTAATTTTGTATACATGTATGCTTCTTTTTGCGAATTTAATGCCGCATAGACTTCAGCATAATATTGCTGCTCTTTGCCCTCAACTAGTATTTCAGAATCATCAATACTGCTGCTGTCAGCCAGAATAGACCCCTGCGCATCAAAAATTTGAATTCTGGAACCAGTAGTCAGTTGAAATTTTTCAGCAAAATATTTGGCATTCTCATTAAATATAATATCATTATTCCCTGTACTGCTGGCTGCAGTTTGAACAACCAATTGCTGTGCGGATGCATTCAGCTCATCTGATTCCTGTGATAATTTTTCAATGGCATCATTGACTGAATATCTTTCCATTGTATTGATGATAAAAATTTCCGAAAGAACCATACAGATGATTAAAATAATAATATTATATAAGAACATCCTTGAACGAAAACTAATATGCATTCTAATATTTCCTCATTTTATATCCAATACCAAAAACTGTTTCTATATACTTTTGCAATGTATTTTCTTCAATTTTTTTTCGTAACCGTTGAATATGCATGTCAACAGTTCTGCTTTCCCCAACATTTTCATAATCTTTCCATATAATATTAAACAGGTCGTCTCTTGTATACACTTTTTCAAGCGAACGCATAAAAAGCTCCAACAGATCGAATTCTTTTGGTGTTAAGTGTATTTCATTTCCTGCTACTTTTGCACTCCTGCTGATGAGATTTATTTCAATATCACCGTTTTTTAGTAAATACCCTTCATCTACCTTACTTTTATTATTGATGGTTGATCGCCGAAGAAGAACTTTAATGCGCGCCAACAGCTCTCTCATGTCAAACGGCTTCGTAATATAGTCATCTGCGCCCAACTCTAGGCCTAAAACTTTATCTATAATATCCGTTTTTGCCGTAAGCATTAAAACCGGAATATCACTTTTTGCGGTTATTTGCTTGCATATATCAAATCCACTGATTGATGGAAGCATAATATCCAAAAGCACTAAATCTACCTTTTGTGAATCAAATACCTCCAGTGCTTCTGCTCCATCAGTACAGGTAATGACATCATATCCCTCAAATTCAAGTTCCATTTTTAATAAATCACAAATGTTGATTTCATCATCTACGACAAGAATTTTTTTATCCATAAATTACCTCTGAGTTGTAAATATAATCATTATACACTAATCAATTCATTTATAAAAGATGCTCCTCTAATATACTTTTTATAAAAAAAGCAGGAATATCCTGCTTATAAATACTATATGAAATTACTTATCTTTTTCGTATAGCTTTTTGCCCATCAAAACCCCCATGATAGAGGCCATCATCAAGCCTCTCGTCCATCCGCTTGAATCACCAAGACAATATAGGTTTTGTATGTTCGTATTTAAATCTTTATCCATAATGATTCTGTTTGAATAAAATTTAATTTCAGGTGCATAAAGCAGTGTTTCATTGCTGGCAAATCCCGTGACTACTTTGTCCATAGACTGAATAAAACTCAAAATATTGATTAAAGTTCTATAGGGCAATGCCGCGCTGATATCTCCTGCAATGGCATCTTTTAAAGTAGGTCTGACATTGGAATATTCCAATTCTTTTGCCCATGTTCTTTTTCCATCTAAAATATCACCATAACGTTGAACCAAAATATGTCCGTCTGCCAGCATATTCACCAGCGTTCCCACCATTTGAGCATAAGCAATTGGTTCTTCAAATGGAATAGAAAAATTATGGCTGCAAAGTATTGCTACATTTGTATTCTCAGATTTTAAATCTTTGTAAGAATGCCCGTTTACCAAGGCTAAGTTATTATCATAATTTTCCTGGCTTACAAAGCCTCCCGGATTTTGACAAAAAGTTCTTACCTTATTTTTGAAGGGTTTCGGATATCCTATAAGCTTTGGTTCATACAAAAGGTCATTGACTTCTTCCATGATTTCATTTTTTACTTCGACACGTACCCCAATATCAACTGTACCCGGTTTATGCCCGATGCCGTGTATTCTGCACATTTGATCCAACCAATCGGCTCCTTTACGCCCTGTTGCTACAACAATGTGCTTCGCTTGAATTGTTTGTGTGGCTTCCTGATCATTTGAATCGGCGACAACAACACCTGTACAAATACCATTGTTGATGATTAAATCTTTGCATACGGTATTAAACATAATATCCACGCCATTTTCTGTCAAATACTGTTGCAGACCAAAATAAATCTGCTGTGTTTTTTCAGTACCCAGATGACGAATAGGGCAGTCCACAAGTTTTAACCCCGATTGAATTGCGCGTCGTCTGATGTCTTTTATTTTTTCTATATTTTCAATACCTTCAACTTTGGTATCCGCCCCGAATTCTAAATAAATCTTGTCTGTATAATTTATCATTTCTTGCGCCAGATCAGCACCAATTAAGCTTGGCAAATCACCGCCTACTTCATAGCTTAGTGATAATTTACCATCAGAAAACGCTCCCGCTCCCGAGAATCCAGTCGTAATATGACAATAAGGTTTGCATTTGATACACTCTTTGGTTTTAGATTTTGGACATCTTCTTTGATCAACCGCAACACCTTTTTCAATCATCAAAATTTTTTGATTTGAATTTTGACGAATTAATTCTAATGCAGTGAATATCCCGGCAGGTCCTGTCCCAACAATAAGAACATCATAGTTCATTTTGTTACCTCGCATTTTGATAATTATTGTAAACCATTTACTTATATACATAAAAAATATCGCAAGCTATACAGTTTGCGATATTTAATAAATATAACTATTTAACTTCTACGCTACCGCCAACTTCTTCGATTTTAGCTTTCATGTTAGCTGCTTCTTCTTTGTTTGCGCCTTCTTTTATTGTTGAAGGTGCACTATCAACCAAATCTTTTGCTTCTTTTAAAGCAAGCCCTGTAAGTTCTCTAACTACTTTAACAACTTTTAATTTTTCACTGCCTGCATCTTTTAAAACAACATCAAATTCTGTCTTTTCTTCTTCTGCAGGTGCTGCTGCGGCTGCCGGCGCTGCGGCTGCCGCTACCGCTACAGGCGCTGCGGCGCTAACACCAAATTCTTCTTCCAATGCTTTTACTAATTCTGCAAGTTCTAAAACTGTAATACCTTTAATTTCTTCTATTATTTTTTGAATTTTTTCACTCATTATAATATTCTCCTATTTTAATTTAATTTATTAATACTCTTTAAGCACATTCTTTTTGCTCTTTGATTGCATTAAGCGCAACTGCTAATCCTCTGATATTTCCGTTTAATACATTTACCAGTCCACTTAATGGTGCATTCAGGCTGCCCAGCATTTTGGCAACAAGTTCTTCTTTGCTTGGCAGAGATGCAAGACTTTCAACTTCTTTGTCACTTAGTACTTTGCCGTCTACATAGCCCGCTTTAACGCTTAATATTTTATTTTCTTTAATAAAATCAGATAAAAGCTTAGCAGGTGCTACGGGATCTTCGGCACTTGTCGCAATAGCGATCGAGCCAACCAAATGATCTATAAGCCCATCACATCCGCTATCTTTAGCCGCAAGTCTTGCCAATGTATTTTTATATACTTTATATTCCACATTCGCTTGTCTTGCCTTATCTCGCAACAGAGTAGCTTTTTCAACGCTAATGCCTTTATAATCAATTAGGATAATTGATTTTGCACTGGCAAATTTATCACTTATTTCATTCACTATCTCTTTTTTGGCTTCAATATTTGCTGACATGTTTCCCTCCTTTATTAAAAATAAAAACTCTTTTTGCAGACAATGCAAAAAGAGTTCAAACTTACGCATCTTTTCACACCTAGGCAGGATTTACTTTTGCACCTACTGTCTGCGGTATAACACAAATATTATATATAAAAATTATTATTTTGTCAATATATTTTAAAAATTAGAATTTAGAAGCGTTGATTTTAACTCCGGGCCCCATCGTGCTGGTGATTGTAACACTTCTGAAATACTGACCCTTTGATGTTGCAGGTTTTGCTTTTTTGACCGCGTCCATGAGTGCGTCAATATTTTCTTTGATTTTTTCATTATCAAAACTTGCTTTACCCACAGGCACATGGATAATATTTGTCTTATCTAATCTGTATTCCACTTTACCCGCTTTAATATCGTTCACAGCTTTTGCAATATCCATCGTTACTGTTCCGCTTTTGGGATTCGGCATAAGCCCTTTCGGCCCTAAAACACGCCCTATTTTCCCTACAATCCCCATCATATCAGGTGTTGCAACTGCAACATCAAAATCAAACCAATTTTCTTTTTGAATTTTTTCAACTAATTCTTCAGCGCCCGCATAATCTGCTCCCGCATTTAATGCTTCTTTCACTCTGTCTGCTTTGGCAAAAACTAAAACTCTCACAACTTTTCCTGTTCCGTTTGGAAGAACAACAGCTCCACGAACTTGTTGATCAGCATGACGCGAATCTACGCCAAGCTTGATATGCAGCTCAACTGTCTCATCGAATTTAGCTGTTGCGTTTGATTTGACAAGTGCAATTGCATCCATTAAATCGTATTGCTTTTGCTTGTCAATTGTTTTTGCTTTTTCTAAATAATTTTTTCCTCTTTTCATGTTTTCCTCCTTGTGGTAGAAATTCGGCTTTAAGCCTCCCACGTATTCCTTAAATGTCTTGCTTACCATTGTCTAAATTTATTCTTCTATAGTAATACCCATGCTTCTTGCTGTTCCGGCCACCATACTCATTGCCGCTTCAAGAGATGCCGCATTTAAATCAGGCATTTTAACTTTTGCAATTTCTTCTAACTTTGCTTTACTGAGCACTGCAACTTTTTGTTTATTTGGTACTGCAGAGCCACTTTGAAGACCTAATTCTTTTTTAATCAAAACAGCGGCAGGGGGAGTTTTTGTAACAAATGTGAATGATTTATCTTGATATACTGAAATAACAACAGGTGTTATGATCCCATCCATTTCAGATGTTCTTGCATTGAATTGCTTGCAAAAATCCATAATATTAACGCTGTGTTGCCCGAGAGCTGGCCCAACCGGCGGTGCAGGGGTTGCTTTTCCTGCTGGTATTTGTAATTTTATTAATCCGACAACTTTTTTTGCCATTTTTATCACCTCTATGAAAATTCATTGTTTTATAATTTTGATATTTGTAGAAATTCTAGCTCAACCGGAGTTTCTCTGCCAAACATCGATATATTTGCTTTAATTTTTCTTTTCTCAGCATTGACCTCTTCTACTACGCCCGTAAATCCTTCAAACGGCCCCGCCAATACTTTCACTGTTTCACCGACTTTAATATCGATTGTCGGAATTTTATCTTTAATTCCGAGGGAACGCAACTCATTTTGCGAAAGCGCAACCGGCTTTGACCCAGGCCCAACGAACCCGGTAACACCTCTGGTGTTTCGCACTACATACCAGCTTTCATCGGTCATAAACATTTTTACAAGAACGTAACCCGGAAAGACTTTCTTCATTACCAGTTTTCTCTGTCCGCCTTTAGTTTCTTCCACTTCATACATAGGCACGACTACTTCTTCAATAAGATGATGCATATTTCTACTTTCTACAGCAGCTTCAATGCCATCTTTTACTTTATTTTCATAACCTGAATAAGTATGCGCTACATACCATTTGGCTTCACTATCCATCATTTATAGCTCCAATCTTACAAAAATAATGACGTTGCAGCACCCAGTACAGTATCTGCTATCCAAAATATCAGAGTCATTATTGCCACTAATCCCAACACAACTCCGGTATGCTGAATCAATTCTTTTCGTGTCAGCCATGTAATTTTCTTTACTTCACTCCACATACCGGTAAAATATTTAATTGTTCTTTTTGGAATATCGCTGAATCTTCCTTTAAATCTTCCTTGCTTTTTTACTGCATTTTTGCTCATTTTACACAACCTTACCTAGTTTCTTTATGCGTTGTATGTTTTTTACAAAATTTACAGAATTTTTGAAGCTCAAGTCTATCAGGATCGTTCTTTTTATTTTTCCTTGTCGTATAATTTCTTTGCTTACATTCTGTGCATGCCAAAGTAACATTCACTCTCATAATTATAACCTCCATTGTCAGTAACAACAATTCACTGCAAAAATTTGTGCACTAAAAAAAGGCCTGTTGCCTTTTTCTTAAATCCGTGAATTTAGTATATCAGATATCTTTATAAAATACAATAATAATTTAAAAAATATTTACAAAAAAATTACCGTTTAACCGTAGACTTTTCTACCTTCGATATATGTTGCCACAACCTTGCTGCGCACGTCAAAAGGATCTCCGTCAAAAATGACAAAATCAGCGTCTTTATCCATTTCTATGCTGCCGACAAGGCTGTCTATACCAAGAATCTGTGCAGGATATATTGTAATTGTTTTAAGTGCTTCTGCCTGACTCATTCCTTCCCTTATTGCAAGCGCCGCACATACGATGAGATGCTGTATCGGCGTTACAGGATGATCGGTTGTAAGTGCTGTTTTAACCCCTTTCTTGTTTAAAATAACCGCTGTTTTAAAGGATCTGTTTGCAAGCTCCACTTTTGAACGGCTGGTAAGAGACGGCCCTATGATCACAGGAAAATCTTCACGATACAAAATATCGGCGATTAACTCGCCTTCTGTGCAGTGATCAATCGTAATATTGATATCAAATTCTTTTGCAATGCGTATTGCCGTTAGGATATCGTCCGCTCTGTGCGCATGTACTTTGAGGGGAATTTGTTTTTCTAATACTTGTATCAACGCTTCTGCTTTTGGATTGGGTGCCAGTGTTGCAGATGCGCGCGCCAATGTCTTTTTCTTCGCATAATCTTGTGCTTCGCTTAAAGCTTGTCTAAGTAAAGCAGCCGTGCCCATACGCGTGCTCGGCAGTTTATGTTCTTTTCCATATACACGTTTCGGGTTTTCTCCAAATGCGCATTTCATAGCTACGGGTTCTTTTATAATCATTTCATCAACACATCTGCCAAATGTTTTTATAGCCGCAAATGTGCCGCCGATTACGTTTGCACTCCCCGGACCTGCCGCTACAACAGTCACCCCTCCTGCCAACGCCTCGCTAAACCCTTCTTCCAGCGGATTAATTGCATCGATTGCCCTAAGATGCGGAGTAAGAGGATCAGTGCTTTCGTTTGTGTCATCACCTGCAGTGCCGATACATTCTTCGTGCATTCCAAGATGCGAATGTGCATCGATAAATCCGGGCAGCAAGTTGCGGCCGCCTAAATCTATCTGCTCTGTTCCTTCAGGCGCAATAATATCTTTGCCTACAGCTTTTATTTTGCCTCTGGCAACAAATATTTTTCCGTTTTCAATGATTGGTCCTGACGCCGTGTAGATATTGCAGTTATAAAAAAGTCTGAACATCCTATCCTCCTAGTAATTACCATCTGTTTACATAAAAAAACAGAACAAATCTTATTTATAAATATTTTTTATTTTAAAAAATATTTATATGCATCATGCGCTCCAGCCTAATAAAATACTCTGCATTTATATTCTGTTTTGTAAAATATAGCATAGATACATATTAAAATCAACGCATATTTTGTTAATAAATGTAATGTGATTATATCATAAAAAGATTAATTTTATTAAGTATTCAAATAAAAAACAGCATGGATATTCTCTCTTGTTTCTATACCTGTCAAGAGAATATGATCCAATGCTGCTTTACTAAAATTTATTTGTTCATAATATTTAGTTAATCAATACCACCGGTTTTATCAAATCTTTAGGTTTGTCTTTCATTAGCATCAACGCAGGCTCTATGTTTTCAAATCCTACAAATTTATGTGTTATCATCTTACTCAAATCTATTTTCCCTGTCGCTACAAGGCTTGCAAGTCTTTCCATTCTCAATCTTCCACCTGGAGTTAGACCGGCATGAATATTTTTATGTCCCATACCTACACCCCATTCTACACGCGGGATTTTAATATAATCCCCACTTCCAAGATAGTTAACACTGCCTATGAAACCGCCGCAATGAAGCATTTTAACTGCTTGCTCAAAAGTATCGACATTTCCTCCCGCTATAATAACCTTATCAACACCTTTTCCATGTGTCTTATCCAATATTTGCTCATCAATAGAGCCTTCTTTATAACTGATAATATCTGTTGCCCCATAAAATTTTGCAACTTCAACGCATTTTGGACGTGTACCAACTGCAAATATTTGCCCAGCTCCCATTTTATTCGCTCCTGCAACAGCCATTAATCCCACAGGTCCTATACCAACTACGCATACTGTATCTCCAAGTTTTACCTCCGCAAGTTCAGCACCATGAAAACCCGTTGTCATCATATCAGTAATCATAGTTGCTTCGCCCGGATCCATACCTTCCGGTAATAACGCCAAATTTGCATCAGCTTCGTTGACATGGAAAAATTCGGCAAAAACACCATCTTTAATATTTGAATATTTCCATCCTCCGAGCATACAGGTTGAATGTTGTGCATAGCCTGCCTGGCTTGCAATGTCCCCCCAATCCGGAGTGATAGCAGGAACAATTACTTTATCTCCCGGCTTAAAATCTTTAACGAGATTCCCTACATCAACAACTTCTCCTACAACTTCATGCCCTAGAATTAAATCTGTACGTTCCCCTATAGCTCCTTCCCATACTGTGTGAACATCAGAAGTGCAAGGCGCTACGGCTATTGGGCGACAAATCGCATCAAGCGGCCCACATTTCGGTATATCTTTTTCAATCCATCCCGTTTTACCTAAGCCTATCATCGCATAACCTTTCATATTTTCCTCCTTAGTTTTTTTAATAAATCCTTATTAAAAATATTTTTAATATAAGTTATGTTTTATTGACAAAAATCTGTCAATTTGATTATGTTATTGATGATAAACTATAAAACAGCTTTAATGTCAATAAGAAATTTTCTATTTTATCAACTCTTGTGCTTTTAATTCTGTACGAATTGGTATCCATAAATCATAGTAAGCTATATATTCTTCATCTTTTTGCTCGTTTTTGTTCACTGTCAGCCATCTCCCAATAATGTCATCTATCGGTTGTAATCCTTGCGAAGATATGAATCGCAGCGCCGGATCAATATCTTTTCTCGTAATATCAATGATGGAGCTTGCTTTTAAAATAAAATGAACACACGGAACCGACGGATAATATGTGATATAATTATTTTCTTCAATATGAAACAACTCAGCATCTTCTTGCAAAATACATTGTCCATAAGTAAAAGAAACATCCGTATTTTCCTGTAAATAAAATTTTATGCTCGGAAAGATATACGGAGCCATCGTACACCACTCTTTTAATTGCTTCATGGCATACTCATCCGGAATTAATTCATACTCTTTTTGTATTTCAAGCCGATACATCGCAGGTCGTGTTGTGAGTGTGTACCGCCCGATACTTTGCACCATTTTTTGTGTTATATTACGAAAATATTTAATTTTATTGAGAAGCTGTGTCTTTTTTTCAATTTCTTTTATCAAATCTTTTTCTCTGATATCTAATTGTTCTATCAAATTTTCATATGATTCATCATAAATGATGTCTATAATATCCTTTAGCGCAAAACCATATTCTCTATATGCGCGCACTCTATATAAAAGTAAAAAATCCCACACATCATAATACCTATATCCATTAATA
Organism: uncultured Eubacteriaceae bacterium; assembly: GCA_964581565.1. Taxonomy (GTDB): domain Bacteria; phylum Bacillota; class Clostridia; order Eubacteriales; family UBA1433; genus UBA1433. The sequence continues at coordinate 30,033 of CAZOOZ010000007.1, forward strand.
TCTGATTTTTTGGGACGAATGAGTCCTTTTCGCTCATAGTGCCGGATCGTCTCCGGCGTAATGCTTAAGATAGATGCCAATTCATTGATTCTATACAGTTTGTACATAAATTTTACGTTCACTTTCTATGCATATTTTTTATTATTGATAAAATTTTAACGATTCTATCATTATAATAAACTTTAAAACCATTTGAAAGTCAATAATAATGTTAATATTCTATCATTTTTTACTTTTTAAAAATATTCATGTATAATCATTTTATACTTTTATTATGATATATAGTATATATTTTAGGTAAATGCTTGTTTTTACTAATTATATTCTTGACATTAAAATTGCTTTAAAGTATATAATTTTAAACAGTGATTAAATTTTGTCGAAATATTTAAATAAGGAGTGACACTTTTAATGTACAAAATATTAATGAAGAGAGATTTAAATGACACAACTTGCATGATGGACATTGAAGCGCCGAGAGTTGCGGCCAAAGCGCAAACAGGACAATTTGTTATACTTCGAGTTAACGAAGAGGGAGAACGTATTCCTCTTACAATAGCGGGCTGGGATAAAAAAACAGGTGCCGTAAAAGTTATTTTCCAAAAAGTCGGAAAAACAACAATGCTTTTAGGCGAAAAAAAAGAAGGCGAATACATCAGTGATTTCGCAGGACCTTTAGGTAAACCGACTGATTTTGAAGGCATCAAAAAAGCAATCGTTGTAGGCGGCGGCTTGGGCTGCGCAATCGCTTATCCGACTTCTAAAGCGCTTTTTGACAGAGGCGTTGAAGTGGATTTGATTGCCGGGTTTAAAACCAAAGACATCGTTATTCTTGAAGATGAAATGAAAGCGGCAAGCACGAGACTGCATCTTATGACAGATGACGGTTCCTATGGCAAAAAAGGATTTACGACCACAGAGTTAGAGGAAATTTTATCACAGGATCCTAACTATGATGTTGTGTACACATTCGGACCGCCCATTATGATGAAATTCGTATCTCAGGTAACCAAAAAATTTGGTGTCAAAACTATTGTGAGCATGAACCCCATTATGATAGACGGAACGGGAATGTGCGGCGGATGCCGATTGACTGTAGGCGGAGAAACAAAATTCGCCTGTGTGGATGGGCCTGATTTTGACGGTCATCAAGTTGATTGGGATGAGATGATGAGACGTTCAGCGATGTATAAAGAACAAGAAACCAAAGCTACAGAAGCACATAAATGCAGAATGGAGGGCATGAACTGATGAGCAAGCCGAATATGTCTTTAGAAAAAACTCCTATGTTAGAGCAAGACCCTAACATAAGAAATAAAAATTTTGATGAAGTAGCTTTAGGCTACACAGAAGAAATGGCTATAAATGAAGCCACCCGATGTCTGCAATGTAAAAACAGACCATGTGTTGCCGGCTGCCCGGTCAATGTACAGATCCCAGAATTTATTAATCTGGTTGCGCAAAAAGATTTTGAAGGCGCATACAAAAAAATAAAAGAAACCAATTCTCTTCCAGCCGTTTGCGGAAGAGTATGTCCTCAGGAAAATCAATGTGAAGCAAAATGCGTACGCGGTGCCAAAGGCGACAGCGTGGGCATAGGCAGACTGGAACGTTTTGTAGCAGACTGGTACATGAAAAATATTGATGAAAAACAAAAAGAACCAAAGAAAAACGGTCACAAAGTTGCCATCATAGGCTCCGGCCCTGCCGGGCTCACCTGCGCAGGAGACTTATCTCAAATGGGCTATGAAGTAACCATATTTGAAGCCTTCCATAAAGGCGGCGGTGTTTTGGTATATGGCATACCGGAATTTCGTCTTCCGAAAGCCATTGTGCAAGCAGAGATAGACAAGCTCATTGAAGCCGGCGTAAAACTCGAAACAAATGTTTTGGGCGGCAAAGTCATAACCGTTGAAGAATTATTTGAAGAAGGCTTCGAAGCTGTGTTTATCGGCACAGGCGCAGGACTTCCGATGTTTATGCATATTCCGGGTGAAAACCTCAACGGCGTATTCTCTGCCAATGAATTCTTGACTCGAATAAACTTAATGAAAGCATATAGAGATGATTACGATACCCCGATCATGCAATTTAAAAATGTTGCTGTTGTCGGCGGCGGCAATGTTGCTATGGACTCTGCCAGATGCGCGCAGCGTCTTGGCGCGGAAAAAGTTTATATCGTTTATAGAAGAAGCATGGTAGAGTTACCCGCACGTCAAGAAGAAGTGCATCATGCTATGGAAGAAGGCATTGATTTTAAACTTCTCACCAATCCTACACAAATTATCGGAGACGAAAAAGGCTATGTTAAAGGCATTGAATGCATTGAAATGGAACTTGGCGAACCTGATGCTTCAGGCAGGAGAAGACCTGTCGAGAAAAAAGGTAGTGAATTTATTTTAGATGTTGATGCTGTTATCATGGCAATCGGCACTTCTCCAAACCCGATCATGAAAGATAACACAGAAGGTTTGGCAGTCAATAAAAAAGGCGGCATTATCGCAGACGAAGAAACAGGCGCAACCTCCATTGCCGGTGTTTACGCAGGCGGAGACGCTGTAACAGGCGCCGCAACCGTAATCCTTGCTATGGGCGCAGGCAAACAAGCTGCCGTTGCAATGGATGAATATATTAAATCCAAGAAATAATCTACTTAAAATGAAAACAGGCATATTGATTTGTATGTCTGTTTTTTTTATTTAAATTATGATACGATAGAATGCAATATCACGAATGAACATTTAACTATGAGGTATTTTATGCAGACTTTCAACACACAAATTCCAGATTTTTCCATTCGCTATGCAACTAAAGAGGATATCAGCCTGATTTTTTATTTTATAAAGCAGCTCGCCAAATACGAATGCCTATCCGACGCAGTTGTTGCCACGGAGGAGGGGCTCCTTGAATCCATCTTTGAGCAAAAAAGAGCCGAAGTGCTGATTGCCGAATACAAAGAAAGACCTGTGGGCTTTGCGTTATTTTTTTATAATTATTCCACATTCTTAGGGAAAGCCAATATTTATTTGGAAGATTTATTTATTGAAGAAAAATACCGCGGCAACGGTTTTGGCAAAGCCATCTTTTCCGTTCTTGCCCAAATATGCGTAGAGCAAAACTGCGGCAGGCTCGACTGGTCGGTACTCAATTGGAATAAACCGTCTATTGCGTTTTATGAAAGCCTGGGCGCCAAACCGATATTAGACTGGACAGTATACCGGCTTGAAGGGGAGAAATTATCCGCTTTAGCAAATAAATAAAGCCCTTTTTAAGGGCGCTATAAGATATTTTGCTAGATAATCTGCTCTACTCGTCTGATGCTTCATCCATCTTTTTTTGTATTAATTGTCTTGCCTTCTCTTTATATGCTTCAGCTGTTTCTTTGTCATTTAATTTATCGGCATATTGCGATATCATGCTGCAGCTTTATTAGAATAATCTACATCATCGTAATACTCTTTCTCCAATTCTTTCTCACATTCAAACATAGCTTTAAGCGCTGATTGATCTGGATTCGAGGCATTTGAATAGTTACCAAAATAACTTAAACTAAAGTCTACTTTTTTATCTTTATCATTAATTGTATTTAAGTATTTGTCAAAACAATCAATACTTTCCATTTGCATTTCGTTTTTATACATTACATTTCATAGCATATCTGCATACCATTCCTGTACTTTTGTTGTTTTTTGATTAAACTTATCATCTGACCAAACCTCATCAAAAAATTTGCTGTAGCATTTTATGACTAATGTATCGCCGTTTTCGTAATAGACACGATTATATAATACCGCACAGATGTTTTAAAGGTCATTGTTGTCGTATGTTGCATTATACCTGTCTACGATCTCGTCCAGCGTATCCTGCAAATCGGTATATTTGCCCAAATAATCCTTAAAAGCATCATGTACCGACTACGACGGCTCTTTAACAACAATAATACGCGGATATATCTCTTGTATAGTAGCTACCTAATAGACCTATCATCATGATGAACAATAGACTTATTGATATTACTTTTTTCATACACATCCTTTATTACATTTTTAAATATATACTAACTATAAAATAAAACATGCTTCTTGACAAGGATTTTTGAAAACAAAAAAAGAAGGCTATGCCTTCTTTTTATTTTAATTAAATTACAACGTTTCTTTTAGCTTTGTGTATTCTTCAAAATCAATTTCACCTTTGGCATAACGCTGTCGTAAGATAGTGATTGCCTCATCATCTTTTATTTTTGTTGCAGTTTCATCTGTAGTTATATTTTGTTTTTTTACTTTTATAATCAAGTAAATAACCGCTGCAATAAGAACAGCAAAAAAAAGCATCGCAAAAATATGCAGTCCTATAAAATATCCTTCATGCATATTAATACCATTTATATAAAATTTATGTAACATATTTTCTATCTCCCTGTTAGAATAAAAAAAATATCTTTGTTTTATTTATAATGCCACCTAATTATGTCAATTTTATGTTTTTATATTGATATTTTTTGTATTATAAAAAATATATTTACCTTAAAATTGTTTAATTATTTATTCTTTATATGAAAATCATATTCCATCCTCTTTGCCGTATCTATTGCTATCTCGTCTCCCAAAAGCTTTGCGACAATATACAAACACATATCAATACCCGCAGAAATACCCGCCGATGTAAGCACTGTCCCTTCATCTACAAATTTTACATTTCTTTGAACATGAATCGAGCAGTACCGGCTCTCCAGCCTATCGATATCCATCCAGTGCGTTGTCGCTTTTTTACGATCTAGAAGCCCTGCTTGCGCCAATAAAAATGCTCCCGTACATACGGATGCCATTATCTTGGTTTTTTTTCTGCATTCTTTCAGCCAGTTAATAATAACCGGATTATGGATTTCTATTTCTTCAGCGCCATAGCCGCCCGGGATAATCAGGACATCAAAATGAGGCACATGATATATATCCTCATCAGGCAGCACTTTTAAGCCTCCCCTGGCAGTGATAGGCTTTTTTTCCTCGGCCACGACTTTTACATGAAACGGCTTATCCTTAGAATATGGATATGAAGTAACCGAAAATACTTCAAAGGGTCCTGTAAAATCCAGCACTTCAACTTCATTAAAAAGGAGTATACCAACATTATATTGCATCAACATTTTCACCATTTATAAAGATAATAATATTTATTATACGCCAAAAAATTTATATGTAATAAAAAAAGACGTTCTTCGCAGATTATTTCTTTTGAAAAACATCCTTTTATACTTTGAATGATTTTTGGCCTTTACAAAACCAAAGTCTGAGATTAACGTTTTGAGAATTGCGGTGCTCTTCTTGCTTTTTTGAGACCGTATTTCTTTCTTTCTGTCATTCTTGAATCTCTTGTCAAATATCCGGCTTTTTTAAGTTCGGGTTTTAATGTTTCATCAGCTAGCACGAGCGCACGCGATATACCGTGTTTGATTGCGCCTGCCTGACCTGTAAATCCGCCGCCTTTAACATTGACAAAAACATCGAATTTATTTTGTGTATCTGTTAAAGCAAGTGGTTGCTTTGCCACAACTTTTAATGTTTCCATTCCGAAATACACATCAATATCTCGTTTGTTGATTGTGAAATTACCTGTGCCAGGACGTAGAATTACTCTTGCAACTGATTTTTTTCTTCGTCCCGTAGCCATTACTTGATCTGCCATTTTCTCTTCCTCCCCTTAAGCCTTTATTTCCAATTTTTCAGGTTTTTGTGCTGCATGAGGATGCTCGCTTCCAGCATACACTTTCAGTTTTTTATACATTTGTCTGCCAAGTTTATTTTTAGGAAGCATACCTTTAATAGCTTTTTCAACTACAAACGCAGGTTTTTTCTCCATAAGATGTCTATACTGTGTTGCTTTAAAACCACCGGGATATCCAGAATGCCTGTAGTACATTTTTTGTTCTAATTTTTTGCCTGTCAGTACAACTTTATCTGCATTAATAACAATTACAAAGTCACCCGTGTCGATAAACGGTGTGTAATAAGGTTTATTTTTCCCTCTGAGAACAGCGGCAATTTGTGTTGCCATTCTGCCTAAAGTCAAACCCTGTGCATCTACTACATACCATTTTCGTTCGATATTTTCAGGCTTAGCAATTGATGTTGTTTTGGTTAACATTGAGTTTCCTCCGTTTATTTGGTATTTATGACATTCCCGGGGCTTTGGGAATATATAATGCCAACGATTATTTTATAAAATATTATGTTTATTGTCAATATTTTTTTATCAATATACTATTTCTTTTAAATATAATCCGCACGCCGGAAGTGTAGCTCCCGCAAGTGTTCTGTCTTTATTTTGAATAATGGTTTTAATATCAGACGGCTTCATTTTTCCTATCGCCGCATATAAAAGCGTGCCTGATAAAATGCGTACCATGTTATATAAAAATCCGTTGCCCGTTACTTCAATTAAGATTAAGTCATTTTCTTTCTGGATATTAATCTCATAAATTGTCCTCACAAAAATTTTGCTTTGAGACCCTGAGGCCATAAACGCCGTAAAATCGTGCTCGCCAACGATATATTTTGATGCCTCTCTCATTTTTTCGAAGTCTAAATCGTAAAGACAATGATAGGCATAGTTTTTTAAAAACGGAGAAGCTATCCTTCTTGTGAATATTTGATAGACATATGTTTTTTGTCTTGCATGATACCTGCTGTGAAAATCATTTTTTCTTTCAATGGCTTTGATAACTGAGATATCCATTGGCAGCACAGAATTGATTGCAAAAGCAAATTTTTCTATGGGAATGCTGCTGTTTGTATGAAAATTCCCACTTTGCCCCAGAGCATGCACTCCCGCATCTGTCCTGCTTGCGCCTATGAGAACGCTTTTTTCTTTTGTTATTGATACAACCGCTTCTTCCAATTTCTGCTGTACAGAAATGCCATTTTCTTGCCTCTGCCATCCGCAGTAATTGCTACCATCATACTCTATGATTATTTGTATATTGCGCATACTGCATCTCTCCCGTATAACATCATTATTGTTCTTTATTTTATTGGAATATGCATCAACGGCAAAAATCTGCTTGCTATGATCAACATTATCATAAATGCCGTTATGATATAAGCGATTCTGTCATTCTTTGAATAAACCAGCTCATTGAGGCGTGTTCTGTTTGTACCTCCTCTGTAGCATCTTGCTTCCATGGCCATTGCAAGCTCGTCTGCTCTTTTAAAGGAACCGATAAATAAAGGCACTAATATAGGTACGATACTTTTTGCTTTTTTAAATATGTTACCTGTTTCAAAATCCGCCCCCCTCGCTTTCTGGGCTTTCATAATTTTATCAGCCTCTTCCATTAACGTAGGGATAAACCGCAGCGCAATTGTCATCATCATTGCCAGTTCGTGTGCATAGGATCGCAAGCCGGGAATAACTCTCATGCAATGCTCCATGCCGTCAGTAAGCGATATCGGAGATGTAGTGAGCGTCATGATTGATGTGCCGATAATGAGCATGGTCAGCCTGATCGCCATAAAGAACGCATTGATCAAACCGGCATCGGTTACTTTTAGCGGACCAATTCTAAAAAGAATGTTACCGTCTGTTACAAATATATTTAAAATGACCGTAATCAAAATAATAAATATAATCGCCTTTACACTTTTAAACACAAACTTTAACGGTATATTCGACAGATATATCAGCCATGCCAAAAAGAATAATGCGATTGCATATCCTACGGCATTATTGGCAAAAAATAATATAATGATATAAACAAACGAATAAACGATTTTGGTTCGGGGATCTAAATCATGTATCAATGATTTAACGGGATAATATTGCCCGATTGTTATATCTTTAAACATGTATATCCCCCTTTTCTAACAGCTTTACCAATTCTTTTTTCGCTGATTCTACTGTAAATACCTTTTGGTCTACATCACAGCCCTTTTCTTTAAGCGCTTTCATTAAATAAGTGATATCCGGTGCTCGCAGGCCTATTTCGCTCAATTTTTCAACTTGTGAAAACACTTCCGATGGAGTGGCATCCATTAAAATCTTAGCTTGGCTCATCACAATGATACGATTTGCCAATTGTGCAACTTCTTCCATATTATGGCTAATGAGGATAACAGTTATATTTTGATTTTTATATAATTCATAAATACTTTTTAAAATTTCTGATTTTCCGAGCGGGTCCAGCCCAGCCGTTGGCTCGTCCAGAATCAAAACATCAGGCTTCATGGATAAAACACCTGCAATGGCTACACGCCGCATTTGTCCGCCTGATATATCAAAAGGAGAACGGTCTTTATATTCTTCGTAATCCAAGCCGGTAAATTCCATCGCTTCTTTGACACGCTCACATATTTCGTCTTCACTAAGGCCTAAATTTTTAGGTCCAAAAGCAATATCTTTGTAAATTGTTTCTTCAAAGAGCTGATGTTCAGCATATTGAAAGACAAGTCCAACTTTACGCCTTATACTGATTTTATTCGTTTTATTTTCAGCAATATCAGTACCGTCAACGAAAACCGAACCGCTTGTTGGCAGTAACAATCCATTCATATGCTGTACAAGCGTGGATTTACCCGAACCTGTGTGCCCGATGATTGCGATAAACTCTGTCTGTTCAATATTTATATTAATATCTTGAAGTGCTACATACTCAAAAGGAGTATCTGGTGCGTAAACATGTGATACATTTATTAATTTTACCGACATACGCACTTCACCATCTCTTCTACTGTAAGTATGCCTTCAGGGACATTATATCCGTCTTTTTTCAGCAAATATGCCAGCTTTGTGATATTGGGCACATCAAGCTGCAAATTTTGCAATTCTTCTACTTTGGAAAATATTTCTTTAGGTGCGCCCTGCATCGCCACTTCGCCTTTATTGAGAACAATAATTCTGTCTGCATCTACAATTTCTTCCATATAGTGTGTGATATATATAATTGTTGTTTTATTTTCTTTATTCAATTCTTTTACACAAGTGAGAACTTCTTGCCTGCCTACCGGATCCAGCATGGCAGTTGCTTCGTCAAAAATGATACAGCTTGGACGCATGGCAAGAATGCCTGCTATCGCTATGCGCTGTTTCTGTCCGCCTGATAATTGATGCGGTTTTCTGTCTTTATATTGCAGCATTTTTACGGTTTCTAGTGCTTCGTCTACGCGTCTTCGTATTTCTTTTTGTTCGACGCCCAAATTTTCAGGACCAAAAGCCACATCTTCTTCAACAATTGTAGCTACGATTTGATTATCAGGATTTTGAAAAACAATACCTGCTTTCTGCCTGATATCCCATATTTTTTCATCGTCCTTCGTGTTCATGCCATAAACTAAAATGTCACCTTCCGAAGGCTTGATAATGCCGTTTAATAACTTGGCCAGTGTGCTTTTCCCACTGCCATTATGCCCAATAATTGCTAAAAATTCCCCTTCATAGATGTCAAAAGACATATCGTATATTGCTGTTAATTCTTCTTCATCTCTTAAATATTTATATGTGAGATCTTTTATTTCAATAGCTTTAAGCATCATTTGTCTCCACGTTTTATAAAGGGAGCAGCCACGGCTACTCCCCTTTTTTTGCAATCGCACTATTTTCTGTTAATTTGAGGATTGCCATTTCGGCTCCGTCTCCTCTTCTTGTTCCCAACTTATAAATTTGGACATAGCCACCTTGTCTGTTAATATTAGCCGGTGCAACTTCATTAAATAATCTTGTTACTACTTTTCTATCTGTTATATAGCTAAGCGCCTGACGTTTTGTGTGAAGTGTGTTACGTTTTCCAAGCGTAATCATTTTTTCTGCTATTTTACCTGTTTCCTTTGCCCTGTCAAGAGTCGTGGTTATTTCGCCGTATCTAAAGAAATCCGTTACCAAATTTCGCAACATTGCTCTTCTTTGATTTGAAGGGCGACCTAATTTTTTATATCCTGCCAATGTACTTCCCCCCTTTATTCATCGCTTTTTTTAAATTTAAGACCCATTTCATCTAATTTTTGTTTAATTTCATTTAATGATTTCCTACCCAAGTTTCTGATCTTCATCATTTCTTCATCAGTCTTTTCGGTTAATTCTGAAACATAATTAATATTTGCACGTTTCAGGCAATTATTGGATCGAACTGATAATTCTAATTCCTCAATAGACATTTCAAGCATTTTTTCTTTTTTATTTTCATCTTTTTCTATCAAAATCTCAATATCATTTAATTGGCTTTCTAAATTTATAAACATTTTCAAATGATCATTTAAAACTTTGGCAGCCAATGATATCGCTGCTTTTGGAGTGATTGTTCCATCTGTCCAAATATTGATTCTAAGACTGTCTAAATCGGTGATATTGCCTACACGTGTATCTTTGACAGTAAAATTAACCTTTTTTACAGGTGTAAAAATTGAATCAACAGGCAGCATACCGATAGGATCGCGATAATCTTTATTCTTTTCAGCCGGTGTATAACCCCTGCCTTTAGAAATAACTATCTCCATATTTAATTCGCCGTCTTCTGTAAGAGTAGCTATATGCAGATCATTGTTGATTATTTCTACATCTGAACTTATTTCAATATCGCCGGATTTTACTTCACATTCGCCTTTTGCTCTAATATAAGCAGTTGCCGTATCTTCTTCACCCAAAAGTTTAACAGCTAATTTTTTCAAATTTAGAATAATTTGCACAACATCTTCTTTTACACCCGGTATTACCGAAAACTCGTGCAAAATTCCGTCAATTTTCACTTTTGTTACAGCAGCACCCGGAAGCGAGGAGAGCATTATTCTCCTGAGAGAATTGCCCAGCGTGATGCCGTATCCTCTCTCCAGAGGTTCTACGACAAATTCGCCGTATGTGCCCTCTTCATTTAACTGTTCAATCTCAATTCTTGGTTTTTCAAATTGTATCATATTACCCCTCCGTAGTTAATTTATATTTGATGGGGTCTATACTACTTAGAGTAGTACTCTACTATTAAGTTATCTTTGATTTCTAAATCAATATCATCGCGTGCAGGCATCAACACAATTTTACCTGTCATGTTTTCTGCATCTACATCCAGCCATTTTGGTACAATTTTTCCACTTGCAGCTTCCGCTAATGTTTTAAATTTTGCACTTTTTCTGCTGCTTTCTTTAACACTGATTACCATTGATTCTTTTGTTAAGAACGATGGAATATTTACTTTTTTCCCGTCTACCAAAAAATGTCCATGTAGTACCAGTTGTCTTGCTTCTTTTCGTGATGACGCAAATCCCATGCGATATACTACGTTATCTAATCTGCTTTCAAGTATTCTTAAAAGATTTTCCCCAGTGACTCCTTGTTGTTTTTCAGCAAGGGTAAAATACTTGCTGAATTGCTTTTCAAGTACACCATAAATTCTTTTTGCTTTTTGCTTTTCTCTCAATTGCAATCCATATTCACTTGATTTGGTTCTTTTTGTTCCATGTTGTCCCGGAGCGGTTCCTCTCCTATCCATAGCGCACTTTGGAGAATAGCAGCGATCACCTTTAAGAAAAAGCTTCATCTTTTCTTTTCTGCACAATCTGCATGAAGCATCTGTATATCTTGCCATATTCTTTTATCCTCCTTCTATACTCTTCTACGTTTAGGCGGTCTGCACCCATTATGTGGTATTGGTGTCACGTCTTTAATTGATGTTATATCAAGCCCTGCCGCCTGAAGGCTTCGAATAGCACTTTCTCTTCCTGACCCGGGACCTTTAACAAACACGTCTACAGTTTTCAATCCGTGTTCCATTGCTCGTTTAGCAGCTTCTTCCGCTACTGCTGACGCAGCATACGGTGTGCTTTTTCTTGAGCCTTTAAATCCCAGTTCACCAGAACTTGACCATGATATCGCATTGCCGGCAACGTCGGATATCGTCACAATTGTATTGTTAAAACTGGACTTGATATGCGCCTGCCCGCGCTCAATATTCTTTTTTACTTTTTTTCTTCTGGTTTTACTTGCTTTTTTTACTGCCATTATAGTCGCCTCCTTCTACTTTTTCTTTCTTCCTACAGTTTTCTTAGGACCTTTTCTTGTTCTCGCATTCGTCTTTGTCTTCTGTCCTCTTACAGGAAGCCCTTTTCTATGTCTCAGACCTCTATAACAGCCTATTTCCATAAGACGTTTTATGTTCAATTGAACTTCACGTCGCAAATCGCCTTCAACTACATACTGTTGATCTATAATTCCCCTGAGCTTATTGACTTCATCTTCTGTCAAGTCTTTTATTCTCGTATCTGGGTTAATACCGGTTTGAGCAAGTATGTTTTGTGATGTTTTTTTGCCTACACCATATATATAGGTAAGGCCTATTTCAACTCTTTTATCTCTTGGTAAGTCTACTCCGGCTATTCTCGCCATTAGCAGTTGCACCTCCGTTTATTATTTATAAATAGTAATTGTTTTATATATTAAAACAAGATTAGTATTCATAACTCAGCCGCATCTTGTTTTATTTTCAAAATATATTTTAGCCTTGTCTTTGCTTATGCTTTGGATTTTCACAAATAACCATAACGTTGCCTTTTCTCTTTATGATCTTACATTTCTCACATATTGGTTTTACTGATGGTCTGACTTTCATTTTGGCTACCTCCTTTTATCTGCTTTTACCGCGCCAAGTAATCCTGCCTTTTGTTAAATCGTAGGGCGATAATTCCACGATTACTTTATCTCCGGGCAGTATTCGAATATAGTTCATTCTAAGTTTTCCGGAAATATGCGCAGTGATTTCATGGTTATTTTCAAGTTTTACTTTGAATATTGTATTGGGTAGGGCTTCAGTAACAATACCTTCAAGTTCTATGACATCTTGTTTACTCATTTATCAGCCTTCCTCCCTTTTTTGTGTGTTACAGCAATCAGCAATTTTTTTTCTAATTTCTATATCTGTTATAATTCCTTGCATTATTTTATCTTGCAATTCATTAAATACTGTATTTGTTCTTTTTATATGTTTTATTTTTTTCTTTTTAAGATTATTAATTTTTCTTAACTTACCGTCACATAGCAGTACATAGTTCTCATCTAAAACACTTATTACAATCATCCATTTGCCACAATCTCTGCCTGCAACGGATTTTACCAATTGTCCGGGTACCATCTATTATAAACCCCTCTAATTTTCAATTGTTAAGATTTCACAAGTATTTTGCTTTATAAGTAATGTATGTTCATAATGCGCCGAATAAGAACCATCCATTGTCACGGCCGTCCAATTATCTTCTAGCACTCTGACTTCATAGCCGCCCAAATTGACCATAGGTTCCACTGCTAAGGTCATATTCTCACGAAGAGTGATTCCTCGACCCGCTCTGCCGTAATTTGGAATTGATGGGCTCTCATGCATAGCCGAGCCTATTCCATGGCCTACATAATCCCGAACAATTGAAAAGCCGTTTTTTTCAACATAATACTGTACTGCATGAGAGATGTCTCCAAGTCTGGCTCCTTCTTTAGCATAGAGCATAGCTTCGTGCAGACTTTGTCGAGTAACGTCAATTAATTTACGGGCTTGATTTGAAATTTCTCCAACCGGATACGTATTCGCCGCATCCCCGTAATAACCTTTGTATGCCGCCCCAATGTCCACACTTACAATATCTCCCGGCATGAGTCTGCAGCTTGACGGTATTCCGTGTACCACTTCATCATTTACCGAAGCACAAATGGATGCGGGATAGCCCATATAATTTAAAAATGCAGGAGTACATCCATTGCTTCTTATGACATCTTCGGCAATCTTATCTAACTCAAGTGTTGTAATACCGGATTTTACATATTTTTTTACTGCATTGTGTGCCATGGCCGTAACTTTTCCGGCATAACGCATCAATTCAATCTCTGAATTTGTTTTTATTGTTATCATTTTATTTCAGTGCTATTTCAATATCTTTTGTTACATCTTTAATATCCTGCTGTCCATTGATATCGATCAGCACCCCTCTTTTTTTATAAAAATCAATCAACGGCATTGTTTTTTCCTTATATTCATCCAAACGTTTCTTAACCGTTTCTTCTTTATCATCATCACGCTGATAAAGCTCTCCGGAACAAACATCGCAAATGCCTTCTTTTTTCGGCGGATTATATTTTATATGCATTGTTGCCCCACACTGCCTGCAAACTCTTCTGCCTGTTATTCTTTCTATGAGAACAGAAAAATCTACTTCAATATTTATAACTGCATCTATTTTTTTGTTTAACTTATTGAGCGAAGCTTCCAGTGCTTGTGCTTGAGCGATTGTTCTTGGAAATCCATCTAACAAAAACCCGTCTTGTGCGTCTTGCCAGCTTATCCTGTCTTCAACTAACTCGACAACTACGCTATCAGGAACCAACAGCCCTTTATCCATATATTCTTTTGCTTTTTGACCTAACGGGGTGCCTTCTTTGAGATTTTTTCTAAAAATATCGCCCGTTGAAATATGTGGCACCTTCATTAAATCGGAAATAAATACTGCCTGTGTTCCCTTACCCGCTCCAGGCGGTCCTAATAAAATTATGTTCATGCCTCAGGTCTCCTTATTTCAAGAATCCGGAATAATTTCTCATCATAAGCTGTTGCTCTAACTGTTTTACAGTATCAAGTGCAACCCCCACGATAATGAGCAAACTCGTTCCTGAAAATTGCAGGCTAATACCCATTGCATTTCCTAAGAAGATTGGAAGCGTTGCTATGATTGCAAGAAATATTCCGCCTGCCATCGTTAATTTATTCATGGATTTTTTTATATACTCTGCTGTCGGAGCTCCCGGCCTGATACCTGGTATAAAACCACCATATTTTTTTAAATTGTTCGCGACATCATGAGGATTGAATATCGCGCTGGTATAAAAAAACGTGAAAAGAATGATAAATGCAATGTACGTAATTGTTGCCGTTACTCCTCCCCATGCAAATGCTTCAGCCATCCATACAAAAAACTTTGAATTGGGGAAGAAGCTTGCCAAAATACTCGGAAACATTGTAAGCGAACTTGCAAAGATAATCGGAATAACACCAGCCTGATTCATTCTCAGAGGAATAGATGTGCTTCTTCCGCCATACATTTTTCTTCCTACAACACGTTTTGCATACTGAACAGGTACTCTTCTTTGTCCTTCTGTAACTGCTACAATCGCAACAATTGCTACAGCAACTAAAATAATTCCGACAATTAGTATAAATACTGAAAATGTACCGTTTGCGATATATTCATAAGTGGTCGTAATACCGGAAGGTATTCTGGACACTATACTTGCAAAGATAATGAGAGAAATACCGTTTCCTATTCCCTTTTCAGTTATTTCTTCACCAATCCACATCAATAATGCAGTACCTGCCGTTATAGTGATCGCTATTATTACTTTTGATAGTGTTGAATCGGTGGTAAGAATACTTTGATACCCAAAAATTAGACCCACTGCCTGGATTAATGCCAATACCATTGTCATATATCTTACATATTGAGTAATTTTTCGTTGTCCATCTTCACCTGACTTCTGAAGTCTTTGAAGTGATGGGATGACCATTGTTAAAAGATTCATAATAATGGATGAATTAATATACGGAATAATACTCATAGCAAAAATTGTAAATTTGCTAAAATTACCGCCCGCTACAATATCCATCAACCCAAACATTCCATTCCCTTGAACCAATGATTGTAACTGTGTCGTATCAACAAACGGCACAGGTATAAAGCTTCCTACTCTGTAAATAAGAAGCATAACGATCGTAAATATGATACGTTTCCTTGTTTCGGGAATTTTCCAGGTATTTTTTAGGGTTGAGAGCATTTACACCACCTCAGCCTTTCCACCGGCCGCTTCAATTTTTTCTACTGCAGTTTTGCTAATCTTATTTGCTACGACAGTTAAGGCGACATTCAGTTCCCCTCTGCCAAGTATTTTAATGCCATCATATTTATTTTTAACCATTCCTGCTTCAACCAAAACAGCTTCATTAACTTCAGTACCTTTTTTGAAGTTATTTAACTGTTCAATATTTATAATAGCATACTGTGTTTTAAACTTCTTGTTTGTAAACCCTCTTTTAGGAATTCTTCGTGCAAGCGGCATTTGTCCACCTTCGAATCCTACACGAACTTTTCCCCCAGAACGTGATTTTTGTCCGTCTTGCCCTCTGCCGGCTGTTTTACCGAGTCCTGTAGCTGTTCCTCGGCCTTTTCTTATCTTGGGTGATTTTGAACCTTCAGCGGGTTTTAATTCATGTAATTTCAACAGACTCACCTCCTATACTTCTTCTATGTCGATCATAAATCTTACTTTGTCTATCATTCCTCTTATTTGAGGAGTATCTTGCTTTATGACTGTTTTGCCTAATTTGTTTAGGCCTAACGCTTCAAGGTTAGCGAGCTGGTTTTCAGTTCTGCCTATCTTACTCTTTTTAAGTGTAATCTTTAATTGTTTTTCCATTTCGCTTCCTCCTTATCCTACAATTTCTTCCGGCGTTTTCCCTCTTTTTCGGGCAACTTCTTCAACCGTAACAAGCTCTCTAAGGCCATTCATTGTTGCTCTGACCATGTTATTTGCATTGTTAGACCCAAGAGATTTAGCTCTGATATCCTTAATGCCAGCCAGTTCCAATACTGCACGAACCGCTCCGCCGGCAATAACTCCGGTACCTTTTCCCGCCGGCATCATAAGCACTCTGCCTGAACCAAATTTACCTTTGATTTCGTGAGGGATAGTTGTGCCAACTATTGGAACCGTAATCATATTTTTCTTTGCGTCATCGATGCCTTTTCTGATTGCTTCCGGTATTTCAACAGCCTTACCCGAACCGATTCCCACATGACCATTCTCATCCCCTACAACTACTAAGCAGCTAAAACGAAAATTTCGTCCGCCCTTAACTACTTTCGTAACTCTGTTTATTTGAACAACTTTTTCTTTTATGTCCAATACTGTTGCATCTATTTTTTCGCTCATAAATTTCCTCCCTTTAGAAGTTCAAGCCGGCTTCTCTAGCGCCGTCTGCGAGTTCTTTTACTCTGCCGTGATACACGTATCCGCTTCTATCAAATACAACTGTATCAATACCTCTATCAAGTGCTTTTTTAGCAATAGCTTTGCCAACAACCCTAGCTGCTTCTTTTCTTGTTCCTTCAGCTACTTGGGTTGAAATCTCTTTCTCTTTTGTGGATGCCGCAGCAAGTGTTACACCGCTGACATCGTCTATAATTTGAGCATAGATATGACTATTGCTTCTAAAGACATTCAATCTTGGTCTTGCGGGAGTGCCGTTGATCTTATTTCTTACTCTGTAGTGTCTTTTTTGTCTTTCCTTGTTTTTTACAGGTTTATTAATCATACTTTACACCCCTTTATTTCTTACCTGTTTTACCTTCTTTGCGTCTTACCTTTTCGCCAACATATCTGATGCCTTTGCCTTTATAGGGTTCCGGCGGACGCTTTTCTCTTATAACAGCTGCATAAGCACCGACTTTTTGTTTATCTATGCCGGTTACTATCACTTTATTGTTACCTTCCATATTTGTTGTGATTCCATCCGGATCTTCCATTTCAACCGGATGAGAATATCCAAGATTGAGTACAAGTTTACTGCCTTGTTTTGAGCCTCTGTATCCAACCCCGATAATTTCAAGTTCTTTTTTAAACCCTTCACTTACTCCCGTTATCATATTCTGAACAAGCATTCTTGTCAGGCCATGGAGTTCCCGAAGTTTTTTCTCATCGCTGTCTCTTTTTACTGTTATTACATTATCATTTTGTTCAAAAGAAATTCCCGAAAAAAATGTTTGTTGAAGTTCTCCTTTAGGACCTTTTACAGAAATTGTATTATCATCCATTTTGAATACTACACCGGCGGGAATTGTAATGGGCATCTTACCTATTCTTGACATCTCAACAACCTCCTTACTTTCCTACCATACATAGCAAATGACTTCACCGCCTATGCCGTTCTTGCGGGCGACTTTATCAGTCACAATGCCATTAGATGTAGAGATAATTGCTACTCCCAAACCATTGAGAACTTTGGGTAATTCATCTTTATCTGCATATATTCTCAATCCTGGTTTTGAAATTCTTTTTATTCCTCTAATAACTTTTTCTTTGTTATCAAGATATTTCAAATTTATTGTTAAAATTCCTTGTTTACCGTCATCTTTAACGTCATAAGCTTTTATATAACCTTCTTGTAGTAAAATATCGGCTATCGACTTTTTGATATTAGACGATGGTATTTGCACATTTAAATGTCCTGCGTTATTTGCATTTCTGATTCTTGTCAGCATATCTGCAATTGGGTCGGTCATAACCATTTTCGCTTGCCTCCTTCTTAGGATTTTCTTACCAACTGGCTTTTTTTACTCCCGGTATTTCGCCTTTGTATGCCAGTTCTCTAAAGCATATTCTGCATATGCCGTATTTTCTTAAATATGCGTGAGGTCTTCCACATATTCTACATCTGGTATAAGCTCTTGTAGAATATTTCGGTTCTCTTTGTTGTTTCAATTTCATAGCTTTTTTTGCCATATCCCACACACTCCTATTCTTTTACTTGCTAAACGGCATTCCAAGTAATTTCAACAATTCGAAAGACTCTTTATCTGTCTTTGCTGTTGTTACAAATACTATATCCATGCCTCTTAATTTTTCTATTTTATCATAATTTATTTCAGGAAATATTAACTGTTCCTTTATACCAAGTGTGTAATTGCCTCTTCCGTCAAATGCATTGCTGCTTACCCCTCTAAAATCTCTAACTCTTGGCAGCGCAATATTAAACAATTTATCGACAAATTCATACATTTTATCACTTCTTAAAGTAACTTTTGCGCCTATATTCATGCCTTGCCTTAATTTAAAATTAGATACTGATTTTTTTGCTTTTATCACGATTGGTCTCTGTCCGGTAATGAGTGCCAGCTCTTCCACAGCTGATTCCATTTGCTTCGGATTGTCTTTGCAATCTCCAAATCTCATATTAATAACTATTTTTTCAAGTTTAGGAACCTGCATAATATTTTTATATGCGAACTCTGATATTAAAGCAGGAACGACTTCATCTTTATATTTGTCTTTCAGTCTGGCCATTTCTTTTCCTCCCTCCTACTATTTATCGAAAGTTTCTCCACACTTGCTGCATATTCTCACTTTTGTATTATCTGCCAATACTTTTTTAGATGTTCTTACACCTGTCTTACATTTCGGACAATAGAGCAATACATTTGAAGCATGGATAGTTCCTTCTTGCTTGTATATTCCGCTTTGCTGATTTTCTCTTGTTTGTTTTACATGTTTTGTTACTGTATTCACACCTTCAACGATAACGCGGTCTTTTTTCGGCACCGTTTGCAATACTTTTCCTGTTTTTCCTTTATCTTTGCCCGAAATAACCATTACGGTATCGTCTTTTTTTACATGAAGTTTCTTTTGCATTTCTATCCCTCCCTTATAATACTTCAGGAGCAAGAGATACTATCTTCATGAATTTCTTTTCTCTCAACTCTCTAGCTACAGGTCCAAAAATACGAGTACCTCTCGGTTGCAGATCGTCTTTTATAATCACTGCAGCATTCTGATCAAATTTTATATGGCTTCCGTCGGCTCGTCTTACACCTCTGGTTGTTCGTACTATTACAGCCCTTACCACTTCGCCTTTTTTCACGACGCCGCCCGGAGTTGCACTTTTCACAGTTGCGATGATTATATCGCCAACATTTGCATACTTTGTCTTAGAACCGCCTAGCACTCTGATACATAATATTTCTTTAGCTCCTGTGTTATCGGCGATTTTTAATCTACTTTCCTGCTGAATCATATTGAATCCTCCTTGCGTAGAAGCTTATTTAGCTTTTTCTACGATTTCTACTAATCGCCATCTTTTTTCTTTGCTTAAAGGTCTTGTTTCCATAATTTTAACAGTGTCGCCAATTCTGCATTCATTTAACTCATCATGTGCTTTGAATTTGTTCGTTCTTTTCACTTGTTTTTTATAAACAGGATGTTTTACAGTTGTTACTACGGCAACAACAATTGTTTTATCCATTTTATCAGAAACAACTTTACCGACCCGAACTTTTCTATATCCTCTGTCCATGTCCATATCAATTCCTCCCATCCTTTAAGCTTCCAAATTTTCTAATTCTCTCTGACGGAGAATTGTTTTCACTCTGGCGTAATCTTTTTTAATTTCTTTAATCCTCATGGGATTTTCTAATTGCCCTGTTGCTTGCTGAAATCTTAAGTTGAACAATTCTTCTTTAATACTTATCAATTGTTCTGCAAGTTCTTGCTGTGTCATTTCTCTGATTTCTTTGGCTTTCATTATTCTTCACCACCCGCTTCCATTTCTTCTCTGGTAATGAATTTTGTTTTAATAGGTAGTTTGTGTCTTGCAAGCCGCATTGCTTCTCGCGCGACTTCTACATCTACACCCGCGAGTTCAAACATCACTCTGCCCGGTTTTACAACCGCTACCCAATATTCAGGTGAACCTTTACCGGAACCCATACGAGTTTCGGCAGGTTTTTTTGTTACGGATTTATCAGGAAATATTTTTATCCAGACCTGTCCGCCTCTTTTAATATATCTCGTCATGGCAATACGTGCTGCTTCTATTTGATTGGATGTTATCCAACCCGGCTCCAAAGCCACGATTGCATAATCTCCATATGTTATTTTATTGCCACGTGTTGCTCTTCCTGTCATTCTGCCTCTGTGTACTTTTCTGTACTTGACTCTTTTAGGCATTAACATTTCGGTATCCTCCTATCTTTACTGCTGACGCTGCTTTAATCTTATTTATTTTTTTGACCGAGGATTTCACCTCTGTTGATCCATACTTTGACACCGATTTTGCCGTATGTTGTATCTGCTTCCGCAAAACCATAATCAATATCAGCTCGAAGTGTCTGCAACGGAACATTACCTTCGCTATAGCGTTCACTTCTTGCTATATCAGCGCCGTTTAATCTGCCAGAAACATTTGTTTTAATGCCTTCAGCACCGCTTTTCATAGCTCTGCTTATCGCTTGTTTCATAGCTCTTCTATAAGAAATTCTTCTTTCAATTTGCTGTGCAATACTTTCGGCAACCAACTGAGCATCACAATCAATGTTTTTTACTTCCATAATGTTCATAATAATCTCTTTGCCAGTCATGATGTTAAGTTCTTTTTTCAACTTTTCAATTGATTCACCGTTTTTGCCGATAATCATTCCGGGTTTTGCCGTATGAATAAATATTCTTACTCTGTTCGCAAATCGTTCAATTTCAACTTTGGAGATTCCCGCTTTAAACTGTGATGCTTTGATATAATCTCTTATTTTATTATCTTCAATTAACAGATCTGCAAAATCTCTGTCTTTAGCGTACCATCTTGCGTTCCAGTCTTTTATTACTCCGACTCTTAAACCGTGGGGATTAACCTTTTGTCCCATTCATCAGACCTCCCTATTCTCTTTCTTTCAAAACGACTGTAATATGTGTAGTTCTGTGGATGATCGGGTTGGCTCTTCCCATTGACCCTGCCTTAAATCTTCTCATCATTTTACCTTGATCAGCAGCTACTTTGTACACATACAAATTGTCTACATTCATTTTATGGTTATTCTCAGCGTTTGCCGCTGCCGAGTTTACAACTTTTGACACAAAACGGGAAGCCTTATTATTGCATGTGAATGCGAGTATATTTTTTGCTTCCTGCAAATTTTTACCTCTGATTAAATCTACAACTCTCTTTACTTTGAGAGGCGAAATTCTTAAATATTTAGCGGTAGCTTTTGCTTCCATATCTTTTATATGCTCCTCTCATTATTTCATCTTTGTTTTCTTTTCGCCGGCATGGCCTCTAAACGTTCTTGTCGGCGAAAATTCACCGAGTTTATGCCCTACCATGTCTTCTGTTATATATACGGGAACATGTCTTCTGCCATCATGAACGGCCAGGGTATGCCCCACCATTTGTGGGAAAATTGTAGAGCTTCGAGACCACGTTTTCAACACTTGCTTTTTACCGCTGTCATTTAATTCTTCAACTCTTTTTAAAAGTTTTGCATCTACATATGGTCCTTTTTTCATGCTTCTGCTCATGTTATTCCTCCTTTGCTCCCTTCTTACTTAGCATTTCTTCTTCTTGTTATATATTTATCCGAAGGTTTGTTTTTCTTTCTTGTTTTGTAGCCCAATGTCGGCTGACCCCAAGGGGTCACAGGCGCCGGTCTTCCAATCGGTGCTCTTCCCTCACCGCCGCCATGCGGATGGTCGACAGGATTCATAACGACACCACGAACCGTTGGACGAACACCCATGTGTCTTTTTCTTCCGGCTTTACCGATCGAGATGTTTTCATGATCCAAGTTGCCAACCTGGCCGATCGTGGCCCTGCATTCTTTTCTTACAACTCTAACTTCTCCGCTTGGCATCCTAAGCGTTGCATATTTACCTTCTTTTGCCATCAGCTGAACAAAGACTCCGGCCGAACGAGCCATTTGCGCTCCTTTGCCGGCTTTGAGCTCTATATTATGAATAACTGTGCCGACGGGTATATTTTCCAGCGGAAGACAATTTCCTACTTTGATATCGGCATTTTCTCCGCTTTCAACAATATCGCCTACTTTAAGGCCGTTTGGGGCCAAAATATATCGTTTATCACCGTCCGCATAAAACAGCAATGCAATATTTGCGCTTCTGTTCGGATCGTATTCGATCGCGTTTACGGTTGCTTTTACGCCGTCTTTTTCTCTTTTAAAATCAATAATTCTATATTTTCTTTTTTCACCGCCGCCTTGGTGACGAACTGTAATGCGTCCGTATGTGTTTCTGCCGCCATTTTTTGAAATACTTGTAACAAGCGATTTTTCGGGCGTGGTCTTTGTTATTTCTTCAAACGTAGAAACTGTCATGCTTCTTCTGCCCGGCGACGTCGGTTTATATTTTTTAATACCCATAGTCATCTACCTCCATCATTTTACTGTCTAAAACCAAGGCTTATAAGTTTTCAAAAAGTTTGATTTCTTTGCTTTCAGGTTTTAATTTTATAATTGCTTTTTTCCAGCTTGCTCTTCTGCCTTCATTTCTGCCCATTCTTTTCAATTTGCCTTGTATATTCATCACGCTAACTTTTTCTACTTTTACATCAAATATTTCTTCGATCGCATCTTTTATCTGATATTTATTGGCATTTTTGTCTACTTTAAAAGTATATTTTTTGTCTTCGGTTTGCGTCATGCTTCTTTCGGTTACAATCGGGTTTAAGATAATATCATGAGGATTATTCATTAACAATACACCTCCTCAATTTTTTTAAGTGCATCAACCGTCAGTATCAATTGGTCAAATTTAAGCATGTCATACGTATTGATCGTATTAACCAAAGATGTCTGCACTTTTTGTATATTGTTCGCGCTTCGTACAATATTTTCATCTTTTTTGTCAAGGACGATTAATGCTTTTGGAGCATTCAGCGTTTTTAGTATCGCTACCATTTCTTTTGTTTTAGCTTCTTGCATTTCCAATTTATCTAAAACAATTAATTCATTTGCATTATATTTCGCGGAAAAAACGCTTTTCATTGCAAGTCTTTTCATCTTTTTATTTACTTGCTGTGTATAGTCTCTCGGTTTCGGCGCAAAAATCATTCCTCCACCCGTGAACAACGGATTGCGCAGAGAACCTGTTCTTGCACGCCCTGTCCCTTTTTGTCTCCATGGTTTTCTTCCGCCTCCGCGAACTTCACTTCTGGTTTTTGCTGATTGAGTTCCCTGACGTTTATTTGCAAGCTGTGCTACAATCACTTGATGCACAACCGCTTCGTTAGGCTCAATACCAAATATTTCATCACTAAGTGTTATTTCGTCTACTTTTTCACCTTTTATGTTTAAAACATCAATTTTCGGCATCTTTTTATCTCCTTCCTGAATTCTATTTTTAGAGAGCGTTATTTAACAGTTTCTCTGATTGCCACAACGCTGCCTCTTACACCAGGAACTGCCCCCTTTACCAATAATACATTTTTATCCGTGTCTACTTTTATTACTTCAAGATTCAACACTGTAGAACGAACATTTCCCATTTGTCCCGGAAGTTTTTTGCCTTTAAGCACTCTCGACGGAGTAGCTGCCGCACCCATTGATCCTGCTTTTCTGTGATATTTAGAACCATGGGCCATGGGTCCTCTTGAAAATCCATGTCTTTTGATACCGCCTTGATATCCTTTTCCTTTACTTGTCCCAGTGATATCGACTTTGTCACCGGCTTGGAAAATATCAACTTTCACTTCATCTGCCAAGCTGTATTCCTGCGCATTGTCAAATTTCATTTCTTTCAAGACTTTTTTCGGCGTAACGCCGGATTTTTCATGATGCCCTTTTTGGCATTTATTTGTTCTGTTTTCTTTTTTATCATCAAATCCTAATTGGACTGCACTGTAACCGTCATTTTCGACAGTTTTTACTTGCACTACCGCGCAAGGTCCAGCTTTGATAACTGTCACAGGTACCATTGTGCCTTCATCTGTAAAAACCTGTGTCATACCCATTTTTGTGCCTATAATTGCTTTTTTCATTCCTAAACTACCTCCTGATTAGCGGATTATTTTTGCAAATAATCATAATTACAGCTTGACCTCAATATCCACACCCGCCGGCAAATCTAGTCTCATTAACGCGTCTACTGTTTTTTGCGAGGGGTTCAGTATATCAATAAGTCTCTTATGTGTTCGAATTTCAAATTGTTCCCTTGAATCTTTATACTTGTGAACCGCTCTTAAAATTGTGACCACTTCTTTTTCCGTAGGCAACGGAATCGGGCCGGATATTTCTGCATTGGTGCGTTTTGCTGTCTCTACAATTTTTTTAGCCGATTGGTCGATCAACATGTGATCGTATGCTTTTAGCCTTATTCTTATTTTTTGTGCTGCCATATTTTCCTCCTTAAAACTACAATTAATACAAGTTTTTCAGAGCGTTTTCTCATACACTCCCCCGGGTGTTCACTTTCTTTTTTTAAATGAAAATATATGAGAAATTTTTTCGCCCGATTACTTCTGCGGACATACTCTGCGGAAATTACCCGCCCACGGCGGCAACCTCCCGCTTCTTCGCATAAAATTACAGCTTAATAAGATTACACTATTTTTTCTATAAATGCAAGTGTTTTTTTGATATTTTTTATTTTTATTGTTTAATTGACATAAAAAACAACGTTCTTATAAATATTATTTAAAATTTACAGATAATACAGCAAAAATATCCGTATTGCTGCTATTAAAAAGTAAAAAATAAAATATTCATTTTATTTTCCTGCACTCCAAATAAAATCTTTTATCGATGGCATGCCCGATCGAAAAACTCTTTTTCGGGAAAGTGCCGCTGCTCATAATGGATGTGAACAGCTCGGATTTCTGCATTTTGGGAAGCATAATCCCCGCGCAGGATGGCCGGTCAGCCATTTCCATCGCGCTTTTATCATCGTGGATATAATCTATTTTCCCGCCGTTTGACGCTATGTAGCTTTGGCAGAATTCATCCGCAAGGCCGATTACTTCGCCGATTGCAAGGCCCTTTACAGCATATTCTTTCACTTCTTTTGAAGTAATGAATTTAATTGTATGTACACTATCGACATCTTTACTTTTAGCAGAGAAAAATTTTTCCGCTTCAGAAATAAAATCGGCGGTATTTGTATCAAAAAGCACTCTGTGAATCGGCTCAAACATAATAGACGGATCATGAATATTGACAAGCTCTACCAAACTGAATCTTGCGGGATGTGTTCTTTTTTGCTCTTTTGATAAGGTGGATTTTATATTCTCCCAGCAAACCTTGGCTGTAGCCAGACTGTGATTACCGTCTCCTACCGCAAAAATAACGGGAGATTTTATTTCTTTTCCATATTTATTTACAAGAACATCTTGATTTGAAAGACGATCGATTGCTTGTTGGATCTGTGAGATTTTTTCTGTTACATTCCATCCTTTAATATGTCCGCCGCCGCCTATAAGATCAAAATCATATAATTTATTATCCGTATCATTACAGGTTTTCGCAAGCGGTTCTATTACCGTGTAATCGGGATCATCGATAAAAACAACTACATGCGGCATTTCTATCGGAGCATCTTTACGAACTTCTACTCTTGGCGGCAGGCGGTCTTCGATCGTTTTTTCTGTTGCGCGTACGGGTGCTATTGATCCTTCATGGTAATCATAATATTCAAGATCCAACGTGCCCATCAATCCTTTTCTTACACTTCCGTTTGCGAGGGTTCGCTCTACGTAAATGTATGCATCCTTCAATACTTCAAAGATGCCTTCACTAAGATATTTTCGCATAGTTTTGTTTGCTTTTTTTGCCTCTTGCCTTGTATCTTTGATCCCAAGATAAGCTTCGGGAAACATTAATCTTAGAGCAGATGGGGCAAGCCCTATTTCTTGATCAAGTCCGTCCCAGTATTGTTTTTGCGACGAATATTGATCGCATGCAATAACGCTCCATAAACACATATCCACATTGCGCGGAACACATATATCTGCAGGTAAAAACACTTTATTTATCAAGCCCTTCTTCTCCTTTATTTCTTACTTCTTAGATAATAAGGTATTATGTTTTTTAAAATAGCTATATTCAAATGACTGCCGCTTTGTTTTCGCTGATTTTTATCTCTTCCAAAAAAGACAGGATTTCAACAGCCGTATCGACAACAGCATTTGCAGGCAATTCTTCGAGGATTTTTTTATCTCTAAACCCCCAGCTCACAAGAATGCAGTCCATCTGCGCATTTTGCGCCGTCTGGCTATCTACTTCGGAGTCCCCTATGTAGGCAGCCTTTTCTTTCAGGCTGCCCAGTTGCTTCAGTGCCTGCAACACCATGTCGGCATAAGGCTTTCTGCGCACTTTCTCCTGTTGGCCGATAGCAACTTTGATATAATGCTGAAAATATTTCTGAGTCAGCTCTTCCACTGCCGCCTGATTTTTATTTGAAACAATGGCCATCTTGTACCCCAGGATTTTTAAATCACTCAATAACTGCACCACGCCCGCATACGGCTTTGTTGTATGATCACAATGATTTGTGTAATACTCTCTGAAATCTTTAAAAATATTCTGTAATTCATCTTCATCCAAAGGTTCGGCAATGGAGCGTTGAAGTAATTTCATCATGCCGTTGCCAACATTTCGCCTCACATCCTGAAGACTCTGAATCGGATAGCCATATTTGTTCATGATATAATTAATGCTGTTCGCCAAGTCTTCCAGCGTATACAGCAATGTGCCGTCTAAGTCAAAAATGATTGTATCATATTTTTTCATATTTTTATCTTGCTTTCTTTATTTCAATATTACTCCTACATTTTTTAAATTATTTTGTATTGAGGTTCCTTATTTTATCATATTTTTTATAAATACAAAAACAATATTGCAAATAAAAAAAGATCGGCAATGCATTTGCCGATCTTGCAATTTTTTTAATCCGCCGAAGGAGTAAATATGATGAGATTCATATTCCTGTTGACTGCATCAGCCGAAGTAATATTTGTCGCAGCCGTGACGATCACCCGAACATCATATGTTGATGTAGTTGTAGATACCGCTGTGTCGACATATGTGCCGGCTACAGGTATGCTAAGCGTGCCAAAATTGGAATTCATTGTCATAACAGTCTTCGTATTGATCAATGTTGCTCCCCTGTAGAGCCTTATTTCAGCAATGAAGTTGCTACTGGCCGTTACTACCGGCTGCAATTCTAATGAATAGTCTATTTTTACATCATCGCCGATTGTTACCGCAGAGGTCACCGATGCTACCGTTGTTTCGGTAGATAGTGGCGGAAATACATCAATAGATCCGCTATTATTATAGTATGCCAATGTTCCTCCGCCTTCACCCGCCGGCCCTGTGGCTCCGGTTGCACCTGTCGGCCCTGTGGCTCCATCGGCGCCATCGGCTCCGGTTGCTCCTGTAGCACCTGTGGCTCCATCGGCTCCGGTTGCACCTGTGGCACCCGCTGCTCCCACTTCACCTTGTATGCCTTGCGTGCCCGTGGCTCCTGTCGGACCCGTTGCTCCCGTCGGACCCGTAACCCCTGTCGGACCTGTTGCCCCGGCTATTCCGGTCGGACCTGTAGGCCCTGTAGCTCCCGCGCCTGTGGCTCCCGTGGCTCCATCGGCGCCTGCCGTCCCGGCAGTTCCTTTAGCGCCCTGCGCTCCCGCAGATCCTGCTACGCCTGTAGCACCTGTCTCACCCGTTGCTCCCGTCGGGCCTGTCGGCCCCGTGGCTCCGATCACTGTTGTCTGATCAGAGGTCGTTGACGATGAGGAAGATGGTGTACATGCGCATGCCAGCAAGGCAAGTATTGTTATTACAATAAATAATGCCATAAATCTTTTCTTTTTCAAACGCTTTCACCTCTTTTTTGTATTACTTATCGTTTTTATTGCAAATTTATATTACAATCATAACAAAGGATGATTGCAAAAGCAAATATTTGTTGAAAAGTGTTTGAATTTTTTTAAAATAAAAATATATTGTCGATATGTTTTCATTATTATATTGTTATTCAAACAATAAATTTTCAATCTTAATGAAATGCCGTACATAAAAAATGAGCCGTCTTTAAAGACGGCTCAAATCATTTTAAAATTATAATTTAATGAACTATCAAAATCTGTTGCTTTTAGGATAATAAAACTATATTCAACTGCGCTCCGACACTAGGCGCTAAATCCATTGTAAAAGGTATTGCCGAATTATTTCGCAGTGTTATGACATCTCCCGCGGCAAGGGTCAACATTGCAGACCCTGATACTTCACCGGTTGAAACTAACGCCATCGTATTTGTAGAAACGTCTACCGTGCCATTTACGGCTAGCGCAAGCGCAGCACCGACTCCTGCCGTAATATTTATTTTATATGTAATGAGATATGTACCTTCTGTGGGCACCGTAACACTTACTGTGCCTGCCGTATGCGTGATCCCGCTCAATGGTCCGTTGTTACTGAAAGGCACATCGGCTCCGGCGGGAAGAGTCGCATCTGATGCAAGCTGATAAACATATCCGAATGTTGTAACTCCCGCACCTGTCGGCCCTGTGGCTCCGGTTGCACCTGTCGGCCCTGTGGCTCCATCGGCGCCATCGGCTCCGGTTGCTCCTGTAGCACCTGTGGCTCCATCGGCGCCATCG
Organism: uncultured Eubacteriaceae bacterium; assembly: GCA_964581565.1. Taxonomy (GTDB): domain Bacteria; phylum Bacillota; class Clostridia; order Eubacteriales; family UBA1433; genus UBA1433. The sequence goes on from CAZOOZ010000007.1 coordinate 59,188, forward strand.
GCTCCGGTTGCACCTGTAGCACCCGCCGCGCCCACTTCACCTTGTATGCCTTGCGCACCTGTGGTTCCTGTCGCACCTGTAGTGCCTGTCTCACCCGTCGGGCCTGTAGGCCCTGTTGCACCCGCTGCGCCCACTTCACCTTGTATGCCTTGCGTGCCCGTGGCTCCTGTCGGACCCGTTGCTC
>CAZOOZ010000007.1:59471-110430 GCA_964581565.1 uncultured Eubacteriaceae bacterium
ACAATCATAACAAAGGATGATTGCAAAAGCAAATATTTGTTGAAAAGTGTTTGAAAAATTTTTTAAATGTATATATATTTGATACAATATTGAATATTGCAAAAATATATAGTACCATGAATTAAAATCTTATTCACTATATTATCTTGTTAAAATTTATCAATTTATAATAAAGGAGTGCTGTGATTGGTTACTACATATCCTGATACTAAAAGAAAATATTTAAAATGGCTGTTTCTTGCCTATTGTTGCGCTGTAGGCCTTCGCTATTTGATTGCAATCCTAACAAGTCAAAATCCGTTTATTATGCCTGACGAAGCCCTCTATGCAAATATTGCGCGTTCACTCATATCCGGCGATGCAATTTCTCTTCGAAATCAGCCACTTACTTACACAAATATATTGTACGCGCTTTTGATATCGCCCATATATTCTATTTTTAAAGCCGGTGCACAATTTCGAATGATACAGCTTTTCAATTGTATTGTCATGAATTTAGCCATCTTCCCGGCTTACGGCATTGCCAATAATCTTACCAAAAACCAGAAAGCAGCCTTTGGCATTGCTCTTTTGTCACTGCTTGTGCCGGATATGCTGCTCACCACGCGCATTATGACCGAGGCTATTGTGTATCCGCTTTTTTTGTTGGTCGTCTATCTCATGTTCGGCAAATTCTCAACAACAGATTCAAAGCTTGGAAAAGCATTTTTTACGGGGCTGCTTGCATTTTTATTGACACAAGCAAAATCCGGCTCGATTGCATTGGCTGTTGTTTTTTTTGTTATATTGCTTATTGACTTCATACGTTCCCGCAACCGCAGCAACTTAGATCATGCTTTGGTATTTTTAATCACATATGCTGCCTTATATATACTGACGCGCTTTGTGCTTTCATCACAGGGAATGGATTTTGATGTCCAATCGATCTATCAAACACAAACACAGCTTCCAACGCTGATCCATTTGAAACAAACATTACCGGGTCTGTTGCTATATGCTTTCTTCATTCCGGTCGCTTTTGGTATCTACCCTCTGCTGCTGCCGGCATCCAATTTAAGCCGTTATGATGATGTGCAAAAAAAGCAGGCAGCACTTGCCCTTATCTCACTGGCACTATATGCTATTGGCGCATGCTACCTCTTTTTTGATACTGAAACGATTGGCAACTTCTTTCAAGGGAGAATACATATCCGATATGTATTTATGTTTCTTCCGCTGCTTTTGGGGTTTGTGTTTTCTCCAAGCCTGGAAGGCGCCAAGCCAAACGGCAAACTTATCGCATTCTTAGGGTTCCTGCTTGCAATGATGATGGGCGTATCTTTTGATGCGTTGTTATCGGGACGCCAATATCCTGTTGATGCTATTTCACTCTCTTATATCATTTATGATGATTCTGTTTTAAACTGGGGGCTTTTATCACAAATTGCCGCTGTCACCTTTGCCGCGGGCATATTTGGTTTAATAGCTTATAAAGGTTGGAACAAACAAGTAAAAAGAATATTCACGATTTTCCTTATTTTAGGGCTTATCACGGCAAACTGGCTAGGATATGACTTAAATGAGTATAACAACAGTGAAGCCTTATCATCAGACGCACAGCAATGTGCCCTGGAGCTTTCGGATCAGGCAACATTAATTGTGCCGGATAGTGGTACTTATTTTGATAACACACTTTCCGTACTGGATATCGCAATGACTGATGCGCCCTATTTTATAAAATATAATGATTTATGCGCTTCTCTTGATGATTATGGCACGCTTGTTTCTCAATTGCCGCCTAAATACTGGACAGAAAACCCGGTCAACACGATTCCTGTTCCCGACAAAATTGTGTTCAGCTACACTGCTTTTTCCAAAATGGTTTTAGCAGATGACGCACAGGTGCAGTTTTCAGATAATGGTTATTATGGTATTGTAAGCCTTGATGAAAATCAAAGACTTTTCCACAGCGCACTTGCCGGATTATCTTCAAGCGGCGAGCCGCAAAGTGATACGGTGCTTTATATTTATGACGAAGCATTATTATCGCAAGACAGCATCCGTATTTATTTCCAGACATCCTGCTCTTCCGACGCTGCTCTTAGCCTTTCATGCGGAGAAACGCAGTTTACATATGACTTGGATAAAGACAGCAATTGGATATACGGGGATTTTGCTGTTCCCGAGGGTGCTACTGTATTAAAGATTGCGGTGCAAACCCTGTCGGGTGAACCGATCATAAATACATATATGCTCAAATAGCTTTCAAATCAAATATAATAAGGCTGACGGAGTTTCATCAGCCTTATTTTTATTTTATAAGTTCATCATATTATTAAAAAAAAACGGTTATTAAGTTATGAAGAAAATAATTTAATGGTAAACTTTCCAAATAATTTATAACACAGTAACACAATTGCGTCCCTTATCTTTTGATTCATATATGAAGAGCGGCACAATAGACGACTGCAACAATCATGATAAAGCATGCAAAATACCTATTTAGATGCTCATTGACGAGTATATTTTTAAAAAATATATCATTCTTTAATTTTATATGCAGATATTCTCTGCCATTAGAGTTAATCATTTAGATAAAACATAAGCCGCTGGACTATATTCCGCGCAGCTCTATCAGGCAAACTGGCGGAAAGGGAGGGATTCGAACCCTCGGTGGGGTATCAGCCCACACACGATTTCCAATCGTGCGCCTTAAGCCAACTCAGCCACCTTTCCGCGCATTTCATATTATACTGACTCAGTGGCATTCTGTCAATGAAGCTGAACAACAAAACTTAAAATAAAAAAGACATGCACAAATTTTACATGTCTTTTTTATTAAAGTACCTATTTAATATATTGCGTAGGATCAATTGATTTATCATTTTGCCAAACTTCAAAATGCAAATGTGACGGATCATCAATTTCAAATGCAGCCGTATTCCCCACTTTTGCTATCACATCACCTTGCTTAATAGTTTGTCCGGCTTTCACGCTAACAGATTCATCTAAATTTGCATAAACTGTTTTAATATTGCTACCGTGTTTTAAGAGAATACATTGTCCCAGTTTTCCGTCTGTATAGACTTTTTCAACTGTCCCGTCTAAGGACGCTTTTACATTCTCGCCTATTTCTGCAGAAATATCTACCCCCATATGGTCCGATCTGTACTCATTTAACGTAACGCTAAAAACCGGATCCGTGTTATAGCTGTATGCCATAGTTATTTTTGTTTTTGACACGGGATTTTTAATATCTTTTAAGCTTACCGTTTCTTCTTTATTTGCAGTTGTCGTTGTTTGAGCAGCCGCGGAAGTAGTGTTCTCATCTGTTTGCTCATCTTCTGCGGTACTTGTTGTATCTGTCTGGGCGCTTGCCGGCTCGTCGGCTATGTTTTCTGTGTCTCTGCCAATATCAATCTCATCTTCATAAGCAGAATTCTCCAGTTCACTTAATTTATTTTTTTCGTTTCTGTCTTGAATAATTTTTGTCCCTGCTACTGTTACGAGCAATAATAAGACAAGTATAGTAAATATTGAATATATGGCCGGTTTATTATTTTTATTTTCATTCTCATTTTTCTTATTGTTCGTCATAAAATCACCTCTGAAATTATTTTCTCAATTTCAGAGGATTTTATTCGCTTTTTAAATATTTTTTTAATTTAAATCTTTATAATCGATTATTTCTACTCCTTGATAATAATGCAGCAGTATCTCCTCATATGTACATCCTTGCTTCGCATATCCGTTTGCACCATACTGACTCATTCCGACTCCATGACCAAATCCGTTTGTTATAAAAACAATGTTCTTCCCGCTTACATCTATCTCAAAACCGCTCGAGCGCAAATCAAACAACTCTCTTATTTCTCTTCCTGTAAAGGTAAGATTGCCTATTGTTATTTCTTTTACCTTTCCGCCTGTTGTGTATGAATTGATTTTAATATTGTTCGCTATTTTATTTTCATTAATTTCAAAATCAGGATATTTTGTTTCTATAACGCTTAAAAAATCTTGAATACTGATCGTTGTATGTATATCAACATAATTATCCTCTTCATACAAGCTTTCCACACTTCTTAAGTATGGCACCGCGGACACAAAGTAGTCTTCCGAATTTTCTGTCTTTCCGCCACTTGTGGAATGATATAGCGCACTGATCAATTCGTCATTATACACCAATACTTTTCCTTTTGTTTCATCAACTGCTTTTTCAATTTTTTCCCATCTTAAAATACTGTCTGCTGCTGATATCCCGGAATCTTGCCAGATTTTTAACCTCTCGTCTTCCGATACAAACGCTTGACAGCAGGATGGATCTGTGCAAATATCATATTTCGGATGCGCCTGGATTGTGCCTTGCATTCTTCGAAGTGTAAATGTTCTTGCGGCAACTGCCTGTGCTTTTAATGCTTCAAGTTCAAAAGTGGCAGGCATTTCTGCGGCTACAACACCTTTTAAGTATTCTTCAAGCTCCATTTCCAAAACCTTATTATTTTGAACGTCTAAAATTTTTAGCATCTGCTCATCTTCTCCTTCTTTTGTCTCAGAAGACGGAGCCTGGCAGCTTTTTACTATCAAAGCAGGCATTATCACAAAAATAAATAGTATGATAAACACATATAAAAATATTTTCCTGTTCATATAAACATTATATGAATGGTAAAATGAAAAAATAGTAAAATAATTTCTTTAAATAAAAAAACACTTATTTCTAAGTGTTTTAAAAATATTTTTATTCAAATTTGTACATGCTTCTGTTATCGAGCGCATAAATTCTTTGGGAAAATCCGCCTTTCTCGACTGTTGACAGGGCATCCGATATTTGAAACATCCTCGCATCCATAACATCCAAATAATAGAGAATTTCCGCCTCAGCGGTCAAAGGCATCTTCGGACTTCCGTATTCGGCGAAATAATGATGCGACAACAGACAATGCTTTAATATTAATGTAACGTCATCAGAGATATCTAACTCTTTCGCCTTTGCTTCCACGATGCATATCCCCTGGATGATATGTCCCAATAATTTGCCTTCTTTTGTATAATCTATGGGAATACCGTATTCGCTGAGCATTATTTCGTCAAGCTTTCCGATATCATGAAGGATCACAGCGGCATACAATAAATCTTTATTTAAATGTTCATAGATATCTGTCAAGGCACTGGCAACACGCAGCATGGTATGTATATGGTGCAGCAGGCCTCCTCTTGAAGCATGATGCATTTGCTTCGCCCCCGGAAAAATCAATAAGCGTTCTTTATGATCCTTTAAAATTTCACAAGTCAATTTCTGTAACTCTTTACTTTTAAGTTTTGAAGCCGCCGCGTATATTTGTTCAAACATTTCAGCCGGCTTTATCGGCGGCGCAGCATAAACTTGAGACATGATTGTATCATCAACTTCTTCAATAATTGTGATAGACTCAATAATCAACTGAGTTCTGCCGTTATATTCTTCTGTTCTTCCCTTGATTGAAGCAATGATCCCGGCTTTTATGATATTTAAATCAATGCCGTCAGCCCGCCACATTTTGGCATTCATTGATGCTGAGTTATCTTTGAGGAGCATATCCAAATAAACACTGCCATTCGTTGCAGTTTTTTTTATGAGGCTTTCTACAAATAATATTTTATCAAAACTTTGACCATTTTTTAGCTCTGCTAACATTCTTTCTCCTTATTCATCAGCGCTATCTTCATTATTGCTTTGTTGAACTATAAAAATTTTTTCATCCTTGTTGATCAGCCCTAAATATTTTTTTGCCAGTTGTTCAATATAATCATCAGATTGTGCCTGCTCTACAGTTGCGTTGAGTTGATCATAGTATAATTTTTTATCGTTTAATTCAGAGACGAGCTCGTCCCTCTCAGATACCAACTTCTGATAATTTATCTCCAAAGAAATAAATTTGTAAATAACATAACACCCTAATAGAACTATAAAAAGAACAACTATATTATTGAATTTTTTTCTTCTTCTTTTGTTTTTCATAGGCCTTCCCTTTTTTTATGCTATTTTTAAATTTATTATATATCTTTATCTCAAAAAAAGGAATGCTTAAAAACTTTTTTATTCTGTTTGTCAGAGGTGCCGATGATCTTTTTACTGCAACTATGCCTTTTTTTGTAACATTTGCCGTCTTTTTCAGCCCTAAAGCGGTTTTATCATTTACTTGAAACAAAATTTTTCTGATCAATCTTGAAAATACCAAAATATATAGTATCCATCCTGATAATATACCGAATAAAATATACCCTCTGAAAAACAGATCGGTTCTCACCAATAAAAAATATAATGTCATAATAATGCATACGATCCAAAAAATAATGTCTTTAAATAAATTTTTTTTACTTTTACCGAAAAATAAAAAAGTAAATACATCATATGTAAGTGCGGCTAAAACACCGGCATATAATGCATTTAGAAATATGTAAAATTGATAATTTGCTTCATATATCATAATTATTTTACATCTTATTTAAATATTTTTTCAAAAAATCCGCTTCCTTTATGCACAAATCCCTGGTCGGAATATTGCAATGAATCTATGTAGCCTTTTATTTCCAATCTTTTATTATCCAAACTTAAAACTGTTATTCTTAAATCTTTTCCGGTTATTGTCAAAATCCCAAGTTGAGTTTCTGCAATAATTGTGTCCTCATTAAAGCTGTGCACATCAATTACCCCTTTTAAAGATAATTGTTCTCGGCTTACCAGGCTTAACATATTTTCATTTTTGACATTTATATCTTCCATATGCTTCCTCTCAGTTCTGCTAAAAATGCATTCTGAAACATGACTTATTTTTAAGCAGCTATATATAATGGGTATGCACATACGCTAAGTTGTATTCATTATTTGCCTGCTTAATAATAATGTAATTATAATGATTGTTTTGTCGTAAAAATTATCACATTTTGGTCTGTTCATATTTAATCGTTGAAATCAACAAACAGTTATACTAAAAAATTCCCAACCAAATAATTGGTTGGGAATTTTATTGATCATATCATTTTAGTTTTTTAAACTGTCTATATTTTCTTTTTTGTTTCCATTGAATATATAAGAACCCGCAACTAAAACATTTGCTCCCGCCTTAACAGCAAGTTTGGCTGTTTTGGCATTGATGCCGCCGTCTACCTGAAGGTAAATATTTTTGTTGCCTATAATTTCTTTTGCGTCTGAAATACGTTTTGTAGACGCGTCAATATATTTTTGCCCTCCAAACCCCGGATATACGCTCATAATAAGAACCATGTCAACGACGTCCAAGTATTGTTTGATGCTTTTTACATCCGTATCGGGTTTGATAGAAATACCTGATTTAATGCCAAGTTTTTTTATATCATTCAAATATTTTAATATATCACCTTTTGATTCGTGATGCAGTGTAATGATATAAGGATTGCTTCGGGCAAATTTTTCAATATATTGTTCAGGATTCTCCATCATTAGGTGGATATCTAGCGGCAGCGTCGTATATTTCGCAATATTTTTGACTTGATCGGGCCCAAAAGTTATATTGGGCACAAAATGTCCATCCATAATATCTACATGAAGCCAGTCGGCACCGGCTTCTTGCAGCTCCATGAGTTCATTTTTAATAACGCCAAAATCTGCGCTTAATAGAGAAGGGGCAATTAATAACATTTGATTTGTCTACTCCAAAATATAAACTTTTAAATATTTTCTTCCAAAATTTAATGCTTGTTGATGTTCATTAAAAAATATATCCAGCCTGTTTCCTGAGATGGCTCCACCTCTGTCTTGCACGACAAAAATACCTTTATTGGGCGCATCTTTAAAATATGGAATATACACTTTTGTTCCAAACGGAATATTTGAAGGGGCTGCTATGGTGTAATATTGTTCTGCTTTGTTCCCGCTTGCCGTATATCCACCAGTATATTTCCCACAGCAAATAGCGCATGGACAATAGGCTGAAATATTTGCTATATACGATTTGCTGTATAACTTTTCTCCAAGTGCTGTCTGTACCGTATTTGGCCGTTTTTTCGTACCTACTTCAACCACTTCGCTTATTGGAGATTGTAAAAGCTGCGTAATCAACTGTTCTTTTTTTACGGCTTTACCGTTAATGTAAGTGGTGATTATCGTGGCAATCGCTTTGCCGTCTTGCCCTTCTGTAATTACTTTTTTATAATCCGTATATTGATCATCATTTTCAATGACTTGTGTGTCATAGTCTAAATCTATTACTTGCGTAGTCTCTGTGGTGCTTTGTGTTGTGATTTCCACTACATTTGATTCATAATCTATATCGACAATGTCGTCATCACTAAGATACAATCCAGCCTGTTTTAATGCATCATCTCCTAAAAGCGAAGTAGCAATGTTGTAAACTTCGCCGTTGTATTTCACAGTTAAAGTTTTTGGCGTATATATATCCACTCTGCCATTTTTGCCTATATTTTCAGACAACGAAGGGTAAACATAGTCATTATACGCTAAATTAATATCTGCTTCGTCCAAGGCGTCGGAAGCAGTTCCACCTGATGATATAAAACAATAGCTGTTTATTTCACCGTCAATATAAATATTGACTTTTTGACGTGAATAAGCAGCTGTGATAACAATAACACACATAAGCAAAATAACACCAAGACCGGATAAAGCCTTTTTATCAATTTTCTTATGTATATCTTTACTTATCTCTTTTATATTAAATTTGAAATGTCTTTTTATGATATGAAAATGATATTTTTTCTTCCAAAAAAAATTATGACATTTATGTTTTACTGTACGTATTAAAAACAAAATTTTCTGTTTTAATAAATTTTTTTTATGTTTCATAACGAAGTTATTTTAATATGATTTTAAGGGTTTGTCAAACCAAACAAACGGCATGCATTTTGAGCGGTTGTCTTTGCAATTTCTTCTATATCCACTCCCCTTAACTGTGCAATTTGCATAGCTGTATGCTTGATATATTTTGGTTCGTTTCTTTTCCCCCTGCATGGCACCGGGGCTAAATATGGACAGTCTGTTTCAATCAGCAATCGATCCAGCGGAATAAACTGAGCAACCTTTTTTAAATTATTTGCATTTGTATACGTGACAGGGCCCGAGATAGACAGATAGAATCCCATATCAAGCATAATTTTTGCCGTCTCAATACTCCCCGAAAAACTATGGACTACTCCTGCTTTTTCTGCCGGATAATATTTTTTCAACAAATCAATCGTATCTTTTGTAGCTTCACGCATATGGATGATGATCGGTATTGTTTTCTCTTTTGCTATGATGAGTTGTTTTTCAAATATTGATCTTTGAATGTCGTGCGGTGAATAATTTTTAAAATAATCCAACCCAATTTCTCCCATCCCCACACATTTTGGATGATCCAATAATTTTTTTATTTCATCTAATATATCATCTGTCACTGATTTTGCATCATGAGGATGAATTCCGGCCGCAAAATAGATATTCTCATATTGCTGTGCAAGTTTTTTTGAAAACAATGAACTTTCGAGATCCGCCCCTATATTGACGACCCGTGATATCTGATTATCCTTCAGGCTGTCGATGACAATATTTCTGTCTTCATTGAATTGCTCGTCATCTAAATGCGCATGTGAATCAATAAACATTTTATGCCTCCTCCAGATGTTCTCTTATAATATTTCTAATTTCGATAGGATCGAGCTTTCCGACATCTATTTGTGCTTTTAACACAGCAGGTTTTTTCGATAAAATAAATATGCGTTGTGCTAAAGTAATCGCTTCTTCGATATCATGAGTAGACATGAGAACGGTATATTTTTCTTTCTTCCACTGAGCAGTAAAGTCTTCTATAATATCTTCTTTTAAAGCAATATCAAGGCCCTTAAACGGCTCATCCAAAATAAGAATATGCGGATTATACACAAACGCTCTCGCCAGGGATACCCTCTGCCTCATTCCTCCACTCAGTTCCCTTGGATAATAATACTCATAACCTGTTAATCTAACCATATGTATGGCTTCTTCAACGCGATTCTTTATATCTTTTTCATCTGCAATCACAAAGGCTATATTTTCATACACATTCTTCCATTCCAAAAGCCTGTCTTCCTGAAACACATAGGCTACGCGCTTCTTTTCTATTCCTGTAATCATTCCGGAATCGTACCTGTCAATTTTTGTAAGTATATTAAATAAAGTCGTTTTCCCGACACCGGAAGGTCCGAGTATACAACTGATTTCATTATCATTGAACTTTATGTTTAATCCGTTAAAAATGATATTCTCATTAAACGATTTCTTAAGATTTTCTATTATTATTGACATTCATTTGCCTGCCTTTAGATAGTTTGTTTAGAAAGTTTTTAATGATATATTCAAAGATAAAACTAAGAATTATAACTGCCAACGTAAGTGCAAACAAGTTTTCTGTCTGAAGATATATTTTTGCGTTATACATTCCACCACCCATGGATATCTCGGGCCTTGCCAAAACTTCGGCAGCAACTGTCGCTTTCCAGCCAATGCCGATACTTGCTGCAATGGAAGAAAATATGTAACCCCTTACAGACGGAATATATACATCTTTAATAATCCTTATGTATTTTATTTTATATATGCTGCACATTTGCAATAGTTTTTTATCCGTATCTATGATGCCCTGTGTAACATTTGTCCAAATAATCGGTACACACATTAAAAAGCATACAAAAATAGGAATTGAATCTGTTCTCATCCACACAAGCGCTAAAATAATAAACGATACAACAGGTGTCGATTTTATAACCGACATAACAGGATTCAAAAACCTGTAAACAGGCGCATATAGCCCACTTAACATGCCAAGTAAAATCCCCAAAACAATGGAAAGCCCCACACCTGCAAAAACCCGAAATAAAGTAAGCCCCACATTTTGATAAAAAGATAATTGTCTGCCCATGGTTATCAAAGCCTGAATTGTCTGCTCAACGGAAGGCAAAATAACGGGGATGTTTATAATTTTGGCTGCTAATTCCCAAATTAGCAGCCAAAACAGTATGAATATAAAATTCTGAATTTTACTATTTTTGATAGTAGAAATCCTCATTCGGTAAAGCTCCTCCTACGGAAGACGGATTATAAGAATACAATAAATTTAAAAATGAATTGATTTCATCTTTATTCTCATAAGCATCTTTATAAACAATAGCGCTGTTTGGTATTGCTATTTTTGCAAGCTCTGCACTGGCCAGTATCCCTTGCTGAGCAATAATTTCAGCAGCTGTATCGGTATCGGTGTTTACAAATTCAACGCTTTCTTCATATTGGTTTAAAAATTCATTTACGGCAGCTTTGTTTTCTTCTGCAAATGTTTTATTAACGATCAAACACCCCATCGGCATTTCTTGGTCATCTGTTACTTTTTTCCACTCGTCATTTAAATTGATTGCAATGTTAATATTTGCATTTTTTGAGGTGACCGTACTTACAAATGGTTCCGGTAACAACGCAATAGGGGCTTTGCCGCTTACAATCAAGGTTGCAAGTTCAGAATGCTCGGCAGCATATACTACTTTTACTTTATCCTTTAGCCCTGCTTTATCAAGAATATAATCCAACGCATACTCAGGAGTTGCTCCTTGCCCCGAACTATAAATAGTTTTTCCTTCTAAGTCAGAAAACTGAGTAATATTTTCTCCGTTTGTTAAGATATACAGATTCCCGAGTGTATTGATAGCAGCAATCTGAACATTACCATTCGTTTTATTGTAAAGAGTAGCTGCCAAATTTGTCGGAACAGCAGCAATATCAACTTCGCCATTGATTACTTTTGCCACTACTTCGTCAGGCGCTGAAGAAATGATTACATCGCTGGTAATATTCTCATCAATAACATACCCTTCCTGAAGCATTTTAGCCATACCCATTCCGGTTGGCCCTTTTAATACCGCAATCGTCATATCCACAGGTTCAATTGCATTGCTTGAGCACGCGGCAAAAGAAAACAGTAATGCTATCGTAATTAAGATTACAAGAAATTTTTTCATAGTTTCTAATTTATCTCCTTTTTTGAAAATGAAGTTTTGACATGCACATCCTTAATTCGCCCCAGTTTCCCCGTTAACGCATTAATTTGATCTTGTGTGCCAACAACAACCAATGCAATCACAGCTACATCTTCCTGCGTAAAAGGAATTCCAAGTCTTCCTTTAATAATTCCTTTGAAGCTGCTTACAAGGTTATTAAATTCTTGTTGTGCATCTTGTGCATTATCGAGTACTGCCGAGATTACAGCCAATCTTTTCATGTTTTTCTTCACTCTCCGTAAAAAACCCTTTTTGAACTTGATCAAAAAGGGTTTTGGATAAATCAGAGTCGTATCTTTATCCCTTTTGAATCAGCTGTGCTTTTTCATTAGGTATGCATGTTAAATTTATAACTATTATATGATGACCTTTTAAAAAAATCAAGTCTTTTATGTTACTTTATCTCCCGGATTCACTTCTTTTTCCGGAACAATCATTGCAAAACTATCTTTATCGTGTCCTACGGCAGTGATCATGATCTCACTGATTTCGCCTTTAAATTTTGCCGGTTTTATATTGGCGACCACAACGATTTGTTTGCCTACAAGGTCATCAACATCTTTAAACTCCGCAATACCGCTAACAATTTGTTTTGTGCATGAACCTAAATCAACCTGTAAAATCAAAAGCCTGTCTGCATTCGGATGTTTTTGGGCTTTAATTATTTTTGCTACCCGTAAATCAACTTTAGCAAAATCGTCAATCGTGATTTGCTCTTTAAATTCTGAATCCTGAGATTTTGCGTCCTTAATATTTTCTTCTTTTACAGCACTTTTATTCTTTTTATTTTCTTTCTCAATCTTTTTTTCTTTTTTCAATGCCTCTTCTTCCGTTATAACTCTCGGAAACAGCGGACTGGAAAGCGCCACTTTATTTTCCGGTGGATAAAAGCCGAAACGCTGGATACTGTTCCACGATAACAGGCTTTCATCGATATTAAGCATTAATCTGATCTTTACGGATGTCTCCGGCATTGCCGGACTAATTAAAACGGCTATAAATCTTAGACTTTCGAGTAAATTGTATAACACGGTAGCGAGTCTTGCCTTTTGTTCTTCATCTTTTGCAAGTATCCATGGCATCGTTTCATCTATATATTTATTAGCTCTTGCGATGAATTTCCATATCTGTATTAATGCATTCGATAATTCATATTTATCCATTAATTCTTTTACAACACGAGGAAGATCGAGCGCCATTTGGATAATATCCATATCAATATCTTCTACTTCTTTAATATCCGGTATTGCTCCGTCAAAGTATTTGTCAACCATTGAAATGGTTCTGCTGAGCAAATTGCCTAAATCATTTGCCAAATCAGCATTATTGCGGTTGATTAAATTATCTTCATTGTAAATGCCATCACTTCCGAACGGCATTTCACGAAGCACATAATAACGTAATGCATCCGTGCCGTATTTAGCGGCAAGTTCTATCGGGTCGATTACGTTGCCTTTGGATTTTGACATTTTACTGCCTTTAAGCAATATCCAGCCATGTCCGTAAACTTGCTTCGGAAGCGGCAAATCAAGTGCCATAAGAATAATTGGCCAGTAAATTGTATGAAATCGCAAAATATCTTTTCCTATCAAGTGCAAGTCTGCCGGCCAATATTTATCCATTAAGTTGGGTTCATCATTTAAATAACCAAGCGCCGTAATATAATTACTCAAAGCATCAACCCAGACATAGACTACATGCTTCTCATCAAAATCGACTTTAATACCCCAATCAAAACTTGTTCTTGAAACACATAAATCTTCAAGCCCTGGCAGTAAAAAATTGTTGAGCATTTCATTTTTTGCCGATTCGGGGCATATAAAATCAGGATGCTCCTTGATATGATCGATTAATCTTTGCGCATATTTGCTCATCTTAAAAAAATATGCTTCTTCTTTGGCAGGCTTTAATTCTTTCCCGCAATCGGGACATTTGCCGTCTTTTGCTTGCGTGCTTGTCCAATAGGCTTCACAAGGTGTGCAATACAATCCCTCATAATAAGATTTGTAAATATCACCTTTATCATAAAGCTTTTTAAAAATTCTTTGAATCGATTGTTCATGGTAAGCATCGGTCGTTCTGATGAATTTATCATAATTAATATTCATTATTTTCCACAAATGCACAATATCTCTAACAATTTCATCTACATATTCTTTTGGCTCTTTGCCTGCCTTTTTTGCAGCTTCTTGTATTTTTTGCCCATGCTCATCTGTTCCGGTTAAAAAAAACACATCGTATCCGGTCAATTTCTTGAATCTCGCGATTGTATCTGCGGCTACTGTAGAATATGTGTGCCCGATATGCAGTTTTGCACTCGGGTAATAAATCGGCGTGCTGATATAAAAACTTTCTTTACTACTCATATATTCTCCTTTATCATTTTTTATTTTAACGCAATAAAAAAACCGTCCCAATGGGACGGATTATCCGCGGTACCACCCAAATTAGCTTTGTCTGCTCACTCGTATATTTAACGTAAATCACGGCTATCGGTTTGCCTCAGCTTACCAATGCAGCTTTAAAGTCCATCTTCAATAAATTCGCAATACCTCTTCACAGCTTATGAGGCTCTCTTAAATTACTCCCTTATTTACTCAACTTTTCATAGCTTTTAAAGTATTTTATTGATAGTATTATATAAAATTATAAATAAAATGCAACGTCTTTTTGAAATATTCTATTTAATTTCGAATTTTATATTATCAATAAAAATCCATGTAGGCCCTATATAATACGAATCTACTCCAATAAGCAGATATAAATTGCCCTTGCTGTCTGTCTGCGCGGTGAATTTTGTATCAAATGTTTTGTATTCAAACGAAGTCGAACTCTTATAATTATTTTTTTGAATATTCCCGAGCGCTTTGATAAATTCCTCATCAGTCATATAGTGACCTATTTTAAAATTCGGCGCAAGAATGCCATCTGTATTTGCGGTGCTCGGTTCTATAGAAAGTACCCCCGCTTTTATGATAACGCTTTGAGCGGGAATTTTATCAGTAATATTGCTACTTGCTTTTGGCATCATTGTGGCCACGTCAAAGGTAATCTCCGCTTCATAGGTTTTGGATGCATCCAACTTTAAGGTATCTCCTACGTTTATATAAAAATAGACAAACATGTTATCGCCCATATTATAGGCGGATATCATCAGTCCGTTTGAATTTAAATTTGGTATTTCCGCCTGTTTGACCACAACGCTATAACCTTTTGCTTCATAGTCTTGCGTGACATTGGCTACTCCGTATTCAAACTTTAATGTTGAATCTTCGAAATCATACATTAAAGCAGAACGGTTACATCCAGTTAATACAAAACATAATATGATAATACATGCAAGCGTACTGATTTTCTTATACATAATCCATTCTCCCTTTATTATGTTTTAACAAGCCATAAGCAAAAAAAATGTTGCTTACTGAAACTATGCTTTGTAATTATTACTATTTTTTATTTGAAATAATGCATGATAGAGGAAGATATATGCGCCTATTTACGATATTGACATAAATTTTTAATCATTATAAAATACACGGGGTGAAATAAATTGCAAATTCAAAAAAACGAAGTACGTAACAGAATTTTATATGCTGCAAAAAAAGAGTTCTTAACTAAAGGCTATAAGGACTCCTCCATGCGGCAGATTGCTCTTACCGCCAAAACAACTCCGGGGAATATATACTCTTATTTTTCTTCTAAAGATGAGCTTTTCACAAAAGTGATCTCCCCTGTTTTAGCTAGAATACAGATACTTCTCAATATGCAGTTTTATCAAAAAAACTCCGTTTCAAAATCTGATGTGACATATATTACAAATGAAATTTCAGATTTGTTTTTATCTTATAAGGATGAATTCCTGATTTTGCTTACGGCAAGTGCCGGCAGTGCATTTGAGAATATAAAAAATGAATTGATACAAGTAGTCGCCAAGCGTTTTGAAACCGAGCTTCCTGCTTATGTCAAAACCGGGACAAATGATACCTTGTTATGTGAAACATTAGCTGTATCTTTGATTGAAGGACTTATGAACATATTTAATAAATGCCACAACGATGAAGACGGCCTCTCAGACGTTTTAAGTCGGTTTTTATCTATATTTTTTCATATAAATAAAAAATAAAAAAGAGCATAGAAATCTATGCCCTCTTAAAATTTAAATTTCCCCTGTTAATTCTCTTCCGTCATAATCTACTGTAATAATACTGTTAGGCAACAGATTATGTTTTAAAATCATTTTCCCGACCAAAGTTTCGACATTGCTTTGCAAATATCGTTTAAGCGGTCTTGCCCCGTAGATCGGGTCATATCCGTTATCTATAATATATTCTTTTGCTTTATCGGTAAGCTTTATTGTCAGCTGTTGTTCTTTTAATCTGTCATTTAATCGCTTAATTAACAGTTCCAAAATTTGCGTAACTTCATCTTTTGTAAGTGGTTTATAGAAGATAACTTCATCCAGTCTGTTTAGAAACTCCGGTCTGAAGCTTTGCTTCAAAAGTTGTTCCACTTGTTCTTTTGCTTTGGGCGTTATTTCACCTTTTTCGTCGATACCATCGAGTAGATAGACAGAGCCGATATTGGATGTCAAAATAATAATCGTATTTTTAAAATCGACTGTTCTGCCTTTCGAATCTGTTACTCTGCCGTCATCGAGTACTTGGAGCAATACGTTAAAGACATCCGGATGTGCTTTTTCCACTTCATCAAAAAGCACAACCGAGTACGGTTTTCTTCGTACAGCTTCTGTGAGTTGCCCGCCTTCATCATAACCGATATATCCCGGAGGCGCCCCAACAAGACGCGAGACGGAATGCTTTTCCATATATTCACTCATATCAATTCGAATGATATTTTGCTCATCATCGAACAAATCTTCAGCAAGTGCTTTTGCCAGTTCGGTTTTGCCTACTCCTGTTGGTCCCAAGAATAAGAACGAGCCGATCGGCCTATTTGGATCACTGATGCCTGCACGTGAGCGGATAATGGCCTGCGTTACTTTTTGCACGGCATCATCCTGACCTATCACTCTCTTGTGAAGTCTCTTGTCAAGTTCCAGTATTTTTTGTCTTTCACTTTCCATAAGTTTTGTCACAGGTATCCCTGTCCATCTGGCTACAATTCGCGCAATTTCTTCATCTGTTACTTTATCTCTAAGTAATGTGTTCTCAGAAGTTTTAACGGTTTTATTCTCGGCTTCGGCTATTTTCTGCTGCAACTGCGGAATTTTCCCGTATTTCAGTTCCGCAATCTTATCAAGTTCATAGCTTTGCTCATAGCGCTCGATCTGCGCATTGGCTTCTTTTAACTCTTCCTTCAATTTCTGTACATAATTGATGCTGTCTTTTTCATTTTCCCATTGCGCTTTCATTACGTTAAATTTTTCTCTCATTTCTGCAATTTCTTTTTGCAGTTCACGCAGTCTTTTTTTTGACAGATCATCTTTTTCTTTTTTCAAAACCGTTTCTTCTATCTCTGCCTGCATAATCTTTCTTGCAATTTGATCTAATTCAAACGGCATAGAATCTATTTCTGTCCTTATCATGGCGCATGCTTCATCAACTAAATCAATCGCTTTATCCGGAAGGAATCTGTCGGATATATATCGATGTGAAAGCACCGCCGCCGAAATCAGCGCACTGTCGGTGATGTGCACCCCATGAAAGACCTCGTATCTGTCTTTGAGTCCCCTCAAAATTGAAATCGTATCTTCCACAGTCGGTTCATTGGCATAAACCGGTTGAAAGCGTCGCTCAAGCGCTGAATCTTTTTCAATATATTTTCGGTATTCATTAATTGTAGTTGCACCGATACAATGCAACTCTCCTCTTGCAAGCATCGGTTTTAACAGGTTGCCGGCATCCATTGCCCCTTCTGTTTTGCCTGCGCCTACAATTGTATGGAGTTCATCGATGAATAAAATAATTTGCCCGTCGCTTTCCTTAATTTCGTTTAAGACCGCTTTCAACCGTTCCTCAAATTCGCCTCGGAATTTTGCACCGGCAATCAGAGCGCCCATGTCCAGTGCAAAGATCGTTTTATCTTTTAATCCGTCCGGGACATCTCCGCGCACAATCCTGATCGCAAGCCCTTCCACAATGGCCGTTTTCCCAACTCCGGGTTCTCCTATTAGTACAGGATTATTTTTTGTTTTTCTCGATAAGATTCGAATGACATTTCGTATTTCGTCATCTCTTCCTATTACAGGATCAAGTTTTTGTTCTCTCGCTCTCTTTACCAGGTCATACCCGTATTTATTTAACGCGTCGTATGTGTTTTCAGGTGTATCGGATGTCACTCTCGTATAACTTCGCACTTTTTGTAGTGCCTGCAAAAAACCTGTGCTATTCATACCATATTTTTTAAACAAGCCTTTAATGGCATCCGATGGCTGATCGATAATAGCTATCATGATATGCTCAACGGAGATATATTCATCATTCATTTTTTCTGCTTCTTTTTGCGCTTTTATAAATGTCTTATCTACAGCCGAAGATACATAAATTTTTCCGGCTTCTCTTCCTGGTCCGGATACTCTGGGCATCTTTGTAATAATATCATCTATTTCTGATAACATATCGTCAGGCTCGATATTCATTTTAACAAGAAGTTGCGGGATGAGTCCGCTGTCTTGATCAAGCAAAGCATAGAGCAGGTGTTCCTGCTCGATTTGCATATTATTATTCTCTAATGCAATTTTTTGTGCATTTTCAATAGCTTCCAATGATTTTTGTGTATATTGTTTTGTATTCATAATTTTTACCTCCTAATCTTAAAGGTGTATTGTTCATATGTATACATTAAATATCTTTATGTCTATTTTACTACAATAAAAATAAATTAATATATGTCTTAGATTAAACTATAATCAACCCATTTTCAAGGTACGTTAAATATCGGTATTCGATATCTCTGTCTGTTTCGTATACTCCGCTTAAGTAGCCTTTTAAAATTTCATCAAACATTTGAATGTAGGACGCAATTGCGTTACTGATATCTTCATTTGCATGCCGCAAGCTGTTTGCCGGATACATAAACGAGCGTTTAAACCGCCCCGGCTCCAGAGTATAGGAAATATCATCATTTTCATCGAATTGATGTATATAATGTTCCTCGAGCTTCATCCAATGGTTTAAAAAATGTGTTATCTCCATCAGTAAGGTGCTACTTTGAGTGCGAAACGTCACCTTAAGCTCACCCAGGCTTTCTTTTTCGGAATGCAATTCCACTAAATATCGTATCGTTGGACGATACTTGTAGGTGAGCGCACTTTTTATGCAAATAACGGAATCCGTGGACATGTCTTGTACCTGAAGTGACTGTTCGTCGTCTATTAACAAAGCCGCGATATTATCAAAAATATCTTTCATTCTCTTTTGCGGGGTTATTAATGATACATAATCAGCCAAAATTTGATTAACTAAATTAGAACGATTTGTATGATTAGTCGATGCTATTTTATCTATTGCCGCTACAACTTCGTCCATTAGCATCAAGCTATACATATTTTTACTCATAAATATCACCTCATTCTTATTTTAAACTATATTTCAAAATTTGTAAATATATTTATATAAATATTTGAACAAGTTTTAAAATATTTGTATTAAAAAAACGCTGATATATCAGCGTTTTTCTTCACAACATCAATAATAACTAAATAACTAATTATCTTGCATTTCTCTGCTGCTTTTTGTTTCGTCTGCAAGCCGGACATCTGACAGGATCGTTTTCAAAGCCTTTTTCTTTATAAAAAGCTTGCTCGCCTTCTGTGAAGACAAATTCTGATCCACAATCTTTGCAAATAATTGTTTTGTCAGCCATTGTTTCTCCTCCTTTATTTATTCAT
Organism: uncultured Eubacteriaceae bacterium; assembly: GCA_964581565.1. Taxonomy (GTDB): domain Bacteria; phylum Bacillota; class Clostridia; order Eubacteriales; family UBA1433; genus UBA1433. The sequence goes on from CAZOOZ010000007.1 coordinate 79,336, forward strand.
CTGCACTCTGTACTCTTTTCTTTTTTTATTTAACAAACAAATAAATAAAGGATAACAGATTCAGAACATTCACACAGCATATAAATACTGTTAATGAATTTTAACATAAATTAAGAAATAATACAATATATTTAATAAATTATTCTCTGTTTTCTCTACGGAAAAGTACTGCTTACACGTTTAAAAAAGCATTGTTTTTACCATCATTACGTTTGATCATCCTGCATATCTTTTTGATTTATGATATCGGCATTTACTGGATTATCTATGTTATTCTGATAAAGATTTTCCATATCTTCATTTTTCATATGCATTATTTCATCTGTACTATTTTGTACATTTACATCGTGCTTCATACTATCCGGAAAATATTTCTCTTTTATGTCTATGCCATTTGTATTAAATGTGCTTCGTATGCTTTCTCCTTTTAACTTATCAAAATTAATAAATATGAACGCCGCAAAAATATACAGCATATAGCTTGCAAAGCCACTTACAAGATCAACTAAAATAATAACAACAAACGAAAGCAGAGGAATATAAACATTAGAGATATTTTCAGAGATCATAGAGAGCAAAAATACGAGTATTCCGTAAAAGATACCTATCAACAATAAGTTGCCAAAAATTTTACCCCTTTTACTTTTTGTCAGCATTCTTGAATACCTAAGAGATGAAATTGCAGAGAATTTATATTTTACTCTTGCCAACTGACCCATTGAATACATAATGGATATGTATATTGATATGATAATCATGATTAAAGATAAAACAATAAATATCACAGTAAATATAGCCATGTTTCCTGATTGCACCCAAGTGCTGATATCAAGGGCATATATCGTATATATCGAAAACCCTGCAGATGCAAAAATAATTGATAGCAGAATACCAAATACAATAAAGATGCCTATACCAATAAGCATCAGTAAAACGGCTGTGCCCAACGAAGGGAAAGCTCTTCTAAACGCAAAAGAGAGCATGCTGCCGAAATCTCTTTTCTCCTTGCATGCAACCGAGTCAGCGATTAGATAAATCATTGCATTTTGTGCGCAGGCAAAAAACATAATCACAATAATCCATATCAATCCTATCCCTATCATAGCCGGAATGGCAGGCGCTATTTGAGACAATATTGCCGAACTGTCGATATACTGCAAGGCATATACATTTGTTAAATACGAATAGGGCAGATAGTACGCGATAATAATAGCTCCTATAAAAATAATGCCTAATGTAGCAAGTATCATAAATAAAGTAAACAGCAACATAGAGCCAAACATTTGCCAGAAACGTTCCTTCACCGCACGGAACATCAATGCACAGTATTCTTTAAAATATAAAATTCTCTCGTTCAAATCTTTTTCCATATATTCTCCAGTTCTTTATTATAAATGGTAGTAATCATATCATATATTTCTGCATGAATCAACCTTATGACAATCAAGACAAATTGACAATAAAAAAGTCACTCTGACAGCGAAGTGACTTTAACGCTTAAAACTGTATATTTACCGTGGTGCCTTTATTGAACTCACTTTCAAGTGTTACTGTGGCATTATGAAAAAGTGCCGCATGCTTCACGATAGAAAGTCCAAGCCCCGTGCCGCTGATTTCTTTTGAATGACTTTTATCAACTCTATAAAAGCGTTCAAATACGCGTTCCTGCTCTTTTGGAGCTATCCCGATACCTGTATCTTTTACGCTAAGACGTATTCCTTGTTTATTTTTGTCTAAAATGATGATTACTTTTCCGCCATTTTTATTATACTTTATAGCATTATCGCATAGATTATAAATCATTTCCTCAAGTATTTGACGTACTCCTTTTACGGGAGCATGATCAATGTCCAACTCAATAGATACATCTTTTTTATCTGCCTGCGCTTTCAACCTTTGAATAACATCTTTTACCACATCAAATAGATCAATATATTCCATTTCGTCTTGCATAATATTCTCATCTAATTGAGAAAGTTTGATGATATCTCCTATTAATGCAATCAGGCGTTGCGATTCTTCATAGATATTATTTGCAAAACGCTCAATATCTTCGGGTTTGGCAATTTTATTTTTAATGATTTCAGCAAAACCGGATATAGAAGTAAGTGGTGTTTTAAGTTCATGTGACACATTTGCAGTAAATTCACGGCGCAATTTTTCTCTTTCTTCTTTTTCGGTTACATCTAAAATAACAATAACCGCTCCTACAACGGCATCTCCGTCAAAAACCGGGTTTGCGATTAATTCATAATATCTGCCGTCAAGCTGCATAGGCTGCTCACTGTGAGTGCCGTTTAAGGCTTTATCTATAGCTTTACGAAAGCTCTCACTTCTGTTTAGTGTCAACACGCTTTGCTTTTCAGATACTTTGCTTGCTCCAAGCAGATTGATTGCACTCGAATTATAGGAGACAATGTCTGTTTTATTATCAACAACCAACAGACCCTCACTCATATTTTCAATAATCGTTATAAATTCCTGTTGTCTTCTTTTCAGTTCCGCAATCTGAGACTGTATTTGCTTGTTTTGATTGACGATACGGTGAAGCATTGGCGTTAATTCTTCATATGTTTCTGTTTCTTCCGGATGTTCTAAATCTATATCATTGAAAGGCTGCACCAATCTTCTCGCACTCCGACGTGCCAATAATGCCGAAAATATAACAGCGATTATCAGTATGAGAATAAGCGGTTTGAGCATTTCAAAAACTAAGCTGAACGCGGAATGCTTTGTGCTGGAAATACGCAAAACTGTGCCATCCGATAATTTTACTGCATAATAAATTGTTTTTTCAGCAATTGTTTCCGAATAACGGGTACTTTCTCCTTCGCCGCTTGTTAATGCTTCCTGCACTTCCTTACGGTCACTGTGATTTTCCATAGTCGTAGGATCGGCAAAATTATCATATAAAACAGTGCCGTCGGCATCTATCCATGTAATACGTGTACTTTCATTCAGTCTATTTTCTATCTCTTCCAAATATGCGACTCCGCTATCCGACATACCTTGAATAATATAGGTGCTTTCATTCTTAAGCTGCATACTGTATTGGTTGGCATAATATTCATAAAGCACACCCATAATCAAGGCAACACTTGCCAGAAAAACAACTAATGCCACGATAAAAATAGATTTGAATATGCGCTTTGTCATGTTTTACTTCCCCCTATTTTATATCCGACACCTCTTATTGTTTCAATATAGCTTCCGCATTTACCAAGTTTTTGCCTCAGTGTACGAATATGCACATCTACAGTACGGCTTTCGCCGTCAAAATCATAGCCCCACACTTTATTTAATAATTGGTTACGGGTAAAGACTTGCCCTTGATTTTCCAGTAATAAACACAATAATTCAAATTCCTTGAGCGTAAGCGCAATTTCGCTATCTCCCACTTTTACGATGTGCTTTGAAGGACTGACAGTGAGCTCTCCTATATTGTAAATAGTTTGTTGTACAACATTTTCGGTTCTACGAAGAAGTGCTTTGATACGCGAAATAAGCTCCATCATTCCAAATGGCTTTGCAACATAATCGTCCGCACCATAATCAAGACCCACTACTTTATCATACTCGCTGGCTTTTGCCGTTAACATCATAATCGGCAACTTTTTAGTGTGAGCCATGGAACGCAGTCTTCTTAAAATACTTAATCCGTCTTCCTGTGGCAGCATAATATCAAGAAGAATCAAATTAGGGATTTTATGCTCTAAAGCATTCCAAAAATCCGAAGGCTTTTTAAACCCTATCGTCTCAAGCCCCGTGTTGTTCAGCGTGTATACAACGAGTTCTCTGATATTATTGTCGTCTTCTACAAAATAAATCATTTAGTATAACCTCAATCTATATGATTTGTGTTTACTTTGATACAAATTATATATTCCTTACGTAATAAATACGTAGCTTGCCTATTCTTTATTTTATATTTTTATGCTTTCCGGTCAAAGAGTATTCTACCCATTCAGCAATATTGACTGCATGATCACCGATACGTTCCAAATATTTTGCAATCATGAGTAAATCAAGACATAATTCGCCATTTTCGTTACTAATCGAAATAAGCTCAATGAGCTCCTGACGAACTTCACTGAATAATGCATCGACTACATCATCATACTGCATAACTGATTTTGCAAGTTCGAGATCCTTTTTAACGAAAGATTCTACACTATCTGTGACCATTTTAATGGTTGCGCTTGCCATATCATTTATACAAACTTTACTTTTTGTATCATTATGTTTTATAAATTTTGTGATTTCGGCTATGTCACATGCCTGATCTCCTATGCGCTCCATATCTGAGATCATTTTCAGTGCCGAGGAAATAATGCGAAGATCTCTTGCCACTGGTTGCTGCTGCAATAGCAGCTTTAGACAAAGTGTTTCGATATCTTTCTCTTTCTGATCGATATCACTTTCAATAACACGCGTTTTTTCAATCATCGTGTCATCTTCATCTATCAATGCCTTTATCGATGCCAAAATTGCATCTTCACATAAAGCCCCCATCTTAATCAATTCAAGATTTAGTTGTTCAAGCTGCTCATCAAATCGAGTTCTCATTAGCCGAACCTCCCTGTAATATAATCTTCCGTTCTCTTATCCTTCGGAATAGAAAAGAGTATATCTGTATCTTCATATTCCACAATTTCTCCAAGCAAAAAAAATGCCGTTTTATCTGAAATTCGAGCTGCTTGCTGCATATTATGTGTTACTATAATGATAGTATAACTATTTTTTAATTGTCCCGCAAGCTCTTCAATTTTTGATGTAGAAATCGGATCCAGCGCACTGGTGGGCTCATCCATAAGCAATACTTCGGGCTGAACCGCAAGTGCTCTCGCAATACATAAACGCTGCTGCTGCCCGCCGCTCATTCCCAGTGCATTTTTCTTTAGCCTATCTTTCACTTCATCCCAAATTGCAGCATCACGCAGAGATTTTTCTACGATGTCATCCAGCTTCACTTTCGAGCGGATGCCATGTGTTCTGGGCCCAAATGCAATATTATCATAGATACTCATCGGAAAGGGATTCGGCTTTTGATAAACCATTCCCACTCTCTTTCTGAGCAAATTGATATCCATATTGCCATATATATCTTCATTATCAAGTAAAACCTGACCTTTTATTTTACATCCTTCAATTAAATCATTCATACGATTAAGTGATTTTAAGAGTGTGGATTTCCCACAACCCGAAGGCCCTATAAATGCGGTTATTTTATTTGCCGGAATGTTTAAATTGATATTTTTTAAAGCCTGAAAATCACCATACCATAAATCTAAATTTCGTATTACAAATTTATCCATATGTCTTACCTCATTGTAATTTTTTTAGCCACAAAGCTTGATAGGGCATTGATGCCTATTACCATAACGAGTAATATCACTGCCGTTGCGTATGCCTGGGTAGTATATAATCCTTCGGATAACAGTGCATACATATGCACAGATAAAGTTCTTCCGGAGGAGAAAAGACTATTGGGAATTTCTGCAACTGTACCCGAAGTATAAATCAGTGCCGCAGTTTCACCGACGATTCTGCCTATACTTAATATAACGCCTGATAAAATACCGGGAATCGCCGATGGCAGCACGATTTTAAATACTGTTCGCAGCCTTCCCGCACCTAAGCCAAAACTTCCTTCTCGATAAGAATCCGGCACTGCTTTGAGCGCTTCTTCTGTTGTACGTAAAATAATCGGCAGCACCATAATCGCAAGGGTAAGCGCACCCGCTAATATAGACATTGTAAATCTGCAGGCAATGACAAACAATAAATATCCGAATAATCCATAAACTATCGAAGGAATTCCAGAAAGGGTTTCTGCCGTGATTCTAACAACTCCCACAAACTTATTTCCTCTTTTTGCATATTCAACCAAATAGATGGCAGAAAAAATTCCAAGAGGCACTGCAATAATTAATGAGAGTAGTGTCATGATTACAGTATTAATAATCGCCGGCATCATAGAAACATTTTCAGAATTATACTGCCACGCGAACAGATCTAATGAAAGATTCGGTATTCCTTTTATTAAAATATATCCTACAAGTATAAGCAATATGCCAATTGTTAATATGGCTGATAAGGTGACTAAAAGAAATAAAATTAATGAAAGTGGATTTTTTTTATACGACTCCCATTTCTTTTTAAATCCATTACTCTTTGTTTGTTCCATTAGGTTTGCCTCCTTTTTAAAACAGAGAAGGATAAATTAATGATCAAAATAAAGACAAACAGAACAACCGCCGTTGCAATCAATGCTTCACGATGTAAATCTGCTGCGTACCCCATTTCGAGTACGATATTTGCCGTCATTGTTCGGACACCGTGCAAAAGCCCACTGGGCATAACGGCTTGATTACCGGCAACAATAATAACTGCCATTGTTTCCCCGATTGCTCGCCCTACTCCAAGAATCACACTTGCAAGTATGCCTGATTTTGCGGCAGGCAACATTGCAAAAAAGACACTTCTCTCGTGTGTAGCTCCTAAAGCAAGTGCGCCCTCATAATAGCTTTCAGGCACAGCCCGAATTGCCGCTTCGGAGACATTTATAATCGTCGGCAGAATCATTATGCCGAGTAATATTGAAGCCGTCAGCATGCTTTTGCCACTTCCTCCAAATAATTGTTGCATGATTGGCACAATGACCACTAATCCAAAAAAACCATACACAATGGAAGGGATGCCTGCCAAAAGATCTACCGCCGGCTTTAATATTTTATATAATCGCTCTGGGCAAAATCTGGCCATAAAAATAGCACAAAATATGCCGATAGGAACTCCTATTATAATGGCTCCTGCCGTTACATAGATGCTGCCAAGAATCATTGGAAAAATACCGTAAATATCATTTAGTGGCTTCCAAGTTTTTCCTAAAAGAAAATTAAATACCCCAATCTTTCCAATGGCTGGAATTCCGTTTGCAAATAGAAAAATACAAATTAATGCCACTGCAATAATAGATGTACATGTGGCAATAATAAATATGTATTTCATTGCTCTTTCTTTAAAATGTTCCATATATATTCTCCTATTGCAACAAAGGGCCAGGCAAAGCCAAGCCCCTCGTATATATCAATGCTGTTTATTAATATTTACTTACTGCACTTCAGACCAATCAACAATAACACCTGTATAGACATCTTTTACTTGTTGGCTTGTGAGCTCATCAACAGTATTATTATTGTTTACTATTATTGCGATACCATCCATTGCTATAACAGTTGCATTAAGTCCGCTTTCCAATTCGCTGTCTTTGAGTTCGCGAGATGCCATACCAATATCACATACACCTTCAATCGCTGATGTCATACCTGTTGTAGAATCACTTTGCTGTACTTCAATTTCAGCATTTGGATTGATTACCAAATATGCTTCTTTTAATTTTTCCATAACCGGCGTTACAGAAGATGAACCGGCTACTGTAATTTTGCCACTTGGCTTATTGCCTTCATATGCGCCTGTGTTTTCTTTGCTGATATAACCGTTATCTTCTACAACTGTTTGACCATCTGCACTTAAGATAAAGTTTATAAAATCTTGAGCAACTTCACTCACATCACCTTTTGTTGCAATATTAAACGGACGGGAAATTTTATAAGTACCGCTTTTAATATTATCAACAGTAGCTTCTGCTCCATCAATCATTAAAGCTTTTACACTGTCATCCAGTGATCCGAGAGAAATATAGCCGATAGCATTTTCATTGCCTGCAACAGTTGTCATAACAACCGATGTGCTGTTTACTATTTCAGCAGTATCAATGGTCTTATCTACCTTGTTGCCATCTGCATCTTTTTCTTCTACTCCAACTAATTCTATAAAGGCTCCTCTTGTACCAGAACCATCTTCACGCGAAACGACAGTAATTGCAGTATCTTGTGCACTACTACCGCCACAGCCTGTGAAAAACGATACAACCATTGCTAAAGCAACAGTCAGTATTATTATCTTTTTCATATAAATTTTACTCCTTTGATTATTTCTTATCTTTTGATATGACACTAGTATAGGAAAACAAAGTAAAAACTATTATCTCGCAAATGTTAAATGTATGTAAAATTATTAATTATATTTAATCTTGTTCCACATATACTTAAAGTTATAAAAAATAAATATGTTTGATATGTAAAAATAAAGAAACAACTTTGTACCAATAACAAAAAAGACAGTGCAAATATTTGCACTGTCTTTTTTGTTATTTTATTTAAGCTATCATGATTCCAAATGATAAAAGCAACATCGTAAAAAGTACACCTTGCATACATGCTGCAACAAAAATTTGAATTTTTAATCCTTCCAATATTCTTCCAAATAAGACGACCAAAACAATTGCTATTGCCGAAATCAATAACGTGATAGCCATAGCTGGTATTCCCAAAAGAAGGAATATGAACGCAAATAAAATGAACGGAAGCGTGACGCATACAATAATTTTAATTTTCGACATTCTGTTTGGATACAAAGTCGCAAACTCTCTGTCAATAACAAGAAATGTTAGACTATTGATTAAACTGAACAGAATGAACCAAATCCAACGCTGGGCAAATGGGAACATGTAATAAAGACCAAAATGTCCAAACATCTTCAGCATTGCAAATAGAATCACAAATATAAAAACTCCGCTGATCCAATTTGTACGTTCTTCATCCTTAAACATTCCCGCTCCCGAATCATTCGCAAAATTGGAATATACATAAACGAATATCATCACTGCGCCATATGCCCCAAACATGAATGTTATAAGAGCTGATTGAATAGGATAATTAATCGGGATTAAAAATGCGAATGCAAATCCCAATGTTCCAGCCGCAAAAGCCGGAACCCAGAACAGTAATTTATATAGATAGAATTTCATCGACAAGTCAGATTTATATATATCAAAATTACTTTCATAAGATTCAAAGGCTTTTTTACATGCCACAGCAAAAATAAATACCATTGCCAGCATTATGAGCAGCACAATATTATATACAATATTCATGCTTGTAGCGGCACTATAAGTCCAAGAACTCAATTGGCATAAATGTGATGCCGTATCGTCTATTATCTTACTGCTCAGAGGTGCATAAGGTTCAATTATAAATGATTCCTCTGTAAGCGTTGTATTATTATTTGTGCTTAATATTTCTTTAAGCTGGTTGCCTATTTCTATTTCTGCGGATGTGCTGATAATATGCACATCAATACCGCTTATCGCATCTCCGAGATTTTCTATCCAATCGAGCTTTGTATCATCGACCAAGATCGGCAGTCTATCGAAGATAGTTGACGAAAAACTTATTTCAGGATTGATCAATGTGATGCTGACTGGTTTTATATAATCAACAGCACAAGCCTGGAGCACTGCACGCGCACCGAATCCGTGCCCTATATAATGTATATTCGCCGGAGGAAGACTGCACAGTTGAGAAAATGCCAGCATAGCAGAATAAACTTGCATGGCAGCACTGTTGTCTTCATAAAATGATGTCGTATATGCTCCCTGACTTCTTCCTTGCCCCGGCAGATCATAGATCATAACCGAATAACCTTGTTTATTTAAAGTTTGTGCCATATTGAGATAATAAGACATATCTTGTCCTTTATCAGCCACTAAAATGGCACCTTCTCCCTTTGTTCCTTCTATATAGCTGCCTGTCATTTGATTACCGTTTAAATCATAAAAATATATTTTCTGCATTTCGGCATAAACGGGATTCATTATATACATAAAAATGCACATACACAAAAATACTGCCAGGAGCAGCAGGGGCATGAACAATTTCTTTTTATTATAACTACTCAAATTTAATTTCATTTCTTCTAACCCAATAGCATTTAAAAATTTTATTCATTATAACATATAAACAATAAATAAATTTAAAAAATTTAAAATTAATATTCGTAAAGCTCTCTTTTAAATTAGCTTAAATTAATGATATAATAATCTAATTAAAAAAGGAGTAATCTTCTATGCGAATGATTCATACAGACGAAATAAAACATTGCGTCAAAGATCTTTTGTTAAAAGCCAATATTTCCATTGATGAAGCTTATATACAACACATGAAAAAATCATCCGACAATGAAACCAGCCAGACCGCCAAGGAAATACTTGATATTCTGGTTGAAAATAATGACTATGCCTTGCAAAAACAAGTGCCCCTTTGTCAAGATACGGGTATGGCAATCATCATGCTAAAGATAGGCCAGCAAGTTTGTCTTCATGGCAGTTATCTTTACGACGCTGTAAATGAAGGTGTGAAACAAGCTTATGAAGAAGGCTATCTGCGCAAATCGGTTGTTGCTTGTCCTCTTCGAAGAGAAAACACAAAAACCAATACGCCGGCTATTATCTATACAGAAATTACCGAGGGAGAAGAGATAAACATTGCAGTAATGCCCAAAGGATTTGGCAGTGAAAACTCGGGTGGTATAAGCATGCTCACTCCTGCCGCAGGCGAAGAAGGCGTGATTGATTTTGTTTACGATACAGTTCTAAAAGCAGGGTCAAACCCATGCCCCCCAATCGTTGTAGGAGTTGGAATCGGAGGAACCATGGATAAAGCGGCTTTAATTTCCAAACAAGCTCTTTTGCGCCAGCCATTTATTCCCAATAAAGATCCGTATATTGCATCTCTTGAGCAAAAGCTTCTCAAAAAAATAAATGAAAGTAATATCGGCCCTGCAGGTCTCGGCGGAAAGACAACCGCTCTCGCCGTATATGTTGAAACGTACCCAACGCATATTGCGGGATTGCCTGTTGCCGTTTCTATTTCATGTCATGCCATAAGGCATCTGGAAAGGACGATATAATAATGAAGAAAATTCAACTGCCTTTAAATGATGAAATCATAAAAACACTGCATGTCGGAGAAAAAGTGCTCATCAGCGGCGACGTTTTAACCGCCAGAGATGCCGCCCATAAACGTTTTTATGAAACAATTCAAAACAATCTTGCACTTCCGATAGATATAAAAGGTGCTGTTATATACTATACCGGTCCAACTCCTGCGAAACCCGGTTTTGCAAGCGGCGTTGCAGGCCCTACCACTTCATACCGCATGGATAAATACACACCTGCACTTTTAGATCGGGGCCTTAAAGGAATCATAGGAAAAGGCAAACGCAGTCAGGAAGTAATAGATTCAATTGTCAGAAATAATGCAATATATTTTGCGGCGGTCGGAGGAGCGGCGGCACTTACTCTCAAATGCATAACAAATAGCCGAATAATAGCTTATGAGGATTTAGGCACTGAAGCTGTTCGAAAAATGACATTTAAAGATTTTCCTGTTTTTGTTGCGGTTGATTGCTATGGAAACAGTATTTATTAATTTAAAAAATAATTTAATAATATGATTATAAAATAAAAAAGCGATGAATTCATCGCTTTATTTTTTAATATGGTGGGCGCAATAGGGCTCGAACCTATGACCCCCTGCTTGTAAGGCAGGTGCTCTCCCAGCTGAGCTATGCGCCCTTAAAAATGGTGACCCCTAGGGGATTCGAACCCCTGTAGCCGCCGTGAAAGGGCGGTGTCTTAACCGCTTGACCAAGGGGCCTAAAAATGGTAGCGGAGGAGGGAATCGAACCCGCGACGCCACGGGTATGAACCGTGTGCTCTAGCCATCTGAGCTACTCCGCCATGGTTGCGGGGACAGGATTCGAACCTGCGACCTCCGGGTTATGAGCCCGACGAGCTACCAACTGCTCCACCCCGCGACAAATACCGAAAAAATCGGTACTGCTTATTATATTCATTTTTTTAGTCTATGTCAACTATTTTTTTGTATACTCATTTAATGCTACCCGGAGTAAAGATGCCGCACGTTTAAGATCTTCCGCTTTTAATACATAAGATATCCTTACCATATTTTTGCTTAATCCTTCGTTAAAATAAAAATCTGCTCCCGGCGTTATAAGCACTGTTTCATCATTAACGTTAAATTCATTTAATAAAAACTGAATAAAATCTTCTGCATCTTTAATCGGTAATTTTACTAAAATATGAAATGCCCCTTTAGGTTTCTGAAGCACCACACCGTCAATCTTATTGAGTTCATCACATATCGTGTTACGCCTGATTTCATATTCGTCTAATTGATTTTTAAGATAATTTTTATCCAATTTAAATAATTCTACTGCGCCAACTTGATCTATGTAGGATACGCTAAGGCGTGTCTGTGCCATTTTTAATAAGCCTTCGTAAGCTTCCTTATTTTTTGTCGCTACAAACCCAAGCCTTGCGCCACATGCACTAAATCGTTTCGATGTACTTTCAATTAGAATCACTTTGTCTGCCACATCTTCTCGTACCGCAAAGCTCAAGAATTCTTCACCATCATAGATAAAATCTCTATATACTTCATCGCTGATAATAAATAAATTATACTTATTGGCAAGATAAGCTATATCATCCATTTCACGTTTTGTATATACTCTTCCGGTGGGATTGCCAGGTGTATTTAATATAAAAGCCTTTGACTTCGGTGTAATTAATTTTTCTATTGCATCTCTATTTGGCAATTCAAAGCCAGTTTCCGCATATGTTTCCATAGGTACCAACTTAGTGTTGGTCGCTTTCGCCACTTCTTTATAAATACTGTAAACAGGGTCAGTACATATAATTTCGTCATCCGCATCACATAAGGTCAGGAAAGTATACCAGATCGCTTCACTTCCTCCAACTGTTACTAAAATATCGTCTTTGTCAAAATGAATACTGTAATTTTTGAAATACTCTACGATGCTTTCTCGCAGAGGAACAATTCCTTTAGGGTCTACATACATCAACACTTCTTCATCAATATCGCGTACCGCTTCCATAAAAGCCGGTGGAGTGGGGATATCAGGCTGCCCTAAATTTAAGAAGTATATTTTTTTCCCTGTGTTTTCTACTTCTTTAATCATACCATTATATTTGACGATAGCGGGCTGGATCATATTTTGGCTTCTTTTAGATACTCTCATAATTTCACCTACTAAAAAATTTATTTTGAAATATATAATATATTGAATATATACGATTTGCAAACCTTTTTTAGAAAATATGTATATTGGACGCCTCATTTTTTTGCGCTATATCGATTAAAACGTCTTCACCAATATTGATATTATTTATTTTTAAATAATAAGAAATACTATCATAGACCGTCTGATAATCATTATTTGTTGTGCTGATATGACCTAAAATAAGATTTTTTGTACCATGTTGTATTAATTTTACCGCTGTTCTTCCTGCTGCATCGTTTGATAAATGCCCTTCATTAGACAAAATCCTTCTCTTTAAATAATATGGATAAGGACCCTTATTAAGCATATCAATATCATGGTTGGATTCCAGCATCACTGCCTTGCTTCCTTTGATTACCTCATAAATTTCCCGGGTGACACAGCCGGTATCTGTAAGCACGGAAATATTTGTTTTTGAATTTTCAATAAAGTATCCTACCGGGCTTACAGCATCATGATGAATATCAAAACTTTTGATGGAAATGTCCTTAATAGAAAAATTATTCTGATAACTGTAAACTAAATCGACATTTTTAATATAGTTGTGTCTTGCTATGTATTGTGCAGTTAATTTGTTTGCATAGATAGGTATATGATATGTTCTGCTAAGCACATCTATGCCGCGAATATGATCGTTATGTTCATGCGTGATGCATACGGCGTCGATATCCTCAATAGAAACATCAAACTTTTTCAGCGAATTTTTGATACACCTTGTGCTGATACCCGCATCTATCAATATTTTCGCTTCATCACTTTCAAGATAATAACAGTTCCCGCTGCTTGAACTTGCCAAACTAATAAATTTCATCTTGCTTATTCGTCCATAGACACTCTTATAATATCAGCACCCAAAGCACAAAGGCTGATTTCCATATTCTCATATCCTCTGTCTATATGATGCAGCCCAATAATTTCCGTAACCCCTTCTGCGGCAAGACCTGCGAGCACCATGGCCGCCCCTGCACGCAAATCAGTGGCTTTCAACTGGCAGCCGGATAACTTACCGCTACCTATGATCAGAGATGTCCTACCGTTTACGCTTACTTCCACACCCATCTTCCTAAGTTCATCCAAATATTTAAATCTGCTTTCAAAAACATTTTCATTAATGGTACTCACACCTTTAGCAAGGCACATAAGCACTGCCATAGGCTGCTGCAAATCTGTTGGGAATCCGGGATATGGCGCTGTCTTTATATTAGCCGGTTTTGGCTCGATTACTCCAATTACACGGATCGCATCATCATATTCTTCTATAATGATTCCCATTTCAATGAGTTTTGCAGTAATAGATTCCATATGTTTAGGAATAATATTTTTAACTAAGATATTTCCGTTTGTAACTGCCGCTGCTAGCATATATGTCCCGGCAACAATCTGATCCGGGATAACCATATAATCACAACCGCCCAAAACATCTACCCCTGTGATTCGTATCACTTCTGTTCCGGCACCTTTTATTTGTGCTCCCATTAAATTCAAAAAATTCGCAACATCCACCACATGTGGCTCTTTTGCGGCATTTTCAATCGTTGTCACACCTTTCGCTTTCACAGCAGCCAACATTATATTGATCGTTGCTCCTACGCTTACAACATCCAAAAAGATCGTTGCTCCGGTTAATTCCTTTGCTTTTGCTTTCACCTCTCCGTTTTCAATACTCACATTGGCGCCCAAAGCTTTAAATCCTTTTAAATGCTGATCGATTGGCCTTGTTCCAATATCGCATCCACCCGGAAGAGGAATTTCAACTTCTTTACATTTACCAAGCAACGCGCCTATCAAATAATAGGATGCACGCATATTCCGGATATTTTCATGTGCATCTGCAGTGATTTCATCACATTTTATTTTTCTCGAATCAATTTCTATGCATCTTTCTGACGATATAGTAATTTCAGCGCCTAAATAGCGCAATATATGAATATAGTTATTTACATCTTTAATAGACGGCAAGTTTTCAATCTTGCAAATTCCATCGGATAATATACAAGCAGGTAAAATCCCTAACGCTGCATTTTTTGCTCCTGCAATCGTAACTTCTCCTCTTAACTGTTTTTTTCCTCTTATAATAAGTTTTTCCATGAACAGTATTCCTTAATTATTTTGTATCTCCTTACTGATTTTGCTGTGTTTCCTCACTACTTTGTGCTAAATCTTCTAATTTTATATAATTATTCGTATCATCAATTTTTATAACGATTTCTTTATTTGTAACATCTTCTTGCGACACCTCGTACACTTCTGCATCATCGCGAACAGCGTCGGCTTCAAGCGCAGTAGTCATAATAGAGTAATCAACTTGCTCAATGAGTGCATATACATTGGACGCATCATAATTAATCGTATACGATGTTCCTTCACTTGTTTGAATATCTATAATCGGCAAAGATTTATATTCCAAAGTCTCGTCACCAATGTTTTTATAATTAAATTTAATTGCTATAAAAACATTCCCGTCTTGTGGAGTAACGTATTCAATACTATCCAATAATTCAACTTTGTCAATAGTTATTTCACAATTTTCGAGTGTTATAACGTCTCCGATATTTTTATATTCAGGCGTGATACTGCATGCAAGAAAATAGAATGATGCGAATACAAAAATCAATATCAACATTTTTTTAAAGTTTATTTTATTCATAAAATAATACATTTATCCTTCCATCTTTATTGTTTTTATGCCCTGCATATAATCTGCCAAAACAGCGGGTATTTCTACGCTTCCGTCTTTTTGCTGATAATTTTCAATAACGGCCGCCAAGGTTCGGCCTACAGCAAGAGACGATCCGTTTAAAGTATGAACATATTTTACTTTCCCGTCTTTATCTCTATATCTCAGATTTGCCCTTCTTGCCTGATAATCTTCAAAATTAGAACAAGAACTGATTTCCACATATCTTCCATAGCTTGGCATAAACACTTCTAAGTCATATGTTTTTGCAGCACTAAATCCAATATCGCCAGTACATAATTCCACAACTCTATACGGGAGTTTTAATTTTTGCAAGATACGTTCCGCATCGTTTGTCAGTTTTTCGAGTTCAATATATGAATCTTCGGGTTTCACAAATTTAACCAATTCAACTTTATCAAACTGATGGTTCCGAATAAGCCCTCTTGTATCTCTTCCGGCGCTGCCTGCTTCTGCTCTAAAACAAGGTGTATATGCTGTGTGGTAGATCGGAAGCATCTCCTCCGTCAATATTTCATCCGCATACATATTTGTCAGCGGAACTTCGGCAGTTGGAATTAGGTAATAATCGGTGTCTTTGATGCCAAACATATCCAACTCAAACTTTGGAAGCTGCCCTGTTCCCGTCATCGCTTTTCTGTTTACCATAAACGGCGGGCTGATTTCAGTATATCCGCCTTCCTTTGTGTTTGTTTGCAGCATAAAATTAATGAGCGCTCTCTCAAGTTTTGCTCCCATACCTTTAAACATTGAAAATCTGCTTCCCGTTATCTTTACTGCACGTTCAAAGTCTATAATATTAAGATCGACGCCAAGGTCCCAGTGCGCCTTAGCTTCAAAATCAAACATAGTAGGATTTAAATATTTTTTGATTTCTTTATTGTCTTTATCATCTTTACCTATAGAAATAGATTCATTCGGCAAATTCGGTATATCCAATAATAAAGTACTGATTCGCTCATCGATTTCTTTTATTTGCACATCCAGCTCTTTAACATTAGTGGAAATCTGTTTCATTTCTTCAAATAATGCACCGGTGTCACGACCTTCTTTTTTCATCATAGGTATTTGTTTTGATACTTTATTCTGTTGTGCTTTTAATGTCTCTGACTTTGATAATAATTCTCTTCTCTGAATGTCTATATGAAGTAATTCGTCCAGCTTAATTTCGGCACCGCGGCGCGAAAGGAGTTCTCTTACTTTTTCGGGTTCTTTTCGTATCAATTTGATATCTAACATTATTTTTTATTCTCCTTAATAAGCATGCTCAACCAACATGAACTTATAAAAATCCTAAACTTCATTATATTGCAAGTTGTAAATCAATGTCAATACAATGTTTATTTTACAACATTTTGTTGAATTGTTCTTTAATATATAATAATAATTAATTGACTGCATATAATTTATAGTGTATACTTAGTTTGAATTTTTGTATATATTGAATTAAAATCATATATATTTTAAATATTGATAGTTAGTGTAAACAAAATTATATTTTCTATTTAGCAATATTCCAATTAATAAAAACAATATTTTCTATTTATTTATAAATATTTTAGATTTATATTTATTTCTTGATGATAGTATTTATTCTGTTAATATTCAAATAAATGCAAGAATATAATCTTCGGAGGAATTTATTTTAATGAAAAACGAAAGTTCACCCCCTTCCAGTACAGCCACGTTGGAATCTTTGCGAAAGCAAGCAAAAACTCTGGGAATCAAAAACATCTCTAAATTTAAAAAATCTGAACTTATAGAGGCCGTTGAAGAAGCAGAGAAACGCTATTCAAAGTTAAAGGACCGTATTAATGAATCATTTGACGAAAAAGGTATACTTCAAGTTTTACCTGAAGGTTTTGGCTTTTTAAAAAATGATAAGATGACTTCATCTGAGGACTATGTGTATGTTTCCGCATCTCAGATACAGCGTTTTAAGCTCAATACGGGTGACGTTATCTCCGGTAAAGTGCGTCCGCCTAAAGATGAAGAAAAATATTATGCCATGTTATTTTTAGAAAACGTAAATGGGATTTCCACGTCCGACATCTTAAAAGAAGAAGAACGAAAAATGAAAAATCCAAATGCCAGAGATATGAAAAGATATGATTGCATTCATTCTGGCATTCTTGATATTATGCCGGATGGATTTGGTTTTTTAAGAAAAAATAATTATCTGCCCGGAGAAGATGATATTTATGTATCTCCTCATCAAATAAAGAGATATCGTTTAAGACGCGGAGATGAAATCACGGGTAAAATACGTATTCCCAATGAAAGCGAACGCTTTGACGCACTTCTGTATGTTGACTTGGTAAACGGCAAACCGGTAGCGGAAATGCAAAACAGAGCGAATTTTGAACGTTTGACCCCGGTATTCCCCGATGAAAAAATTGTTTTGGAAACAACAAAAAATATACATTCGACACGTATTATGGATATATTTTGTCCTGTAGGAAAAGGTCAAAGAGGGATGATTGTTGCCGCTCCTAAAGTAGGAAAAACAATCTTGCTTAAAGAAATCGCGAATGCGATATCAAAAAATTATCCGGATATTAAGCTCATCGTGTTGCTCGTGGATGAACGCCCTGAAGAAGTAACGGACATCGTTCGTTCTGTCAAGGCAGATGTTGTATATTCCACGTTTGACCAACCACCGGCAAACCATATAAAAGCCGCGGAAATGGTTTTGGAGCGCGCCAAACGTCTAGTTGAAATAGATAAGGATGTCGTTGTTTTAATGGACAGCATGACTCGATTTGCCAGAGCAAACAATCTTGTGATTCCTCCTTCGGGAAGAACATTGTCCGGTGGACTTGATCCTGAAGCGCTTTATCTTCCGAAAAAATTTTTTGGTGCAGCAAGAAATATTTCAAACGGAGGTAGCTTGACGATTCTGGCAACTGCATTGGTAGATACGGGAAGCCGTATGGATGATATTATATTTGAAGAATTTAAAGGTACCGGCAATATGGAAATACATTTGGAAAGGGAATTGGCGGAAAAACGAATTTTCCCCGCAATTGATATGTATCGTTCCGGTACAAGGAGAGAAGACTTATTACTGGATGAAAACGAAGCGTCCGCATCGTTTATTTTGCGAAAGCTTTATTCCACAGCTCCCAATAAATTTGAACTGACCGAAAAGCTGATCAACATCATAGGGACAACAGATAGTAATAAAGAATTTATTAATCTAATCATAAAAAAATATTCCAATATTTGAAAAAAGATTTGCTAAACTGATAAACTGCTGTTATAATTATGGGGCTAATTATTTAGAATGATTGTCCGAAGGGAGTGAATATAGATGAAAGAAGGCATACATCCACAATATCAGACCGTAACTGTTAAATGTGCCTGCGGAAATACGTTTGAAACAGGTTCAACAAATAAAAACGGTATTAAAGTGGAAATTTGTTCTAAATGCCATCCGTTCTTTACAGGCAAACAAAAACTTGTTGATACAGGCGGCAGAGTGGACAGATTCAAAAAGAGATATAAAATCGATTGATCTTTATTGTAATGATAAAAAAGCATGTATGTTTAACATACATGCTTTTTTATTATATTTTTTTCAGAATAAAATAAAATTCACTGCCTTTCCCAATTTCACTGTCTACACCATATTGCGCTTTATGTGCACTTAATACGCCCTTTACAATGGAAAGTCCTAAGCCTGTACCGATAATTGCTCTCTTGTGAGATTTTTCAATTTTATAATATCTGTCAAAAATATCATGTATTTCCCCAGCTGCAATTCCTTCTCCACTATCTATAACGGATATACGGACATATTCATCATCTTCACTCTGATTTACAACAACCTTTTTATCTTCTCCTGTATAGGTAACCGCATTGTTGATCAAATTATAAATTACCTGTGATATTTTCAACTCGTCTGCATACACGTGAATATGTCTGTTATAATTGAATTCGATAATGTATCCATCCTGCTCAACCAATTTTTTGTATCTGCCGATAATATCCAAAATGCTTTGTGTTAAATCAAACTCACATTCGTTTAATTCTTGTACGCCGGCTTTGAGCTTAGATAAATCCATTACATCATTAACAAGACTTGTAAGTCTCTGTGCTTCGTCAATAATAATTTGCATATTTTCGGGAGTATCCTCACCCGGCAGATCCCTTATAACTTCCGCATATCCTATAATCATAGTAAGAGGCGTTCGTAAATCGTGTGAAATATTTGCGATAAGCTCTCTTTGTAAATCTTCGGTTTTTTTCAGCTCTTTTGATGCATAATTAAGTGTCTCTCCCAATTCCGCTATTTCTTTATAATCATTATCTGCAAAACTGACATCATAATTTCCTTTCGCAAGTTCTTTACTCGATTGGTTAATGGAAATAATCGGATTGGATATTTTCTTGGACATAATCCATGCCAGTAATAAGGCAATAAGCAGCATAATGAAAGTTATGAGAATAATCTGTGTGCGAAGCGTGCCAATTGTTGCATCTACCGGCGTTATAGTGGCATTAATCATCAACACATACTGCTTATTCTGCGAAGTTGTGAGAATTTTTGTGAAAACAATGCTTTCTGTTTTGCTCATGAGTTTTTGACTCAGCCAACTTTCATCACTGTTTGCATAGAAATATCTTTTTATACTTTCTCCGTTATTTTTTTGCGCGGAGTAAATCAATTCTTGAAGTTGTGCATATGTCATTGAGTGTATTGTGCAAAACGGAATAGTATCAACGGAATACATGATATTTCCGTCAACATCAACGACATAAGAGCAGACATCATTTTGTTTGCATATCTGATATAAATAATTTTCAAAATTATCATCATCTAAATATTTTTCAATCGTTTGAGCGCTGTTTTTGATATTTCTTGTTCGGATCGCTTTATAGAAATTATCTAAAAAAACAACCTGAAACAGCCATAAAACCACTAAGATAATCGCCGTGAAAATCATTAGGTAATAGAAAATGATGCTTCGAATCCCCGGTTTACTCTGCTTCAAAGCGGTACCCCATTCCACGCAGCGTTGTAATTAGCTTTGCATATTCTCCCAAATTTTTACGCAGCAATTTAATATGTGTATCGAGTGTGCGTTCATCGCCATAATAATCATAGCCCCAAACATTATTAATAATCATCTCTCTGCTTAATGCAATCCCTCTGTTTTTAACAAGATAAATCAACAGATCATATTCTTTTGGAGACATATATACCGGCTTTTTATCGATGTATACCAAATGAGCTTTGAAATTAATTGATAAAGCTTCATGGCTGAAAATTCCCTGGTCATCCATCTTGCATGAGCTTCGCCGTATGATTGCATCAATTCTAAGCATAAGCTCTTTTGGAGAAAACGGTTTTACCACATAATCGTCAATACCCAACTCGAACCCATGAATTTTATCATACTCTTCTCCCCTTGCCGAGAGCATTAAAACAGGCGCATTAGACGTTTTTCTTATTTCTTTGCATGCAGAAAATCCGTCCAATTCAGGCATCATAACATCAAGTATTATAATATCAAAAGTTTGGTTACGGCATATCATCACAGCCTCAAGCCCGTCTTTTGCTTCAACTACAGTATGTCCTTCAAATTCAGCATATTTTTTTATCAGAGTACGAATATTTTCTTCGTCATCTGTTATAAGAATTTTATACATTCCAACCCTCAAAATGAATTTATTTATTCTATTATACAATAAACCTTCATCATGCAACATATATTCTGTGTCGTTGGTTTAAAAATACAAGAAAGAGTTCATATATTTTCAAATATATAAACTCTATATATTAAAAACGTTAGTATGTAAAGCAACTGTCGGTAGAAAACACGCAATATTTTTATTGCTTTTCACCTAACGTTACTTGTAGAGTGATAATGCTGTTATCTTGCAAGATTGTAAATTCTACGGTATCACCCACTTCATGATTGTTGATGATTTCTTTAAACTCTGAAAAACTGTTGATTTCTTTTCCGTCGACTCCGATAATTAAATCCCCTTCTTTTATCCCCGCGTTATCGGCGCCTGTGTTATCTTGCACTTCGGCTACATATACACCTGTTTTATTTAAATTATATTGTGCCGCTATACTAGCATCAGATACATCCACTGCAGAAATACCGACATAGACTCTTCCGCTTACGGTTCCATTGCTAATAAGGTCTTCGATGACCGTTTTGATATCATCAATCGGGATAGCGAAGCCTAGACCCTCCACTTCTGTGCTGATACTCTTTGCGACAACAATTCCTACCAATTCGGCGCTATCGTTAAATAATCCGCCGCCTGAATTCCCAGGATTAATTGCCGCGTCTGTTTGGAGCAGATTCATTGTTTCTCCATCGACAGTTATTTCTCTATCTAATGCGCTGATAATACCTTCCGTGATGGTTCCGCCCAATTCTCCTAACGGGTTTCCGATTGTAATTGCTTTATCCCCGACACTGAGCGATGATGAACTCCCCATAACAGCCGGTGTCAGATCTGTTGCATCTATTTTTAATACCGCTATATCCGTTGTATCGTCTGTGCCTATAACCGTAGCATCATATTCTTTTTCATCCGTTGTTATAACCGTGATTTTATTTGCATCCTCGATAACATGATTATTGGTGACAATATATCCGTCAGTAGTTACAATCACACCGCTTCCGGCACCTTCTATAACAGCTTGTCCCGTCATTCTACTATAGGTTGCCGTTTCTGTTTGAATTTCCACTACACTATCTGATACCGTTTTTACAATATCCGCTGTGCTCAGTCCCAAAGAATCACTGTCTTCATCTGTCGCTGTTCTTGAAACTGTTTGATATAACACGCCAGCCGCATTTGTGCCGCTGTTATTCATAACGGTATTTGCCAGCATTCCCCCACCAAAGCCGAAGAGAAGAGACACGATACAGGCTACCGCCATAATATTTCTCATATATCTTCTAGTTATATGTTGATTTTTATCTTTTTTTCTATTTTTCTTCTCATCACTGTTTTCATTGTTTGTAGCATCTGTTTTGATGTTTTCTTCTTTTATCTCAACAAAGTCTCCGTCAATAATATCTCTATTTTTTTCATCATTATTTTCGTTCAACTTTATCACTCCTTCTTCTTTCTTTGTTTTTAATATAATTTTTTAATGTGATAAAATTATGAATAATAAATGAAAAAGTGCTGAAAAACATGATAAAAATACTGTTTTTTCTATGTTACCCATTATTGAACAATAATCTCATTAACTATATTAATAAAATATAAAATATTAATAAATTTTTGAAAAATGCACATTTTTTTCTATTTATTTACATTATTAAAGTCCGTACTGGATTTAGTACGGACTTTAATAATGTAATCATCGTGATTATTCTATCATCTTAGACAACGCATCTTGTAATTGATCCATGTAATCGCCGTATTTAGACCAATCCCCGTCTTTTAGTGCATCCTGGGCTTTACTGAATAATTCATTCGCTTGATTTGCATAATAAGCTATACTTTCATTTTCTGCTACTCCTCCGGTTTCATCCTGCGATGAAGCGCCCTTGCCAAAAATTTGATTCAATCCTTCTTTTAAAGAATCCGCCATGACAATACTGTCTTCATACGCTACAATTACTTTTTTTAATTCCGGAATATTCTGTTCCCCGCTGCTTGACGCCTGAAGATAGATCGGTTCCACATAAATTAAATTATTTTCTATGGGAATACACATCAGGTTTCCTCTGATTAACTGCGAGCCTTGCTGACTTAATAGAGTCAGTTGCGGTGCAATAATCGTATCCTGATCAATACGTTTCTCCATTTGCATCGGCCCGTAAACAAGAGATTGCTTTGAGAAGGTGTATACAATCAGTTTCCCGTATTCATCTCCATCGCTCACTCCCGCCATCCAAGCTATCATATTATCTTTACCTCTCGGCGTAAATGGCAGCATCAACAAAAATTCTTCTTCCCTGCCCGGTAACTTCATGATGGTATAAGCTGACTCTACAGGTGCCACTTCACTGCCGACACTATAGATCTGCGTCGCCACTTCCCATTGATCTTCTTTATTATAAAATACCTGTGTATTTGTCATATGGTAAGTTCTGTAAATTTCTGCCTGTATATCAAAATACGTTTTCGGATATTTTAAATGTGTGCGAAGCTCGTCATCCATCGTATCGATGGATTTAAAGATGCCTCCGTAAATTTTATTATAGGTATTTGCTATGGGATCATTTTCGTCAACAAGGTAAAAATTTACCTCCCCACTATAAGCATCAACAACAGCTTTTACGGAATTTCTCATATAATTGTACGATACATCGTCACTATACGGCTCAGAGTAAGGATATTTGTCAGTTAAGGTATATCCTTCCACAATCCAATATAGTTTTCCGTTCGCAATAACAATATAAGGGTCATCATCATAACTTAAAAACGGCGCCAATAATTTTACACGCTGCATAACATCTCTTCGGATAAGTATCTTACTATCTGATGTGATGTCGCTTGAAAGCAATATTTTTGCCGTTCCTTCATTGATCGCAAACGCAAGCCGATTATAACCTTTTAAAGATAATCCTGCATCAGCCTCATACTGGTTCTCCGCATTGTCACTTCCCTGTGGATAATCAAATTCATTTGTCTTTGTGTTTACGATGGCATACGTATCTACCTGTTCCCCGAAATAAATACGCGGTTCATCTACAGTCAACTCTGCTATACTGGTCGTAGGTGGAATATCTTTAAGCGCTAAAGCCGGCTGCCCCGCACTCGTGACCTCATTGACCGGTGATACCGCGAGCCCGAATCCATGCGTATATTTTAAATGCTGGTTGATCCAGGTTTTTGCATCTTCGGCCAAATTATCGTTATTCATTTCCCTGGCACTGATAAATACTTGCCTATACTGACCATTAAAATAATATCTATCGACATCTACACCTACAAACTCGTAATATTGCCTTATACCTTGCAGTGAATTATACATATCCAGCGCCGGAGAGGTATCATTGATAGGAATATTGTCTATTGTCAGTGCATTATTTTGAATCGTCTGAGCTGTCAGTTCTTGCGATGCATCAAATTCTTTTACTTCTATGTCATTAATATCGTATGCTTCTCTCGTAAATTCTATATTATAATTCATATAGGCAAGTTCTTTTTGATATTGGTTTGGAGCCACGATATAATTATCGACGATAAGCGCCGCCACGTTGCCCAAAACGCCTATGACAATGAGAATGACCGGAATTGCAATGACATTTCGTATATTACCTTTTTTACCAAAATATACGATCGCTCCCGCACTTAAAAGGCTGAGTATACTTAAAATCCAATACATTGGCATAATTATTTTAATATCGGTATAACTGGCTCCATATGTCACACCGCGATTTGAAAATAATAGATCGAAACGTTTCAGAAAAAACGATACCGCAATTAAAATAAATAAGATACAAGCAAATACAAGCAAATATTTCGAAGTCATATCCCAGACTTTCTTGCCGATACTCTTGATCTCAAATATATTTACATCATTTGCCGAAAAAGATCCGTCATTAGAATTTCTCGTATACAAGTAAAACAAATATGCTATAGATATAATCGCTGCCATAAATAAGAGAAAAAATAAAATATTTAATACCTCATTATAAAATGGAAGCTTAAATACATAAAAAGAAATTTCTTTATTAAATATTGGATCGACAGTTCCAAAATCAGTTGCGGATATGAACTCTAAAAGTTTGTACCAAACTCTGTTAGCTATATAAATAGAGCTTACTGCTGAAATTACAATTGAGATTAATAATCTGATGATATTTTTTTTCCTTATTTCGCGTGTTGTCTGCGCAATTTTTAAAACGCCTTTAGGGGTGCTTTTTTCAACGCGCATTAAAAGAAAATATATTCCCGCGCCTAATATAATAAACAGCGGAATTATTAATTTTATTTTTGTTAACAATTCTTTTAAAAACACCTGAAGAAAACCTAATTGTTTATACCATATAAAATTAATATAAAAACCATTTAATCCAAAAACAAATATAATTAATGCTACGATAGCAATAATTATGATGCTTATTTTTTTTCTCCGTTTACGATTCATGCATACCTCCCATACAACAACAAATATACTTATATTATATATGAAAAGAACATATTTAACACTATTATTATCAAATAACTTCTGTTCACGCTATTTTACATATGCATCCCTCAGTCTTTTTCTTTCAAATAACCATTTTTATATGCGAATACCAGCATTTCCAAATATCTTATTTTTACGAAGAATTCTTTGCCTGTGTCCGTATCTGCTACCATTTTTCGTTTTGGGACTTCTTCAACCAAACGATTCGTAGACTGCACAGTCGCGCCTTCACTGATTACTTTCTCAACCGTATCAAACGGTTTATGACTCACAAGTAAAAGTCCATAAGAATTATAAATCAATGTAAACCCGGCTATGCCGGTAGTTGGCTGATACGCCTTAGCAAATCCACCGTCAATTTGCAATACTTTGCCGCCCGCTTTTACAGGGCTTACTCCAGATTTTACTTTAACAGGAATATGTCCGTTGATGATATGACTTTCACTTGCAGACAAACCGAATTCTTCCAAAACCATTGCTGCCATTTTGGGTTTATCCACACAGGAAAAATATGGATCAGAATCTTCCTTATGCGTTGTTTTATCATCAATAAAATAGCGTTCGAAAGTTGTCATCTGATCTTTGCCAAACAGTGGGGAATCTTTATGACACCACAGATACCATAAAAAGTCCGAGCTGTTTTTATCCGCACTAAAATATGCGGCTCTTGCTTTCTGATCCATTTTATCCATAAGCTCTTTGCCTGAAAAGATTTGTCCATCCAGTTCCACTTTTCTGAAATCGCATTCTTTTGTCATTGGAATGCAGGCATGAAAGAGCAGGTTATCGTTGTATTTTAAATACATACCGCCCTTTGCATACAGGAACCGAATATGTTTTTGAAGCTTCTCACTTCCTTCAAATGCCTTTTGTAATAAATCAACTACTTTTCGCTCATCATCATTGAGCATATAAGGATCTTTAGGATCTATTGTTGGAAAATACTTATCGTTTAATTGATAAACGGTCCCTTCTAAATTTAAAGTATAGTTGTTATAATCAATTTTATCCAAAAGCATCCTGTGCTGCATATGATACGCAGGATTCCTTTTAATCATTTGGCCTTCAAGTTTAAATTGAATAATTGCAATCGCTTTATGCATTCTTGCCATAAGCTCTTCATCAATATCAGGTATTTCCGTTGTCACCTTCGGCAAGAATTGTCTACACGGATCATTGGTATAATATACCATGGCAAGGGATGCCAGAGGCAGTAGATTTATGCCGTAGCAATCTTCCAAAATCGATGTGTTGGCATAACGCAGGCAGATTCTTACAGCACAAGCAATGCAGGCTTTGTCCCCGGCTGCTGCACCCATCCATAAAATATCATGATTGCCCCACTGAATATCGAGTGAATGATGCTCCATCAGGCGATCCATCACAAAATGCGGGCCTGATCCCCTGTCGTAAATATCTCCTAAAATATGTAAATGATCGACTGTAAAACGCTGAATGAGCGTGCAAAGCTCTTCTATCAATTCATCCGCTAAATCGAGATCAATAATGCTATCTATAATTTGCTCGTAGTATGCTTTTCTATTCGAATTGAATCCATCATCTTGATATAACAATTCATTAATAATGTAGGAAAAATCTTTCGGCAATGCCCTGTTTACTTTTGAACGGCTATATTTGCTGCTGGCCACAATACAAATCCGCAGCAGCCGCCTGATCATTACTTCGTAAAATTGAACCATGTTTACGCCTTCTGATTCAACTTTTTGCAGCATTAACCTTGGATAACATATTAAAGTAGCCAGATTTTTTGTATCTTCTTCATTTAAGCTTTTCCCGAATGTATCTTCTATTTTTCTATGTATTACTCCGGAACCATTGCGCATGATATAATCAAATGCCAAGTACTCACCATGTATATCAGATAAAAAGTGCTCTGTTCCTTTCGGAAGATTCATAATCGCTTTAAGGTTCATGAGTTCAGTTGTCGTTTTTGCAATATTTTTAAAACTGTTTGAGAGCAATGATAATAATTCCATATTATCATTGATTTCGTCCATGGAAAATTGATTCATGCACGGCCTCCATTCTTTCAAAGCTTATATTCATTACTTATAATATATTTTTCATACCAATCACTGCCAAGCATATCCGTTGTGATATAGGGGACTCCCAGTTTTCTCTCCCTGATAAATTCACCATGATAATCAGATCCACCGGAAATATAAATATCTTTTTCTTTTGCATATGCCAGATAATGCTTCTCTTCTTGTTTTGACTGGTTATATATATTATAACATTCAATTCCCGCAATTCCGCACTTTAATAAATCATTCAACGAATTTATTGACATATATTTTTCATTTTTTTCTTTTGAATAGGCCGGATGCGCTAAAAAAGGCACCCCGTCGGCATCTTTGATTGCTTTTAAAACTTCTTCTAACGGTGAAAATGTTTTATCCATAACAAAATCGGAATACATATTAAAATACTGCTGCATATTTTCAACAATGCCTTTATCGATCATATAATTCAGTGAGCGCCAGCCGCCCCGCGCGTTATCATAAGTATATTTTTCGAATTCTTTTAAATTACTGCGCCAATCATTTTCGCTCACCCACTGCACTCTTTCGATATCTATATTCGTCCATATGCTTTGGTTATATTCCAGCAATTCGCGAATATATTTACTGTTAAAATCACAACCATATGCTAAAATATGAAATACTTTGTTTTTGTAAAAAGAGCTTATTTCAGCCGCGGGCATAAACCTTAAAGAATTTTCCAGAGATAATAATGAGGCCTCCTCAATACTATCAATGCTGTCATGATCGGCAATTGCAAATATCTCAATATTATTTTCTTTTATTTCATAAATCAGTTCTCCGGGAGATAATGTCCCATCGGATGCTGATGTATGTATATGAAAATCTATTCTGCTCATAAAAAATAATACCTCATAAATTATAGTTACTCATACTATTATATGGTTCATTTCGTCATTAGTATATAATAATAAGTCTATTTTATTTTTTCAAGCCATTCCAACAATTTTGATCGCACCTGAATATCATCGATATCTTCCAACTCCATTGCTTGTCCTTCTATTTCTTCATACTCAACATCTACAAAACATAAGGGCGGGAAAAGCACACACCACCAATTTTTTCCTTCCCCATTGCCAAGTATTACCCGAAGCGCTTCATATTTGCCTGCGGGTACCACAGTGCCGTAATATTCTTTTTCAGGAAAATCATAGACTCCTATCGAAAATGTGCCTTTATAGTTCATGTTGTATTCTTTTAAAGTATTGTTTATAACTTCAAGCAGTGCGTCTTTATTTTGAATAAGTAAATTTTTAAACTCTTGTATGTTTTTTATATCTTTCTCTTTCTCTTCGAAATAGGCTATAACAGCATTGCGAACTTTCAGTTTCACGTTCTGATCTTCGGCAGAATCACTGTTGGCGATAACGTGAAGCCTGAATAAATTTTTATTTACTATATCGGCATTGTTGCTTTTCGTGCAGCTTATGAATGAAAAAACAACAAGTACTAAAAGCAAAATCGGAAATAATTTTTTCATTGCGTTCTCCTCAGTAAGAATTTTTTAGTATTATTTCCGTTTTTTCCATTTTTATCCATTTTATAAAATAATTATATTTTTAGAAATTTATTTATATTGACAAATATTTCTTTTTTGTATAATATATTATACATTCATATGATATATTTTTCGGAGTAAATATGGAAATAAATCTGATAATCGCTAAAAATCTAAAAAGGCTTCGTACAGAAAGAAATTTAAGTTTAGGACAACTCGCACAGATGTGTGGAGTAAGCAAGATGATGCTATCACAGATCGAAAGAGGAGAAACTAATCCTACAGTAAATACGGTTTGGAAGATTGCAAGCGGCTTAAATATACCTTATCCAGTCTTATTTGAACAAAAAGAAAATGATACTAATATAATTAAAAGCCATAATATAATACCTCAGCAATCTGAAGATGAACATTACAAGATATTTTGGTATTTTCTCCGGTCGGATTCGAGAAATATAGATATGTTAATGATCGAAATTGATGCGGATCATGAATTTGTTTCATTGGGACAAACCGATAAGTCGTTTGAATATCTTATTGTATTAGAAGGTGAGCTTTTACTAACAATTGATGATAAACAATATCATCTTACCGCTAATGATGCTGCAAGTTTTAAGGCTTCTTTAAAACATACTTATCATAACTGCGGAAAATCTGTTCTTAGGATTCTATCCATAGATTATTATTTAATTTAAATTGAGACACACACATTTTTTACATTTTCCATTTTTTAAAAGAGAGTCATTAACCACAGACTCTCTTTTAAATTTATTTGCATATAAATAATCACTTACTTAGTTTTATGTCAATGCTTGTTCAAAAATTAATTTAAGCAAAACTATAGACTTTTTTGTTGACTAATATTTTATCTAAAAAGTCGTACGACTTATTCTCCCAACAGTCACTTACCAAGTAACATTAGCGCTAATAGAAAATCATATCTCTCAATCGATACACGTCTTATGCTTTTTCATCAGGTATGTATTCCGCTATATCTTCCAAACGACAGTTTAAGATTTTACATAACTTATCAAGCGTGTGGGTTGACACAGGCATATTCTTTTGTAATCTTTGTACTGTTGCATGGCTCATATTATGCTTCACTCTTAACGTGTATGTTGTAAATTTTTTATTTGACATTGTGTTCCATAATGGATTATAGATAATCATCACTTATTACCCCCTTTACAGATACTATTATGGCTGATATAATGGTCATATTAGTATGGCCATTATTTAGCCATATATCATGAAAGGGTGTGTTTTTATATGCTGAAAAAATTAGATAAATGCGGAAGAGTTGTTCTCCCTAAAGAGTACAGAGAAGCGCTTCGTATTAAAAATAATAGCGAAGTAGAAATTGTATTAAAAGCGGATGAGATAAGCATTAAGAACCCCGTTATCAACTGCGTCTTTTGCAATACGACAGCAAATCTTGTTAAAAATGGAAATTTATTCGTTTGCCATCCCTGTATCGAACGGCTGAATAACACAAAAAACAGTGATATACTTTTTGCTACGAAAACAGATTAAAAAAGAAACGCTGTCAATAATTCTTTAAAACGTAATTTTTACTTTCTTATTGAATGGTTACATTATAAGGTTTAAACAATAAAAAATCCCTTCTACAGGGATATTTCAGGCAATAAAAAAACCCGCAACGACTTACTCTCCCGGGCAGTCACCCGCCAAGTACCATCAG
>CAZOOZ010000008.1:0-108512 GCA_964581565.1 uncultured Eubacteriaceae bacterium
TAAATATCTTTTCTTACCTTTCATTTTTTACCTCGATTATTTATTAAAATATATTTCTATCTTAAAAGTTCAGTAAATCAGTTACCAAATATTGGGAAAAGGTTTTGAAACTTTACGTTCATGATATTTTTCATAAGGATAATGATTATTTCTTAGTATTGCCAGCGAAATTGGCTTTGCCATTTAAATAAATTTTAATAACTGAATCTACATATCTCAAAAATCTAGTAATGCAAATTATTATTTAAAGAATTATTCAGAATATTAATATATATCTATTATTATCATAAGCAGGCAAATGCTAGGGGAAATATAAACAATAATAGATATCATTAAACTTTACTCATAAATCTCTATCAAATCTGAGTTATTTTAACGTATTTCATTATGAAAAAAGAGAAAACATATTTATTTATATTACAAATAGATATACGAATATACTATATCACAATAAAAAAATATTACAACATTTAATCCAAAAAAATTATATTGATTATATTAATTGGGTATTTTATAAACGAAATGTAACATAATAAAAGCAGTTTATACGAAGAGGTAGATACATGAATAAATTACTTTATATTACTGCTAATTCAAAGCCGGAACATTTGTCTTCAAGTAAGATGATAAGCCGGATATTGGTCAATCGTATTTTGGATAAATATCAGGAATTAAAATTGGAAGAATTGGATTTATATCTTCAATATATTCCGAGGCCAAAATATCACTATTTCAGCAGCCGCAGTGCAATAATAGATGATGATGATATTTTAAAACTGCTACAGCCAGAGCAAAACGAGATACATCAAATGATACATTTGTGCGATCAATTTATTTCCGCATCGGTTGTGGTCTTTGCTGCGCCGATGTGGAGTCTTTCTTTTCCCGGGATAGTAAAAGATTATATAGACAGTATTATTTTAAAAGACAAAACGATCACTTTTGAAAATAATATGCCCAAAGGACTTCTGAATGATAAACAAAGAACATTTATTTATGTGCAATCATCCGCTGCGAATATCCCGCTTTTTATGAAGTCAGCTTTAAATAAGGGTGAAAATTACGTATTGAATATGATAAAATTTTTAGGATTTAGCAGCGTTGAAGACCTATTAGTAGATGGCACGGGTACCACTGAAGAAGAAAGATTGAAAGCAATCAGTAAGGCAAAAAGTAAAATAGATAGTCTTTTAAACTCTGTTTTATTTGAATAGGAAAATTAATTATAATTTTATATATTATTAAATATAAGAAGGTAGGTATCTATCTTCTTATGTTTATGTTTAATAAAAGAAACTTTAGATTATATTTTACAGCCTAAAGATAGTGTGATTATTTGTATTATGGATACTATATGCTATAATAGACAAAAAATCAAGGAGCGAATATATGAAAAAATTAAAATTTCATCACGTAATTATTTTTATATTGCTTTTTGCCTCTGCAACTTTTTTTGTATTACAACAGTTAATTTTTCATGATATGCATGAATCGGGATTTTTACTCTTTCAGGATATGATTTTTATGCCGATTCATATTTTATTGGTCACTTTTATTTTGGATAAAATTTTGAGCGACAGGGAAAAAAAAGAACGCTTGGAACATCAGAATATTGTTATCAGCTCCTTTTTCAGTGAAATCGGAAATGATGTTATTGTCATGTTAAATACTAATATCGTTGAATTAGAGAAAATCTCATCTGTATTAAATATGGATCAAACTTGGGAGGACAATAATTTTAAGAGTGCTGCCAAAATAATGGCAGCGTATTCGTACCATGTGAATGTTACACAAGATCTTCTAGCAAAGCTAAAGAAGCAACTGCCGCAAAAAAAAGAATATCTTCTGTCTTTATTTAGCAATCCCAATTTATTAGAAATAGACACATTTACAAATATGCTTTGGGCTTTGTATCATTTGACGGACGAATTGGAAAACAGAGACGATATCGCAAATTTACCGGATACTGATCTAGAACATCTTGCGATAGATATTGTCCGCATATATGGAATGCTTGTATGCGAATGGATTAAATACATGAGACATCTGAAAAGAAAATATCCGTATTTATGGTCGCTCGCAGTACGCAAAAATCCTTTTGCAAAAAATAAATCGGTAATTATTGTATAGATTAAATTTTTATTGCATAATTATTAAAAGTACACTATTATTATAATTAACAGAATAGTCAAATAATTCTAATTTTTTTAGGGGTACATAATATGAAAGTTAGTTTGATTCAAATGAATATGCTTTTAGGTGATCCGCAGTATAATTTTAAGCATGCCGAAGAGTTGGTGCGCAGTACCGCAAAAGATAAGCCTGATGTCATTTGTTTTCCGGAAACTTGGAACGTAGGGTCTTTCCCGAAAGAAAATCTCTCCGTGTTATGCGATATTGATGGTCGAAATGTGCGAAAGCAATTTGGAGCACTCGCAAAGGAATTTAATATCAACATTATAGCGGGGTCTATCGCCAATGTAAAAAATGACAAAATATATAATACAACATTAATTTTTGACAGAACAGGAGGGTGCATTGCAGAATATGATAAAACGCATCTTTTTTCACCGTTGGAAGAAGATGTGTATTTCGAAGCTGGCAATGAAGTCGTAACTTTTCATCTTGACGGGATTTTATGTGGTATTATTATATGTTATGATCTGCGTTTTCCTGAATTAATTCGCACATTGGCATTAAAAGGAATCCAGGTGTTGTTTATACCTTCTCAATGGCCGCTTATCCGTATCAATCATTGGAATGTGCTATGTGAGGCAAGAGCGATTGAAAATCAAATGTTTGTCGCTTCATGCAATTCTGTTGGCAAGGCGGGAAATATTCAATTTGGCGGCAGCTCATCTGCTGTGGATCCATGGGGAGAAGTCATCGCAAGAGGCGGAGGAAATGAAGAGATCGTAACAGCGGAACTTGATTTAAGTATCATTGAAAATATACGTAGTTCAATTAATGTTTTCAGAGACAGAAAACCACATATATATAAAATAAATTGATTGAGTTTATAAAAATACGAAATTTCAAGCTGTCGTTATTTTAGCGGCGGTTTTTTTGTTTATGCTATAATAACAGTAAGAATAATATACGAAGGAGACGTAAATGGCCATATGGAATCCTTGGCACGGCTGTCATAAATATTCCGAAGGATGTAAAAATTGTTATGTATACAGAAGAGATGAAATGATTGGGAAAGATGCCTCTATTGTTGAGAAAACAGCATCATTTGCTGAGCCTGTTAAACGGTTGCGCAGCGGAGAGTATAAATTAAAAAGCGGAACAGAAATTTATGCCTGTATGACTTCTGATTTTTTTATTGAAGAAGCAGATGTCTGGCGTAGTGAGATTTGGGATATGATAAAGCAGCGAAGCGATATACATTTTCATATTATTACAAAACGCATCACCCGGGCGATGGTTTGTTTACCAAAGGATTGGGCAGCAGGATATTGCAATGTAACACTAGGTTGTACAATTGAAAATCAAAAACAGGCTGAGCTGCGTCTTCCCATATTTCAGAAATTACCGGCAAAAAGTAAATTTATTATTTGTGAGCCTTTGCTTGAGGATATCGATCTCAGTCGGTTTCTTGGCTCTGCAATAAGATATGTGAGTGTGGGCGGTGAAAGCGGTCCTTGCGCAAGAGAATGTAATTACGACTGGGTTTTGCATATTCGCAGTCAATGCATCGATAGCAAAGTGGCCTTTATTTTTAGACAAACCGGGGCAAATTTTGTAAAAGACGGCAGAAGGTTTAAAATTCCAAGAAATCAACAAGCAATTCAAGCAGGCCGTGCAAATATAGATATTTAGAGTAAAGTATATACTGGTAAAATAAGTCATTCTTTGACAGAGGATATGTACTCTGTTAAAATAAAATTAAAGATATTTTTCTAAAAGCTATAGATTTTCTGTAGCTTTTTTTAATAACTATAGGTGTTACCCTAAAAAAAATAATAATGTAACCGTATATATTTATATAGTATATCTTATATAAATAAAATAGAAATTAGTAGATAAACATATTTGAAGTAGTGTTGGAGGAAATGAATGCAAGAGCTCGAACAAAAAAATTCTTTTGATTTCAGTAATATGCATAATATTGATGAGTTTATTGCTCGGCATGATTTTTATATACTGAAAGCAGCGTCAAAAACGGCGAAAAGATATATTTCAAAAAGCGATGAAGAATATTCAATCGCTCTATTTGCATTTTACGAGGCGATTCAAAAATATGATGAAAAAAAAGGAAGCTTTTATCCTTTTGCTGAACTTATGATCAGCAGAAATATTATAGATTATTATAGAGGTCAAAGCAAATATAAAGTTGAAATTCAAGTTGAGGCAATAGAAGACAGATATGTTGAAATGCATCATGATGATCATTTGAAATGGGAAATTGAAGCGATAGAGCAAGTTTTAAATAAATATGACTTTGCATTTATGAATCTTACAAAGTCTTCGCCGAAAGCAAAAAAAACGAAATATGCATGCAAAAGAGCGGTATCATTTTTATTAAATAGGGCTGAATTAATTGAACAAATGAGAAATACGAAACAATTACCCATCAAGACAATAGAGGAAAAATTAAACATACCCCGAAAAATTTTGGAACGCCACCGTAAATATATAATAGCAGCAGTTGAAATACTCCATGGAGAATACCCTATTATATCAGAATATTTAAGCTTTATAAAAGAAGGAGAGAATTTGCGATGAAGGCAGTCGTGGTACAAATTAAAGGTGAATATGCTGCATTATTACAAGATGACGGAATCGTAGTAAAAAAGAAAAACCAAAATTATTCGATTGGAGACGTGATAATAATGAATAAAAAGTCCATTAGAAAAAAATGGAAAATTGCAGTGGCGGCAGTAATGTTTTTTATGTTGACCAGTGTAGGTGCGCTGGCATATACAGCTCCATATTATTATGTTAGTTTGGATGTGAATCCTAGTATTTTAATGAAAGTAAATATGTTTGAGCGGATTATCGGAGCAGAAGCAGTAAATGAGGATGCATTAGCAATTGTTGAAAGCCTTAACTTGAAAAATCAAGGTGTGGAAGACGCTGTTTGTATGACTATTGAGCAGTTGGAGAGAGCCGGCTATTTTAATGGAGAAGGCGGCGAAATAGCTATAGCCGCAAGTGCGAAAAATAATGGCAATGCACAACGTTTAGCTGAAAAATTACAGGGCAGTGTTAATGAGGCAATAGAAGATAACGATATTAATGCAGATGCAGATGTAAGAGTAGTGGGATATGATATGGTTCAGCAGGCGAAGGAATTAGATATAACACCGGGTAAATTAAATATCATTACGAATCTGCTTGGCGAGGAAGTAGGCGATAATGTCAATGAATCGATTAAAGACTTGATGAGTAGATATACAGATACAAAAGGTAACGGTAACAATAATAACAAAAATAGCGATAATGGCAATGGTGATAAAACGCAATCACAAGATAAGACCCAAGATCAGTTAAAAACACAAACCCAAGATCAAATACAATTAAAAGAGCAGGAATGTGATGAGGATTGTGATCAAACAGAAGATAAAACACAAACTCAAACAAATAAACCGAGCGATAACAGTAACCAATCAACCAATAATTCAAATAAAAATTCAAATTAAATAAATAAACAAAAAGCCTCTGATAAATCAGAGGCTTTTTGTTTATAGCATTTTTACGTCTTTAATTTATAAAAAAGAAACAAATATTAGTTCTGACAAAAAAAATCAATTTTTTTCTTGAAAAAATAAATTGTGATATACTTAAATTATTGAATATAAAAATAAAGAATTTAGAGGTATTAAAATGCAGTACAGAAAACTTGGATCGCTTGATTGGAAGGTTTCGGCTTTGGGGTTTGGATGTATGAGATTGCCGACTATAGACGGCGGGCCCGCAAGCAGCAATATCGATGAAAAACAGGCGACTGCAATGATACGTTATGCGATTGATAACGGAGTGAACTATGTGGATACGGCTTATACGTATCATATGGGCGCCAGTGAAATAGTGCTTGGTAAAATCCTTAAGGACGGATACAGAGATAAAGTAAAAATTGCTACAAAGTCTCCAATGATGCATATAACCACGGCGGCGGAATACACACGTTATTTAGATGAACAGTTAAAAAAGCTCGATGTCGAGCATATTGATTTTTATTTGTTTCACGGACTTAATAAAAGCCGTTGGGATATTATGCAA
Organism: uncultured Eubacteriaceae bacterium; assembly: GCA_964581565.1. GTDB lineage: Bacteria > Bacillota > Clostridia > Eubacteriales > UBA1433 > UBA1433. The sequence goes on from CAZOOZ010000008.1 coordinate 6,229, forward strand.
AAAGAAAATTTATTATACCAGGCTGAGCAAGCCCGCAAAGCCGGAAAGATAAGCTATATTTGTTTTTCGTTTCATGATACGTATGAGGTTTTTGAACAGATTATAAACGGATATGATCAATGGACACTATGTCAGATTCAATATAATTATATGGATACCGCTTTTCAAGCAGGACTGAAAGGATTAAAACTCGCGGCTTCCAAGGGAATCGGCGTGTCAATCATGGAGCCTCTTCGGGGAGGTAAACTCGCCAATCCGCCTAAACAAATCTACCAAATGATGGATGATATAAATTATGCATATTCACCTGCAAATCTTGGGCTGCAGTGGGTTTTAAGTCAACCTGAAGTATCCGTAATGCTTAGCGGTATGTCATCTTTGCAACAGGTAAAAGAAAATATTCTTTCTGCAAACAAATCTGCGATTGGGAATTTTAGCGATCAGGAAAAAAAACTCATAGGAAAAATCAAAGAATTTTATGACCAAAGACCAAATATCCCATGTACGGGTTGCAGTTATTGCAAACCTTGCCAAATGGATATTGATATTCCCTATGTTTTAAAATTATATTCTCAGTGCCTCACATATGACTATTATGAGGATGCTTTACGTTTGTATTCTATGTTTGTCCCGCCCGAAAAACAAACCAACAGATGTATAGGATGCAGGATATGTGAAAGCCGATGTCCGCAAGGAATTAAAATAAGCGAGTGGATGCCGCAAATACATCAAAAATTAGGTAGATAATACTGCTATAATAATCAAAAAAGGAAAATATTAAAATGAAACATATATATACTATAGGGTTTACTCAGAAAACAGCACAGGAATTTTTTGAATTATTGAAAAATAATAATGTTGTCTTAATACTCGATATTCGTCTCAATAATACTTCTCAACTGGCTGCATTTGCAAAGTATCCTGATATAAAGTATTTTTTAAAAACAATATGCAATATTGATTATGTTTACGACAGTATGTTTGCTCCGAGTGAAGAGATTATGAAAAATTATAAAAACAAAAAAATAGACTGGCTACAGTACAAAAAAGATTTTTCAGAGTTGCTAAAGCAAAGAAATATTAATTCGCTTATAAAAGAAAAATACTCTTCAAAAAATAATATTTGCCTGCTTTGCAGTGAAGCGATGCCGACAAGCTGTCACAGACAGCTTATAGCAGAAAAATTTAATGAACTGTTTGATGATATTAAAATAATACATTTATAAAAATAATAAAGACTATTTAATATTTTCGAATAGTCTTTTCATTATATAAGTTTTCAGAATTTCAAATAGATACCCGGAGATGAAATCACTTTTGTCGCATCTTCCAAATGCCGACTTAAGATAATGGCAACATTATCAGGAATTCCTAATTCAAAAGCTTTGATAATCATGAAATGCTGATTGATAGCCGTAATAAAAAATGGATGATCATTATGTGATTTTTTGGTAAGAACAATAGTGCCATACGAAAGATTCCTGTCAACGGAACCCGCAATACTATGATACATAGTTTGAATATACTTATTTTGACACGAATCTATAATTAAGCGATGATAATTTTTATCGGCTTCAAAAGTGGCTGAATAATTTCTTTGTTCGATTGCTGTCTGAAAATCCTGTGCATATTTTGTCAGAAGTTTCAATTCTCTATATGTAATACATTCACAAAGTCTTTTTGCGGCATCAAGCTCAAGCAGTTTTCGTGATTCGTACACATCATACATTTCATTGGTATACAACTGGGCCACTGTTAATTTGTGTTGCTCATCTTGCAGCACAAGCCCGTCTGAAATGAGTATAGTGATGGCTTCCCGAATCGTTGTACGGCTTACATTTAATTTACTGGCCAAATTAGATATATTCAGTTTGCTTCCCGGTTGTATTTCCAGCCTGATAATTTGATCATAAAGATAACGATAGATCGTTTGTGAAAGAGGATCAAAAGGATATTTATCTAATAGATTTTGAATTTCTTTTGGGTACATAAACAACTCCCGCATACAAAAGTTTTTAAAAATCATTTATAATTTGATTTTTAAATAAATAAAAGAAATTTTAATCCTACCACCAAACAATGCTATCTTATTTTAATATATATAAGTAAGAATATTACCAAATATAATTATGGTTTGCAAGTAAAATTATATATTTTTTAAATAAATAATTAGAAAATTCAAAATATTATTAAATATTTAAGATAAAAGGTTATTTAGCTTAAAAATTTTACAATGATGGACATGAAAATTTCCATATATCTCTATTAAAATATAAAAGACTACTCTTGATAGAGTAATCTTTTATATGAAACGCTAAGAAAAAATCTATTATTTATGTCCTTCTTTTGGCACGATACAAATGAATTCGAGTTTTTCGTCGGATGTGTTTTTCCATTGATGCTGTTTGTCAGCCGGAACAAAGGTATACATACCTTCACATACCGGATATTGTTCTCCCTCAATCGTAAGCATGCCGTTGCCTTTAATATAATAATTAATATGCGGCCATGGATGAATATGATCAAAGCTTTGACCCTTTGGAGCTACTTCAATAAAGCGCAGCACATAATCTTCCCAGCCTTCTTCAGGACCGATTGCTCTTTTAATACCGGCACCTATTACGTTTGCGCCATCATCATGCACAACAGCGACTACATCATCTTTATGCCCAATAACCATTTTTTAACCTCCAAAACAATTTTTCTTCCTATTTGAAGTTTAACATTCCTTAAATAAAAATGCTACAAAAAAATAATTTATAATCTCAGATAAGCGCCAGGATAGGAGATAACTTTTGTTGCATCTTCTAAGTGGCGGTTTAAAATGGTGGCTACATTATCCGGTATGCCCGATTCAAATGCGCGGATGATCATAAAATGTTGGTTGATCGCGGCAGAAAAAAACGGATAATTATCATCTGCTTTTGCAGTCAATACGACTGTGCCGTAAGAAAGATTTCGATCAACGGAGCCTGCAATACTTTGATACATTATTTTAATATATTTGTTTCTGCATGAATCAATAATTAGACGGTGATAATTTTTATCGGCTTCAAAGGTAGCCAAATAATTTCTTTGTTCAATGGCCTTTTTAAAGTCGTGCGCATATTTTGTCAGCAATTTTATTTCTTTATCGGTTATGCATTCGCAAAGCCTTTTTGCGGCATCGAGTTCCAATATTTTTCTGGATTCATAAACATCAAACATTTCATAAGTGTTTAATTCTGTCACTGTCAATCTACGCTGTTCGTCCTGAAGTACTAATCCATCTGAAATTAGCATAGTTACCGCTTCGCGGATTGTTGTGCGGCTTACATTTAAATCATTTGCCAGATGGGATATGTTCAGTTTTGATCCAGGTTGAATTTTCAATTTAATAATTTGATCATATAAATAGCGGTAAATGATCTGCGAGAGAGGATCAAAGGGATACTTCTCAAATAGCCTTTGGATTTCTGGTGAGTACATAAACAACTCCAATATAAATAATATTTCAAAAAGTTAAAGTTTTAAGCTCAGTCCCGGAAAAGATAAAAGTTTTGAACCAACTGCCAAATGACGTTGTATGAGCGTAGCAACATTATTCGGCATCCTGGTTTCCAACGCACGTACGATCATTAAATGCTGGTTAATTACAGAGCTTGCGAAAGGATTCCCTTCGGATATGCTAGGTGCTACGGAAGTATACGATATATATCGTTCAATGGTGCTGTATATACTCCCATACATTGTTTTTATATATGTATTATTACAATATTCCACAATGAGCCGATGAAATTCTTTGTCCGCTTCACTGGCTTCAATGTATTCTTTACGCTTCAGTCTATTATCAAAATCTCTTGCAAGAGATTTCAAATGATTGAGTTGCTCGTCTAAAATGCTTTCACATAAAAGCATACCTGCTTTTATCTCTATGATTTCTCGGGCGGTATACATGTCAAACATTTGATATGTGTTGAGTTCGGCCACTGAGAATTTCGATGAAGAATGCTGCACAATCAATGATATCTCAACGAGCAGGGTAAGAGCCTCCCGAATCGTTGTGCGGCTTACTGACAATGACGAAGCCAGTTGAGAGATGTTTAATTTTTCTCCCGGTTTTAATTCCAGTTTTATGATTTTATCTCTGAGACATCTGCTTACAATACGTGACAGAGAATCATAAGGATATTTTTCGTTAAGTTGTTGAATCTCTAGAGAGCACATAGTAAATACCTTCTTAATAGCTTATATTTAATCATAGCAATCTTTATTGTCGAACATGATAATTTTTTGTTATACTAACAAAAGTTTTGCAGTATATCAATATTCAAAACTTTAATCGAAGGATACTTATACAAAATCTCTTTCCTTTTTTCTTTAAATTAAATACAGTTTGAAGGTTGATTTATTAATTTTTATGTTTTTTATTTCTAATTAAGTTTAAAAATTTCTAATATTGTACGTTTTTTAAAACAGTTTTATAAAAGAGGCATATTTTAACCGATTTCAAGTAAGATTTTATTACTTTTTAAACAAAAATGAAATACAAATAAAAAAAATTTGCATAGATTTAAAAATGTATAGGATTACATTTTAAATGCTGTACCCATCTACAAACATTTTTTATCCGCTCATTATAATAAATCCAAAGTTAAAGCGCGCTGACTTAAATTCAATTAAAAAGGAGTGGGTAGATATGTCAGAGCCAATTCATGTAAGTGTGGAGCAGCTATATCAAATAGCATTTGATACACTTATATCATTTGGTTTTAATGAAGAAGAATCGCGTCATGGAGCTGAAGTATTGTTTGCTTCCGATGTAAGAGGAGTAGATTCGCACGGAGTTGCGAGACTTGAGTTTTATGACACTATGATTTCAAAAGGCATGATTAATAAACATGCCAAACTAGAAGTTATCAATGAAACGGCAGCCACCGCGTATTTAGATGCGCAAAACGGACTGGGCATTGTCATGGCGCCTCAAGCCATGGATGTATGCATAGAAAAAGCAAAACAAGCTGGAATCGGAATGGTGAGCGTTAAAAATGGCGGGCATTTCGGAATTGCCGGTTATTATGCACAAAAAGCTGCAGAGCAGGGAATGATCGGTTTCACTTTTGCAAATTCCGCAGCTGTTATGGCTGCTTTTGGCGGACGGGGTACTGTTTTAGGAAACAGTCCGGTAAGTATTGCATTCCCGAAGGGAGCCGATGGTAGGGATAATGTTATGCTGGATATGGCATGCAGCAATGTCGCTTACGGCAAAATTCAGATTGCTGATAGAAAAGGGGAAAAGCTTCCTGCAGGCTGGGCGGTTGATGAATTTGGAGTAGAAACAGATGACCCTAAAGATGTTCTTGAAAGACCCGGATCACTTCTTCCGTTTGGAGGGCCTAAAGGATACTGTCTTGCTGTTCTGCTTGAAATGATGTCGGCCGTATTGCCCGGGGCCAGCACAGGGGTCGATGTTGGTTGGATTAAAACAGAGGGAATGAAAGAAAATCTTGGCTATATGTTTTTAGCAATTGACGTCAATCAAATAAGACCATTAAAAGAAGTAGAAAAAGATATTGAATATTATACAACAAAATTGAAAAATACCGAACCTGCAAAAGGCAAGAATGAAGTATTCTTGCCGGGAGAGCTCGAGCATATCAATATGAAAAAACGTATGCAGGAAGGATTTAATTTAAATTATAACGTAGCAAGAGACTTACTTATGTTGGCGAAAAAATATAATCGACTTGGCAGCGACGCAACAATAGAAGATTTATTTTATAAAAAAATGGAGGTTTAATTCATGAGCATCACATTAGGCATAATTATTGGTTATATGTTCTTAATGCTTGCCGTATCATTTATCTCAACACGATTGATGAAAAAGCAAGACACTGAAAACTTTCTGCTTGCAGGAAAGAATTTGAACTGGGTGCTTGTAGGCGTGGTTATTGCCGGGCTTGGAATCGGCGGCGTATCAACCGTTGGCGTAGCTGAAAATGCGTATACGGCAGGCTTGGCAGCTGGGCAATATCTTGTGGCATGGGCAATAGGGGCAATTATATTTGGCATTTTTGTAACAAAACGTTTAAGAAAAAGCACCGCTGCAACAGTTATTGAAGTTCTCGACAAAGGGTATGGTAAAGTAACGGGATTTATTGTTATGCTTGCGCAAATGTTTGTTGGCTTCGCAGTTTTTGCAATGCAAATGGTAGCAGGGGGGGCAATACTTTCTTCGCTGCTTCCGGATATCTTCACACTGCAAACAGGCATGCTTGCATCAGCGGTTATATTTGGTTTGGTTGCGATTATAGGGGGACTTTGGTCTGCAGCTCTCTCCAATGTCGTTAACTGTATTGTTATCATTGTAGGGTTAATAATTGGTGTAATAGTAGTCGTAAATCATTTTGGCGGCATGGATGTTATCAAGGCCTCTCTTCCGGCGGGCATGTCCGGTGATGGCTCTCATTGGTTTGATCCGGTAAAAGGATACGGATGGCCGAAAGTATTGGGCCAGATTATATCTATGACGGTTCTGGCGCATGCAATACAGACATGCACACAGACGGCAATCGCGTCAAAAAACAGTAAAAATGCACGCAACGGATTTATTTTCGCAGCAATTATTATGCTTCCGATGGGATTCATATCCGCATTACTCGGCATTGTCGCCGCTTCACAATTTCCCGGCCTTGAAAGCGCAAAATTAGCATTACCTGCGGTTATAACAACGATTAATCCTTGGATTGCAGGTTTCACACTCGCAGGGCTTTGGGCTGCTGACGTATCAACAGCAACAGGGCTTGCTGTTGGTCAAAGTATGATGTTTACAAAAGATATAATGGTGAAATACTTCAAACCGAATATGAGTGAAAAAGGACAAGTTTGGACATCGAGAATTATGATGTTGGTCATTATTGTACTGGGCTATTTCTTTGCGATCAACATGAAAGGCATTATTGATACATTAATGAAACTCTTAACACTTTGGACACCGGTGGCAGTGCTGATGTTTGTAACTTTCGCAATGCCGAAGATTACAAGAAAAAGCACAGGTATCGTAGTTATGGTGGTGGGCGGTGCATTTGGCCTCCTGAGTCTCTTTGTACCTCAGATAGTTATTGCCGGCCAGGCAGTGTTTGGCACAATGGCCGTATCGATTCTTATGGTAATCATTACAGCTATTGCTGATAAGAGACCTGCAAATTCGAAGGCGCTTTACGGAAAAGAGCTTGAAGAACTTGAAAAAGAGGAAACAGCTTAAAAGTTTTTACTTTTAATATAGACAACTTCATTTACTCCTCATAAAAAGTCCCATTCCCATTGGGGCTTTTTATTTTTATAAATTATAATTAAATTTACTATTCTATTTTTATTAATGATATAATAATTTAAATGCATTTTTTTAAAAAATACAATATAGGAGCGATATGTATAAAAAAGCAAGCCTTACAGGGTCTATACTTTTTTTAATTTTAGGATTATACATATTTCTTGCAAAGCCTTTTGCCTTAGAGCTGACTATGCAAGGGCATTTTATTTTAACGGCACTTTCCATAACAATCGGGTTATGGATTTTCAGGCCTTTTGAAATCCCTTTCTCTATCGGCGGAGCATTTTTTATGGCATCCATGCTTGCCGTAGGCATTCCCGCAAGCGCGGTATTTTCCGGATTTTCAGGATCTGCGGTATGGACATTGATACCTGCACTTTTCTTTGGATTTGCTCTTGCAAAAACCGGACTTGGCAAACGTATTGCATACTATGGAATGAAGATAGCTCATCTTTCTTATGGTGGATTGCTATTGATGTGGACTGTTATAGGAATCGCCTTATCGATGCTAACGCCCTCAATTAACGTAAGAGTGGTGATCGTAACCCCTATAGTCTTAAACTGCGTGGATATATGCAAGTTTGAAAAAGGATCTAAAGAAAGATCGCTTATTTTGTTAACCGCATGGGCAATGGCAATCATTCCCGGTACAGGATGGCTCACAGGCTCCCTTACGGGGCCTATTCTGAATGGCTTTTTCGGATCTGTGCCTGATCTTGGAACGATCACGTTCAATCAATGGATAAAAGTAGGATTGCTTCCGGCGGCAATAATCAGTGTGCTTACAGTGATAGGAGGATATATTGTCTTAAAGCCTTCAAAAAAATTAACTTTAAGTAAAGAAGTTTTTGCTTATGAATATAAAAAATTAGGGAATATAAGTAAGGAAGAAAAAATCACTGCCATTATTTTATCGGCAGCATTTTTAATATTTGTAACCAATTTTCTGCATCATATTCCGGATGTGGCAACTTGCCTTATTGCCTGGTTTTTGCTTTCTGCTTTTGGTATTATTAAAGGTAAAGACATCAGTTCCGGGATCAGCTGGGATTTGATTATTTTTATTGGAACGGCAATGGGGTTCAGCGCAATTTTTGCCCAATCCGGAGTAGCAGACTGGATATGCTCGATTTTAGTCGATGTTATCTCTCCGCTTTGTATAAACCCCTGGGTATTTGTTTATGGAGTACTGCTGGCGATGTTTATATTGCGCTTTATCGATGTTGCCGCCTTCATACCGACGATGGCAATTCTGACGGCGGTCATACCGCAGCTCGCAACAATATACGGCATTGATCCGCTTGTTTGGGTACCTCTTATAACAATTGCTATGAATGCATGCTTTTTAAGCTATCAAAACATGTTTGCCTTAGTTGCTCAAACGAGTTTTAATGATAACGGATGGACGCAAAAGCATTTTGGCCTTTACGGAACTGCCTATTTTTTAAGCAGCCTTTTAACAATGATCATAGCGGTTCCTTACTGGATATCGATCGGTATGTTCTGAAGAATAAAAGAGTTGCGGCGAATTTTTATCATTGATTATTTTTATCTGATTCTGCTTTTATAAAGTGTCATCTCCACTGCTTTCTGCCAACCTGATAAAAGCCTATCTATATCAGCTTTATTGCCTGTGGGATAAAAGACCTTCTGGACCGCACTGTTTGTGAGAATGTCTTGTTTTGATGAATAAAACCCTGTTTTTAAACCCGCAAGGCAGGCTGCGCCTAATGCTGTGGTTTCTATTATATCGGGTCTGATAATAGGAAGTTGAGAAATGTCGGCTTGAAACTGCATCAAAAAATCATTTGCACATGCTCCGCCGTCTACCTTTAAAGCGTCTATAGACAAATTAAATTTATCTGAAATTGCTTGCAAAACATCGTTTGTTTGATAAGCGATGGATTCAAGGGCCGCACGGATGATATGATATTTATTGCTGCCCCGGCTCAGCCCGCTGATTGTGCCTCGTGCATACATATCCCAGTGGGGTGCCCCGAGACCGGCAAAGGCAGGCACAATGTATACGCCGCCGTTATTTTCTGCTTTAGCAGCCATTTTTTCTGATTCGGCAGAGGTGCTTAAAAGACCTAATTCATCCCGCAGCCATTGGATGACCGCGCCGCCGACAAATACACTGCCTTCGATAGCGTATGTTATTTCATTGTCGATGCTTGCGGCTAACGTTGTTACCATACTGTCTGCACTTAAGCAAGGATTCTGCCCTATGTTAGCCAATAAAAAACATCCTGTGCCGTATGTATTTTTTGCGCTGCCTTTTGAAAAACAAGATTGTCCAAATAATGACGATTGTTGATCCCCGCAGCATGCGGTGATAGGAACTTCGACACCATCTATTCGTATCTCTCCGAAATAGTCGCTTGAGTTTTTCACTTCTGCCATCATAGAGGAAGGAATATCGAAAACATTTAATAAATTTTTATCCCACTGAAGAGTTTTGATATTATAAAGCATCGTGCGGCTGGCATTGGTGTGGTCTGTTGCAAAAACCTTGCCTTGTGTAAATTTGTAAAGCAGCCATGTATCTATGGTACCAAACAACAGGCTGCCGTTTTTTGCCTTGCTTCTGGCTCCTTGTACGTTGTCCAGTATCCATTTGATTTTTGTGGCCGAAAAGTAGGCGTCAACAAGCAGACCTGTACTTTCATGAATATAAGCATTGTATGAAGAATTTTTTAACTCTTCACATAAATCTGCAGTTCTTCTGCATTGCCATACGATTGCATTATAGATAGGCAGACCTGTTTGCCTGTCCCATACAACTGCTGTTTCTCTCTGGTTGGTGATGCCAATGGCGGCAATTTCACGGGCATTGACGCTGTGTTCTTGTAACAAATCATCTAAAACATCTAACTGCGTATAATAAATTTCCATGGCATCATGTTCTACGTAGCCGGCCTGAGGATAAATTTGTGCGAATTCTTTGGCGCATATTCCAAGCAGACGATAATTTTTATCAAATAAAATAGCTCGGCAAGATGTAGTTCCTTGATCTAGGGCAACTACAAATTTTTTATTCATAGACAATTCCTTCTAGATTCAATTTTTCGTAAATAAAATCAACGATATTGCTATAAACTAAAGTATAATTGATTTCATTGAGCATTTCATGCCGGCCATCTTCATATAGCTTCAATTCAACATTGTGAATGCCGGCTTTTCTCATATCGTTGTATACTTTTAGTACGCCTTCACCAAATTGACCGACAGGGTCGCATGTTCCTGAAATAAATAAATAGGATTTATCTTTGGCGAGCATATTGGCCCAGGTTTTAGAATTAATGAATTCAAGAATATTAAAAAAATCAGAAAAAGCGCTTGAGGTGAAAACAAAACCGCATTTTGAATCTGAGACATATTTATCGACTTCGTCATTATCTCTGCTCAGCCAGTCAAAATTGGTTCTGTTGGGCTTGAATGCTTTATTGTACGGTCTGAAACATAAATTATCCAGTAGCGGGCTTATATGTCTTGGTCCTCTTAATTTTGTTTCTAATCGGGCAAGCAACTTGCCGAATTTTAACTGTTTATTCGGACCGGATGTACCGCTGAATATAAAGCAATCAATGCCGTCGGGGCTTTGGGATGCAATGTATCTTGCAAAGAAGGATCCCATGGAATGACCAAAAAGAATAAGGGGAATGGAGGGGTATTGTTTTGCTATATCTTCTTTAAAATCAAGTATACATTCCTTCACATAGTCTCCGCCGTTTTTATCAGAGAAAAAACCTAAGCCTTCCTGCGAAGAATCTCCGTGGCCGGGCAGGTCTATTCCGCAAGCGAGAATATGGTTTTGCGTTAGATATTCAGCGAATCTTTCATAACGTTTCAAGTGCTCTGCCATACCATGACAAATAAGCATGATAGCTTTAATTTCATTTTCCGGTACCCATATATGAGCTGATATTTTTTTATTGCGGGAAGAAGTCAAAAAGTATTGCCGGTGGTCCATATAATCTCCTGTATTTTATTAATTATCATCCGTTTATTCCATGAATGAATATAAACTGCAAATTAAATCTTTGTTAGTATGATATAAAATATTAAATAAATCATATCATATATTTTAATATTTTAAAAATATAAAACAAAAAAGAGCAAAGAGTGAACCTGCCCTTTTGTATTTATAAAGACGGTGTGGAGCAATAGATGCTAAATAATCCTATAGTATCGTTTACTTCAGGCTTTGTTTTTTTGCCGTTTGCAACGCTGATTATTTCTTCGAAAATTTCTTCGCCCATTTCTTCAATAGAAAGTCCGTCAACGATTTTGCCTGCATTGATGTCAATGTCGTCCGTCATGGTGTTATAGAGTCGTGTCGTTGAGGCAATTTTGATTACAGGAACAGTCGGGAAGCCATATGGATTTCCTCGCCCCGTGGTGAATAATACGATTTGTGCACCGCCTGCGACAACGGCGGTGGTAGATTCCGTATCGTAGCCGGTGGCATCCATGACGATTAAGCCTTTTTCAGTTGGGATGGTTGCGTTATCGACTACTTGATTGATTGGCGTATGTCCGCCTTTGCATACGCAGCCCAGACTTTTTTCTTGAATGGTCGTCATTCCACCTGCCATATTTCCGGGAGAAATTACAAAATCTGCCTTGTTGCCCATGCACTTTTCTACAAGTGCGTAACGATCTTCGAGTATTCTTCTTAAGTCATCTGCCACTTGTTTATTTTTTGCACGAGATTGCAATATATCAAGCGTGCCTATCAATTCTGTTGTTTCCGTAATAATCACCCTGCCGCCTTGCTCTATTACTTTATCACAAGCGATGCCTACCGCGCTGTTGGCCGTGCTGCCTGAGAATGCATCGCTTCCTCCGCATTGAAGACCAATGGTGAGTTGAGATAATTCAAATTCCACTTTTTCTTGCTCTTTGGCTTCCCGCAAGAATCTTTCAAGAATTGGAATAGAGGCTTCAACCGTTTTATAAGTTCCTCCTGTTTGTTGAATGTTGATATGTTCGACCGGTTTGCCGATCGCTTTAATATCTTCAACAAGTTTATTTGTATCTAATATCTCGCAACCAAGAGCGATAACTAAAACGGCATAAACGTTGGGATGAGAGGCTACATGTAAAAAAGTTTTATGATGCAGAGCAGTATCTGCAGGGCCGCGCGCGCATCCGTAGGCATGCATGAGCGTGGTTACTTGCGGGACTTTTTCCTTGATTTTATGTATAACACCATTACAACAACCAACAGATGGAAGCACGACTACGTGATTACGTATACCGTATCTTCCGTCGGCTCTTTTATAACCATATAACGTATTCATAATCGTTTGCCTCCCTGAATATTATGGACATGCAGCCATTGCCCTTTTGCAATATCACTCATTGCTTTGCCTATAGAATATCCATATTTGATAACATCGCCATTTTTCTTTATATCCTGTATGCTGACTTTATGCGCAAAAGGGATATCACTTTGAGCTTCAAAAAATTCATCATTACTGAGTATGATCAAGTCGCCCTTTTTTAATTCTGTAATGCACATAGCTACATTATCTTTGACATTAAGCTTTATGGCATTTCTTTTTTTCATAAAAACCTCCTTATATATACTTACTGCGTGCAATCGTTTAATATATATTATTACTCCTTTTCGGACATGTCAATATAAGATAAAAAAACAATCAAAATACAGCAGGTTTAATACCTGCTGTAAATAAAATATTCTCAAATTGGAATATTGGAATACAGATTTAAAATAAATTCGGCATAATGTGTGCCTGAGCTGAATTTATATGATTTTGCATGGCTGCCGCAGCAACATCCGGTATGCATGTTTTTATACCATTGATAACGGAATCATGTTGTTTGACGGCAAAATGGCTGTAAATATCTGTTTTTTTGATGATAGAATTATCTATCGGAGCATAAACGAAATACCGGTCTATATGACATTCTATAACATCATACATTTGCAGAAGAAATTTATTTGCACAAAGCTCCAGGATTGTTTTATGAAATTGTTTGTTTATAGGTTGTGCTGTTTTGAAGTTGCCCGCCAATACGGCTTGTTCAAAACTTCTGTTGATGATTTCCAATTGACTGATATCTTCTGCGTCTGCTCTCTCGGTCAAAAGCCAGACCGCTTTTACTTCCAGGGCCTCCCTGGAGGTACGCACTTCCTGTAATTCATAGATATCCAAATCTTTCACATAAAGTCCGTGACCGGATTGCACGGTAGCAAGGCCTACTGATTGCAGCATATTGAATGCTTCTTTAACGGTTGTTCGGCTCACGTTAAGATTATTAGATACGTTCGATATAGAAAGCTTGCTTCCGGGCGAGATTGTTAAGTCGACTATGTTGGCATACAAAAACCTGTAGACTAATTTATTTAAGGGATCTAAAGGGTACTTGGATGCCAGTTCAAAAAACTTTGAATAATTCATAAAAACTCCAATTAAAGTATAATACTCAATATAGGATGTATATTATTATAATCTGAATTAAATAAAAAAGTAAATAATAAATTAATCTTTGAAAAACTTATTTAAAGTTTTATTCTTTTCGATAAGCAATAATAGAGGCAAGCCAATGATATATACGGCGATCGCTTCTCCCAAGGCAACCCATAAGGCAGCATAAATAAATTTAACCTGCAGCATATATGAGAGCACATACCCTATAATAACCATGTTAATTAAGACATACGGCAGAGGAACTAAAAACTTATTTTTTATCTTTGTCGCTACATAAGCCGAGAGAGCAGTAGCCAGAGTGCCAAAAACAATATCAATCAGCCCGAAAGGGCTTGATAAATTAGCAAGCAAACATCCAAGTGCGAGGCCCGGAATAGCGGCTGGGGTAAAATATGCAAAAATGCCCAGCGCTTCAGCTATTCTGACTTGCATTAAAGAATAACTGATCGGAGCAAAAAGAATTGTAAGTGCCAGGTAAACAGAGGCAATTAATGCGGATTTTATAATATATTTGATTTTTTTATTCATCATTAAAATTTCCTTGGTTCATTTAAATATAATAAACATTTTTTTTATAAAGTAAATGTATTTTTAAAAATAATTTGATATAATAAATCAACTGGAGGGAAAAAATGCCTGAATATTGCATGGTTTTAGGAAGCGACGACGAGAAGAGTTTATTTGAGTTAGGAATGTGGAAAGCTTGCATGGATGCCGGAATAGAATTAAAGGCGATTGCTGGTTCCGCTTTTGGTGCTCTCAATGCCGTGCTTTTGGCTCAAGGTGATTTTGAAAAAGCTATTCGTCTGTGGTCGCGCGCCTCAGAGAGTAGAATTTTTTCTGATTTTTATGATTTAAGAAGAAAATATTCGGAAAATTTCACCACTCCGGAGAACGAAGAAATTTTAAAACTAATTGAGTTTATTATAGAAGATAATGATCCGGTTATTGAGAAGATAGACAGGCTCTTGCATACACATATAGATGAAAAAAAAGTGCGTGAGTCAAAAACAGAAACCTACATCATTACAATATCATCAACCAGTTTTGCGGCGGTTGTGCTGCCACTTTCACAAATACCCTCAGGTCAGCTGATTGAGACGATAAAGTTTGGGCTGCTTGCTTATTTGTTTTTCTATATCAGTTCAGATGAATATGAAATCAATATTTTAGACGACGCCGCCTACAAGGCCATATCTGATAAGTGTGAAATAATCATTACACCCCAGTTGCTCAATTCGGACACGCTGATTTCAAGATATGCCTCCAATGAATTTATTATTGTTGAAAACTCAGAATATTTGGGGCTTTCTTATACCCACACTTTTGAAAGTATGAAACGAAACATTCAAATCGGGCTTCTCGATACATTAAAGACATTTAATATCTTATCGGGTAAAGAATACTATATTGACATGAATGCATCTTCATCTTTATTCGAATGGTTCGAAAAATATTTTTGCATTCCAATCATAGACGAATTGAATGAAAAAATTGGGCAGTTACTCAATATACATAACACGGAAATACAAAGTAATATTTTAAAAGGCATAGAGGTGCTCACTTCAAGCGGAAGATATAAAAATGAAAATTTATATTTAAGCGCTCTTGAGACATGTGCGGCAATGCTGTATATTGAGCGGGCAAAACGATATAGTCCCGATGCGTTGATTAATGAAATTATTATTGGGGCCAACAATATCATCCAAAAAAATTATGCTGCCATTAGGGATGAAGAAAATATATTTAAAGCAATGTCCGGGAAATCAGAACTGCCAAGTTTTACGGATGAATCCAGCCCTGCAATCAACATGATTTATTTTTTGTGCGCGCCGATAAACTCAAATATTTTTCTGTATTTTATAAATTCTATGAAACCGGAAATGAAAGTAGCCATTATTACTTTGATTTATTTACTGATTTATTAACAGGTTATATCTTTGAGCAGGCGGCTTAAAAAGCCGTTTTTTTATTTTAAATTAAAAGGCCGATTGAGATAACGATCATACCGGCTACCCAACCTAAAAAACAAATCGCACTGCCGGCATATGTACGCGCCTTAGATAATAGTTCCTGTAATGCGATGTAGATCATTACCCCGGATGCCAAAGCATAAATAATACTCATACTGTAGGCATTCATATAATTTCTAAATAAAAAATAAGCAAGCAGACCGCCGAATGGTTCTGCCAGTCCTGCAAGCAATGCAGTAAGCAAAGCGCGTTTTCTATTTTGCGTAGCATAATAAAAAGCGCTTGCAATACAAAGTCCTTCCGGGATGTTGTGAAGCGTAATGGCTACAACGATTACGAACCCGCTTTTTAGATCATATGCGCTCGACATAAAGGCAGCCATTCCCTCTGGGATATTGTGGATAATAATTCCAAGACATGTAACGATCCCTGCAAGCAGCGCTTGTTTTTTTTTAGCATCTAAAGGTTGATCGGCGGGTATTATTTTCGGGGCATCATCAATAAATCGATTAATGAAAGCCATCATTCCTATTCCGGCAAAGAAAACAATGACTGCATAGTAAGCGGATATTTCTCTTGCATAGCGGTTGATATTCTCAATTGCCGAAGGCATAATCTCCATAAACGAAATATAAATCATGACGCCTGCGGAAAAAGACAGTGTAAAGGCAATATATTTATCATCAACATGCTTAAATAATACGGATATTAAACCGCCTATTCCTGTTGCAAGACCGGCAAGAGCAGTGAGCATAAATGCCTGCCAGAAGATTATATCTACCATGCGCAAATAATCCTTTTTATTTTAAATGTATGGTGCCTTGCAGCTAAACATTACAAGTTGCCGTGTCTATTTATGGCAAAAAGATATAGGATAATTTTATATAAAGTGATATAATAATAAGACTTAATTTTGATCATGCGCAGGAGTAGTGGTATGAATAAATTCGAATATATTCTGTCTAATGAAGATATGGGTGTAAGCATCATTGAAAATATTTTTATTAATCATTATATGCCCGGTGCAAACGGAGAATATGTTAAAGTTTATATTTGGGGGCTAAAATATGCCTATAATAGCTTGCAGGCAAACATAAAAGATGTTGATATTGCACAAGCACTCGGGCTTTTGGAAAGTGATATTTCAAAAGCATGGGAATACTGGCAAAGCGAAGGGATTATTCGGATTATTCAAAAAAATAAAGATGAAAAAATAATACAATATTTGAATATAAAATCAATTGTATGGTCGACAAAGCGCTTTTTAGATGAAGCCGATAATTATTCAACGGAAGAAGCAAAGAAGCGTAAACAAATGTTTTTACAAATCGAGGATGTTTACAGACGACCGCTTTCTTCAAAAGAAATGTCCAATATTAATATGTGGATCGACGAATATAAATTCAGCATCCAAACAGTGTTGCTTCTGATCAATGATTGTGCGTCAAGAGGGCATATTGAATTAAACTATTTAAACCAAGTAGCTCAAAACTGGTATGATAATAATGTGAACACATATGACGAAGCCATGGATTATCTCTCCGAGAACAAAAATAAATGGGAAAAGTATAATGAAATTTTCAAATATCTTGGATTCAATCGCATGCCCAGCAAGGCGGAACAAAAATTAATAGACGGTTGGTTTGATGCGTATGGATTCGATATGACCACGATTCGAAAAGCGCTCGACACAACCGTATCGATCGATAAACCAAGCATTAAATATATCGATAGTGTTTTAAAAGATTGGCACGAATCGGGTGAAGTAAAGACTTCGCCAACAAAAAAACCAAAACGTAAACAAAGTAAACACAAACTGGCGAATAAACATGAATATGATTTTGCGGAGCTTGAGAAAAAATGGTTGAACAGAGACGAGGCCGAAGATGAGATATCTGATTGAACAAACACTTAAAGAGCTTGAAAAAAAACGTCTGCATGCACAAAATAAAGCAGAACACAGTAAAAATAAAATTTATAGTGAAATTAAAGAGTTGGAAGTGCTTGACAAAAAAATTTCCGAGCTGGGAATTGAGTCGCTATTACTTTTGCATCTTGGGGATTTTTCTAATAAAAAGGAAATTTTCAATCAGATTGAGAGCTTCAAAGAACAGAAAAAAACACTGCTAAAAAAACATAAATATAATGAAGAAGATTACTGGCCTAAATATAGTTGCAGTCTGTGCAATGATACGGGGATGATCAATGATGAATACTGTATATGCCTAAAACAATCTGTCGCCGCAAAACTTTACGGACAAACGGCTTTGGAATCTGTGTTGGAAAAGGAAAATTTTGAAACATTTAATTTAGAATTATTTTCCAACAGGGCTCCGAAAGGAAAAAAGAGCCCGCGCAAAAACATGGAGAAGATCTATGAAGAATGTGTTTTATATACAAAGAATTTTAATAAAGATTCAGAAAATTTGTTTTTTACGGGCAGTACAGGTGTCGGGAAAACGTTTATGATCAATTGTGTCGTAGCGGATCTTTTAAAAAAAGGAATCTATATTATTTATATGATTTCAACTGACTTGATCGATTTACTAAGAAAAAGCCGGCTAAGCGAATATTCTGCTACGATAGACAGTTCTTTCGTTGAGGCACTGTATACCTGTGATTTGCTCATCATTGATGATTTAGGAACTGAGAATGCTACTGATTTTGCGATCGATGAATTATTCAATTTGCTCAACAAACGTCTTCTGGCAAACAAGCAAATCATTATTTCAACAAATCTTACATTAGATGAGCTGGAAGATATGTATTCCATAAGAATTTTTTCTCGTATTATGGGTAGTTTTAAACCATACGAATTTCTCGGAAATGACATTAGAATAAAATTAAATTAATTTTTTTATAAATTCCTTGATTTTTTAGCATTAAAATGTATAATTATAATTTATAATGAATATTAATACAGAGGTGTGCGTATGAAAGTTAAAGTTGGCATTATCGGTGCTACAGGATATGCCGGTATAGAATTGGTACGGTTGCTGCTGGCACATCCAATGGTAAGCCTTACTTGTATATCATCAATTTCATATATGGGAAAACCTTTAAGTGAGGTCTATCCGGCAATGAGTGAGCTTTATGACGTTATTTTGAGCGACGAAGAGCAAGTGGTCGAAAGCTGCGATGTTGTTTTTGCATCACTGCCGCATGGACTGAGTGAAGATATTGCAAAAAAATGCTACGAAAAAAATAGATTATTTATCGATTTAGGAGCCGATTTCAGGCTGGCGGACGAGGAAGATTACAAAGCTTGGTATGGAAATAATTATACCCAAAAGCAATTACATACAAAGGCAGTCTATTCCATTCCTGAGTTGAATAGAGACGAACTGAAAGATGTCGTTTTGATTGCGAATCCGGGATGTTATCCCACAAGTGCGGCGTTAGCGCTCGTACCTGCACTGCAGGCTGAACTAGTAGACTTATCAAGCATCATCATTGATTCAAAATCAGGTGTCAGCGGAGCGGGCAGGGGACTTAATCTTTCAACACATTATCCTGAATGCAACGAAGCATTTGCTCCTTATAAAATAGCTTCTCACAGACACACGCCCGAAATCGAGCAAACCTTAAGCAGATACGCAAAAGAAAAAGTTACAATTACGTTTGTGCCGCATTTGCTTCCCGTGAACAGAGGAATTCTTACAACGGCGTATGCAAATCTAAAAAAACAGATAGATCATAAAGAAATAATACGGTATTATAAAGACTTTTATATGAAAGATAAATTTGTTCGTATCATGAATAAAGATGAAATCAGTAATATAAAGTACGTGAGATATTCAAATTATTGCAATATATCGCTTCATAAAGATAATCGAACCAATCGCCTGATCATTATCAGTGCAATTGACAATATGGTAAAAGGGGCCGCGGGCCAGGCTATTCAGAATATGAATATAGCTTTAAAAATACCGGAAGACGCAGGATTGTGCTACATTGCTCCGTCAATTTAAATATAAAGGAAGAATAAATGAATATTAAGATAATTTCAGGAAATGTATGTGCGGCAAAAGGCTTTTCGGCTGCAGGCCTGCACTGCGGAATACGAAAAAATAAATCAAAAAAAGATCTTGCATTGATTGTAAGCAGCTGCAAGGCAAATACAGCATGTACATATACTTTAAATAAGGTAAAAGCTTCTCCTTTAAAAATAACTAAAGAGAATGTTGCAAATGGATACGCGAAGGCGATTATTGTCAACAGCGGTAATGCGAATTCATGTAATGCTGACGGAGACGAGAAGGCACGCAGTATGTGTTCTTTAACGGCGGATCTTTTAGGTATTTCGCCGAAAGATGTCATTGTTGCTTCTACCGGAGTAATCGGAGAAATACTGCCGCTGGAACCTATTCGGGAGACACTGCCGAAATTGTATGCGGCATTAAATGATGAAGACGGTATAGATGCGGCACTGGCAATTATGACTACGGATACCAGACCGAAGGAAATAGCTGTAGAATTTGTGCTTGACGGGAAAATATGCAAAATGGGAGCCATATCCAAAGGATCCGGAATGATTCATCCGAATATGGGAACCATGTTTGCTTTTATAACAACCGATACGGCAATCAGTACAAAAATGCTTCAGAAAGCTTTGATCGACACGGTGGAAGATACATTTAATATGATCAGTATCGACGGGGATACGTCGACCAATGATATGGTGTGCCTGCTTGCAAACGGTCAGGCAGGCAACAAGCTTATTGAAAACGAAGATAAAAATTATAAAATATTTTTAAAGGCATTAAGATATATCAGTGAGTATTTATCAAGAGAAATTGCAAGAGACGGGGAAGGAGCAAGCAAGCTGATTGAATGCAGGGTCATGAATGTAGCCTATGAAGCAGATGCGAAAAAAATTGCAAAAAGTGTTATTACCTCTTCACTTTTCAAAGCGGCAATGTTTGGTGCCGATGCAAACTGGGGCAGGATACTTTGCGCCGTGGGATATTCGGGGGCAGAGTTTATGCCTGAAAATGTTGATATTTCACTCGCATCAAAACAGGGGGAAATTGAGGTATGTAAACGCGGTCTGGGGCTTAGTTTTGATGAAGACTATGCAAAAAATATCCTTCTTGAGGATGAAATAAAAATCATCATCAATTTAAATGAGGGAGACTACGATGCTACTTCCTGGGGCTGTGATCTTACATATGATTATGTAAGAATAAACGGTGCATACAGAACGTAGGGTTAAGTGAACATGGAAAATAAAAATAATTTGTATCAGTTACAGGAGAAATTTAAAAATAAAATCATCGTCATCAAATATGGCGGGAATGCAATGACCAGTAAAGCTGCTGCAGTTAGCTTGATGAAAGATATTTTGCTGCTGCAGTCTCTCGATATCGGCGTTGTATTAGTGCATGGAGGCGGGCCTGAAATCAATGCTATGTTAAAAAAGACAGGAATAGAGAGCCGTTTTATAGGCGGGCTGCGTTATACAGATAAAGAATCTATCGATATTGTTCAGATGGTTCTTGCAGGCAAAGTAAATAAGGATTTGAGTTTGCTTGCATCACTGTGCGGCGGCAGGGCGATCGGGCTATCCGGTCTTGACAGTAATATTTTAACGGCGGAAAAATTAAAAAGTAACTTTGATTTAGGCTATGTAGGACAAATAAAAAAAGTAAATGAACATCCTATCACAGATATTATAAAGATTGGGTATTTACCGATTATATCAACGATTGGTTGTGACGAGGACGGCAATATCTATAACATCAATGCGGATACGGCGGCAGGAGCTATTGCTGTAAATTTACAAGCGGCGGCATTTGTGCTGCTTACCGATATTAAAGGCATCTTGCTTGATAAAAGCGATGAATCCACGCTGATAAAAAAAATAAATGCCGCTAAGGCAAAACAGTATATAAAAGATGGAATCATCAATGGTGGTATGATTCCAAAAGCACAATGCTGCATTCACGCCTCAAAGAATGGCGTAAAAGGTGCTTATATCATGGATGGCAGAAAAGAAAATGTCATCATTGAAGGCTTGCTTGGCAGAGGCAGTGAGGGCACTGTATTTGTGGATGATGAATAAATAGCAGGGGGATATAAAATGTCAAATAAAATAATTAAAGAAACGACAGATACATATGTCGCCAATACGTATGGTCGATTCAATGTATGTATCAGTGAAGGAAAAAATGCGAAATGCACTGATTTTGAAGGTAAAACATATCTTGATTTTACAAGCGGCATCGGCGTTAATTCTCTTGGTTTTTGTAATGAAGAATGGGTTGAAGCCGTATGTGGTCAGGTAAAAACTTTAAATCATACTTCTAATTTATACTATTCGGAGCCGGGAGCGCAGCTGGCATATCGATTATGCGGCCTGAGCGGGATGAGCAAAGTATTTTTTTCCAACTCCGGAGCTGAAGCAAATGAATGCGCCATTAAAGCGGCGAGAAAATACAGCTTTGATAAATACGGAACCGACAGATATGAAATCATAACACTGAAAAATTCTTTCCATGGAAGAACATTGGCAACAATTACCGCAACAGGTCAGGATGTATTTCATCAGTATTTTGATCCTTTTTTAGAAGGTTTTGTATATGCATCTGCAAACGACCGCGATGATCTATTGTCAAAAGTCAATAAAAAAACGTGCGCGATCATGATTGAAATCATCCAGGGCGAAGGCGGTATTTTAGAGCTTGAAGAAAGCTTTATAGAGACAGTTCTGAAAGTGGCACAGGCCAACGATCTTTTAGTAATTGTAGACGAAGTGCAAACAGGTATTGGGCGAACAGGCAGCCTGTTTTCTTATCAAAATTATACTTTTTTACCCAATATCGTAACTTGCGCAAAGGGGCTTGCCGGAGGTCTACCTCTTGGAGCAACCCTATTCGACGAAAAGACGGCAAGCGTGTTAACACCGGGAACACATGCCACTACGTTTGGAGCAAACCCTATTGTTTGTGCGGGTGCAATGGCCGTGCTTGAAAGGCTAGATATGGATATGCTTCTCGATATCATTCAAAAAGGGATTTATATGAAAGAAAAGATCGAAAAGATGAAGCATGTGAAAAGCGTGAACGGCCGGGGGCTTATGCTCGGTATTGAAGTAGATATTGATAATAAAATGATTGTGGATAAATGTATCGAAAAAGGGCTTTTGGTGCTGACTGCAAAGCAAAAAGTAAGGCTGTTGCCGCCGCTTAATATATCGCTGGAAGAAATCAACGAGGGCCTTGATATTTTAGACGGTGTTTTAAATGAAATTTAAATAAGAGTCCCCTTCTTTTTTAGAGGGGACTCTTTTATATAAGTATGATTAATTGCTGTAGAGTTCTTTTAATTTATCAACCAGCATAAACGCTACCTGATTGATACTTTGCGAACCTGCGACAAGTACAAAGTCTCCGGGTTGTAAGTTTTTGACTAAATAGTCTACAATATCCGTAAATTTGCTTATGCATATGGCTGGCGTGCCGTATTTTTCCTTTACTTCTTTTACAAGCATTTCACTTGAAATGCCCCAGGCATTTGCTTCTCTGTCGGAATAAATATCATTCATAATCAAATAATCGCAATGGCTGAGTGCTTCGGCAAACTCATCAAAGAAATCATATGTGCGTGAATATGTGTGCGGCTGGAAAACAACCCAAAGTTTGTTGCGTTCATAATTATGACATGCCTGTACAGTAACTTTGACTTCAGTGGGATGATGGGCGTAATCTTCAAATACTTTAATATTATTGACTTGACCGCGAAACTCAAATCTTCTTTTTGTGCCCTGAAAACGACGAAGCGTATCTTGCATACTTTGGATAGGAATACCCAGAAAATCTGCACATATAATGGCAGTCAGCGCATTGAGCACATTGTGTTGTCCAGGGATAATCAAGCTAAAATGACCAAAGAAGTCCTTGTTTTTGAACACGTCAAATTGAGGCTGGCCTAATACGTTATATTGAATATTGGCAGCATAATAATCGTTGTTTTGACTAAGGCCGAATTTGATAACATTGCAACTGCATTCATCGGCTATAAAAACGATATCCTTATCATCACCGTTTATGATCAATAGTCCGTCTTCGGGTACTATTTTGGCAAATTTCAGAAAAGACTGGCGAATCTGAGTAATGCCGTTTGTGAAATAATCTAAATGGTCTTCTTCAACATTCGCTATGGTGGCAATATAATGTTCAGACATTAAAAAGCTGTCAACATACTCACATGCCTCGGTCACGAAATATTCACTGTCACTGACGCGATAGTTACCGTTTATCTCACTGATTGTACCGCCGATACTAATCGTAGGATCAAAACCGGCATTTAAAAGCATAAGCGCAATCATAGAAGAAGTTGTAGTTTTGCCATGTGTTCCTGATACGGCGATTGTTTTGGGATAAAGCGACGTTAAATATCCTAGAAATTCTGAACGCTGCATCATGGGCAGGCCCCTTCTTTGTGCTTCAATATATTCCGGATTATTTTTGTTGATGGCGGCAGTGTATACTACCAAATCACAATCAACCGGAATATTGTCGGCGCTATGACCGATTTTGATATCATGTCCCTCTTTGACTAATTTATCCGTATAGCC
The DNA here is from genome assembly GCA_964581565.1 of uncultured Eubacteriaceae bacterium. Lineage (GTDB taxonomy): Bacteria > Bacillota > Clostridia > Eubacteriales > UBA1433 > UBA1433. The sequence goes on from CAZOOZ010000008.1 coordinate 30,553, forward strand.
GCAAGGCCTCATATCGGAGCCTGAAATGATTAAATTTTTATGAATCGCAATATGGGCAAGGCCGCTCATACTGGTGCCGCCAATGCCGATAAAATGGATTTTTTTAATATTTTTAAAATCAATATTTTTCATTTTATAAACCTCGAAGTTGATAATAAATATTATAACAAGTTCATTTTTATTATTCAATATTCAAAAAAACCGCCTTATATTACGAAATATAATATAAAATTGCCTATTTTTATCACATTTATTGTAAAAAAATATTTTTTTTTTTGATTTTATCCTATATAATATAGGTATTATAAGTATTTAACTAACTACCCAAATTGTATAAAGATCATTTAGTAGCTGTTACGGGAAGGAGTTACCCAATGCAAATTACAGACATAAGAATCAGAAAAATTTATGCCGAAGGCAAAATGAAAGCAATTGTATCTGTTACGTTTGATGATGAATTGGTAATTCATGACATCAAAATAATTGAAGGCCAGAGTGGTATGTTCATAGCTATGCCAAGCAGAAGAACACCTGATGGAGAATTCAAGGATATTGCGCATCCGATTAATATCGAAGCAAGGAAAAAGATGCAAAAAGCAATTTTGGAAAAATATGAAGCAGAAGCATTGAACGAAGTTGCGGCAGAATAATCAAAATATCCATTTTATAAAAAAGGGATTATCCCTTTTTTATTTTATGTTAAAAATAAATGTGATGATGTGATATTATAATATAATTGTAAATATGATTTATATGAGGAGGTGTGAGATGCATACTCAGGCTATTATATTGGCTGGCGGCAAAGGCACGAGAATGAAAAGCGACAAGCCGAAAGTGCTGCACGAAATATGTGGTAAAAGCATGCTTTCTTATGTGCTGGATAATGTCGGTAATGCGGGAATAGAGCAAATTGCTGTTATTGTTGGCTACGGAGCGGAAGAAGTAAAAAGCAGTATTGTGGGGCAGGTCAGCACATTTACTCAGCACCGGCAGCTTGGAACGGGGCATGCAGTTATGCAGGCGCTGCCGTTTATTGATGATAATGCGTATATTGTTATTTTATGCGGCGATGCTCCCTTGGTAGATTCAAAAACCATACAAGCTTTATATGAATATACTTCATCAAATAAAAAAGATGCCGTTGTTGTATCGGCTATACTAGAAGATCCCTGCGGTTATGGCAGAATTGTAAGAGGCAGCGGCGATGAATTGATTAAAATTGTAGAACAAAAAGATGCTGCCGATGAAGAAAAGAAAATCGGCGAAATAAATTCGGGCGTCTATTGCTTTTTAGGGAGTGTATTAAAATATGCTTTGGGGCATATTAGTAATAATAATTTTCAGGGCGAATATTATCTCACAGACACGATAGAGCTTTTAATCAAAGAAAAATATTCTGTTGATGTTTTGATGGAAGAGAACAGCGATATAATAAAGGCCGTTAACGATAAAAAGCAGCTTGCTCAATTAGAAAAATTTATGCGGCGTCATATCAATGATCTCTGGCTTGGAAAAGGGGTGAGCATGATTGATCCTGATTCGACTTATATTTCATACGACAGTGTCTTAAGTGAAGATGTTCTTTTATATCCAGGTGTTGTCATTGAAGGACGAAGTATCATCAAAAAAAATTGCATAATAACATCAGGCAGCATGATCAAAAACAGTATTATAGGTGAGGATACGCTTGTGCAAAGTTCCTATATTACAGACAGCATCGTAGGCAGCCATGTAAAGATCGGGCCTTATGCGCACTTAAGACCAAAATCAAAACTGGCTGATCATGTAAGAATAGGTAATTTTGTAGAAGTGAAAAATTCCGAAATAGGGGAAAATTCAAAATCTTCTCATCTTACATACATCGGAGATGCCAAAGTGGGAGATAACGTGAATTTGGGATGTGGGGTTGTTTTTGTAAATTATGACGGGAAAAATAAAGCGCTTACAGTTGTGGAAGATGATTGTTTTATAGGCTGCAATGTAAATCTGATTGCGCCTGTCACAGTAAAAAAAGGCGCCTATGTGGCGGCGGGGTCGACAATTACATTTGATGTGGAAGAAAATAATCTGGCAATCGCGCGATGCAGACAAACCAACAAAGAAAACTGGGTTAAAAAATAAGTAATAAAAATATTGGAGGAAAAGAAGAGAAAATGAACTGGGCCGATAATAACGTTAAATTAATTGCAGGAAGCTCAAATTTGCCTTTGGCAAAAGAAATAGCATCAGTGCTGGAAATGCCGCTGTGTGACACAGCCACAGAACGCTTTAGTGATGGTGAGACATATGTAAATATCAATGAGTCTGTGAGAGGTTGTGACATATTCATTATTCAAAGTGTTGCCGAGCCTGTCAATGATAATTTAATGGAATTATTAATTTATATCGATGCGCTCAAACGTGCATCGGCAGGAAGGATCAACGCGGTTATTCCTTATTACGGATATGCAAGACAAGACAGGAAAGCACGCTCAAGAGACCCCATCACCGCAAAGTTGGTAGCAGATTTGATCACTGCGGCAGGTGCCAACAGAGTCATTACAATGGATTTGCATGCACACCAAATTCAGGGATTTTTTAACATTCCTCTCGACCATCTCACGGCAACAAGCGTGATGGTGGAACATATTTTGCAACTTGGATTGGATGATTTCGTCGTTGTATCGCCGGATGTGGGAAGTGTAAAACGCACACGCAAGGTAGCCGGTATGCTCGACGCGCCAATGGCAATCATAGATAAACGCCGTTATGCAATGAATACAACGGAAGTCATGAATGTGATCGGTGATGTAAAAGGAAAAGACTTACTGCTCATAGATGATATGATAGATACGGCGGGGACGATGGCAAACTCGGTTTATGCGCTCAAAAAAATGGGAGCAAAAAATATCTACGCTGCCGCTACACATGGAGTGCTTTCAGGCAAAGCGATCAAAAATCTAAGCGAAGTCCCAATCGAGAAGGTATTTATCACCAACACGATTGATTTGCCGCAAGAAAAGCAAATAGATAAGATAAAAATAATCTCTGTTGCAGGCATTATTGCAAAAGCAATTGACAGAGTACATAAAGGCAAAAGTGTAAGTATACTATTTGATTAACTGATTTCAAAAGAGAGTTCTGCGGTGCAGCACTCTTTTTTTATTGTAACATTAAAACTATATCATTTTTTCGTAGGCTTCAAGCGCGGCAAGATTTCGCGCTTTTGACATGGCAGCTACTTCAAAACCTTCATGCATGATGGCCCCATGGCTGGAACGCAGCATTTCTTTTGCCTTGGCAATGCTCACATGCATAGGGTAGATGCCCCAGTTGGATTCCAGTTCTGTCAGTCGTGTCTTATTATTTATATCTTTTGCGTCTGCCGTAAAGTAATAAGACAATTGCAGCATACTGCTGTATTCTATGCTTGTGCCCAAAGTTTTTAAATTAGTAATAGCGATTCCCGTTTCCTCCAATGCCTCTCTTGCTGCGGCCTTGCGGATATCTTCGCCTTTTAAAACGCCGCCTCCGGGGATTCCGCAAATATCCAATTTGTCGCTTTTGAGCAGGATGATTTTATCATCATCTGTCTTGATGATGCAGCGTGCAACAATACGCAGCGGATAGATTCTTTTTTCCGAGTTTTCGGCATGAATATGTATAAAAGACGGATATTTTTTTGCGAGGACATATTTATAAATAATCCATGTCTGTCCGTCTGAATACATATCTGTTGCAGCTTCGCCGTCAACAAACATGATTTCATGGTCGGCTTCCAGCTCCAAAGATAGTCTTTCTTTAAGTTCGACTTCATAAAAAATTCCTGTATTAAAAACCTGTTTAAAATATTCAACAGGAGTATCTATGTACCAAGACAGCGTTTCCAGCTTTCTTTTTACGTTGATAGAATATCCGGTCTCTTCTAAAAATTCTCTTCTCAGGGTTTCCTCATGCGTCTCTCCTTCTTGAACACCGCCTCCGGGAAGAAATTTACCCAGTTTGTTTTTTACAATTAATACTTTTCCGTCAATATCTGTTACCACTCCGTAGATGCCAGTACGCAGTACAACATCACGCTCCGGTTTTCTGATCCCAAATACGGGCAAAGTGATCACCTCTTCTGATAACTTATTCAATCTATTTATAAAGTAGCGCACATCACAGCTTTGATTGTATGCACACGATTTTCAGCTTCATCAAAAACTTTTGAATACTTGCTTCTAAACACTTCATCTGTAACTTCCATTTCGGTAATGCCGTACTTTTGATACACCATTTCTCCGAATTCGGTTTCTCTGTCGTGGAAGGAGGGCAGGCAGTGAAGGAAAATCACATTTTCATTTTTTGTATTTCTGATCATTTCCATATTGACTTGGTATGGCAGCAGCATATCGATTCGTTCTTTGATTTTGTCTTCTTCGCCCATGGATACCCAGATATCAGTATAGACGACATCGGCCATATGGGCGCCTTCTTTCACATCGCTTGTGCATGTTATTGTGCTACCTGATAATGCAGCTGTTTGCCGCATTTCATCAACAAGGTCTTGTTCCGGCATGAGCTGTGGCGGAGCAATGACCGTGAAATGCACGCCGAGTTTTGCGCAGATAATCAAAAGTGAATTGGCAACATTATTTCTCCCGTCACCTGCATATACGAGTTTAATATCGTTATATGGTTTTCTTATATTTTCTTTTATAGTGAGAAAATCTGCGAGTGCTTGTGTAGGGTGATATAAATCGGTAAGTCCGTTCCATACGGGCAGACCGGAATATTTTGCCAAGTCTTCAACGGTCTGCTGCTTGAAACCGCGGAATTCTATACCGTCATAAAATCTTCCGAGTACATTGGCAGTGTCTTCTAGAGATTCTTTTTTGCCCATCTGGCTGTTGGTGAGAAAGGTAACATTCGCGCCTTCGTCGTATGCGGCTACCTCAAAAGCACATCTTGTGCGTGTAGATGTTTTTTCAAATAAAAGCACAATGTTTTTACCTTTAAGCATCTCTCCTGGAATCTTATTTTTCTTTTTGATCTTCAGCTCTTTCGCAAAGTTTAAAAGATATTCGATTTCTTCTTTCGTATAATCTTTAAGTGTGAGTAAGCTTCTTCCTTTTAATGATATTGCCATATTATTTCTCCTTATATTATTTCTTCTCTGCAAATAGGCATGGTCATACATCTGGGACCGCCACGCCCTCGCACAAGCTCTGAACCTTTGATTCTGATTACTTTTATATCATGTTTTTCAAGGACTTCATTTGATATTTCGTTTCTGTCGTAAGCGATGACGACGCCGGGAGATAACACAAAGGTGTTCGTGCTGTCGTTCCATTGTTCTCTCGCGGCAATGATCGGGTCTCCGCCGCCGCTTTTGATTAGATCGATATGTTTCGTATTCAGCGCATCTTGCAGTGTTGATTTAAGACTGTCCATTCTTGTAAAATGTATTTGATTATTTTTTCCGCGCGTCATTTTTATAATATTCATGTGTTCGTCAATAGAGGGATATATTGTAAATTTATCATAATCCACCATCGTGCATACCGTATCCAAATGCATAAAAGCCCGGATTTTCGGAAGCTGCACTGCATACACATCTTGTATCCGAGAATTTTGATAAAATAAATTATTGGCAAGGATTTGTGCGGCGGAGGCATCTGTGCGTTGACTGAGCCCTACGAGCATAGATGCAGAACTCGTCACTAAAATATCACCGCCTTCTATCGTGCTGCTTTGAATATTATTGTCATACCATAGCGGCACATTATTTTTATTAAAAAACTCATGATGTTTATAAATTGCACGCAGGATGCGGCTCTCACGTTTTCGTATGGGGTTTTTCATTGTATGGATGGAAAGCCCGTTTTCAATGGCTGCCGCACCGTCGCGCATAAAATACATATTCGGAAGAGGTGGCATATAAAACATATACATCTGCGGCATATAATCACTGAGCACTTCTTGCTTTTTTATTTTGGCAACATCTGTGATACTCAGTCCTTTGATTAAGCATTTTGCCGTCTCTGAAGCATTTAAATCAAATAAATAATCTAAAATACATTGTTCTATATAGTCACATCCAAGGATATCTTTTTCAATGATTTGATGTAAGATATCTTTCTTTGTTTTCTTATCTTCTAATATATCTGCAAGAAGATCTTTAATATAAATTACATTGGCGCCGAATGTTATGATCACAGAGGCAAAATCATCGTGTTCTTGCTGCATGCCTTTCAAATATGGGATATCATCAAAAAGTACCATTTCCAAGTTTTGCGGCACAATATTATGCAGCTCTTCATCGGGCCTGTGTAAGATAACAGTTTTCAGTTTTGAGATTTCGCTTGTAATATTGATATTGCTGCGCATCATGAAATTCATCCTCTCATATTTTTATTATTATATAACATTTATAACGTTTCATAAATAATTTAATAAAATATCAAGAAATTTATAGTATTCTTAACTAAAAATGTATATTCAAAAAGTTCGTGTACAAAAAATCGTCAAAGATTTATAATAAATTATCAAGTATTTGTAAAAAATCATTCTATGCTTTGGGAAAAGGAGAGACGATGGAAGAAGTGATTTGTATTGAAAATATTTCAAAAAAATACGGGAAAAAAACTGTTTTAAACAAGGTCAGTTTAACGATTCCAAAAGGGAGAATCTATGGTATCATCGGGCCGTCTGGTGCAGGAAAGACAACGCTCGTTAAAATGATGGTAGGTATGGAGAAGGCAGACAGCGGAAGCATTACGGTACTTGGATGTGAGATGCCTGATTTACCGGTACTGCAAAATATTGGCTACATGTCTCAGTCGGATGCGCTGTATGCCGATCTCACAGGCGGAGAGAACCTGAAATTCTTTGCATTGTTGTTTAAAATCCGTGGCGCAAAACAAAAGCAGCGTATTGCCTACTGTGCCGATGTGGTAGATTTAAGCGATGAATTAAAGAAAAAAGTATCTGCGTATTCAGGAGGCATGCGTCGTCGCCTTGCACTTGCGGTTGCCCTGGTTCAGGATCCCGAGTTACTTATTTTGGATGAGCCTACAGTAGGCATTGATCCACAGCTTCGCGCCAGTATTTGGGATGAGCTACACAGGCTTCGGGATGAAGAAGGGAAAACCATTATCATCACCACGCATGTCATGGACGAAGCTGAAAAGTGTGACCGGCTTGCAATGATCCGTGAAGGCATACTGATCGCAGACGGTTCGCCCGGTGAACTCATAGCCGCATATGGTGTAGAAAAGCTGGAAGACGTATTCTTAAAAGCGGGGAGGAAGCAGTGATGAGAGTAGCGGCAATTATCAGAAGGATTTTTCAGCAAATGCACCGCGATAAGCGCACGATGGCTTTGATATTTATTGCGCCGTTGTTTGTGCTCACATTGATGTATTTTATTTTTAACGGGGATACGGTAGATGCCAGAGTAGGAATTGTAAATATTGACCAGGGCGTCTATGATGCGTTGAAAGATGCCGATATCGATGTTGTCACGCTTATAAACGCAGATAAAGATATGATCGTGCAAAAAGACCTCGACGGTATTTTGGAAAAAACGGATGGTGCATATAATCTAATTTTGGAAAATGAAAACCCGAATACGGCAACAGCATTAAAAGCAAAAATAACACAAACGATTTCGGGAGTGATGTTCCAAACGTTCTTAAATGAAATTCCCATGGGGCCGCTTGGATATCAGGCTGCAGATATCAATGTTGATTATTTGTATGGCAGTGAAGATACTACCATGTTTGACACGTTCAGCCCCATACTTATAGGTTTTTTTGTCTTTTTTTTCGTATTTCTCATTGCCGGTATAGGGCTTCTTCGTGAACGTATGACAGGCACAATGGAAAAATTGATGTCCACGCCCGTAAAAAGGTGGGAAGTGGTGATGGGTTATCTTACGGGATATGGCATTCTTGCAATGTTGCAGACGCTCGTGATTATTTTCTTTTCGGTAGAAATACTCGATATTGTACTTGTCGGCTCTATTTGGAATGTGATTTTAATCTGTGCTCTGTCGGCGATCACTGCGCTTGCGCTCGGAATTCTTCTCTCGGCATTTGCGACAAGCGAATTCCAGATGATACAGTTCATCCCGATCGTCATCATTCCGCAGGTTTTTTTCTGCGGGCTGTTTCCGATGGAAGGCATGGCAGACTGGCTGCAGGCGGTAGGGAAAATTATGCCAATGTATTACGCGGCGGATGCGCTCAAAGGGGTTATGTATAAAGGGCTTGGCTTTTATGATATTCTTTTTGATTTAGGCATTCTAACAGCCTTTGCGGTTGTATTTATTGTCTTGAATGTTTTTGCGTTGAAGCGATATAGAAAATTATGATAAAAAAGACTGAGGGCAACCTGCAAAGGGTGCCTTTTTTAGTTATATAATTTTTAATAATGTTTCTATATTTACTTGAAATACAAGACTAAATTATGCATTTGTATCTGTTATAATTACTTGTGTAAAAAAGTAGAATGGATAGTGTATATTGTAAAAATTAATTGGAATAAGAAAAGCATTTTTTTGCTATGTATAACATATTTGTCTCATTAAATAAGATTTTTCTTTTTGTTTATATTACAAACTACATATAATTTCAATAATAAATAATAAAAAATTTTTTTTGTTTTATTATTCTAGAAATACCACGAAATAAAATTAATAAATATTTAACATATTACATATTGTAAAACGTATAACAAAGTGGTATTATAATTTTCGTAAATATATCGTATGGGGATATCGGTGTATTTCAAATAAAAATAGAATAAGAATCAGTAAAGGAAGATGAATATGGAAATGGCTTTGCCTGTATTTAACGTGTTATGGACAGGCGGTTGGGATTCCACGTATAGAATTCTGTACTTGTCCAGACACGAAGTTGAATTGCGCCCGCATTATATTTATTATGAAAACAGAAGATCGCGCGATATAGAAATCAAGACAATGGAAGAAATATCAAAAGATATTCGAAAGGATCCAAAAACAAAATGCACGCTGCATCCCTTAATAATCACTCAATTTAAAGATATCGAAACAAATGATGATATCACACAAGCTTTTAAAAGAATCCGGCAGGAAGTGTTGATAGGATTTCAATACGAGTATTTAGCTCGCTACGCAAACACATTGAATAATCTCGAAATAGGTGTGGAGCAGGGCGGCCTGGCCGAGCAAATGATGAATACCTTCGGAGAGATGATAAAGATAAAAGATGAATTAAATCTTGAATATTGGAAAGTGAACGAAAAAAATTCCAGTGAGGATTTAAATAAAGTATTCGGATTGTTTAAATATCCACTTTACTCTATGACAAAACTCGATATGAAAGAAAAAGCCATAGAGCTTGGATTTATAGATTCTATGTATAAGACATGGTTTTGTCATTTTCCGCGAAAAGGCAGGCCATGCGGATGTTGCTTTCCATGTAATTTTACGATTGAGGACGGTCTGCCCGAAAGGCTTCCCAATGATGCGCTCAGAAGACATAAAATAGACAAGAAATTCGCAGATAAGAAAAGCTATCAGTTGTATAAAAAATACAGAAGAAAATATCTGAATTATTAAAAACAGAGCAGATTTTACTGCTCTGTTTATCTTATTATGTTTATTGGATTTTTACAGTTTATTGAGTGCTTGATCAAAATCACAGATAATGTCGTCTATGTTTTCAATACCAACGGATACACGGATCAATTCAGGCAGTACGCCGGAGGCAATCTGTTGCTGCTCGGTAAGCTGTCTATGTGTGGTGCTTGCGGGATGCAGCACGCCGGTGCGCACATCGCCTAAGTGTACAACAAGAGAGGTCAGTTTCAAATGCTTTGTAAATTCTTTTCCTGCCGCAGCACCGCCTTTGGGGCCGAAGGTGAGAATGCCACCCGCCCCTTTAGGCAGATATTTTTCTGCGAGGTCATAATTTTTATGGCTTTTGAGTTTGGGGTAGGTGACCCAGTCCACTTTTGGATGTGATTGCAAAAACTCTGCCAGTTTTAAAGCATTTTCGCTGTGGCGTTCCATACGCAGATGAAGTGTTTCAAGTCCCAGATGTGCCAAGAATGCGTTAAACGGGCTCATAGTGACACCATAATCACGCAGCAGTTGCACGCGCACTTTTGTGATATAGGCAGCTTCTTTGAATTCTTTTGTATACTGCATACCGTGATAGCTGGCATCAGGCTCTGTCAGCTCGGGATATTTTCCGTTTTCCCAGTTAAATTTTCCGCTGTCGATCACAATGCCGCCAAGGCTCACGGCGTGCCCGTCGGTATATTTGGATGTGGAATGCACAATAACATCAGCTCCGTAGTCAAAAGCTCGGCATAAATAAGGAGTTGCCAGTGTGTTATCGACAATGAAAGGGATATCAGCTTGACGGGCGATTTTTTTAAAGACTTCAAAGTTCAGCACATTGAGTCCGGGGTTTCCGATCGTCTCACCAAAAAGCACGCGCGTATTAGGACGAATAGCATCATAGATTTCCGTTTCATTATCGGGGTCTACAAACGTGACATCAATGCCGATTTTTTTCAACGTAACAGCAAACAGATTATAGGTGCCGCCGTATATTGTAGAAGAAGATACAACATGATCGCCGGCTTTGCATATGTTTAATAAAGAAAGAAAGCTTGCCGCTTGGCCCGACGAAGTCGCTACGGCGCCTACACCACCTTCCAGTAAACTCATCTTGCCTTCCAGTGCCGATACGGTGGGGTTACCGAGACGTGTATACATATAGCCGTCACTTTTCAAATCAAACAGGTCTGCTACATCATCCGCTTCATAATAACGGTAAGTTGTGCTTTGTGCGATCGGCAGCACATGAGGCTCACCCGATGCGGGATGGTAAGAACCCTGTACACAGTAGGTTTCAATGTTATATTTGTCTTGCAAAAAAATCACTCCTTTTATAAAAAAAGCCGCTTTCATAAGAAGCGGCAAATAATATTTACTTACTCTTCTTATCTTTCAGGATTTTTCCTGCTGGAATTAGCACGTTACTGTAAACAGTTGTTGCCGGGCTTCGTAGGGCCAGTCCCTCCGCCTCTCTGGATAAGAATATTAAATTTTATATATCATAACGTAACAAACAAAGCGTGTCAAGACATTTGATAATATTTATCGATTAAATTGTGATTAGTTCGTACTCTTTGTTTCCAAGACCCATCTTTACAGCATGGTTAATGGTAACCATCCAGTCTGTCTCGGGACTGACACGGGTGAAATGATCATGATGACGGCAAATGCTTTTTTCAAGCAGGCTTCCGGCCATCACAGGTTGATTGTTGACGGCATCCGCACAGGCTTTGTCGAGTGCAACCGGATCAAAAGAGGCAAACATGCCAACGTCAGGTACAATCGGAATATCATTTTCGCTATGACAATCGCAATACGGAGAGATATCGATCGCCAGACTGATATGAAAATGCGGGCGGCCATGCAGCACTGCCCACGCATATTCGGCCATTTTTTTATCCAGTATGTCGTTCGATTCATCCGATGCAGGGCGAATTGCATCCATAGGGCATACGCCGATACAGCGGCCGCAACCCACACATTTATTATGATCAATCGACGCTTTGCCTTCTGTGACGGTAATAGCGCTTTGCGCACATTCTTTCGTACACATACCGCAGCCCACACATCGTCTTTGAGAAATGCGGGGTTTACCGCTGCTGTGCATTTCCATTTTGCCTGCTCTGGAGCCGCAGCCCATACCGATATTTTTAATAGCACCGCCGAATCCGGTGAGTTCATGCCCTTTAAAATGACTTAGTGAGATGATGATATCGGCATCCATAATGGCTCTGCCGATTTTGGCTTCTTTGATATAATCGCCTCCTTGCACGTTAACGAGTATATCGTCGGTACCCTTGAGCCCGTCGCCGATAATGACATGACAGCCTGTAGAGAAAGGTGAAAAACCATTTAAATAAGCGGTGCTGATATGTTCGAGTGCGTCTTTTCTGGCGCCGACATATAGGGTATTACAGTCTGTGAGAAATGGTTTGCCGCCTCGTCCTTTTACAGCTTCAACAACTGTTTTCGCATAATTGGGTCGAAGATATGATAAGTTGCCGGGCTCGCCAAAATGGATTTTAATCGCCGCATATTTTTTATTGAAATCGATCGTATCTATACCTGCTGCTATCATCAGCCGACATAGTTTTTGTTGCAAATTTTCTGTATGAGTGGCATGCATGTTTGTAAAATACACCTTTGACTTTTCCATAGTAATTTTCCTTTCCAACGGTCAATGTTTTCTGATTTGCACGGTATTCTATTTATTATAACGAGCTGTGAATATGAAAAATTAATAGAGCTAACACTTTGATAATTCAATCAGATAATAGAAATTATACCATAAATAAATATTTATCTCATGGCATGTGAAAATCTGTGTGATTGAAAGAAGAATTAATGATAGGAACATTTAAACCAAATGCATGCAAAAGCATACAATTTATTAAAGTATTTCTAAAAAATAATTAAAATAACTTAGATTTAAAGCTCAACGGATGTTGCAACAAAATAATTGTATTCATTACCGGCTTTAAGCTGCGCACGCATACGAATATCATTGATTAAATCAAAATTATCCATGAGAATAGAAACAATGTAGGGGCAAATAGACTCATTTTCTACAAAGGAATGAAGCACCTTTACGGCTTCTTCTTTTGACATGCCTTTTCTGTATGGGCGGTCTTCTGTAATAGCTGTGAAGATATCGGCTACAGCCATAATCCTTGAACCTAAAATAATACTTTTATCATCTAAATGAAAGGGATAGCCTTGCCCATTTAATTTTTCATGATGAAAAGATGCCCATTTATTGATCGTTTCCATGCCTTTGATAGCCTGAAGGAGCCTGAAGGTATAGAATGTGTGACTTCGTATCGCGTTGAATTCTTCCGCGTTTAATTTTCCGGGCTTTTCGAGAATTTCTTTTTTTACCGCCAATTTTCCGAGATCATGAAGGTTTCCGGCAACCAGCATCATTTTGCATTCATCTTCCGAAAAACCTGCAAGTTCAGCCAGTTTTTCGGCAGTTTTGGCCACGCCGGCAGAATGATTTGCCGTAAAAGGGCTGCGATAATCGATAATGCTTGCAAATATTTTGGTAAGATCGATAGTCTCGTCCAGCGTGAGTTCTACAATGCCAAAAGAGGTGATATCGGGCAGAATATATAAAAGTGGTTTATAAACAACATCGAGCCATATGTATTCATGGATGCTCATGTCCATAAAAGCATCCACTAGTTCAGGAATAAACTTGGTATTTTTTTGTGCGGATATCTTTGTGCGGATATCTTTGATTTGCCCTATAACATCATGGTTGCGATCTATTAAAACAGCAATGCGATCTGCCAAATGCAGTATATGACTCGCATAAGGGATATTTTTACCTTTAAATGTAGTTCCTTGTCCATGGTTCCAATGCATATGATGATACCGAATTATATCTGCTACATTGCTGAAGGGAGCAAATCCTTCTATAAGCTGAGCGCCTCTGAAAGCATGATTCTGTGAAGTAGGCGGCTCTGCTTCGATCAATTCGAGACGCTCATCTAACGAGAGTGCGCCCATATCATGCAAAAGACCTGCAAGCAGCAACTCTTTTTTTTCATCGCTCGACAAATTCAATTGTTCGCCAAGTTTAAAGGCCAGATATGCAACTTGCTGATGATGATCGGCAACTTCAGTACTGACCAGATCTACGGCATTCGTAAGACAGATAAGCAAATCGTACATGCTTATTAAATTCGGATATACGTCAGTCATGGTAATATTTCCTTTGTTGTACTAATTTTCGCTAAATTTTATGGCCATTTGCATAAATTGTAACATAATCATATATAACAATGCAAAATAAAAATAATAGATTATAATTAGGTTATATTATTTAATTTAAAAAATTTTTAAATAAAAAACTTTAAAAGATTATTGTAATAATTCAAATTTATTTTTTTTAAATTTGATCAATCCTTCGTCACGCATTTTGCTCAGTTCTCTTGACATGGCACTTCTGTCTACGAATAAATAATCAGCTAATTGCTCGCGATTATATGGAATCGCAAAAGAATTGGAAGCAGAGAGGTTTTTTTGTTCCTGAAAAAAAGTGAGCAGTTTTTCTCTTGTTGTTCTTTTTGATATCACATCAAGCCTGTTATTGAGCATGATGACTTCGCCGGCCAGAATTCCAAGCATATTTTTAATAAGCATCGTATGAAACACACAGGCAGAAGGGCAAGTGCTTATAATTCGTTTGTTATCGATAAGCAATACTTCACTGTCTTCTAAAGCAATTGCTGATATAGGGGATTTTGTATTCCGAAGATAGGCCAAAGCGCCGCCAAACATTTTTGACGGTTCGAATTTTGCAAGAATGCTCCGGTTGCCGTGTGCGTCTTCTTTCATCACGGCTACTTCGCCGCTTAAAACGATACCCATATATTCAACACTTTCCCCTGGAAATATGATATAGCTGTCTTTTTTACACATTTTAGGCTTTGCCCCGAGACATTTCAGCATGGCCCGCAGATCGGATTTATCAATATGGTAAAATAAGGGGCTTTTTAAAAGAATATCCAAATTTAATTCCATCTTTTTACTTTCGTTGTAAATGCAACGCAATGCATAACAAATATAATTTATAATAAATGCAAATTGTAAACGTTCGCTTCTGCGATAAAATAATAAAAATATTATTTATAAATAAAAACATTTAAAAATAAAATTAGTAATTGTTGCAAAAGCAACGTACACTATAGCCGAATTATACTATACTGCCAGTAGGAAAGTCAATAGAAAGAAGCAAAAAGCATCCTTTTGTTTTGACAAATAAATGGGCTTTTTGCTATGAGCAAAACAGAAATGTATGTGCTTGAAGAATTATTATGAATTGTGGAGGAAAAGAAAATGTCAATGTTTTGTTTTCAATGTGAACAGACATCCAAAGGAACAGGCTGCACTATAGGAGGCGTTTGCGGAAAAAAAGCGAATACGGCAAACCTGCAAGATGCCCTTACCGGAAAACTTGTTGCGCTTGGAAAAGCCGCTAAAGGTAAAAACACATCTCTGACAGATGAATTAATGCTTGAAGGATTATTTACAACAATTACAAATGTCAATTTCAACGATGAAAGTATTACCGCGTTAAGTAAAAAGATCGATGAAGAAACTGAAAGGCTGAACGGGGATAAAGAGATGGAGATGAAGGCGCTCTGGGAAGGGGATGAAGATATCCGTTCTTTAAAATCATTGATTTTGTTTGGACTCAGAGGCATGGCCGCTTATGCGCATCATGCACGCATATTGGGAAAAATCGATCCGCAGATCAATGATTTTTTCTATACGGCAATGGCGGCGATCGGTCAGGAAAAAACAGTCGATGAGCTCTTGGCGCTTGTTTTGGAAGTAGGCAATGTAAATTTACAATGCATGGCGCTTCTTGATGGGGCCAACACATCGGCATATGGCAGTCCCGTGCCGATAAAAGTGACAACAAATATAGAAAAAGGTCCGTTTATCGTAATTACAGGACATGATTTAAAAGATTTAAAATTACTTTTGGAGCAAAGCAAAGAAAAAGGAATCAATATTTACACCCATGGGGAAATGCTTCCGGCACATGCGTATCCTGAGCTCAAAAAATATGCACATCTAAAAGGTAATTTTGGAACAGCATGGCAAAATCAGCAGAAGGAATTCGATAATATTCCTGCGCCGATACTGTATACCACGAATTGTTTAATGCCGCCAAGAGCAAGCTACGCCGAAAAAATCTTTACCACATCAGTCGTAGACTATCCCGGTTTAAAGCATATCGGTGACGATAAAGATTTTTCCCCCGTCATTGACATGGCATTACAACTTGGCGGCTACAGTGAAGATAAAAAGATGACAGGGATCAACGGAGGAGACAGCATGATGACCGGGTTCGCACATGGGGCTGTGCTCTCGGTTGCGGATACGGTGATCGATGCCGTCAAAAATGGAGCAATCAAGCATTTCTTCTTGGTTGGCGGCTGTGACGGTGCGGCTCCCGGAAGAAATTATTATACGGAATTTGTGAAGAAAACGCCGAAAGACTCTGTTGTGCTCACGCTTGCGTGCGGGAAATTTAGATTCAACGATCTTGATTTAGGGCAGATAGGAGGGCTTCCGAGGCTGATGGATATGGGTCAGTGTAATGATGCATACAGCGCAATAAAAGTTGCCGTTGCGCTTGCTGAAGCGTTTGAATGTTCCATCAACGAGCTTCCGCTTACTTTAGTGCTTTCATGGTATGAGCAGAAAGCTGTATGTATCTTGCTTACGCTGCTTGCTCTGGGGATCAAAAATATCTATATCGGACCGAGTCTTCCTGCCTTTGTATCGCCCAATATTTTAAAAGTGCTCGTAGAAAATTATAACCTCACGCCAATATCGACACCGGATGAAGATTTAAAGAAAATTTTAGATTAGTTAAATATTTGCATAATAGTTTAAAATTTACTGTGTCACTTAAGAATAAAAAAATTAAGAAACGGCTGAGTGATCACTCAGCCGTTTTATCATGAATAAATTTATTTTGTAAATCAGCAACCATACATATAAGGTCTGTGACCAGCACTACATATGATAAGAAAAATATGAATATAAGAAACTTTCATGTTTACTGTTATTGTGTCTGAAGATAGGCATCTTGCAGCCGCGTTTCCAAGTTATCGTTATATGAGCGGCGAATTCTTTTCAGGCCGAATAGATCCGAAGTATCCTTCGTTATGTAATTCACTCCGTACTCACATGAGAGTGATGCCGAAAAACCCAGTTTTTTTAAGATAATATCCGTATTTTCACTAAATTCTCCATATGGATACGTAAAAGTAGTAGGCATCGTACTTGTGGCTGCGCTGATTTCATCTTGCAGTTTTTGTATATCCGCGGTCAGTACTTCTTCATAGGTTGAAAATGATTCGCCGTCGGCTTGCATGCAGCCGATTCTCTCGCTTTTCGATGTGTGAAGGTTATATGTGTGATTTTGAACCTCGACATATCCGCTGTGAGCCATCTGGTTTATCTGATCCCAGGAAAGATAAGAATAAGAGCTTAAAACTTCTTTTTCATCGATATAAATTCCCGTGACAGACAGCACAATTTTCATATCATATTGCTTTAACAATTCATATGCATAGGTGTATGTACCTAAGAAGCCGTCGTCAAAAGAAAGAATGATCGGCTTTTCGGGCAGCGGCGAGCCATTATATACATGATCGATAAGATCGGTCATGGTGATAGTTGTATAATTGTGTTCTTTCAAATATTTCAGATCGCTTTCGAATTCTTCGGGGGATATGGCATATTTACCCAGTTCAGATATGCGGATATCGTGATACATCAGAATAGGAACAACTATGGTATCTTCTTTACTTGAATTTGCAGAAGAATATTGCGTGCTCACTATAAAAACAATGAGTACAAGCGCTAAAAATAATAAAGTAGCTATTGCTGTTTTACGTTTGCGTTGTTGTATCATGATCTGCTCCGAAACGTATATATCAAACAGTATATCAAAAGAAATACAGCTTTCATAAAGTTTCATTTGGATTTTACAAAAATAAAAGACTGCCCGGCAGTCTTTATTTAAATAGATTGTAAAAATTTTTCAATTCGGCTTTCTTTTCTGCGGATAATTCGCTTTTTCGAATGCCTTCGATAGCGGCCTGAAGCCCATAGAGCCTGTGAATGCATGCGGAAGGATCTTGCTCTTTGATTTTCAGCCATGCCTGTTTACTGCCTGTCTTTATCAGTTGCTCGGGTGTGTGGATGCCTATGTCATTTAGCTGCTGCTCTAATTTCTCGCCGATATTTGGCAGCACGGATAACTTGCCCATAATGATACCTCGGTTCCTCAGAAAAATTTATAGATAGATTATACCACAAATACATCAATGAGTAAGCTGTTATTGTATGGTTTTATAAGCTTTTTGTAATACTTTTTCGATCGTGGTTCCATGAGAGCGGCTCACTCTTTTTAGGGCATATAATGTTTCGGCGTCTTTTGTGATCACATTGATGCCATAGTCACAGGAGAGGGTTGCCAAAAATCCGATCTCTTTTAAAACGATATCCGTATTTTCGCTCGATTTTCCGTAGGGATAGGCAAATGTGTTGGGGACCTTGCCCGTATGAAATAATATCTCTTCCTGAAGCTTTTGGATATCATCGATCAATACATCGTGATAGGTATCGAAAGATTCATAAGAGATCTGCATGCAGCCAAATCTCGGGTTGCCGGTGCCGTGAAGATTATAGGTGTGGTTTTGCACTTCCACATAGCCCGAATCCAGCATTTCGTTTAATTGATCCCAGTTGACATGGGCGTAGTCAATACTTTTGCTTGGAAACTCCGTGAAGTCATCCGTATTTTTACCGATAATGGAGAAGACGATTTTGACATGGTATTGCTTTAGTAAAGGCAGTACGTAGACATAATTATTTAAATAACCGTCGTCAAAAGTAAGGATAACAGGTTTTTCGGGCAGAGGGGTATCATGATAGACATAATCAATAAGCTCCGTCATGGTAATGGCAGTGTAATTATTTTCCTGAAGATATTGCAAATCACTTTCAAATTCATAGGGGGAGATGGCATCTTTGCCGAGTTTGCTTGTTTTGACTTCGTGATACATAATAATAGGAAGACAAATCGCGTCTTTGTCCACAGTGCCAGACTGCACCGGTGTTTTTTGATGATTGAAGGCAATAAAAAATACAATACAACTTAAAAGTAAAAAAGCAGCGCCAAGAATATACCTGCGCTTAATATGTAGAATCATTTTTTTGCTCCGCTATAAATATTGAACTAATAAAATATACGAAAAAAATATTTATATCAGAACAAAATCAATCTACTTTTTTATTATTACTTTTATTTTATATTGATTCATAAATGTAATAATGATAGAATGCTATTCACTGACTTTAATGTAAATTTCCTCAGTATCCAACTGGGCTTTTTTTAACAGGTCGACAGCAAGACCGAAATTTTGCTGTTCTATGCTGTCGATGGCTTCTGTGGCTGCGTTAAACAGAATTTTATACATTGTTTCATAGTTCATCATTTATCTTCTCCTAAAAATAAAATGTGCGTCAAAAATGCGTCACTTGCAAAATCTATTATATTTTGACGATAAAATTATGTCAATACTTCGCCGGGGAGAATCATAATGAAAAATATTTTATCACGCTATACACTTCGTATCAGCCCGATATTATTATATAAATTAGGTTATATTGCTGAATTCGAGGGCAGAACAAAAAATAAAGAAATAGAGCAATTGATTAAAAAGCATATTGCAGATTTTGAAAAAACTCATGGAGAAATAGAATGTGATTGCATACTTAAGCCTGCCACGGAGTAGTTGAAGCATGGCTGTTAAAAAATCCATGGCATAAATATGATACAAATTAAAAAAATTTTGTATCAGCCCGAAGCAGCGGGCGATTACCATTTATAAAAGAAAAATATTATCTAATAAAAATGAGGAAGCAGGGAATGCTTCCCTGTTATTTATTGGCCTGTATATAGATTTCTTCCGCATCTGTCTGCGCTTTTTTTAATGTGTCGATAGCCAGTCCGAAATTTTTCTGTTCGATCTTGTAGGTGGCGTCGGTTATCGCGTTAAACAATACTTTATACATTGATTCATAAATTGTCATCATTTTCTCCTAAAAGATATATTTTAAGAAAGGCTTATTTAATTATAATATTATAATACTATAATCACAAGACTTAATGCAAATATTTTACTATCTTTTAAGAAACTATAATAGTATCTTGGAGGGTAGTAAATATGGATGTTAAAGATCGTATAAAATTATTAATGGATGAAAAAGGTTGGTCGGCATATAAACTGGCGAAAGAAGCAAATTTACCGCAATCCACAATTTCTCATTTATTTAAGAGAAACAACGCTCCTACAATTCCCACTATAGAAGCCATATGTAAAACGTTTGGGATCACGATGGCGCAGTTTTTTGCAGAGGAAGGGGAGCGGGTGGTGCTCACCAATGAGCAAAAGCAGCTTTTGATTTTGTGGGGTACGCTTTCGAAAAAACAAAAGAACCTGCTGTATGAGCTTCTTCAGACAATGTGATTTAGATAAGTTCCCGTAAGGATACTTTTTTATGTAAAAGTATAAAGAAAATCAACGATACTATTCGTCTACAGGAGATGTCTTAGCGCTTGCTTCGGTGTTATATGCCTTGGCGGCGATTTATTTTTCAAAGATTCATTGACTTCAGCATAATATAGTAGTATGGTAATGTAGTAATTTAGTAAAATAGTAAATCTATTTTGGAGGTCTGTTATGGATATTCCTACAACATTAAAGCATAAACCGGTGATTGTTGCTCAAAATTATGATAAAGTGGATGGACGCATTGCAAATTCGGATGCAAAAGGACTTTCTTTGGGATTAGCACAGTGGAACGACCGTGGCAAGGTTGATATCTCTGCTAAAATTTGGAGATATACCGGAGAAAAGTGGTCAAGGCAATCGGAAGAAATGCCGCTTCATCGTGTCATTGATCTTGCGATTCTGATCTGTCGCAGCAAAAAGTATTTTCATGACGCTTATATATATCCCAACTTATACGACGAGAAGCATACCGAAATCGATCGAATTCCGTTACAGGGGGATGCACTGGATATTTCCGTTTGCACAAATAACCCAATGATTGATGAAGATATTCTGCTGTTTCGTGATGCATTGACCGCAGATGACGAAATGATATCGGAGCGGCTTCGCCGTCTTTCTGCGATTCTTAAAGAAATGGGGTATTAAATTGAAAAGTGAAGAAAAGAAAAAAATAATTACGGCATATAAAGAGCGGGTCATCATCGGCGGCATTTATGCAGTCAAAAATATTAAAACCGGGAAAATATTATTGGAAGCCACACAGGATCTTGCGGGAAGCCGTAATCGATTTGAGTTTTCTAAACGAACCGGCTCGGCGACCTCCTTCATTATTCAAAAGGACTGGCAGATATATGGGCCTGACTGTTTTACCTTTGAAGTGCTGGAAGAAATAAAAAAAGACACTACACAAACGCCGCAGGAATTTGCTGAGGATATAAAGACATTGAAAGAACTATGGAAAGAAAAGTTTCCTTGCGAACAACTGTATTAATAATTTTTGTCATAAATAAGCAGAATGCAAATTTATCATAGAAGATTTTGCACACAAATGTCAGATGACCTAGAACACAGAGTATTCTCAGGCGAGCAAAAGCAACTTTTGATTCTATGGGTCATGCTCTCCGGAAAAAAGAAGCTTGCTATATGAACTTCTTCAGACGATGTAATTTAGATAGATATCCAAAAGAATATTTTTTATGAAAAAATAAAAATAATAAATTTGTTAATAAAGTTAAAATTCTATTTGGTTATCAGAGTTTAAAGTATATGAATATTTTCAACATCTTTTTTGTGTTTATGTAATAAATATTATTCAATTTAAATTTATTTTCATAAAATAAAATATGATTTCTTGTTAGAATGGAAGATCATCGTCATTAGATAATGAAATCGACGAAAGTTTAGAAATCATGTTAGTTAAAATCAATTTTTGTGATTGTTTCGTACAGCCTTTGTACCATTCATAAAATGATTTGACTTCATTATATTTAATCTCCATACGTGAATTGTAACGGTAACCTCCCGTAACAATACATCTAATTACATCAGAATTTTGTTGTATTATATCTTCGAAACAATTATCACGGAGCACTTTTTCTAATTTAAATAAAAACAGGTCAGTATCGTAATTAAATTTTTTTTCATCAGTATATGAATATAGAGCGTTATAAATACTGTTTGAAAAATTTTTATAGATTCTTTTATCAGCAACTGGAATATCCAAATTAATAAAATCATCTTTATCAATACTTTCTTTGATTTCAGCAAAAGAATCAAATCTATCATTGGGAGATTTTTCCATCATTTTATTTAAAAGACTTTGATATGAAAAATCACAATAATCAGGCTCATTCATATTTTTTATTAAACGATTAAACAATTCGGCAACATAAAACATATCTGTCTTAGAAGTATAAAAGCCCTTATAATATTCATTAGGTAATGTGTCAGAATTATTTCGATTAATATCTGCAATTAAACTGTCCTCAAAGCTGCTTGGATTTTCAAATATTTTTCCAATGCCAAAATCAATTATTTTTACATTTCCTGCTTTATCTATTAAAATATTTCCTTCTCGTATATCTCTATGAATGATGCCATGTTCTTCGATATACTGGAATCCGTCAATAAGCTCTATAAAAACTTGATCAAGAGAAGCAATTTTATGCGATGGGGAATAATCGTGTATATACTCGTCTAATTTAACCCCGTCAATATATTCCATTAAAATGTATCCAGTAAAAATGTTTTGATAAGCGTAATAATTAAATATTCTTACAATGTTTTTGTGATTCAGTTTATGCAGAATTTTAATTTCATCAAGGAAGTTTTTAAAAAATTTTTCCTTAATTTCTGTATATTCTGGTTCGTATTTCTTTGCAACAAGAAGCTCCTCTATAAAAGGATCTTGTAATAATACAGTTTTTGCAAATGAACCATTGCCTAAATTATCATTTACCATAATATAATCTTTTTGCTTGACAAATTTAATTATATTATCATTTTCTTTCATTACTCATTCCACGCTTTCTTGAAATATATACGTTTTATTGAAAATAATTATATCATATAATTTCATTTGAAATATATTTTGGATAGTATAACAATAGTAGTATTAGATAAAATTTTTATTTTATAAATTATAAAATAAAAGCCAACCTAAAAATCAGCATTTAATATTTCCTTTGACCACCGAAACATCAAATCAAAGTAAATATCTGTATTCGCCATGATTGTGCTGCTGTAAGCGTTCCAATTGATATTTATAGTCAAAATTTCCCGTTCAGCACCTTCAAGCAGCGGCAGTAATTCTTTTTTTGTGCAAATATATATGCCGCTGCGCAAGTAGCAAAGAGCCTGCAGAAGAAAAAACGGGCTCTTATACATGCCCTTAATGGCATCGATATCCAGGGGTGTGTGAACGGCTGCGTGACAGCATGCATGATAAAGACCTGATGCGCTGATCTTTACACTGTCTATAATATCTTTACGCTCTGTATTGGGGAGTAGTGTATCGAGTGCACCGTAATATGGAAGCGTATCCTGTTTAAACTGGAACAATTCATACTTGGGCCAGTTTAATAGCTCTTGCCTGCCGCCTATGAAACCGCATGCCTTATCGTTTTGCGGCATTGTTGCGAGAATTTTTCTGTAAGCGATGAGGTCGTTCATGGATACTGCATCAAGGATAACCACAGCGTCAATGTCGCTGTCTTCATGCGCTTCCTGTCTCCGATAGCTTCCCTGCAGCCCTGCAAACAAAAGCCTGTTTTTAAAATGAGCTTTCAATTTATCGGTCAGTTCCGTCATCCAGTTATCTGCGTTCATTATCAGTGTGAGTCCTTTCATAAATGGTTTATCGAGTTATTTTAAATCGCGAGGAAAAGTTATATGAAATCTATCGTCTGACCCAACCTTTATCCACCCAGTACTGATTATCGGCTGACAACGTTTCTTCTTTTTTTGTAAATATTCGATGCATTTTCTTTAAAACAAAAAAGAGTAAGCTGACTTTTATCCCTTTACGTGCTGTGTATGCATCTTTATATCTTTTAGCCAGTTTCTCTGTTTTACGCACAATGATACCCTGCCGTTTATAGGATAGCTCGTCCCAAAATACTCCTTCCATTAATCCGACGCCCATTTTTTTGATATCGGAGATGCCCAGCCACATCAGGCTGGTTGCTATATCCCTTTGGGCTCCGCCATTGAATACGCCGATTGCGTTTGTGAGTATGACGGATTTTTTGGTGAACATTTTTTCATCGGGCCTGTGCACCATCCAATGAACGCACAAATGGTCGAGCAATGCTTTCATCTGCGCCGTGGTTCTTAATGCGTATACAGGTGAGGCAAAAACAAGCAGATCCGATCCCAGCATTGCATTCCAAATAGGCATGACATATTCCGCGTGTGCACAGAGCCGTTCGTCTTTTAAAAAACAAGTTTTGCATCCGCGGCAAAAATGAGGACAGTCTTTTGGAAGGTAGAATTCTTTAATTTCGTTACCGTCACGTAAAACATCCAAAAAAATCTCCTTTATCCGGTAAGTGCATCCTTTTACCTCGGTACCGTTAATGACTACAATTTTCACGTATATGCCTCCGTGTTCATAATATCAAAGCCGATGCTTTGCAGGATATAAATATAGTCTGAATTATTTGGTTATTATACCATGATTAACAAACCGGTATAAAATTATAAAATTTTTATTTTATAAAATAACGGCACATAAAAAACATACAGGATAAAGCTTTGTGTTATCTTATTTTTAAATGGATCATCTTTACCATACCGAACACATCGGAGAAAAGCATCTTAAATTTTGTTGCAAAATGCATTTTAAAACGAAAGCTAACCAAACTGTAAAATTTTCGTTCTTCTATAACTGTTGTCATAGGGGATATCATTGAGGCGAGGTCTTCGGCAGCATCGGCATAAAAATACATTTTTGCATCTTCTTTGTTCATTTTCTTCATATAGCGCTTCATGCATTTCATACCCATTGAAGAAACCGCATCAAAAACGAGCTGTATATCTTCAAAGGCGGCAAGACGTTTTATAAAATCGATCACTTGTGTTTCGCTGAAATAGTAGAACAATCCTGAAGCAATCACCATAACAGGCTTTTGCACGGTGTTTTTTACGATATCTATCCATTTATAGTCAAACATTGAATACGGCAGATATCTGTCGCGTCCGCTTTCAGGAAGATACTCTTGCCGCAAATGGAGCACTTCGGGCAGGTCCAGCTCAAACCAAAGCGCGCTTCCGTTGTCGTTACGAGTATAGGCTGTTTCAAGGCCGCAACCCACATTTATGATAATACCATCGGGGTTTTGGGCTAAAAACGCCTGAATATAATAATCTGTATTTTTGGATCTGACCGCACTGGCAAGCGATGTATACTCGCTTTGACCCGGCATTTTTTTAATGTTTTCAGGCAGCAACTCTGATAGGGACAAGGCCGCTTTGTCGCACAGGATATCCGGATGGTATCTGGATGCGTAAATGCGTCCGAGCAAAGGTATATATAGAGTTTCGGACACTGAATTTAATTCAAACATCTAAGCTCCTTTCTAAAATCATTATCGATTTGTCATTATAATCTTTTTATGGAGGAGTATGAAGGCTCTAAATAGTTAGATAAAACTAACTATTATCATAGTATCTGTTTATTCTTGTTTGTCAATAGTTGAATATGCTTTTTAATATGGAGGCATATATAAATGATATATCTATAAATTGATTGTTTTTTCTGTTTTTATAAAATAATTGCATTACGAATCAGCATATATTATAATAAGGTTGGTGGCTGTACCACTAAAATAGGAGCATGATATGGAAAACAACTTTACAAAAATTGAAATGAAAAGTCTGCGCGCACAGGCATCCTATGAAATAGAACGAAAAATATTTTCCGGCGAGCTGAAACCTGGTGACCGCCTTCCTCCTGAACGGGAATTGGCGGCAGCCATGGGGATCAGCCGTGCGGTGTTGAATTTTGCTATTCGCGATCTTGAGGCAAAAGGTTTTGTGAAGATCGTGCCGCGGCGCGGGGCATACATAAACGATTATAAACAAAAAAGTACACCGCAGATGCTGCTTTCTCTTATAAAGCATAGTACGGAGAATGTTGATTTTACTTTGTTTAGTGATATGCTCGATACGAGGCGGCTACTGGAAAGTGAATGCACGCGTTTGGCAGTGGAACGAATAACAAATGAGGAGCTTGATGTATTGCGTGCTTGCCTAAATGATATGAAAACATGCAGCACGGCGGAGTCTTTTGCAAAAGCGAATTACAGATTCCATCACACACTCACCATGGCTTCGGGTAATATCGTCTACGCAATGATTCTTCGCTCTTTTGAAGATGCGATCCACTGGTATTTGAAAGCATATTTTACTACGGATAAAAAACGCAGTATTTCCTGCAGGCAGCATGAAGGATTGCTGGATGCTCTCGCACACAGGGACTGTGATGTGGCAGAGAAAGCAATAAGTGCAATCTTTTGTGAAGGAATAGGCGGACTCAGAGAAATATTTAAACCATAATCAAACCCTCGGCAGGCTTGTATGCCCGCAGGGGGTTTTTATTATAAGGAGGTATGAATGGATAGGGGATTATTTAATGAACGCTATGACGCAATCGTAATCGGCAGCGGTATGGGTGGGCTTGCTGCCGGATGCAATCTTGCCAGATGTGGGTTAAAGCCGCTCGTGCTGGAAAAGCACAATCTGCCGGGCGGTGTAACCACGAGTTTTGTACGCGGCCGTTTTGAGTTTGAGATCTCTGTGCAGTGCATCACGGAATACGGCAACATTGAAGGAATGGGACCTATATATAAATTCTTTCATGACGAGCTGCAGCTTGACCTTCAGTTTCCAGAAATGAGAGAAGGCCGCTTTTTTTCTATGCAGGACAAAAACTTAAAGACAGTGCTGCCGCTCAAAAAGGAAGAGCTTATTGCATTTATCGATAAGTGCGTGCCGGGAAGTGCCGAGCCCGTTCGGGAGTATCTTAATTTTTGCGATGAGATGCTCATAGCCATCAATTACATCAACGATAATGATGCACATATTAAACCGATGGAATTGATCAGAAAGCATAAGGGCATCGTGGCCGCGTCAGGCCTAACGGTCAAAGAAGTGACGGATAAATTCAAAATTCCAAAGGAAGCACTCGATCTGCTCGATATCTACTGGACTTTTACGGGTCTTCCCATGGATGCTATGTCCTTTCCCGTCTACGGAACGGTGCTCTCATGCATGGCTTCCACGCCTGTCTATGCGCCCCATAAAACCACGTTTGAAATTTCCGCAAAAATGGCGGAAAGGCTCACGCAGCTTGGCGGGCAGATCGCTTACAACACCCGTGTGGACAAAATTCTCGTAGAAAATGGTGCGGTTAAGGGTGTGGTTACCAACCGGAGAGAAATTATTAAAACGGAGAATATCTACTCCAACGCTCTTCCCCATAACGTATTTTGTAACCTCATCGATAAAGATGATCTACCCCTAAAGGCATTGAAGCAATTGAATATGCGTGTACCGGGCACAAGTTTCTTGAGCCTGTATATGGGTCTGGATCAAAGCTATGAACAGTTGGGGCTTGATCATTACATGTATTACTTTGCAAAAGACGGCGATATCAACCGCGCTTATCAGCAGATGGAATATCTGAAACCGAGTCAATACTTCGCCGGCATGTGCCCCAACCCGCTGATACCGGATGCCTCGCCCGAGGGAACATCTATACTGCATTTGGAAACACTGACGAAATCTTCTGCGTGGTTGCCTGTAACACAGGAAGAATACTATAAGACAAAATGTGAGCTGGCAGCTGCATTGATCGACCAGGCAGCCGAAAGCTTAAACATTCCCATTCGGGATCATATCGAGGAAATCGAAGTCTGTGCACCGCATACCTTTGCGCGCTACATCGGCTCCTTTATGGGTAATGTATACGCATACGATCACCGCGTATTCGACTCCGTGGTCATTAAAGCCATGACGCAGGAAAAAGAGCGCCTCATACGCGGACTTTCTTTTGTAGGGAATGCCGGCCTGCTGATTGCGGGATTTCCCAGTTCTATTTTATCCGGCAAACTGGCTACCATCGAACAAATCGAAGAATGCAAAAAGGGGGTGTGCTGATATGTCGAAGGTAAAACTCATTCCGGGATTATTCGCTTTGATGCGCATGGCACGTATACGTAAAGAACGAATAGAGCAGACTGAGGCTACATATTGCCCTGATCCGATCGGTGAGGTGGCAAAGCAGATGCACCCGGATTTTTTGTCGCTTGCGGTGCACAGCATAGCAGAGGAAAACGATAGTGTACGCACGTATCGGCTTGTCTGTGCAAAGGATGATGCATCGCTGCCGGTGTTTCAGGCAGGGCAGTATATTTCCGTAAAGCTATCTATCGGGCAGACGCAAAGCAGCCGTGCATATACAATTTCGTCCGCACCGTATGAGGCCGAAGGGGAAAACGGATATTACGAAATCACAGTCAGAAAAAAACCGGGAGGTTTTGTAAGCGGTTATCTGTTCGACAACTGGAAAGCAGGCACGAAAATTTATGCTACGGGGCCGCATGGAGATTTTTATTACTGTCCGCTGCGTGATCATAAAGATATCGTTGCACTGGCGGGCGGTGCGGGAATCACGCCGTTTAGAAGTATGATAAAACAGTTTGCCGTAAGAGAGAAAGAACTCACTCTCACGTTACTG
Organism: uncultured Eubacteriaceae bacterium; assembly: GCA_964581565.1. Lineage (GTDB taxonomy): Bacteria > Bacillota > Clostridia > Eubacteriales > UBA1433 > UBA1433. Next base: position 58,979 of record CAZOOZ010000008.1, read on the forward strand.
TATGGCTGCAAAGACGATAAAGACGTATTGTTTGAAAAAGAGCTTGATGAGCTCATAAAAAAAGAGCCCGGTCGTTTTCACCGTGTCAATACTTACGAGGCTGCTCCTCAGGGAGAGTGCCAGGGTTATCTTGACGCAAAATTTATTAATGAAAATATACAAAATCCGCAGGATAAAACCTTCTTCATTTGCGGGCCCGCCGTGATGTATGAATTTCTGAGAAGCGAATTCCCAAAAGTAGGAAATCTGAGACGCAAACAGCTTCGATTCGAGGTAGGCGGTGCGCCGGATGACGTAACGAAAAGAAAAGATTGGCCTAAAGAAGCAAAAGCGAAAACAGTGCAGCTCGCAGTGCATATCGGTAATCTCAGCTATGATATTCCCGCCGGCACCACCGAGAGTATATTAGCTAGCATTGAACGCGCGGGGCTGCTGCTTGATTCCCGCTGCCGCAGCGGTGAATGCGGCATCTGCCGTTCAAAGCTTAACAGCGGTGATGTCTTTATAATACCGGATAACGACGGCCGGCGTGCGGTGGATAAGCAGCTGGGCTATATCCATCCGTGCTCTACTTATCCGCTCAGCGACTGTTGTGTTATTATTCCGCCACCAAACCCTGTTAAAGACAGGTAAAGTCAATTAAAATGCAGAAAATGGTAAGACAGCGAAGAGGTTAGCAAGAAGCACATTATCATTTCGTCCTATATAAAAACATTTTATAAAAAATAAAAATAATAAAAAAGGAGGAAAATATGAGCGATTATCAATTTAGCCGGGAGGCTGATGCCGTCGTCATAGGCGCTGGCAACGGAGGTTTGGCGGCGGGTGCGGTTCTTGCGAAAAACGGCTTAAAACCACTTGTTTTAGAAAAACACAGTTCGCCGGGAGGCTTCGCCTCAAGCTTTGTGCGCGGCCGGTTTGAGTTTGAAACGGCACTGCACGTGCTTGCCGATTATGGTCCGGCAAATAACCGCGGTAATCTTGGGTTGTTTTTCGACGAGCTGGGGCTGGACGTAGAATTTGTGGAAGTGCCCGAGGCATATCGGCTTATTACAACACACGATCCAGAAGGAAATTTGGATGTTGTGATGCCGATGGGTGTTGAAGCTTATATTGACAAGATGGAAGAAATTGTGCCGGGTTCGCGTGAAAGCGTGACGAAATACATGTTACTCAGCAAGGAAGTCTACGAGGCGCTGGCATATTTGGGCAAAAACAAGGGCAATGTGGATAAAAGCGTTCTGCTCAATGAATATGGAAACTTTGTGCGTACCTGCGCGGCTTCGCAGCAGCAAGTGCTTGATGCGCTGAAAATGCCTATGAGAGCTCAGCGTATTCTGAACGCTTACTGGACATATCTCGCTGTAGATATGCAGCGAATCAATTTTACGATATTCGGCGTTATGATTTATGTTCTTCTTGAAAAGAGTGCGTATGTGCCAAAAATGCGTTCGCACGAGATATCTATGGCGCTTGAGCAGAAGATAAGAGAATTTGGCGGCATAGTAGAGCTCAACAGTGAGGTAGAGCATATTTTAATTGAAAACGGAAATGTGGTAGGGGTTAAGACCAAAAGAGGTGAATACATAAAGACGTCGCAGGTGGTAGCCAATATGTCCGAGCATATGGTTTATTCAAATCTCTTGCATCCCGCAGTCGAAATACCGCCTCGCTGTTATCAGCTTGCCAACGCACGCATAATGGGTGCGAGCGCAATGGTCGTTTATCTGGGACTTAATAAAAGCGCGCAGGAACTGGGTATTACGGAATATGAATATTTAATTTATGACAGTATGGACACACCCGATATTTATAAATCGTTCGATACGCGCGGACGCACGAAAGCGCAGGCCACGGCGTGTTTGAATCTTGCTGTGCCGGACTGTTCACCGCCCGGTACCTGCATTATCTCGTTTACGGTGCTCAATCAGGGCGATCGATGGGCAGCTGTGACACCCGAGGTTTACCACCAAGAAAAAGAACGAATTGCAGAAGAGATTTTAGGAGAGTTTAAACTGGCTACCGGCATCGACCTAATACCGTATATTGAAGAAATAGAGATAGCCACACCGGCCACATTTGCCAATATTAACCGTAAATATAACGGCAGCATTTACGGTTACGAGTGTGTAGACTGGGATTCGTTGATTCCCAAAACAATGACTATTCAAGACGAAGATGAAAATCTTATCAAAGGGCTGCGTTTCGTCGGCGGATTTTCTCGCCGGTCACAGGGATTTTCAAGCTCCTATATGACGGGAGAATTGGCGGGACGACTGACTGCCGCCAAATGGAAGGAGGAAAATAAAAATGTCTGATAAATTAAAAATTAAAATCAAGCCACTGGCATTTATGGACCTGCTGGCATTTAAAAACCTGATACCCAAACGAAAAAAAATGTTTGAGAACGCCTCTGTTGTATGTCCCGAGGCGAAACCGGTCGTCAATGAGTTGGCAAGGCGCTTGCATCCCATAAGGCAATATATGACGATAGCGGAAGTCATAGATGAGACGCCTGACGTGAAAAGCTTCAAACTCAAAGCGGATATTGCCCGGCAAACAAGCGAGCTTGCTGTGTTTCGCGCAGGACAATATTTATCTGTGAAATTAAACGTGGAAGACGAACATATAACCCGTCCGTATTCCATTGCATCTTCGCCTAAGGAAGCGCAGGAAGGGTATTACAGGCTGACAATCAAGCGCGCCGCGTTCGCTACGGATTATCTATGGGGAAACTGGAAAATCGGAGCTCAAATAGAGACATCAGGGCCGGAAGGTCAGTTTTATTACACGAGGCTGCGCGATATGCCACACATTGTAGGCATTGCCGGCGGCAGCGGAATCACGCCGTTTTTAAGCATGATGAGTGACTTTGAAGATAAAGGATGGCTCGTGAATTTCACGCTGTTCTACGGCTGTAACTGTGCAGGTGATATTGTCTGCCGTAAACAGATTGACCAAATTGCAGAAAACAGTAAAGGAAAGCTCAAAGTGGTATATATCATGGCCAAAGAAGAGCCCGAGGAGAATATGGAGAAGGGATTTATAACAGCAGAGCTGATCAAAAAATATGTGCAACCCGAACTATGCAGCTTCTTCATTTGCGGTCCGCAGGCCATGTATACATTTATCAACAAGGAGCTTGCTCAGTTCTCTCTGCCGCTCAAGCAGCTGCGTTATGAAGTTTTTGGAGAAGCCAAGAATGTTGCCGCAATGGAAGACTATCCGCAAAACGTGCCCGACAGCTTTACAATAAAGGCTGTATATCGGGAAGAGACGAAGAAAATACCCGCTTTCTCAAGAGAATCCGTGCTGGTGGCAATGGAACGTGCCGGCTTTGCACCGCCATCCAAGTGCCGTAGCGGGCAATGTGCATTCTGCCGAACACGGCTGATTTCGGGGGATGTGTATGTGCCGTCTTCATCCGATGACAGGCGAAATGCAGATAAAAAATTTGGTATCATACATGCGTGTTCCTCATATCCGTTAAGTGATTTAGTGATCGAAGTGCCTCATGATGAAGTGTGAGAGAGTATAAATAGTTCATAACTCAATGAAAGTTCAAAATTTATGTAAAATAAAGGCCGGTCTTATTGATCCGGTCTTTTGATGTGCGCGAATACTTTTTAACCTTAAATTGCAGATACTGTAAAAAGCTATTGACAAATACAGTCAGGGATATTAAACTAAAGTTAGTTAAAACTAACTAAATAATGTCGTTATTAATTCAAGTCGGTTAATAAAAAAAAGAATTATCGTTTGATACATCAAAAGAAAGTAATGAAAAAATTTTTTACAAAAACATCATTAGAAAGTATAACTCGATTTTGTATAGTTTTTATCCAACAATTATAGAAGAGAATGTCTTCTTTAAAATATAAAGCCGAAAAGCTATTCTTTAAAATGCCGAATATAGTTGATTAGGTTCAGTTTAAGTTTTTAGGAGGATGAAGAAGTATGACAAAAGAAAAAAAAATAAATATTTTAAAAAGGTTTACCCCCTATATGGGTACAAAGAAAGGTCTTCTTCCTTTGTCGTTAGTGCTGTCAGGAATTTCTGCAGTTCTCAATATTTTGCCTTTTGTGCTTGTATGGTACATAACACGTGATATATTATCAGATCCGCAAGCAATTGATTTTTCAAAAGTTCATTTTTATGCGTGGCTTGCCTTTGCAAGCGCGATAGGAGGAATAGTAGCATATTTTTGTGCGCTTATGAGCTCGCATCTTGCGGCCTTTCGTGTAGAGGTTGGAATGCAAAAAGTCGGTATGGAAAAAATATTATCTATGCCGCTTGGTTTTTTTGATTTGAATTCGAGCGGAAAAATACGAAAAATCGTCAATGACGGAGCAGGGACGACGCATACATTTTTAGCACACCAACTCCCTGATATGGCAGGCAGTATTGTCTCCCCCGTTATTTTAATCGCGCTAATTTTTACTTTTGATTGGCGAATGGGGCTGGCTTCTCTCGTCCCTATTATTTTGGGGTTTATAACCATGAAGTTTATGACAAGTACCAAAGGCAGACAGTTTCAGAAAAATTATTTTGATTCATTAGAGGAAATGAGCTCTGAATCCGTAGAATATGTGCGAGGAATCCCGGTAGTTAAAACTTTTGGTCAAACAATATTTTCTTTTAAACGATTCTATAACAGCATCATCAAATATAAAGAGATGGTTCATGCGTATACGCTTCTTTGGCAAAAACCGATGTCTTTTTATACTATTATTATGCAGTCGGCCACATTCTTTTTGATCCCTATGGCAATTCTTTTGATTGGAAGAGGAGAAAATCTCGTCATTGTGCTTGCGGATTTTGTCTTTTATATTCTGATATCTCCTATCTTTACTATCCTTTTAATGAAATCGATGTATTTTCAGCAAAACGCAATGATTGCAGAGCAAGCAATTGACAGGATAGATAACCTTCTTGATTATCCTATGATGAGCTACAGCAAAAATATAAAAAACATTAACAATCATAGTTTGGAGTTCAAAAATGTCGTTTTTTCATATGAGGGAAGCGGCAAACGTGCTATTGATAACATCAGTTTTAAGTTAAACGAAGGAGAAACAATTGCGCTTGTTGGGGCTTCAGGAGGAGGAAAAACAACAATTGCACGACTGGCTGCACGCTTTTGGGATGCAGATGAAGGAGAGATATTAATCGGAGGAGTAAACGTTAAAGATATTCCTCAAAAAGAACTAATGGATAATATTTCTTTTGTTTTTCAAAGTACTAAGCTGTTTAAAGGCTCATTAAGAGACAATATAGTTTTTGGAAAAGAAAATGTTGGAGACGAAGAGCTGAATAAAGCAATTGATTTTTCACAGTCAAGAGAGATCATAGAAAATCTATCTAATGGAATTAATACAGTAATCGGTTCAAAAGGAACTTATCTTTCAGGCGGAGAACAACAAAGAATTGCGCTTGCCAGAGCAATTGTAAAAAATGCTCCAATCGTACTCTTGGATGAAGCCACTGCTTTCGCGGATCCCGAAAATGAACACTTAATCCAAAAAGCTTTGAAAGAACTCAGCCGCGGAAAAACAACTCTCATGATTGCGCATCGGCTTACAAGCGTACAAAACGTTGATAGAATTCTTGTTATAAAAAGCGGGAAAATCACGGAGGAAGGAACGCATAAGGAACTATTAAACAAAGACGGACTCTATAAAACGATGTGGGATGAATATCAACAATCTGTCATATGGAAAATCAATGCAAAAGATGCTTAAGGAGGAGAAAATGATTAAGTATTTTCAAAATAAATATGCCATGTCTGAACAAGGAGTGAAAGACCTGATTCGCTCCATTATTTGGACGGTCATTATGGATATCAGCTTTATGATTCCGGTTATTTTCGGCTTTAAATTCTTGGATGAACACTTGACCACATTACTAAATGCTTCAAACAGCTCGGGAAGCAGTGTTCTCTATTATATAATCATGGCTCTGGCCGCTTTGCTGGTCATGTTTGTAATTGCTTATTTCCAGTATGATTCGACTTATACCAGAATTTACGAAGAAAGCGCAAGGAGAAGAATTAGCCTGGCTGAAACATTAAGAAAGTTGCCATTAGCTTTTTTCGGCAAAAAGGATATTGCCGACTTAAGTGCGACAATCATGGAAGATGCCACACAAATTGAACAACAATTTTCCCATTCTGTACCTCAAATTTTTGCGTCGGCAGTGACCATTTTTATCATGGGTGTAATAATGTTCATTTATAACTGGCAGTTATCCCTTGCTGTATTCTGGGTTGTTCCGGTTGCACTTTTGGTTTTTTATCTGTCGAGAAAATTTCAAAATAGTATGCATACAAAGCTCTATCATGTAAAAAGAGATATTTCAGATAATATTCAAGAAGAGCTCGATTCAATTTATGAGATAAAATCCTATAATAGAGAAGAGGATTTTTCAAGTAGTTTTAATACAAAGCTGGATAATTATGAAAAGTTTTTGATTAAAGGTGAACTGTTACTCGGTGCGTTGATCAACGTTTCCTATGTGATATTAAAGCTGGGGCTGCCCAGTGTGATACTGGCGGGCGCGTATCTTTTGGCAAACGGATCGGTTAGTATATTTGCGTACCTTGTATTTCTTGTCGTAACGGCACGTATTTATAATCCAATCATGGATGCGATGAATAACTTAGCACTTCTTCTGTTTCTCAATGTTCGCATTAACCGCATGAAAGAGATGGATCAAATGCCAAGACAGGATGGAAGAACTGAGTTTAATCTTAATAATTATGATATTGAATTCAAAAACGTCGATTTTTCATATCAAAATGGGGTACAAACGTTAAAGAATGTTAGTTTTACGGCAAAACAAGGCGAAGTGACTGCGCTTGTAGGACCTTCTGGCGGCGGAAAGAGTACAGTGGTCAAGTTGTCTGCGCGTTTCTGGGATATAGATAAAGGGCTCATCACCTTGGGCGGAGAAGATATCTCCCGAATTGATCCTGAAATTCTTCTGAATAATTTTTCAATTGTTTTTCAGGATGTAATACTCTTTAATTCAAGTGTCATGGATAATATCCGCCTTGGAAAGAAAGATGCGCCTGATGAAGAAGTAATGAAGGCGGCGTATCTTGCGCAATGCGATGAGTTTGTAAGAAAACTTCCGCAAGGATATGATACATTGATCGGCGAAAACGGCGAAAGATTATCAGGAGGTGAAAGACAGCGTATATCCATTGCCAGAGCCATACTCAAGGACGCGCCAATTATCCTGCTTGATGAGGCTACGGCATCTCTTGATGCGGAAAATGAGAGTAAAATTCAAAGAGCCCTTAGCGAGCTTATTAAAAACAAAACTGTTTTGATTATTGCTCATCGTATGAGAACAGTTTCAGGTGCCGATAAAATTGTTGTTATTAAAGATGGTGCTATCGCAGAGGCAGGCGCGCCTCGGGTGCTAAAAGAAAAACAAGGAATATTTGCATCTATGGTAAAAACACAATATCAAAATAATTAATATGTTGTATCAAATAATATAAATGCATGAAGTATAGGATAATATAAAGAAATTAGAAAGCAATAAGTAACCAAAGTTGTAATTACATGAAGCAAGTGTCTTTAAAGAGGCACTTGCTTCATGGAGAGCACGATTAAAGTTCATTACACAAATATGGAAGATATTTATCGACATCCGTTCTTTTTGCATACTATAAATTCTTTAAATGTAATAATAATTTATAAAAATGTAAGATGTATATGAAAAAGGAAGAAAAATCCGTATAAACAAAAAGCAGACCGACATATCGTCAGCCTGTTTTCGTTTTTATGAACATCCACTGGGGAGAGTGTGTCTATAGCATTTACGCAAAGCCCTTTGACATATTTGCCATGCAATCCTTATAAAGCTCTCCGGCTTGTTTCCAATTTGCTACATTGAACCAATCATCGATATAGGCTGCCCGCTCATTGTAATGTTTTAAATAATACGCATGTTCCCAAACATCAATGGCCGCAACGGGACAAAGATTCTGAACAATAGGCGTATTTTGATTGGCCGATGTGACAATTTTGAGCTTCCCGCTCTGGTCCACGACAAGCCATGCGTATCCCGAGCCGAACACAGATAGTGCCTGCTTTTTAAACGCGTCGTAAAAGTCTTCGACAGACCCAAAATCCTGTACGATTGCATTATAAAGCATCCCGGCCTGTGAACGTATCTCCAAATTAGACATGCCGTTAAAATAGAAGATGTGGTTATAAACTCCGCCGCCGTTATTAATGACAGACTGCCGGATGGCTACCGGAAGTCTGTCCGCGTTATAGATCAACTCTTCAAGCGACCAGTTGTGCAGATCCGGATAGTCTTTCAATGCGCTATTGAGATTGTTGACATATGTTTGCAGGTGCCGGTCGTGATGTAAATGCATCGTTTTTGTATCGATATACGGTTCAAGTGCATCGTAAGCATAAGGAAGGGGTGGATTTACAAATGGATAATGCTCATTCATACAATAGCCTCCTGTTTTGTCTTATAATATATAGCATATTCGACCATGTTGAAGATGTTAATCCGGTTTCGGTCAAAATGAAAACCGTTGAGAGCTATTTCAATATTTCGTGATGACAGAATCTTCTTGTCGTTGGGGTTAAGTATTGGATGGTTATTTGTGTTTAATAGTTTTAAAACTCTATTCAACATGCCTAACCGATACATAAAAATTATCTTTCATGTGGTTTGTTTATCATGATGTCGTGCGGTTAATTGACTTTATTATAGTCATGTGCGATTCATAATAGAAAAAATAAGCCGACTCTTGATAAATTTGTATCATATTCATCCTGTTATGGCTTGCATATGTTGCAGCAGAATGATTCCATCAAAAATTTATTCATACTTCAATATTTTCTGGAGTATGTCAGCAACGCAATCTTGTAAAATTTAATGCCTTTATGGTATGCAATTTCTTTCTCCGTTGTATTTTTTACTGAAAAGTGGTAAAATATATCACAAGGTTAGAATTAGCTAACTACAATCTGTTTTTTGCGGCAGTGATTAATTCAGTCTGTGAAAAATTATTTTTTTCTATATGCTATGCGTTGAATAAAATTTTATTAAAGGAAGATAACATCATGTATTGTGTAAGACAAATTACTCCCCAAGTATTCTGGGTAGGAGGAAACGACCGGAGACTTGCGCTGTTTGAGAATATGTTTCCTCTGCCGAACGGCATCGCCTATAATTCGTATCTAATCATGGATGAAAAGGTGGCGCTGATGGATACAGTTGATTCTTCGATCACTCGCCAGTTTTTGGAAAATATCGAGCATGTGCTCGATGGCAGAGCCATCGACTATCTTATCGTGAACCACATGGAGCCGGACCATTGTGCCAACATTGAGGAACTCTGCCGGCGGTATCCTGAAATGAAGATTGTCGGCAATCAAAAAACCTTTCAGATGATCCGCCAATTTTATGATTTCGATATTGAATACAGCACCTTGGAGGTGCATGAAAAAGATACCCTAAATCTTGGCGTGTATACTCTGCGTTTCTTTTTTGCTCCCATGGTTCACTGGCCGGAGGTAATGTTTAGCTATGAAGAACACAAAGGGATTCTTTTTTCGGCCGATGCGTTTGGCTCCTTTAGCGCTCTTCCCGGTGATCTTTTTGCCGACGAATTGGATTTTGAAGGGGCTTTTCTCGACGAGGCGCGCCGTTACTATACCAATATCGTTGGTCGATACGGCGCACAGGTACAAGCGGCACTAAAAAAGTTGTCTGGTACGGAAATCCGTTTACTTTGTCCCTTGCATGGCCCGATCTGGCGCAAAAATTTAAATTATATTTTGTCTAAATATGACCTGTGGAGCCGGTATCAACCGGAAAAGCGAGGTGTTGTTGTAGCCTATGCTTCCATGTACGGCAATACGGAGAATGCGGTGACTGTGATTGCGAATCATTTGGCGGAAAAGGGCGTGCAGGATATGCGGGTATATGACATTTCCAAGACACACGCTTCGTATGTCATTGCAGATGCGTTCAAATACAGCCATTTGATACTCGCCGCACCCACCTATAATTCCGGACTCTATTTCGGTATGGAAGCGCTCTTGAGGGATATGACGGTACTCAACCTGCAAAATCGGAAGGTCGCCTTGGTTGGAAACGGCTCCTGGGCACCGGCGTCGCAAACCATCATGCAGAAGATGATTGGTGAAATGAAGTATATGGAACTGCTCACGCCGCCGCTGGTTCTGCGTTCATCGCTGAAGACTGTTCAGATGGCAGAACTTTTAAAATTTGTGGATACCGTAAGCGAGTCCATCTTGCGCCCGATAGTTTAATCTGAGTATAGTCCTTGCTAAACATGTCAATTATACTGCATTAATATTATAATGTATGCTTCTGACTAACATATGCTTTAGCCATTATCAGTCAATATCGTATCACAATACCATAATTTAATTATAAAAAGAAAAGAAAAACATGTCATAAGAGGAATTCAGAGCAAATAAAAACAGGTCGACGATAGGTCGGCCTGTTTTTATCGTTATAAAATATTTAAGGTTCATATAGACTCGTACGAGTGTTCAGGACAAACTCGAAAACCCTGCATAAAATAAAGTTTTTAGCAGCAGGCAAACGGATATTACGGTGCTGTATGTGTGCTAAACAAACCGATAAACTGGTATTTGGAATTATAAGTGACTGGTTACAGCAATTACAAACTGTTCAACACCCTGCTCTATAATATCAATTAGCGAAGCCTGATCCTCAAAATCCGGAGCGGATGTCAACGTGCATTCTATAATGGCGTCTTGATTATTCTCTTCATGAAACATAACAGTATTATTTGAAATAATGCTGTTAACAACAGTTTCATATCTCTTTAATATTTCCCGGTTCCGCGCGGATAGCCATACTTCGAAGTCGCCCTTTTCGTGTAAGTAGACTACGGCGATTTTAAGTCCCTTATCTTTCAATTGTTTTGTATTCAATGAAAAGTAAGACATGTCCATATAACCTTGGTAAACATTTCCTGCGTCGTAATCCGGATATTTTTTAGTGAAATTTGTACGCAATTTGCCAATAAAATCTATGATCCCTTTATATGCGGCTTGTATTTCTCCCTGCTGTAAACAGAAAGTGTAATCGCTTATAAGCTGATTCAGAGTTTTCATAAATAGCCTCCGTGAATTCTTATTTACCTAAGCGTTATGCTGTTTTGTCCTTCTGAATGACCGAGGTGTTTGAAGGTGGTGCGAGATTCATAAGGACAAACTCAAAAAACCTGCATAGAATAAAGTCTTTGGCAGCAGGCAAACGGATATGAGAGCACGATATTCGTAAAATAAACCGGTAAACTGAAGTTTATTTCTTCTTAATTTTATGAGCCGTAATGATCGTATGGCTATACGCATTTATCGTTATTTTGCAATCGTCTATACTTACGTACCAATTTTTCCCTGTTCTGATTATAACCGCATTAGGACTTTGTATTTTTTCTCTGCACCAATTAACAACATCATCAGTATCTAAAGAAAGATTTCTCTTTATGCGCATAATTCCTAAATCAGTTGTATGTAGCTTATGTAAGTCTAAAATCAGTTTATCTTTATTACTATCATTACTCTGTATTAACCTTCTTAATTTCTGTTTGCCTGCATATCATACCAGGGACAGTCTCTCCGTTCTACTATAACGATTATTCGCTAACAGCAAGTCATGTGCGCCATATTGCGGGTAAGGAAGTACCATTGGATTTGCACAAATAAAGCACGTATTTATGCAAGTTTTAAAAAGTCAAAAATGAGGGATAGGGTAAAACCTTATTCTCCGCTTTTTGAGGTTGATAGCGTGACGAGATGAGAAATACTTAAAAATAAAACAGCTCTTCGAATTTTTTATCCAATGCCACACAAAGAATCAATGCCAGTCTCGCGGTGGGATTAAATTGTCCTGTCTCAATTGAACTGATCGTGTTTCGCGAAACCCCAATCATTTCAGCAAGCTGACTTTGGGATAATTGTTTTTCGGCTCGAACTTCCTTTAACCTGTTTTTTAATACCAATTCGTTATCCATTGTATTATCCTGAAGTGGGCATGATACGTTAATCAAAAATATAACTCCGGCAATGATGCCCATCACTGTCCCAATTAATTGGGCGTTTTCCTTTTGTAAACCGATTTTTTGTAACTTTCAAATGCGAAATAAGTCGAGAACAATGCAAAAATCGTATGATTGTTTAAATCTTTAATAGATTCTTTATTCATAAGATATCCCTGCTTCAAGCGATAAAATAACCAGCAAATACTATTACACCAGTAATACCGCAGGCTATTCCCTGTATCAGAAATTGCCTCTTTTTCGTCTTGATATAAGAGTATAAACCTGATGCTGACATATAGCCAAACAGAATAACTCCGAATTCATAAAATGGTTTTCCCTGAAGTGCTTTAATCACACTAAAAACAACACACAGAACCACAACAACGATTCCGGCAACTCCAAAACCTTTTATTAATTCGCTGCGTTGCATTTCATCCAAATAAGAGTTTTCATTTTTGCTTTTTTCTAAAATCTCTTCTTTTTTCATTGGATACTCCTTTGACAGGTGTTCTAATCAAAATTATACCATGCCAAGTATACTTGTCAACAGTTTTAAAGCAAACCTGGCATGGTAAAGAAGATATAAAAGTAAATACTTGCTAAATTTTATATTCTAATCTAAATACAAAACAAATCTAAACCCTTCGCCAATCGAAAAGAATGGTGAGCGGTTTGTATTATGTGGGTTTCTGAATTTATAAAATCCGAGTATAAGGGTCTTATGCCCTATTACACGTTCTTGATGTTCATCTCTTGGCAGGGATGGTAAATTTGACCTGATATATTTATCTGCTAATGAATTGCTCAATGACCTTCGCCGCTGCTTTTGCATTGCTTAAAATAGCCGGATGACCACCGGAATTGAATAAATGAACAGCTCCGTGTCTTATAATATTTGCCATTTTTCGGTATTCATCCGCAAGGTCTTTGCGTACCATTGTATCCTCACGGCTTCCCATGAATAAAATTGGCGTTTGCAAAGAAGATAAAGGCTTGTGAAAAAGCGGCTTTTTCAGAGTTGCAAAACAGAGCAAAGCCTGTGTATCGGCATCTACAACTGCTTCCCAGTCCGCACCCTGGCACCATTCATAAAATTGTTTTGCCTGAATGTCTTTTTTCGCTGCATTTCTTTCGGCAAGCAAGTCCTCGGCGAAGCCGCTATGCAGGGTTCTTCCGTCAAAACTATCGGCAACAACCTTATTGACTAGTTCGGGGCGTTCTAAAGCGACGTTGACAGCAGCCCATGCCCCGCCGCTTGTCCCAACCAAATTCACTTGAGTATATCCTAAATGATCTATTAATGCTATGGTTTGCATTGCTTCTTCATACCATAATTCCGACGGAATATCTTCAATTCTATCCGAATGGCCATTACCCAAGAAGTCAATTAAAATGACCCTGAAATTTTCCTGATACAAAGGAATCAGTGTCTCAAACATTTTGGAAGATGCGGTATTGCCGTGCAAGAAAATCAGCGGGGTTTTTGAGCCGATTTCCTGATAAAATATATTTTTATTATGATAGTTAAAATATGACATATTTGCCTCCTAATCTGTTTTTTGATATCTTTTTTGATTAGTAAGGCATATTGATAATTGCCTTACTATTAACTCAAAACATTCCAAATGCCCATTGCAAAATTCTCCTTTAAATTAGATTGGTTTAAAGCAAATTTATTATATATTATATACCAGCAGCATGCAAGAACGTGAGCAAAACGTCTGCATTCCACCATGTTGGGATCCAGTAATATCAATGGTTTGTAGATGATCGGCAGGCGGTATTTATAGATTCGTTTGAGGTTGGGAGCCTTATTTGTGGCAATAATTGATTTTATATCTTTTTAAAATTTGAAAGCTCATTTTATTGGCTATTTATCTCTTTAATAGCATCTTAATTCTCAATATAAAGAATTACCTCATCGTAAGCGGAAATTTGAGTTTCTTCGATATCGTCCATTACTATTTTGTATATCTGTGAAATTATCATTTAAGATAAAACGGACAGGTCTGGTTATATAGCTTTGCAATTATCGTAACGCAATAAAATATTGCCTATTGACTGCTCAAACTATAATGAGTATAATTAAGCATACTTATCATACTTATCATACTTATTATGGAGGTTGATAATGAAAAACTCGAAAGGCAAATACGCTTGGACTGCGAAAGTCGGAGAGAAAGGACAAATCGTTATACCTAAAGAGGCACGAGAAGTCTTTGATATCAATCCCGGGGATACGCTGCTCCTTCTGGGCGATGAGTCCCAGGGCATTGCAATCGTTAAAAACGATATGTTTATTCACTTTGCCGAGGCGGTCATGAAAGCGCAAAATCAGGAGGAAGAGGACAAATGAGAAGGGAATTACCCGGCGCGGATGGCATGAAGCCGGAAAAGAGAAGAAGAAAAAAAGTCTTAAGAATCATACTGACAGCGTTCGCAATCCTGATATGTATGCTCATTGTGCTTGCTGCAGTATATGTGTATAACAATCTTAATTATGACAAGGTTCCATTCCGGAAGACGATGAAAGCGGGTTATGAGGAAAAGCAGGTATCTTTAGATGATCGAACAGTTTTGAATTATGTGGAAGGACCCGATAATGGCTCTTCCCTCTTGCTGATCCACGGACAAGAAGCGGCGTGGGGAATATATACAAAGGTACTACCGGAATTATCAAAATATTATCATGTCTATGCGGTGGATTGCCACGGGCATGGAAAATCCAGCAAAGATTCGGAAAAATACAGCGCGCAGGCGATGGGAGAGGATTTTGTCTGGTTTATTGAAAATGTGATTGGTGAACCGGCGGTGGTTTCGGGACACTCATCCGGGGGACTGCTTGCGGTATGGCTTGCCGCCAATTCTTCTGAGAATGTATTGGGTGTTGTCCTGGAGGATCCGCCTCTCTTCTCAACGGAGGCGTCCCGATGCGATAAAACATATGCGCAGGTGGATACATTTCAGGTCTGTCATTCATTTTTGAACCAGGATGAGGAGGATGACTTTGCGCTGTATTACATCGAAAACTGCTATTGGATTAATTATTTTGGAGATGCGAAAGAAAATATCATTCAATATGCCGTATCCTACCGGGAAAAACATCCAGGAGAGAGATTGAAAATATTTTTTTTCCCACCTTCTATTACCGGGATATTTTATTTCATGGACGACTACGATCCCAGATTTGGCGATACATTCTATGATTGCTCATGGATGGAAGGCTTTGGTCACGCCGAGGCCCTGTCAAAGATTAACTGCCCATCCGTCCTGATCCATACGAATTGGCAGTATGATGAGAACGGTATCCTCATGGGGGCTATGAACGGTGAGGATGCCGAGCGAGCGCATTCACTGATAGAAAATAACGTGCTTATCAATGTTGACTCCGGCCACTCCTTCAGTTGGGAAAAACCGGATGATTTTATTGAGATCATGATCGATTTTCTCAATGAGATTTAATAAATTACGGGATACAAAGGGGATGGTACGCTAAGAGAAGCAGGGACTAGGACACAAAGATTTTATGTTAGAGAACCAACCCGGTTAATCTCCTTATCACTTGGAAGCGGACCGTATGAATTTATGTATTAAGTTCTCTCATTTCTAAAATTCAGTGATAAATTGGGGGGGATATTTATGTGTGAAAAATCCCAGTGTAAGGGGTTTATACCTTATTCCTCCGTTTTTGATTTCTATCTTTTGACAGGCCGGGTAACTTTCTTTACGGGCATTACAATTTTTGTAAGCAATTCGCTTTCGGGAAAATCGGGTCCGTTGTAATAAAACTCATAAGATGTTCCGACGGCTTTATAGCCGTTATCAGTAATGTATGCTGCCATTTCATCGTATACAGATCCCACTTCGCTGTAAGAGCCTCTGTACATGCAGAAAACAATATACCCTTCGGGAATGAAGCCTGGCTTTATATCTTCTTTTTGTGCAAAAGAGTCAGATACGGTAAAGCCTATTTCAACATCAAGATTCTGCATGTCCAAGTTATGATAGCATACAAACGGTATATCTGTCATAGTCTCGCCGAGTTCATCAAGATATGACGCGATTTTTGCATAGCTTTGACCGATTATTTGCGGCAGATCCTGAACTTTTGTCGTTGTGCGAATTGTTAAAGTAGGTTGATGCAGTTGTTTTAAGATTGCGATATCGGACATTTTCGGCATTTTTTAACACTCCTTAATTTTAGATATCAGCAAGAATAAAATAATAAATTGTCGGGATTGGTGCAAATTATTTTTGATATATTATGATTATATATTAAAGAAAAATAAATTCAATTAATAGTTATTAAATAAAAAAACAGAGTGATGCATTACTTTATTTTTATGAATATTTTAAAAAAATGGTGCGAGAGACGGGACTTGAACCCACACAAGCATAATGCTCACAGGAACCTGAATCCTGCGCGTCTGCCAATTCCGCCACTCTCGCACGTAGATAATATTATACTCAAATTTAAATATTTTGCAAATATATTTCAATTATTATCGGTATAAAAAATTTGTCAATTCTGCAAACTGCTCAAGTGTTAAGGCTTCGCCACGAATATTTGGATCTAGTTGAAGGCTCTCAAGGGCATATTTTATTTTTTCTTTGCTCATGCCAAGTGTATTTGAAAGAGCGTTAAGCAATGTTTTGCGCCGTACGGAAAAAGCCGCCCGTATAATTTCAAAAAGCTCTTTTTCATGTTGTGTGTTTACATCTGGATGTTTGCGAAGTGTGAGTAGCACAACACTGGAATCTACCGTTGGTTTTGGGAAGAACACATTGCTGGGTACGTTAAAAAGAATAGTACAGTCTGCGTAGTAAGATACCGCAAGCGTCAGTGAGCCGTAATTTTTTGTGGAGGGTTTTGCAGCGAGCCGCTGAGCCACTTCTTTTTGCATCATCAGAGTAAGGCTTTCGAATAAATCATTGTGCTCAAGTAATTTCATGATTGCCGCACTTGTGATACTATAGGGCAAATTAGAGATAGCTTTTATTTTTTGATCAGTACCAAATAACTCTAAAAGCTGCTTAAAATTAAACTTCAAAATATCATCATGGATTAAAGTGACATTATCGGCATCGCTGAAATTGTTTTTTAAAATGGCATAGAGTTTATCATCCTTTTCTACGGCAACAAGCTTCTTGCATTGCTGATATAAAAAATAAGTAAGCGAACCCATACCCGGGCCTATTTCAAGCACGCAGTCATCTGAAGTAATATCGGATTCTTTGATGATTTTATTGATGATATTATCATCGGTAATAAAATTTTGCCCAAGGTCTTTTTTAAAATAAAAATCGGCTGCGGCGATATTGTTTTTAATATAATTTATTGAAGTGGTTTTCTGTGGCATATAAACCTCTTGATAAAAATAATTAATTATTGTTCCATTTCTTTATAGTTTCATATAATTCTAGTATTTTATCTTTTAAATCTAAAACATTATTTGAATTTTCTTTAGTAATATTAGTAGAAACACGATGTGCAAAATTTACCTTTTTAAAATTTTTGTTAGTTGGTTCTATATAATCTGGAAAATATTCATATTGTTCACATTGGTTTAATTGTTTATGGAATGTTTGATTTATTGCTTCTTTAGAAATATAATTTTCTATTTCACGTCCTTTTGTAATCCAACAGAACATATTATTATCTAAAAATTCTTGCCGAATTCTTTTTTTAGTATCATTAATACGTGTCTGATTATTCTTTTTATCGCTATCTATGATAATAGCAGAATTGCGATTTGTTAATAAGACATTAATTAAATTTTCATCTTGAACTGTTGTATAATGTGATAATAATCTACCACCATAATAAAGAAATTGATAGTGCCTGCCTTCTTCATAAATATTATTTGGTATTAATACTTCAAGCCATCTTTTTAAATAAATTCTATCAGAAGGGCCTTCGACCCATATTATACCATTAGATTGAAATAAATCACTAGCTCGGACGTCTAAATCGTCTAATATTTGAAATTTATCGATGTCGTTATTTATATATTTAATTGTAGAAATATTATTTGCTTTTATTACATGAAAAATGCTTGCTTCTTCTTTGCCGTAATATGCATTAATAGCAACGTGAGAGTGAGTTGTTAAAAAAATGCATTTGTCATTCTTTGTTGCAAATTCATATAAATAATCAAATATTTTTCTTTGCAGAGCTGGATGAAGATTATTTTCAATTTCTTCAAATGCATATACTATACGTTTATCTTTATATTCTTGTGTATAGGGGATAATTAATAAATTTAGCAAAATTAGAATTATAGTTTTTAAACCGCTCCCTGATTGCGACAAAGCAAATCTACCATTATTTTTTTCCTCTAAAAATATTTCCCATAAATAATCTTCATTGTTTTTTTCTATCTGTTGTATTTTTATATTACTAAAATTAGATTCAGGATTCATTATTTTGTTTAATTCATTGAGCAATGTATTTTGAATTAATTTTTCATCATAGTCAAAATAATTAATAAATTTTCTAATTATATTTGTTGCACCATTGCCATTTGAAAATAATGCTTCATTATCGGACTCATTTTCTTGGGCTATATTTCTATCAGCATTTAAACGTTTAAATTTATAATTAACAAAAAATCCCGAAAATTGTTCTGCTAAATCCTCCCAAAATGTATTTAGTTCACTTTTAAAATTTTCTGTTGAATTAAATTCAGAAAATTTATACGAAAAATGAATAGTTTCAGAATAATTGTTTTTTGTTTGTATATTAAGTCTTATAAGTTCATTTTCTAAATTTTGTTTTGCATACTCAAAATGATCTCCAATAATTTTGCCCCCGCGTCTTTCTTGTCTAAATACATTTTTATAATATTTTTCGGTAATAGGAAAAACAATTTCAATATCATGAAAACGATTATTATTTTTAGTAAATATCTCTGCATTTAATATGTATTGAATTATGTCTAAAATGCTAGATTTTCCACAATTATTTTTCCCAATTATTAAATTTATTTTTTTAATATTTGTTAATTCATTAAAATCGGTCGCAGAAAAACTTTTATAGTTTTTAAAATAAATTCCGGATGTATTATACAATCTAAACACCTTCTTAATTATTATTATTTTGATTATTGTTTAAAAGCTCGTATGCTCTTTTCTTATTATAAATCATTCCGTCTCTATTTGTCACCAGAGTTGCGGCATTGTCGGCAAATTGCAGTTTGAAGATATCGTCTATGTTTTCCGGGCGGCATTCGCAGATCATATCGAGCAGTTGCGCATCGCTCATTTTCTCCTTTTTCATATGATATTTTATCAGCAGTGTCACTTTATCTATTACGGCAAAGTCATACCCGTAAAAAATCAGAATCTCTCGGCATATTTCGGCGGAGCGTTTGGCATGACCGGGAAAACGTATTTTGCCGTCTTTGATTATTTTGCATTCGGGTTTACAAATATCATGAAACAGCGCGGCAAGCCGCAGAATTAAATCAGGCGCTGTATTACTGACAACATCTATGATGTGGTTATAAACATCTTGCGTATGATATTCATTCTGCTCCACGCCTACACATGCATCAAGCGCCGGAGAAATAGTTTTTAATAAAGAAGTTGTCTGCAGCAGTTTCAACGCTTCCCTGACATTGCTGCCCGTTAAAAGCCATTTGAGTTCGTCTCCAATCAGGCTCGGAGCCACATCAGTCAGCTCAGGATCGTTTTTAATAATATCTGCAAGAATAGTATCAACCGAAAAACCAGGCAATTGCGATAGATAGCGAATAGCCTGTAATTTTTTTATTTTATGATGTTGTAAATAATCTTTTTCTTTATTTGCAAGTCGAATGATTTTTCTTTCAATATCTTCAATATCAAAATATTTAGTTATAACAATTCCGTCTTCATCTGCCAAAATGCCATTGACCGTGAAATCAAGTGTTTCGAAATACTCATCAAGGCAGCATGCAGTAGTAATTCGAAAGTGATTATCCTCTTTGGATACACTAATAATATTGTTTGATGCATACACGGCATAGCCTGCATCTATAAGTAGTTTTTGCACATCTTGCGGCAAAGCCGTTGTGAGTACATCAAACGCACAGGTATACTGTTGTTTTTTGATACTATGAATGAGTCCGGCTCCGTAAATATAGGATCTGGCATTTTTGCAGGAAAGTATATCGAGTAATATAATGGTTGGGGTATGAAGTGATATATGCATTGTTTATATCCTAAAAAAATGATAAAGTCATTATATTATTTCTTAAGTTGTATTTCAACTTAATACAATACCATAGCAACGGACATAATGTATATTCTTTTCTTAATTTAAATATATTAGTAAATAAACTTGGCAAAACAGCACTTTATCGTTGCATTTATGTTTGAAATCATTAATATATGTTAGTATAATGTTTATTATTTTGCTATTGACGTAAAAGTATTTTCTGTTAATATATATAAGCTTATGTTTTTACCCAATGTAAAGGGGATCATTTATGGATTCGGAAAATAAAAAACCCTCCTATCTTAGAGGGGCGATGATACTTACCATAGGAAGTATATTTGCAAGGTTCTTAGGATTGTTTTTTAAAGTGCCTTTAAGCCGTATTATAGGCGATTACGGGATGGGGCTTTACGGATATCCGTATCCAATTTATTCTTTCTTGGTCGCCGTATCTGTCATAGGGCTTCCGCTTGCTATTTCAAAAATGACGAGTGAAAGCATGAGCCTCAAAAGATATGAACATGCACAAAGAGTGTTTAGAATATCTATGGCTTCAATGATGATACTGGGTATTATTTGCAGTATTTTAATTATCACTTTTGCAAAGCCTATTATACATTTCTTAGGCTGGCCGGAAGAAACATATTTTTCTATTTTAGGGCTTTCGCTTACGCCAATTTTTGTATCCTATATGGCAACCTATCGAGGCTTTTTTCAAGGTCTTCAAATGATGATACCCACTTCGTTGTCACAAATCGTGGAGTCGGTCTTTCGTGTTATCTTTGGTGTTGGGCTCGCGTTTTTCTTGCTGAAAGCAAAAGGAGTTGCATGGGCGGCAGGAGGCGCTAGCTTTGGTGCCACCGCAGGTGCGATTGCGGGCGGCATTTTAATGTCTTTTCTGTATAGAAGATATAAGAAAAGAGGCAAAACGATTCCTCAGTTTCCGGCAGTGAGATATAGTGAAAAAACATCGAAAATAGTAGCAATGCTCTTTAAAATAGCAATTCCCGCATCACTTGGCTCGATTGTTGTATCGCTGATGAATATGATCAATTCTGTCACGGTTGCAAGATGTCTGCAAACGGCAGGCTTTGATATCATCACGGCTACAGAGCTTTGGGGGCAGCTTTCACAAAAAGTACAGACATTAATAAATGTTCCGTTGATGGTGGGAGTGGGGCTTGCGGCGGCGTTGGTTCCTGCGATCAGCGAATCTTATGTCAGAAGAGCGCACGGCGAAATCGCGGATAAAACCGCTCTTGCAATGAAAGCGGTTATGATGGTGGCGCTGCCGTCGGCAATTGGTCTGTCGGTTCTTGCGGAGCCTATTATAAAGCTGCTTTTCGGAGCCACATCAGCCGGCGGTGATTTGCTTAAATATTTGGCCTTTAGTTGTATTACATCTATAACGTATATAACATGTCAGGCAATACTTCAAGGACTTGGGAAAATGATGCTGCCTATTCGCAATCTGGCCATAGGGGCAGTTATCAAAATGGTGCTTAATCTTATATTAATTTCTATTCCAGAAATTAATATATACGGTATCATTATTGCTACTTTTGTTGCCGACAGCACCATTACAGCACTGAATTATTTATGCGTGAAAAAATATATCAAGTTCAGACTAAATAAAACGGATGTTTTTATCAAGCCGCTTTTAAGCAGCGTTATCATGGGCGCAACAGCGTATTTTTCGTATCATTTTTTGGCAAACATAGTAGGAAGCAATTTTGCGGTTCTTATTGCAATAGCGCTTGGAGGCGGTGTTTATTTCCTGGCCATGTTGCTATGCGGCGGAATAGCAAAAAAAGATATAAAAAATTTATTAAAAAGGAAACATTAAATGAAAAAAATACTAATCGGAGGTATGGGAACGGCATCCATAGAGCATATGACATTAAAAACTCATCAAGCAATTTTAGATGCGCAAAAGGTTTTCATGCGTACGGCTGTGCATAAAAGCGCAAAAGAAATATTAAAAATGCGTCCAGATGCCATCAA
The DNA here is from genome assembly GCA_964581565.1 of uncultured Eubacteriaceae bacterium. GTDB lineage: Bacteria > Bacillota > Clostridia > Eubacteriales > UBA1433 > UBA1433. Next base: position 81,263 of record CAZOOZ010000008.1, read on the forward strand.
TTTTGATGAGATTTATAATAAAAGTAATAATTTTGAGCAAGTTTATGAAAAAATTTCCAATGAAGTAATTGCGGCATCCTATGAAAATGATATAATGTATTTAGTACCCGGCAGCCCTGTATCTGCTGAAAACACGGTAAGCCTCATTGTTCAAAAAGCAAAACAAAATGATATCCAAGTTGAGATATTGCCGGCAGTGAGCTTTGTCGATGCTATTTTCTCATCGATGAAGAAAGATGCGGCGCATAGTGTAAAGCTGCTTGATGCACTTCAATTAAAAACTGATGATTTTGACAAAAACTGCGATATTTTAATATGTCAGATATATGATAATTTTATTGCATCAGAAGTCAAGCTTAAAATGATGGAATATTATGATAAAAATAAAACAGTATATATCATACAAAATGGGGGGGAAGCCGATGCGAGAATAAAAGAAACCGTATTATATGAACTAGATAGAAATTTTGAATTTGATCATATGAGCAGTCTGCTGCTTTTCAAAGATGAGACATTAATTCTCAGAGATTATCGGACTTTAGAAGAAATTATGGGTATGCTTCGAGGTCCAAACGGATGTAATTGGGACAAGCAGCAAACTCACAGTAGTCTTAAACGTTATCTTATTGAAGAATGCTATGAAGTACTTGATGCAATTGAAAAAAATGATTGCGGAATGCTTGAGGAAGAATTGGGAGATGTATTGTTACAAGTCTACTTTCATGCTACAATTGCCAAAGAAGATCAGGAGTTTGACCTACGGGATATTTTTGAGGCTATCAATAAAAAAATGATCAACAGGCATCCCCATGTGTTTCAGACAAATCGAGATTTTTCACCTGAGAAAGTTGAAAATGAATGGGAGGCAATAAAACTAAAAGAAAAAGGTTATAGTAAGTCTAGTGAAAGTCTACAATCAATGCCAAAACAGCTGCCGGCATTGATGTATGCAGCCAGAGTTCAGGATAAAGCAAAAAAAGCAGGATTTGATTTTGAAAATATAGATCAAGTGTATGATAAGCTCAGAGAAGAAGTGAAGGAATTCATAGAAGCTGCATCAACGATGCAAATACAGCAGTTAAAAGAAGAATTAGGAGATTTACTGTTTTCTATAGTAAATGTATCCCGGTTTTTAAAATTGGATTGTGAAGATACTTTAAGACAAGCAACCATAAAGTTTATAGACCGATTTTCCATAGTTGAAGAAATGGTTTTATCAGACGGCTTAAATTTAAAAGAAATAAATCTTAAAAAAGCAGATGAATATTGGAATTTAAGTAAAATAATTTTAAAGGAGAAATATAAAAATGAAAAAAAATGAATTGATTAGTGCAATTGCAGAAAAAAGTAATGTAAAGAAAATTGAAGCTGAAAGAATGCTTGACGCTTTAGTTACCGTTGTTGGTGAAGAATTAAACAAAGGTGAAAAATTAACCGTTCCGTCGCTTGGAACATTCCAAATTAAAGAAAGAAAAGAAAAAGAAGGCAGAAATCCGAGAACCGGAGAAAAGATGATCATCCCTGCAGCAAAAGTTCCGATGTTTAAAGTTGCAAAAAATTTGAAAGATACTATTAAATAAAATTTAGAATAAAAGAGCACCTGAAGAATGTATCAGGTGCTCTTATTTTAATTATAACTCATAATATGTTTCTTCAAAATTTTCTTCATCATTAGAAGTCTTTTTTTTATGCCTTTTTTGCAAGGATGCATAGTCTACGATTATCAGTCCGTTTTTAGCAAGTTTTATTCAAGCGCGTATCGGCGATATATCTACAATAATCGGTGGCATGGTCATCTTATTCGGCATGGCTTTGTTTCATTGTGTGGCGAATTATATAGGATATCATTAGTTATGTGTAGCTTCAATAAGCGTGACTGTAGCAGAAAAGATTGAGTCGTCTTCGCTGCGATACACTTTAATTTCAACGGTTTCTTTCGGTTTTTTCTTCAGAAGTGTGGATGTAATATCCGTGAGCTGCTTTATTTCAACTCCGTCAATGTGAGTAATGATGTCACCTTTTTTCAGACCAGCTTTTACCAAACTGGTATTTGTGATATCTTGTATAAACATACCGGTAGGCAGATTATAGAATGCGGCAGTAGCTTCATTGATGAATTGATAGCTGACACCGAGCGCTGCCCGATCCTTTACGTAACCGTATTCTTTTAAATCTTGCGCAATGGTGAGGGCGATATCGCTTGTGATGGCAAAGCCCAATCCTTCAAAACCGCTGGCAACTATTTTGGATGAACTGATTCCGATAACTTGCCCGTACGTATTGGCTAAAGCGCCACCCGAATTACCCGGGGAAATGGCTGCATCTGTTTGTATACAAGATAAAATATATCCGTCTTCAGTTGTGATAGAACGATTGGTAGCCGATATAATACCCATCGTTGTGCTGCTGCTGAAAGCGACTCCGCCGGGATTGCCGATTGCAAGGACAATATCGCCCACGGTTGTTTGATCTCCGCTGGAGAATTCGGCGGCAGAAAGATCCGTTGCATCAGCTTTTAAAAGAGCTATATCTGTGGGTGTGTCGCTGCCTACGAGAGAAGCGGCATATTCTTTGCCATCATATAAAACAACTTTAAAACTGTTGCCGCCTTTAATGACGTGCGCATTGGTGAGAATGTATCCATCGTCTGTAAGGATTACACCCGAGCCTTCGCCGTAAAGGCTGCCTGCGTTATAGTCGCTGTAGGTAAGCACGCCCACAACAGAAGGAATCACTTTTTTCGCAGTTTGCTGCAGGCTTAGTGTTTGAGAATTCAGTATACTTGAATCGTCGTTTGTTGTATTCGGCTGCTGGATGATTTCAGAAAAATCCTGATCATTTTCTAAGTCTGGCAAAGTAATGATTCCATTATATAATAAAAATAAAAATCCGCTTATTGTAACAAAGGATATAAATACAGTAAACAAAAGTAACAAAATAATGTTTCGGGTTTTATGTCTTTTGGAAGAACGAAACTGACTGTTGTCCTGATACATATATTTACCTCTCGCTCATTTATGAAATGGTTACTCATATATTATATGCTCTTTTCCGAAAGCATACAAGTAAACACAAAGAGTTCATAGGATAAATGAATCATTTCTATGCTAAATGATTTATTACCTATTTTTAAAACAAGATACTATATAATGATATTAATTTGTGGTATAGTAAATTAACAAAAAATTTAAAAATAAAGGAGCAAAACGTGAAAAAAATCATGGCATTTTTTTTAGTAGTCGTAATGTTTATGAGCATGGGGCTCGCATCTTGCGCAACCAAAGAGACAGCAACTGATTACTCCAATGAAGAAAATTGGCTTGCACTGCCCACTGATCCCTCTAAGGATGTGGATGTTTTCTACTTATACCCAACAGGATATTTTAAATCTTCTGATGATGAACCCGATGTGTGCAAGATTGATAACGAGATGATGGTTTCCAATGCGCAGGGCGCTTTTCAAAGACAAGCGACTGCCTTTGAAACTGTGGGGAATATATATGCACCCTATTACAGGCAAGCAGATGCTGGTACTTGTCTGTCATTATCTTTGGAAGATCAAGATGAGCTTTTAAGCGGCGCGACAAAATCAGATGTTTTTGCTGCGTTTGATTATTTTATCAAGAATTATAATAATGATCGTCCCTTTATTTTGGCAGGGCATTCACAAGGCTCGAATATGTTGCTTTATATACTATCCGAATATATGAAAGAAAATCCAGAAGTCTATGATCGTATGATAGCAGCATATGTTATAGGGTATTCTGTGACAGATGAATATCTGAGCGAGAATGAGCATCTTAAATTTGCCCAGGGAGCGGATGATATCGGCGTTATCCTTTCGTACAATACACAAGCGCCGGATGTGATCGGCGATAATCCGGTTGTAGTTGACGGAGCAAATGTAATCAATCCAATCACTTGGACAACAGACGAAACCTTGGCAACGGCAGAGCAGAATTTGGGATCGATCATGCTCAATTCCGACGGCTCGGTAGTTCTGGATGAAAATAACGAATTTAAACGTGTTATGGATTATGCCGATGCTTGTATTGATTTAGACAAAGGAGTCCTCATTTGCAGTACCGCGGATGAAGACAGTTTGGCTCCTGGAAATGGTATTTTCCCCAGGGGAGTATATCACAGCTTCGATTACCCTTTCTATTATTATAATATTCGTAAAAACGCAGAACATCGTATAAATATTTATATGAATGCTCAATAATAAAAAAGAATTTAATCAAATAAAATTTAATAAAAGCAACAAAAAACCCTTCATCATAATTGAAGGGGTTTTTGTTGCTTTTAATGTTTGCCTTCTACAAAAATGGCTTGTGTGCCCGGACCGGCGTGGGCGCCGATAACGGCGCCGAGAGTAGCAAAACGTACATTTTTGCAACCGAATCGCTCTTCTACCATCTTTTTTAAAATTTTGGCTGTTTCTATATCATCACCGTGTGCTATAGTTACTGTTAAGGCTGAAAAATCCGAACCTGCTTTTTCTTCAAGCATATTCATCATGGTCATATAAAGTTTCTTTTCTCCGCGAACTTTATGCTTGGGGACAAGTTTGCCGTCTTCCACGATCAAAACAGGACGGATACTTAAAGTATCGCCTAAGAATGCCGAAGTTTTGCTTACTCTACCGCCCCGATAGAGATATTCCAGTTTTTCAACTGTAAACACATGTGCCATTTTCCTTGCATAATCTTTCATAAGGGGATGCATTTCATCGGCACTCATTCCCTTAGCGGCGAGCTCACATGCTTTAAGCACGACATGTCCCAGTCCCATAGATGCACATAGCGTGTCAATAATTATGATTTTGACATCCGGATATGTTTTCTTAACTTCATCCAATGCGGTGACGGCGGCATTATATGTTCCGGATAGCTGTGAAGAAAAGGCCGGATAGAAGCATTCTTCATTATTTTCGGCTATTGAAGTGAAGGTGTCAATAAATCTGCTCACGGGTACCTGAGAAGTTGAATATACAGCACCCTTTCGCATATTATCAAAAATTTTTTTAGAGGTGATTGTTTCACCGTCTAAATATTCATTTGAACCGTCCAATACAACCAAAGGCAGTACGGTTATATTATTTGCCTTTATCAGATCTTTCGGCAGATCCGATGCGCTGTCGGCGATGATTTTTACTGGCATTAGAAACCTCCTTTATTTTTAGTTTAAATCATTATATAATTTATACAATTGAAAACCAATAATACATTCGGGTGATATGCAGGGTGAATTTAATAGTGAAAAGCCTGAGTAATGAAAGTTATAATAAAAATGAAAAACATGATTGATGCCTATAAAAAAAAATTGGCGGCAAATAATAAAATTATATTAAAATTAAAAATCATATCTAAAGCCAATAAAACCGAATTTGTAAGCAAGATGGAAGATAATACGATAAAGCTGGCTGTTGCGAGCGTTCCCGAAAAAGGAAAGGCAAACAGCGAAATCATTTCCTTCTTATCAAAAGAATTTAATGTCGGCAAACAAGATATAAAAATTATTTCAGGAAAAACTTCTACCGTCAAATTAATACAAATTAAAAAGGAATAATAAATATGGACAAAATTATCAGAGGACAATTGGCGCATTACCCGGTCAGGTTTTTTTGCGCCACTACATCATCAAGTGTTGAACAAATGCGATGCATTCATAATTCCACGGCGACAGCAACGGCTGCGGTAGGAAGACTTCTGACAGCGGCAATGATGATGGGCGTGATGATGAAAAATGAAAAAGACAGGCTTACATTAATTATAAATGGAAGCGGTCCTATAGAACAAATAACGGTAACAACCAATAATCGTGCGCAGGGCAAATGCGATATATGTTATCCCGATATCGATGTATTTGTCAACGAAACCGGCAAGCTTGATGTGGGCAGGGCAATTGGAGCAGGCACGCTTACGGTCATTAAAGATATTGGGCTGAGGACACCTTACAACAGTACAGTAGAATTGATCAGTTCCGAGATAGCGGAAGACATTGCTTATTATTATGCGGCGAGTGAACAAATCCCGACTGTTTGTTCACTTGGGGTATTGGTGCAACCCGATAACAGCGTTTTATGTGCAGGGGGATTCATGATTCAAGTGATGCCGACTTGTCCCGAAGAAGTGATAGATTACTTGGAAAATATTATAAAGGAATTACCGAGCATTACGACAATGCTGAAAAATAATATGACGGAGATAGATATCATCAATACGATATTTAAAAAAGACGGATATGATTATAAGATCGAGGAAAGTATTGCCCCGGAGTATTATTGCGACTGTAGTTATGAAAAGATAGAACGAATATTAAAATCTTTAGGTAGGCAAGAGTTGGAAAATATCCTAAAAGAACAGCAAGAAATAGAATTAAAATGTCATTTCTGCAATAAAAAGTATTATTTCAATGCTGAAAAAATCTATCAGTTATTGAAAATAGATTAAATTATAATACATTCACTATAAAAAAGGAATTTTATATGATAAAATAAAAAAATTCTGCATTAAAAAGACAGCTATCCAACAGGAGGAGAAAGAGTGTTTGGGAAATTAGATTTCATTTTAGATAAATATGAACAATTAAATCAGCAGTTGAGCGATGCAACGATCATATCTGAACAGAATAAATACAGGGAACTCGTAAAAGAACATGCAAAATTAGAACCTATCGTTTTTAAATATAAAGAATATAAAAAAACACAGGAAGATTTGCAAAGCAATAAAGAGCTTTTAGGCGATAAAATAGATAAAGATTTTAAGAGAATGGTTGAAGAAGATATTGATCTGCTTAGCGCTGAGCTTGAAAAATTAGGAGAAGAATTAAAAATCTTGTTACTGCCAAAAGATCCCAATGATGATAAAGATGTCATAATCGAAATACGTGCAGGCACCGGCGGAGATGAGGCAGCCCTGTTCGCAGGGGATCTGCTTAGAATGTATATAAGGTATGCCGAAAGATCACGTTTCAAAACAGAACTATTAAGCACGAATCCAATAGGGGTAGGAGGATATAAAGAAGTTATTTTATCACTCCAAGGCAGCGGTGCATACAGTAAGCTAAAATATGAGAGCGGTGTACATCGAGTTCAGAGAATTCCGCTAACGGAATCTCAGGGCCGCATTCATACATCGGCAGCCACCGTGGCAGTGCTTCCGGAAGCTGAGGATGTGGAAGTAAACATCAACCAAAATGATTTAAGAGTGGATGTCTTCCGTTCCGGAGGTCATGGAGGGCAAAGCGTCAACACGACTGATTCCGCAGTGCGCATCACGCATTTGCCGACCGGAATCGTTGTAACTTGTCAGGATGAAAAATCTCAGCTTAAAAATAAGGAGAAAGCGATGAAAGTGCTTAAAGCCCGTATTTATGAAGCAGAGTTGAAAAAACATCAGGATGAACTGGCGCAAAACAGAAAAAGTCAGGTAGGAAGTGGAGATCGAAGCGAAAGAATACGAACTTACAATTTCCCGCAAGGCAGAGTTACGGATCATAGAATCGGTCTTACATTATATAAACTGGAAGCATTTTTAGACGGAGAAATCGATGAAATGATTGATGCTTTGCATATGGCAGAGCAGGCAGAACAGCTTAAGAACAATAATTAAGGGGAAAAATGAAATATTTTGACATACAAAAAGAAAATAATTTTGACGAAGCATTAAACTATGCGGCAACAATAATCAGGCAAGGCGGAATCGTGGCTTTCCCGACCGAGACGGTATATGGCTTGGGTGCAGATGTTCAAAATAAAGAGGCAGTAGAAAAAATTTATGCTGCCAAAGGAAGGCAAAGCGATAACCCGCTGATTGTGCATATTGCAGATAAGAGTGATCTGTCGAAAATTGCAAAAAATATACCCGGTTGGGTGTTTGTATTGACTGAAAAATATTGGCCGGGACCACTGAGTATTGTTCTTGAAAAAAAAGAACTTATTCCAAAGACGGTGACGGCAGGTTTAAATAGTGTTGCTATTCGAATGCCGGATAACAGGATAGCATCAGAGCTTATAAGGAGAAGCGGCTGTTATATTGCGGCCCCGAGTGCGAATAAATCAGGGCGTCCGAGCCCGACCAAAGCAGAGCATGTGTTAATTGATTTGCATGACAAAATAGATGTGATTTTAGGCTATGACAATATTTCCATAGGTCTTGAATCAACAGTAATCGATGCGAGAGGTTCATACCCCGTTATCCTTCGCCCCGGAGCAATAACGCTTGAGATGCTTAAAGACGCTGTAGGAAATGCCGATCTAATAAAAAATACGAAATCCGGTGCGGTGCTTTCACCGGGGATGAAATATACACACTATAAACCAAAAGCTAAAGTGCTAATAGTGGATGGCGCCATGAATGAAATGGCGGAAAAGATAAATAAACTCTATGATACCAATAAAAATATTGCGTTATTTTTATCCGAAGAATTGGCAAATAAAGTTGTCGTGAAAAACAAAATCATTTTTCAGAATGCTTTCATGGCGGCAAAGCTTTTCTATGCTTCACTGAGAAAATTTGATCAGCAGAATGTGGAGATTATTGTATGTCAGGCATTTGGTGAAAATGGTATTGAGATGGCTATTATGAATCGTTTAAGAAAAGCAGCAGGCAATCAATATCTATAACAGATGTTTAAAATTATGAGGAGAAATATGAAAAAAATTCTGTTTGTTTGTACAGGAAATACATGTAGAAGCCCAATGGCTGAATATTTGTTCAATGTAAAAGTAATACAAAAAGGGCTTGCTAAGAAGTATAAAGCGGTCTCTGCCGGGATTTCAGCCTTTGATGGTGTAGCCGCTACAACTCAGGCACAGCAAGTGATGAGGAGCAAAAGTATCGATATCAGAGAGCATAAGGCAACGCAGCTTGATGACGAAGATATGAAAAGCAGTTCCCTGGTGCTTTGCATGACAAGCCGGCATGCGCAGATTCTTAGAAAATATTATCCCGAGTATGCCGATAAGGTCTTTTCTGTTTCTGAGTATTTAAATCAACCTTATGATATAGACGATCCATATGGCCTTGGTATAGCCGAATATGAAAAAACAGCTTCTCAATTGGAAAGCCTCATAGAGAAAATTATAAATAAATTAGAAGTGGAGCGATATTGAAATGAAGATAGCAGTTGGCAGTGATCACGCGGGATATGAATTAAAAGAAGCAATAAAAAATGATTTGACGAAAAAAGGATATACGGTTAAGGATTTTGGAACATATTCGTCGGAAAGTGTAGATTACCCCGACTACGGCATTCAAGCAAGCGAAGCGGTGGCAAGTGGCGAATATCAATGCGCTATAGTTATTTGCGGAAGCGGCATCGGAATTTCTATTGCTGCAAATAAAGTGAAAGGTATCAGAGCGGCGCTGGTTTGCGATATTGAACGCGCAAAGCTTGCAAGAATGCATAACAATGCCAATGTACTGGCTTTGGGCGCGCGGTTTACGCCTTTTGATACAGCGAGAGAAGTCGTAGATATATTTTTAAATACGCCGTTTGAAGGACAAAGGCATGAAAAAAGAGTCGAAAAAATTGATAGTTATGAAAAAAACAGGAAGTAGTGATTATTTGCTTGAAAATATAATAAAAAAATGAGAGGTATTTTATGAACCAAACAACACAGCAAGAAAACAGACCGAGCTGGGATGACTATTTTATGAGCATACTCGATACAGTGAAAGAGCGTTCTACATGCCTTCGAAGAAAAGTGGGAGCAATCATAGTAAAAGACAAGCGAATTATAGCTACAGGCTATAATGGTGCGCCGAGCGGACTGAAACATTGTTATGAAGTAGGCTGCCTTAGAGAGCAATTAAATATTCCGAGCGGCCAGAATCATGAACTGTGCAGAGGTATCCATGCAGAACAGAATGCAATCATTCAAGCTGCGATGTATGGGGTAAGCATCAATGAAGCAACGATCTACATAACTCATAACCCTTGCGTGCAATGTGCCAAGATGATTATCAACGCAGGTATCAAAAGAGTTGTATTCTGCGGGGAGTATCCGGATATGTTATCAAAACAATTACTGGAAGAAGCAGGAATAGTATTGGATAAATATAATAAATAATTACAAATTCCAATATTTTATGATTAAAATATAATGATTTTTACTTAATTCTAAAATTGAGAAAAATTTCACAATATTCTTTGACAAGCATAATAAAGTATGTTAAAATGCAAATTGCAGATTTATAACCTAAATCTATAGAAAACATTTAAAAAGGCGGTAATACTCATGAACTTTGACGCAATTAAAACCATTTCCCAGGCCGAAAGCCGTGCGGAAAACATTCGTGCAGAGGCCGCTTCAGAGGCAAAACGCATCCTTGTCTCTGCTGAAGCTGAAGGAGCAGCGCTGATAAAGAGTGCCGAAGAGCGTGCACATGCACATGTTTTGGAACTTTATGCAGCTGCTGACCGTGCAGGCACTGCCGAAGCCTTAAAAATCGAAAATGCAGCTAAAGACGAAGCTGAATCACTGAAAAAAGTAGGTGAAGCGGCTATGGATAAAGCTGTTTCCGTCATTGTTGAAAGGATTTACTCATGGCAATAGTCAAGATAAAGCGGTTACGGGTGATTATGCCTTTCCGTTTGCATCGGAAGGTCATAAAGGACTTAACCCGTCTTGGCTGCGTAGAAATTGAAACTCCGGCATATGCCAATTTAAATGAAGAAGTATCTAAATTAGTAAAGCCTTTATCTATTGGGCAAGAGGCTTCACGTAATCGAACAGAAATGGTTACGGCATTAGAGGCTTTGAATAAATATGCACCGGAGAAAAAGTCCTTTTTAGCACCGCGTAGACAGGTTGCGGAGAGTGTTCTTTTTGATGAAGAATCTATAAAAGAAACTATCCAGTCATCTGAACAAATTAACGGGCTAGTAAAACAAATTGCTGAAACCAAGACCCTTATTGGTCGTATTTGTGCTCAAAAAGCAACACTAAATCCATGGGCAGAATCCGATATTCCATTGGATTATGCGGGTGGTGAGCATTTTTCTGTCATTTTAGGCGTATGTCCTTCGGAAAATGACATGAAAGAAGTAACAGTTGCTTTGGAAGAACAAAATATTCCTGCGGTGGCCGATGTAGTCAATGCAGATAAAGATCAATCTTATATAGTATTGGTTTCATATAAGGATGCGCAAGAAGATGCCCTGACAGCTTTAAAAGCTGCGGGATTCTCTCAAGTAACATTTAAAGATTTAACCGGTACCGCTACGGAAAATCTGAGACGCTTAGATGAAGAGCTAGAAACAGCGGAAGAAAATGTAACAACATATGAAGAAAGAATTGCTCAAATGGCTCCGGTAAGACACCTTATCGAGCAGACAGCTGATGCTTTGTCTATAGAGGCATTGCGCGAGATGGCGATGTCTTCAATGTTGCGTACGGAAAAGACAGTTTATTTCGAAGGTTGGGCACCTCAGGAAACTGAAGAAGCGGTAGCGAACGTTTTAATTGAAAACGGTTGTGCTTATGAATTTGCTGAAGCGGAAGAGGATCAAGAGCCTCCTGTAGTTCTGAAAAACAAAAATCTCTTTGCGCCTTATACGGCGATTACCGATTTATATGGATTCCCGAGTTACAGAAGCTTAATAGACTTCACACCGTTTTTAGCGGTAAGTTTCTTTATATTTTTTGGAATGATGCTTTCAGATGCCGGTTACGGTTTGGTGCTTACAATCATCTCATTGCTTGTTTTAAAAAAGAAAAAGCCTACGGGCACCTTTAAACAATTTATGACACTTGCTTTATATGGCGGTATCTCCGCTTTTATATGGGGCGCGTTTTTCGGAAGCTGGTTCGGTAATTTTGTAGCTGCAATCGGCGCAATGTTTGGAGCGAGCTGGAATCTTGGGCCTGTATTGTTTGACCCGCTCAAAGATCCGATTACAATGCTGATATTATCGTTGGGTTGTGGAGTTGTTCATTTGCTTATCGGTATGGGTCTGTCGGCATGGCGTATGATTAAACGAGGAGAAGTAAAAGACGCGATATTCGATATTGGATTTTGGTACCTCATTATTTTAGGTGCACTCGGAATGATTACAGGGTTGAAAATATTTATGTATATCGCACTGCTTGGTGCGCTTGGCGTGTTCTTAACAGCAGGACGGGCGAAGAAAAATATCTTTTCGAAAATCACAAGCGGTCTCGGCGCACTATACGGAGTAACAGGTTATTTGTCTGATATATTGTCATACTCACGTTTGATGGCGCTTGGTCTTTCAACGGGTGTTGTTGCTACGGTAATGAACACAATGGGTTCTTTGGCGGGCAACAGCGTGGCAGGATGGATATTATTTGTAATAGTATTTATCATCGGGCAAACTTTTAACCTTGCAGTCAGTTTGCTGGGAGCATTTATACATACCGTTCGTTTGGAATTTGTAGAATTCTTCGGCAAATTCTATGAGGGCGGCGGCAGAAAATTCAAACCGTTATTTAATGAGACGAAATATATACAAGTTATTAAGGAGGAAAATTAACATGGATTGGCTTAATTCAATTTTTAACGGACCATTTCTAGCAATTTTAGGAGCAGCTTTGGCAGCAGGCCTTGGCGGTGCCGGTAGCGCAAAAGGCGTTGGTATTGCCGGTGAAGCAGCAGCTGGTGTAGTAACAGAAGACCCGAGTAAATTCGGACAAAGCTTACTTTTACAGGCATTACCTGGAACACAAGGTATTTATGGATTACTAATTGCTTTCTTGATTTTAAATAATATAGGATTATTTTCCGGTGAAGCTATGCAACTCACAGTTGCTCAAGGCTTAATGTATTTTGCATCAGGACTTCCGATTGCAATTGCTGGTTATTTCTCAGGGATCGCCCAGGGACGAGCAGCAGCAGCTTCAATGGGAATTTTAGCGAAGAGACCGGAAGAATTCGGTAAAGGTTTGTTATATCCTGCTATGGTTGAAACATATGCAGTGCTTGCTTTGTTGGTATCTGTACTTATGCTTATTAACGTGCGTTAATAAGAGTAAGAAAAAGGTGTACTCTTATGAATGGTATTGAAAAAATAACTGATAAGATTATAGAAGAAGCGAATTTAGACGCCCAAAAAGTAATTAAAGAAGCTAAAAAAGAAGCTGACAAAGTTATAAACACATATAAAGAAAAAGCAGCGGTAGCTGCTACTGAAATTGAAGAAGCAGGCAATAAGCAAGCAAAAGCACAAGAAAGCAAATATGCATCTGTTGCGAATTTGGAAGCAAGAAAAACATTGTTATTGCAAAAACAAGAACTTATAGCCGAAGCTTTTGACAAAGCATTAGATAAGCTATGTACATTGCCGAAAGAAAAATATATTGATTTTTTGGCAAGACTTATCGTTGATGCCGCTGAAACAGGTAAAGAAGAAATTATTTTTTCGCCTAAAGATAAAGATGCTTGTGGCAATGACGTAGTTGCAGAAGCAAATAAAATGCTTAAGGCAAAGGGATTGAACGGAGAAGTAACAGTCTCTAAAAAAACTCGTTCTATATCGGGCGGTGTCATTGTTACACGCGGCGATGTAGAAATCAACTGTGCACTTGATGGTCTTGTCCGTATGGAAAAAGACACTTTATCTGCACAAGTGGCACAAATTCTTTTTAGTTAATTGCAACAGAAATTTAATTAATTTGTTCATGTTGCTTATCTTTAAGATAATATTTATCTATAAATAAGCAAGGACAGAAAGGAGTATGGACTCTTGGAAAAAATTCAGGATATAGATTATCTGTATGCCAGTACCAGAATACGCTCATTAGAACGCGCTCTGATAACGCGAGAGCGGCTCAGGAGAATTGCAGAGTCTAAAACGGATGAAGAAGCTCTAAAAGTACTAGAAGAATGTGGATACAAAGCGATGAGTGAGCTCTCGCAGATCCCTGATGCAATTGCTGAAAAGAGACGTTATGTATTAGACGATATTTTGAAAATGGCACCGGATAAGCGAATTGTTAAGATTTTCTTATTGAAATATGACTATCACAATTTAAAAGCTATCCTTAAAGGAGAAGCTGCAAAAACTGAATATATGTCTACCTTGATCGATACGGGTTACATTTCTGTGAAGCGTTTGATTGCCTCAACAGGAAACACTGTCATCGGCGCAGACGGGGAAATGACATCGATTATGAAGCAAGCGGCAAATGAAGCCCGCGACTTATTAGCAAGGACAGGAGACCCAAGACTTGCCGATACTGTTTTAGACAGAGCATGTTTCGCTGAAATGTTGCAGTTGGCACAAGAGATAGACAGTAAGTTTTTGGTAGAATATATTAAGTTGCAAATTGATAGCGTCAATTTGCGCACTGCCGTCAGACTGAAGAGAATGAAACAAGACAGTATGCTGATTAGTAAATACTTTATTGAGGGCGGAAATATTTCTGCTGCTCGGTTAAAAGTAGATATCACACCTGAAAGTCTGTTGTCCATCTATGAATGTACGCCTTTGCGAACAGCGGCTATGGCTGCTGCCGATGCATTGCGCGGAGAGAAGGGACTGGCTTCGGTGGACACACAGGCAGAGAATGCTTTATTAGACTATTTAAAAAATGCTAAATATATCGCTTTCGGGGAACAGCATATAGCTGCATATATTGCTGCTATAGAAGCAGAATTCACGGCTATAAATATGGTAATGGCATCTCGCAAAGCGGGGCTATCCCCTGAAGATGCGATGGAAAGACTGAGGGATACTTATGTATAAAATAGCAGTTATGGGGGATAGGGAAAGCGTACTCAGCTTTAAAGCCCTCGGGATAGAAACCGTCTCTGTTGAAACCGCCACAGAGGCGAAAGAACAGCTTCATCGCATGGCGGAAGAAGATTACGCTGTTATATATCTAACCGAACAGTTTGCAGCACAGCTGAAGCACGAGCTTGCAATCTATTCGCAGCAAGTAACACCGGCAATTATTTTAATTCCGGGCAAAGGTACTACTTTAGGGATCGGGCTTGCTGCAGTAAAAGAAGCTGTTGAAAAAGCTGTCGGTGCCGATATTTTAGGCGAGTAAAATCTATCGAAAGGTTGAAACAATTATGGAAAACGGAAAAATTGTCAAGGTTGCCGGTCCGCTGATTGTTGCAGAAGGTATGTCGGGCGATAATATGTTCGACGTTGTTCATGTTGGCAAAGAGCGACTTATTGGCGAAATAATAGAAATGCGTGGGGGAAATGCTTCAATACAGGTTTACGAAGAAACTGCCGGTATCAGTGTAGGCGACGAAGTCGCAGCTACCGGAGCGCCCCTTTCAGTTGAACTTGGCCCCGGAATGATAGGTACTATTTACGATGGAATACAGCGACCTTTGGAAGAAATACGTAAACTTGTTGGTTCAAGCATTACAAGAGGCATAAGTGTGCCTTCTATTTCAAGAGACAAAAAATGGAATTTTGTACCGACTGTTAAAAAAGGCGATAAAGTTATCGCCGGTGATATCATTGGTACAGTTCAAGAGACTGCTGTTGTAAGCCATAAAATAATGATTCCGGTTGGCGTTGAAGGTACTATAGAAGAAATAAAATCAGGAGAATATGTAGTCACAGACACCGTTTGCGTAGTCAAAACTGAAAAAGGGAATAAAGAACTCAGTATGATGCAAAAATGGCCTGTCCGTGTTGAAAGACCCTATAAGGAAAAACTTCCTCCGGATATACCGATGGTTACAGGGCAAAGAATTATTGATACATTCTTTCCAATGGCTAAAGGCGGCACAGCTGCTGTTCCGGGCCCTTTCGGTTCAGGAAAAACAGTTGTACAACATCAATTGGCAAAATGGAGCGATGTTGATATCGTTATTTATGTTGGATGTGGTGAACGTGGAAACGAAATGACAGACGTTTTAATGGAATTCCCTGAACTTAAAGACCCACGTACGGGCGAAAGCTTGATGCAGAGAACTGTTCTGATCGCGAACACATCCGATATGCCTGTTGCAGCGAGGGAAGCATCAGTTTATACAGGGATAACAATCGCTGAATATTTCAGAGATATGGGATACGCTGTTGCATTGATCGCAGACTCTACATCAAGATGGGCGGAAGCACTTCGTGAAATGTCCGGACGTCTTGAAGAAATGCCTGGTGAAGAAGGCTATCCAGCCTACCTCACATCCAGACTCGCCCAGTTCTATGAACGTGCAGGAAGCATTGTATGCCTCGGTTCAGACAACAGAACAGCGGCTCTTTCGGCAATCGGCGCAGTTTCACCTCCTGGCGGGGATATATCCGAGCCTGTATCGCAGGCAACACTGCGTATTGTTAAAGTATTCTGGGGACTGGATAGCAGCTTGGCTTATGCAAGACATTTCCCGGCTATTAACTGGCTGAACAGCTATTCATTATATGATGACAGATTAAGCAATTGGTATAACACAAGCCTTGGAAAGACATTTACAACAAATAAAGAAGCTGCAATGCAATTACTCCAGCTTGAAAGTGAACTTAACGAAATCGTGCGACTTGTAGGTATTGATGCGCTTTCAGCGGGAGACAGACTCAGCATGGAAGTTGCCCGAATGATGCGTGAAGACTTTTTGCAACAAAATGCTTTCTCGGACACAGACTCCTATACTTCATTAGAAAAACAAATGGCCCTTATGGACATGATACTTTATTATGGCAAAATAGCCCGAAATGCAATTAATAACGGTGCTGATTTAAATAAAGTTATTACAATACCGGCAAGAGATAAAATTGGCCGTGCAAAAGATATAGATCAATCAATCTATAAAGAAGAATATGACAAAATAAGGCAAGAAATTGATGAACAAATCGCTAAAGTAATTGAAGAAGGAGGTGAAAGATAATGATTAAAGAGTATAGAACGATACGTGAAGTTGCAGGCCCGCTGATGCTTGTCTCAGATGTTTCTGATGTAAGTTATGGCGAACTGGGAGAAATCGAGCTTCAAAACGGTGAAACACGTCGTTGCCGTGTATTGGAACTCAACGGATCCAACGCATTGGTTCAGCTTTTTGAAAGCTCGGCCGGAATCAACTTGGCTCAGTCCAAAGTAAGGTTCTTGGGTCACGGCATAGAACTTGGCGTTGCCGAAGATATGCTTGGCCGTGTATTTGACGGACTTGGCCGCCCTATAGACGGTGGTCCGGATATTTTACCTGAAAAAAGACTGGACATTAATGGTGTGCCAATGAATCCTGCGGCACGTGACTATCCGTCGGAATTCATTCAAACGGGCGTATCTGCAATTGACGGCCTGAACACATTGGTTCGTGGTCAAAAACTTCCTATATTCTCAGGTTCTGGCCTTCCGCATGCTCAGCTTGCAGCTCAAATTGCACGTCAAGCTAAAGTTTTGGGAACAGAATCCAAATTTGCCGTTGTTTTTGCGGCGGTAGGGATCACATTTGAAGAAGCCGATTTCTTTATCTCTGATTTCAGACGTACAGGTGCAATCGATAGAACAGTATTGTTTATGAATCTTGCAAATGACCCGGCTATCGAGCGTATTTCTACACCTCGTATGGCGCTGACAGCAGCTGAATATCTGGCATTTGATCTTAATATGCAAGTGCTTGTTATCATCACTGACATCACAAACTATGCGGAAGCACTCCGTGAAGTATCGGCAGCTCGTAAGGAAGTTCCGGGTCGTCGTGGATATCCCGGTTATCTTTACACTGACCTTGCCACTATGTATGAACGTGCAGGACGTCGTTTGGATAGTGATGGATCTATCACTATGATACCGATCCTGTCAATGCCTGAGGATGATAAAACACATCCAATCCCTGACTTAACAGGCTATATTACAGAAGGTCAAATCATCCTTTCACGTGAACTTTACCGTAAAGGGCTTCGTCCTCCGATTGACGTGTTACCGTCACTATCTCGTCTGAAAGACAAAGGGATCGGCAAAGGGAAAACGCGTGAAGACCATGCGGGCACAATGAATCAGCTTTTTGCTGCATATGCGCGTGGTAAAGATGCAAAAGAGCTTATGACTATCTTGGGTGAAGCCGCACTGACTGATGTTGATAAATTATATGCGAAATTTGCTGATGAATTTGAAAAACAATATGTGTCACAAGGATATGATAACGACAGAACAATTGAAGAGACATTAAATTTAGGATGGAAATTACTTAAAATACTTCCTAAAAACGAGTTGAAGCGTATAAAACAAGAACATATTGACATGTACTATGATACGCTTGATTTAGAAGATAATGCAAATTTTGTAGAAAAGTAAGAAGGGAGGATTTTTAAATGGCAAGATTGGCAGTAAATCCTACCCGTATGGAGCTTACACGGCTAAAGGGTCGTCTTAAAACTGCTAGACGCGGGCATAAACTGCTTAAAGACAAGCGCGATGAATTAATGAAACAGTTCTTAGAAATTGTTAAGCAAAACCGCGCATTGCGTATAAAAGTTGAAGAGGCGTTAATTCGTGCAGGAAAAAGCTTCACAGTGGCTTCTGCCGCCATGTCTCCGGAATTCTTGGAAGAAGCATTGCTATATCCAAAGCAAAGTGTTGCATTAGATTTTGAATATAAGAATATTATGTCGGTTAATGTACCGGTGTATGAGTTTAAAACATCTAATGAGGATCCTTCGGAAATTTATCCTTATGGATTTGCAACAACGCTTGGCGAACTCGATGATGCAGTGCTTGCTCTTTCAGAAATATTACCTGATTTATTACAACTGGCGCAAATTGAAAAATCTGTGCAGTTGTTATCGCAGGAGATTGAAAAAACAAGACGTAGAGTAAATGCGCTTGAATATGTTATGATTCCTCAGCTTGAAGAGACAATTCGTTACATCGTTATGAAACTGGATGAAAACGAACGTGGCAATTTAAGCCGTCTCATGAAAGTAAAAGACATGATGATCCAAGAAGCTCGCAAAAAGAATGCTTACTAATTTTAAATAAAAAGCTGTCATAATGACAGCTTTTTTATTATTTAATAAAAAATTTTATAAGTATTTTAAAATAATTATAGTTATTTTTTTCAGCTGTTATCATTAATATAAATCAACATGTAATTTTTTTAGCGAAACATGAATCCGGTTGAAGCAAATCTACACGTTTTTTAATTAGCAGACCAATATGTTCAATAATCATAATTTAAAAACTTAATTTCAAAGTATTAGGAATTTATGATGCTAAATTAGCGAATATGATTTTTCGCGTTACTTTTCATTAAGAAAACCGGTCATTTATATATATCAATAAAAATGATGCCAAAAGCAAAAAGGGAAAAAATGTGTATCAGATTGAGGGTGCCATTATATGAGGAATGTAGGAATATAAAACAACAAGCATGAGGTAATCATGCTTGTTGTTTTTTTGTAATAAAAACCACTTATATTTTATTCTTTTTTACTAATACTACAGTCTATGAGAAGAAAAAGTATACGACAAATTTTTATTTATTTATTAATCAGTATATGCACATTCAGTAATATAAGTACGATAAAAAGTGCTGACAATATAGATTCATTAAGCAGTAAAAATCAGGTATTAAATACTGCTATTAGTGCTATGAATATAGATGCCTGCGCAATTGTATCAGATGGGCATATTGTTTGTGTGGTTGCCGATACAGAAACTGCCAATGATGTGTTAGATGAATTTTATTGGGAAAATATTAAATGCGATAAAAATGAAGTACTGATAGATACAGCATGGGATAGCAAACTGGAGATCATAGATATAAAAGAAAACTGTTTTAATATTTTAGGTCAGAAAGACGCTGTCGCATTATTATTAAAAAATATAAGCAATTCAGATGAGAGTATAGAAGAAAATAATGAAGCGTCAAAAACAGTAAATACTTTTATCGTAAGTTTAAAATATGTAAAAGAAGCAGAAACGCTTAAATATAATACAGTTATTGAATATAGCCAGACGCTTTATCAAAATCAGCAACAAATCAAACAAAGTGGTATCAATGGTGTCATAGAAAATATCTACAAAATTGAATATATTAATAATATAGAACAAAAAAGAGAGTTAATAAAAACAAAAACTGTCGTAGCATCTCAAGAAGAAATCATTGTTAAAGGCACAAAAATCAGACATCAGCCTGAGTATGTGCTGCCTACGAGTGGATTTGTAAGCAGCGAATATGGCATCAGAAATGGTGAAATGCATTTAGGAATAGATATTGCAAATTCAATGAATACGGCTATTGTAGCGATAAAAGACGGTATTGTGATGCGTGCCGAATGCTATTATGGGTATGGGAAATGTATTGATATCAAACATGATGACGGCTCTTGGAGCAGATATGGGCATTTAAATAAATACTTGGCAGAAGTAGGCGATTCTGTAAAACAAGGTCAAGAAATCGGGCTCATGGGAACAACGGGAAACAGCACAGGACCACATCTGCATTTTGAAATAAGATATGGCAGCTGGCCATATGGGAGAACAATTAATCCCAGAAAAATTTTAGATTTAACCGAACTTCATTTATAATATTTTCCATTATTTATTTTGCAAATATATATCTTTATTCTTGTAGTAAAATCAATACTGTTTTCATATTATTTTTTTAGGTGATATAAATGAATAAAATTTTATGGTTTATTAACGAAAATACAATAAACATTACATATAAAAATAAAGCAAAAGCAGCAATAAAAAAACTACCTTTTGCTCATTCATCTTCAAAGTATCTATTACAAAGTAAATCCGATAATCATATAGGCTATGCTTATATTTTTAAACAAAAAAATTTATTAAATAAAAAAGAACAGTATGGCTATCTAAGAGAACTTATCATGAAGGCTATCGATGAGACGGGCACTAAAATATTCGCTCTGCTAGGTGTGGAGGCTTTTATGATGGGATATGTATTAAACGATTTTAAAAATCAATTTATCAGTGGAGCCGAATTAATGAGTGCAATATTTATTGCCACCCTAGAGGGACTGGCCCATTCTAATAAAATTTGCTTTGTCATAGATCAATACACAAGATTATTTTATTATAATAAAATATTTGAGTTATTTGGTGATATCAGTATTTTATGTGAAAATGTTGAATCTATAGATGAATATGTGCGGACAATTTATGAAAACACGGCTACTTCGATCTATGTTACCAGTAATCCGGCTATTCTTCATGAAACAGATATTGTCTTTTATGTCTCAGCAAATAAAAATTACTCTACTTATTTAACAGCTCATAACACTGTTTTAGATGTATTTAATATTATTGATCAGTCGCGTGGCGCGAACCTGATACATTCTCCGTCTTTTATGGATTTTTATGATAGACGCATTACAGGAATATTACTTAATGATATGACAATCAATGCTTCCTGCGCTCAGTCTTTGTTATACGCGCTGGATATAAAATTTAATGAATATGATAAGGAAATTAAATTACTTTAGCCAAAGATATTATTAACTTGACATAAAAATAGCACTTAATTATAATGGTTAAATAAATTGTTGAATTGCGAAAGGAAAGTGGATAATTGTGAATAAGGATATAATACTTACCGAAGAAGGATACAATGAAATAAAAAAAGAACTCGATTATCTGAGAGGAGAAGCAAGAAATCAAATTGCTGAAAAGATAAAAAATGCGCGTGAATATGGTGATTTAAGTGAAAATGCCGAATATGAGGAGGCGAAAAATGAGCAGGCATTTTTAGAAGGTAAAATATTAGAATTAGAAAGAAAATTAAGCAATGCAAAAGTTGCTAAAAAGACAAAAAAAGATGGCGTAATCAATATCGGAAGCAAAGTAAAAGTATTTGATCCTCAGTATAATGAAGAATTAACATATATGATTTTGGGAAGCGGAGAAGGTGATCCGGATAATGGAAAAATATCGAACGAATCGCCGCTCGGCAGTGCTTTAATTGGTAAAAAAGCCGGAGACAATGTAGAATTTGCCACGCCGAATGGTGTTATTTCATTTAATATTGTTTTGGTAGAGTAGGAGAGAAGAATGTCGGAAGAAAAGGCGAACAGCAGTCAGCAGGATGAATTAAATTTATCTGAAGTAATTAAAGTGAGGTTTGACAAATTAAATAAACTCAAAGAAGAAAATAAAAGTCCATATGTAATAACACACTTCAATGTAGATAGCTATGCTGCTGACATCACTGAAAATTTTGAGCAGTATGAAGAAAAAGAAGTAAATATTGCAGGAAGAATCATGGCGAAGAGAGGACAAGGTAAAGTGTCCTTTTACGATATACTTGATTCTACAGAGCGTATTCAGCTATTTATAAAGCGGGATACAGTAGGGGAAGAAAAATATGATGAAATAAAATCATATGATATCGGAGATATCATTGGAATCAACGGTTTCGTTTTCAGAACAAAAATGGGACAAATCTCTATAAGAGCGCAAGAGATCACGTTGCTTACAAAATCTTTAAGAGTGCTTCCCGAAAAGTTTCACGGACTTAAGGATCCCGATTTAAGATATCGACAAAGATATATTGATTTGCTCGTTAATCCTCAAGTGAAACAAATATTTTTATTACGTTATAACGTTATTAAATATATTCGGGAGTTTATGGATAACCGCGGTTTTATGGAGGTAGAAACTCCGGTGCTCTCAACACTTGCGGGAGGCGCCAATGCAAGGCCATTTATTACGCACCATAACGCACTTGATATTCCCATGTACATGAGAATAGCGCTGGAGCTGCCTTTAAAGAGGTTGGTCGTAGGGGGATTTGACAAAGTTTATGAAGTAGGGCGTGTTTTTAGAAACGAGGGAATGGATGCCACACATAATCCCGAATTCACAATGATGGAAAGCTATGAAGCATATGTTGATTATAAAAGTGTCATGCTTATGATAGAAGAATTGTTTATGTATGTGGCCTCTAAGGTAACAGGCGGCACGACAATAGAATATCAGGGACAGAAGATTGAACTGAAGGCACCTTTCGCAAAAATTAAAATGACGGATTTGGTCAAAGAATATACAAATATAGATTTTGATACTTTTACGGAGCTGGATGATGCGATTGAAGCCGCAAAAAAACTACACGTAAATGTTGAGAACGGATGGGGTATAGGAAAGATTATCGAAGAAGTATTTAATGAATATGTTGAGGACAAGCTGATTCAGCCCACTTTTGTAACACATCATCCTGTTGAGATTTCGCCTTTAGCGAAAAAAGATGTGCAGGATCCCAGATATACCGAGAGATTCGAATTGTTTATCAACGGTAAAGAATTCTCAAACGGATTCAGTGAATTAAATGATCCGTTAGATCAAAAAGAGAGATTTTTAGCGCAACTTGCTAAAAAAGAGCAAGGGGATGAAGAAACACATCCATATGATAAAGATTTTATTAATGCTTTAGAAGTTGGGCTTCCGCCAACGGGGGGTGTTGGTGTCGGCGTCGACAGACTAGTGATGCTGCTTTCAAACCAGGATTCTATAAGAGACGTTATTTTGTTTCCGACAATGAAGCCTGTTGATTAAGGGTTGCTTAAATTTTAACATGTATACTCTTTATAGTTGAGAAAGGCAAAGAAAATGAAGAAATTTTTTCAAGAATTTAAAACATTCGCCATTAAAGGCAATGTAATTGATCTTGCTGTAGGCGTTATGATAGGCACTGCTTTTTCAAAAATTGTAAGCTCGCTTGTAAATGACTTATTAATGCCTGTTTTAAGTTTGATTATCGGGAAAATCAGTATCGCTGATTTATCTGTCACAATTACTTCGCGAATAGGGCAAAATCCGATTATTATTCAATATGGTTCGTTTTTGCAAAATATTATTGATTTTCTGATCATTGCATTCAGCATATTTGTTGCTTTGAAATTTATTAATAAAATTATGAAAAAAGAGAATAATAAAAAAGAAGTGACAAAAATTCCGGAACTGACAAAGGACCAATTATTACTTACCGAAATAAGAGATCTGTTGAAAAAACAATAGAATAAACCAAACAATTCTGTTTCTAATTAGTACACTAATTTTATTCAAAAAAATAAACAAAAAAAAGTTTAATATTAAATGTTTACTTATCAATCTACCTATTTATACATATAAAATATTAATTGTATATTGACATAGAAGTACCAGTGTGATAACATTTTTCAAGGACTAATTGTTATCAAATAACAAATATAGAGGAATTATTCGAGGAGGTAGAAAAATGAAAGTTGCAGTTTTAGGCGCTGGAGCTATGGGAAGTGTAATAGGCGCTCATTTTTACAAAGGAGGAGCCGAGGTTACACTAGTCGACCCGTTTGAAGCGCTCGTTGAAAAAATCAACAAAGATGGGCTTAAGATGGATTTCAACGGAAAGCAGGAGGTTGTTAAACTTAAGGCAGTACTTACACCACAAGAAGTGGGCGGCGTTGTAGACGTTGTTGTTGTTCTTGTAAAAGGTATGTTTACACGTTCGGCAATGGAAGGCGCGAATTGTTTGTTTGGCGAAAATACGGTTGCTATTTCGTTGCAAAACGGCATAGGAAATGTAGATATAATGAGAGAATTCCTGCCTGAGGAAAAAGTAGGCAATGGTACTCTTAATATCTCAAGCAGACCATTGGCACTTGGTGAAATCAGTGGCGCTACTGGTGAAGGCGTTGCAATTCACTTTTGCAATGAAAAAGTTGATAAATCTGGTATTTGGATAGAAATCGAAGACGTTCTAAATAAAGGCGGTCTTGTAACCGAGTTTTCACCGGAAACTAATGTTTTCGTATGGACAAAGCTTCTTGTTAATTCTTGCGTAAACCTTACGTGTGGGATTACAAGAATAAATATGGGTGATCTTTGGGATCATCCCGACGGAGCGTCTATTCAAGAAATGATAGCAAGAGAACTTGTAACAGTTGCAAATGCCAAAGGCATTAAGATGGATTGGGATACGGCATGGAATGCATATGTTAAAGATCTGCTTCCGAAAGTTAGAGCACATTATCCATCTGCAACTCAGGATATTATAAATAAAAAGAAAACGGAAGTTGATTTCTTAAACGGTGCTGTTGTTAGAGGTGGTATCGAAACAGGCATACCGACACCGGTTAATGACGTTATCGTTAAACTTTCACATATTTTGCAAGATACTTACGACAGACAGTTTGGCACAAATAAATAGATCGTTTTGGGGTATAATTTAAGTAATAGCATCATGGAATAATTCGCTTGACGCGATACATCACTTTTTTTATTGGTGAGTTAGAACTTATTTGAAATTATATTTTTATAGGAGAAGAAAAGATGGAAAACGTAAAAAAGAATAAAATGTTTACCAGTGTTAGTGTTGGTACTGCAACAGTTTGGTTTTCTACACACTGTGGTGCTGGCTTTGCATCTGGTACACAAGAACTTCAATACTTTGCAAATCATGGTTGGTGGGGTCCGTTATTACCATTTTTAACAATTTTCATTATTGCTATTACGTACTATGTAGGTCTTGAAACGGCAAGACAAATTAATTCATTCGATTATCATGCATGGTCGAAAGAGGCTTATAAACCAATAGGCACACTTGGAAGTATCCTTCTTGATATTTCGATCGCTCTTACTGTTATCGCTGCAACTGCAGGTTGTATAGCAGCAGGTGCAAGCCTTGGTAACCAACAATTTGGATGGCCGTCTATTGTGGGCTCGTTGATTATGTTTGCAGTTATCGTATTGCTCAGTATCTTCGGCGCAAAAGTTGTTCGAAACAACGCAATGATCATGACAGTTGGTATTATTGTTATCGTATTGGTTGTTTTGATTTCTGGCCTTATCAAATTTGGTCCGCAAATCGCTCAGCTTTGGTCTGATGGTTATATAAATGATACCGCCGCCAAATGGGGCGTAACCGGTTCATCTGGTACAGTTCAGGGTAACTTTGGCAACTCGTTCCTGTGGGCGCTCACATACTCAGGATTCCAGATGGGTATCATCGGTGGTGCTGCGGCTGCTTTCAAAGGTGCCAAATCTAAGAAAGAAGCAAAAGGCGCTATGCTGCTTGGTTATATCTTGAATGCATTAATGCTTTCAGGCGTATGCTTCCTGCTTCTTGCTGGAATGCCGACAATCTGGGCAGACGAAGCTGCCAGAACATTACCGACACTTTATATGGTTGGTCAGTTAAATATGCCAGTATTTGATGTTCTTTACCCAATTATGCTTTTCTTAGCACTTGTTACAACAGGCGTTGGTTTGACATTTGGTCTTGTAGAAAGATTAAATCCATATCTGTTCAAAGGCATGAAGAGCGAAGTAGGAAGAAAAGCAATTCTTTCTATCGTATCACTTGGTATTTGCTGGGCTGTGTCACTTCTCGGATTGATGTGGGTTGTTGCAGTTGCATACAAATATCTTGGTATCTTGAACTGGTTCTTTGTTATCCTTCCACTTTGGATCTTTGGATACAGAAATATCAAAGCAAGAGACAAAGCTGCAAAAGCTTCAGAATAACATCCAACTTATTAAAATTGCTTAACTTAAATTATTATTCCGAAACAAAAAATGTTCCGCATATGTGGAACATTTTTTTAATAAATTTTAGAAAAAAAGATATAATATGTTTAAAAAAAAAAAAAATTTTTTAAAAAGAAAAATTTTAAAAAGAGCAAAAAAGGTGTTGACAAAGAGGGATAGAACTGGTATATTAGTAAAGCTCCTTAAAACGGAGAGGCCCGAAAGGGCAGCGTTCATTGAAAAGTAGAGAAAAAGAAAAAAACCAAACAGAGATTCCAAGAGTTAAAATTAATAGGCAAGAAATGAGTTAAGATATAAACGAAGAGTTTGATCCTGGCTCAGGACGAACGCTGGCGGCGTGCCTAACACATGCAAGTCGAGCGGGAATTTACTATCTGAGATTTCGGTTGAAGATAATAAAGGAGAGCGGCGGACGGGTGAGTAACGCGTGAGCAATCTGCCTTGTGGAGGGGGATAGCCTCTGGAAACGGAGATTAATACCGCATAACACTGTAACAGCGCATGCTGATACAGTCAAAACTACGGTGCCACAAGATGAGCTCGCGTCTCATTAGCTAGTTGGTGGGGTAAAAGCCTACCAAGGCAACGATGAGTAGCCGACCTGAGAGGGTGATCGGCCACACTGGAACTGAGACACGGTCCAGACTCCTACGGGAGGCAGCAGTGGGGAATATTGCACAATGGGCGAAAGCCTGATGCAGCAACGCCGCGTGAAGGAAGACGGTTTTCGGATTGTAAACTTCTATCAGCAGGGAAGAAAAAAGACGGTACCTGACTAAGAAGCCCCGGCTAACTACGTGCCAGCAGCCGCGGTAATACGTAGGGGGCAAGCGT
>CAZOOZ010000009.1:0-101438 GCA_964581565.1 uncultured Eubacteriaceae bacterium
AGCATCGCCTTGCCAAGGCGAGGGTCGCGAGTTCGAATCTCGTCTTTCGCTCCATGTAAGCATGACAGCAGCCTAACGTGACCATAGTGTTACTATGGTTGTTTTTTTAAGATATGTTGCGCCCTTAGCTCAGTTGGATAGAGCATGTGGCTTCGAACCACAGTGCCGGGGGTTCGAGTCCCTCAGGGCGCGCCATTTATAAAAAAATAAATTTCAAAGCACATAAATAATATTTACTGTAGATTTTTATGAAATATAAATGTGAACCTTAGCAGAGTAAGGTCAAAAAGAACTTCAAGACCTATATTTTCAGTAATGATTGCGCTTTTACTTATGGAGGTTGAGCCGATTCAATTTTAAGCATCATGCAAGCAGTGCTATGTTGATAATGAGTTAATTCATAAGGTACTCGATATGTCATACTATTTTTGTTTGTTAGCTGTTTTTATAATTAGGATTTTGAACGTATAGAGGCAATTGATAAAAACCTGCTGGGGCAGGTTTTTATTTTTTTAACTATGAAAGAATATATAGCAAAGTTGTATATGGAGGCTTGTTTTGCCTAAATCCAAGGTCTACAAAATTTTATCAAATTTAAATGAATTAAAATGGAGTGTTGCTCTAAAAGGTATATTAGCAGGGCTTGTTGCAGGATTTCTTGTTGTGTTTTATCGTCTGGGAATACAACATGGCAATAATATTGCTATAAAAGTATTTGCGTATTTAAAAGCGCATCCATTGATGATTTTGCCTTGGATCATCGTTGCAATCAGTATTGGGCTTTTTATTGCATGGCTTATAAAGTTAGAGCCAATGGCTACGGGCAGTGGCATACCGCAAGTGGAGGGACAAGTTTTATATGGCCTTAAGATGAAATGGTATTCAATACTCTTTGTTCGGTTTATAAGCGGAATTATCTCTTCTTTTTTTGGTCTCTCTCTTGGCAGGGAGGGTCCATCGATTCAAATAGGGGCCTGCGGCAGTCAGGCCGTTGCAAAAAAAATAAGCAAAAATAAACTTGAAGAAAACTATTTAATAACCGGAGGGGCTGCAGCCGGTCTTTCCGCGGCATTTTGTGCACCTTTATCTGGCATTGTTTTTGCATTGGAAGAAGTGCACCGAAGTTTTTCGCCATTGATCTTGATCGCTGCGACAACTGCTTCGCTTACTGCGGACGTGGTATCAAAATATTTTTTCGGATTAAAGCCTGTATTGCATTTTACTACAATACCTCAACTTCCTGAAAATCTATATTTATGGTTGATCCCCTTAGGGATTTTTTCAGGGTTGGTTGGGATCATTCTCAATAAGTCTTTACTTGCATTTCAAACTCTTTACAACAAAGCACCATTGCGTATTCGGCCTGTGATTGCATTATTGATTGCGCTTCCATGCGGATTGTTTTTACCACAGGTATTGGGAGGCGGGCAGAATCTGGTGGAAATTGCCGAGAGTCTTGGAAATAGCATGAGTATTCTCCTTATTTTTATAATTGTAAAATTATTGTTTACAGTAACAAGTTTCGGTAGCGGTATTCCGGGCGGGATATTTATGCCTATTTTATCTATTGGTGCGCTTTCAGGCAGTATTTTTGCATTGGCTGCGACACATTTTGGCTTGCCTGCTGAATATATACCTGATTTTGCAGTTTGTGCTATGGCCGGAGCTCTATCGAGTTCCGTAAAAGCGCCAATTACAAGTATTTTGTTAACGGCAGAAATGACAGGATCACTCATGCATCTGCTTCCTGTTGCGGCATGTTCGTTTATTGCATTGTTTTTATCGGATATTTTCAAAGTAACACCTATATATGAAGCGTTGTTAGACAGAATTGTTGAGAATAACAAAAAAACCATCAAGAATGAAAAACTGGGAGGATTGGTCGAAGTTCCGGTTGAGCTCGGCAGCATTGTTGCAGGCAAGACTTTACGCGAGGTGGACTGGCCTAAAGGAATTCTGGTTGTCGGTATCCATCGAGGAGATAAAGACATTATTCCTCAAGGAGATACACAAATAGCTCCCGGAGATTATCTTGTGGTATTATCTTCCGAATATTCGTATGAAGATATGAGTAATAAAATCAGAAGATTATGTCTTACAAAATTGGAATAATTGCCATAATAGGTGAATCATTTTAAATAATAATTTTCACTAAAGCACAAAGCTTTATCATATTGTCGACGAAAAGTAGTGACCGCTACTGCCCGAAAGACCATGCTATTGATTTTATGTTATATGTTACATATGACAGGATACTTTTAATTATACTATATCCGCAACACAAGTGCGTTTTCGGAAAATAATGTATGGCGTGAAATTCTACTTTTGATGGTTGATGGGTAAATAAATAATAGATAAATATCATTTATTATCATAAAATAAATTTATATTGTAATAAATTTGTTTAAATGATAAAATAAATAAAAATTGTGCGATGGGGTTCGCCTATAAATGCTTTAAAGCTGATGACTCCTACATAAGTATGACGAGCGTTTGTAGGAGCTTTTTTATTTGGAGGAATTTTTAAAGTGCGAAAAAATATTTATATTATGTTAGGCGGGGCAGCAGGGGCAGTATTAAGAGTTCTTGTACGCAATATGGATTTATTTCAGCCGGCAGACAAGATTCCCGTTAGTACATTAGCCGTAAATATCACAGGCGCGCTGATCCTTGCTTTTTTCTTGACTTTGGCTTTTGAAATATCAAACTTTGATCCCGATATCAGAATTGGATTTTCAACGGGATTTTTGGGAGCATTTACAACATTTTCGACACTGTGCAAGGAAACGAGCATATTAATTTTTAATGACAGTTATTTTTGGGCTTCATTGTATATTGCCTTATCGTGTATTTTAGGGTTTGCTGCCGCATATGTTGGTTATATTTTGGCAAAAAAAGTTATTATGAAATTAACACATCATTAATTAGAGGATTAAACAATTAAAGGAATATACAATCATGGAGTATTTATTTATTGCACTGGGTGGCGCACTCGGTAGTTTTACAAGATATACGATAGGGAAAAAAATCACAGAGAAAAAAATGAGTACTTTTCCTATAGCAACGTTTATAATCAATATTACAGGAGCAATTTTGCTTGGGATCGTTACTTCCATAGGGTTCGACACATATAAGTATGCATTATTTGGGGATGGATTTTTGGGGGCTTATACAACATTTTCAACATTTATGTATGAAGGCTTTACACTTTTTCAAAATAATGAAAAATTAAATGCGGCTATATATATATTATTTTCTTTTATTTTAGGCATTATCGGCTACATAATCGGCGTAGAAATATATAAATGGATTTCAATAGCGTAGAAGGGTGGAGAAAAAAATGAATTTGCAAAGAGAATGTAAAATACTAAAAATTTATATTTGTGAGGATGCAAAATACAAGGGACATAATTTATATCATGTTCTTGTTGAAAAAATGGCTGAAATAGGAATGGCGGGCGTGACTGTAACGCGTGGCATTGAAGGATTTGGTCATGAAAAGAGGCTTCACAGCACACGTATCTTGGATATATCATTAAAACTTCCAATTATTATTGAAGTAATTGATACACCTGAAAAAATAAAAATGGCTATACCGATCGTAAACGACATAGTTAATGAAGGGCTGGTTATCGTAACTGATGTTATTGTTGCGAAATATGGAAATCAGGTAACGATGGAAGAGTAAGAATGCTGTTTGCTGTTATTTATACCATTTATTTGCATGAATGAGATAAATAATCATCGCTGTATTCATGTGCTTTTCCATTGCTTTTTCCGCAAGATCAGCGATGCCGCTTTCAAGCGCCTTGCATATGGCAATATGATCGAATGCAGCTTCTTTTGAAACAAATAAATTCGGCGAATCCGAAGTCAAACAATCCATATAATAATAATGTCTGTATAAAACTTTTGAAATCAATTGATAGGCTGAAATCAAGTAAGGATTTTTTGTAGATTCCACAATCAATGAATGAAATTTATGCTCCGTATCTCTTTGATACACATATTCATCATTAAACATGAGTTTTTGCAGCGCTTCCGCAAGAGAATATAGCTCATCTAAATGTTCCATATTGTGAGTGGAAGCGACTGTAGAAGCCGCTGTTTTTTCTAAAGCCCCTCGAACGAGCATCATATTTTTAAAATCATCAACATAAAGCTGTGACACATAGTATCCGCTTTTATTTGGCAAATTTTCTATAAATCTTAAATCTTTTAATTTTTCATATGCGTCCATTATCGGGGTGCGGCTTATATTTAGTTTTTCCGCAATCTGTGCAGTGTTTAGTTTTGCACCGGGAGGAAGCTCACAAGAGACTATTTCGTCATATAACATTTCAAAAAGTATTGAATTCAGTGTTGAAAGCGGATATTTTTTTACATATTTCTCAAATTTTTCTTTATTCATTTTATTTTCCAATTTTTAATATTTTATAATAATATCATTTTATCAGAGAATAGAAATTTTTTAAATGTCTTTTTTAAAACACAATTTTTTATATTTAACATTGCTTTGATTTTTTTAAAAAATAAATACAAAGTATGCTTATCATAACAATCTTTTTTAGACAAATCCGAATGTAAAAGTTTAATATTTAATCAGTATGAATAAACGGAGGTTAAAGTCATGGCCAAAATTGTTGTAGATCCTAATTTCTGCAAAGGGTGTGGATTATGTTTTGACGTGTGTCCCAAGAATCTTTTGAGAGCTGGAAGCCAAGTCAATGCTAAGGGATATTATTATGCAGTTCAAACGGAAGAAGAAAAATGTACGGCATGCAAGCTTTGTGCGATCGTTTGTCCGGACGCAGCCATTACGGTTTATAAGTAACAAATCAAGTAGAATTTAAAAAAATAAGGAGGTTATTTAAATGGCAGTAAAAGAACTATGGAAAGGAAATGAAGCTATGAGCGAGACGGCCTTGCGTGCAGGATGCAGGTTTTTTTCTGGGTATCCGATTACGCCGCAAACGCCGATAACGGAATACTTATCTTGGAGACTACCTGAAGTGGAAGGTGTATTTATACAGGCGGAAAGTGAACTTTCGGCAGCGACTATGCTTCTCGGAGCATCGATTGCAGGGGTGAGAGCATTGACAGCGACAGCGGGACCCGGATTATCTTTAATGACAGAATCATTAAGCTGTTTGGCGAGCGGAAGATTGCCCGCAGTTATCGTGGATGTGCAGAGAGGAGGCGCCGCAACAGGCAATTTACAGGGCGCCCAAAGCGATTATAACATGGTGACAAAATCACTCGGGCACGGAGGACTGAAAGGGCTTGTATACGGACCATCCACTGTTGAGGAGTTATGCGACATTATTTATGATGCTTGGGATAAGGCAGAAAAATATCGTACACAGGTCTTTATTTTGTCTGATGCAAGTCTTGGGCAAATGATGGAGCCTGTAGATATCAAACCCTTTAAGCAATTGGATGAAGCGAGGTTTGATCTGCCTTATGTAATTGGCAGAGCGCAGTCTGAAAAAAAAGTAATACAGGATACTCCTTACGCAGGACCCTATACCACTTTTGCCGAGAATCTAGATCATAATTACAGAAAATATAATGAAATGTATGAAGAATGGAAACAAACAGAAGTTTCTTATGAAAATTATATGATGGACGACGCGGACTATGTCATTGCGGCTTGGGGCATTGCCGCACGCATTGCAAAATCAGCAATTCGTAATTTACGAAAAAAAGGTATTAAAGTGGGAATGATACGTCCAATTAGCTTATTCCCGTTTCCGGAAGAGCCGTTTAATGCGCTTGATCCTAAGAAGATAAAGGGCTTATTAGTTGTTGAAATGGCGATACCACCGTTATTTTATTATGATGTTAAAGCACAAATAGATAAAAATATACCAATTTATGCCAATCTTCATTGCGGAGGGTATCTGTCACAGGTGGATGAAATTGAGGAAGATATCATAAAAATGATAGGAGGAGAAAAAAATGGAAGCTGTCTATAAGAGAAGTGAAGCGCTCAGTGATGTTCCGACTACATTTTGTCCGGGATGCTCACATGGAATAGCCTTCAAACTGATTGCAGAGCTCAGTGAGGAATTAAATATTGTGGATAAATTGGTTTTTGCTACCCCAATCGGATGCACCACATTTTCTGCACCGTTTCATAAATTCAGTACGTTTATGTCGGCACATGGGCGCGCTCCTGCAAATGCCACAGGCTTCAAGCGTTGTAATCCGCAGAGACCTGTCATCGTATATCAGGGAGACGGGGATTGTGCAGCAATCGGAACAGCCGAATCCATACATGCGGCCGCAAGAGGAGAGAGCCTTACAGTAATTATGGCAAATAATCAGGTATATGGTATGACAGGCGGACAAATGGCACCGACTACTCTGGAAGGGCAGAAAACGACAACGACGCCATCCGGGCGCAGTGTGGAAGCATGCGGTTATCCAATACGAATGGCCGAGCAAATTGCGTCTCTTGAAGCGCCGAGGTACGTTACTCGTCAATCACTGCATACACCAAAACATATTTTGCAAGCAAAAGCGGCAATTAAAAAAGCTTTGGAGCTTCAGATCAACGAAGGGGCATATTCATTTGTTGAATTACTTTGTGCATGTCCCACAAATTATGGTATTGATCCAAGAAAAATAAAAGAATATGTTGAAAAAAATGTGATACCTTATTTTCCGCTTGGAGATTTGAAAGGTTAAGGAGGATAGATATGGAAAAGACTTATTTATTTGCCGGGTCCGGGGGACAGGGGGTGCAGACACTCGGAATACTCACGGCACATGCATCTAATGAAGAAGGCCATTTTACGACGTTTTTACCTGCTTATGGCGGTGAAATGCGCGGAGGAACATCAAATTGTACAATCAAGATGGCAGATGAGGAAATAGGATCCCCTGAAGAAAAATATTATGACAACGTCATTGTGTTGAATAAACCATCTTATGATAAATTCAGTAACAGAGTGAAAAAAGGCGGTAATTTATTTGTGAATTCTGCTCTTGTTGACAGTCCGAAAATTGATGGAGTAAATGTAATCAAGATTAATTTAATGGATGCTTCAAAAGAAGCCGGAAATGAAAAAGCGAGTAATATTATCATGTACGGCCTTGTTCTGACCTATACAAAAGACGTATCCATTGCAACGGCGGAAAAAGTATTGACTGATAAATTAGGTAAAAAAGAGCAATTTCGGGCTATAAACAAAAAAGCATTTGAAATCGGTATGGCTCAAGCTAATTCAATCAGAAAGGATGAAGAAAAATGAAAGTAGCAATATTAGGTTCGGGGGCTATAGGCTCGTTCGTAGGAAGTGCTCTTTTAAAGGGAGGTGCGGATGTTTGGTTTGTTGATAAGTATCAAGAGCATGTTGATGCAATTAATAAAAATGGATTAATTGTGGAAATAAAAGGCAAGAAAGAAGTGCTGAAAGCTAAAGCATCCAGCAGTGGTGGAGAAGTCGGCATTTGCGATATAGTGATTATATTAGTGAAAGGACAACAGACTAGAGACTCTGTAAAAGAATACAGTGAATTATTTGATGGCAATACATTTGTAATCACACTGCAAAATGGTGTCGGGAATGCAGACATTTTATTTGAGATGTTTGATAAAGATAAGGTGGGCTATGGAGTTATGCATATTGCAAGCAGAATGATAGCGCCAGGACATGTCAGTGGCATGCTTACAGATCATTATGATATTTTATTTAGAGGATCAAGCCAGAATGTAAAACCAGAAATATTGGAAGAACTTGAAAAAATATTTAACAAGGGTGGAATGAGGGCATTTTACTCCAATGATGCTGATAAATTTATATGGAAAAAAATGGTTGTCAATTGCGCGGTAAACATCCCATGCGGACTTGTACGTGTAACAATGGGGCAGCTTTTTGATGCAAGCGGTGGAGAAGAACTTCAAAAAAATATAGTAAAAGAGCTTATAGAAGTAGCCAAAGCATTAGGCGTGGATTTGTCGTTTGAAGAAGGGTGGCGCTATTATACAATCGAGAATCTGCCGGCAATACGCGAACACTATCCTTCCGCCACGCAAGATATCATGAAAAAGAGAACTACAGAAATTGATTTTTTAAACGGTGCAGTCAGCCGCCTCGGGAAAAAATTAGGAGTATCCACGCCGGTGAATGATACAATCACATTATTACAGCATGCTTTGGAGGATACATACGACGTCCAGTTTTAAACAAGGCGTAGCAAATTAATTGCTTTGTAAGGCTATGAAAAACATGACTGCAAATTATTTTTAATGTGCACAAGAGTTCTACAAATATTGATTTTTTAGCATACATCATGTACAATGAAAATGGTTTAGTAGGCAATATGAAAGGCAGCATAGTCTGAGTGGATTTCTGTTTTGTATAAAAAAATAGAGCATATTTTTATAGTGAATTCAAATGCTTTAAATAAAACAAGTCAAAAAAAACTGGAAAAAAGTATTTTATTGGCTTGCAGCGGAGAAAATATACAAAAAGAAATTTATTATTCAAAACAAAAAGAAGATGTTGATCTTTACATAAAAAAAGCTATACAAAAAAATGTCTGTGTTCGTTTTTATGCATGCGGCGGTGATGGAACATTAAATGAAGTAGCCAACGCAGCAAAAGGGTATAGAAATGCAGAAATTGCAGCTGTTCCTTTTGGTACGGGAAATGATTTCATAAAAAGTTTCACTTATTACAAATATTTTCTAGATATAGAGAGACAAATTAAAGGAAAAAGTATACTGATTGATACGATTAGCTTTGATAACAGACTTGCAGTGAATATGATCAATATTGGTTTTGATAGTGCTGTAGTTAAAAAAACAGAACAAACAAAAAAAATTCCGTTGGTAACGGGATCAATGGCATATCTTATCGGCGTTGCGGCCGTATTAAAAGATATGCCATTATTTGATATCGAAATGATTATTGATGGCAAAGAAAAAATAAACGGGCAGTTTTTGCTTTCGGCTATTGCAAATGGATCCTATTGCGGCGGTGGGTTTAATGCGCTGTCTAAAGCAATTATCAATGACGGCTATATCGATATGATCATGGTGAAGCCTCTTAGGAGAACACAGTTTTTGGCAATAGTGAGCAAATACAAAAAAGGTATGCTTTTAGATACTGCGCTTGCCGATAAAATATTGTATTTCAGAAGATGTAAGTCGGTGAAATTTATTCCTGCAGATGCCTGGGATATATGCATTGACGGAGAGATGTATTTAACAAAAGGTACAGAGTTTACAATACAGCAACAAAGCCTTGCGTTTTCGGTGCCTTTAGGATGCGAGATGAAAAATAAATAATTTTCTGTTGAGTATTTACAGTTTATTATGTCAAGTTTATAATAATACTATTAATTTTATTAAAATGCATCGTTTAGGTTAATTGGATATGGAATTATTAAAAAACAGGATACGTCAAGACGGAACGAAAATAGGAACAGAGATTGTAAAAGTAGATTCGTTTTTGAATCATCAAATAGATATAAAGTTGATTAATGAGATAGGCAAAGAATTTGCCGGAAGATTTAAAAATGATGATATAACAAAGATTTTGACAATAGAGGCTTCGGGCATAGCAATAGCATGTATTACCTCAATGTATTTTAATAATATTCCGGTAATATTTGCGAAAAAAACATTTGCCAGCAATATGGAGGGAGATTTTTATTGTGCAAAGGTAAGATCTTTTACAAAAGGCACTATATCCACTATCAGAGTTGCTAAAAATTTTATTCATCCAAATGATAATGTTTTGATTTTAGATGATTTTTTGGCACACGGAGAAGCAGCAACAGGGCTTGCAGAAATAGTAAGGCAAGCAAAGGCAAATGTGGTAGGTGTTGCTATTGTAATTGAAAAACAATTTCAGGGAGGCGGGAAAAAACTGAGAGACCAGGGATTAAGACTGGAATCTTTGGCAGTAATAAGAGAAATAAAAGACGGACAGATTTTGTTTGAATAACAGTTGGATAAAGTTGTATAAAAAAATATTTTGCTTTTAAAATAATAATATAAATTATTATTTAAATAATTAACAAAAAATAAGAGGAGAATACAATGAAAAAAACAAAGAAATTATTGTCTGTTTTACTTGTGATTGCTTTTGTTATGGCAGCGGTGCTCACCGGTTGCGGTTCAAGCAGTTCAAACACAGACGAAGTGACAACAATTGGTTTCATTTATATTGGTAGTACAACCGATGGCGGGTATACGCAAGCACAACATAATGGAACATTAGCGGTTGAAGAAGCATTTGGAGACAGCATCAAAACAATCATTGCGGAAAATGTGGCAGAAGACAAGCAAACAGTAAAAAATACTGCAGTGAATATGATCGATCAGGGAGCAAGCATTATAATCGGCACAAGCTTCGGATTCATGGATGCTTTAGATGAATTAGCAACAGAATATCCGGATGTCACATTCCTTCATTTCTCAGGATATAAAATGAATGATACCAACTTTGGTAATTATTTCGGTGCTATGGAAGAACCAAGATATCTTTCAGGTATCATAGCCGGAATGATGACAAAAACAAATAAGCTGGGTTATGTTGCGGCATATCCTTATACCGAAGTGAAAATCGGTATCAATGCATTTGCTTTAGGCGCTCAGTCAGTCAATCCTGACGTTGAGGTAAAAGTTGTTTATATCAACAGCTGGAGCGATCCGGTAAATGAAAAAGCGGCCGCCGAATCATTGCTGGCATCAGGCTGTGATATCATTGCTCAACACTGTGACTCAGCAGGCCCTCAGCTTGCGGCTGAAGAAGCAGGTAAATATGCTGTAGGATACAACTTAGATAATTCCGCAGTGGCACCGGGCTCTTTCTTAACAGCGCCGATCTGGCATCATGATGTGTATTTAGTACCGACTATTCAAAAAATAATCGACGGCACATACACGCCCGAAAGTTATTACGGCACAATGGCAGACGGATATGTGGGGCTTGCTCCGCTTACCGATTTGGTACCGGATGACGTTAAAGCAAAAGTAGAAGAAGTACAAACTAAAATAGTAGCCGGAGAGTTCCCGATTTTTGTAGGACCAATCAAAGACAATGCAGGCAATGTTGTTGTCCAAGAGGGCGAAACACTTGACAGAGCTGCTATTTGGCAAATGGAATATTTAGTAGAAGGCGTAACGGCAACAGATCAATAATGAATATGAACGAACCTGTAAAAGCAATAGAAATGAGAGACATTTGTAAGGCTTTTGGGTCCGTCAAGGCGAATGATAATATCAATTTGACCATATATGAAGGCGAAATACATGCACTGCTTGGAGAAAACGGTGCAGGGAAAAGCACTTTAATGAACATGCTGTCGGGAATATATACTCCCGACAGCGGTTTCATTTCAATATATGATCAAAATATTTATTTTTCATCACCAAAAGATTCTATTGCAAAAGGAATAGGAATGATACATCAGCATTTTAAATTAGTTGATGTACTTACGGCAAAAGAAAATATTTTGCTTGGTGGTAAAGGCGGGTTCTTTTCAAAGAGTAAGCGGTTAACCAAAGAAATCCAGCGATTATCTGATAAATTTGGTCTGGACGTTAATCCGGATAAAAAAGTTTATGAAATGTCTGTCGGAGAAAAACAGTCTTTAGAGATTATAAAAGTATTATATCGGGGAGCAAAAATCCTTATTATGGATGAGCCGACTGCGGTGCTTACTCCTCAAGAAATTAAGCGGCTTTTTGAAATCATGCGTACCATGAAGCAGCAAGGTTGTGCTGTGGTTATTATTACGCACAAATTAAACGAGGTTATGGAAATAAGCGATAGAATTACAGTGCTTCGAAAAGGCCAGTCTATCGGAACGGTCAATACACCGCAAGTGGAAATTCAAACTCTTGTGGAAATGATGGTAGGCGCTAAAGTTGACTTGGCAATTACAAAGAAAAAAGTAGAAAATCAGAAATGCCTTTTGAAAGTGGATGCTTTGTATGTCGCCAATAAAGATAAGAAAAATGTTTTAAGCGACATCTCTTTTTCATTACACAGCGGAGAAATCTTGGGCGTTGCGGGGGTAGCGGGCAGCGGACAAAAAGAATTATGTGAAACAATAGCAGGGCTTTCTTGCGCTCAAAAAGGCAGGATCTTTTTTGAAGGAGAGAACATATTAGGGAAAACACCTAAAGAAATTATCAAACTGGGAATCAGGATGGGATTTATCCCGGAAGACAGGCTTGGTATGGGGCTAGTGGGAAGTATGGATATTGTTGACAATATCATTTTAAAAGAATATCAAAATGAGCCGGGCATATTTATAAAAAGATCAAAATATACACAAAAAGCAGAGAAAATTGTAGAGGATTTAGATATTCAAACCCCTTCAATTTATTATCCGGTAAAAAAATTATCAGGCGGTAATATTCAAAAAGTATTATTAGGCAGAGAGCTTGATGCGGATCCTAAAGTACTTATTACGGCATATCCGGTAAGGGGACTGGATATCGGAGCATCTCTTAAAATATATGAATTGTTAAATAAACAAAAACAAAATGGTGTCGGTATATTATTCATCGGCGAAGATTTAGATGTTTTAATGGATTTATGCGACCGTATTATGGTTTTTTGTGGTGGTGAATTGAAGGGCATTGTCGATTCCGGCACTGTTACAAAAGAAGAAATTGGGTTAATGATGGCCGGCGGGGCCGAACATAAGGGAGGCAGATAATGAGAAAGCTAATTAATATCAATAAAAGAGAAGATCTGCCTTCAAATAAAGCAGTCTTTATCAGAATATTGGCTGTGATATTATCTGTTTTTTTCGCGGGAATTGTTATTTTAATTTTAGGATTTAATCCGATAATTACTTTTATGGAAATGATTAAAGGAGCACTGGGGAGTATGCTGCGGCTTCAGCAAACAGCGCTTAAAGCAATTCCGCTTGTTATTACTTCCCTCGGCATTATCGTTGCTTTTAAAATGAAATTCTGGAATATAGGCGGTGAGGGGCAAATTATGATGGGGGCTATGGCAGCGGCGGCTGTTGCGCTCTATTTACCGGATATGCCCAAGATGCTCATGCTTTTGTGTATGGCTTTTGCGGCTATGTTGGCCGGTGGGTTTTGGGCATTTATTCCAGCTTTTTTTAAGGCTAAAATGGGGACGAATGAGACAATCTTTACTTTAATGCTCAACTATATAGCGATTAAATTCGTGACTTATCTGCAATACGGACCTTGGAAAGATCCTGCGTCTCAAGGATTTCCAAAAGTTGCCGATTTTCCTCAAAGTGCAGTTTTACCTGAATTTTTAGGGCTACATATTGGCTGGATTATAGCCCTTGTGCTTGTTATTATTGTTTATATTTTTATGAATCATACAAAAAAAGGATATGAAATTGAAGTGGTTGGGGAAAGCGTTGACACCGCTCGCTATGCGGGAATCAATGTAAAATCGGTTATTATATATGCGATGCTTATCTCCGGGGGACTCTGTGGCTTGACTGGAATGATTCAGGCATCGGCGATCGAAAAAACACTGACCTCATCCGTCTCAGCCGGATTTGGATTTACCGCTATTATCACGGCTTGGCTCAGCAGGCTCAATGCCATTGCCGCTTTGTTCGTATGTATTGCTTTTGCTATTTTGTTGCAGGGCGGTGCATATATTCAAATTTCTTTGCAAATTCCTGCGGCGGTTGCAGATATGATTCAAGGTATTTTGTTATTTTTTGTACTCAGCAGTGAATTCTTTATACAATATAAGGTTAGTTTCAGAAAAACGAAGGAGGTGGCATGATGGAGGCATTTTTAGCTGCAGCACTCATAGCGGGAACTCCGCTGTTATTTGCCACTGTCGGAGAATTGATTACCGAGAAGTCAGGAAACTTAAATCTTGGGGTCGAAGGCTTGATGATGATGGGAGCCGTCATAGGGTTTATTGTCGGTTATAAAACAGGCAGCCCGATGCTGGCGCTTTTAGGCTCGGTCATAGCGGGAGGATTAGGCTCGGCTATCTTTGCTTTTTTGACTGTATCTCTGCGGGTCAATCAGGTCGTTACGGGGCTAACACTTACAATCTTCGGTCAAGGGTTATCGGCTTTTTTAGGCACCAGTGTAATGGGAGCCGTGCTTCCTCATACAATCAAAAATTTCTTTAAAACCATATCCATACCCGGGCTGTCTAAAATACCTATTATTGGGACAATCTTTTTTCAGCAGGATATTTTGGTTTATTTCGGATATGTTGTTGTCGTGCTTGTCTCGATTTATTTATTCAAAACAAGAAAAGGATTAAATCTACGAGCAGTAGGTGAAAATGCAGCTGCTGCGGATGCTTCCGGAATCAATGTTAATTTATATAAATATGTTCACATTATTTTGGGCGGCGCTTTGTGCGGACTAGGCGGAGCCTATTTATCGCTTGTTATTATTCCTGTATGGCAGGAAAATGTAGTTGCGGGCAGAGGCTGGATTGCGGTAGCGTTGGTTATTTTCGCTTCTTGGAATCCTATTAAAGCATTGATAGGTTCGTATCTTTTCGGTGGACTTAATATTTTAGGATTCAGATTGCAAAGCGTCGGAATACATTTTTCGCAATACATCATCGATATGCTCCCATATGCGGCAACAATTATTATCGTAATCATTAGTACAAGGAAAAACAAAAAAGAAGATATGCCGCCAGCAGATTTAAGCATACCTTATTTTCGAGAGGAACGCTGACGAAATATAAATAAAAAAAACGTGCAGATGCACGTTTTTTTTATTCGTCTTTTACATTTAAAGTTTCCTGTATAAGAAATAGTATCTCATCTCTTCCTAAATTATTTTGAGATGAATAAATGATTGGTTCATGCAGTAAATCAGGAAAGATTTGCTTAGCCCTCTTTAAACTTTTTACTTTTTCATTATTGCTGATTTTATCGGCCTTTGTTAAAACAATATATGGTTTATATCCATGATATACCAGCCAGTCATACATCAAGCAGTCATTTTGTGTTGGAGCATGCCTGATATCAGTAAGCAGCAGCAATGCTTTCGGATTAAAATTCAGCAAATAGTATTCTATAAGGCTGCCGAATTGAGCTTTTTTTGTTTTGCTTGTTTTTGCATACCCATATCCCGGCATATCAACGATATAAAATCG
The DNA here is from genome assembly GCA_964581565.1 of uncultured Eubacteriaceae bacterium. GTDB lineage: Bacteria > Bacillota > Clostridia > Eubacteriales > UBA1433 > UBA1433. Next base: position 15,111 of record CAZOOZ010000009.1, read on the forward strand.
TTCATTGATCAGATAGTAATTAGCCGTCTGTGTTTTGCCTGGTGAGGAAGAAGCGTATGCAAGCTTTTTCATGTTTACTAATGAATTAATGAAAGATGATTTGCCGACATTAGAACGGCCGAGAAGAACAATCTGATCTTTTTCATCTTTTATAAATTGGTTTTGTAAAACGGCGCTTTTTATATAAACAGCTTTTTTTATCTTCATAAATATTTATCCAAATACTATTTCAAATACTTCTTTGATGTCTTCGACCAAGTGTATTGTTAGTTTATCCAATATGCTTGCGGGTACATCTTCCAAATCTCGTTTGTTTTCTTTGGGAATCAACACATCCGTAATACCGGCTCTAGAAGCAGCAAGCAGTTTTTCTCTCAGCCCGCCTATTGGAAGCACATGTCCGCTTAAAGTGATTTCGCCTGTCATTGCAATACGCTCGCTGACACCTTTTCTTATAAAAGCTGACAGCATGGCGGTGCTGATAGCTATTCCCGCAGAAGGACCATCTTTCGGAATCGCTCCCTCGGGAAAATGCAAATGTACATCATGCTTTAATATGCTTTCATAATCAATATTAAATATTTCGGCATTGGCTCGTATCAGGCTATGCGCAGCCTGCGCGGATTCCTTCATAACATCGCCGAGTTGACCCGTAAGCACGAGATTACCTTTTCCTTTCATGACAAGAGCTTCCACTTTTAAAGTATCACCGCCGTTTCTTGTCCATGCAAGCCCATTGACAATGCCTATATTTTTCTTGTCTGTCATGATATCATAGCGGTTTTTAGGTTTAGACAGATAATGTTCGAGGTTTTCTCTCGTTATAGTGACTGACTGCGCCTGATCCTCTAATATTTCTTTAGCAGTTTTTCTGCATATTTTGGCAATTTTTCTGTCAAGTTCACGAACACCGGATTCTGACGTGTAGTTGTTGATAATATCCGTTATAGCGTCATCTTCAATTAATAGCTGTACTTCTTTAAGACCATGCTGCTTTATTTGCTTGGGCAGCAAAAACTGCTTGGCTATATGATATTTTTCTTCTGCAATATAACCATCAACTTCAATAGTTTCCATTCTGTCCAGCAAAGGCTCGGGAATAGCGGAAAGTGAATTTGCTGTTGTGACAAACATAACGTTTGACAAATCAAAAGGCACTTCTAAGTAATTATCCGTGAAAGTTGAATTTTGCTCAGGATCCAATGCTTCAAGCAGAGCAGAGGCAGGGTCGCCCCTGAAATCTTTGGCTAATTTATCAATTTCGTCAAGCAAAAATAATGGATTGTTGGTCCCTGCTTGCTTGATTCCTGTAATAATTCTTCCTGGCATTGAGCCTATGTATGTGCGCCTGTGACCTCTTATTTCCGCCTCGTCCCGAAGGCCGCCCAGACTCATTCGTATGTATTTTCTTCCTGTCGCATGTGCGATAGATTTTGCAATAGATGTTTTGCCGACTCCGGGAGGACCCACCAAACATAAAATGGGACTTTTAAGTGATTTGGCAAGTGTAATGACTGACAGATATTCAAGCACGCGTTCTTTGACTTTATCCATTGCATAATGATCTGATTGCAATATTTGTTTTGCTTCTTTTATATCTGTCATTTCAGGGGTAGAAGTGTTCCAGGGAAGCTCCAGAATGGTTTCGATATATGTTTGCACTACACCGGCTTCCGAAGAACCAAGCGGTATCATTTCAAGACGTTTAATTTCTTTTTCAATTTTTTCGGCAGTTTCCTGACTTAAATTAAGTTCCTGCAATTTTTGTTTGTATTCTTCTGCTATATTGTCAGAGCTTCGTTCTCCCAGTTCTTCCTGCAATACCCTGATTTGCTCGCTAATAAATGCGGATTTTTGCATTTCATCCAAGTTTGATTTTACTTTGCGCATGATTTTAAGCTCAAGATTAAGTAAATTAATCTCTTTAGATATTTTTTCATTTAAAACATCTAATCGTTTATTGACATTTTCTTCACCAAGTAAATATTGAGCATCTTCATCCTCAAAAGGAATATTGGCACAAATAACATCAATCAGCTCATGTGCGTTTTTAATGGTCTGCACTTTCAGCACGATTTCTTTTGATATAAGATTGCCTTTGATTTGTGCATATTCATGAAACAGTTTTTTGGCGATTCGCATGCTTACATCAGTTTCGGTCGTGTTTTCGTAATCGGTATTTATAGGGTTTGCTTCAACTACAAAATATGGGTCTGTTTGTACATACTTTTCAATACGTCCTCTGTCTGTGATGTCGACCATGACACGGACTAAATTTCCGTGTAACTTTCCCATTTGTTTGATTTTTGCATAAACGCCGTAAGGGCGAATATCTTTTTCCTCGGGCATTTCAACATCGCTTTCATATTGGGCGGAAAGAAACAATATGCGATCTCCTTCCATCGCATTCTCTAAAGCAAGTATCGATTTTGTTCGGGATATATCAAAATAAGCTTCCGTGCCCGGAAGAAAATTAATTCCGCGAATGCTAATCAATGGCAATTGATTATTTTTGTCTTCTATTTTTCTATCAAGATCTTTTTTTAATATGTTAATTTTCACTTAGTTCATCCTTTTAAATATAATTGGGTTATAGTTTTTTTATATTATAACATTAAGTCGTATTTTTACAATATACAAAAATTTAGCAATATTTTAAAGCAATTACGCATCATTTCCTTGATATAAGTAAATAACGAAGAAAAACCATTATATAAGCATTTATTTTAAAATTCAATATTATCATAGATTTATATCGTAAGAAATTTATAGTTTAAATTGTGGAAGAGAGAATATTTTGATATAATAAATCAAATATTTTCTATAATAATAAGTGGAGTTATTTTATGGCCGACATTCAAAACAGAATCAGAAATTTTAGTATTATTGCCCATATAGATCATGGTAAAAGCACATTGGCCGACAGGCTTATTGAAGCAACCGGATTAATATCCCAAAGGGATATGGTAAATCAAATTTTGGACACCATGGAGCTTGAACGTGAGAGAGGAATCACTATCAAGCTTCAGACTGTACGGCTTACTTATCGTGCCAAAGATGGGTGTGAATATTATTTGAATTTAATTGATACACCCGGACATGTGGATTTTACTTATGAAGTATCCCGTTCGTTGGCTGCTTGTGAGGGTGCTGTCCTCGTGGTTGATGCCTCACAAGGTGTTGAGGCACAAACGATGGCAAATGTATATTTGGCACTGGAAAATAATTTGGAGATTGTACCGGTTTTAAATAAAATTGATCTGCCCAGCGCGGAACCGGAAAGAGTATTAAAGGAAATCGAGGAAGTGATAGGCCTGGATACCGAGAATACGCCTTTGGTCAGCGCAAAAGAAGGTAAAAACATAGAAGATGTGCTTGAGGCGGTTGTGACGCGTATTCCTGCCCCTAAAGGGGATGCGTCAAGCCCGTTGAAAGCACTTATTTTCGATTCATACTATGACAGTTACAGAGGCGTTATAGTATCTATTAGAGTTGTGGATGGGCAGGTAAAAGCCAAAGACAGAATAAAAATGATGGCAACGGGCAAATGTTTTGAAGTTGATGAAGTAGGTCTGTTTCTAAATGGACTGCATCCGACCAATACACTGTGTGCGGGCGAAGTTGGCTACCTGACGGCAAGCATCAAGAATATAGGAGATACTGCTGTAGGGGATACGGTTACGCATGAAAAAAATGCGGCGGTAACCCCATTGCCCGGATACAAAAAAGTAAACTCAATGGTTTACTGCGGCATTTATCCGATTGACGGTGCCCGTTATGATGATCTAAAAGATGCACTCGGCAAGCTGAATTTAAATGATGCATCACTTTTATACCAGCCCGAAACATCTGCAGTGCTTGGATTTGGATTCAGATGCGGATTTTTGGGACTTTTGCATATGGAAATTATTCAGCAAAGGCTTGAGAGAGAATTTAAGCTCGATATTGTTGCTACGGTTCCAAGTGTTGTTTATCATGTGATTTTAACAGACGGAACAATGATAGATGTCGATAATCCCACCAACATGCCTGCGGCTGTTCGGATTGATTACATGGAAGAGCCGATTGCCAGCGCCACAATGATGTTGCCGGTTGAATATGTCGGTTCAATTATGGAGCTATGCCAATCTCGGCGAGGTATTTATTTAGGCATGCATTATATGGATGAGACACGCGTCGTGCTTGATTATGAGTTGCCCCTCAACGAAATCATATATGATTTTTTTGATGCCTTAAAATCTCGAACAAAAGGGTATGCGTCTTTAGATTATCAAATAAAAAATTATAGGAAAAGTGACCTTGTAAAGCTTGATATATTACTAAACGGTGAAATTGTAGATGCCCTTTCATTTATTGTGCATAAGGAAAAAGCATATGAGAGAGGAAGAAAGATTGCCGAAAAACTGAAAAATGAAATACCGCGTCAAATGTTTGAAATACCTATTCAGGCTGCAATCGGGGGGAAAATCATAGCACGCGAGACAGTGAAAGCCATGAGAAAAGATGTGTTGTCGAAGTGCTATGGCGGTGATATCAGCAGAAAAAGGAAACTTTTAGAAAAACAAAAAGAAGGTAAAAAGAAAATGCGACAAATTGGAAAGGTTCAAGTGCCTCAGGAAGCTTTTTTGTCGGTTCTTAAATTAGACGAATGAAAAAAATATCTCTTTATGTTCACATACCTTTTTGCAAAAAAAAATGTCTTTATTGCGACTTCGTATCTTTTGAGAATGATCACAAAAATATAGCTCCGTATTTTTCCGCTCTATATAAAGAAATTAAAGCATATAAAACAATTCTTTATGAAGAATATACGATCGATACGGTATTTATCGGAGGCGGCACACCGAACTTTGTAGAAGTTGAATATATCGAAAAATTAATGAAAGTCATCTTTGATACATTTGAAGTGGATGTGAATGCTGAAATAAGTATGGAAGTTAATCCTTGCTGCCGCAGCGGCAGAGAAGATTTTATAAGATATAAGAAAGCGGGTATTAACAGGCTCAGCATAGGGCTCCAATCGGCAAGTGACGATATGTTAAAACAAATAGGAAGGCAACATAGCTTGCTTGATTTTGAAAATACATTTCAGGCAGCGAGAGAGGCGGGGTTTGCGAATATCAACATTGATTTGATTTTTGGTTTTTATAATCAAGATATCAATGAATTTAGAGAGAGTGTCCGTTATGTTATTCAAACAGGCTGTGAACATGTGTCATGCTACTCGTTAAAGGTAGAAGAAGATACTCCGCTTTATGAACAATATATGGATGAAGGCATCGACATTGGAGATGCGGATTATGAAGATAGGCAAATGTATAGCCTTGCTTGCCAAATGCTGGAGCATTATGGATACAAGCAATATGAATTATCCAACTATGCGAAAGAAGGCTATGAATGCAGGCACAATTTAAATTACTGGGATACAAAAGAATATATCGGCTTTGGGCTTGCCGCACATTCTTATAAAGATAATGCCAGGTTTTATAATACATCAGATATGGAAGAGTATCTGCAAGAAATTGACACAAACAACAGCGCGATTGAAGATATCGAACAACTTGATAAAGCAAAACAGGAAGAAGAATTTATCATTATGGCACTTCGGAAAGCAGATGGCATTGAATATGGTGAATTCAAGAGGCGATTTGGGGAAGACTTTTTAATAAAATATAGTAAAGAAGTAAATTATTTAAGCGAATCGGAGCTTTTGATAGTGGACAGCAGCAATGCATATTTAAGCGCAGAAGGAAAAAACTTTGCAAATATTACGATGATGGAATTTATTTCTAAATAATGTAAAAATATTATTGACAAATTTTGTAATTGATGTTATGTTATAATTGTGTTAGCACTCAAAGCAATAGAGTGCTAACAAAACTACAAGGGGTGAAGTACATGGCATTAGATGAAAGGAAACTAAAAATATTAGATGCTATTGTAAAAGAATATATAAAAACAGCAGAACCTGTGGGTTCTCGTACTTTGTCCAAAAATCCTACCATGAATATGAGCCCCGCTACAATCAGAAACGAAATGGCGGACTTGGAAGAAATGGGGTATTTGTTTCAGCCGCACACATCGGCAGGAAGAGTGCCGTCGGAAAAAGCTTACAGACTTTATGTAGATCAATTGATGAGAATTATTGATTTAGGTAATATTTTACAGGATGAAATAAAGTCGGCGTACAATAGATATATTAATGAATTTTCAAAAATAATCGAATATACGGCGCAGCTTTTATCAAGCATTACAAACTATACGTCTTTTGGAATGACACCTCAGACAAAATATTTGAATTGTAAATATATCAGGCTTATTCCGATTGATGAGAAAAGGATACTTATGGTTATCGTGACAAAAGAAAAAATTGTCAGAAACTATAATATTACGCTTCAACATGATGCAACGGATGAGCAACTTGAAAAAATTAATAATGTTTTAAATATTTGTTTAAAAGATATCTCACTCAGTGAATTAAATAATCATATTGTTGAAAAAATGGATTCACTGTCGCTTGAAGAAATAAAGCTTTTAGAAGAAATAATTCCGTTGCTGAGGGAAGTACTCATAGAGCAAGACATACAAAAAGTTTATGCAGACGGAATGGATAAGATATTCAACTTTCCTGAGTTTTTTGATATTGATCGGGCAAAACGTTTTATTGAAACTTTGAATCAACAAAATATCCTCGCCAACATATTAGAAGAAAATACAAAAGATTTAAATATTCAAATCGGTGAGGAAAATACTGTTCAGGCTTTTAAGGATTGCAGTTTGATTACTGCAACTTATAAGATAAATGGAAAGCCGATAGGGACATTTGGAGTTGTGGGACCGACCAGAATGAATTATGACTATGTAGTATCGGTGCTAAACTTTTTAAGAGAGGAGCTGAATGCGCAAATTATTAAGAATATTATGTAATAAGCGCATATGTGTTAAATGGAAAAAGGCGAAAATTATGAAAAAGAAATGCAATTAAATGAAAATGAATGCAACGAAGGCAATAAAGAAACAAGTAAATTGCATAAAAAAGAATCCAAAGTTAAAAAAGAAGATGAAAAACTTTTAAAAATTGAAAATGAAAAAAAAGAATTATATGATAAGTACTTACGACTAAGAGCGGATTTTGACAACTATAAAAAAAGGTCAGAAAAAGAAAAAAGTGATATTTACACAAGATCTTTAGAGGAAATTTTTGCAAAACTGTTACCTATCGTAGATAACTTTGAACGAGCACTGACAAGCGAAAACGAGCAGACCGGTGCGTTTGTTGAAGGAATGAGAATGGTATATTCTCAACTTATGGAATTACTGAGTTCGGAAGGTCTTACGATAATTGAAGCAGAAAACAAAGCTTTTGACCCGCAATTCCATCATGCAGTTATAACGGAGTGCAATGAAGAAAAAGATGATAACACAGTTCTTATGGTGCTTCAAAACGGGTACATGTTAAAAGACAGGATTATAAGACCCGCTATGGTTAAAGTAAACAAACTATAGATAAAATCAGAAAATAGAAAAGGAGATTAAAATATGAGTAAAGAAAAAATAATAGGAATTGACTTAGGTACGACGAATTCATGTGTGGCAGTACTCGAAGGCGGCGAACCTGTAATTATACCAAATTCTGAAGGAGCAAGGACAACCCCATCTGTTGTCGCTTTTACAAAGAATGGCGAAAGACTGGTTGGGCAAACAGCAAGGCGTCAGGCAGTTACAAATCCTGACAGGACCATTGTTTCCATCAAAAGACATATGGGCAGTGACTATACGGTAAAGATTGATAACAAATCATATACACCGCAAGAAATTTCCGCAATGATATTACAAAAACTAAAAGTAGATGCAGAAAGCTATTTAGGTGAAAAAGTAACGAAAGCCGTTATTACAGTACCGGCATATTTTTCCGATAGTCAAAGGCAAGCAACAAAAGATGCCGGCAAAATCGCAGGGCTTGAAGTACTGAGAATTATTAACGAACCCACTGCGGCTGCATTAGCTTATGGGCTTGAGCGCGAAGGTAACCAGAAAATTATGGTATATGATTTGGGTGGCGGCACATTCGACGTAAGCATATTGGAGCTTGGAGACGGCGTGTTTGAAGTTTTGGCGACAAACGGTAACAACAGACTAGGCGGCGATGATTTCGATGAAAGATTAATCAACTATATGGCAGAAGAATTCAAAAAAGAAAACAGCATTGACTTGAGAAGCGATAAAATGGCACTTCAAAGATTGAAGGAAGCAGCTGAAAAAGCAAAAATAGAACTCTCATCCATCACAACAGCAAACGTGAATCTGCCGTTTATTACAGCAACCGCAGAAGGCCCGAGACACTTGGACATGACAATTTCAAGAGCAAAATTTGAAGAACTGACACATGATTTGGTTGATAAAACAGTGCAGCCAGTAAAATTGGCAATTGAAGATGCGGGATTAAAAACATCGGAAATAGATAAAGTTATCTTAGTCGGTGGATCGACGAGAATACCTGCCGTTCAAGAAGCCGTAAAACGTATTACGGGTAAAGATGCCTATAAAGGCATCAATCCTGATGAATGCGTTGCTTTGGGGGCGGCAATCCAAGGCGGGGTTTTAGCTGGGGATGTAACGGATGTTTTACTGTTAGATGTAACACCGCTTTCACTTGGAATTGAAACGTTGGGTGGTGTATTTACAAAGCTAATCGAGAGAAATACAACAATACCAACAAAGAAAAGCCAAGTATTCTCAACTGCGGCAGACAGTCAGACAGCCGTTGATATCCATGTGCTCCAAGGTGAGCGAAGTATGGCCGGTGCCAATAAGACCCTGGGTCGTTTCCAACTGACGGGTATCCCTCCGGCTCCGAGAGGCGTGCCACAAATTGAAGTTACGTTTGACATTGATGCGAACGGCATAGTAAATGTTTCAGCAAAGGACCTCGGAACAGGCAAGAGTCAAAATGTAGTTATTCAATCAAGCTCGAATATGAGTAAAGAAGAAATAGATAAAGCGGTGAAAGAAGCAGAACGCTTTGCTGAAGACGATAAGAAAAAGCAAGAAGAAATTGACGTAAAAAATAATGCGGATTCAATAATTTATCAAACAGAAAAAGCGTTGAAAGATCTTGCCGATAAAGTAAGCGAAAGCGAAAAACAATCTATTGAAGAAAAAATTGCGGCTCTGAAAAATATTATGGAGTCAAGTGATATAGAAGCAATTAAAAAAGCAACAGAAGAACTCAGTGAAGCTTTCTATCCAATTGCGCAAAAAATGTATCAGCAAACAGAACAGGCACAAGCAGGAGCGCAAGGAGCCGCAGATGAGGCTGACGCCGAAAAATCAGCTGATGACGATGTTGTCGATGCTGATTATGAAGTAGTCGATGATGACAAATAAATTTTTCTCTATAAAAAGCAAAATAGAAAGCCTTTAAAAAGGCTTTCTATTTGCAGTTTAATTTTAGAATTTATTTTAATTTTATATAGAAACATTCAAAGGAGGGCACGATGAGTAAAAGGGATTATTATGAGGTTTTGGGTGTAAACAAAAGTGCAACTGCAGAAGAAATAAAAAAAGCATACAGGAAAAAAGCATTGGAATATCATCCGGACAAAAATCCCGGGGATAAAGCTGCCGAAGAAAAATTTAAAGAGGCCGGCGAAGCATATGAAATATTAAGTGATGAAAAAAAACGGGCGGCCTATGATCAATATGGTCACGATGGAGTAAATCCAAATACCGGCGGTTTTGGCGGCGGAGGTTTCAGTGGTACGGGATTTGGCGGTTTTGAAGATATATTTGACATATTCGGAAGCTTTGGTGGGTTCAACACAGGGGGCAGACGCGGACCTAAAAAAGGCAGAGACATAAGAGTCAATTTAAGGATAAGTTTTGAAGAAGCGGCGTTTGGCTGTGAAAAAACTGTTAAAATTACAAGAAATGAAAAGTGTTCTGAATGTGGCGGCAGCGGAGCTGCAAAAGGAAGCAGCAGAAAAACATGCAGTATGTGTGGCGGCACCGGGCAAGTGAAAAATGTCCAGCAAACACCATTTGGCGCGTTTCAGAGTGTAAAGACTTGTGAGATGTGCGGCGGCACAGGAAGCATTGTCGAAAAACCGTGTCCTACATGCAAAGGTACCGGATTTGAAAGAAGAACAAAAACACTGACAATTAATATTCCGGCAGGTGTCGATAATGACACAGTGCTACCATTAAGGGGAGAAGGCGAAGCCGGAGAACGCGGAGCCGAGAACGGGGACGTGTATATTTATATTACTGTTAAGCCTCATGAATATTATGAAAGAGACGGTAAAGACATATATTTGGAAGTGCCTATTACTTATGCACAAGCCGCATTGGGATATGACTTAATGGTTCCGACATTATATGGCAAAGTAAAGCTGAAAATTCCTGAAGGCACCCAGCCAAATCAAAAATTCAGGATCAAAGGCAAGGGAGTTACTTCTCTTCGAGGATTTGGAAAAGGTGATATGTTTGTTACGGTAAAGTTGGAAGTACCAAAAAAATTAAACAGTGTACAGAAAAAAGCCCTGAAAAATTATGACACTCTTGCAGGAGAAGAAGTACATGAGATTGGCAAAGCGTTCTGGGATAGAATAAATAAAGTATAATAAAAAGGCTGTTTTAAAGAATTCTTTAAACAGCTTTTTTAGTTATAAAATATAGATATCAAATTCTTTTAATAAATCGTATAACAAACTTATTGGCAGTCCGACAACATTGTAAAAACATCCTTCGATTCTGTTTATAAAAACACTTCCGAGTCCTTGTATACCGTAAGCACCGGCTTTGTCAAAAGGCTCGCCCGATGCAATATAGGCAGAAATCTCTGCTTGTGTTATGTTTTTAAACGTAACTTTGGTCTTTTTACTTTTATAAATAGCTTTGCCTGACAATGTATCAAGAACATACACGCCTGTAAGTACTTCATGTGTCTGAGATGATAATTTTTGCAGCATATTAAAAGCCTCAATATCATCTTTTGGCTTTGTAAGTACGGTGCCGCCATGAATAACAACCGTATCGGCTGCAATAATCAAAGCATTTAATATCGAATATTTATCAATAATAGAACAAGCCTTTTTATAAGTAATATTTTTTATATTTTCATCTATGCATAAGAGATTATCAAACTGTTCATTAGTAACAGGTTTTAAAATTTCAAAATCTAAACCAAGCATCTCCATAAGCTGCTTTCGTCTGGGGGATGCGGAGGCTAAAATAATTTTTTTATCATTCATATGATTTAATTTAAATTTCCGCCTTTTTAATAGCTTTTTGTGCCAGAAGAGCCAACGGCAAGCCGAACACGATTCCTATAATATCATGTAAAATCTCCGAAGGCATAGAAGCAATCGGAACCAGCCAGTTCCCGACAATAATCGCTTCTGCGGCATAGTAACCCGCCATCTCCCAGAGACTGCATAATATGTATGCGCCGATGATTACAAAATAATTTTTTTTCTTATTATGGATTAATGATGACAATATCATAACCTGTACGAAACGTATCACAAAAGTAAACGGAGCCCATGCAGCCCAACCCGATAAAAGGTCAAATATTGTCATACCCAGTGCAACACTGATTGCTGCATAAGGGGGCAGAAGAATATAGGCGGCGACAAATAAAATTACACTCCCGAGATGTATAAGCCCGCCGCTTGAAGGTGCTATGGGTATATGAATATAGGTTGCAACTATTGTTAAAGCTGCAAATAAACCACATAAAACAATATTTTTAACTTTATCTGCCTGATGCATATTTCCTCCGGATTTAAGTATATTTTGTAAAATTAAATAAATATTATAGCATTTGTAAACTTTTTTTAAAAGAGTATTTGTTTAACATGTAATTCGTGAAAAAATTTCTCCTATACTGCCATAAAAAATATAATCTGCAATATGATCACGCTGTGTGGGGGTTTTATTGATCAATACCAATTTATTTTTTTTATAGGCATCAACCATGCCGGCTGCGGGATAGACAGATAAACTGGTGCCGCCGATAATAAGCACATCTGCATTCGATATATATTCCATCGATTTTTGCAGCACATAAGAATTCAGCGTTTCGCCATATAGCACAATATCCGGTTTGATTATTCCGCCGCATGTGCATTTTGGTATCCCCTTGTTTTCATATATATACTGCGCGGAATATTCTTTATGGCAATTCAAGCAAAAATTGCGGTGGATGCTGCCATGTAGTTCAAATACATTTTTGCTGCCAGCTGCCTGATGAAGGCCGTCAATATTTTGTGTGATGACTGCACTGACTTTGCCGGCTTGTTCAAGTTGAGCAAGTTTTTTATGTGCTTGGTTGGGTAATGCGTCAAGTTTATATATTTTTTCTCTGTTGAATTGATAAAAATACTCAGTATGCGTATAAAAAAATTCATGGCTCAGGATTTCTTCTGCCGGGTATTCATAGCTTTGATTATAAATACCGTGCTCACTTCGAAAATCAGGAATCCCGCTTTCGACAGAAACACCTGCGCCTCCGAAAAAGACAATATTATCAGAACCATCAATAATTTGCTGAAGTTTACTAATATCTGTATCCATTGCATACTCCTTTATAGATTTAATTATACCTATTATACTACAATAAAATTATAATTTAGTGATAACTCCTTTTTTAGGGGCAAATAAAAATATAATAGGCAATATTTCCAGCCTTCCGATGAGCATGCATAAAGATAATATCATTTTACTGAATGAAGAAAATATAGAGTAATTGCCTACGGGGCCCACCAGTTCAAGACCCGGGCCTATATTGCCTATGGAGGCAATAACCGAAGATATGGTTGTTGTAAAATCGAGATTTTCAAACGAAATGATAATCGTAGCAATAATGCCAATTGTAATATAAAGCAAAAGAAAAATCAGAACATTGTTTACCGTAGCGTTATTTATTGAGTGATTATCGAGAGAAACGCTTTTTACGATATTTGGATGAGTGATTTTTTTAAGCGAAATACGCATGGATTTAAACATAATAATAATACGGACAACTTTGATTCCGCCGCCTGTAGATGAAGCACAGCTACCGACTAACATCAAAAGCAATAAAATAGATTTGCTGAAAGTGGGCCAAAGATTAAAATCTGTTGACGAAAAACCTGTTGTCGTCATAATGGAAGATGCTTGAAAAGATGAATAGCGCAGTGAGACAAGCATATTATTGTCATAATAGCTGAGTGTATTGATTGCAATTAAAATAATAGAGATTAGCATAATGCTTATATACACGCGTAATTCTTCGGATTTAAAAGCTTGTGAAATATTTTTTGTAAGTATTGTGAAATAAACAGTAAAATTCACGCCAAAAAGAAACATGAACACAGTAATAATTGTTTCAATCGGAACAGAATTATAGGAGCCTATGCTCAAGTTTTTGTTTGAAAAGCCGCCTGTGCCAGCTGTGCTCATTGCGTGGAGCACAGCATCATATAAACTCATACCTGCGATTTTTAAACAAACCACCTGTAATATGGTGAGTGTTGTATAAATAGTATATAATATCAAAGCCGTTTTTCGCAGGCTGGGTACAAGCTTTGAAGGTGAAGGCCCGGTGCTCTCGGCTTTCATGAGATGTATTCCGCTTCCGCCTATGGATGGCAAAATAGCAAGCGCCAGCACCAAAACCCCCATACCACCCAGCCAATGCGTCATACTTCGCCAAAAAAGAATGCCTTTCGGCAGAGATTCAATTTCTGTAAGGATAGAAGCGCCTGTTGTTGTAAAGCCGGATACAGATTCGAAAACACTATTTATGAAGGATGGAATGGCTCCGCTGAAGTAAAACGGTAAGGCTCCTGCGAGGCACATTATGATCCACGCCAGAGCGACCGCTGTAAATCCATCTTTGACGTAAAATCTTTTTTCTTTAATTTCTTGAATCACAAATGGTAAGCCCAAAAAAAACATAACAAAAGAGATAATTAAAAAAGGGATAAAATCTGCCTGTTTATTTACGAAAGCTATTATTGTAGAAGGGATCATAAAAATAGCTTCAACACACAGCACAAAACCTAAAACTTTTCTTATTGCTCGTATATTCATTAAACAAGTAACTCCATCTTATAATATTTCGGTTAAGTTGGTCATATGTGGTTGTGAAGTTATCACAATAATGCTGTCGTTTAACTTGATATAATCATCTCCTCTTGGAATGATAATTCTATTATCTCTGGCAATAACAGCTATTAAAACATTATCTTTAATTTTTAGATTTTTTAAAGGAATATTTAAAAAATCATAGTCATGTTCAACGGCGAATTCTAAAGCTTGCATGTTATTCTCATTCATCATATAAAGCTGATTAATGGAAGGATCTTCTTTCATTTTGAAATTCCTTGCATAACGTAGAATATGGTTCGCAGTAATGAGCTTGGGGCTGATAATGCTGTCAATACCGATTTCTTCAATGATATCCAATCCTTTTATTCGTGTAACCTTTGCTATCGTTTTTTCAGCACCTGATTTTTTTGCAATAAGAGAAGAGATGATGTTGGCTTCATCATGCCCCATTAAAGCAATGAATGCACCGGAGGATCTCATATCTTCAAATTCTAAAAAATCATAATCAGTGCCATCGCCGTTAATGATCATAGCATCTGGGAAAAGCTGGCTTAATTTAACACATTTTTCAGGATTCTGCTCTATTATTTTTACTTTTATTTTTGTTTGCAGAAGTATTTGTGTCAAATAAATCGATATTCGTCCACCTCCGATGATCATCACATCTTTGAGTCTGTTATAGTGTTTGTTTTTCTGCTGCAAAAATGTATTGACCGAATTGGCCTCGCCGATAATAAAAATATAATCGTCTTTTTTAAACGTAAAATCTCCTTTTGGAATCAAGGTTTGATTTTCACGTTCAATTGCGGCGACCAGAATGCTCGCTTCATTAAAATCAGTTATTTTATTTAATGATCTGCCGATTAGAGGAGATTTATCATCTATTTTATATTTGGTGAGAATGACTCTGTTATCTGCAAAAAGTTCAATATTTGACACATTCGGCCATAGAAGTAATCTGGATATATGCACTGCGGCAGCATATTCCGGGTTAATAGTTTGGTCAAGACCAAGTTCTTCCATAAGTGCATTCACTTCTTTGGAGTGCTCCGGGTCCCGGATACGTGCGATGGTATACTTAGCGCCCATGCGTTTGGCATATAAGCAGCATATCATGTTAATTTCATCTTGATTTGTAACAGCGATAACTAAGTCGGAATGCATTACATCAGCCTCATGCAAAGTTTTTATATTGAGTCCGCTGCCCTCAACAAAGATAACTTCTAAATCTTCACTGTTTTGATTTAAAACATTTTCATTTTTATCTATAATTGTGACATCATTTCCTTCTTTAGATAAAACCTTTGCAAGTGTGCTGCCTACTTTACCATCTCCAATAATAATGATATTCATATATACTCCTACGTGTAAATAGTAATTGACAAACAAAATCCAGTGGCAAAATTGCACTAAATATAATTATTATATAATTTTTTTATTAAAAATCCATATATAATAGGCATATTTTATAATTTGTTCTTTGAAATTACATATGTCATGTAGTAAAATATATAATGTGATAAACATTTTTTAAGGGGATTTTTATATGCCAAAATATGCATCTATAACCGATAATCTTCAAGGCGCATGTATTAATGCTTCATTGATTGAACAAAAAGGGATCAGCAGTTGCGTAGCGTTTTCCAATGCCCAATTTACAAATAATACATTAGATAATTTTGATGTGGTCGTATGTGCCACGAACAGCAGATTGCAAGATGATGCGGAAGCTTACAATACTATCTATAACAAAACAGTAGGATTGCTTAATAATAACATTATACCTGTTTCAAAGCGTGTAGATTATATGTTAGAGGGAAATGTAACGGTAGAATGTGAAGCGATGTTAGATGCAATGGGGGAAGCATGTGTTGGAATTGTTGTAGCGGCAAGTCCGAAAAATCATATTACAGTGATCGGCGGTCAGATATTTAAAAATGGAACAAGTATGAAATATAAACCTGATGATATTGAAGCCGGTGGAATCTATATCTCGGAATATTTTACATCAGATATACTTATTTCTCAAAATATATATATCAACAGTGTTCGAAAAGGAACAGAAGAATTAGGGGAAAATATTAAACAAATCATCGATAACGGTGCAAATGTCATTATTTTTGATGCACAGAGCCAGCAAGATATTGAAACTATTGCACAAGCAATAATAAATTTAAAAATTAAATTTATTTGTATGGATGGCGGAGAATTAACGACTTGTGTAATCGGCAAATTAACTACGGTATCAAAATCAAAAATTTTAACTGTTGTTGGCAGTGTTACAGATCTAACTTATGAACAAACAAATAAACTATTTCAGCGAAGCGACGTTTGTTGTCTGTATATTAATACAAAAAAACTTATTATTGATGTTCAGATGCGAAAAGAAGAAATAAAACGTTGTGTTCAAAGCATACAAACAATCGCAAATAGTAAAAAATATGCAGAATATACCACTTATGCCTTGATTACAGACGGAGTCATAAAAGAAAAAAGAATTAAATTTCCTAAAAACAGTAAAATCAAAGAAGATGTTTTGGGATTAATCAATTCTTCAATAGCGGAAATTGCATATATACTTTTATCGTATAATCAATCTTTTAAAGGTATTTTTTCAACAGGAGAAGAAACGGCAATAGCGCTTTTAGAGAAATTTAATGCTGTTGGAATGGCTGCTTTTGATGAAATAATACCTAGCGTAGCCCACTGCAAAGTTATAGGCGGTGAATTTGATAAGATTCATTTTGTTATGAAAAATGGGCATAACGGTGAGGAAGACAGCATCTTAAAATGTATTGACTATTTAAATAAAAGGATAGCTGAGGATGTATATTAATAAGCGCCCTGTTATAGGCGTAACAATCGGTGATCCAGCGGGGATAGGGCCCGAAATAGTGTTAAAAGCTCTGCTGGGAAGCAACATAGACAGCCTTGCGGATATTGTTGTTATCGGAGATAAAACAGTGTTGCAATGCATTATAGATTTATACCATTTAAATATTGAAATTAACTGTATTGCACAACCTTCAGAAGGAGAATATAAAAAGCATATCCTGAACTTAATTGATTTAGAGAATATTCCGGATGATTTTGCTTTTGGAAAAGTGGATCCCTTCTGTGGAAGAGCGGCATATGAATATATCAAAAAATCGGTTGATTTAGCTCAAAAAGGGCAAATAGACAGCATAGCTACGGCGCCAGTCAATAAAGAAGCTTTGAACAAAAGCGGTATCGACTACGTAGGCCAAACGGAAATTTTCGGAGCACTGACAAAGGTGAGTAATCCTTTAACGATGTTTGATACAGATGGACTTAAAATATTTTTTTTATCAAGCCATATGTCAATTAAGCAGGCAATTAATACCATTAGCGTTAAGAATATAGTATCCGGGGTAAAAGAATGCATACCCGTGCTTGAACAATATGGCCGTGAAAATCCAATACTCGCTATAGCCGGATTAAATCCGCATAGCGGCGAGAACGGATTATTCGGTGATGAAGAATTAAGATACATAATTCCGGCAGTTGGAATACTCAGAGCAGAAGGTTATAGTGTTACCGGCCCAATACCTTCAGATGCGGTTTTCCATCTGGCTCATTGTGGCAGATATGATGCAGTGCTTGCACTATATCATGACCAAGGTCGTATTGCAGCAAAAACGTTGAATTTCGAGCATACAGTTGCGATTACAAATAAATTACCGTTTTTACGGACATCTGTCGATCATGGGACAGCAATGGAAATCGCTGCGAAAGATATAGCGAGCAGCATGAATATGCAAGCCGCCATTTTAAAAGCAATTGAATACACGCCTTATTACAATAAATAAGTTATTTATAGAAATCGATCGTTTCAAGTAAATCATATATTTCATATAAATTTTCATTATTAAACGAAGTAGCAATAATGAGATAAGTTTTCTCATTATAGTTGACCGCATAATAATCCTGAAGTACAATGAGAGAGTTTATTTCTGCTGAAATATAACGGCTCTGCCAATCCAACGAACCAATGGGAGACAACTCATTTCCGCCGTCATATGTAAAATTACCTGTTTCTACTAATTCTTTTGATGTTGAATCTACCAAGTCACTTGGATCCAACAAAGTATTACTATAAAGGATAATAATACTGGGATTCGGGACATTGTTTTTTTGGGCATAATTTTCTCTGTATTTTAATGCAGTAAATATAATATGAAAATCATTTGATGAAGTTGAATTATAATGAACATCATTTTGGTAATAAAGATTCATTTGGTGTTTTGTAAGGTAAATCCAGTCATTTGTAAGCATAACAGTAAAACAATGTTTTTTATTTGTATATAATTCTCTGTTTGATATATGTAAAAATATGGAGATCAATAT
Source organism: uncultured Eubacteriaceae bacterium (assembly GCA_964581565.1). Lineage (GTDB taxonomy): Bacteria > Bacillota > Clostridia > Eubacteriales > UBA1433 > UBA1433. Next base: position 33,573 of record CAZOOZ010000009.1, read on the forward strand.
TATAAAAAAAATGATTAAAATAAAAAAAATAATTTTTCTATATTGATAAATTTTTTTCAAATGCCGTCACCTCAATAAGAATCATATCAACAGAGGAATAAAAAAATTATCATTTTATGTATATAAAAAAGATTGCCAATAAGGCAATCCTTTTAAAATTAAACTGGTTTTGATTATTTATCTTTCATAATTTCAGTAATCGTGCTTGCAAGGCCTGCAATAGATTGCATTTCTGAGGGGATAATAATTTTAGTGGCATTTCCGTTCGCAATATCTTTCATTGCTTCAATACTTTTAATCGTCAGTACTTCTTTGGTCGGATTAACTTCCTTGATACGCTTTAACCCTTCCGCGATTGCAGTCTGTACTTTTAAAATAGCTTCTGCTTCACCTTCGGCTTCTCTAATTTGTGCTTCTTTTTTTGCTTCGGCTCTTAGAATGGTCGATTGTTTTTCGCCTTCGGCCATGAGTATGGCTGAGCGCTTTTCACCTTCGGCTCTTAGAATGCTTTCGCGTCTTTCGCGTTCTGCACGCATTTGTTTTTCCATTGCATTTTGAATATCAGGTGGCGGCATAATATTTTTAACTTCTACTCTGATAACTCTAATACCCCACGGGTCAGTAGCTTCGTCCAGTATGGAACGCATTTTAGCATTGATATTATCCCTGCTTGTAAGTGTCTCATCTAATTCCATATCCCCGATGATATTTCGCAGTGTTGTCGCGGTTAAGTTCTCTATTGCGCTCATCGGTCGTTCGACACCATAGGTATATAGACGCGGATCGGTGATCTGGTAATATACAACCGTATCTATTTGCATTGTTACATTATCTTTGGTTATTACAGGTTGAGGGGGGTAATCTATAACCTTTTCTTTTAGAGATACTTTGCTTGCTACTCTGTCAATAAAAGGAATTTTAACATGAAGACCAACATTCCAGGTTGTAATATAGGCGCCTAATCTTTCGATTACATATGCATTCGCTTGCGGAACAATTCTTATATTTGGTATTATCAATATAAATATAATAACGGCAATGATGATTATTGCTGACATGAGCTATCCTCCTTGTTTATTTTTTTAACGATGAGTTTTACTCCTTCAATCTTCATAATGAGTACTTCTTCATCAATATTTAGATTTTCTTGATCATTTATACTCATAGCTGTCCATATTTGACCTTTTACTTTCACTTGACCGGCGTTAAACGGAGTTATAGATTTTGTTACAATGCCGATTTGATTAATAAGGCTGTCTGCATTTGTGGATATCTTCTTCGTATCTATATACCTTTTTACTAAAGGTCGTGTAAAAATTAATAAAAGAAGAGAGCTTACGATAAAGACCAGTATTTGTATCCAAACAGGTAAATGTATTAGCTGACAAATTAAAGCAAGCAATGCACCTGCCATAAACCAAATCGTTACAATACCTGTTGTAAGGGCTTCGATTACGCCCATTAGTATGATAATTGTGATCCAGACAAATAGCCAAGCTGATGGTTCGTTCAAAATATTACCTCCTTTGAAGATATATTTGATAGTTTTTGCTGATATAAGTATGAATGTAATATTTTGTGAAATTAAACGGGTTTTTATTAAGCTGCATTATATCAATTAATGATACTGATATAATTTATAAAATATATCTTAACACCATTTTTATATATATTATACTATAAGAATATAGCGTTTGCATTATAAAATATATTTATGATATTTGCTTTTTATTGTTTTTGATATAAATCGGAGAATATATTATTAAATTGCAGCTCTTTATCTGCGAAATGAATACTTATCGTATCTTTACTAATACGAATGCCTAAAAAAGTATCATATTGCGAATTCAAGAACTTAGTGTTGGCGCGTGATATAGTATTTAAAGCGCAAACAGAAAGAGTCATTATTATTAAAATGCTCAGGATAATAAAAAATCTGTTTCTCATATTCTTAACTAATTCTTATTTTTCATGTCTTGATAAATCACTTCTGCCATTGTTCGTGCGAGATATTCCGCGCTTACTCTGGCCTCTTCAAAAGTAGATAAATTACTTCCAATTTCAAACAAAAGTGCATTGGGGCAGGTAAATTGATTAAACCTACTCGTTTCCCTATAAACTATGTTTAGCATAATACCCGGATATAATTTATCCATCGTACTTTTAAAAGTTTTTGCAAAATTTACATTTTTATTACTATTTTCATGATTAAGGCCAACAACAATCATGATTTTTGTACATGATGTTCCGTTTATCGTTGCCTTGTATTTTTTTTGTGCAGTTTCGGTGTCATTAAGACCATCTCTATGAAGATCGAAAACATACTCAATAGAAGGATATTTTGCCATATATTTATTAATATTTTTCAAGGAATTATTATAAGAATCGTTGTAACTCGGATAATCATGCAGTGCTGTGTCATGAACTGTCTTTATTCCGTAATCTTTTTCTAATATCTGACATACAATATCTCCTATTGCCACCATATTGGTTGTTTTGTCTTTTGAACGTGCGTTTGAAGAATACACAATGGGAGTGTTGTCTGTAGCAGTATAGCTTTCAGTAGCATGTGTGTGATAAATTAACACAACAGGGTCATCGGGCATATCTATATCCTCTATTTCTGTGTTTAACGGCTTGGAAGTGACTGGTGTATAGGCAAAGGAGGTATTTTCTTCGTCGTCATCATTATTACTTGCTATTGAAAACGGTATGCTATCTGAGGTAAATACTTTAGAAATATTTGAATAATATTCTTCATTTTCGCTTTCGTTTATTGTAGAAGCTGAGCATTTATTCACAATCCGTATCAGATAACTTTGTAACAGAGAATTTTTTTCATCATCGCTTGCATTTTTGAAGCCTTGTACAAAGATGGTTTGAATAAGCAGAAAAGCAAATAAAAATGTCATGGTAATGATAAAATTCTTTTTATTCATAACAAGCAATAATACCTCAATTAAAATATTAATATTAATGTATATGAACCATAAAAAATTATGATGACTGATATATATTGCCAAAATTTCTCTTGCAATTTACTTCATTGTCTGTTAATATACTTGTGCATTAATTTTATGAAAGAATTGAACGATCAAGGGGGTGAAGGAAATGGCTAATATTAAATCATCTGCTAAGAGAGCCGAGATTGGCGAAAGAAATAGAGTAAAAAATAAAAGCGTTAAAACAGGGCTGAAAACAATAGAAAAAAAATTTAATGCTGCTTTAGAAGGTGATGATAAAACATTATCATCGCAGATATTCACAGAAGCTGTCAAATGTTTTGATACAGCTGTAACCAAAGGTGTTATTCATAAAAATGCAGCTAATAGAAAAAAAAGCGCTATGCAAAAGAAACTGAACGCGGTAATGTAATTTTAGAGTTCATTATTAAAATTAAAATAGCCGTTTCGTATCAACGAAACGGCATTTTGTATTTCTGAGAATTTTTTATGATGATTTTTTTCTGCGTCTAAACAATAATATATTTAGAATAAAGAAATAAATGACACAGATTATTAAAACAATAAAAAGCATTTTATCCGACTTAGGAGCAAGGCCGATCAAAAGCAGCAATGGAAAACCTAATATAATGGAAATAGGTTGACTCATAACTAAGTTATTGGCTGCCGGAGTTTTAAATTTTGGATCAATTTCTCGCAGTAGCATAATACCGTTGCTTACCGTACCTGTGAGCATGCCATACATAGATAGAAGACCTTCGCTTTTATAATCGGGATAAAGCCGTTTTGAAGCATAGTTTAAATAGAGCATTGTCAGTATGCCGCCGATTGTTGTCAAAAGTAATAAAGGAATCCATAATGACTTCATATCAACAAAATCTATAATTGCAATGCTTGAAGCAATCATGAAGTCGAAAGCTAACCCGGCAATTCTATTAAGCATATAATTGTTCGTATATTGTCTGGTCATAAGTTTTGTTTTTCTAAGAGCGCGTAGAACAGCTTTAAATATAAGTGCTATAATGACGCCAAATAAGAAGTTGAAGCCCCAAATAAGAGGAACCAGGACATTACCAATACTAAGTGGTGCCAAACATTTGCTTAGCAGCCAGGATAGTAGGTATGTGACTAAATAAAGCATCAGCACAAAAGATACTTGGATAGTAAATTTATCAATTGCTTCTGTAAGTGGAATCTCACCCTCATCAGCTACAGGCTCATGTACTTCATCATGTATAGGTCTGTCTTTTAAATGAACACTGCTTTTTTTGCGTACTGCTATATTTAAATAAGTAACTCCGCCAATGCATGCCCATAACAGACCGATCGTAGCGACAAGTACGCCGAATGATTTTCCACCTGCAAAGCCAAAGGTGGACTCATATACATTACCAATATTGGTTGCCTGCCCCGGTCCCTGTCCAAAACCCAGCGGGAGTAATAGCCCGGCTGATTTAAACATATCCGGATGGAATGTATAGGCTACGATAAGAATGACTATTGTGCCAATAATGGCCTGGAGAAGGTATGTACTGATTACCAGCATACCGCTTCTAACAATATCGAGATTTTCGTTCTTCTTTAGTACCTTATCTTTTCTGTCAGGGGTACGAAGAGTCAGGGCTATGAAACCGATTGCAATACTATGATAAGTAATCATTTCCATAAATGATTTATCGACATTAATAATTCCTGTGTGACGCAGCAGCAGCAACAAAAATCCGGCGATCATAGCGGTGGGCATTAAAAGCTGCCTCATAAATGGTATTTTTCTTCTTAAAGTGTTGGCAAGTAAGATGCTTCCGCCCAAAATTCCAAATTGTATCATTGAATTCCATAAGACTGTATTAGATGCTGAAAAGTCCATTTATGCCACCTCCTAATTTTATTAAATTTATTATATGTACATATTTAATTGCACAATAAATTTGCTTTGATTTTGTTTCGTATATCATGCCATCACACATGGTAAATTGTAGAGTTTGACCCAAAATCGCTTGAATTTCCACAATATTTTCTATGTAAAAGGTCATTTTTTTATCGTGTTTTGGCTTGAATTCAATTCTGTCAGAAAATAAATGCATTATGCCGCTAAATAAAAATATGTTTTTATTCGAATACTGGCAAGAGTATAGGTCGATTTCATAATCGGTGTACAGAGGAGCGTCAGTGGTAAACAATAAATTATTTTTATATTTTTCTAAAATATATTCCTTTTGCCATTCGTCCCACTTTGTAATTGTATCAAGATATACACTTTCTTGATCATAAGCTTCGAAATAACCAAAATCAGTATATACAGCAGTATTTTTACAGCACTCACAATAAAAAATGTTTTTTTGGCTACGCATATTCATATAAGTTTTACACTTAGGGCATGTATAGAGCACGCGCTCCAGATACATAGCGGGCTGTGATCCTTTATAGGAATACATATTTTGTTCTTGGAATGCATATGCATCTGTACTTAATGAGGTTATAATAATTTCAGAAAGCTCATCGGGGGATAATTTATTGATCTCTTCGATGTTAAGTGTTTTGATAATCTGTCCCGTGGCATAACCTTTGCGGCGGTGCTTGCCCCATCTGGGAGTTGAAAAATAAAGACCGCTTAAATTATATAATAAAATGGGTATATTTAGTAATTTAGCCAGTTTTCCTATTGAATCGGTAATGTATGCTTCTTTTCCGTTAAATGATCCGTTGCCTGAAGGGAAAAGGCCGATGCAGCCTTTTTGGGCGGCCACACGCTTTATTAATTTTATCGATTTAATATCCATTGAGGTTTTGGCAATAGGAATCGGTGCAAAACAAAAATATAATAATTTACTTAAAAATTTTAATCGAAATAAATGATCACTTGCAACATAATATATTGGCTGGTTAAAAGACAGAGAAATAAGTATAGGGTCATAAGCGCCGATATGATTTGATAAGATTAAATAAGGTTTATCATTTTTGAGGTGATATTTATTTACGGAATAACCGAAAAATAATTTGAAAAAAAGATAGACAGGACAACGCAAGATTGATGCGATTATCCTATGCCTGAAAAAAACATATTTATTATTCACTAGTACGACCTTTACAGAAGTATTTTAATTAATATTAACAAGGAATGTTAAATAAAGCAATAAGTTAATTGTTAAATATAAATAAAAAGGACGGAAATCACCCGTCCATGTTTAAAGTTATCTTATCATCTTGTATGTATGATAAGTTTTATTCCTGTTCTTTCTGTGCCATTAATATCAATGTCTGTAAATGCAGGTATACACACTAAATCATATCCTCCCGGAGCAACATACCCTCGTGCTATGGCTATCGATTTTACAGCTTGATTAAGTGCTCCTGCACCTATTGCCTGAATTTCGGCAACACCACTTTCTCTAATAACGCCGGCTAAAGCTCCGGCCACGGAATTGGGATTCGAATTTGAAGAAACTTTTAATACTTCCATTGCATTCAACCTTTTCGCCTTCGATGGCAGAAATAATTATTCTGATTTTATAAAGCGAAGGCGCAACATCCTTTCAAAATTGTGATATTAATTTATATGTTTTCAGCAAAAATATATTAATCAAATATTTTATAAATTCTTTCTATTTTTACGCAAACATTATTTTCATCAAACGTAACACATACAGCATTTAATTGACGATGTCCTTCAGCTAATTCAAATTTAACAGGCCGTTTTGTTTTAAATGACTTTATAATAATATTTTTATCAATACCGATCACCCCCTCATAAGGGCCTGTCATACCTACATCGGTTATAGCAGCAGTTTGCTTATCAATAATTCGCTCATCTGCTGTCTGCACATGTGTATGTGTCCCGACTACTACATCAGCTCTGCCGGTTGCATAATAGCTAAATGCTATTTTCTCACTGGTAGCCTCAGCATGAAAATCTACAAAAATTATATCGCAGGACGGTTTAATAATTTCATATATTTTGTCGAAGCATAAAAAAGGATTTTCTAAAGAATCCATATAAATTGTACCTGAAAGATTGACGATGCCTATGCGAATTTTATTGACTCTCACAATGCCATATCCCCTGCCTGGACAAGGAGACGGATAATTTGCCGGGCGCAGTATGTTATCATATTTTTCTATAAAATCAAATATTTCTTTTTTTGCCCACACATGGTTTCCTGTAGTAATAAAATTCACTCCAGATGCAATAAGCTCATCATAACTTGATCTTACAAGGCCGGCATAGCCTGAAGCATTTTCTGCATTTACAATCGTAAAATCAATTTGATATTCTTTTTTGATCTCGGATAAATAGTTTTTTATAACACTTCTCCCGCTGCGCCCCATAACATCACCGATAAAAAGTATCCTCATATATTCTCCTAAATGTAAAGTAGTAAAGTATTTTAAAAAAATAGAGAGCAAATGCCCTCTATTAATGTTTATTTTGCGTATTCTGTCACTCTTGTTTCCCGGATTAAATTTACTTTTATTTGACCCGGATAATCCAGCTCGTTTTCTATTCGTTGCGCTATTTCTTTTGCGGTAAGCACCATGCCTACATCGTCAATCTCTTCTGATTTTACAAGTATGCGCACTTCTCTTCCGGCTTGTATTGCAAATGATTTGTCAACACCCGGGAAAGAGGTTGCAATTTCTTCCAATTTTTGAAGTCTCTTAATATAACTTTCCAAAGTCTCGCGCCGTGCACCAGGTCTTGCGGCGGAAATAGCATCCGCTGCTTGAACTAGTACGGCTTCGATCGTCTTAGGTTCAATATCATCATGGTGTGCTTCAACAGCATGAATAACTTCGCTGTTTTCTTTATATCGTTTTAAGATATCAACACCGATTGCAACATGAGGCCCTTCAATTTCATGGTCTACCGCTTTGCCGATATCATGTAGCAGTCCTGCTCTTCTTGCAATTCTGGAGTTTGCCCCTAGTTCGTCGGCCATAATACCGGCTAAATAGGCAACTTCTAATGAATGTTTTAAAATATTTTGTCCGTAGCTTGTTCTGTAATGGAGTCTTCCGATCAATTTTACAAGTTCCGGATGTATCTTATGCAGTCCAATTTCAAAAATGGCTTGTTCGCCCATTTCCTTTATTTTATCATCAATTTCTTTTTTGGAATTATTGACCATTTCTTCGATTCGTGCAGGATGAATTCTTCCGTCACTTATAAGCTTTTCAAGAGCATTCCGTGCTACTTCTCGTTTTATTGGATCAAAACCGGATAGAATCACTGCTTCCGGTGTATCGTCAATAATTAAATCTATGCCTGTTAATGTTTCCAGAGCCCTGATATTTCGTCCTTCTCTTCCTATAATGCGTCCCTTCATTTCGTCACTAGGCAAGCTTACAACAGAGACTGTTGTTTCTGCCACATGGTCTGCGGCACATTTTTGTATAGCATATGTTATGATTTCTCTAGCTTTTTTATCAGCTTCATTTTTGGCTTCAATTTCTTTGTTTTTAACCAGAATAGCCATTTCTCTGGTAATTCTATTTTCAACACTTGCAAGAAGTAGTTCTCTTGCTTCTTCAAACGTTAATTGTGATATTTTCTCTAACTCTATAAGTTGTTTTTGTTTTAATATTTCCAATTCAGCTTCTTTTAGTTCAAGCTTTTTGTTTCTCTCAATTAATGATTCCTCTTTTTTTTCTATATTCTCAATTTTCTTATCTAAGTTTTCTTCTTTATTCATAACTCGTTTTTCGAGTTTTTGTAATTCATTTCTTCTTTCTCTGTTTTCTCTATCAAGTTCTGTTCTCAGAGTATGAATTTCTTCCTTGGCTTCAATTAATTTTTCTTTTTTTATTCTTTCACTTTCTTTTATAGCTTCTTCAACCATACAATTGGCTGTTTTTGTAGCATTGTTAATCTTACTTTCGCCTAAATATTTGCGAAGCAAAAAGCCGGCTGCTGTACCTAACAGTAAAAACAACAATGCTGATAATATTTTTAAAAGCATGCTTTCCTCCTATTCAATTTTCAAAAATCACTAATAAATATAAATTACTTATAAAAGGGGTTTAATTATCACTTAACACAATATTAATAAAAAATCCATCCAAATGCTAACAAATCAATTTTAAACTCTTTGCAACTCGCTGTCAAGATTTATATAAATTGAGAATGATAACGAAAGAAAAACGGTAATCGCAATATAAAAAATATAATTTGTATCCAACATAAATAAACCAAAAGCATACATCGCATCATTTGAACAAATGTACTTTTTTGGTAATATCCTTTTATTTATAAGTATAAAGTTTTAACATTAAATAGATTTACCATCAAGTAGTGAAATAATGCTATTCATTGCTTTGGTTTCATCAATACCATCTATTTGAACTAAAACTTCATCATTTTCTTTTACGTTTAAAATCATAACTCCTATAATGCTTTTGGCATTTACTGTAGCATTTTCCTTTTGAATGTGGATGTCACTTTTGCATTTGCTGGCTAATTCAACTAAGGCTGACGCTACTTTTCCATGTAGTCCACCCTCTACTTTAACGCATGTCTTTTGCTGTACCATATTTGTATCCTTTCTGTGTAATAGATTACATGATATATATATTATACACAAAAAAAATAAAATGTAAATTTTTATTTGATTTTTTTACATAATAGGAGTAATATTATTTCATTCGTTTGGAGGTATTGTATGAAAATAAAAAAACAAGATAATATAACCGAGATTATTCAAAAATATCCTATCACAAGAGAAGTTTTCACACAATTTTCATTGCCTTGTATTGGTTGTTTTGCTGCAATGTATGAAAGCTTGGAAGAAGGAGCCTCGGCACATGGCATAGACGTGGATTCTTTAGTGGAGGCGCTTAATAAAGCTGCGGGATTATAAGTTTGTAAATAGTTTATTTAAATAAAAAAAGACTGCTTTATAAATTATAAATCAGTCTTTTTTTTTATTGCTTGATTTTTTCAAATGATTCGATAATGTCTATAATCTGTTTTTTTTGATCATCTTCATCAGCTTGATCGGCCTCATTGGCACTGTCTGCATATTCCATATTTTTATTATTTATCAGCCGTATCATATCAGCTATGTTTTTTGCTTTTTTTAGTTGTTCTGAATCAATTAAAGGAGATAGAGTTTCATAAAGCAGGCCTGCTTTTTCCGAAAGATTTTGCGTATTTGAAAGTTCGACATTTATATTATTAATTCGTGATATGCTCTTTGTTGCTTTGTCGATATTTGATATAACTGTATTAATTTTTGAGTATCTTTCTTTTTCTTTCACATTCATATACGGATGTATGCTGTAAAAGATATCTTCAAAATCTGAACGGCTGAGATGATTCGTCCCATGCCCTAATTGTATTTGATTTATAGTCTCGGCCGTATTCTTTAATTGGTAAGATGCTTGTAAAACTTGCTTTACATTATCAATGGTGACCGTGTTTGTTTTTGGTTGCAATAATTTAGGCGGATTCATCATATCTGATGTATGCAATAAATCATCCAGTTCGTCTGTTTCTTTTAAATAACTGTATGTAGAAGTATTGTTTAAATAGAGTAGACCAAGCAAAATAAGTATAATTTGTGCAGCCATTTTATTTGCCTCCTAAGTATGGGCTGTATCGGAAAAAATATTTTAAGATACAGCCCGAGATTTAAAACAATCCATCTCCTGATAAAAGTAGTACAACAATTATTAATAAAAGTATGTTGTTTTCTTTAAATAACGAACCGATTCCTCCGCCAAAAAGGCCGCCGCCACAACCGCAATCGTCATCAAAGATACCTAAAAGAAGTATGATTACTATAATTATTATTAACCATAAATTATCGTCATTACAAAATTTACCCAATATGTTATTCAATATAGATCCCTCCATAATTTTTAATTAACGGATACGGTTTTGTAACCGCATCCGTTTGGACCGTATCATTCGTTAAAAAGTATTATTAAAAGCAAGAAGAAAATAAGAGTATGCTGTCATCTTCACTGTTAACGAATCCTATACTATCAAACAGTACTATTAGCAGTAAAAAAATATTAATAAACTGTCAGAGATGCAATCACTGAATCTACTTGGCATAGCTCTCCTCCGTGTTCTCGTTGCAATTTTTATATTTCAATAATTGCTTCGTTTAACATCCGTCATTAAAGAGTATTATTAAAAGTAAGAAGAAGAACAAGAGTATGCTGTCATCTTCACCGCTACAGAACCCCATATTATCAAACAGTACTACTAAAAGTAGGAAAAACATTAATAAGGTTTCACAGTCACAATCTTTAAATATACATCCCATCATATTACCCTCCGTGTCATTTTTACGACTATTATTGAAACTTGTTTCAGCAATTGTCATAATCATTTATCACAGACCAGCAGAAGAAACGCATATTTCTCACTGCTTTTCTGTCTATATCATAATACGTATTTTATAAGTATATGTGCATAATTTTTAAGAACGGAAATACATGATTTCATAAAAAAACTTCTGCATAATAGCGGCAATTAAATACACTAAAAAAAATGAAAAGCATATAGTAATTAATAGAGAGAGGCAGGTGGTTTAGTGGATAATAATGAAATTAATAAAGCTATTGATATTGTTAAGCAAATAAGTAGTGACAGCAATGCAGATTATAATAATATTCAAAAAATCGCAACAGATAAAAATATTATGGAGAAAGTACAAGAAATTGATAAAAAATACGGCAATGAAATAAAAAAAATTGAAGCAATGAAAAACGATATGACAGCGGAAGAAAAGGCTGAACTGATAATAAAACTTAAAAAAAGTATGAATAAAGAACAAAAAATAAAATTTGATCAAATTATAGATTCGCTGAATTCATACGTAAAAAAAAATAAATAGGAGAATTATATGTCTATTTTAGGTTCATTTTTTAAAAAAGACAGCGAAGAATTACGAAAAAAAAGAGCAGAAAAAAGAGAAAAAATCTTAAAACGCAATGAATTAAGAAAAATCTACAAAAAACAAAAACTGGAAAGAAAGAGAGCCAGACATAATAAATTTTATAAAGAAAATGAAAATACTGAAATCAAAGAAGATTAGCATATATATATAATTAAAAGTCTAAAAAGATATATTAACCAACAGATGCCTCAAAAAAGCAAGATATGTGAGATGAAAGAAAATATGAATAAAAGGATTGATAAAACAATCTTGAAAAGTATAAGAGGTAAAAGCGACAAAGAAACCATATCGCTCATAGTATATACAAACCATCAAGATGATGAAAAAATAGCTGAGGTTTTATCCAAGTACAATGTTTCGGTTAAATATAAATTAAAAGGGATCAACGCCATAGCAGTTGAGATACCTGCATTGAATGTTAATAAAGTTGCAAGGCTTAAAGATGTAAAATATATAGAAAATGATACAAAAGTTGATATGTGCCTTAATGTTGCAAGGGCATCAATAGGTGCTGAATATGCACATGGTTTAGGGTATGACGGCAGAGGAGTCTGCGTTGCCGTGTTGGATACAGGGCTTTATCCTCACAATGATATATTGTCGAGAAAGAATGGAAAAGTAAAAGCATTTGTAGATTTTATAGGTGCAAAAGGCAAGCTTTATGACGATAATGGGCACGGCACACATGTATGTGGAATTATTGCCTCAAACGGTATTAGCTCAAATGGCAAATATATGGGTGTGGCACCCGGAGCTGATTTGATAGTTCTTAAGGTAATGGATAAAAACGGCGGTGGACTGATATCGGATATTGCGGCCGGTATAGAATGGATTATTGAGCATAAGGAACAATACAATATTCGTGTAGTATCTATGTCTCTAGGTGTAGATAATAGGCTGGGGCGCAATGACGCACTGCTAAAAGAAGCAGAAAGGTTATGGGATCACGGTATTGCGGTATTTGTAGCAGCAGGGAATAATGGACCTGAAAGAAAAACCATTAATGTTCCCGGGGTATCACCAAAGCTGATAACAGTGGGATGTGTAGATGATCTGCGAACGGTTCAGCGTACCGATGATGTTATTGCCGAATTTTCATCGAGGGGACCTGCACACAAAACTGTAAAACCTGATGTTGTCGCCCCCGGGGTCGATATTATTTCCCTGAAAAATCAACAAAAACAATATGTAAAAATGAGTGGGACATCGATGTCCACGCCAATGGCCGCAGGGATAGCAGCGCTGATGCTTCAGAAAAGACCGGACCTGACACCGCAGCAAATAAAAGATATATTAATGAAAAACACATACTCGTTAGGTGAAGATAAGAATTCGCAAGGTAAAGGTGAATTAGATATGGTGAAAATACTGAATCAAATATAATTATAAAAGTATAATGATAAAATTCTGATAATATAGATTAAATATGAATAATATTAAAAAGTTTAAAAGAAATTTATTAATTATATTTATCATTTTATTTTTATTTGTAACAGTCTCTTATTTTATGCTTTTGAGTAAAATTAGTTTGCTCGGAACGGCTGAGTATCTATCCGTTTCTTATATTAGTAATGAAGAAGATATGAAAAATAAATACGGCCGTTCCGAGTTTGAACAAACAATTAATGATATTAGAATAGGCGTGGAAAAAATTACAACAGAATTATATTTTATTACATATTCCTGGATGAGCGGGAATTTAACCTATAATGCCATAACATTAAATGTAGAAAATATTGATAAAAATCCATTAGGCCTTACAAATTATCAAAGCAGCTACGTTATTGATAATTTAGGAAATCAATATTTTCCCATGTATTATAAAGAAAGCCCTTATCCACCTGATGACCCCTTAGGATATAAAAATGTTTTATTTATAAAATTTTGGCCGTTTGATTCAAAAGCCAGTACGATTACATTACATTTACAATATGGCGGAGGAAAATATATTTTTTGCAATATGCCAATAAGGTAATTATTAGGCAATTATTTTGTGATATAATAAAAAAATATATGAATGGTTTATTTATAGTTTGTCGATTGGTTAGGCTGCAAGCAAGGCATCATTGACGATCTTTATAACAATAAAGTTTTATTTATTAGATATATTTGCTATGTAGGCATATACGTTGGACAACCCTGTTAAAGCTGTCACTATCAGTGAATAACTTTCAGAACACTTCTTGGTTTTAAATATGAATAAAGATGACTTTTCTAAAAATATATAAATAGTATATTGTATTGAGATAGATATAATGTTATAAAAAGAAAACATAAATATATTAAATCAGTCTATATGAAAGGGCAACAATGAAGGAAAAAATGAGAGTTAGATTTGCGCCGTCTCCAACAGGATATCTGCATATCGGTGGATTCCGCACAGCATTATACAATTATTTGTTGGCAAAAAAAAATGACGGAGAAATGATACTTCGTATTGAAGATACGGACAGGACGCGCTATGTTGAAAATGCTATCGAGGATTTAATTGAAGCACTGGATTGGTGCGGAATTCGATACGATGAAGGTGTTTATTTGAACGCTGAAAAAAAAGTTATCCAAAAAGGGCAATATGGGCCCTATATACAATCTCAACGATTGGATATTTATCAGAAATATGTTTCTAAACTTATTGAAAAGCACCATGCATATTATTGCTTTTGCTCAAAAGAACGCGTAGATGATCTACGGGCTATGCAAGCAAAAAATAATCTTACACCTAAATACGATAAAAAATGTTTGTCTCTTTCACAAGAAGAAATACACCGAAAAATACAGGCTGGCGAAGAATATACTATCAGGCTGAATCTTCCTTTGGATACCATTATAGAATTTGATGACGAAGTATTTGGGCATATCAGCTTTAATACTAATGATATGGATGATCAGGTGCTTATAAAATCCGATGGATTTCCGACCTATCATTTTGCTGTGGTCGTTGATGACTTTCTGATGAAAATTACGCATGTAATCAGAGGTGAAGAATGGATTTCTTCTACGCCGAAGCATGTATATTTAAATCAAGTTTTAGGATTTGAACAACCTAAATATATTCATTTGCCGACTGTTTTAAATACAAGCAGAAAGAAATTGTCAAAGAGAAATGATGATGCGGCCGTTGAAGATTTTAAAGCAAAGGGTTATTTGCCGCAAGCATTGACGAATTTTGTGGCGCTTTTGGGTTGGAGCAGTTCAAATGAAGAAGAAATCATGGATATGGATAAACTGATATCAAGTTTTGACAGTGCAAGAATCAATAAATCTGGTGCCATTTTCGACATTGACAAACTTAATTGGATGAATACACAATATATTAAAAATTATGACAGTTCTGCGCTGGCAAGGCTTTGCCAACCTTTCTTAACGAAGGAATGCGGTATGGATAAGCTGATATTAATTGTTGAAGCCATAAGAGACAAGATGGTTTTACTTAGTGATATTAATGCTCTTTCAGAAGTTATATTTCATAAAGATTTTATTGATGAAGAAGCGCGCGCTATACTAAATATGCCAAATAGCAGTACTGTATTAAAAGCATTAAAAGAAGGCATTGAAAATACAGCCGAATTAAATAGTGAAGAAATCAATAAAATAATAAAAAGTATACAAAATGAATATAAGATAAAAGGAAAAGACCTGTATATGCCTATCCGTGTAGCTTCAACAGGCCAAGTCCATGGAGCCGATCTGAGCAAAATCATGGCGGCTATCGGCCGAAAAGAACTGCTGAACCGTATAGAAGAGGAAATCAAAAAGTTTTAATAATAATTATGATACTATGACGAGGCACATGTTTTGGCAAAGAAAAAAGGAAAATATATAAAAAGAATCCGCAGACGTAATGCTGCTAAAATATCTATTCTTTTGCTGGTATTTATAATCGGTGTAGTTGTTGTCGCTTTAAGTAAAGAAAAAACGATGCTTCTTGAATCCCAGACTTTTATTGTATCCAAAGACGTACAAGCCTTATTTATTAAAAATGAGGCGGTACTTTATTTTGGGCATGATATTGTTAAATCGCAAAAAGAAGGAACGAAAGTTTCTAAAAATACGGTTTTAGCCGAGCAGCTTGATACAAGTACATATGCTGAATATGAAAAGGCAGTTATTTCAGAAAAACTCAATGATTATATGTATGAAGACAAATCGTATTTTTTAAACGATGTAAAAGAAGCATTTGAAATCAGCGAAGGTTTATCAACCGATAAAGAATCTAAAATAGAAGAAAGAAACAAAATGCTTGCCGGTATAAAATATCTCTTTTATACTGAAAAACAACTAAACACACTTTATGATAAGTTTGACAGTATTGAAAAGTCGGATGAAATAAAGTTAAAGAATACGCCGATAGACTTTACAGGACAAGTTTTTTATGAAACAGACGGCTACGAAGACATAGCTCCGACATCTGTTTTGAGTGTCCTCACACCGGAGTATTTAAATTTTGTATATAATATTCAAGAAGACGAACTTACCAAAAGAGATTCTATGGTTATAAAGGTAATTGATAATTCATGTTTATATGTAAGTTTTATCTTGCCGCTTGATACCAAGGTTGATTATGAAACGACTGTGATGAATTATAAAACAAAAGTGTCGGGGAAAAATAATTTAGAGTATGACGAATATCATTCCTTTTTAAATCAGCGAAGGGATTTACTTGTGCAGTTCCCAAAAATAAGTTTAGAAATTGATGATAAGGTAATTAAAGGATATTTTATCGATGTTAAAGAATTTGAAAATCAAAAGATCGTCACACTTTGTATTACAAGAGATGTCGAAGACAATATCCAGTTGAGAATAGAGAATATAAAAGTATATACAGAGCAATATAATGATGTTTTTTGTATACCGAAAAGCAGTGTTTATATGAATGAAAATAATGAATATTGTATTGATATTATCGATAAAGGAAAGATAAGAAAAACATATGTGGTAACAATAAGAGGATATGACGAGGAAAATAATAGTGTGTTAATTGATACAAAAGGCATCTATTTATCGTCTGAAAATACCGATGATGCAACTGCACAAAGCGAAAGCCTTGAAGACTATTCGTTGATATTAAAGTAAACGGAGAAAACAATGATTAAAAATAATATTAAAAAGATAAAAAAAATCATAGAAAAAAAGAAGCCTGAAAATACAGATATACTACTTGTTGCGGTCAGTAAATATCGCGATGTAGAAAGTATACGCCAAGTTTATGACGCAGGGATAAAGAATATGGCAGAAAATAGGGTGCAGGAGTTTTTGGAAAAATATGAGGTGCTGCCAAATGATATAAGATGGCATATGATTGGGCATGTGCAAACAAATAAGGTGAAATATATCATAGGGAAAGTTTGTCTGATTCATTCCTTAGACAGTCTCCGTCTTGCGCAGGAAATACAAAAACAGTCAGAAATAAATAATGTTATAAGCGATGTATTAATTCAAATCAATATAGCTGATGAGGCGAGCAAATATGGCTTCAAAAAAGAAGAAGTAAATGAGGCGATTGCGCAAATAAGCCAAATGGAACATATACGAATTAAAGGCTTGATGTGCATTGCGCCTATTTCTGCTAATGAAATCGAATTGAATTATTATTTTAGTCAAATGAAAAGTATTTATGAAAACCTAAAAATACTGTATAATACAGATAAAGCGGAAATGAAGTACCTGTCTATGGGCATGAGTAATGACTATAAGATAGCCGTAGAAAATGGCGCCAATATTATCCGCATAGGCAGTGCCATATTTGAATAGCAAGAAAGGAATATAAAAATGAACGAAAAATTAAAAGGATTTTTAGGCATAGTCGAAAAGCAAGATGTGGAATTTGAAGATGTAGAAGAAATGGAATATGAAGATGAAATAGAAGAAAAAACGAGCAGACCTTACATATCAAAAAGACGGGAATATGTTGAGGAGGGCAGTAAAACGATGAAAGAAAACAACAGACGAAAAATTGTATTAGTTGAGCCTGAAGAATTCAATGAGACACCCGGCATATGCGATCAATTAAAAAACGGATATACGGTCGTGATCAATTTTGAAAAAGTAAAATCAGATGAAATTAAAAAATCATTTTATTTTTTAAGCGGCGTCGTATACACATTAAACGGGAGTATTCAAAAAATAGCAAAGAATGTTTTTGTTCTTGCACCCAATAACATTGATATTGTCAGTGATAATGAAGATGATCTTTATTCTAAAGATGTTATCAATTGGGAATTTGACGATTAAGTAAGGAAATAAATGAACAATAATAAATTGCTGCTAGCCAAAGCAAATGACTGGGCAAGACAAGTATTAAAAAAACAAGAATGCAGTTTCTATGACTTTTTTGATCCGGCATCACAAGAGAAAATAGCAGACGTACTAAAAGAATATAAGGAATTGGGTTGTTCTTTTTATGGTGGATATGAATATGCTGAACGAAAAATGTTAGCTATCTATCCAAAGCAGGAAATGCCTGAAGAGAAGGGTTATAAGATAAGCATCCTCGGATTTAATAATCATGATGCAATTACGCACAGAGATGTTCTTGGCGCATTGATGGGTCTTGGTATCAATAGAGAGAAAACAGGGGATATCCTTTTTAATGAAGATAAGGCCTACATCTATTTAAAAGAAAACATTGCCGAGTATGTCATAATGAATTTAAATAAAATAGGCAGTTATGAAGTTTCTTTATGCAAATACAATCATGCGGATATTATTATTAAGGAACCCGAAGGTAAGGAACTCAATATTATTGTTGCCTCTATGAGAGCCGACGGCATCATCAGTGCTGCATTTAAAATGTCCCGCGCACTTTCTCAGCAATATGTCAAGGGCGAAAGAGTGAAAGTTAATCACCAGTTGCTTTTAAAACAAATGAAAGAACTCAAAGAAGGGGATATTGTCTCTATCCGAGGAAAAGGAAGAATTGAGATTATAAGTGAAAACGGTAATACGAAAAAAGGAAATATAAAATTAACCGTAAAGAGATATGTATGAATAAAACAGATGGAAATATTTATTTGATAGCAAATATGTTAGCTGAAAACAGGCGGATAGATGCATATTTGTCTGAATATTTAAAGCAATACTCCCGAACATTTATAAAAAAAATTATAGATGACGGGGGTGTTTTTGTCGGTAATAATAGCATCAAAGCTTCTTATAAATTAAAAGAAGGCGACAGAATAAAAGTCGTC
Source organism: uncultured Eubacteriaceae bacterium (assembly GCA_964581565.1). GTDB lineage: Bacteria > Bacillota > Clostridia > Eubacteriales > UBA1433 > UBA1433. Next base: position 52,629 of record CAZOOZ010000009.1, read on the forward strand.
TTAAAGCAGCCCGAGAAGCTTCAAGCGATTGCCCAGAATATCAAGCTGGAAATCGTCTATGAAGATGATGATATTATTTTGATCAATAAACCGCAGGGAATGGTCGTGCATCCCGCTGCCGGAAATTACGAAAACACACTTGTAAATGCATTATTATATCATTGTAAAGGAAGCCTTTCAGGGATTGGCGGAGTGATCAGGCCGGGGATTGTTCACCGAATTGATAAAGATACGACCGGTATAGTAGTTGCCGCGAAAAACGATGCCGCCCATCACTATTTAGCGCATCAATTCAAAACGCACAGCATTACAAGAAATTATTATGCTATTGTGCATGGTGTTATAGAAGAAAATAAAGTGATTATTCAAGCACCTATCGGAAGAGACACCATAGATAGAAAAAAAATGACGGTAACGGATAAGAATTCAAAATATGCCGAAACCATTTTTCGAATTTTACAGCGATACAGGGAATATACATTGGTGGATGCAGAGTTAAAAACAGGCCGTACACATCAGATACGTGTCCATGCCTCTTATATTTTTCATCCAGTAGTCGGTGATAAGGTGTATGGGTATAAAAAGAAAAACCCTGATTTATCAGGGCAGCTTCTACATGCATATAAACTGGGATTTATTCATCCGCGTACGCAAGAGTATATGGAATTTTCAACGTCTCTGCCTCAAAGATTCCAAGATTTCATTGAAACCTTAGATACTTAATCATTGCGCAAATTCTGTATTTGTTCTACTTCTCCAAGCACCAACAACTGGCTGTCGGGCCGAATGATTTCATCAGGCGAAGGGGAAACGATAATATCATTTTTGTTTTTAATAAGCATAATCGTAATACCATATTTTTTTCTGATATTAATTTGAGCAATTGATTTACCCGCCCAAAGAGAAGGTGCCAATATTTCAGCTATTGAATGTTTGTCATCTAAATCAATCAATTCAAGCAGATTATCATTACACAGTTCGAGCGCCACGCGTTGTCCCATTTCAGTTTCGGGGAAATAGACTTTGCTTACACCGATTTTATATAAAATTTTTGCGTGTGATTCCGTATACGCTTTTGCATATATTTTAGGTATACCTAGTTCAATTGCGTTAAGAGCGGTAAGAAGGGAGGCGCTTATGTCTCTGGCCAGTGCTACGATGACAACGTCCATATTGCTGATGCCGATCGCTTTAAGTGCTGCAATATCTGACCCGTCTGCTTGGACAGCATAAGTGACACTGGGGCTGATTGATTTAACGACTTCCTCGTTTAAATCCACTGCGAGCACATCGTGACTTGAGTTATATAATTCCGTCGCCAAGCTGGTGCCGAATCTTCCAAGGCCTATGACTCCAAATTGTTGTTTTTTCATATTTTTATTCTCCTAACCTAGTAATAAATCACCCTCGGGGTATTGATAAGTACCCTCTGGTGTGCTGGTGTTTTTGGACAATGCAAGCGCAATCGTCAGTGGCCCGAGACGTCCGATAAACATAGCGGTTGTAAGTAGTATTTTGCCTGTTGTTGATAGCGTGGGAGTAATTCCCATACTTAACCCAACGGTACCGAAAGCCGAAAATACTTCGAAGACAATATCTCTCATTGATGCATCTTCCGTAACAGACAATGCGAATATATAACATATTATTAAAATGATTGTAAACACAGCTATCGTAATTGCTTTTTTTAATAAGTTTTGAGTGATTCTTTTATGAAAAATATTAATACTTTCTCTGCCTCGTATCCAAGAATAGACGGTAATAAGCAGGACAGACAGTGTGGTTGTTTTTATCCCGCCCGCTGTTGAACCCGGAGAGCCGCCTATAAACATTAAAATGATGAATAACAGGATCGTGCCTCCTGTCAGAGAACTCACATTAAGCGTATTAAAACCTGCGGTTCTAGGTGTGATGGCATTAAAGAAAGCTTGGGTTACTTTGTCGGAAATACTAAGCGAACCAAACGTATCCGGATTATTATATTCAAATAGCAATATCAAAACAGCAGCTAAGATAATTAATATTGTTGTAGCAGATAAAACTAATTTAGAATGAAATGAAAGTGATTTTAAATTTTTCCTTTTTATGATTAAGTCTTCCATAACAAAAAAACCTAAACCGCCTATAACAATTAAAAACATGGTCACGATAAGAACAAAAGGATTAGATACATAAGAGGTCAGACTTGAAAAATTACCCATGATATCAAAGCCCGCATTACAAAAAGCAGATATCGAGTGAAAGATACTTACGCCGATTCCTTTCATTACTCCAAGCTGCGGTATAAAAGTAAACATAAGTAAAACAGCGCCTATGAACTCGGTCGTAAAAGTAAAAACAAGTATGTGTTTTGTGATACGTACAACGCCTCCGGTTTGTGCAAAATTATAAGAATCTTTCAATGTAACTCTATTTTGAATAGTTATTTTTTTACGTGTTAAGAGCAGTACAAAGGTTACCAGACTCATGAAGCCTATGCCGCCTGTTTGAATTAAAAGCAATATAACAATTTTACCGAATACGGACCAGTGGATGCCTGTATCCAAGACAACAAGACCGGTAACGCATACAGAAGAGGTAGAGGTAAAAATACAGTCTATAATGGGTGTATACGAGTGGTTGCTTGATGAAATAGGCATAGAGAGCAGAATGCTGCCAAGCAGTATAAGAGATAAAAACCCAAATACCAATTTTTTTGAAGTTGAAGAATGTTTTTTTAATGGTTTTTTCATGACGATCTCTCCATTGTATTCAAGCCATATTAACGTTTTCTTGTAAAAAAGTCAATTAAATTCACTGCCGGACAGCTCGAATTCAGATTGTCTTAAGCGATTTAATCAATGTTTCATCCGGTGTTATATATAAGGTCGAATAATGTGTATATGTTACTTTCCCCGGCGGCGCATTTCTTATCTTGCGTACATAAGAAATAGTGGTATAATCCACGGGAACATTTTGGCTGTTTCTAGCTTTAGAAAAAAAGGCGCTTAAATTGGCGGCTTCCAGTATTGTATTTTTAGGAACTTGTTTTGCATTTGTTTTTATAATGACATGAGAGCCGGCAATGATCTTTGTATGCAGCCAGATATCTTGTTTCTTGGCAAATTTATGGGTTAGGTATTCGTTTTGTTTATCATTTTTACCGACATATATGTCAAAACCATCTGATGAAATAAAATGATGCGGCATAGATATAGTCTGATGTTGTCTTGCCTTAAATTCTTTGATATAGCCTTGTGATTTGAGCAGTTCAAGCACTTCATCTATCTCATCGGCCGTTGTACTCTGTGTTGCATAATAAAGCTGATCCGTTAAAAAAGAGAGCTCATTTTTAGATGCTTCTGCTTGTTTTTCAAGATGTGAGATTGCATTTTTTAATTTCTTATATTTTTTAAAATATTTTTCTGCATTTTCAAATACAGTTAAATTCTTATCAAGTGGAATGTTTACAATGCTGTTATTGTCATTAAAAATATTAACGGCATTATAAGAAGAAACTCCGTTTTTGATATCATAACTGTAGGTAAGTAAAAGTTGCCCGAATATGTTATAGTCTTCGTTTTTTTCGCTCTCAGATAATTCTTTATTAATTTTAACCAATTTATTATCGGAGCGTTTTATAAGCGGAGTTAGAACCGAGCGGATTAAATTCATTTTTTGTTTTAGATTTGTTTGAATAAGTATACTATCATAAAATGAAGTACATAAATCAAGTATATTGGTGTACACATATAAAATAATGGTATGATCCTGATAATCATATAAATTGAAAAAATATAAATCTTTATAAATTTTATTTTTTTCAAAAATAAAATATTGTTCTGGTTGAGTTAATGATTTTTTTATAGCATTAAAAAGAGCAGAGAGCCACTGCGGATCAGAGAGAGATATATTTGATAAGATATATTGTGCATATGCATTGCTGGCACCGTCGATAATGCGTACAATGGCATCTTTTAGCTCTAGATCAAACGATTGCATTGCATTTTCAAATTCATTTCTTTGCATTGTATACGGATTGAGTTTATCACTGGGCGGCATCTTATAAATTTGCTTAGGCAAAATCAAACGAACAGAGCTTTTTGAGGAGTCTATTTTTTTAATGCTGTCGATAATAAGCAAAAATTCATCAGCAAGAATGATATTTGCGTTTTTACCCGTAAGTTCACATATCAAATATCGTGTGCGTAAATCTCCAATTTCGTCTGCCTGTTCTATCTCAAAAGTCAGTATTCTATCATGTGCGTTTTGTGTAATTTTTTTTATTTTTCCACTTGATATATGTTTTCTCAGCAGCATGCAAAACGAGGAAGGAGAAATAGGATTATCTTCATTTTGTTTTGTGAAACATATATGAGGATACAAGCTGTCGGCACAGATTCGTAGCTTCATTGAGCCATGACCGGCAGCATATATTTCAAATAAAATATGGTAAGCATAAGGTTGATAAACTTTGCTTATTCTGGCGTTCGTCAATACTTCATTCAATTCGGCGCATAAAAATCCAGTCATAAAACCATCAAAGGGCATGGCATTCACCTCTAATGTATTTTAACATAGATTGTAAATTTTGGTTATCATTTTAAGAAATATTGGATGTGGCAAAATTATGTGATATAATGTAATGAAACTTTTTATTTGTTACGAGGCGTTTATGGATTTTCATAAAATGCATGGATTAAAAAATGATTTTATTGTGATTAATAATCTCTGCAATAATATCACACTTTCCGGCGAACAGATAGCTTTTTTGTGCGAGAGAAAGGCCGGTATAGGAGCGGATGGACTTATATTAGTATCTGCTGCCTTGGAATTTGCGGATGTGGTTATGGATTATTATAACAGCGATGGATCGATTGCCGAAATATGCGGTAATGGTTTGAGATGCACCGCCAAATATGCATTTGACCAAAAAATTGCGGCGATGCGGACAATAGCTATACAATCAAATAATAAAATATATAAAGCTGTAATAGAAGAGCTTGACAGCAAAGGTCAGGCGAATATAATTAGTGTCAATATGGGCAGTGCTATTTTCGAAAAAACAAAAATTCCGGTAGATATCAAACAAGATGCTGCATTTGATATAAAAGTCAATATAGAAGGGAAAGATATAGCGTTTTCTGCTGTGGCTATGCCAAATCCGCATGCAGTTATTCTTGTAGATAATATCGACTATAATTATATTCGAAAAATTGGCTCAAAACTGCAAAACCATAGTCTCTTTCCGCAAAAAGCGAACATTAATTTTGCTAAAGTAAATTCGCGTAGCGATATTAATTTAGTGACATATGAAAGAGGAGTAGGCATCACGCATGCATGCGGCAGCGGAGCCTGTGCAACCGGCATTGTTTTAAATAAAAAAGGGCTTGCAGAACGGAATATGACAATTCATATGCGAGGCGGAGATTTATACATACAAATCGAAGATAATGAAGATATAACAATGTCTGGGCAGGCGGCAACAGTATATAAAGGCGAAATTGATATTTAAAGGATGGATTATATAGACGATGAATAGTATGACGGGGTTCGGTAGAGGCGAATATGCAAATGAACAGTTTATGATTACGGTGGAAATAAAAACAGTCAATCATAGATATAAGGATTTTTTTATCAAAATGCCCAAGCAATTCAATTGTTTTGAAGATAGGCTCAGAGCACTCATTAGTCAAAAAATACTGCGCGGCAGAATCGAAGTATATGTCGGCATCAAATTTTTGAAAGACAAACCGGTCAATATTTATCTCGATGCTTCTCTTGCGAAGCAATATTATGATCTTCTAAATCAAATAGGCGATATGTTTATCGACATTGAGAAAGATATTAAAATCAGTAATATAGCAAGATTTCCGGATATTATCAAGAGCGATGAAAATACGGAAAAATACATAGAACTCTGGGAGTATGTAAAAATTGCGGCGGAAGATGCGGTGATGATGTTATGCGCAGCAAGACAGCGTGAAGGCGCACAATTGAAAAATGATATAATAAGCAAGTGTGAAGACGCAAAATCACTGTTGCAAAAAGTAGAAAAAGAAGCCGACAGCATACCGCAAGCATGTGAGGCAAAAATAAATGAGGTGTTGACTCGCTATGATATTAAAGAGATAGATGCAAACCGCCTTGCGGCAGAAATTGCATTTTTAGCTGAAAGAGCAAGTATAGATGAGGAGATAACAAGGCTGAAGACACATATTCAGGCTTTGGAAGATACACTGGAATGTAAAAATGATATTGGCAGAAAGCTGGATTTTATCCTGCAGGAAATGAACAGGGAAGCAAATACAATCGCTTCAAAATCAAATAGTGCGAGTATTAGTATGAACGTGGTCGACATAAAAAGCGATATAGAAAAAATCAGGGAACAAATTCAAAATATAGAATAGGTGATGTATGATATTTTTAAATATTGGGTTCGGAAATTTAGTAAACGGAGAAAAAATCATAGCGATCATATCACCTGAATCTGCGCCTTCAAGACGAGTAATCAGTGAAGCAAAAAAATCGGGTAACTTAATAGACGCTACGCAAGGAAGAAAAACACGAGCTGTTGTTATTATGGAAAATCATGATGTTGTATTATCTGCTGTGATGCCGGATACGATAATGTCAAGAAATTTCAGGGGAGAAAAAAGTGAATAGAGGAAAATTAATCGTAGTATCGGGGCCCAGCGGGGCGGGGAAAAGTACCATTTGTCAAAGGGCGGTGACTTGCGGTGATTGTTATTTATCTATTTCGGCAACTACGCGAAAACCAAGGATAGGCGAAGATCATTCGAATTATTTATTCTTGAGCGAAGAAGAGTTTGTAAAAAGAATAAATAAAAATGAATTTTTGGAATATGCTTGTGTGCATGGCAATTACTATGGAACATTAAAACAACCTGTATTTGAAAAAATGAATTTGGGCATAAATGTTATATTGGAAATTGATGTACAAGGCAGTATGTTAATAAAAGATATTTATCCCGACTGCGAGATGATTTTTGTGTTGCCGCCGTCACTCGCGGAATTAAAGAAAAGACTTTCCGCGAGAAAAACGGAAACCGTACAGCAATATAGCATGCGTTTAAAAAATGCAGTCAAAGAGATCGGAATGGCCGATAAATACGATTTTTTGGTAATAAACGATAAAGTAGAAAATGCGGTTGAAGATATTAAGGATATTATAAAAATAATCAATAGAAAAATGAAATATAATATGTATTTCATTAATTTATTTTTAAATGAGGAGGAATTTTAATGATAAAGCCATCTATAGGAGAATTACTTAAAAAGGTAGACAATAAATATTCATTGATTTATGTAGCGGCTAACAGAGCGAGAGAACTGATTAACGGGGATGAGACACTTGCAGAAGAGACGGAACTCAACGCTGTCAGCACTGCAGTCAGTGAAATCATGGACGATAAAATCACGTATCACTACAAACAATAATAATGAAATGGCGTACTAAAGTACGCTGTTGTCATTCATGGTGAAAAATAAATGATTCCGCAAAAACCGGAGCAGAAAATGAATGAAATATCAAGTATCAGTAGAAAAAATATTGTAGAAGTCATTATCAATGAAAAAGGTTTTGTGTTTGACCGAACCTTTGATTATAGTCTGCCCCCGCAGCTGCAGCAAGCTGCTCAAGCGGGGAAAGTGGCGTTGGTTCCTTTTGGAAAAAACAATAAGCACAGAGAAGCATTTATACTAAAAATAAAAGATACATCGCAAAAAGATATCGAATTAAAAAAAGTTATTGATATCTATGAAGCACCTGTTCCGATAACAACAACACAATTAATGCTCTGTGATTTTCTGAGAGATGAATATTTTTGCACTTATGCAGACGCTTTTTCCTGTGTCTTGCCTAAATTTGCAAGGAAAAGCGGTAAAGAGCAGTATAAGAGGCTTGTAAAATTGAGTGGATTATATGATTCGAAAGAAGAGTATTTAAAACATTTAAAATCAAACGCTACAGCGCAAAGAGCAATTATAGAAGCATTGAGCGAAGAAAATATCGAGTTAGAGAATCTAAAAAAAAGCAGGAAAATAAGCAATAAAGCATTACAGGAACTCTGCAAAAAAGGATTTATCAAAATGCAAAAAAATGAGTTCTACGATGTTCATTATAAAGAAGGAAAATTAGTAAGAGAAAAAACAAACCAATTATCAAAGGCCCAGAAAGCCGTGTTAGACGAGTATGGTGTATCCGGAAAAGATAAATTTTTGTTGCATGGTATCACCGGGAGCGGGAAAACGGAAGTATATTTAACGATGATAGAAGACATTATAAACCAGGGAAAGCAAGCTTTATATCTGCTGCCGGAGATAGCGCTGACTACACAAACCGTGCAAAGAATTACAAATCGATTCGGTTCTTGTGCTGTTGTGCACAGCCGTATATCTGAAGGAGAGCGATATTATCAATATAAGCAGATAGCCTCCGGTAAAGCCAAAGTGATTCTCGGTGCGCGTTCTGCCTTGTTTTATCCTTATGCCGATTTGGGGATCGTTATTTTAGATGAATGTCACGAGGAAAGCTATAAATCAAATTCGTCCCCGCGGTATGACAGTATAGAAGTGGCACAAGAGCTTACAAAGTATCACCACGCGAAACTAATCTTAGGTTCTGCTACGCCGAGTATAGAAAGCTATTATGATGCATTGCAAGGAGATTATCATTTGCTAACACTGCCTGAGCGCATTTTTGGAAGAGCATTGCCCAATATAATTATTAACGATATGAGGGAAGAATTAAAAAAAGGAAACAGAAGTGTTTTTTCGGTCGGATTGCAGAATGCATTGCAGGAAGCACTGGATACCGGCCGACAAAGCATATTGTTTTTAAATAGGAGGGGAATGTATACCTACGTATTTTGCAGGCAGTGCGGATATGTGGAACGATGTGAATTCTGCGATGTAGCTCTTACATATCACCACGATACAAAGAAAATGGTATGCCATTACTGCGGTTACGAAAAAAGTATGGAAGCATTTTGCCCGTCTTGCGGAAGTGATAAAATCCGGCATGCGGGCTTTGGCACACAGCGCATTGAGAGCGAGATTGAACAAAAATTTCCCTATGCAAGAATCATAAGGATGGATAAAGACACAACGTCGAAAAAATATGCTTTTGATGAAATTACCTATGCCTTCAAAGAACACAAAGCAGATATTCTTATCGGGACACAAATGGTTGTAAAAGGATTCGATTTTCCACTTGTCAGTGTTGTAGGTGTTGTGCTTGCGGATATGGCGCTCAACATGCCCGATATCTATTCATCTTTTAGAGCGTTTTGCCTTGCTTATCAGGCGGCGGGCAGATGCGGTAGAAAAGAAGGTGGTGGTGATGTATATATCCAAACTTACTCTCCGCAGCATTACGTCATCAAGCATATTGAACATTATGATTATATCGGATTTTATCATGATGAAATTTCCTACAGAAAAAAACTTAATTATCCGCCTTTTTGTCATCTATACGGATTTTATTTTTTAGATGAAGATGAGATAAAGGCAAGAGATATTGCATACGTTTTTGCGCAAGAACTGATTGAAAAGATCAAGGATGAACAATGCAGACTTTTTAAAATTTATCATCCGACTAAACCAAGCGTTGCATACATAGGAAATAAACACATTTTTCATGTTATCATAAAGACAAGCGCTGAAAAAAATGTTAAAAAAGTAATGAAATTGGTATATAATAATATAATTAACAAAAATAATATTCATTCATATATGCAGAAAAATGCGGGAGTATAGTAGATATGGCACAAAGATTTATAAGAACACAGGAAGATCAGATATTATATAAAAAATCAAAGTATGTAACTGAAATTACAGACAGAATAAAACAAATATTAGATGATATGGTGGAGACTATGCAAGTAAATAAGGGGATGGGGCTGGCCGCCGTACAGGTGGGTATTTTAAAAAGATTAGTTGTTATTCAATATGAAGATAAGTTATATAGATTAATAAATCCAAAAATTATCAGCAGTGACGGAGAAGAAGTGGCTTATGAAGGTTGCTTGAGTGTGCCGGGCAAGCATATGTCTGTCAAAAGACCGTTAAATGTGAAGGTGGAAGCACTTAATGAAGATGGCCGGACTATGACAATAGAAGCGACAGGCCATTTGGCAAGAGCCTTTTGTCATGAAATTGATCATCTTGATGGGATTTTATATATTCAAAAGGCGGATTATTCGCAGCCGGTATTATATGATAACGAGATGGAAGAAACGGAAGATGCAGAGCAGCAAAGCTAAAGAAAAGAGTAGAGTTTCATGAAAATTATTTATGCGGCAACGCCGGATTTTGCGATAGCGCCACTTAAGGCAATTTTAAATTCGGACAGTAAAGTAGAGTTAATTATTACGCAACCAGATAAAGTGAATGCAAGAGGCAATAAAGTAATCGTTTCACCTATTAAAGAGATAGCTCTAAAATACAATATTGAGCTTTTTCAACCTGAGAATATTAACTCTGCCGAGAGTGTGCAATATATAAAAAGTTTTGGTCCGGAACTTTTGATTACCGCAGCTTACGGGCAAATTTTAAAAGAAGATATATTAAATATTCCTATCCATGGATGTGTCAACATACACGCCTCGCTGTTGCCGAAGTTAAGAGGGGCTGCTCCTATTAACAGGGCTATTATGAACGGGATGGATAAAAGCGGTATCACAATCATGAAAATGGATAAAGGCATGGATACAGGCGATATTATTTTGCAAAGAGAAATACAAATCGATAGTATCATGACGGCCGGGATACTGCATGATAAATTATCAGAACTTGGCTCCGAGCTCATTGTAAGATTTTTGGAGGATGTAGAAGGGTATTTAGCAGAAGCCAGAAAGCAGGATGAGAGCAAGGCAAGTATAGCGGCAAAAATATCAAAAGAAGAATTATTTATAGACTTTAATGATAACAGTCAAAACATTTACAATAAAATACGTGGCCTAAGCCCTTATCCGACGGCAAGATGCTATATAAACAATAGAATCTTAAAAATATATCAATGCGAAATCATTTATAAAAAATTTGAAAAGCAAGCCAGCCAGGTGGTATGTTTTGATAAGAAAAATGGATTTATTGTTAAAACAAAAGATAAAGCTTTAAGGCTCCTTAAGGTGCAGCAAGAAGGGAAAAAAATCTTAGATGATATACCATTCATCATTGGATATAATATAAAAGAGGGTATTACCCTGCATTAAAAAAAATCAATAATTATAGGAGGTTATTTTTATGCTTTGGTACAGCTCCGCGATTTTTGTAATAGCATTAGGCTTTATCATAAGCCTTTATGCAAATATTAGAGTAAGAACCACATACAATAAATTTAGCAAAATAGGAAATTCGAAAAATATAACAGGAGACGAAGCGGCAAGAAGAATTCTGGATTCGGCAGGGTTGCGCAATGTTGAAATCGAACATATCAGAGGGAATTTGACAGATCACTATGATCCGAGAAGTCAGGTCTTAAGATTATCGGAAGGAGTATATGGCTCGACAAGCATCGCCGCCATCGGTATTGCGGCGCATGAAGCAGGCCATGCAATCCAGCATGCCACAAAATATTCTCCGCTGATTATCAGGAATTCAATCGTTCCTGTAGTGAATATAGCAACAAATGCTTCATGGATTATCTTCTTAATCGGTTTTGCCTTCAGCGGAAACGGGGGCATCACGCTGATGAACATCGGGATTGTGCTTTTCACTTTTGCAGTACTTTTTCAACTCATTACTCTGCCTGTAGAATTAAACGCCAGCAAGAGAGCAGTTGAGCAGATAGAGACCGTTTCCATTGGAGACGTTGAAGATGTTCAAGGAGTTAAAAAAGTCTTAAGTGCGGCTGCAATGACTTATGTAGCTGCATTGCTTGTGGCATTGCTTCAATTATTTAGACTTATCGTGCTACGAGGCAGCCGGGATTAATGAGATCGGTAAACCAATCAATAAGCATAGCAAGACATATATCTTATAAAGTGCTCTGTGACGTATATTATAATGGCGCATATAGCAATTTATCGATCAAAAAACATTTTAAAGCATTAAAAAAAGAAGAAGATAAAGCACTGGCAACCAGCATTATATTTGGTACCATTAAAAATGATATCTATTTAACCGATATTATAAAAAAGCTTTCGTCGATTGAGTATGACAAAATAAAGCCTGAAATATCCGTATTATTAAAAGCAGGAATTTATCAATTGTATTACATGGATAGAGTTCCTGCTTATGCTGTTGTAAATGACAGTGTAAATATTACAAAATTTTATGTATCAAATAAATCAGGCTCTTTTGTAAATGCGGTGCTCAGAAATGCAGGAAGACAAAAAGCCGCATTTGAATCAGATAAACAGCTCAGTCCCATTCCTAAGTGGCTGATTGATTATATGGCGGTATTTTACGATAAACAATTTACCGATCGCTGGGCAGAAGATTTCCTTAAGAGTCCGCAAATGTTTGTTCGCGTCAATCAATTAAAAGGTGTGCCGGATGAAGTCTTTACTCTTTTAAATAAAGAAAAGTGTATATGCAAGAAAACTTTCATGCCGGATGTTTTTAAAGTATTGGATGCTAATGCGGTGTTGAATTCGTCGCTGTTTTCAAACTTTGTTATCACTGTGCAAGATCTTTCGGCCTCGCTGTGTGCGTATGCGTTGAATGCAAAGCAGGCAGAGACGGTTCTTGATTTATGTGCCGCTCCGGGCGGTAAAAGTTTGCACATTGCCTCATTAACAAAAGACAAAGTCTTTCTCACTGCGTGCGATATTCATAAACATAAAATTGATTATATGAAAAATATTTTTAAACAAAATGATGTACAAAATATAAAGACAATTAAAAACAATGCAGAAAATTATACAAAAGAATTTGATAATAAATTTGATAAAGTCATTGTCGACGCACCGTGCAGCGGTCTGGGTGTGATAAAACGCAAACCTGAAATTTTACTTCATTTATCAAAAAAGGATATTGAAAATATTATTGAGATGCAGAGCAAGATACTGAATAATGCGGCAAAATATGTTAAAAACAAAGGCACGCTTCTATATTGCACATGCAGTATTAATCCAAATGAAAATGAATTGCAAATAAAAAAATTTTTATTGCAAAATAAAGATTTCAGTCTATGCGCTATTGATTTACCAGTAGAGCTTTATGAGCATATAGATATGGCTGCCAAAGGAGAAATCAAGCTATTTTCTCATGTCTTCTGTGGAGACGGATTTTATATTTGTAAAATGAAGAAAAATTAACTACAAAAAAAGCTGGTCAAACACAATGACTTTAGTGTAAAATATATAAATGAATAATTGTCAAAAGATAAATTTATTTGGATTAAGCAGGCAGGAAATATTAAAGATTACGGAAGAAAATAATTGGCCTGTCTACAGAGCAGATCAAATATATACGTGGATTTATAAAGGCGTAGAAAGTATAGATTCAATGCTTAACCTGCCTTTAATGCTGCGTGAAGAATTAAAAAAAGATTATTGCATAAAGCATTTTAAAATAGTAAAAAAAATAAGAGAAAAGAATACCGATACAATCAAATATCTTTTGAAAACACAAGATAATTTCACAATTGAAGCTGTTTTAATGCATTATAAGCACGGGGCTAGCCTGTGCATTTCCTCACAGATTGGTTGTGATATGGCTTGTAGTTTTTGCGCATCTGCAATCGGAGGACTGCAAAGAAATTTAACGGCAGGCGAAATGCTTTCTCAAGTTTATGAAATACAAAAAGACAGTGCGAAGAGGATAAGTAATATTGTTATGATGGGAAGCGGGGAGCCACTTGAAAATTATGATAGCACAATTAGTTTTTTAAAACTAATAACCGATGAAAGTGGCCTTAACATTTCGCGCCGGAACATTACTTTATCCACATGTGGTATAGCTGAAAAAATTTATAGCCTTGCTGACAGTGATATGGGTATCAATTTATCTGTTTCTTTGCATAATCCAATCCAACAGCAAAGAGAAAAAATGATGCCAATAGCAAAACATATATCGTTAGATGAATTGTTGAAAGCTTGTTCTTATTATATAAAAAAGACTAAAAGACGCATTACATTTGAATATGCATTAATAGACGGTATAAACGATACGGCATATCATGCACAAGCATTAATAAAAATGCTAAAGGGATTAAATTGTCTTGTGAATTTAATCCCTGCAAATGATACATTCAATAAAAATATGAAAAAGAGCAATGAAGATAATATAAAGAAATTTTATGACACGCTTACAAAAAATAATATTAACACAACGATTAGAAGAACACTTGGAAGCAGTATCAATGCTGCATGCGGTCAGTTAAAAGCTGGGATATATAAGGAGGACTAACCCGTATGGATGTAGCATATAGGACAGATGTAGGTAAAATCAGGCAAAAAAATGAAGATGCTGTATTGACCTTATTCAATAGTAAGAATGATATCTTTGTTTGTGCGGTAGCAGATGGCATGGGCGGGCATAAAGGCGGCGGCATGGCATCCTCTACTGCGCTTAATATATTAAGAAAAAAATTGATTTCATTAGATGGAAGCGCGCTGGAAGAGTATGTTTTTTCGTTGGAAGAAATTATCACAAGTATCAATGATGAAATATTAGATCAGTCGAGTAAAGATAGCAATTTAAAAGGTATGGGAACCACAATCACCGCATGCATTGTCAGTCAAAATAAAATGGTGGTATTCCATATCGGAGACAGCAGACTTTATTTAGTTGATTCAAACGGGATTAAACAGATTACGAAGGATCATTCCCTTGTGCAAAGACTTGTAGATGAAGGAAGGATTACAAAGGAAGAAGCCTTCGTTCACCCCAATAGAAATATTCTATTAAAGGCATTAGGAAGTAATGAAAAGTTAATCGCAGATGTACAGGAAATTACTTTAGATAAAGCAGTGAAAGTAGTTCTTTGCAGTGATGGGCTGACTTCCATGCTTAAGGATAAAGAAATTGAAGAAATAGTTATAAATAATACCTGTGAAGTAGCGGTCGACAAGCTTATTGCTGCTGCTAACAAAGCAGGCGGAGCAGACAATATCACTGTAATTGTTTTTGATGCAGGAGAAAATAATGGGCAGTAGTAAATTACTTAACAATAGATATAGAATTTTAGCAAAAATCGGCATAGGAGGAATGGCTGTTATTTATAAAGCGCAAGATACGTTGCTGGACCGATTTGTTGCTATTAAAGTTTTAAAAGAAGAATATGTTAATAATGAGCAATTTTTAAAAAAATTTAAACGTGAAGCACAGGCTGCCGCAAGGCTTACGCATCCCAATATTGTAAATGTTTTCGATGTTGGAGAAGAAGACGGACTGCATTACATAGTCATGGAGCTTGTTGAAGGGCAGACATTAAAAGAATATATAGAGCAAAGAGGCTGCCTCACATGGAAAGAAACGCTCGCTATTGTTTTGCAAATTGCATCTGCGCTTGATACTGCTCATAAAAATAATATCATACATAGAGATATTAAACCGCAGAATATACTAATGTCGGATGACGGCGTCCCCAAAGTGACCGATTTTGGCATTGCTAAAGCGGTGACAAGTTCGACTGTTACCACTGATGGCGATGCTATGGGCAGTGTACACTACATCTCGCCCGAACAGGCCAGAGGTGGATTTGTTGACGAGAGAAGTGATTTATATTCTCTTGGTATTATGATGTATGAAATGCTTACCGGTATACTTCCGTATGTAGGAGATACGGTTGTTAGTATTGCAATCCAGCATATTCAGAGTCATGTGCCCCAAATAGAGACAGTCACTCCCAACATTCCTCAAGCCGTTGCCGATATTGCCAATAAACTTACTATGAAGCAACCGGAAAAAAGATATCAAAATGCAATGGAGTTGATGAATGCTATCATCAAAGCCAAAAACAACCCTTACGTCAGCCTTGAAAATCCTGAAGATGGCAAGAAAGAAAAAGCGGTTGCGGTAAAATCGCCTCATCCGAAACCGAAACCATCGGAAGAAAGAATTATTTTAACTCAGAGTGAAGAAGAGTCTTCAAAAGATGAAGATAACATAAAACAAAAACGTAATATAAAATCAATTGCTCAATCTATTTTTGAGAAAAAGAAAATTGTTATTGCGTCAGTCATATTTATTGTTTTAATTTTAACAACAACTCTAATCTATGGTCTTAGTGGCAACAAGAAAGTTGAAGTGCCCGATATTACCGGAATGAACATCTCTCAGGCGGAAGAAGAATTAAGTAAAGTCGGACTTGATTATAAAATTACACTTGAGCAAAACAGCCTTGAAGTAGATTCGGATTGTGTAATCAGTCAAAATCCGGAGGCTGGGGAATATATAAAAAAATCGCTTCCGGTTGAAATTGTTATCAGCCTTGGCCCACAGACGATTACGATGCCGGATGTTGTGGGGCAGTATGAAGTAAATGCAAAGAGCACGCTTGAAAACGCCGGATTAATTGTAAGCGAAGTTAATAAGGAGTACAATGACGAATATGATGTCAATATTGTATATAACCAGTCGCCGGCGGCAAGCGAACAAGTGCTGGAAGGAAGCAATGTAGTTTTATATGTGAGCAAAGGAAAAGAAACAAATATTATGCCTAATCTCGTAGGCAAAACGGAGGATGAGGCACGAGAGGAACTCACAAAGCTCGGGCTCTCAATAACGAGTGTTAAGTATGAAGTCAGCACAAAATATGAAAAAGGGCTCGTGACAAGTCAGGATCCGGCAGCAAATAAACTTGTTGAAAAAACACAAGGAGTAACTATCACTGTAAGCAAGGGAAAAATCGTGACGAAAAATATCACAATCAAGCTTTCTGATTTGGTAAGCGGGGATGTACACAATGTTAATGTGCGTGTTGATCTGCTCGATCAAGATGGCAATGCAGATACTCAGTATGAAGAGACACATAAATCGAATGAAGTAATAACAGTACCTTTAGAGGGTGTTGGAGTGCAATATTACAAGATTTATATCGATAACGCCGAAGCGCAGACCGGCATCATAACATTCTAGAAAAGAGAGGTCTTATGTACGGAAAGATCACAAAAGGCATAGGAGGTTTTTATACGGTTTTAACTGCGGACGGCAATTATATTACATGCAGCGTTAAAGGGGTTTTCAGAAAGCAAAATATAACCCCGGTCATAGGGGATGACGTAGTTTTAGAACAGGCTGACAATCATTTTGTGATTGCAAAAATATTAGAACGAACGAATATGTTGCTTCGGCCAGCTGTTGCAAATATATCACAAGCCATACTTGTTATGGCTTGTACGAAACCGGAGCCGAATCTAATGGTGCTCGACAAACTTACTTCCATCTGTGAAGCTAAGGGACTGAACGTTATTATTTGTTTTAATAAAATGGATTTGGTCAATAGTGAGAAAATTAAGTTTTTAAAAGATATTTATGAAAAAACGCCTTATAAAATTCTTTTCACAAGTGCAGATACAAAAAATATATCCGAGCTTTTACAAATTTTACAAGATAATATAACAGTTTTCGCGGGGCCTTCTGGAGTAGGTAAAAGCACTTTGATTAATGCGGTGAACCCGTCCTTTCATTTGAATACAGGGCAGATAAGTGAAAAAATCAAAAGAGGAAAGCATACTACAAGGCATACAGAACTCTTAGCGTTAAATGAAAAAAGTTATATAGTAGACACACCGGGCTTTACGAATATTGATATAACAGAAGTTGAATTTGATCAAATAAAATATTGTTTTGCGGAATTTGATAAATACGAAGGTATGTGTCAATTTGCCTCATGTATGCATGACAGTGAGCCTCATTGCGCCGTAAAAGATGCACTAGCGAATGGAAAGATCAGCCGCAGCAGATACGAGAATTATATAGCGATTAAGAATGAAATTTTTCTGAATACAAGGAATTATAAAAAATGAATGCAGTTATTTTGGGTAATGGAAGCTATACAGATTATGAATTTTATAAAAATTATTTAGCAACTTATCCCGCGGATATCATTATCTGTGCTGACGGAGGTATTAAAACAGCATTGAAATTGGGCATCCTTCCTAATGTTTTGCTGGGAGATTTCGATTCGGTTACAAAAGCTGAAATTGCTGGTTTTAAAGATAAAATAAAAATTATACCATTTGAGAAACGCAAAGATTATACGGATGTGCATCTGTGCATGAAATATGCTATTGAAAATAACCATAGACAGATCACTTTATTTGGTGTTTTAGGCACGAGAGCCGATCATTCTCTAGTTAACGTTTATTTGCTGAAATATGCACTTGATAATCAAGCAAATGCAAAAATTGTCAATGAATTTAATGAGATTTTTTTATTAAATAATTTTATTAGGTTAAATGGAGTTAAAAACAAAACCATCTCCGTGCTGCCGTATACCGATAAAATTGAAGGTATCTGTCTAAAAGGAATGAGTTATCCACTCGTCAATGCCACAATGACAAAAGAAAATCCGTATGGTGTAAGTAATTATGCAGTTGAAGATACAGTTGAAATTAATATCAGCGGTGGAACAGCTATTATTGTTATTACGCAAGATAATTACTGAGCAAGCAAATGAAATTTAAGAAATAATTTAAATTATGATTAAATAATGAACATATTGAAAAACAATTTAATATTATGTTTTAAGAAAAGATTATTTAAATTGTTTGGGATGTGATTCAGATGACAAAAAAAACATTTGATGTGTTTAATTTTTTACTTATAGGTGTACTTGTAGTATTGGCTCTGCCGAAACGCTTTTGGTATATTTGCCTTATAGCCGTAGCCATACCGTTTATATATTATTTAGTAACTTGTGGAGGACACAAAAGATTTTTTAAAAAATAATAAAATAAAAACAAAAAAACAGACATTACTGCATGATTGCCTGTTTTTATGTTATTATCTTATGAATGATTTTAAGCACGAGAAACCTTTTCAGATCGCAAACAGCGCGTGCATACATATACTTTTTTAGGTGTGCCGTCCTCTATTATGTTTACTTTTCTTAAATTAGGCTTCCAAATACGACGTGTATGTCTATTAGAATGGCTTACCGCGTTACCGCTTATTGCTTTTTTTTCACATACATAACATTGTTTTGCCATGGTAATACCTCCTTGTAGTAGCATAGAGCATCAAATATTATAACACTATAGCCGATAGTATTGCAAATGTTTTTTTATTGTTTTAATGATTATTATTATAAATAATTAACAGAACTTGAAAATTATTAAAAAATAAAGTACAATATCGATCAAAGGAGGGGTCTAAATGTATATAGACGCTGAAAATAGATATGGCATTATAAGAATGTCTAAAAGTATGATTGCAAAAATCGCCGCACTTGCCGCGATAGATTGTTATGGGCTCGTTGGAATGGCGAGGAAACACTATGGTTTGGTTGAGCTTTTGAAAAGAGATCAGGGAGCTAAAGGTGTGAAAATCAGGCAAGATAATGACGGAATTATAATAGATTTATATGTTATTTTTGAATTCGGCGTAAAACTGCAAACAGTAGCTGAAAATGTTGTGGAAAAAGTGAAATATAATGTGGAATTAGCAACAGATATTAAAGTGAAGAAAATAAACATATATGTAGAAAGTGTACGAGTTTAAGACAAGATAGTGTATAGGTGAAATAATGGATATAATAAATGGACAAACATTAAAAGAGGCTGTTTTATATGCGGCGGCATATTTAGAAAAGAATAAAGAAGAGGTAAATAGTCTGAATGTTTTTCCCGTACCTGATGGAGATACGGGAACTAATATGTCGCTCACTATTAATTATGCGGCAAAAAATGTTCAAAATGTTGAAGAAAATAATGTAAAAACAGTAGCAAAAATGATGTCTTCCGGCTCCCTGATGGGAGCAAGGGGAAACTCCGGAGTTATTTTATCACAACTTTTCAGAGGGTTTTATGAAGGATGCAAAGAACGCAATACACTCAGTATTGCGCAATTCGCCGCATGTCTTAAAGCATCTTCTGATATGGCCTATAAAGCAGTGATAAAACCCACGGAAGGAACAATTTTAACAATAGCCAGAGAAATGGCATTCTTTGCGACTTCTCATTTTGAAAAATATAAAACAATAGAACAATTTTTACAGGATATTATTGCCCATGGAGAAATAATTTTAAATAAAACACCCGATATGCTTCCGGTATTAAAAGAGGCCGGTGTTGTTGATGCGGGAGGGATGGGTCTGATTTATATTTATAAAGGATTTTTAGCAGTGATGAGAGGCGAAAAATTATCGGAGACCGATTTTACTCAAGCAAAAGGAACGAAAAAAATGTCTGATGCCGCTCTCCCTCAAGACATAAAATTTATGTATTGCACTGAAGTGATGATACAGGGAGATTCAAGCAAGGCTCCGACACTTAGAACAAAATTATCGCCTTTGGGAGACAGCATGCTGGTGATAGGGGATGATAATATCATTAAAGTGCATATTCATACAAACGAACCAGGAAAAGTAATCACACATTGTCTTGTTTATGGCGAGTTGATTGATATAAAGATTGAAAATATGAAATTACAGCATGAAAACACATTAATAGAAGAAAGCGCTTATTTGAAGAAAAAACCTGAAAAAAGGTCAAAGTATGCCTTTGTAGCTGTTTCGAGTGGGGAGGGGATTGATAAAGTATTCGAGGATTTGGGTGTGGTGAATATTATAAAGGGTGGACAAACAATGAATCCGAGTACACAGGATTTTTTAGATGAAATCAGTCTGATTAATGCAGATGTTATTTATTTGCTGCCAAATAATAAAAATATTATTCTGGCTGCTAATCAAGCAAAAGCAATGTCTGCTGAACATATTGAAGTAATCCCGACAAAAACAATTCCCCAAGGTATATCTGCAATTTTAGCTTTCGCGGAAGATATTGAAAATGAAGAAAATTTAATCAACTTAAACGAAGCAATCCAAGCTGTCAAGACAGGACAGGTTACTTTTGCGGTCAGAGATACCATAATTGCTGATAGAAAAATTAAAAAAGGTAATATCATAGGCCTAAATGATAAGGAAGGCATTGTTGCGGTATCAAATTCTCCCGAAAAAACTGTGATGGATTTGGTTGAAAAGATGGCGGATGAAGATACAGAACTTATTTATATTTACTATGGGGAAGATATCCCGCAAAAAGATGCGCAGAAACTTCATAAAAAACTTGAAAAAATATATAGCAGTATAGATGTTGTTTTGCAATACGGAGGACAACCACTTTATTATTACATTATCTCGGTTGAATAAATTATGTTATTTTATTTTAACGTTGAAAATGTTGAATTAATAAATATAAAAGGTGTAGCCCAGAAGAGAAAAAATGCCTTGAATCAATTGGGCATTTTTTCTCTTTATGATCTTTTTATGTATATCCCAAAAAGTTATGATGATCGAAGAGAAATCAGCAATATTAAAAATATTAAAAATGATCGGTATGCAGGAATTATTGTAACGGTTTTGGATAAGCCACGTGTAAGATATTTAGGAAAAGCAAAGAATATCACTAAGCTTAAGGTGAAAAATGAGAATATTAAAGGAGAAATCATTTTTTTTAATGCTCCTTATAACGCAGATAGATTCGCACTAAATCAAGAGTTTTATATATATGGAAAAATTATCATTGAGAAAAACACCTTCAAGGTTTTTAATCCTATATCAGTCGGTCAACTTTCTGATTTGTCTGCTAAATTGCAAATTGTTCCGCAATACAGACTAGGCAGTATAAATTTACCGCAAAATGTCATGTGCAAAATCCAAAAAAATGCTTTTAATCAATTTTTTGTTCATCTAAACGATATCTTAACAAATGATATGTTACATGAGTTTGATTTAATGAATATAAAAGATACATTATATTGCCTACATTTTCCCAGGGATATTTATGATATAAAAAGAGCGAAAGATAGGCTGGCATTTGATGAATTATTTTCAGCCATTCTTTATCTGAATATAGAGAAAAAAGAACGCACAAAGCAAAAAAATGATTATATCATTAAGAAAGATATTTTCGGCGAGTTCAAACAATGTTTAAATTTTGAATTAACTTGTGCACAAGTGGATGCCATGCGCGATATTTTTGCAGATATGAGTCAGGAAAAGCACGTAATGAGCCGGCTGATACAAGGAGATGTAGGGTGTGGGAAGACAGTTATTGCTTTTTACGCACTTTTGCTTGCAGTGTTAAATAACAATCAGGCTGTAATGGCTGCACCTACCGAAGTACTTGCAAAACAACATTATGAAAATATCGCAATTTTTGCCGAAAGATTCAATATTAAAACAGTTCTCCTCACATCTTCGTTAAAAAAGAATGAGAGAGAAAAAATAAAAGCAATTCTGAATAAAGAAGGAAAAGTTATAGCGATCGGTACACATGCTTTATTTTCCGAAGATATTTTATATCATAATTTAGCCTTGGTTGTTACAGATGAGCAACATAAATTCGGAGTAGCCCAAAGAGTCAAATTAGCCAATAAAGGCAGAAATCCTCATATTCTCATGATGAGTGCTACACCTATACCCAGGACATTATCCTTGGTAATGTATGCACATGTGGATATAAGTATCATTGACACGATGCCTTCGGGAAGAAAACCTGTTTTAACTTATGCAACAAATTTTGCAAATCAATTAAAACTTTATCAATATATAGAAGAAAAAGTAAAAGTGGGACAACAGTGCTATGTTGTTTGTGCTGCGATTTACAAGGATGAAGATAATAATATTTTTTCATTATATGAACAACTTGAAGATCTAGAAAAATATTTGAGTAATATCGTAAAAGTAGGTTATTTGCATGGCGATATGAGCACACAGGAAAAAGACAGAATCATTGAACAGTTTTCGAATAAACAAATCAGTGTTTTAGTGGCAACAACCGTCATAGAAGTTGGTATTGATGTGAAAGACACAACGTTGATTATCATTAACAATGCCGAAAGATTTGGATTGAGCCAGCTTCATCAGTTGCGTGGACGTGTTGGCAGAGGGAACATTCAATCGGAATGCATCTTACTGACCGATTATACGTCGGATATTGTAAAACAGCGCATCAATGTGTTAAAGGAATCTTCTGACGGCTTTGAAATCGCCAAGCAGGATTTAGCTCTAAGAGGGCCTGGGGAAATGTTTGGATATAAACAACACGGTATGTTTAATTTTAAATATGCAGACATATATAATCAGCCGCAATTGCTCTTTGATGCAAAAAAAGCAGTGGATATAGTATGTTCAAATAAAAAATATAATAAAATAATCGATAAAACAGTAGAAACAATTTATAATACTCAATATAAAAATTTAAAAAATTAAAAAAACATAGGCAGGCGGTATGAGAATTTTAGGAGGAAGCGCAAAAGGCAGGCAAATATTTACGTTAAAAAATGATGATATTCGTCCAACAGGAGCAAAAGTTAGGGCTGCCATCTTTAACATGATTGCGCCTTATGTTTATGGCAGTGTTTTTTTGGATGCATTTGCGGGAAGCGGAGCAATGGGCATTGAATCGTTAAGCAGAGGGGCGAAAAAAAGTGTTTTTATAGATATAAATGCTTCAAGTATCGATATCATTAAGAAAAATGTAAAAAATACTGGATTTGATGCAAAAAGTTTTATTTTAAAAGAAAACTTTTTCAATTTTATTAGGCAAAACAACTCTAAATTTGATATAATATTTGCAGATCCGCCATATGCAATGGATCAAGTGTGTGATATCCTTTTAAAGATAGAGAAAGCAGATATCCTAAACAATGAAGGTTTATTAATTATAGAGCATGATTATAATGTTGCTATAAATCAAGGCAGTGCATTGACACTGATAAAGCAAAAAAAATATTCGGCTACAATGGTAAGCATCTATGAGAGGGCGTGTAAATGAACATAGCAGTCTATCCGGGAAGTTTTGATCCGATCACAAACGGACATCTCGATATTATTCACAGAGCTTCAAGATTAGTGGATAAATTATATGTCGCCGTTTTAATTAATAATAAAAAGAAGTATATGTTTACAGCTTCCGAAAAAGTAGGATTTATTCAAAAATCTTTGCAGGATACTAAAAATATCGAAGTCGTAGCTTATGATGGTTTGTTGGTGGATTTTTGTAATAAAGTAGGCGCAAAAGCAATTTTTAAAGGTTTGCGCGCAGTGACCGATTTTGAGACAGAAGTGCAAATGGCGCTGATAAATAAACGGCTGGAGCCAAACATAGAAACGCTTCTTTTGGTTTCGGCAGAAGACTATTCATTTATAAGTTCCAGTATTATTAAAGAAGTTGCATTCTACGGAGGAGATATAACAGATCTTGTACCTTCGCATGTTAAAGAAGCTATTTTAGAGAAATGGAGGCAGCAAAATGAAAGTAGTAGAATTAATAGATGAATTAGAAGAAATAGTAAGAAGAAGCAACACCGTTCCGCTGTCTAATAAAAAAATAATGATTAATCCTGATGATATAATGGATATCATTGACGAAATTCGAATGAGACTGCCTGAAGAAGTACTTGAAGCGCGCAGAGTAAAACAAGAAGAAAACAGGATTATAACAGCGGCTCAAACAAAGGCAAAGGCACTTATTGAAAGTGCGGTAAAAAAGCAGAGAGAATTAATTGATAGCGATGAAGTGGCTAAAAATGCCTATAATCAGGCAGAGCAGACCATAAAAGAAAGTGAAGAAAAAGCAAAAAAAATACTTGCAAAAGCAGAATCCAATGCTAAGGAGCTTGTCGGCGGAAGTGCAGAATATGCTGAAAGCGTTTTGAAAAAAATTCAGGACGAGCTTAAAAAAATTAATGATGAATTAGAAGAAAACAGAAGCCAGTTAAAAAGTATCAAGAGGAAAAATTCTTAATAAACAAGGATGCATAATGTATAACTGATCAGTGCAGCGATAAAAGGTTGTACTGATTTGGCTTTTAAATAAGGTGTTTTGCTTAAATCGGCATTGTCTAAAAAAGAAATGCATTGTGCGTGTACACTGAGCCCACCCCAGTTTAATATCATAGACGTCAAAATTATTTTCGGGATAAGAGAGATATTCAGCATATATATTTTATCACATCCGCCTGTGATTTCAAAAATCCCCCATAAAAGACTTGTGATCATATTTTCAGGCAAGTGTATGCCTGCGGCATTGATAAAAAAATCAATTGTTTCAAATATTCCGGCTGCATTTAAAACACCTACACATATTCCAAAAAAAACAATATAGCTTCCCACAAGTAAAACCGTATATGTGCTATCGGTAACAGAGGCAATAAATGTTTTCGTAAAATTGATTTTATCAGTCTGGGTAGGTTGTATTGAAGTCATCTGCACAATACTGGCTTGACCGGTAAACAAAAGACCTGTGATTAATGCTGACAGAATAGAAGAGATCAGCAAAATAACACCTACCGTATTATCGTTGTAAAACAATATGCCGATACTGCTTAACATGAATGCAGGTGAAGTAATAGAGCAAAATGTCGTTATACGAAGAGCGTCTTGATGTGTGATTTTATCTTGCACGTATAAATCGGCCGCTATTTTAATGCCTGTCGGCTGACCGCCTAAATATCCGGCTAAAACGGCAAACAGTGAAATAGGCGATACCAAATATAATTTAGATAACGGATAAAACACAGGTTTAAGCATATTGATAATACCAAATCGAATGAGAACAGAATTTAAAATGAAAAAAACAAATAAAAAAGGTGCGAGTTTATTGAGCCATAATAAAAAAGAATATTTTGCGCTTTCATAAGTTTCAATCGGATATTTAAAACAACAAATCAAAAGCAACAAAAAAATACTGCATACAATAAATTTCGGAAGTTTTGTTTTTTTCATGTCCACCTCATATTTACTTCATAATAATTTTTATGCTGTAAAATTTGAGGTGATGATAACAGGGCTTATCTATAATAAATTGGAGTATTCCTATAATCGATTCCCTTGCTGCCGTGAATACCCAGTTGAAAAATATCGGATGCCAATAAGTCATAATCGAAAATTTGTTTGGCGAATCCTTTGCAATGCTTATGATAATTATAAACATTCGATACGGAATTTATATTGTTTTTAATTAAATGGAGATACTGTTGTCCTTTTTTGTTAAATCCGAGTATCCGAACATATGGAACCGGATATTCTTTTAGGATATCGTATGAAATATTAAAGCCGGTTAGGATATGGCATAGAGATCTGTTAATCCTGCTTTTGGTGTGATGTTTATCATAAAGGCAATCAATAAACTCTGATAGTGGCAGAAAATGTCTGAAATTATTGAGTAGCCTGTTGGCGAGGTCTTTTGATATGTCCGGATAAGAGCATAATTGTTCCGGGGAATGTATCAATATATTTTGATAGAGAATATCTTTATATTTTTTGAGTTCATTGAATGACTGAGATTCCAAACATTCATAAATAAAAAAAGGCATATATTTTTTGGCTGCATTATCTTTATTTTTTATCATTTCTCTGATATAAGATGCAGAAGCAAAGGTTTTACCTGATTCTTTCGAATTATGATTTGAACCGCGGCGTTTAATGGCAAGCGGAGTGATTGAATAATTGTTGATAATGATTTGTTTAATATATTCTATAGCCAAAATATTATTAGGACTATTTAATAAATCGAATAATTCTGAGTTCATTGCCTCGGCAGCGAGCTGCCGTGCCTTAGCAAATGAGCGGCCGGAAGATAAATGTTTTTTTAAAAGAGTTTTAAAAGTATTATTTTCTTCGGATAATATTTTTGCAGTATCATATAATTTTTTGATATCATTATTTTCACAGCCAAATGAAATAGTGCGACATTTTAGTGTGTTTAAAAGATTAACAGCACCGTATGCAAAGATTTCGGCACTTTGGCAACTGTAGGCGAAAGGCAGCATAATAACCAGATCAGCACCACCTTTAAGTGCCATTTGGGCTCGGTTAAATTTATCTATAATTGCAGGCTCGCCTCGCTGCACAAAATCGCCGCTCATCACACATACAACAACATCTGCACCGGATATTCTTTTACTTTGATTTAAATGATAATAATGTCCGTTATGAAACGGATTATATTCGGCTATAATACCCACAGCTTTCATCTTATTCCTGCCTATAATTGATAATGCTATTATTATATACGATTATAAAGATAAGGAACAGATGTTTTCAGTAAACTAATTTAATTGTTGAAAATAAAAAATGTGTAATATATAATATTATGGTGAAAATTTCGAATGAAGCAATTGGAGGATAATTTTTTGAAGATTTTAGTAATTAACTGCGGAAGTTCTTCCTTAAAATATCAATTATTTGATATGGAAGATCAATCTGTGTTGGCAAAAGGACTTGCAGAACGTATAGGTATTGAAGGGTCCATTTTAACACACAAGCCAACAGGAAAAGAAAATGCTGTTTTCCAACAGCCAATGAAAGATCATAAAGATGCTTTAAAAATTTTAATGGATGCATTAATTGATCCGGTTTGCGGTGTTATCTCAGATATGAGTGAAATTTCTGCCGTAGGACACAGAGTCGTTCATGCCGGTGAAAAGTTTGCATCAAGCATAAAGCTTACAGATGAAGTGGTACAAGCTCTGCAAGATTGCATTCAGCTTGCGCCTCTGCACAATCCGCCTAATTTAATGGGGATTGAGGCATGTAAGGCAATACTGCCAAATGTGCCTATGGTAGGTGTTTTTGATACAGCATTTCATCAAACCATGCCAGCATATGCTTATATCTATCCTATCCCGTATGAATATTATGAAAAATATGGCGTAAGAAAATACGGGTTTCATGGTACAAGCCATCGTTATGTTTCTTCAAGAGCAGCGGCGATGTTAGATAAAGATATAAAAGATCTCAAAATCATTACTTGTCACTTAGGGAACGGAAGTTCTATCGCTGCTGTAGACGGGGGCAAAAGTGTTGAGACATCTATGGGATTTACTCCGCTCGACGGGCTTGAAATGGGCACGCGTTGCGGCACGATCGATCCGGCCATTGTTACTTTTTTAATGAAAGAAGAAAATTTGACTGCGAAAGAGATAGATAACATCTTAAATAAAAAATCAGGTGTTTTAGGTGTCAGTGGAGTGAGCAGTGATTTTAGAGATGTGGAAACAGCTGCCAATGAAGGAAATAAAAGAGCGGAACTTGCACTGAAGATTTTCACATACCGGGTTCGATGCACTATTGCTCAATATGCTGCCGCAATGGGCGGAGTTGATGCAGTCGTATTTACGGCAGGTATTGGTGAAAATTCAAAGACGATAAGAGCGGCATGTCTTGAAAATCTTGAATTTATGGGTATCAAACTTAACAACACGGCAAATGATATCAGAGGAAAAGAAACCTTTATTTGTGCGCAAGATTCTAAAGTAGCAATTTTGTTAATCCCGACAGATGAAGAATTAATGATCGCGCTTGATACAAAAGAAATCATTGAAGTATAAATTTATTGACTTTGGTTGAATATATTTGTATAATATAGTGCGCGGCTTGTAAGGGAGTTTAAAATGATTATTGATGTTTCACTGCTTATAAAAAACGAAACTGAAGAAATAATCAATATAGAGGAAATTGATGGGTTTAGCATATATGATGATGTCAAAGTTCTTACACCAATCAAGCTCCATACAAGCGCAACTTTTAAACATGGTTTATTAAAAATAGATTTAGATATTGACTACAGTACAATCAATACTTGTTCCAGATGTTTAAAAGAATATAAAACAAATCATAAACTAAAATTTAAAGAAGAGTATACGATCGAGCAGCTTGAAGAGATATATCCGCAATTGATTGTGGACAGTATTCAAATAGCCAAAGAGTTCATTACTTTAAATGCACTTGTAAAAAATTTATGCAAAGAAGATTGTCTCGGGCTATGTGCTGTTTGCGGTATTGACAAAAATGAACGCAGTTGTAATTGTGATAAAGCCATGTTGAATCCGCATTTTGATAAACTTAATATACTACTTTCCAAGCAAGACAAGGAGGTGTAAGAAATGGCAGTACCTAAGAGTAGAACCAGTAAATCAAGAAAAAGAATGCGCAGAGCAAATTATAAGCTTGATACTCCTGCATTGAGCACATGCCCTAAGTGCGGCGAGACAAAGCTTCCGCACAGAGTGTGCAAAAAATGCGGCACATATAATAATGTAGAAGTATTAAAAATTGAACAATAGAAACTCAAAAGCAGAGCAAAATTTCTCTGCTTTTGCTTTGCTTAAAATGAATAGACTTATATGATTGATAAATTTTATAAATTCAGTTAATATATTTATATATGAGTGGAGGCAGTTATGAAATTAATCGTAGATGCAATGGGCGGAGACAATGCACCCGAACAAATTGTTTTAGGTGCTGCGATGGCGGCAGAGGAACTAAAAGAAAAAATAATACTTGTTGGCAATGAGCATCTTATTGATGGTGTCATAAAGAAAAATAATATATCGCAAGATTTTTTTGAAATTATCCATTCTAGTGAAGTCATCACCAATAATGAAGAACCTGCAACGGCCGTTAGACGAAAAAAAGATTCCTCGCTTACGATCGGTCTTAATATTTTGAAAGAAGATATTAATAACGTCTTTATATCAGCAGGTAGCACGGGAGCTCTTCTGGCAGGATCGCTTCTCTATCCCGGAAGAATCAAAGGAATTAAAAGACCCGCGATTGCAGTATTGCTGCCAAATGTGCTTGGTAGAATGACAATGCTTTTGGATGCAGGCGCAAATGCCGACTGCAAAGCAGATTATTTAGACCAGTTTGCTTTGATGGGCAGTGTTTATATGCAAAAAATGTATGATATTTCTTTTCCTAAAATTGGATTGTTGAATATCGGCACAGAAGATAAAAAAGGCAACGCTCTTATGCAAGAAACATTTGGCCTTCTAAAAAATTCAGGGTTGAATTTTATGGGCAACATCGAAGGAAGAGATGTCTTAAAAGGTTTATGTGATGTAATTGTAACGGATGGATTTTCCGGAAATTTGATCTTGAAGAGCATTGAGGGAGCAGCCGAAATATTCCTTGGAGGCATTAAAGAGATCATTTATCAAAATGCCGCAACGAAAGCGGCGGGAGCGATCATTAAAAAACCTTTGAAAGAATTTGCAAAGCGTTATGATTACACAGCTTACGGAGGCTCTCCTTTACTCGGGATCCATGCAAATGTAATCAAAGCACATGGTAGCAGCAACAGCGTCGCGTTTAAAAATGCGGTTATAGCCGGTTATAATTATGGAGAAAATAAAATTTTATCCAATATTATTGAAATAATTATTGAAAAAAATGATAATATATAATATATAAAATAGTAAATGTATTATATTTAACGGAGGCAATTACAATGCTACAGAAGGTAAAAAAAATTATTTCGGAACAATTGGAAGTAGATCAAAGCAAACTCTCTGTAAGTACATCATTTATTGATGACTTAGGGGCGGATTCCATAGATTTACTGGAACTTGTTTTAGCATTTGAAGATGAATTTGGAATAGAAATAAATGAAGATGATATTAAAGACATAAAGACAGTTGGAGATATTGTTGAATATATTGAAAACAAGAAATAAAATTAATAATGAAGCTATCTGTATTATATGCGGAATTATTAATAAAATATTGTACATGATAATATAATAAAAGTTCCTGTGAACTTTTATTTTTTTAGAGGAGACTTAATCGTAAAATGGATAAATACGATGAAATGTACACAAAGCTAAATTATATTTTTAAAAATGAAGCACTTTTAGAAAAAGCTTTGACACATCCTTCTTATAACTATGAACATAACATGAATTACGATAATCAACGTTTGGAATTCTTGGGAGATGCTGTCTTAGCCCTGATTATAAGCGATATGTTATACAGTGCGTATGAAGATATAGATGAAGGAAAACTAAGTAAAATGCGCAGTGCACTTGTCAATAAAAATATGTTTGCGGGAAAAGCACTTGAAATCGATATTGACAGGTATATTTCTTTAAGCAGTGGCGAGGAGAGTACCGGTGGCAGAATGAGGCTTTCAAATCTGGCTGATTGCTTTGAAGCTGTTATTGGAGCAGTCTATATTGACGGCGGATATCTAACTACGTATACAGTTATTGAGGAGATGTTTTTAAAAGAGCTTGATAATTTGCAGAGCCAAGAAATTTATGTAAACCACAAATCATATTTGCAGGAGTATCTGCAAAAACGACAGCAACCGCTGCCAAGATATAATTTAAAAGAAATAAAAGGCGAAAGCCATAAGCTTATTTTTGTGGTAGAATTATATATAGGTGATACCTTAGTAGTAACGGAAAGTGCAAGCAGCAAAAAAGAAGCTGAGAAAAGAGCAGCCAAAAAAGCACTTGAGAACATGGGGATTTTATAAACTGAATTCGTTATAGCTATAAATATTCTAAGGAGTATGCATGTATTTAAAGCAAATAGAAATTATTGGATTCAAGTCATTTGCAAAAAAAACACAAATAGATTTTACTGGTAATATCATTGCGGTGGTGGGACCAAACGGAAGCGGGAAAAGCAACGTGGCGGATGCTATAAAATGGGTGCTGGGAGAACAGAGGGTGAGGTATTTGCGTGGGGATAAAATGGAAGATGTTATTTTCAACGGCACAATTGAAAAGAGACCTCTGGGGTATGCACAGGTAAGCCTGCTTATAGATAACGCAACTAACATATTGCCGATTGAATATGATGAAGTAAATATCACCAGACGGTTGTTTCGTTCTGGCGAAAGTCAGTATTTTATCAATAAAACACCTTGCAGATTAAAAGATATTCAACAGCTCTTCATGGATACCGGGCTTGGACGTGAAGGATACTCGATAATAGGACAAGGGCAGGTGCAGGATATCATTGACGGGAGCCCGCAAAGCAGACGGCTTTTAATTGAGGAAGCGGTGGGAATTGTAAAATATAAAACAAAAAAAATAGACGCTCAGCGTAAACTTGAAAAAACACAAATCAATTTAGATCGGGTAGAAGATATTATATGCGAACTGCAAAAACGTATCGATCCACTAAAGCGGCAAGTGGAAAAAGCAAAAAAATATCTTTCTCTAAGAGATGAATTAAAAGAGAAAGAATTAAATATATTTGCTCATAGGATTGAAGAATACATGGCAGAAGCGGAAAAATATATGACAGATAAAGAAATATTGGAAAATGATTTTGTATGCTTGGAAGAAAACTTTGCAGCTGATGAAAAATCAACATTAGATCTTAAAAATATGATAGCCGATTATGATTTTAAACTGAACGAAATTAATGAAAATATTTATCAATTAGCGGCGACAAATGAGAGTATCAAAACAAAATGGGAAGTATCAAAAGTAAAACATGAACAAAATACAGCATATATTCAATCACTAAACAAAGAAAATATAAAACTACAGGATAATCTCACCGGCCTGAACCAACAACAAATTGAAACAGAAAATGCTCTTGGCGGCATGAAGGAAGAGTATGAGAAGCTAAAAGAAAATTTAGAAACTCAAAAAGTTAAAGTACAAAGCAGCCTTGAGCTTCAGGATAGCTTTATCAACAGAGAAAGCGAATATAAAAATCTGGAGTATATTCTTTGTCAATATGATGAAAATATCAAAGAGTATGAAAAGAAATTAATCAGTATAAATAACGATGTAGAGACGTGCAGACATGAATTACATAGTATACAGAACGAATTAAAAATAAAACAAACAGAATATGAAAATATAAAAGCAAGTGCGAATGCGTGCGCGAAAGATAATGAACAAAGCGAGAAAATTCTCAATGAATTACTGCAGAAGATAAAAGTGCTGCAATCTCAATTGTCTATGCTCAAGGCCAACGAAGATGACATGCAGGGATATGGATATGCAGTAAAAAAAATGTTACAGGCAAGAAAAAACAACAATGAATTGGCTAAAAGTGTGCATGGTGTTATAGCGGAGCTAATACATATAGACAATGAGTATTTAAAAGCTATCACTGCGGCGCTGGGCGGAGCCTTTCGATATATAGCAGTAGATAATGAAAAAACGGCATCGCAGTGTATAAGGCTGCTCAATCAAAATAAATGGGGAAGGGTGACCTTTATGCCCATATCCGTAATACGTCCGTCTTTTTTAAGCAGTGAAGAAAAAAGCGGTTTTAAGGATTATTATGTAGCCTCGGCTGCAGAGCTTATTACTTATGATAACCTATATGATGGAATAATAAAGCATGTACTTGGCAGGGTGCTTGTCACTAAAGATATTCCTCAGGCAACACAACTAGCTAAGATGACAAAATATAAATATAAAATCGTTACGTTGAACGGGGAGGCCTTCATGCCGGGCGGCGTTATTGTCGGCGGAGAGAGCAAAGCTGATAATATTGCGCCGCTTAAAAGAAAAGAACGGATTGACGAAATAAAAAATGAAATCAATTCTCTGCAAAAAGAATATGACAAGCATATTATCAAGGCAGCCGATAATAAAAATAAGATTACACAAATAAATGAGAATGTGCTTGATATGCAAAATAAAATAAACGAATTGAATATGAAATATGTGAATTTAAATGCAAAATTTAATAATTTATTACAGGCACAAAAGACTATGCAGCAACAAATTACACAAGCGGAAGAGCAAATTGTAAAGAGTAGCCAAAAAAAGGAAGAATTTTTAAGGTTATTCAATATTCAGATAGATATTGAAGATGTTAAAAAGAATTATAAAATAGAGAACGAAAAACTAAGCGAACTCAATATCAGCAGTATTAAAATACTGGAAAAAATAAAATATACTGAAGATAAATTGAATGTAATAGAAACGGAAATTGATAAAGATACAACTCAGAAAATACATAATGGGGAAAAAATACAAGTATTAACCTCAGAAATAGAACAATTGCAGCGGGATATTTCAGCTTATCAAAATGACAATGATTGTTATGGAAAGCAAAAGCAGGAATTAAAAGAAAATTATGATGCGCTTTTCTTGCTGAGGAATAAACAAAATCAGGAATTCAATCAAAAAAATGAAGATGTGATCAGGCTCAGTAAAGAAAAAAATGATTTAAAAGATATGATTAACCGGCTTAGTTTGAAACTAAATAATATTCAAATGAAAATAGAATATATCAGCAGTAACATTGTGGAACAGTATCAAATAGACTTGCAGAACATAGCAGAACATAAAAAGCCTGTTGAAAATATGTCAGATTATACGTCAAGAACCGAAGAAATTAAGAAGATTATCAAATCATTTGGCAATATCAATATCGGGGCGTTAGATGAATATAGGGAAGTCTCGGAGCGGTATGATTTTCTAACTTTGCAGAGAGATGATTTAATTGATGCTAAACACGATATTGAATTGATTATAAAAGATATAGAAAAAAACATGGCGTTGCAATTTAAAGAACAGTTTGCGTTAATCCAAAAAGAATTTGAATCGTCCTTTAAAAAATTATTTGACGGCGGCACAGCTTCTTTAATGATTCTTGATGAAGATGATTTGCTTAATACAGGAATAGATATATCGGCGCAACCGCCGGGCAAAAAATTAAAAAATATTTCTATGCTTTCAGGTGGAGAAAAAGCGATGACTTCTATTGCTTTGTTATTTGCGATTTTAAAAATTAAACCGGCGCCCTTTTGCGTACTTGATGAAATAGATGCAGCATTAGATGATAATAATGTTATGCTGTTTGCAAGATATATTCATGAACAAAGAAAAGACAATCAACTCATTATCATAACTCATAAGAAAAGAACGATGGAGATATGTGATTGTCTTTATGGTGCGAGTATGGGAAACGAAGGCACTACAAAAATTGTATCTCTGAAATTAACGAGCTAACTGAGGTGAATAAAATGGCTGATAATCATTACAAAAACGCTCTTAGGACAACAAAATTATCTTTTTTAGGCAAATTAAAAAATATTATGACAGGTTCCGATATCACAGATGAGAGCTACGAGGAAATTTTGGAAACTTTGATACTCTGTGATGTAGGTGCTGAATGTGCCGAAAAAATTACGGATGATTTACAAAAAAAGGCCAGAGAACAAAAGATCACGAAGTCCGATATGCTCTTAGATCTTTTGAAAGAAGTCCTCATAGGATTGCTTAATAGTCACAGCAACAGCGTATCATTTGAACTGCCTGCCATCTTAATGGCTGTCGGGGTAAACGGATCAGGAAAAACAACGACGATTGCTAAAATTGCGCATAAATATGCGCAGAATGGCAGAAACGTCATTCTTGCGGCGGCAGATACCTTTCGTGCTGCTGCCGTAGAACAGTTGGATACTTGGGCGGCAAGAATAAATGTTCCCATAGTAAGGAGCAGCAGCGGAGCTGATGCCGCTTCCGTAGCATACGATGCGGCTGCATCTGCGTTAGCAAAAAATGCAGACCTGCTTATAGTGGACACTGCTGGCAGGTTGCAAAATAAAATCAATTTAATGCAAGAATTAGGAAAAATGTATACCGTATTATCTAAAGCAAAAAAAGACATGAATTTATATACGTTTATTACCGTTGATGCGACCAGCGGACTCAATGCGCTCAGTCAGGTAGAGGCATTTATGAAGGCTTGCAAGCTAGACGGTATTGTTATTTCAAAATTAGACGGAAGTAGCAAAGGAGGTATCATTATACCGATCATTATGAAATATGATCTGCCGATTTGGTTTGTTGGTACGGGAGAGCAACTAGATGATATCAGAGAATTTGATGCTAAAGAATATGTCTATGCAATGCTTGATAATTAAGAATATTTATTCTTGATATAAAATTTTATACGGAAAGGTGGAAAACAAATGACAAACCAGCAAATTGCCGAAAAATTATTTTTAGCTTACGAAAATCAAGAATTGACGGAGAATTTGGCAAAAAGTGATGCAGTCACAACATTTGAAGACGCGTATGAAATACAGAAAATGATTACAGGAAAAAAATTAAACATACTGGGTGAAAAAATCGTCGGTGCAAAAGTTGGCTTGACAAGCAAGGCGGCTTTGGCAGCCAATAATATGAAAGATCCCTTTTTTGCTCCGCTTACCGATAAAGATCTTTTTTCGGGAGATTTATCTATGTTAAAATGTCCGGGGCTTTCACTTGTTGAATTGGAAATTATTTTCAAAGCATTAAGTGATATTTCTGCAGATGCGACCGAAGAGGAAATTATAAAAAACACCCAAATTGCTCTTGCTGTTGAAATCCCTACGAGAAGAACAATCAGACCGGAAAATATTGTAAACGTTACCGCAGATTTAGGGGCAGCCGGTAATGTATTTTACTTGGATCAATTCATTCCGACCCCAAATAAAGACGCACTGGCAGTCTTTAAGGGTAAAATTTATTTAAATGATGAGATCATTGCTGAAGGTACGAGCAAGGCAGTACTTGATAATCCGATCAATACTGTTATTTTTGCAAACAAAATGATGAATAAATTATATGGACCGATAAAAAAAGGTATGTTTATATTATCTGGCTCTCTCACACCACCGCTGCCAATTGCTAAAGGTACGTATCGTTTTATAATTGAAGGCTTGGGCGAAGCGGCATTTTGTGTGTCGGATTAGATAATCCCATTTATTTAAATAGTAAAAACGGGGCTGAGCCCTGTTTTTTTATTTTACTTCATATATTTACTGACTTATTTATATTTTTTTTGATTTAAAAACCCATTCTCTTTGGACTTGAAAACTTAGAACGAATAAAATTCCATCGACAAATATCTTTACAATGGTAGAATTAATGCCGATGATTTTTCCTAGCCAATAGACAAAAGCATAGGAGATAAACATTTGTAGAATACATAAAGCATAGTATCTGAATAGTGTGCCTTGTGTGTAATTTTTTTTGCGGAAGGTAAAGTATTTATTGACCAAATAATTGTATAAGGATGAAAGCACTCTGGCTATGATTGTACTGATCAAAATACTGAATTTTTTATCTAAAGATGAGAATATCCACATTAAAAAAGTAAAAAAAGTAATATCAACAACAAAAGAAGATATTGATGACGATAAAAATTTTAATAGTTGTATATATATTTTGAATGATATTTTAAATGGATTGAATCGAATTTTTATTTTTTCGGTACTTTTATGTGATGAACGAAGTTTGATTTCAGTAATATCGAAATTTTTTTGCTGGCATTCCAAGAGCATATTTGTCTCATAATCAAAGCTGTCTCCACGTGCTGTAAAGATATAAGGTATCAAGTCGTCGGGTATCGCGCGAAGCGCAGTTTGAGAATCGGTCAGATTTAGTCCGCATAATAGTCTGAGGAAGGATGATACAAATCTATTGGCCCATCTGCTTTGCCAGGCAATATCGGATTGGGAAAAATCTCTGCATCCAAGTATGAGCGCTTGCCTGTCACGCACTAAGGCGCAGGCCATATGAAAGATATCGTCTGTAGAATACCGGTTATCGGCTGCAACTGTTAAGACACCAATGCAATCCGTATATTTTGTATTGTATAATTTATTGGTCATGTAATAATTGAGAGCAGTCTTCAGTGCTCTGCCTTTGCCTAAATTGATAAAGTGCCGCAGAACGGTGATGTTCTCATATTCATTGATATGGTTAAAGAGATGTTGGCAACCTCTTTTGCTGCCGTCGTCAACAACCAAAAGATTTATAAAACCATTATTGATGAGAGTATGTACTGTATCCAAGAGCTGTTTATTAGGGTTATGCGAAGGAATGATTACTAAAATGCGTTCTTTGGCAATTTGCATGATATCGGTTTTTTTTTGGCAATACGGGGGAATATACATTTTTTTCTCCAAGCATTTTCTCTGCTGACAAGTATTACAATTTATAATATTCTATCATAATACGCAAAAAATGTAAACACTAAAAAAACAGCTTGAAACCGATACTGCAAAACAAAATTATTTAAATATAAAGTATATGCATAAATAAAAAAGAATATGTTTATTTTTTATTTGTATGCTTTATAAAAGCACAAAATAGGACAAAATATGCATTTTTTATCTGATATATTGTGTTTAATTAATAATAATGTGGGGGATAGCACATGGGAAAAACAATCGTAATCACTTCAGGAAAAGGTGGGGTAGGTAAAACCACAACAACGGCTAATTTGGGAGCTGCTCTTGCAATGCTTGGTAAGAGTGTTGTGGTTGTTGATGCAGATATTGGGCTGCGAAATTTGGATGTTGTTATGGGGCTCGAAAACAGAATCGTGTATAATTTAGTCGATGTAATCGAAGGTAAATGCAGGATCAAGCAAGCATTAATCAAAGATAAACGCTATGAAGGACTCTATCTTCTTGCGGCAGCTCAGACAAAAGATAAAGACTGCATTAATCCTCTGCAGATGAAAAAATTATGCCTAGATCTTCAGGAGAGCTTTGAATATGTTTTGGTTGATTGTCCGGCAGGTATAGAAAATGGATTCAAAAATGCTGTGGCCGGCGCAAATCAATCGATCATAGTTACAACACCCGAAATATCGGCAGTGCGCGATGCGGACAGAATTATTGGGCTTTTAGAAGCAAATGGGCTCTATCATAATTATCTTTTAATCAACAGAGTACGTCCCGATTTAATTAAAAGGGGAGATATGATGGACATTAATGATGTTATCGATATTCTCTCTCTTGAGTTAATAGGAATTGTACCGGATAATAAAGATATCGTGGTGAGTACAAATAAAGGTGAGCCGATCGCCTCAAATGAGAAATCAACAGCGGGAAAAGCATTCAAAAATATTGCCGCACGCCTCATGGGGCAAAATGTACCATTTTTGGATTTGAAAGACAACACTTCTGTTATTATGCGGCTGGCAGAGGCCATCAGCGGAAACGGGAGGTAGATATGGCGGCAAAAGTAAAATTTAAAAGTGAAGACAGTAAAGAAATTGCAAAAGAAAGGCTTAGAAATATTTTAATTTCAGATAGAATCAACGTTTCCAATGAAGTTCTTGAGATGATTAAAACAGATATCGTAGGCGTGGTTAAAGATTATTTTGAGACAAGTGAGATGACAAGCGAAGTTTATATCACTAGCAGCAATGAAAATTCTCAAATGAAAACATCTTTAATAGCGGTTGTGCCCATAAATAAATCAAGAAATAAAAATAATAACGTTTAACCTGATTTTATATCGGGTTTTTTATTGCAAAAATCCTCGTTATTTTATACAATATGGTGTGTAAATATGAATTCGGGGATGAAGGCATGTCACAAGTTAAAAGAATTTTTGTAGAAAAAAAAACCGAGTATAATGCTGAAGCAAAAACTTATTATTCAGCAATAAAAAATCATTTAAAAATTAACAATTTAAAAGATTTGAGAATATTGAATCGTTATGATGTGGAAGGATTGCGTGAAGAACAGTTTAAAATGGTTCTCTATACGGTTTTTGCGGAAGCGAATACCGATACGGTTTATGAAGAAGAGGTAAAAACCGACTACAAGGATACCATCTTTGCGGTATCATACCTTCCGGGGCAATACAATCAGCGTGCAGATTCGGCAGTGCAATGCGTGCAAATTATAACTAAGGCGGAAAATGTGGTTATAAAAAATGCACGTATTTTTATTTTGAGCGGAGAGTTGACAGAAAAAGATATTGCCCGTATTAAAGAATATATTATCAATCCGGTTGACAGCACGGAAGTAACTCAAGATAAACCGACAACATTGGCTGAGAGAATAGACTCCCCAAAAATGGTTGAGATAATTACCGGTTTTATCAATAAAACACAAAATGAATTAGAACAACTTATTGATGATTATGCTTTGGCCATGAGTATCGAGGATATGCTATTAATTAAAGATTATTTCTTTGCGGAAAAAAGGAATCCCACGATAACAGAGTTAAAAGTATTAGATACGTATTGGTCGGATCACTGCAGACATACAACATTTAACACGAGGATTACAAATGTTGATATTCAAGACGGGAAAATTAACATAGCTATCAAAAACGCTTTTGAAGAATATAAAAAATTAAGACAGCTACTATATGCCGGAAAAAACAGGGCAGTCTGCCTCATGGATATTGCAACAATCTATGCTAAAAAGGCGAAAAAAGACGGTATCTTATATGATCTTGAAGAGTCGGATGAAATAAATGCCTGCTCTATTAAAACAAAAGCGATTGTAGACGGCAAAACGGAAGATTGGCTTGTGATGTTTAAAAATGAAACACACAACCATCCAACCGAAATCGAGCCTTTTGGCGGTGCTGCGACTTGTCTTGGCGGAGCTATTCGAGATCCACTTTCAGGGCGAAGCTACGTATATCAGTCAATGAGAGTGACAGGTTGCGCCGATTGCACGCAAGATATAGAAGAGACGATAAAGGGAAAACTTCCCCAGGTTAAAATAACGACGGAAGCAGCTTCGGGTTTTTCATCCTACGGCAATCAGATAGGCTTGGCTACAGGGCAGGTCAAAGAATATTATCATGAAGGATTTTTAGCTAAACGTATGGAGGTAGGGGCCGTTATTGCCGCCGCAAAAGCGGAAAATGTCAAACGTCTGACACCAAAGAACGAAGATATCATTATTCTCTTAGGAGGCAGAACAGGCCGGGATGGGATAGGCGGAGCTGTAGGCAGTTCGAAAGCGCATACAGACATGTCTGTAAAAAAGAGCGGTTCGGAAGTGCAGAAAGGTAATCCCGTTGAGGAGAGAAAATTACAAAGATTATTCAGAAATCCGCAAGCTGCCCGTATGATCAAAAAATGCAATGACTTCGGCGCGGGCGGTGTATCTGTCGCGATAGGAGAACTTGCCGGAAGCATTGATATATTCTTAGACAGAGTACCTAAGAAATATGAAGGATTGGATGGCACAGAGCTTGCCATTAGCGAATCACAGGAGCGCATGGCGGTGCTATTGGATAGAGATGATGCAAAAGCGTTTATGGATCTGGCGCATGAAGAAAATATTGAAGCAACTATAGTTGCGCAGGTTACAGATTCTGCCAGATTAAAAATGTTTTGGAGAGGGCAGGAAATTGTAAATATCAGCCGTGCGTTTTTGGATACAAACGGAGCAAACAGACAAATAGATATACTTGTTAGTGAGCCGCAATCTATAAATTATTTTAAAGACGAAAATAATAAAAATATTGATATAGAAGAGATTATAGAAGCGTTGCTTAGCGATATTAATACGGCATGTAATAAAGGCCTTGTGGAGCAATTCGATTCGACAATCGGTGCATCAAATATTTTAATGCCTTTTGGCGGGAAGTATCAACTTACACCAGCAGACGGCATGGCCTCGAAGCTTCCGGTCTATGACACAGAAACGGCAACAGTAATGACACATGGCTACAATCCGCATCTGGCAGAACAAAGCTTGTTTCACGGTGGTATCTACAGCGTCCTTATTGCGTTATCAAAAATGACCGCAATGGGGACGGATTACAAAAGAGCAAGACTCAGCATGCAGGAATATTTTGAAAAACTATTAGATGATCCAAAAAAATGGGCAAAACCTTTTGCGGCATTACTTGGAGCTTTTGAAGCGCAAAGTGCGATGCAAACTCCGGCGATAGGCGGAAAAGACAGCATGTCGGGCACATTTATGGATTTAAATGTACCGCCAAACATCATTTGTTTTGCTGTTGCAATTTGTGACGGACAAGATATTATCTCGCCTGAGATTAAAAACACTAACAGCAAACTGTTTGCCGTTCATTTAAAACGTGACACAGATGATTTGCCGGATTATGAATATGCAAAAGTGATGTTTGGTACGATCCATAAATTGATTAAAGGTGGAAAAATCTTCGCTGCAAAGACGGTTGCGAACGAAAAACCGCTTGCAGCACTGATAAAAATGGGGATGGGAAACAAAATCGGATTGGATATAACGGCTGACAGAGGTATATTGTTGCCGGCATCAGACGGGGACATTATAATTGAAATAGAGGATACAACCATTCTTGAGCAATTCAGTAAAAAAGGATTGCTATACAGCGAATTGGCAACTTCGAATAACAGTGAATCAATACGTATTGAAGACAAGACTTTTGTATATGATGATTTGCTTGAATTTTGGAATGAAAAGTTAAACGGTGTTTTTCCTTTAAAAGCGGAATACGCAGAAAAAGAAATACCAAAAATTCATTATGAAAATAAAATTTTTAGAAAATGCAATATCAAAACGGCAAAGCCCGTTGTATTTATTCCAGCCTTCCCGGGGACAAATTGTGAGATTGACACAGCCGTTGCTTTCGAGAACGCGGGAGCTAAAACAGAAATATTCGTTTT
The DNA here is from genome assembly GCA_964581565.1 of uncultured Eubacteriaceae bacterium. Lineage (GTDB taxonomy): Bacteria > Bacillota > Clostridia > Eubacteriales > UBA1433 > UBA1433. The sequence continues at coordinate 94,887 of CAZOOZ010000009.1, forward strand.
CAATAATCTTAGTGTAACCGATATTATGAAAAGCATTGAGAAAATGGCAAGCTGTATCAAAAAGAGCAATATTATAGCGCTTCCCGGAGGTTTTTCTGCCGGAGATGAGCCGGACGGAAGCGGTAAATTTATTGTGTCCATCTTTAAAAATGAATTGATTAAAAATGCAGTGCATTCGCTTTTGGATAATAAAGATGGATTAATGCTGGGCATCTGCAACGGCTTTCAAGCTCTGATCAAGCTGGGGTTGCTTCCATACGGAAGAATTACCGATATAAAACCAACAAGTCCGACGTTGACTTTTAATACGATAGGAAGGCATATATCGAGTATATCAACAGTAAAAGTTGTGTCGAATATGTCTGTATGGCTTAAAAAGGCCGAATTGGATAAACCATATAAAAATGTTTTATCTCATGGAGAAGGAAGATTCGTAGCAAATGAAGCAATACTAAACACATTAAAAGAGAATAATCAAATCGCTTTTCAGTATGTGGATTACAGCAACAATGCAGTGTGTGACAGCAGGTTTAATCTAAATGGTTCCGCCTGGGCTATAGAAGGCATCACCAGTCCGGATGGCAGAATCCTAGGGAAAATGGGACATAGTGAAAGAATCGGTAAATATCTATATAAAAATATACCGGGTGAGTTCGACATAAAGTTGTTTGAATCAGCAGTTGAATATTTTAAATAAGAGGAGTTAAATTTTATGAAAAAAGTTGCCTTGGTTATGGGTAGCAAATCTGATTTTAAAATAGTAAAAAAAGCCGAGGAAATACTGGTAAAATTTGGCATCGATGTTGATCTCAGAGTTATATCGGCACACCGAACACCGTATGAAGCTGTTGAATATGCAAAAAATGCATACGCTAACGGTATAGAGGTCATTATAGCGGCAGCGGGCAAAGCGGCGCATTTGGCAGGGGTTTTGGCAGGTGTGACATATTTGCCCGTGATTGGGCTTCCTATGAAAAGTTCATTTTGTGATGGACTTGATTCGCTTCTTTCAGTCGTTCAAATGCCGAAAGGGGTTCCCGTAGCTTGTGTCGCAGTTGATGGAGCAGAAAATGCGGCTTACCTTGCCGTACAAATTTTATCGCTTAAATATGAAGACTTGATGCAGAAATATATTGAACATAAAGAAAATATGAAAATGGATGTTATGAAGCAAAATATGGAGGTCGAAAAAGACAATGAATAAATTGGACATGCTTTATGAAGGAAAAGCAAAAAAAGTGTTTCAAACAGAAAATCCTGATATCTATATTATAGAGTATAAGGATGATGCCACGGCATTTAATGCGCTTAAAAAAGGAACAATACAAGGCAAAGGTGTAGTCAATAACAAAATGAGTGCAATATTGTTTGAACTGTTAAAAAAAGAAGGCATCCCCGTTCATTTTATTCACCTGCTTTCAGAGACAGAACAAGAAGTAAAAGCGGTTGAAATACTTCCGCTGGAAGTGATTATCCGAAATGTAGCGGCAGGCAGCTTTTCAAAACGTTTGGGAGTGGAAGAAGGAAGTGAACTAAACAATACTGTTTTTGAATTGTGCTATAAAAATGATGAATTAGGCGATCCTTTAATCAACGATTATCATGCTACTGCTCTAGGACTTGCCACAATAGAAGAAATTAAAAAAATGAAAGAATTATCATTTAAAATCAATAATATTTTAATACAATTTTTTAAAAAAAGAGGTATGCGGCTGATCGATTTTAAAGTAGAGTTTGGCAGATATAAGGGTGAAATTATTTTAGCGGATGAAATTTCTCCGGATACCTGCAGGCTGTGGGAGATAGGAACAAACAGGAAAATGGATAAAGACCGTTTCAGACGTGATTTAGGCAATATCGAAGAGACATACGAAGAAGTACTGAGAAAAGTACAGAATTAAAAAAAACTAAGAGGTTAATGAATGGAATCTATGGCTGATAAATTTAATGAAGAGTGTGGCGTTGTTGGCGTCTATAAAAAAGACAACAAGGATGCCGCAAAGTTTGTTTATTATTGCTTGTATGCCCTTCAGCACAGGGGGCAGGAAAGTGCCGGCATTGCGTCTAATTGTAATGGAGAAATAAACAATAAAAAAGGAATGGGCCTTCTGAGCGAAGTTTTTTCTAACGGAGAGGGAGTAGACTGTCTAAGAGGCAATATTGCGATTGGACATGTAAGATACACAACAGCGGGAGAAAGCCAGATAAAAAATGCGCAACCTCTTGATGTTTTATATAAAGGACTCCAAATTGCGCTTGCTCACAACGGTAATATCGTTAATGTAAAAAATATAAAAGGTATCTTGGAAGACAGTGGTGTGGTGTTTAACACAACATCTGATACAGAAGTGATACTAAATTTGTTTGCACGTAATATAAAATACGGGGAAGTTTTTGCAATACGAGAATTGTGTCAACTCATAAGCGGTTCTTATGCGCTTGCAATCACTTTTGGCAATAAACTTATTGCAGTCAGAGATATCAATGGACTTCGCCCGCTTTGTATAGGTGAAAACAGCAGGAGCCATGTCATAGCTTCCGAATCTTGCGCATTGGATGCAATCGGGGCAAATTTTGTACGAGATGTGGAACCTGGAGAAATTGTTGTCATTGATGAAGAAGGTCTTCATTCACATAGAATAGATACATCGGCTGAGAGAAAAATGTGTATTTTCGAATATGTTTATTTTGCAAGACCGGATTCGACATTAGACGGTATCAATGTGTACACCTCAAGATATAATGCGGGAAGAATAATGGCAAGAGAGGCTCCTATAGAAGCTGATATTGTCATAGGTGTGCCTGATTCAGGTATTCCTGCAGCTATAGGATATTCCAAAGAAAGCGGTATTCCCTATGGTATGGGGCTGATTAAAAATAAATATATTGGAAGAACATTCATACAGCCTTCACAAAAAATGCGTGAAGAAGGAGTGGCCATAAAGCTAAATCCGCTAAAAGAAGTGATCGAAAATAAAAGGGTTGTTATTATAGATGATTCTATTGTTCGTGGAACAACTTCACAAAAATTAGTAGAAATCATTCGAAAAGCAGGTGCAAAAGAGGTTCATCTGCGTGCGGCGTCTCCACCTGTGATATCGGGCTGTTATTTCGGCGTAGATACTCCTTCCAAAGAGCACTTGATTGCGGCTAACTTGAGCTTGGAAGAGATAACGCAAACAATAGGGGCGGACAGCGTCGGCTATATCACGTTGGAAGGATTGGTTGAAGCAATGGGACGAGACGGAAATGATTTTTGTAAAGCTTGTTTTGATGAAAAGTATCCGGTCATTATTCCGCGTAATATTTAGGAGAAAGATATGAAAGAAATCACATATAAAGATTCCGGCGTAGATAAAAGGGCCGGATATAAATCAGTAGAAAAAATTAAAAAACATGTATCCAGAACTTATTCACCAAATGTGCTGTCTGCATTGGGGTCTTTCGGTGCATTTTATAAATTGGAGGAAAGTATAAAAAAACCCGTATTGGTATCCGGTACAGATGGAGTGGGGACAAAGCTCAAGGTTGCAATTATGGCAGATAAGCATGACAATGTAGGCATTGATCTTGTGGCTATGTGTGTGAACGATATTTTGTGTCAGGGCGCACGCCCGTTGTTTTTTTTAGATTATATTGCGTGTGAAAAAAATGATCCGATAAAAATTGAACAAATTGTAAAAGGAATTGCAGACGGATGTGTACTTGCCCAATGTTCTTTAATTGGCGGGGAGACTGCCGAAATGCCCGGCATGTATCAAAAGGGAGATTATGATTTGGCGGGATTTGCCGTAGGAGTTGTTGAAGAAGACGAAATCATAAATGGACGCAATATTCAAAAAGGTGATGTTATAATTGGGCTTGCCTCGTCGGGAATACATAGCAATGGATATTCACTTGTTCGTAAATTATTTTTTGAGATTCATCAATATGCTATTGATACTTATATACCAGAATTATCCAAAAAACTTTATGAGGAGCTTTTAAGCCCCACAAAAATATATGTAAAAGCTGTTTTGCCTTTGATTGAAAAAAAATATATTACCGGAATCAGCCATATCACAGGTGGTGGATTTTATGAGAATATTCCACGCATGATGCCGAAAGGATTATGTGCCGTGGTTGATAAAACTTCATTTAAAATACCTCCTATTTTTGACCTTCTTGCCAAGCTTGGTAATATCAGTGAAAAAGAAATGTTTTCCACTTTTAATATGGGTATCGGTATGGCTCTTTGCGTAAAGAAAGAAAATACGGATCATGTTCTTGAGATATTAAAAGAACACAATGAAGAAGCATATATTATCGGCTATGTAGATGAAAGTGAAGAAGGTGTTATTGTTAGATGAAAAAAATAGCGGTTCTTGCTTCAGGTTCGGGAAGTAATCTGCAAGCGCTCATTGATCAAATCCATCAAAAAGACGGTTCTATTTGTGTGGTAATATCCGACAGAAAAAATGCGTTTGCACTTGAGAGAGCGAAGCAAGCGGGCATTGCTGCCGAATATATCAACAGATTAAAATACGATAGCGATCTTGAGTATGATGCAGAAGTTTTAAAGGTATTAAAAAAGTATGAAGCACAGGCTGTTATTCTTGCAGGCTATTTAAAAATATTGACACCGTTACTTATTGATGCTTATAAAAATAAAATCATCAATATCCATCCTTCGTTGATACCGTCATTTTGTGGTGACGGGTTTTACGGCATGAGAGTGCATAATGCAGTATATGCAAAGGGCGTTAAAGTAACGGGTGCGACTGTGCATTTTGTAGATCATGGTATCGATTCGGGTCCGATCATTGTTCAAAGAGCAGTGGATGTAAAGGATGGCGATACAGCTGAGCGAATACAACAAAAAGTGCTGACTATCGAACATAATATCCTTGTAAAAGCAGTCAGATTGTTTTTGCAAGATAAAATAGAAATTATCAATAACAGGGTATATATTAAAGAATAATGGGAGTTACAAAGATGAAAAATGTATTAATAAGTGTGTCCGACAAAACAGGGATCATTGATTTTGCCAAAGAGCTCTCAATCATGGGAGCAAAAATTATCTCTACAGGCGGAACATATAAACTCTTAAAGGAAAACGGAGTGGATGTGGTTGAAGTATCCGAGGTAACTGGTTTTGAAGAGTGTTTGGATGGGAGAGTAAAGACACTTCATCCTGTCGTGCACGGAGGCATCCTTGCAATAAGAGGCAACCAAGATCATATGAGACAAATTAATGAACTTGGCATTGAACCAATCGATATGGTAGTTGTTAATTTATATCCATTTAAACAAACTATCTTAAAAGAAGGGATAGAATTTGAAACGGCGATTGAAAATATTGATATCGGCGGACCAACAATGCTACGTTCGGCTGCGAAGAATTTTAAAGATGTGTCTGTAGTGGTAGACAGTGCTGACTATAATAAAATACTTGCCGAGTTAAAAGAAAACGGCGGGATCAGTTATGATACAAAATACAAGCTTGCATTGAAAGTATTTGAAGCCACTTCGCATTACGATACATTGATTGCCGGTTATTTAAAAGAAGTCGCTTCTATTGATGAATACAGCTCAACTCTGACCGTTACTTATGAAAAAGTACAGGATATGCGGTATGGAGAAAATCCGCATCAGACAGCGGCTTTTTATAAAGAAGTCAAAGGTAATAAAGGCTCCCTTGCATGTGCTAGGCAGCTTCATGGCAAGGAGCTATCTTATAATAATATAAATGATACAAACGGTGCACTTGAAGCATTAAAAGAATTCGGCACAGAAGAGCCGACTGTCGTAGCCGTTAAACACGGAAATCCATGCGGTATCGGAAGCGCCAAAAACATTGCGGAGGCCTATAAGAAAGCATATGAAGGCGATCCGCTTGCAATCTTCGGAGGCATTATTGTAGCAAACAGGCAGATAGATAAAGAAACTGCCGAAATGATTGCATCGATCTTTATTGAAGTTGTCGTAGCGCCTTCATTTACAAAAGATGCTTTGGAAATTTTAACTAAGAAAAAAAATATCAGGTTGCTTGAACTTGATAATATCGGATATAATCAATATGCTCGTGAACTAAAAAAAGTGATGGGTGGTATGTTAGTTCAAGACAGAGACAATAAACTTTATGATGAACTCAGATGCGTGACAAAGAAACAGCCCACTCAAAAGGAAATGGAAGACTTAATATTTGCATATAAAGCTGTTAAATGCACAAAATCGAATGCTATTTCTCTTGTCAAAGATCAAATGCTTGTAGCCAATGGACCGGGACAAGTCAGCAGAATATGGGCGCTCATGAATGCCATCAGACAAGGTGGAGAGAAAGTGAAGGGCTCTGTAATGGCTTCAGATGCCTATTTTCCGTTTGATGATTGTGTTCGCGAAGCTGCAAAAGCGGGTATTGTTGCCATTATTCAACCGGGCGGAAGCGTTAATGATGCAGACAGCATTAAAGCATGCGACGAATTAGAGATTGCAATGATTGTGACATCGACAAGACATTTTAAACATTAAATTTAAATGAGTTTTGGAGCAGTAGTATATGAAGGTATTAAT
>CAZOOZ010000010.1:0-96802 GCA_964581565.1 uncultured Eubacteriaceae bacterium
TGGTTTCTCTCTGTTATACTTTGCTTTCGCCATTTCTTTTCTTTCTCCTATTTTTTCTTAAGATTAATTCTTCTAAGTACTTAATTAAAAATAATTTTATTTGTTTATGAAAACATTTTTTATATTACAGTATATTATAGCAAATGCAACTCCTTTTTTAATAAAAATATATATTTTTATTAAAAAATAATTAAATACAAAAAAACGTCAGTGAAACTGTCGCTATGTGGAGCCTGCGAACGGATTCGAACCGGCGACCCCATCCTTACCATGGATGTGCTCTACCTACTGAGCTACGCAGGCTCATGGTGGAGGGAGATGGATTCGAACCATCGTAGGCGTCGCCAACGGATTTACAGTCCGCCCCCTTTAGCCACTCGGGCATCCCTCCAGCGTAAAATATCATACTAAATAATATTTTTTTAGTCAACTATATTTTTTATATTTACAAAATAAATACGATCTTTAGTATGCCTCAACCATTCTTTTTTGCCAAGCGAATATAATAATACATTTAGATACGATACTATTTAAAAACATGAATAATTAGTATATAATATAAAATGCTTTTTTATTCGGAGGCAAGACATGATCGAAAAATTGAATGCATACCAACTTGAAAAATTTAAATTTTATAAAAAACAATTAGACAGAGAATGGTTTTTCTCTCCCGATGGAGTTCATGGTACAGAGCATATTCAGCGGGTTTTAATTTTTGTATTATTGCTTGGCGTTGAATTGAGGCTCAGTGATCATGAAATAGATTTACTGTGTCTTTGCGCTATCTATCACGATATAGGGCGTTCAAATGATTATTATGATGAGGCCCACGGATTTGAGAGTTATAAAAAAACACAATCACTCAGCCTGCCTATGCCCGAAAATGATGAAGATAAGAATATTATTGCTTTTATCATCATCTATCATTGCATCGATGATGATAAAGCGATCGAAGACTTGAAAAATTATGCTATAGGCAATAAAGCGCTTGCTCTAAAGCTATATAAAATTTTCAAAGATTGTGACGCGCTCGATCGCGTTCGCGTGGATTTGCTCGATATCAATTATTTAAGATTCGAGCAAACAAAAAAATATATCTCCTTGGCATGGAATATATTTAAAAATCCTCAGCGCATGGCGGCTCTTGTATCGTAAGAGATGATTTTACACTATAAATAAAAAGTCCCCTGCGCATCTTGCGCGAGGAGACTTTTTTATTATTCTACAATGACCGTGCCGTCTGGCTTTACGGTAATGCTCATACCTGTTTGGACATAGTCCAAAAATTCCTCACCCAGACTATCCACTGTCGGCATATTGATGTCATCGAGCCACACATCCGCAATAATACTTCCGGCGGCCGCAAGTGAATCGATATGCTGTGAAAACAGCATGCAGGCCGGCTGGCGCCCCATAGCCGCAGCTGAAAACAAGACCAACCCTCCCGTTGTGGAACCTATTGTCTGAGGCATGCACAAAGCAGTTCCCGCCATTGGTTTTCCGAAGAGTTCTTTATTATTTTGATCTGAGCATTTCGCCGTCTTGTCTTTAAACATAAGGCTTTTTTGAAAACTCGCCAGTGTATTGAATCCTTCATGCGATACAAGCGCTGTGGCTTTGCATTCACCCGGCACAACAACTCTTCCCTTAAATTCTCTCATAAGTTTGCACCTCCCGTGATGATACTTTGCACTTCTTCATCCGTATGGTATCTGGCACTCGTATACGTTCTTAACTTATTGGAGTTTGTAATGACCGGCATCTTGCCACACTGCGGGTTATTCATAAACATCAAAGGACAGATATAGCTGAGTATCACGCCTGTGGCCTTCAGCCTTGCGGCATGCTCCGTCTTTTCAAACTCTTTAATCACGGCGGGTGCTGAAGTAAACACGGTCGTCAGCGCCACCTGGCTGCGTTTATTTTCCTTTAGATCTTCTTCAATACGCTGTGTCCAGTCTTTTAATTCGCTGAGTGATAAATGGGGGCATCCCACGAAGCACATCGCCGGCTTCGCCAAAGGATCTTTCCAAATGCACGGATATCCTTCACGCACACGCTGCAACTCTGCATCATCGATAACATAAGTTCTTGCTTTCGGAACAACCAATGTGTCTTTCTGCTCCACCGCTTCCGGCGTCAGCCCTTCTATATGATAGAGCCCCACAGCGCCGTTTGAAGCCGTAGCGGCACCGAAATTTTTCAGATATGCACATACGTCGTCACTGAGTTCAGTGCCCAGGAAGCGGTCTAATCCTTTTACATACGGTACTTCTTCCATCACTTTCATACCGATTGCGCTCCCCAGTATCTGAGCCTCCGGCAGTTTTCCTGTTTTGACTTCAATGATCCATGTGGCTTTTCGTCCCTCGTCCGTGAGCAACCCGAAATACGGCACATAGCCCGCAATGGAGCCAAACAAATCCAAAATGCCCGAATTTCTGTTGCATCGCGCACCAAGCACACTGTTGGCATACACCACCGCCGAAGATTCCGCCCAGGAAAGCACTTCCCCTTTTCCCGGTTTGTTGCCGACTTCATCAAAATAGCATGTACAGGTAAACGCGTCTTTATCCATAAGCCCCAACTGGCTCAGCTGATTTTCATAGCTGTCCTGCTTGGAATACATGATTTTAAAAAATATGTTCTGTAAAAAATTCGTCGGTATGTTTTTATCCATAGGCCTGGGGTCTACCGAAAAGCCTTGTGTGGATACTGCCTCCGCTTCGATAAGCTTATCCATTAATTTATACATTTCTTTCATCATGGACAGGCCAAAGCTTGTGACAAGATGATTATATTTTCCGGTCACGGGCACCATTTTCTCCGCGCCGAAGGCATCACCGTACATGACCAGCGTTTTCATCACCTTAGCCTTTACATCGCCCTGCACGCCATCATAAATGGCCTGTTGCTTCTCATCGAGTTTCATTTCTTCTCCCCTCCTTTACAGCTTTACCGCAAGCCGATACGCCGCACGCGCGGCTTCAAGAACTCTGCCGCCGCAGAAACTGTCCCCGATGTTATAAATTTCAGGAGCGGCATGCTGCCCTTGGAGTTCAAAATACAAGCTGTCATCCGGTCTGCCGCCCATTGCAAAGACAACCAGATCGGCTTTCAACGATTCTTCTTCGTATTCGTCTCCGACTTTTGGAGCCAAAGGATTGGGTATATTTTTCGGCAAAATCGGCTGCCATGTATTGTAAGGGTCCGGCACATTTTTATGAACATTTTTCTTTATGTTTACGCTTCCCTTCGCGAAAGATTTCACCTTTGCCATATTAATAAGCCTCACACCGTTACGCTTCATGTAATAAATCAGATGACCTCTGTTGGCCGTGCAAGCGCCATCCATAAAATATGGCAGCATTTCAACAACCGTGACATTGCATCCTTTTTCATAAGAAAGCCAATAGGACGTCTCACATCCGACAACGCCGCCGCCGATGACGACGACATCTTTGGCATCGCCTAAGAGCTCAGGCTTCACAAGCAAATCCGTCGCCTGAACGGTTGCGATCTCTTCAATCCCCTGCAGTTTGAGATCTACACCTTTTGTCCCGATCGCCGTTATGATCGCATCATACGCTTTTTCTTTCAGCATTTGAGGCGTAGCCGCTTGATTGATAAAATTAATCTGCTCATTTTCTGCAGCCTTGTTTAGTTGTTCTTCGAGATAGATGCGATAGTTGTCAAAATCAAATTTGTTTGCAGGAACAGAGCCGGCAATCATTTTGCCGCCCACTTTTTCTCCCGCTTCATACAAATCTACCACATGACCGCGTTTTGACGCAGCGAGGGCAAGATTAATACCTCCCGGACCCGCCCCAACAACTGCAATTTTCTTAATTTTCTCCGCGGGCGCGGCAATTTCCGGAATACTGTCTTCAAAACCGGTGCGCGCATTGACCGCGCATTGCGGATGCCCGCCGTCTACAAACTCATTTATACAGCCTTCCTGACACCCGATACACGGGCGGATATCGGCAACTTTTCCCGCATAAGCTTTATTCGGCCATTCCGGATCGGCAAGCAGCGGACGCCCGAGCATGATCATATCACACATGCCGTCACGCAATGCTTTTTCTGCAACATCGGGATACCCGAGTTTTCCCACCGCAACGATCGGTACTTTGATGCCCGCATTGGATAATACATTATTTGTTTCAAAATCATCTTTGACCATTTTGGACACTTCCAAAAAGCATCCCGCAGGCATTCCTGCAGGCGGATGGGGCAGCCACCAGTTATCATAACATCCCAGATCGACATCGAAAATATCAACTCCCGCTTTTACGAGATTTTTCATATAATCGAGCGTTTCCGCACAATTTCTTCCGTCGGTAAATTTTTTAAGCGATTTGATGGATTTCATCTCTTCACCGTAGGTTTCATCGAGCGCGAGTGATAGGTCGATGCGGTACATGATGGGATAATCGCTGCCTAAACGGCGCCTGATTTCCTCGATAAGATCTGTTCCGAATCTTTGCCATTTTGCGTATCTGCCCAGTTTACGCCTGTTGAATGCCGGGTTTGTGATTTGTTCGAGCAGATAGCCTTCATGACCGTGCAGGTACACTCCGTCCAAACCGCAGGCCTTGGCATCGGCAGCCGCCTGACCGGCGTTTTTGATGATTTTTTTTAAACTGTGGTCCGAAAAACGCAGACACGGCACTTCGGGAATATAGAAATTGGGATTAAAGGATGCCGATCCCGGAAATTTAAACTGGTCTACAAGGCATTGGGGATTGCCTACTCTGCCGAGTCCCGGTGTAAGCTGAATAAAGATGCGGCTTCCGAAGCTATGCACACCCTGCGCGAGATCACGCCACCCCACCATCACGGTACGGCTTCTGTCTATCCTCGGAAAATAGCTTAGTTTTCCTTTCTCGGTGATAGAATTATCGATACCATGCGAGATCGGAATCAAGCCGGTCGCAAGCAGCCCTGTCCCCCCTTTTGCACGTGCAAAAAAGTATTGCAGCATCTTTTCATTCGGCCTTCCTGTTTCTTCGCACATATCGATATTGCCCATAGGCGCCATCATGATCCTGTTTTTAACTGTGAGACGATTGACCTTAATGGGCGAAAACAGGCAGTCGTATGGATATAGATTTTGTGTCATACGTCCAATGCCGTGCTCTTTGCCCTCCTCTGTGCCAACCCAGCTGCCATAGCTGTCCACTAATTCTTGCACAAACATATCTTTTTTCATATAAATTGTCCTCCTTTCATTTGAATACAAGCAGTTTTACTTGTTATTATTTGACTTCACAATGATCTATGTGATACATTTTGTATTGTTGATAAAATTATATCATACTTTTAGTCTTTGTAAACGATACAAAAAGGGGGATTTTGTCTATGAATAAACATGCTGAACAGCATGGTATCATCAAACAAAGCATCACGCAAGCTTTGCTGTCTTTAATGGAATCAAAGCCTTTCTCTGAAATCACAATCACTGAGCTCGTCACCAAAGCGGGTATCGCCCGGTCAACTTATTATCGAAATTACTCCTCCAAAGAAGAAGTGCTTGCCACTTACATCGATGAAGTTTTACAGGATTTTTATAAAGAATTTCCGGCAAACTCCATGCGGGAGCGATTTGAATATGAACATATCGCGCATATATTGGATTATGTGATGCGCTATAAAAAACAACTTTCCATTCTTCATAAATCAGGCCTGTCTTCCATCTATTTAAACGCAATGAACCGCTACTTCTTCGCGACACTCAATAAAACGGCATTGACCGCGGACGATAAATTTAAAGTATATGCGTTTGCCGGAGCGGAATTCAACATCATATTCAGCTGGATACTCAGCGACAGCAATGAAAGTATGGAAGAAATCACAGCATACATCAGACAGCGCATGCTGGATTCTTCTTTTCGTTTTTAATTATTATGTTATTACTGCCGAAAGTAAAATACGATGGAATATAGAAACAAGGCGAATCATGTAATAATAAGAAAGAGTCAATATGCTTAAGCTCATATTGACAAAAGAGTGTTTTATCATAATTCAAATTAAGCTTTTCGATTGTCGAATTTGTCTATAGGCTCAGGCCCTCTCAACACTTCTTTTTGTATTTGAAGCAACCCGTCTTCGTTGTAAGATGTTTTCCATCTCACCAATTGGATCACGCCTCTAATGATTTCAATACCAGTAACAGTAGTCGGATAAATACAACAGCCCGTATTGAAATAGGGCGGTTCTCCCTCTCTCGGATATTTATAACGGTGCGTGTGACCGCAGATCAGCATAGTCTCATGTTTTAATATCCACTTGTTAAAGTTTTTTTCGATTTTATGACGTTTGTGTACATTCTTGACGGGACTGGCAGGATTTTTGACTCCGAAGGCATGAAGATGTCTCCAAAAATATTTTTCAGACAACATAGTGAAAACCCAGAATTGATCGTTGGCGAAATCGCCCTGATGTCCGTGAATTGTGAGTATTTCCTGCCCGGTTTGTTGATGCTTAAGTAAAAGCGCTTCACAGGGCTTCAGACCTTTAAGAAAATCATTTTCCTTTTTTCTATAATCATCATAGTACATAAAATAATTTTCTTCTACATATTTAGGATTTTTTAAATAGTTATTATGGTTGCCAAAAAGCACAATCAGCCTATCTTCGTCCAAAAACCGTTTCATGGATTGAAATACATGATAGTGCGCATTCTTTATGACTTTAAATTTGGGATGCTCCCACAACTCATCTCCATCTCCTGCCTCTACCAACGTGAACCCATCTTTATAGTATTGATCTAAAGCGAACAGATATATATTCCGATTTTTTATGAATTCATCCTGATGGCTTCCACTACCCCGATGGCAATCGCTGAAAAATACATATTTGGAATTCTTGTCTATGTATTCGACTCTTGCGTTTTGGTAGGCTTTTGTTAATCGTTTTTCAGTTTTCATATACTCCCTCTAAAGCAGGAATTTTTGCTATTACTTTTATATGAGACTTAACCGCATAGTGTGAGACTTACTTGGTTTTATTATATGCCTTTCATAAATATAAACAACATTCAATGAGTATATTTATCATATAGTTTACAATATTTTTTTAATTTTTTTCATACCATATAGACAAATAAAGTTCATAAAAATATAAAAGGAGCTATAAAGCTCCTTTTATAACGTTTTTTATTGTATTATTCGTAAAAGTTGGTCATTCTCATGTCCATTATAAAACTGCACTGATCGTTCATCTGGCTGTGTATGTCTTCCATCAGTTTGAAGACAGCGCTTTTTTCGCCCGTTATGCTTGTGGAGAGTTTGCCGATGCAATGCTCCAGCCCGGAATTTTTAATGATGTCTAAAACTTTCCTCACTTTGTTCAACCCATCTGCATCAGCCAACGGCAAAAATGATACCTGGCATACAATGTAATTTTCCATAACACAATTCTCCTTTACTTTTTTTATTTATATGAATGAGATTTTTGAACTATCCTCATACGCTTATCTTAATTCTTTTTTTTTACGTAGATTGAAAGTTCAGATGCTTTATTACTTAATAAAGCTGACGTGTTTGCTGATCTCGGTTATAGCCGCATCTTTTTTCTGATTGAATACGATCTTATTTTTCTCAAAAAGATTATCTCCATGCGTATCGATGGATACGATCAGCGGCCCGAACTCTTTGACCCGGCAAACCCACAGCGTCTCCGGCATACCCAGATCCATCCATTCCTGACGCTCTATCTCTTCGACCTGCGTTGCCGCAACGACGGCACAACCGGCCGGGAACACGCAATGCAGCGCTTTTTCTTCTTTACAGGCATCCATGGTGCCTTGCCCCATTCCCCCTTTGCCGACAATTAGTTTAACGCCTGTTTGTTTTATAAATTCTTTTTCAAATTTTTCCATGCGCATGCTGGTGGTAGGCCCAATCGAAATCATTTCATATTTATCTTTTGTTCCTTCAATCTTACGCACGATCGGTCCGGCGTGAAAAATAGCCCCGCCGGCAATATCAACCGGAAGTGACCGGCCATACTCGATCAAACGACGGTGTGCCACATCCCGGCATGTGACGATATGCCCGGTTAAATAAATGACATCTCCGATTTTTATATCTTTTAAGTCCTCAACTTTGATTGGCGTGGTTAAGACTTTCTTGCTCATAGGCTCACCCCCGAGTGCGATGTGATAGTATAATTTAAATCCTTATCGAAACGTATATGCCCGCGTCGATGAGACCAACAGCCTGTGCTGACGGCAACACCGATCGTCGATGGATGACGTGCCGTGTTCTCTATATGAACGCCCATCACCGATGCGTTGCCGGATATGCCCTGAGGTCCGAGACCGATTGAGTTAATACCGTCCTCCAAAAGCTTTTCCATTGCCGCGGCCCGCTCGTTGGTATTATGCGTTCCCAGCGGACGCATCAAAGCCTTTTTCGACAGCAAGGCAGCTGTTTCTACAGAAGTGGCGATGCCGACGCCGACTAAAAGCGGCGGACAGGCATTGAGCCCATAGCTGGTCATCACATCCAAAACAAACTGGGTAACGCCTTCATAACCGGCACCCGGCATAAGCACCATAGCCTTGCCCGGCAGCGAGCAACCGCCGCCTGCCATGTACCCGTCTATTTGTATGTCATCCTGATCCGGGACAATTTCCCAAAAAATTGTCGGGGTTCCCGTGCCGACATTGCGCCCTGTGTTGTATTCGTCAAAAGTCTCAACGCTATTGTGCCGCAAGGGCGCATTGACGGTAGCGTCAATGACTGCCTGGGTAAGTATGTGCTCTATCTTTCCTAAATACGGAAAATTCTCTCCGGCTTTAACGAAAAACTGCAGCACCCCCGTATCCTGGCAGCATGGTCTGTTGAGCTCCATCGCCAGTTTCTGATTGAGAAACATAGTCTCATAGACAGACTTGGCTAACGGCGATGTTTCATGCTTTGAGAGTTCCTCCAGTTTTTTTTCTACATCGTCCGGCAATTTCTTTGCAAACAGAGCAATGAACTTGCTCATCACATCGATCATAGATTGGACTTGTTTTTCCTGACTCATGAATATTGCTCCTTTACAGCTTTAAAATCAGATTCTTCATATTGCTTAATAAACTTTAAAATAACTTTATTGAATTCTTCGGGGCATTCATAGAAAAGAATATGCCCGGCATCCATAAACTCATAATGCGTACAGGGCGCCTTAAGCAGGCTTTTGTAGTGTCTGGCCATTTGCAGACCCTTGGGAGTCCTGGGGCTGGCTGCACCGCAGATGAATGTGGGTATTTCAATAAGAGGCAAAATCTTTTCAAAATCCAGGTGCACAAAATTTTCATATAACGCAAAAGCACAATGAACCGGGCATTTTAAGGCATCGCATGCGATCCATGCCTCGTCATCTTCAGAGATAGGATTTTTAAACATTGAGCGGGCAAAGTTTTTGCAGTACTGCTCGTAATCTGCAAAAGCACCTTTCATAAGATCCGCAAACGCTTCAAGATTATAATTATGCAGCGAGTGCGCATTGTGCTCTCCCGAGCCATAAGGAAACAGCGTGCTATCGAGCAGCGCAATGGATTTCAAGCGGTATGCGCCGAATTTTTCATAATAGGCCATCGCTATATTACCACCCATAGACCAGCCGATCAACACAACATTTTCAAGATTCAGATGCTCAATAAGTTCTTTGATATCGGCGGCCATCCTGTGGATAGTCAGGTTCTCCTGGCTTTTTGTAGAATAACCGAAGCTCCGGCTGTCCATAACTATTAAGCGGTTGTTTTCCGAAAGCGCATCGATATTACGGCTTAAATATCGGGTTGTGCAAAGATATCCGGGAATAAAAACAATAGGCTCTCCGCTTCCATATTCTTCAAAGTATATATTTTTATCATCGGTGGTTTTAAAGAATTTGCCTTGGATATTCATAAGATGCTTGTCTCCTTTTAATCGGTAGAAATTTAAATTATTGCAGTATAATAAAGGGCTGTTGTCAAAATCAGATCACGGCACCGTTTTATTTTATTTTTAAAAATACAGTTTCATCATTAAGTTATATTTATTTTTATAATATAATGCGTCTATTAAAATTAGTTTTAGTAACATGATACAAAATTCTCATAGATATATCAAGATTAATTGCAGATACAAAATAAAAATAATCGAACCTGTTTGCTGCTCAATCCGTTTAGTTTAAATTTTGAGATATGGCCATTCAGCAGATAATGGCTCATACAAATTATGCCTTTAATACTAGCCAGTATACACCGTGATTTAGCGTTGCTGAGAAATAAAATCAGGAAGATAAGTATACAAAGAAAAAAATTATAGTTCAAACTACTAATTTTTATTTTAAGATTATATGTACTTATTTATTACATATTTTCATAGCCTACCTTTAATTTCTTCATAGTGCATTTTAAATCTATCTTCATATTTTTTTACATTATATCCGCGCGCTGATGGATGATATACATCTATTATTTTTAATAAATTATTCTTTCCATCATTATATTCAAAATATAAACCAAATTTTCCTTCAAAATATTTGTTTGTATTTCTTAATTTTTGCATCCATTTTTTTCTAGAATAAGGCTCAAGCTCTAAAAGAATATTTTTTACAAAAATATTAAAACATCCTGCACATAAAATATATTTCGGATTTATTAATTCAATTTGTTTTTTTATAAATAATTTATAATCATAAGCGTATTGTTTTAACTTTTTCAAATCATCATTATTAGTACTTCCATTGCCACCTCTTTTATTTATATTTATATACGCAGCATTTTTAATATCATTTTGAGTAAGAAAATTATTTATTATAGTTAGTTTTTCTTTATACCTAGGAGCATTGTCTTTACATTCGTTATTTAAGACGCATTGAAACCAAAATATTGCTTTATTTTCGCTATCTAAATTTGCTTCTTTTAAAACAAACAAAATGTCTGCAGAGTTTAACCCCATCGTTAAGAAGCCATCTTTTATATAATTATTTTTATTAACAATTTCCCCATTTACTATAGGTGAATTATCCTCATTATGATCATCAATTTCGTGTGCTCTTTTCCATACTTTTTCGAGTTCGCTCATTGAATTAATATTTTTCAAAAGATTTTCCAGTTCATACATTGAATTAATATTATTGATAGTGCTCTTCAAATTTATTCCCTCCAATTTATAAAATTAAATATAATAGAACGAGTAATTGTAACTTGTTTTTTTTAATAACTAAAAGGATCTTGTTCGATTACTTAATCATCTTTATATAATACACCTAATTAATACTGCCTTCAAATATGTCTTTACTATATCGTTATCGTAACCCACTTTATTACTTCTTCAGAACTACATTTTTACGTCATATGGTAAGTACCTAAACTTGTACTAAATTGCCCTTCTTTGTTGCTTTTATATACCAATATTTATATGTTATATGTATTATTTGAAAGTATAGCATATAAATTACGAGAATATAATATATGCTGCAACTGTTCAAGCATGGATCAGAGACCGCAATTTAGAATAAATACATAGACAATGCTCATCTATCTGCTTACTTAAATATCCGATGCTATATTTAAAAGAGTATTTTTATATATAATGTAGGAGCAATTTCTGCATTCTAAAATGAGTTAGAAACGTACCTGCATCCCTCTTTTGTCGATGTCAGAAAAAATGCTGTTTAGCAAACTCAATAAAAACATTGCACATATATATCTACTGTTTTGCCTGCTTCATCGAAAGGGATATGCGCTTCTTCTGCGCATCCACCGCCAAGACCATAACTTCGACAACATCTCCGACAGATACTATTTCCGAAGGATGGCGGATGAATTTGTTCGCAATCTCAGAGATGTGAACAAGCCCGTCCTGATGCACACCGATATCCACAAAAACTCCGAAATCAATGACGTTGCGCACCGTACCGCTCAGGATCATATCGGGTACAAGATCCGTCATATCCATAACGTTTGTGCGCAACATGGCAGCAGGCAGCTCCTCGCGAGGGTCACGACCGGGTTTCATAAGTTCTTTTACGATATCTTTGAGCGTCGGGATGCCGACCGCGCATTCGCCCGCAGCCTTGGCTTCGCCATAGCTTTTCACTCGCTCTAAAAGCTCCGAGATCTTCCCATCCGCCACATCCCGGAGTGTATAGCCACACAACGCAATAAGCTTTTTTGCAGCAGCATAGCTTTCAGGATGCACCCCTGTATTATCCAGCACTGATTTGCTTTCGGGCACGCGCAAAAAGCCCGCGCATTGTTCATATGCCTTCGGACCTAGCTTAGGCACCTTTAAAAGCTGCTTGCGCGAAGCGAATATGCCGTTTTCCTCGCGGTAGAGGACAATGTTTTTCGCAGTACTGCCATTCAATCCGGAAACCCGCTGAAGCAGAGAGTACGAAGCGGTGTTCACATCGACACCCACTGCGTTGACACAGTCCTCCACCACATCAGAAAGTGCTTCATCAAGTCTTTTTTGCGGCATATCATGCTGATACTGACCTACACCTATTGCCTTGGGATCGATCTTCACAAGCTCCGCCAGCGGATCCTGCATCCTTCGCGCTATGGATATAGCAGAACGCAGATTTACATCGTACTGCGGCAACTCCTGTGCCGCAAGCTTGGATGCAGAATACACGGAGGCACCCGCTTCATTGACTATCATGTAGTCTACGCCCGGCGTGCCGGCAATAAGTTCGCAAGTCATCTGCTCGGTTTCGCGCGAAGCTGTGCCGTTTCCAATGGCAATATGCTCTACCTTATGTTTATTGATCACTCTTTGCAAAGCGGCGATCGCTTCCATTTTTTGGCGGTCACCATAAGTGGGATATACCACAGCAGTATCCAGAATCTTGCCCGTACCATCCACCACAGCAACCTTGCATCCGTTACGGTAACCCGGGTCAAGCCCCATTGTGACATGACCCTTTATGGGCGGTTGCATTAAAAGAGGCTTTAAGTTAAGCGAAAAATTGTGTATCGCGCCCTCTGAGGCGGTATCGGTCAGCGTGCCGCGCATCTCGCGCTCTATAGAGGGAAAAATCAGACGGTCATATCCGTCCTGTGCCGCACAACGAACAAACTCGGATGCGCTTGAGCCGGGCTTGACAAGCATATCCCATACAAGTCCCAATGCCTGCTCTCTTTCTATCTGCACCGAGACCTTAAGAAATCCCTCTTTTTCACCACGGTTAATCGCCAGTATCTGGTGTCCCTGCATCAGCGAAAAAAGCTTTTCAAACTTATAATAAAGACTGTAGAGCGAATCATCATCTTTTTCCGCAGCAGTAATCAGATATCCCTTGCTCATGATTAGCTCGCGGAGCCGGCGTCTCACATCTGCGTTATCTGCCACTGTCTCCGCCACTATGTCCGATGCACCCGCAAGCGCGTCTTGCGCATTCTCCACTCCCTTTTCCACATCTATGTACTCTGCGGCAAGCTCCGTTATATCGGGCAAGTCTCTGCTCTGCCCGAACAGCATCATGGCAAGCGGCTCAAGTCCTTTTTCCTTTGCAATGGTGGCGCGGGTGCGCCGCTTTTGCTTAAACGGGCGGTAGATATCCTCCACCTCCGCAAGCGTTTGCGCAGCATCTATTTTGGCAGTCAGCTCTTCTGTGAGCTTATCCTGGGCTTTAATCGCCTTCTTAACCTCTTGACGACGTTCCTCAAGATTTCGCAGATAGTTAAGCCTATCTGCCAGGCGACGAAGCACCGTATCGTCCATCGCTGCATGCATTTCTTTACGGTAACGTGCGATAAACGGAATGGTATTCCCTTCATCGATGAGATCTATGACATTTTTGATGTGTTCTTCATTTTTATTGAGTTCTTCTGCAAGTATCCTGACAATGCTTTCCATCTGTGCTCCTTAATTAAAGCTGAATATCGTAATTATGGGGCTCCTCTACAAAAAATCCATACGCAGCCCCATCGCTTTCATATTTGATATAATTGTACCATTATTACTCTTGGGATGAAACAAAAATGGATATTAAAAATACTGCCATCTCTTTGATTTTCACAAATAAAAAATATATCCCGCTAGGGATATATTCGAACTTATTGATTTATTATTAATTTAAATAGCTTAGACGTTAAATCTAAAATAAATAACATCTCCGTCTTTGACGATATAGTCTTTGCCTTCTATTCTTACATAGCCCAGTTCTTTTGCTTTGCTTTCGCTTTGCACTTCGAGTAATTTAACGATATCAGTCACTTCCGCGCGAATAAATCCTCGTTCTATATCGCTGTGGATTTTCCCCGCCGCTTTCGGGGCTTTTGTGCCTTGTTCAATTGTCCATGCTTTTACTTCATCTTCACCTGCGGTGAAAAAAGTTACCAAATCTAATAGTTGATAGCCTGCCCGGATAATTTTATCCAGCCCGGTACTCTCAAATCCCAGTTCTTTTAGATAGGCCAGTTTTTCTTCTTCATCAAAAGAAGACAATTCCTGTTCTATTTTAGCCGATACTTTCACAAGCGGCGCTTTTGGATCGTATTCTTTTAGATATTCTTTCAGTTCAAGATAATGCTCACTATCGGTATTTGCTTCGTCTTCCGCCACATTGGCAATATACATAAACGGTTTTAACGTGATAAGATCCAGACTTTCTGCCACTTGTGTTTCTTCTTCGCTTAACTCACATTTTGAAGCAAGTCTGCCTCCAAGCAATGTTTCTTTTATTTTTTCCAGCAGCTCAAGCAGCTCTTTTTGCCCTTTTTCGTTGGCCTTTACTGCTTTCTGCACCTTTGCTATTCTTCTCTCAAGCATATCAAGATCGGATAGTATCAGCTCATAATGAACAATCTCTATATCACCGATCGGGTCTATTTTGTCCATCACATGTATGATATTCTCATCCTCATAACATCGTATCACATGCGCACACGCGTTCATCTGACGAATATGTGACAAAAACTGATTACCTAGCCCTTCACCCTTGCTCGCATTTTTTACAAGCCCTGCGATATCGACAAAATTCACGGTCGTGTATGTAGTTTTTTTGGGATGATACATTTCAGAGAGCATATCGACACGACTGTCGGGAACTTTTACGACACCCAAATTTGGCTCGATTGTGCAGAAAGGAAAGTTTTCCGCCGGTGCTTCCGATTTTGTCAGTGCGTTAAACAGTGTGCTTTTCCCCGCATTGGGCAGCCCGATGATTCCAATTTTCATACCTTAACTCCTGTTGCTTTGTATTTTTTGTTATTGAAAAATTACTCCTCTTTTTTGTTGTTTTTCTTATTAAATATCTTATCAAAATAGTGCGACCTGTTACATTCCTCTGTAGGCACATAATCCTTTAAAAAATAGACTGTTTCCTTGTATTCCTCAGGGCATTTTCCTTCGACAAATAATTTACCGGATGAAGAATCTATAGTCACTTTTTCGACAATAGCATCCTCGTAATAGCTGTATTCCGACTGCGGGATGCAGATTGTTTCAATTTCATCTTCGTTGAAATACACTTTCCCTTCATTTAAAGCAGAAGTTTGCGCAATTGTGATATCGATAAGCGCAGTTGCGTTATCCTCTTCCTCGGCGTTTTCATTGAGCTTTTCCAATATGCCGTCATCTACGATTGAATTCATGTATTTACCAAAAGCATATGCGCTGTAAGCGCTGGAACCTCCGATGACTTCCATATCCAGATTACCTATCCACACAGCTGTGCTGAGTCCGCCGCAGTATCCCACAAACCACAAATCTTTTTTGTCTTCCGTTGTGCCTGTTTTGCCTGCTGCATGATACCCGTAAACACGGGCTGCCGTGCCGGTACCATAAGAAACCACATCACGCAGGATACTGTTCATCGTATCGGCTGTGCTTTGCTGAAGCACCCTTGTTTGGCTCAGATCAGTATCATTGACATTGTATATCTCTATTCCGTCATTATCTACAATTCTCTCAATGCAATAGCTCTCATTGATTATTCCGCCGTTGGCAAACGCCCCGTAAGCGCTGGCCATTTCTCTTGGTTTTACGCCGTAGGTGAGGCCTCCGAGCGCCGAGGCTAAATTATAGTCCGTATCTTCTATTGTTGTAATGCCAAAAGATTTTATAGCCGCCATTGAATTATCCACGCCGTATTCATCGAATACTTTAACGGACGGTATATTTCTTGAATGAACCAAAGCACTCCGAACGCTTATCCATCCCCAGTATCCGCCCTCGTAATTTTTGGGCGTGTAGTCTCCCCAGGATGTGCGTGTATCATTGACCACAGTTCTTGACGTGATATATCCGTCATCAATCGCCTTTGAATAATATAAAGGTTTGATCGATGAACCCGGCTGTCTTGAAGAATTTGCCATATCGATTTGCGTATTTCCTCCGTAGTAGGCACGAATCTGCCCTGTAGTATAATCGATACTCACCACAGCGCCCGTAGCCTTACTGCTGATGCCGTACCGCTTGAGTGTGCTGTTAAGGCTGGAGACCGCAGTCTTTTGAGCATCATAATTAAGCGTGGTATAAATTGTAACCCCGTCATAATTCAGATACTTTTGGGCAAGCAGCTTTGCGCTTTCATAATCCATGGAATATTTTTCTTCCAGCACAGGGATAAACTTCTCATAGTATTCGTCAATAACACAGTCAACAAAGGCATTGCAATTTTCTTTTGTAGTACTGCTAACACTCCCCGAATCATCGGAGAGTGTTATTTCCGTATTTTTTATTTCTTCTGCCTGCTCTTGGGTGATATATCCCTCATCTACCATGGCATCGATGACGATATGCTGCCGCTCAATTGCTTCGTCATAATGATCAAACGGGCAATACGCGCTCGGCGCCTGAAAGAGCCCGGCCAGTAAAGTGCATTCGGCAGTGTTCATATCTTTTGCGTCTTTATCAAAATAGGTTCTGCTTGCTTCCTGCACGCCATACGTGCCGGCACCGAGATACATCTGATTGATATAAATTTCTAAAATTTCTTCTTTCGTAAAGACATTTTCCATTTTTATGGCTAAAATAGCCTCGTTTATTTTTCTGACATATGATTTTTCATCTGTTAAAAAGAGCCGTTTCACAACCTGCTGTGTGATGGTGCTGGCTCCTTCGCCGTATATATCGCCACTGGCGATATTACTCACCATTGCCCGCAGGATACCTTTGATGCTGATACCGTGATGGGTAAAAAACGACCTGTCCTCAACCGATATAACGGCATTGATGAAATCCTGCGGCACATCTTCCAAATCCACATAGGTTCTGTTTTCATCGTATACCTCCGATAAAAGCACGTCGTCTGATGAATAGATCAGCGTTTTTCCTTTCGGGTCATATTGGTAAGATGCTACATCTATATCCATCGCCGCACAACCAAAGAGTGTGCAAATACTAAGTAACAATATTGTAAATACAGTAATTTTTAATTTTTTTTTCATAATATTTCTCTAAACTTTATCTATCAAATATTTTCTTTATGTCGTCGGCTACCGGCGCCGTATATTTTCGATATTGCTTTGTCCGTGGATGCACGAAGCCTATGCTCAGCGCATGAAGGGCTTGTCTGTTTATTATATCACTTTTTTCATTATAAAGACTATCCCCGAGCAGAGGATGGTTGAAATATTTCATATGCACTCTGATTTGATGCGTTCTGCCTGTATGCAGGATAATTTTTATAAGCGTGAGATTGTCCAGTGTTTTTATAACTTCAAATTCCGTTATGCTCTCTTTTCCAAACTCATTGACTTCTCTTGTGATTTTATCTTCCAGCGCTCTGCCGACAGGTGCCCGGATGATGCCTTTTTGCTCCTTTATGACACCTTTTACGATTGCAATATAAATTTTTTCAACTTTGCCTTCAAGCATTTGCTGTTGAATAAAGTGATGAGAATATTTATTTTTTGCGACCAGCACAATGCCTGAGGTATCCATATCCAATCGATTGACAAAGCGCGCCTTGCAGATAAGGTTCTTTTGTTCAAACATATGATAAATGCCGTTTGCCAGCGTATCTTCCTGATGATAACTTGTCGGATGCGTAATTAAATTCGCCGGTTTGCTGATCAGCAGCACATCATCATCCTCATAAACAATATCAAAATCTATTTCCACGCTCTTTGCATCGTATTTTTCTATACCAAAATCTATATTGATTTCATCGTTTTCTTTTAAAATATAATTAAATCTTTCCCTGCCGCCATTGATAAAGATGCTGCCATCTTTTTTAATAGAATTAATAAGCCTGTGCGAATACAAATGCTTTTTCCGAAGAAAATCCACCAGTTTGCATCCCTCATCTTCTTTATTTGCCATGTAGATATAATTGTGACAGGTTTGTTTTTTTTGCATGCCAAAATTCCTATAAATAAAAAAAGGTATAAAATCTTTTTGTTTATAACTATATAAACTATTATACAATATACCAAATCCAAAATAATATATTTAATTTCATCAATTACTATGTAGGAAGTGCCCGATTAGCAAGCCCTATTATTTGATCCCTAGCTAAGGCTAGGTGGGTTATCTGTTTATCGCTTCTGCCTTCCACTGAAAATACGAGGCCTGACATAGGACAACAAAACGCGAAATCCCTATTAAAAGATGTAGGTTCAAATATATAGAGCCTAAAGATCGGGTGAAAGAAAAATCTTTCATCTATATTATATCTTATTTTTAAAATCAGGCAAGTGGAAATATTTACTTTATGCTATAATAACAATATTTTAAATTTTAAATTTGCCTATTGCTTTTTTATATAAATGGTAGTATATTTATACACAATTAAGCATAAATATACTTATATTTTAGAATTGATACAGATTAGAGGGTTAAAATGGAAAAAGAAAAGATAGTATTGGCATATTCAGGCGGACTCGACACATCTGCCATTATACCATGGTTAAAAGAAAATTATAATTACGATGTGTATGCACTGTGTATCGATATCGGGCAGGGCGCAGAGCTCGAGGACTTGGAAAAACGAGGTTATGAATGTGGCGCGAGCTACGTGGAAATAGATCATGCAACAGATGAGCTCGTAGAAGATTACATATTCCCCATGTTAAAATCAGACGCCATGTATGAAAACAAATATTTGCTTGGCACCTCAATCGCAAGACCTCTTATTGCAAAAAAATTAGTCGAATTTGCAAAAAGAGTAGGTGCAACGGCAATCTGTCACGGTGCAACAGGCAAAGGCAATGACCAAGTGCGTTTCGACCTTGGCATTTGGGCATTGGCTCCGGAAATGAAGATCGTAGCTCCCTGGAGAATATGGAATATCAAAAGCAGAGAAGATGCGGTTGACTACTGTATCAAACATGATATAAAATTAAATTTACCGGCCAACCAACTCTACAGCCGGGACAAAAATATCTGGCACTTAAGCCACGAAGGCTTAGAGCTTGAAAATCCGGATACCGCACCCGATTACGACAATCTTCTGATGATGTGCTCAACACCCGAAAAAGCGATCGATAAAGCAGAAATACTAACGATTGAATTCATTCAAGGCGTTCCCGTTAAATTAAACGGTACGGAAATGAACGGTACAGACCTCATCTACAAGCTCAATGAAATAGGCGGAAAGCACGGCGTCGGCGTGATCGACATGGTAGAAAACCGCGTTGTAGGCATGAAGAGCAGGGGCATCTATGAGACCCCCGGCGGCACGATCCTCTACTACGCACACAGCGAACTGGAAAGAATATGCCTTGACCGACAGACCTATTCCTTTAAAGCAACCGCTGCTGTTACTTTCTCGGAACTCATTTACAACGGTATGTGGTTTACTCCTCTGCGAGAAGCAATCAGTGCTTTTATCGATAAAACCCAGGAAAATGTAACAGGTGTTGTAAAACTCAAACTCTACAAAGGCAATATTATTCCGCAGGGAGTGTCTTCACCTTACTCATTATACAGCGAAGAAATTTCAAGCTTTACAACGGGCACGCTCTATGATCACAAAGATGCCGAAGGATTTATAAAATTATACGGGCTTCCACTACGTGTCCGTGCAAGTATGATAAAGAAAAACGAAGGTTAATAAATAATGAAATTATGGCAAAACGTGTTTGAAACAGAAATCGATAAATTAGCGGATAACTTCAACCGCTCGATTGGTTTTGATAAAATTCTTTATGAATATGATATCAAAGGCACAATCGCACACGTGAGCATGCTCGTCAAACAAAATATCATTGGCCAAGAAGACGGCAGACAGATCGCAGCTGCGCTCGAAGAGCTTCTTGACGGTATTAAAGACGGCAAAGTCGCAATCGATGAATCGTACGAAGATATCCATTCTTTTGTCGAACTCTATCTGACACAAAAAATCGGATCTGTAGCAAAAAAAATGCACACGGGCCGAAGCAGAAACGATCAGGTCGCCTTAGACATGAAGCTTTATGTTATCGATAAGAGCAGGCAGATAAGCTTTCTCATAAGCGAACTCGTCCAAAAACTGATTGCGAAAGCAGAAGAAAACATATCCGTTATTATGCCGATGTTTACGCATCTGCGCAAAGCACAACCTTCCACTTACGGACATTATCTTTGCGCTTATATTGAAATGTTTTTAAGAGATTTAAACAGAATATCTACTGTTCACGAAAATTGTATGCAATCTATGCCGCTCGGCAGCGGCGCATGCTGCGGCAATACTTATGACATCGACAGAGGCTTTGTGGCAAACAAACTCGGCTTTACCGATATCACCTATAACAGCATCGACGGAGTTTCAGACAGGGATTATATTCTTGATATGCTGTACGCTCTTTCAATGATCGTGATGCATATGAGCAGGTACTGCGAAGAACTTATTATCTTTACCTCCGAGCAATATGGCTTTATGAAAATCTCGGATGCCTTTTGTTCGGGTTCCAGCATGATGCCTCAAAAGAAAAATCCTGATATGGCCGAACTCATACGAGGCAAAACAGGCCGCGTCTACGGTGCGCTGACGCAGATGCTCACGACCATGAAAGCACAGCCTCTTTCCTATAACAAAGACATGCAGGAAGATAAAGAATGTTTCTTTAACGCAATAGATACGACCATAAAGTGCACACAGATCTTTACGGCTATGGCTGCAAGCATAACGCTAAACGAAGAAGTAATGTATAACGCCGCAAAAGACAGTTATATTACGGCAGTGGATGCGGCAGATTATTTAAGTAAAAAAGGCCTGCCCTTCAGAGATGCCTACGCGGCGGCAGCAAAGCTGGTCAATTATTGCATCGATAAAGGTATTTATTTTTATGATTTGACTCTGCAGGAAATGCAGCAAATTCATCCAGACTTTGACGAGGGGCTGCTGAGGGCTATCTCGGTAGAAAACTCCATTGCCTTAAGAAAGCAAATAGGCTCTCCCGCACCCGATATGGTACGTTTCAGTCTGGAAAAATACAAAGAACGTTTAATGAAATTTTTATAGACAACTCATTCTAAAGGCCACAGCCTCAAAGCTGTGGTTTTTTATTGACAACAAAACCGGCAGTAAATATACTGTATTTATACTGAATAAAGAAAGGAGAATGACTTATTCGTATACTGGATTCCGTCTTTTATGAAAGTATGACTTGCACAAGGCGCTTACAAACGCAACATTATAGAGAAAAAGACAGAAGAAATTGTCAAAATAACTTATTACAGAATAACCTCTTTAAATACATTAAAGATTTTAGCGGCATATATATCGGTTTTGAAAAAATATATGAAAAATATTTAGATTAAATCTGCATGTGATATTGGAGGAAATATAGATTATGAATGATAAACAGTTTGATAATGCCTTTACCTCTGCCGGAGGATGGTTTATTCTAACACAGTATGAAGAAATTGCAGCTTGGAAAAGCAGTACCACAGAGTTAGTGGACTATATGTTTTCTAAGGGATTTGATTCGAAACGTAGCGGGACTAGAACTCGTGTATCGTCTGTTTTAAGGTTGATTGATAAAATGCGAATAAAAGAAGCTCTTGAAAAAATAAGAGATTCAAAAAGGATAAATCAGCAACATCTAGAAGCGGAAAAACTTGCTGTTAAAATACTTAAAGAAAGATTCTAAAAATTATTGTTAGCAGAAGGAGGGTAGAAACTAAATGGCATTTCAAACACCGTTGACGATAGCGGAAGCCGTAAAAAGTATAGATGCTAAAAAGTATTTATTGCCGTCCATACAAAGAGAATTTGTGTGGAGCGTTGAGCAAATTGCAAAGCTGTTTGATAGCTTAATGCGAGACTATCCAATCGGCTCTTTTCTCTTTTGGGAAGTGGAAAAAGATAAATCAAAAGAATTTGTGTTTTATGAATTTTTGCGCGACTATCATCAATTAACAAAACGTCATAATAAAAAAGCGAACTTAAACGGTTCAGAGAGCGTAACTGCAATTTTGGACGGACAGCAGCGATTGACTTCGATATACATTGCACTAAAAGGCACCTATGCCTACAAGCTCCCCAATAAACGATGGGATAATAAATCAGCATATCCTACTCGGCAATTTTATCTGAACTTACTTAACGAAGCTGAAGAAACTGAGTATCTATATAATTTTGATTTTTTGACGGTAGAAGAAGCAAGTAATATTGACGATAATCACCATTGGTTTCCTGTTGGCAGGATTTTAAATATTAAAGAACCGAGCGATGTCAACGAATATCTTATTGAGCATGATTTATCATCCAACGTCGACAAGGAAAAAGCCAAGTTTGCTAACAAAACATTGTTCAAGCTGCATTGGATTATTCATAACTACCCCACTATCAGTTTCTATCAGGAGAAAAGCCAAGAGCTAGACAAGGTGCTGAATATATTTATCCGTGCAAATAGCGGTGGAACCCCCCTTAGCTACTCCGATTTACTATTATCTTTTGCATCGGCACAATGGGATAAAAAAGATGCACGGGAAGAAATCAATAAGGCGGTTGATGAAACAAACGAAATAGAGCGAGGTTTTAACATCAATAAGGACTTTGTCTTAAAGGCTTGTCTTGTACTGTGCGATTTTCCCGATATTTCCTTCAAGGTGGACAACTTCAATCGAACAAATATGATGAAGATACAGGACGAATGGGACAATATTACAAAGGCAATTCGTAGTGCAGTTCGCTTGATTTCCAGCTTTGGATTTAGTCGTGAAAACATCACTTCTAATAACCTGATTATCCCGATAGCATATTATTTGAAACATATCGGTTTGCCCGATAATTTTGAGGTTAGTAGTAAAACGGTCAAAGACCGGATTATTATAAAAAAATGGTTTGTACGTGCCCTACTTAAAAGAGTGTTCAGTTTTGCACCAGACGGCGTTCTCAACCCCATTAGAAACCTCATAAAACAACATGGATATAGTGGCTTTCCTTTCGAGCAAATCGTTGACCGATTTAAGGGAACAAACCGTACATTGCTCTTTGCAGAAGAAGATATCCGCAACTTGCTTTTCTCAAAATATAGTCATGGAGATACGCTCATTCTCATGTCCATTCTTTATCCATGGGCTGATATGCGGAACAATTTCCATGTAGACCACATATACCCCAAATCTGCTTTTACTATCAAACGCTTAGATAAGCGCGGTATTATAGGTGATACCGCGCAATTCTACATGGAAAACTATAATTATTTAGGAAATCTGCAATTACTCGAATCCATCCCCAATATCGAAAAGAGCAACATGGATTTCGATGAATGGATAGAAAATAATATTGCAGAAGAATCATTAATCGATTACAAACAAAAACATCTTATCCCACCGAATATTTATTTAGCGTTTGATAATTTCGAAGAGTTTTTTAAAATGCGTGAACAATTGATTTATAAGACATTACTTGAAGAATTAGGGTGAAAAAACATTGAATAGAGAAAGGAGAATGACTTATTCGTATACTGGATTCCGTCTTTTATGCTTAGCAAAGGCTAGAGTATAAAAGATAAAAATTTACCAACCTTTGCTTAGTCCTGCTATTGAATAGAAAGGAGAAGCAAAATGGGCTATATAAAAGCAGATGAAGTTCTGCCCGAAATCTTGCTAAATCAATTGCAAAACTATATCGATGGGAGATATATCTACATCCCGCGTAAAGAAGAAAATAAAAAATCGTGGGGCGAGATCACAAAAAGCCGGCTATACACCTCTCAGAGAAACACAGAGATTTATAACAGATACAAAGCCGGAAGTACGGTCAAAGAATTAGCAGAAAAATATTATTTATCTGTAAAAACTATTTATAAAATCATTGCAGCTAAAAATTAGATTTTAAAAAGCGTCAGACGAACTTTATGGCGCTTTTTTATTTGTCAAATAAGTTCGAGAACACAAACCAGTAAAATATAACTATAATAAAGCTGTAGAACAATACAAACGGAGGCTAAAACAAATGGAATTTGGAAATAACACCTATTTTGACAAAGATTTTCTTTTGCAAAACCTGATGGGTCCCAATTGCGTGCGCATACTTGATGAGCTCGCCGGCAAAATAGAAATAAATCAGGGCGCGCGTATTTTGGATCTGGCCTGCGGGTGCGGCCTTACTTCCATCTATCTGGCAAAAGAATACAGCGCGACCGTTTATGCGGCAGACCTTTGGATCAGCCCGACGAATAATTATAGGCGGGTTGAGCAATTCAATCTTGAAGATAAAATCATACCCATCCACGCCGAAGCGCATAAGCTGCCTTTTGCACACGAATATTTTGACGCGGTGATCTGCATAGACGCTTTTCCCTATTTTGGTGCTGAGCAGGATTATCTCGATAAACATCTTATTCCGCTTGTAAAAAAAGGAGGTATCATTGCAGTAAGCATACCGGGTTTAAAAAAAGATTTTAGCTCCGGTGTTCCCGAAGAGATGCTGCCTTTTTGGCAAGATGATATGAATTTTTACACACTGGGCTGGTGGAAAAGCCTTTGGCAGCAATCAGAAAACATAGAGCTCCTGCACGCTTTTTCTCACTTCTGTCATGATGAGGCTTGGGCTGAATGGTTAGAATCACCACATCCTTACGCGAAAAGAGATATAAAAATGATGGAAGCCGAAGGAGGCAAATATTTTGATACGATCGGGCTAATTGCGAAAGTGAAATAATCGTTTTTTTTCAACAGAAGTAAAGTCAACTTATATTCGACAGGTATTCAAACGGCGTTATCCCATATACGCTTTTAAAATGCCTGTTCAAATGCGTTAAATCAACAAAACCGCATTCGGCAACCGCCAGGTAAATATCTTTTGTGCTTTCGATTACTTTTTTTGCATATTCAACTTTGCAGTTTAAATAAAACTGATAGGGAGATATGCCCGTATTCGCCTTAAAAGTTCTTATAAATTGATATTTTGATATTGAAAGTTCTCCGCAAAGCTCATCTAACTTCATTGTTTTATCTGCTTTTGCCCAGATCATTTCCTTGGCCTTATAAATCATTTTATTTTCTTTTTTGACGGGAGTATTTATTTCTACCTGCTTAAAACATCCTGCAAGGTCTAAAAGCAGCTCACTGCACAACATCTCATCTTTGTCGTTGAATGCTGCTTTAATGACATTTAAAATACTGCATTCCAGCCTGCGGTTATAGACGATCGGTTCAGAAAATTTGATATAATTTTTTTGCCCAAGTAACTGTAAAAAAAGCTTCGGGTGAATATAAAGCATAACATAATCGATTCCTTCCTCATCCTGCGCTCTTCCATCGTGTACCTGCTGCGGATTAAAAAGCATGACTCCATCTCTGTAAGAAGACTGCACGCTTCCATCCAGATTATATTGTTGTATGCCACGCAGTGTTACCCCCAAAGCGTATTCCTCGTGGCAATGTTTTTTATATTTAAAATCAGAAAATCTTGCCGCAAGCGCAGTGATATCGGCTGTTTTTTTATAAATAAATGTATTCATACGCCTCCCCGTTTTAATAATTCAATAATCCCCGATACTTCTATTGCAGAGTAGGCCAATAATAAAGCTAGTATTATGTTAACCGCTTTTTGATACTTTTGCAAAAATCTTTTAAAAATCGTTCCAAACAATGCCCACGTTGTAAGCGCGCAAAATGCTATGACTGCAACAAGAAGCGCATACGCCAAATATGCAGTCACCGACTGATAATACGGCATGATAAAGCTTGGAATAACCGTCATCGTAAAGATCCAAACTTTGGGATTTGCAAACTGCATAATAAATCCGGATACAAAATTCGCAGTTTGTTGAAAATTTTTATTGGATACATGCATTCTCGATACCTGATAAGCAAGATAAAGCATGTATGTGCAGCCGATCACTTTCATAACGAGCAAAATTTTAGGAATAAACCCGACAAGGGCACTGTTAAAAACAACAGAGATTATCAGAAGTGTTGTAAGCGCGCTGCCGGCGCCGAGCACATATCGAAATGTTTGCTTCAGCAGACAATTATTGGCAATCGATAATATGGCAATATTCGTAGGACCCGGTGTGAAAGTTACAATGATGCAATAAACAATAAAAGATGCAATATTCATAAATCATTCTCCGAAAATATTTGTTTATGAATTCTACACCTTTATTATAAAGCCGTATAGTATAATATTGCGGATTTTAAATATTTGCCGTTATCTTTAACGTTTTACTCTTTTGGCTAAAAACATATTGCCGATAGAAATCAGGACAGCAATAAAAATATTCACCCAAAAACTTGTGATATAAAGGCTTCCGATAAATTTATCCATAATCGAAACCATCGCAGCATTGACAATAATGCTGAAAAGCCCCAGTGTCAGAAGCGTTGCAATGATGCTCACGATTTGCGCAATCGGACGAATAAAGATATTAACGAGCCACAGCACCGTTCCTGCTCCGAGCAAAATAAGCGGATTCGCGTCAAGCAGCATATAGTTTGGAAAAAGCAGCAACGCTATATATAATGAAATGCAGCAAATCAACCACTTGATTATTATTCTCATCATTTTTCCTCACTTTTAATAAAATTTGATTTTTACCAAAACCCCGTCGGCATCAACCGAGCAAAGTTCCCACGGCGCCTTGATGAAAAATAAATCTTTTATAATCAAATGCGCGCACGTCATAGACGAATGCACCGTTTGAAACGATACTTTGCTTTTTGCATCTGCCTTAAGCTTTGCTTTCTTAGGCATAAACAAAGCGGCAAAATCCATCATATCCAATATCATATCAGAAAAACCGTAAATAATAAACAGTGGCAGCGGCAAAACAAACCTGATTTTTTTTCCTTTCGTTATTTTAATATTGATCAACAGAAACAAAGACGGCCTACTCCACATACACACGCACCTTAGATGCTTCGTCGCCTTCAATGTCAACATTTACGATATCTTCTTCTGCGGCAGCATCAATCAATTCTTCAATACTGTCCATAATGCCTGCAATATCTATGCCCTTTTTATTCATTTCATCCTGTGCTTCTTTAGGCATATTCTTAGAGACTATAGGACCGATCGTGCGCACAAGCGAAAGCGGTATATTGACGTTTACCTTAGATTTTTTATTGTTTTCTCCTGCGTCGATGTTCACTCTTAACTTTGTTGGTTTTCTTCCTTGTTTTCCTTTCAGCGCTACAGGTTCTGCTATACTCTTATCATTTTGTTCAAGTGCATCAAGAAGTTTTGCGGCTTCCTCTACCGTAATTTTCCCTTCGCTGACCATATTGAGTATTCTTGTTTTATCATTCATTTTTTCTTTCTCCTTTAATGATATTTTTTTAAAAGTTCAGCTGCTTCACCGGCTGTGATTTCTCCGCTTTCCAGCAAATCCAGTACATCGGCCGTTGTCATAGCGGCTACATTTTTGATCTCTTCTTCTTTAAAAAGCGTCTTAATCAATTCATCCAACAGACCTTTTACAGTCGGATAAGAGATCCCCAGCGCTTTTTCGACTTCCTTTATATTGCCTCGGCATTTCAGAAACGTATCTAAAAAAAGCCTCATTCTCTCATCGAGCGAGCAGTACATGCAAGGCTGAAAAGCCCCGTTGATATCCGTTGCGCATTTAGGACAGCTGAGTTTTGTGACATTTAATTTTTCTCCGCAGACGGGACAGCGCGAAGGCATGATATATTCCATAATTTTTCCCCTTTCCTTTGATTAAAACTTAATCTACATTCATACTATACAGCATAAGCTTAAATGTGTCAATATAATTATTAATTTTTTTAATAATTATATTGATATTATTAATATTTAAGTAAAATATATCTAATTTTTTATTAAAGATCGTTGATTTTCAAATAATAAAAACGCGGCAAGTTTCTTGCCGCGTTTTTATTATTACTTCTTTAGATTATTCAATTGTCCATTTTTCACAGTGCGTCAGCGCAAACTCACTGAGTTCCGCACCGATACCAACAGCTTCAGGCACTTTGAATTTACCGTTTACCGGTTCGTAGTCCATGGTGCACAGTTCTTTCATGTATGGTCTGAACTGAACCACATGATGTTCATGAATGATGAAATTCGGAATGACCGATTCAAAGTTAAGCGCTGTTGCAAGAGTAAGCGCTGTGCCGCAAACATGCGCCTGGATACCGATATCATAAATATAGGCCATATCCGCTATCTTCTTTGCTTCAGTTATGCCGCCGCAGTTGGACAAATCGGGCTGGAGCACTTGCAAAGACAAGTTTTCAATATACGGGGCATACTGCCAGCGCGAAAAGATTCTTTCACCGCTGCCCATCGGAATACCCAAAGCATCCGCCACATATTTTTGCATCTTCGGAGTCGGCGTACAGGGTTCTTCGTAGTAGAATATGTTGTATTTTTTAATTCTCTCACCGATCTGCACTGCTGACAGCGCATCCGTGAATGAATGACCTTCGACGATTAAGTCTACCGTAGGACCAATAGCTTCTCGCACCGCCGCTACTCTTTCCTCGACCAAATCTACATAATAAGGCTCAAGCAATCCGCAGCGTTGTTCTTCCGTAAACCCACTTCCATCCTTATCCAGCGTAAAGAAATCGATTTTAATGGCATCATAGCCTTCACTGACAGCTTTTAAGGCATTATTGACATAATCTTGTGTCTGGAATGCAGGCGTCAGCTCCAGTCCCCAGCCGAATTGCAGCTGGCTGGCATAGCATCGCAGCTCTTTTCTGCGACTTCCTCCAAGCAGTTTTGCAATCGGAACATTAAAATATTTTCCTTTAATATCCCATAGAGCCATATCAAACGCAGAAATAGCAGCATAAATAATCGGACCGCCGCTCTGTGTAAAATATCCTTGTTTATAAAACTTGTCCCAAATAACTTCATTGTCCAACGGGTCCATTCCAATGATCATTCGGGCAAAATCTCGCATCATTCCAGCTGTGCCAAGCGCCCCAACGCCAAAAAGCATGCCTGCTTCCCCGTCTCCGTAAAGCCCCTCGTCGGTGTATATGCGGCATACGATTGGCCTGCAATTTCTGTCAAAGTTCGCCCAGTCAATTTTCACTCCTCCGCCTGTGTTTTTTTGATTGGGCTTTAAAATCATTACATCAATTTTTGTAATTTTCATGGTCACACCTCCTCTAATAAGAACAGTATATATTCAGGCAAAGAGACATGTCAAACAATAAATAACATATGACATTTTAATTTCTAAAAAATCATGTTAAACTATAGGGAATTGTAGTACAGGGGATTAGATTATGAAAGCGATACTATGCGCCGTCAATTCAAAATTTATTCATTCATCGTTTGCCGCCCATATTTTGTATCATCATATCGATAAAACATTACTCAATGTTGACGTTATGGAATACAGCATCAACGACGATATGGATTCGATCTTAAGGAATCTTTATCAGCGCGGCACAGAAATTTTCATGTTCAGCGTTTATATTTTTAATGTGGAGTTTGTTAAGAAACTCATTGGCAAGCTAAAAAAAATACTGCCTTCCTGCATCATTATATTGGGCGGCCCGGAAGTGAGTTTTAATGCCGAAGACTTTCTCTCTCGCAACAACGCAGCCGATATCATCATCAAAGGCGAGGGCGAATACACTTTGAACAATGTCTTGCAAGCCCTGTGTAACAAAGACGATCTTGACGGTCTTTTTAATATTGTATTCAAAAGAGGCAAAGAAATCATCACAACACAGGAAGAGCTACATTTAATTGATTTGAATGATATTATCTTCCCTTATAACAAAGAAAATTTGACTTTGTTTAAAAATAAAATCATCTATTACGAATCAAGCCGAGGCTGCCCTTTTAAATGCGCTTACTGTATGTCTTCCATAGAAAAACAATTGCGTTACAAAAACTTGGACAAAGTTTTTAAGGAGCTGTCTTTTTTTATAGAAAATAAAATCCCGATCGTAAAATTCACAGACAGAACCTTTAACACCGACGCATTACGCGCACAAAAAATATGGCAGTTTATCAAAGATAATAATAACCATACAACGTTTCACTTTGAAATCGCTGCGGATTTGTTGACCGAAGAGAATATCGCATTGCTTATTCAAATGCCCTCCGGCTTTGTGCAGCTTGAAGCGGGCATACAAAGCATTAATCAACAAACACTGCAGGCTATTTCACGAAAAAACGATTTGGATAAAATAAAATTGTATTTGAAACGCCTTGCAAAAAACACAAATATTCATATTCATACCGACCTCATCGCAGGCCTTCCTTGTGAAAGTTATGAAAGTTTCAAAGAGTCGTTTAATTTTGTCTACGATCTTCATTCCGACATGCTGCAGCTGGGCTTTTTGAAAATATTAAAAGGTTCTCCGATGATGGATATGTTAAAAGACGGCGCCTATGTCTACGATGAAACGGCTCCGTATGAA
This sequence comes from uncultured Eubacteriaceae bacterium, assembly GCA_964581565.1. GTDB lineage: Bacteria > Bacillota > Clostridia > Eubacteriales > UBA1433 > UBA1433. The sequence continues at coordinate 30,735 of CAZOOZ010000010.1, forward strand.
ATCATCAGAAACAAATGGATGAGTTATGAGGATATTTTAAACTTAAAGACAATAGAAATGACAGTGGATAAATTCTATAATTCACAAAGTTTTATAAATATTTTAGAGTATGTGCTCAATAAATACTATACCGGCAACGCATTTGCTTTTTTTGAGCAGCTCGGTATTTATTTCCAAAATACTTCTGTTTTATATAAAAAACTAGCGAAACCCGATTTATACGAAATGCTTGCCTGCTTTTTGAAATACAAGAAAAACTATACGCAAATCGAACAGGCTCTGCTTCAATTTGATTTTCTTTTAAGCAATATTTCTCCGCTTCCAAAAAGTTTGTATCTCGAACAAATAACAAAAACACAACTTTATGACCTTCTTATGAATAACCTGTCGGTTGTGCCGAGTTGTTATGCAGAGCTTACTTATAAACAGCTCATCAAACATATCAATGTTTTCGAATTTTGTATGCATCCTCTCACACATGAGCCTTCACAGACCTTTATTGCTTTTTGGGACTTCAAACAAAACAAAATTAAAAATCAACGATATTATACGGTTTTAAATAAATTTTAAAAGGAAGGCTTCTATGACAAAATTAGAAATAGGATACTGCGGCGCATATTGCAAAACATGCAAAGTCTACATTGCTAAAAAATGTACAGGTTGCAAAATCGGATACGCACAAAAACAGCGTGATCTTTCAAAAGCCAGATGCAAAATAAAGGTATGCTATATCAACAGTTATTATGTGTCGGCTGCATTCATTATGAACAATGCGATATAATTCAAAAGTTTCATCATCATCAGGGCTATAAATACAGCAAATACAGGCAATCCACAGCCTATATCATCAAATACGGTTATGAAAATTTCATCGAAAAAGCTGATAGCTGGCATAATGCATACGGACATTTAAAAGACTAATTTTTGTGCCGACATTTCAACATTTTATCTCTCATATTTTCAAAAGACAATAAATATGAAAGCAAAACTGCAATTTATATCAACTGTGCTTATTTTGTTTCAATTTTATAAATATACCATAATAGCCAATGCAACGCTGAGTTATTAATCCGCTATCAATTGATCAATTTTTTCTTTGCCATTGAACACATTACAGAATAGTAGATATTGTTCATGCTCCTGATTCAATCCTTTAATTTGATTGTTGATATCTTAAAGCCCAGCCTGTAGCATCTCACGTTTATTGTTATCATACGCCAAATCATCTTTTTATTTTAATATAATATGTTTATTGTAAAACGTTTAGATTATATGTTATACTTTAATGTGATTCTATCTAAAATAATACAGGTGATATATGAAAATATTGTTAATAGGCGCCTCATATATTGATATCTCGGGACACAGCAAAAAAAGAATTATCAGCTACGGCACAACGCAAGGCAGCCTTGCCATTCATGACAGCGGCATGCTGAGAAATACTGCAGAATATTTAGCCCGCCTGTGTGTTCCGCTGAATTTCATAACAGCAGTAGGCGACGATATTTTCGGCAAGAACTTATTAAATGATTTGACCACGCTCGGCATTGATATCTCACAAAGTCTTATCATAAAAGATACGCCTACAACATCCAACTTATCTTTGATAGATATAGATGATGAACTGTTTGCCTGTGTTGAAAGCGAAAATATATCTTGTATGATTACTTCCAATTATATAAAGAATTTTGTTGATCAAATACCAAATATTTTATTGATAGACGACTCACTGAATTACGATTGTCTTCAGTATCTTGCATGTTATACCGACGCAGCTGTAAAAATGCTTCAGCCTCTAAGCGCGGATGATTTTTCTAAAATATCCGATTTTTTAAATAAGTTTGACATCATTCAATTAAATAAATTACAGGCCGAAGCTCTGTGCGGCAGGCTTATTCAGACTACAGATGAAGCAAAAGAGTGCGCAAAATATCTTGTTGAAGAAAAAGGCATTAAAAGAGTCTATATTCTTTTGGATCAATACGGCTCCATTGCGGCCGATGTATTCAACATAGTGCATGTGCCTGCCTATAAAAGCGTATTAAATAACAAAAAAGAAGCAGAATATGCATACGGTGCAGGGATTGTCTATTCGCTCGCCAATGATTTTTCTCTCTACAAAAGCACACTCTTCGCACAGGTATGTTCTTCTTTTGCACTCGATTTGCGCGCAGGCAAACGCCATAAATTTTCACTTGAACAAGTCAGCGAAATGCTTGTATACGGGGAAAAATTAATTCCGAGGGACGAAGAATTATAATCTTTCGGCTTAAACTCCAGAAATATAAATATATATTATTAATACTATAATCAAACTATCGGGGGATACGATTGAATTTTATTACATTACTGCTCGCGGCGGTCGGCCTGTCGATGGATGCGTCTGCCGTTTCCATCTCCAATGGTATGATCTATAAAAATGTTTCAAAAAACAAAATACTGCTCATGGCATTTTATTTCGGCTTTTTTCAGGCTCTTATGCCCTTTATCGGCTACTTTGCCGGTAGTGTTTTCAGCCACATGATACAAAGCATAGATCATTGGATCGTTCTAATTATCCTTTCTATTTTAGGAGCTAAGATGATTATTGAAGCTGTCAAAAACAGCCGCCTAGAAGTATGCACCGCAACGTGTCCGCCTCTTACAAATAAATGCCTGCTGCTGCAGGCACTGGCAACAAGTATCGATGCTTTTGCGCTCGGCATAAGCTTGGCAGTCATTCAAGTGGATATTTACTTGTCAATTGCCGTCATAGGAATCACAACTTTTATACTTTGTATCTTTGCTTTTTTCATCGGCAGACAATTCGGCAGTCTTTTTAAAAATAAAGCCGAAATATTCGGTGGAATTATTTTAATATTAATCGGCTTGAAAATATTCATCGAGCACACAATCGCTTAATTAGCATAACTGTATACCCGCTTTTTTCATACAAGCCTTTACAACACTTATTCTATCGTTTCAGGAGAAGCATATGAATACAAAAATGGATTTTGTAATAAATCAGAAAACAGGTAACAAAGAAACCTGCTATATGAGAAAATTAAACAAAAAGGATATTGAAAATATTATTGTGCTTCAAAATAAAATTATTCTCTCTCTGGATGATCCAAATCTTTTTGCTCCTTTTATGGAGCATGAATTTGAACATTTATTTAAAAACAAGGACAATATTGTCTTAGGAGTTTTTACTGACGACAATAAACTTATCGCATTCAGAGCGGCAACTGTCGAAGGCAAAGAATTTGATGAGGTTTCCCCCTTTTTGGACGAAAAATACGCCGGCAGCAATAAGATGCTTTTAAACGGTGCTTTTGTAGATGAAGATTATAGAAAAAACAGATTGCAGACCAAAATGAGCAGACACACACTGTCGCTTGCTCACGCAAATCATATAAACGTATTTTTTACCGTGATCCATCCTGATAACATTGCCAGCATAAAATCTATAGAAGCACTTGGCTTCAAAGCGATTAAGGAAATTGATGTATATTCACAAAGCCACAGAAGAATACTGTTTTTAAAAGGTTTTTAATTAAAAACTGCCTGTCTTTTAAGACAGGCAGCCTTCTTTTATATGATTATTCAAGTTCTATAATCAACTGGCCCTTCTCTACGCTGTCACCTTTTTGTACATGCACAGCTGCAATAATGCTGTCTTTTGGCGCAGTGATTTCCGTTTCCATTTTCATCGCTTCAACAATGGCAAGCGGTTGATTTTTCTTTACTTTTTCGCCTACAGATACATGAACGGCCATAATGGTACCTTTGATCGGCGGAGCAATATGGTTTTCATTACATTCATCCGCCATTTTAACGGTTGTTTTAAATACTGCCGGAATGCTGTTTTCATCTTTTACATAAATATCACGTCTGAAACCATTGATTTCAAATATGAATCTTCTGTATCCGTCTTCTCCGACATCTTTTCCGATATGTACCAGCTTGATCATGCAGCGCACGCCTTTTGCGATTTCAACTTCCGTTTCTTCGCCTATACGAAGCGAGTTAAAGAAGACATGCGATTCCATTTGTATATAATCGCCGTATTCGGTTAAGAATTTCATATAATCATCATAGACTTTTGGATACAATGCCGCGCTGATCACCGAGCGCATATTTAATTCTCTTCCGTATCGTTCTAAGTAGTCTGCACGAATCGCATCAAAATCAACATCTTCAAGCAATTCACCCGGGCGCACCGTGAGCGGTTCCTGACCTTTGAGTACGATTTCCTGAAGTTTATGGTTGAATCCGCCTTCGGGCTGACCGAGCATACCTTTAAAGAAGTCCACAACCGAATCCGGGAAAGCAAGATTTTTCCCTTTTTCATAAATATTCTCTATTGTCAAGCCGTTTTGCATCATAAAGATGGCCATATCCCCAACTGATTTTGAAGAAGGCGTTACTTTTACAATGTCCCCAAACAGTTCATTGGCATCTTTATAGGTTTCCAGCAGATCTCTGAATCGATGACCAAGTCCAAAGCTTTCCGCTTGTTTTTTAAGATTGGAATATTGTCCGCCGGGCACTTCATAGCGATACACTTCCGCCGTGGGTGTTTTCATTCCGGATTCTGCCTCGTAATATACTTCTCGGACATTCTCCCAGTAATCACTGAGCAGCTGCAATCCCAATTCATCCATTTCGGTATCGCGGCCCGTGTTTTTAAGCGCCGCAACAATACTGTTGAGCGCAGGCTGCGAAGTAAGCCCGCTCATTGAATTGAGCGCCATATCGGCGATATCCACTCCCGCCCTCGCCGCACTCAAAACAGAAGCTACGGCGTTACCGGCCGTGTCATGCGTGTGAAAGTGGATTGGTATACTGATCTCTTCTTTTAATGCTTTTACCAAATCATATGCTGCCTGCGGCCTTACAAGCCCGCTCATATCTTTAATCCCCAGTATATGGGCGCCCATAGATTCGATTTCTTTTCCCTTTTTAATATAATAATTTATATCATATTTTGTTTTGCTTTTATCTAAGATATCTCCTGTGTAGCATAGGCAAACTTCCGCGATTTTATTGTTTTTCAGTACTTGTTCTGTGGGAAGTTTTAATGCTTCAAGCCAGTTTAATGAGTCAAAAATTCTAAAGACGTCAATGCCTGCTTTAGCCGATTCTTCAATAAAGACCTCAATGACATTGTCCGGATAATTTTTATACCCAACAGCGTTCGAGCCTCTAAGAAGCATTTGAAACATGATATTCGGTATTCTTTTTCTGAGTCTTTTGAGCCGTGTCCAAGGGGATTCATGCAAGAATCGGTAAGCTGTATCAAATGTTGCTCCGCCCCACATTTCAACCGAGAAAAAATCGGCACCATAGACCGCCACGGCATTGGAAATATCCAGCATATCTCTCGTTCTCATACGCGTGGCCGCAAGCGATTGATGCGCATCTCTGTAGGTTGTGTCTGTCACGAGAAGTTTATTTTGTTTTTTGATATAATCGACAACCCCACTCGGTCCGTATTTATCTAAAAGCTGCTTTGTGCCGTCTTTTATGGACATGCCCTCGACATCGGGTATGTAAGGCGCCGGATAATCTTTCTTCTCGCCCTGTGTCTTATTGATTATTATTTCGGCTAAATACTGGGCAATCTTCGATTCCTGGTCAACCGATTTCTTTATTGCGAACAATTCGGGATGCTGGTCTATAAAGAGCGTATTGCACGCGCCGTTCTTAAACACATCATGCTGCAATACATTGATCAAAAAATCCGTATTGGTTTTTACCCCTTCGACATAATGTTCTTTTAGCGCACGCAGTGCTTTTCTCCTGGCTTTTTCAAAGCTGCTGTCCCAAACGATGGTTTTGACAAGCAAGCTATCGTAATAAGGCGTAATCTCAGCACCCGTGAAGCCATTGCCCCCGTCGAGACGGATGCCGTTTCCCGCTGCCGTACGGTAGACCGTTATTTTTCCGGTATCAGGCATAAAGTTGTTCTTCGGGTCTTCTGCGGTTATCCTGCATTGAATCGCGCTGCCGCGCGGGATAATATCATCCTGAGAATAGATGCCGATCTCCTGGCTTGCAAGCGGGTAACCCTGCGCAATCAAAATCTGTGCCTGCACGATATCTATGCCGGTTGTCATTTCCGTTACAGTGTGCTCTACTTGGATTCTGGGATTCATCTCCATAAAGTAATGATTACCCTTCGCATCAAGTAAAAACTCTACAGTGCCTGCATTGACATAGCCTACTTCTTTGGCGAGTTTAACTGCATCCGCGCAAATAACTTTCCTCTTTTCATCATCAATCGCCATAGACGGCGTAAACTCGATTACTTTTTGATGTCTTCTTTGTATGGAGCAGTCACGCTCATATAAATGCACAACATTGCCGTATTGATCGGCTAAAATTTGCACCTCAATATGTTTTGGTGTTTCAAGATATTTTTCGACAAATACTTCGCCGTTTCCAAAAGCTTTTTTTGCTTCGCTGACTGCGGTTTTAAATTCTTTTATTAATGCGCTCTCATCATTGACGACACGCATGCCTCTTCCGCCGCCGCCAAAAGAAGCTTTTAAAATAACGGGATACCCTATTTCCTGCGCCACTTTTACGAGTTCTTCTTCATTATCAACAGGTTTAGCCGTACCTTTTAGTACCGGCACACCTATTTTATCTGCAAACTTCTTTGCCGCTACCTTATCGCCAAAGATTTCCATAACATCGGCCGGCGGCCCTATAAAGGTGATGCCTTCTCTTTCACATTCTCTTACAAAATCAGGATTTTCGGATAAAAACCCATATCCGGGATGAATTGCAGTTGCTCTTCTGGCTTTTGCGATTTCCAAGATCTTATATATATTTAAGTATGCTCCAACAGGTGTATTTTCTTTATCAAGCATATACGATTCGTCTGCTTTGCTTCTAAAGAGCGCGAGCTTATCTTCTTTGGAATAAACTGCAACGCTTTTATAACCCAATTCATTGACGGCGCGCATAACTCGAATAGCTATTTCACCGCGATTGGCTATAAGAATCTTTCTAAACGGTTTAATGTCCATAGCTTAACCTCCATTAAATCATTTTACAAAAAATTGTAACATATCTATTATATCAATAAATATTTAAAATACAAATAAAAAATTACGATTTCGCTTATATAAATTTATGATTTTGCATAAATATAAATGTATTTATTGATATAGTTACATAAACGAAGGCTTAATGTATGAATATTTATTATCTCAATGCTATGAATATGCATTTATTTTTTTAAAACGAGCCCCATTTTTTTTTGAGCTTTTTTTAAGGTTTTCTTTGCCATGCTTTCTGCCTTACTCGCTCCTAAAGACATGTATTCCTCAAGCGTAGTTTTATCTTTCATTAATCTATTGAATTCATCTTGGATCGGACGCAGTGATTCAATGACAGCTTCTGCAGCACGCACTTTAAAATCTGCATAGGATAAATCCTTGCAATCCTCTATGGCTTTGTCGAGTGATATATCTGCGGAAGAGGCATAAATTTGCAGCAGATTAGAAATACCCGGCTTTTCTTTTTCATCATAACGCACAGATGCATCGGAATCCGTAACGGCTCTTTTAAATTTTCTCATGATAGCATCCGGGCTGTCTTTTAGCGAAATATATCCGTTCTCATTGCTGTCGGATTTGCTCATTTTGCCGGTCGGCTCAGACAGGCTCATGATCCTGGCACCAACTTTCGGATAATATCCTTCAGGTATGATAAAAGTGTCGGAATATGCATTATTAAAACGAATGGCAACATCCCGGCAAAGCTCTATATGTTGTCTTTGGTCATCGCCCACAGGAACATAATGCGGCTGGTAGAGCAGTATATCCGCTGCCATTAAAACAGGATAATCAAACAGGGCAGCACGAATATTTTCCCCTTGCTTTGCCGATTTATCTTTATACTGCGTCATGCGGGAGAGCTCCCCCATGTATGTGTTGCAATTAAGCAGCCATGCAAGTTCGCTGTGTGCACTTACATGCGACTGGATAAAAAGAGTTGTATGCTCGGGATTGAGCCCCGCCGCAATCAGCATGGCATAGCATTCCATGGTTTTGGCTCTCAATACCGAAGGCACCTGCGGCACCGTTAATGCGTGCAGATCCACAATACAAAAATAACAGTCAAATTCATATTGGGCTTCAACCCAGTTTTTAATCGCTCCAAAGTAATTACCTATTGTAAAATCTCCCGACGGCTGAATGCCGCTCAGCATCCTTTTCTTTTCCGTATTACTCATCTCGTAACCTCTTTCTTTTGAAAGTATTAAAAAACGCCCTTAAGATTTTAATTCTAAAGGACGATTTAATTTATATAACCGCGGTACCACCTATTTTGACTATAAACTATAGTCCACTTTTAATGATAACGCTTTTTGCGTCTTGACATTTCCTTCAAGAATTTTGTAAACCCATTCAAAACAAACCGGCCATAAAACTCCCACCATTGTTTTACTCTCTTAAGGCAAAAATTGTTTTTACTCTTTTACGCATTAAAATTATTAAAATTTTTTAAATTATATTTCTTTTACCGTCACTTGTCAAGCATACAACCGAAGAACCTGTAAAAGAACAAATAAATTGTTTCCCTGACTATTTTCTGTTATCATTATTTTAGTACCCTAAATAAAAATCAGGAGGGATGTCATGAAATACAGACAATTTAAAAATGGTCTTGAAATATCGCAACTGGGTCTTGGCTGTATGCGCTTTCCCGTACTTGAAGGCGACAATTCAAAAATAGACGAAGCACATGCCGAGAAAATGATACTTTATGCCTATGAAAACGGGGTCAATTATTTTGACACCGCCTATCCCTATCATGGCGGCATGTCTGAAAAATTTGTAGGAAACGTATTAAAAAACAACGGCATCAGAGAAAAAATCCATTTAACGACCAAAAATCCGACATGGTTTGTAGAGCAGCATGCAGACTATTACAAGCTGTTTAACGAGCAACTTAGCAACCTGCAGACCGATTATCTTGACTTTTATCTTCTTCACGCACTCAATGCCCCTTCCTGGCATAATGCAAAAAAGCACGATCCTTTTACTTTTATGGATAAAATCAAAAAAGACGGCACCGTCAAACAAATGGGATTTTCTTTTCATGATAATTTAAAGGTATTTAAAGAAATTCTCGATTCGTATGATTGGGATTTTTGCCAGATACAATTGAATTATATGGATGAGCATTTCCAGGCCGGACTTGAGGGCCTTGCATATGCGGCCAGCAAAAATATTCCCGTCGTGATCATGGAGCCGCTCAAAGGCGGAAGACTCTCAGCCACACTCACTCCGACAATGCAGCAATTATTTGATAAGAATCATGTTGAAATATCCATGGTGGAACTTGGACTTAAATATTTATTCAATCTGCCACAGATAAGCTGTGTACTCAGCGGTGCCAGCAGCCTGGAGCAGATTACACAAAACATAGATACCGCATCTGTATACGGTGTGGACGATTTGACCGCAAATGAAAAACAACTGATTGAAGATTTAAGAGAATTTTATAACTCGCGCACTAAAGTACCCTGTACAGGTTGCCTCTACTGTGTGGACGGCTGCCCGCAAAAAATACCGATCAATCTTATATTCTCACTCTACAACGGAAGATATATTTATGAAAATGCCCCCATCACAAAAATACAATATAACGCGCATGTGCCGCTAAAAAGACGTCCGGATAACTGCATTGAATGCGGTCAGTGCGAAGAACACTGTCCGCAAAATATTAATATCATCGAGCAACTCAAGATTGCGCATGAAGATATTTTAAGCATTTAATCTCATTTATCTATAAAGAAAAGCAGAGAGTCTCTCTGCTTTTTTGTTTATTTATATAATATCAATGCAATCATTTCCAAAACATCATCACCTATGTTTTTTAAGCTGTGAAACTCCTGATCGTTGGTGACGCAAACATCTCCTTCGTAAACTTCCACATCTTTTCCGTTATCGTGGAAAAACCCATGTCCTTTGATAATGTAATACCATTCTGTCTCCCCTACATGTTGATGATAACTAATAGAGCTTTGCGGCTCCAACCAGATATGATTAAACATCCTGCCTTTATCATTGAGCTTATCTGATGGCAACACCATCCTCACAAGCGCTTTGCCTTCTCCCTCGCCGCCAAGTTTTTCTTTTACGGACTGACTTGTCTTTAAAACCATGCTATCAAACCTCCTTATTTCATTTAGTACTATTATATCATCGATTTAAACATTTTCAATGCTCAATTTATCGAACATATGTTTGATTTTTTACTGTTATCGTGCTATACTGTTTTCGGGTGATGAAATTGATTACGGAGAATACTTTAGAAAAATTAAAAATATTGTCAGACGCGGCAAAGTATGACGCATCCTGCGCATCGTCGTTTACAGGTCCGTCGCAAAAACATGCTATGCATTCTTATAATGGTTCAGGTATCTGCCACAGCTATACCTCCGACGGCAGATGCGTCTCGCTTTTGAAAGTGTTATTTACGAATAAATGTATTTATAACTGTATGTATTGCGTAAACAAAATAAGCAACGACTGCAAACGGGCCAGCTTTAACAGCGAAGAGCTTGCGGCCCTTACACATGAATTCTATAGACGCAATTATATATCGGGCTTATTTTTAAGCTCTGCAGTCGAGCATTCCCCCACCCGCACACAGGAAAATATATATAAAACACTCTATCTTTTACGTAAAAAATATACCTTTGGCGGCTACATCCACGCCAAAGCCATCGCAGGCGCTGACTTGTCTTTAATTGAATCCTGCGCCTATTTGGCTGACAGGATGAGCGTGAATATTGAGCTTCCCAGCCGGCAGAGCTTACGTTTGCTGGCTCCTCAAAAAAGCTATGAAGAGATCTTAAAGCCGATTGGATATCTCTGTGAGCGCACCACGAAAGCTTTGCCGGCTTCAGAGGGCGGCAGGCATTCCCGCTTTATTCCCGGCGGTCAATCGACACAGATGATCATTGGCGCAAGCAAGGATTCAGATTACCAAATACTGCAGACCAGCAAATATTTATATCAGAAAATGAATCTATCACGTGTGACGTATTCGGCCTATATCCCTGTCAATGACAGCACTCTGTTGCCTTCCATATATACTAAAATACCTTTAAAACGCGAGAACAGGCTGTATCAGGCAGATTGGCTGATGCGCTACTACCATTTTGATGCCGACGAACTGCTCGACGAGCAGACAGAAAACTTTGATTTAAATTTAGATCCAAAAACAAACTGGGCGATTAGGAATTACGCGCTCTTTCCTATCGAGATTACCAAGGCCGATTATAAAACACTGCTGCGCATTCCGGGAATCGGTCGAAGAAGTGCGGCAAGAATTATTTCGTTTCGTTCTAAGGCTTTTATTGATTATGATGCGCTAAAAAAATTAGGTGTTGTATTAAAACGAGCCAAATATTTTATCACCTTAAACGGCAAAAGCATTCTTTATAAAAATTATTATGCCGAAGATTTACATCTTATTTTAAGCGATAAGCAGTATAAACAATTGTCATTTTTAAATAAGGAAGGAAAAATACTTTCATGATTATATGTTATGACAACACATTTGAAGGCCTGCTCAGTGCGCTATATACTTACTACACAACCGGTGCTGAAAGTATCCTTGCTTCCTCTTCCGATTTGTTTTTATTGGATACCCAGCTTCATCAGACAAATATGCTTCATGCCGCAAAAACAAGAGACAGGCTTTTATTGAAATTCGGCGTTGAGGTCTATGAGAATATTTACTATGCATTTATTTATGATGCAATCGACAAAGAGAACAGTATCATAGAATATATAAATTCACTTATAAACAAAAATATATGTTATAATGAGGCAATGCATAAAATATACTCTTACAAAAGAGCAATTATAAATGCCATCAACCGCTATCACGGTTTTCTGCGTTTCATAGACATCGGTGGTTTTTTATATGCCAAATATGAACCAGCCTATGATATCACGATTTTGCTGACCGATTTTTTCGACACGCGCCTTGGCGGCAGCACATATATGATCCACGATTTGAGCCGCAGTAATTTACTCTTGTACAAAGATAAACAACATGTTTTAATCAATCTGAAACATAATGTAGAAATTGATTATAATGAAGATGAAACATATATTCAAACGCTGTATCAGGCATATTTTGAAAATATCAGTATAAAGGAGCGGCAAAATTATTCTCTTCAGCGTAGTTTGTTTCCTCTTAAATACAGAAATCATGCGATTGAATTTGATGGCTTTAGAAACAAAAAAAAGGATAAATAAGCAGATATTGGAAGATAATAATTTTAGCATAATTCTTATATGGCGGTAATGGATGAAATATCTGAAAGGCTTTATCATACGCGTTTTAAATTCAAATATGCCCAGTATTGCAGCTCAAATGTCTTACTATTTGATGCTGTCATTTATTCCTGCCATGATATTCATTCTCTCAATCGCAACAAAACTTTATCTTCCGGCAGATACCATCCTTTCATATCTTGATTTCATTATGCCCACAACCGCCTTTGATGCCGTATCTTCTGCAATCAACGAAGTGCTTTCGTCAAATGTGAGCGTTGCAACGCTGGTGCTGTCTTTATGGTTTATTATGCTTGGCATCAGAGGTATCATCATCGGTCTTGCTACTTCATATCCGCAGTCGAACCAAAGGCATCCCGTAAAACAGTTTATACTTTCATTCATCTTCGCAATCCTGCTTGTTATCATTATTATTCTATCTTTGATGCTGATCGTCTTTGGACATTATATAGGCAATCTGATTGAAAGCAGATTCAGTCCGGCTTCGCATTTGGTGTTTTTAGGCAAACTGATCAGCTATGTCGTCATCTTTTTTATCATGACATTCAGTTTCGGCCTGCTTTACAGATTCGCCCCAAACATCAAACTCAGATTCAAAGACATTTTTTACGGCGCCATTTTCAGTTCTTTTGGCTGGATCATCGCATCCCTCTTTTTTAGGTTTTATATTAATAATTTTAGCAGATATGGTCTTGTATTCGGCAGCCTGGGGGGAATCTTTGTCTTCTTGTTATGGCTATATTTAACAACCATGATCATTCTTATAGGCAATGAAATCAATGTGTCGATCTATACTTATCACTATTCTCCCTCAGACTGGACGAAGACGAAATAAGCGGGACTATGCCCGCTAATCAATATCAATATATCTATTTCATTTTATGTATCTTAAAAATATCTTTTCAATAATCCTGCAAAAGCACTCCCGTGCCGTGCCTCGTCTTTACACATTTCATGAACCGTATCATGCACCGCATCGTATCCAAGTTGTTTTGCAAGTGTTGCCAGTTCTTTTTTCCCCATGCAGGCTCCGCCTTCGGCAGCTACACGCATTTCTAAATTCTTTTTCGTGCTCTCTGTTACGACCTCTCCAAGCAGCTCAGCAAATTTTGCCGCATGCTCCGCTTCTTCAAAAGCGATTCTTTTATAAGCCTCTGCAACTTCAGGGTAGCCTTCTCTGTCTGCCTGTCTGCTCATTGCCAGATACATGCCCACCTCGGTGCATTCACCCATAAAATTCAGATTTAATCCTTCAACGACTCTCGGATCCATACCTTCTGTCGAACCTATAAAATGTTGGTCTGCCCAAGAAAGTGCATCTTCCTTTACCTCTACAAACTTTTCAGCCGGCGCCTTACATTGCGGACATTCTTTTGGCGGCATTTCTCCTTCGTATGAATAACCGCAAATTGTACATGAATATTTCATAAGATAACCTCCATATTTTAATAATAGTAATTATTATTAATTTTATTATGAATTCATTATACCTCTATAATTTTAAATGTCAATAGTTAAAAATAAAAAAATTTATATTTTTCAGCAATAAAAAACCGGCTATTTTTGCCGGTCAAAGAAATTGCATTTTTAAATTTAAATTTCAATATTTAAAAATAATGTTTTGAATTTTTTTCTGGTAAATTTGTCAAATACAAGAGTACATATAGCAGTGATAATTAACATGAGTATAATGACTATTTTTAAATTTGTCAAAAGCCGTACTGCAATATAGGCAATGAGTGCAATAATTAGAATGTATATGATACAAAACAACATCGCAAAGAATACATTGAAATTTTGTTTTACGGCTCTTTGCGGATTATCCCAGTTTAAAAGAGGCCTGGATGCATCAATTAAGAATGAAATATAGGCCGTCGGAAGCGAAGCAATCAACGCCAGCAAAAATGCAGACATCAAAACCGCAAGGCTGATTTTACTTATAATATAGATTGTGATACTGCTCACCGCAATCAAAATAATACTTAAAACAATTTGTGTCAAAAGCCTTCCGTTTAACTGTTCATCGGTTGTGGTCGGAATTGTCTTTGTGATCCAGATGCTCTGTCCTTCCCGCGAAAAAGTGGTGGATAGCACCGGTGAGAGCCCGGCAAAAAATGTATAAATAGCCGCCAGAATCAATATGGCTATTTCCTTATGGGACGCAACCGCAGTAAAATCAATTTGTTCCTTCATTCCCGAGGCATAAAACATGACTAAAATCACGATGGGAATCACAAAAGCCGTACCCAGGCAATTAAACATATAGATCGGCGTCCGGAGTATCATTCTCATATCGTTTTTAAAAATAGCCATTACAGGGCTGCTTGTCTGATACTCTATATTTTTGCTTCGTTGTCTGATTTTGCCTGTGTTGGATGAGGCAAGAATAGAATGAATATATACTTTTTTGCCTAAGAGCACACATAAAAACAACACTGCCGCCGTAATAAACAAATAGGAAAACAAATATACGAATGCACTGATACTGTTATAAAAAACCAACGCTTTTGAAGCGATGACAGCGGGGAAAAATATTCTTGTGATGCTGCTAAGCAACGCATTGGAATTCTGTAAAAAATATGCGATCGTCTCCGAAGTATTACCTCCCATGGAAGACGTGAGTTTTGTATTGATAAATTGAAAAGCGATAATAAAACCAAGCGTTAAAAACAAAGTAATGAGTTGGATTTTGTCTCTTTTTATTTTAAAGCTCGCGCCTTTCATTAAAAGCATAATAATGACAGCCAAAATTCCCAGCACAATCACAGGTAAAAGCGCCATGACGATTACCGCAAGAAAATAATATACGAGGGTGCAGCCCTGTACCACGCCGTATTTAATAATCGCCGGAAGCATAATCGGAAGCACGAAAAAATATTCCGAAATCGTAATTGTAAGAATTTTAGAAAGCACAATATTACCCGGCCTCAGCGGAAGCGACAGCAACGTATCCAAATCTTTCGCCATATAAAAATAGGCTAAAATATAGCTGATGCCAAATATCAAAATCACAACAGAGGTGAGCGCCAAATATTGCGCCAGATAGGCATTTGCCTGATTAAGCATAACGTAGGCATCGTAGAGCAGCGACGTAAAAGAAATATAAAGAATATATGCCGGAAGCAGGCAAAGCACCAGAACAATAAATAATACAAGCCTTTTCACTGATTTTTTGTTCTTCTTTGAGTCATATAGCAGTGCAGAAAGTCCATACACACTCTTTAGGCTCACAGAAGTAAGACGTATCAGCTCTTTCATGACTTTGTAATCTCCAGAAAGATTTCTTCAAGCGAATCGTCTTCGCCGAGTTTTGCTCTTAACTCTTCCACTGTGCCCTGTGCTATCAGTTTGCCTTTATTGATGATTGCCACTCTGTCGCAAATGCGTTCGGCAACTTCCAAGACATGCGTGGAAAAGAAAATGCTTTTTCCCATTTGACAGTGCTGCTTCATGATTTCTTTTAATGCGAAAGATGACTTTGGATCAAGGCCGACCATAGGCTCATCGAGAACCATTAGATCAGGCTCATGAAGAAGTGCGGCCGTGAGCACCAGCTTTTGCTGCATACCGTGCGAATAGCTTTCTATGATATCGCCAAGCGCGGACTTGATTTCAAATACAGACGCATATTCATCTATTTTCTCGTCTCTTTCTTTTTTTTGTACTTTATACACATCCGCAATAAAATTTAAATACTCTATGCCTTTGAGTTTCGTATAGATCTGCGGATTATCGGGGACATAACTGATCCGTTTTTTTGCCTCATAAGGCATCTGCCATACATCAACGCCACCGACTTCGATGCTGCCAGAATCAGGCTTTAGCAGCCCCACGATCATTTTGATGGTTGTGGTTTTCCCGGCACCGTTGGGCCCTAAAAATCCAAAAATCTCTCCATCGTTCACTTCAAGACTCATATTATCAACTGCTTTAAAATTGGCTTTGCCATACGTTTTAGAAAGTTTTTGTATATTCAGCATACTTCTCTCCCATTACAAATTGCTTACAAATGCGTAGATATCATTGATGACATTTGAATCAACGTAGTTTAAATTTGTGTAATCATCGGCCGACATCACAGTAGACGGCATGAACAGATGGTTTAAATTATCATAAAGTATGTAGGTGACGTTGTCCCTGTCACTCAACCCGTTTTGCCATTTCGCATATTCGCTGAGCGTTACCTGATAATCTTTTGCCCCCTGCAAAATCAATATCTTGGCTCTGCTTTTTTTTATCGTCGCTATCGGGTCATACGTCTTTAAATCAAGCCAGTAAGAAGCCTGTGCACTAAGCAGCTGGCTTGGTAAGTACTCATTGGCATTTTCTTTCGTCAGTGCTTTGATAGCAGCAATTTGTTTATCGTATGTATTGATCTGAGCTTGTTCGCTTTCCGTGACATTTCCATCAAAATTAGCTAGATAATTGATTTGTGTAAGTATCAAATCCTCAATCGGCGTTACATTGCCCGCCATGATGATGTACCCGTCGGCCCAGTACAGTTCCTGACTGATTCTGCCCATCAAATATCCCCCGAAACTATGCCCTGCAATATAGATATTTTTAAAGCCCAGACTGTTCATCTTATTATACGCATTTACGACATCATCTATTACTTCGTCATAGACCGTGAAGTCGTCTTTTTCTGCCATTTTTTCAGCATATGTATAGGTTCTCTTGTCATACCGATAGACTGCAACGCCTTTTTGGGCAAGTCCCCAGGCTATATCACGAAAAGGCTTCAACGCCCCCATGCTTTCATTTCTATCCGAAGCACCTGATCCCTGAACCAATATCACCACTGTGTCACAGCTTCCTTCTTTAGGCGTTGTCAATGTGCCCTGCAGTTCATAAGACCAGCCGATTGATACTTCTTTTTCTTCAATCGTATCCGGCATTTGCAAATCATCATACGGCTCATAATGAAAACCGCTGATTTTATCTTCATTATCAAAAGTGACTTTAAGAATCAGGCTACCCGACTCAAAGATTGCCAGATAAGAAACAGTGCCATCTTCATCACTTTGATATTCAAGACTTGTGCGAGAACCTAAAGGTTCAATTGTATCTGCATACGCATTCTCTAAGACTTTCTGTGTTAATACTGTTGCCATCGCTGCATCATAGTTATACGAATTCAACATTTCATCGAAATCTTTATTTAAAAAATCCGTAATATATTCCTTTGCAACAGTATTGTTATTTTCATTATTATAAGTGCAGGCAAAAAGTGAAAAAATGCTGCATAATATAAATAAACTTATTATAAAAATAGTGCTAATTTTTTTCAAAATCATACTCCTGCCTATCCAAAAATAAACTGGTGTGCCGTAGCAAACCAGGCACACCACTACTGAATATTATTACTCTGCAGGCGTTACTGTGAATCCTGCTATTAATCCGTCTTTATCAAAAGTTACATTCATAGTCAAATCCATCGTCTCAAAACTGACAATTTCATAAACTATATTATAGCCGCTCTGTTCTTTTGATTGTATCTCGCCTCTTTTTGTTACCTGACCAACTTGTGCATAAAGCGTTTCAGCCGTCTGCTGCAAGAACTCTTCACTGACAGCTTGCTGCATTTTGCTATCATATTCATAATTTTCCATCATCGCCTTATAATTGCCGTCAAAAAAATCATTGACATAATTTTGCCCTGTCTGCGTGTTATCGGCACTCGTGCCACTTGACGACGAACAGGCAAATAAGCTTAAAGCAATCCCGACAGTCATGAATACAAAGAAAATCTTTTTTTTCATACAACCCCCTGTTTTCTCTTCTCTATAAACTAATAAAATTACCAATTAAAAAAATATGACGCATACATTGTATGTTTATTATATCATTTATATAAAACAAAAATGACAGTTAATTTCTTTTTGAACTGAAAAAATTTACCATTAAAGTTTTGCATTCTTCTTCTTTGATGCCACCGTAAATTTCTATGCACCTGTCATTTACAATACTATAGATATTAATTAAAGAATCGGCAAACCCCATTTTGGGCTCTGTCGTCCCATACACCAATTTCTTGATTCTTGTATTTAAGATACTGCCCATACACATCATGCATGGCTCTACGGTTACATATAGCTCACAATCATCTAAATAAGTCGTATCGAGCTTTTTTAATGCTTTCTTTATTACAAGCATTTCGGCATGTGCGAGGGGATTATTCTTTTCAACGCACTGATTGTGTGCTTTTGCAATAAGTTCATTGCCTCTATAAAGCACGGCTCCGATCGGGACTTCATTCTTCTCATATGCTTTTTTTGCTATTTTCAGTGCTTCTTCCATTTTTTTATACATTCCTTTAACTCCTCACACCGATAATTATTATAAAAAAAATTATATTTTAGTGCAAGTAAAATATAATTTCATATTGTTATTTAATCTTAATTTTTTCTGACAATCATTATTCTATGTTAATATTATTATATAAAGATAAGATATCTTCTTTTTTCGCAGACAGTTTTTCTTCATTTTTTAGATCTACAATCGTTCTCCCCTTATGCAACATAATCAACCGGTTCCCATATTCAAGCGCATATCGTACATTATGTGTGACCATCATGGCCGTGATTGAATTTTCCTTAATGATTTTATCCGTCATCTGCATAATACTCTCTGCAGTACTGGGATCCAGCGCTGCCGTGTGTTCGTCGAGTATCAGCATTTCGATAGGTGCCATCACCGACATCAATAAAGCCAATGCCTGCCTTTGTCCGCCTGAGAGCGCGCCCGCTTTCGTATACAATTTATTTTCGAGGCCCAGATTCAGGCTACACAGACGCTCTTTATAGTGATCGATCCTTTTTTTATTTGTGCCTGCTCTTAGATTGTAGCTTTTACCTTTATTATCCGCCATTGACAAATTTTCAAGTATTGTCATATCTGCACAGGTACCCATGGAAGGATTTTGATATACCCGGCCTATTTTGCTGTAACGCATAAAGTCTTTCATATTCGTTATGTTACGGCCGTCAAAAAAAACTGCACCGCCCTGTATATCCATGCTGCCGCAAATAACATTCAAAATAGATGTTTTCCCGCTTCCGTTTGACCCCACTACAGAGACAAACTCGCCATCGTTTACCGTTAAATTAAACCCTTCAAATAAAGTATTTTCATTGATCGTCCCTGCGTCGTATACTTTATAAATATCTTTGAGTTCAAGCAATTTTTTTCACCTTCTTTTTTCTGTCTTTGCCGACAATAAGAATCACCAAAAATAAGCATGCCGTAATCAGCTTCATATCGATTGCAGGCATTCCTGCGGCGATAGCCGCCGCCACGCAGGCTTTATATAAAATACTGCCTATAATAACTGCCAAGGTGCCACCTACAAACTTAACTTTTTTAAATAAGTTAAGCCCGATGATAACAGAAGCAAGCCCTATAATGATCGTTCCCGTTCCCATATTTACTTCAAAAAATCTTTGCTGCTGGCACATAATGCTTCCGCCGAGCGCAACGAGCGCATTGCTTATCATGAGTCCGATAATCTTTACCGTTCCGCTGTTTTTTGCAAGAAGCGACACCACTGCCGGATTGCTGCCCACCGCCCGCAGAAGATAACCGGATTTTGTTTTTAAATATCTGTCCAGCAACGTTTTTGAAAGTATCAAAAAAATCAATATAATAATGATAGATTTAAAGGTCTCTAAAGTTCCGTTAAAGAGGTTGCCAAACCCGCTGTTAAAAATCGTGTTCATGCCAAAAATGGGCACATTCGCTTTCGCTGCAACGTGTAAATTAACAGAATACAACGCAGTCATCGTAATGATACCGCTGAGCAAATCTCTTATTTTAAATTTTACATGGATAACACCCGTAACCAATCCTGCCACTGCCCCACCGAAAAGCGCGACTACTAAGGCAAAATAAGGATTTGCCCCGTTTGTGATCATAATAGCCGTAATAGATGCTCCGAGTGGGAAAGATCCGTCTACCGTCAGATCCGGAAAATCTAAGATTTTATATGTGATGTAGACACCGAGTGCCATGATGGCATAAATCATGCCTTGTTCTAATATTCCTAAAATAATGTTCATTTCTTTGCCTTTGTATTCGGCAGAAGGCAAAACGCCCACTGCCGAACTGCTTTTTTTTAAATCTTTATTCTGCCGTTACTTCTGTTGCTCTTTCTCTGAAATCATCTGTGAGTGTGAAATTGAATTTTTTCATTGCCTGTGTATTGACATACAGGCTGCTGTTGTCAATGATTTGATACTCTATTTCATCCGCTGTTTTTTCGCCGTTTAAAACACTCGCCGCGATTTGTCCCGTTTGTTTTCCAAGTTCCAGATACTCTATGCCTTCGGCTGCTACGCAGCCCAGCTTTACTTGCTCTATTTCGCTTCCAAACACCGGTATTCCTGCCGTGTTTGCTTTATCCAGCACAACCGTAAGGGAGCCTACTACCGTGTTATCCGTAAGGTTTGTGATACAATCCACTTTGTTTACTAAGTTATCTGCCGCAAGCGGAATATCAGCCGAGGTGCTGATGCCCACATCAACAATTTCAAATCCGTATGTAGGCGCCATCGCCTTGTATTCTTCTATCGTGGATTGCGAATTTACTTCACTTGTTGTGTATAGGATACCTATTTTGGCGGCATTTGGCATCAATGCACGGATTAATTGCAGCTGAGCTTCCACAGGAAGCTTATCACTCGTTCCCGTGATATTGCCTTCGGTAAGCATTGCGGCATTCGGATCTGTAACAGCCGTGAAAATAACAGGTATATCTGTATCGCTTGCCGCATTATACGCGGCTTGTGCCGCCGGTGTAGCAATAGCACAAATCATATCGACATTGTCGGTAACAAAGCTTTCAGCAATCAGGCTTGCCGTTCCCGCATCGAATTGCGCACTTTGATATTTTACTGTTAAGTTTTCACCCTCCACATATCCCGCTTCTTCTAACCCTTCCAAAAATCCTTCTCTGCAATTATCGAGCGAAGGGTGATCGCCAAATTGAACAATACCGATTGTGACATCTTCTTTCACTGCCGATGTGTTGCTACATGCCGCAAAACCAAGTGTAAATAAAACAATTAAAATTAAAATAATACTTTTCTTCATTTCCATACCTCTCTACCATATTTAAAGTTAACTTAAATTAAAACAGTTTGCTGCATAAAGACTTTATTTATAATGCCAGTGTGCTTTACTATCAACATCTCCTTTGCAATAAAAAAATCCCAAGTATTATAAAAATACTTGGGACGAATATCCGCGGTGCCACCCAAATTGACTAAAATAAATTAGCCCAACTCAACTGTTCACATACCATCATATGTGCCGCTTTTATAACAGGTGCGGTTCCCGTTGGCGCCTACTTTTAATATTTCGGGCCACCCTCAAAAGTCCATTCACTGTATAAATCTATATTGCCTTTTCACCACCGGCAACTCTCTGAGATAGCGTTCATACAACTACTACTCTTTATCAACAGTTTTAATTTAAAGTTATATTGATTGTATAGTAGCATTATCGCTGTGTCAATAGCAAATTTTACTTAAATAAAATAAATAGTATAAATATTTAAAATCTATTCCTAAAATGAAAAGCCTGCTTCATATTATTTATTATAGATTTTTTAAATGATGAGGTGGCATACAGGTGCGCAAGTTGGTTGCTTTTATTTTATTTGCATTATTAGTCGGATTTATATATTATTTTCCTTCCGTCACAGATAAAATATATGAAACGGAGCCCAAAAATACCACTGAGCAAACATCATATGACGGCGTGCTCACTGTTGCGGATACGGTCAAACGCACCGTAGCCGGTGCCCGATACGGATATATCAATAAAATTATATATAACTTTGAGCAAAATCATCCTAAAATTAGAATAGAATTAAAAGAATTAAAATACAGTGATAACGCAGAAATCGCTCTTCGGCTCAGCATCGAAGATACCCATCCCGATATTATGCCTTATTATGTGGCAGGATCTGCAATTGGCGATAAATATTTAACTCCCGTGCAAAATTATGAAATATTTTATAATGATTTAAATGATTATTTTTCTGCGCGTTTAAAAGACGGCACTTTCAAAGCGCTGCCTGTATCTTACGAAGTTCCCGTGATTATTATAAATACGGACCTTATATCACAGCTTAATTTAACACTGCCCGAAAAATTTACTGCGGATACATTTTTTTCTTTGCTGACGCAAATTGACGAAGCCATTGCAAACAATACGCTTTACACTTTTGATATGCTGATTACAAAAAACAACAATTTATGGCAGCCCTTTTATCTAAATAACGACCTTTCAAAAATCGCTTCCTTAAAACATATACGAAGTGATCTTTTCGGCGGCAGTGAAGATGATGTGCTCAGCCTGTTTTCGGATTCTAAGACTGCGGTGTGCATCTTAAGCGTCAGTCAACTGCGTGCTCTTCAAAATATGCAAAATAAAGGCAGCGGCAGTAAATGGTGTGTTTATGCCCTTCCTTACTCGCAAACTTATATCAGCAATATTTCTTTTTATGCTGCACTTAAAACCGACGATGCTCTCAAAAAGGATGCCATAAATGATTTTTTAAAGATGCTTCTAAATGATGAATCACAGCTTCTCCTTGAAGACATTATGCATCTTCCCGTGAAAGAAGTAGTCTATGAAAAATATACCTATTTAAATACACTGAAAATCAAAGATCAAGGCGTTTTACTGGATATGGATATAAAAACACTTGATAAAATTTATAACGAAATGATACAAAGTATACCTTAATTGCTTACTTTATTGTATAATATGAACGCAAACAAATGAAAGGATAGACCACATGTATACCAATTTCTTAAATGATATACGCAAATTTCTTACCGATGAAGAAATAACAGTCAATGCAGATATGCGTTTTTATACATCTTTTAAAGCAGGCGGAAGTGCTGATATGCTGCTGCAAATAAAAAAATTAGATCATCTTAAAAATGTTTTGGCATTACTGCATTCTCATGATATTAACTATACTGTCATTGGCAACGGTACAAATATTTTGGTAAAAGATAACGGCTACCGGGGCGTGTTGATTCGTATTGTAGAAAACATGAATGCACTCGATGTGAAGGACGGTTTTATATTTGCAGATGCGGGCGTGCTGCTCTCCACACTCAGCAAAGCGGCTGCCGAAAACTGCATTGGCGGGCTGGAATTTCTAAGCGGGATTCCGGGAAGCGTGGGAGGCGCCGTTTGCATGAATGCGGGTGCGTACAACGGCGAGATGAAAGATGTTTTGGTGAGTGCCACAATACTATATCCGAGCGGCGAGGTAAAGACCTTGCCGATGGAAGAATTAAACCTCTCTTATCGAAACAGCAATGTAAAAGACAGTGGCGCTGTTGTGCTCGGTGCAATCTTTAGCGGACCTAAAAAAAACAAAGATGAAATTTATCACAGAATGAATCAGCTGAACACGCGAAGGCGCGATAAACAGCCCCTGGAATTTCCAAGTGCGGGCAGCACATTTAAGCGGCCCGAAGGTTATTTTGCAGGCAAGCTGATTGAAGATTGCAATCTTAAAGGCAAGGGTATCGGAGGCGCAAAAGTAAGCGAAAAACACGCCGGATTCATCATAAATTACAATAATGCAACCGCGCAAGATATTTTAGATACGATAGAGATGGTTCGGCAAGTCGTTTTTAAGATATATCATGTCGAATTAGAAAACGAAGTTAAAGTTATAGGTTAAACAAAATAATAAAAAGTAAAGCAAGCAAAGAGCAGACGGCTCTTTTTTTGTATTAAAAAAACAGCATATCTTAGATATGCTGTTTTTATTATTCTTCAGTTATTGAAGTGCTGTCACTCTTCGCCCTACTTGCAGGAAGGAGAAAAAGTTTTTCACCGGAAGCGCATTTCCGTTATACCTGATGGCAAAATGCAGATGTGGCCCTGTGCTGTTGCCTGTGCTTCCCATGCTGCCGATCATCTGGCCTTGGGAAACTGTGTCTCCAACACTCACACTGTAGCTTGATAAGTGTCCGTATAGCGTGGAATAACCGTCTGCATGCTTGATGATAATACATTTGCCGTATCCGCCGTTCCAACCAACCATTGCAACAATGCCGGAATCGGATGCATAGATCGGAGTGCCTACTTTATTTGCGATATCCACGGCTTTCCCGCCGGCATGAGAGCCTGGTTTATTGATGGCCGATACTACTCCGCTTGTCGGAATTAAGAAGCTGCCCGTGCTCGATGCTGCCGGAAGTGCCATTGTTCCGATTGCAACGATCTCGTCTACAGGGTCTTTTATACGCTCTGCAGACAACACTTCTCTGCTTGTTTCTTTTCCGTTCACATAGGTGATAATCGCGGTTATTTCTTCTTGTCCGTTTACGCCTTCAGAGACGATCCTCTCTGCACCTTCAAACATGGAATCATCATATTTATAAGTCGTGCCATATTCTACGTCTTCCGTGAATGTCACTTCTTTTTTCGTTTTTATCGTAACGATCGGCTTGCTTGAACTTGCCTGACTCGTTTTAAATTTATCTTTATCGATGCTGAATGCCGTCATGACTTTACTTTCGTCTTCAAGTTCAGATACAGATTTAGCATCTGCACTGTCGGCCGCAATAGCTTCACTTACCGCATCATCGGAATTATCTTCTCCAAAAACACTTGCAACGACGCCATCTACCGTTTCTACTTGAGAGAGAGGAATGATCTTTTCTTCCATCGTAATATCCTGATTGATTTCAGCCTCACCGACTAATGTCTCATTGTCTGTTGTTGCGCTGTATTGCATGGTCAGCTCTTTGATCACTTCTTCACCGTCTTCTTTCGACCCCACACAGGCAAGTTCTTTGCCGTCAACCAAAATAACAACGCCGTTGACATACAGTTCAAATCCGTTTTCATAAACGGCACGCTTACATTCTTCCGCATTCATCGTGCTGCCTATTTTCGTAATGGGAGCTTTTGTGTACACAACCGTTTGTTCATAATATAGATCCCCGATATCATACCACTGGCTCATATCGTTTTCTATCGTATTCAATGCTTCTTCGAAAACTTGAGGGTCTTTTACAACCCCGACCTCACTGCCGTTTAAATAAACCGTATAGCCGTATGCCATTTGAGGCATAAAAATAATAAGCGCAGCGATAAGCAAGGCGCTCGCCAAAACAACAGTCTTTGTACTTCTGATCGTCAGGGAATGTATAAGTCGTGAAAGATAATAGAATATATTTAAAAACGCAAATTTAATTGCACATTGTAACCAGCAAATTTTATAATCTGTTTCGTTTACCCACATGCCGAAGGAAGTTGTATTGCTTACCTTTCCTTTGGCTTTTTTGTTGTAGCTGTCTTTTTGCCATTTCACATATGTCATTTCATCAATCAAATGACGTCTGTTTTTCTTTTTTAGTATCTTATTATTGGCCGCTTCCAGCCTTTTATCATAATTTCTTCTGACTTGAAATCTTAATTTCATGCTACACCTTTTACAAACTCGTTGTTGTATAGTTACATTTTAGTTACAAAGTAATTATATACTTTTTTTCTTTCAAGTCAAGGCTTATTTATATTAAATTTACATTCAAAATTCGACTTTATTTTTGTTTATCGAAAGTATATATCAGACGTGAATGGATAGTATTTTGCATGCAAATAATACCAAAAGCTTCGTCAATTAATTTTTTATCATAAATTTGTTGTGGAGGCAAATATCCTAAAATCTGACCTTCCTTCATCACGCAAAGCAAATCACTGTGAAGCATTGCAAGTGATATATCATGCAAGATCATGATAATTGTCTTTCCCTTTTCATTCAGCAGTTTTATGAGCTCAATAATTTCAAGCTGCTGTGCAACATCCAAGTGTGTCGTGGGCTCATCCAGTAAAATAACATCTGTATCCTGGGCTACCGCCATTGCAATATAGACTCTTTGACGCTCTCCGCCCGATAATGTCATAATATTTTTATGTCTGAATACCATCGTATCCGTGAGTCTCATCGCTTCTCTGACTGCATCAATATCTTTTTTAGACGGTTTTCTGCTGAAACCACAATAGGGAAACCTGCCGTGCATAACAAGGCTTTCGACACTCATATTCGCCGATGTTCTGTTTTGCGGCATCAGAGCTACTTTTTGCGCAAATTCTCTCGGTGCGAAACTATAGATATTCTTATTCTCAAGCAAAATTTGCCCGTCTGCAGGCCGCAAAAGACGAGCCATCGTTTTTAAAAGCGTCGTTTTCCCGCATCCGTTGGGACCTATGATACAATTTATTTTCCTTTTTTTAAATTCCACATAAATATTTTTTAAAATATTTTCCGTGCCATATCCTGCCGATACATTTACCAGCTTAATCATATAATTTCCCCCGTCTCTGCTTAAAGAGCAGATAGATAAAAAACGGTCCGCCGATTGCCGAAAGCATAATACCCACAGGCAGCTCATAAGGCGCAAACGCGATGCGGGAAATAAAATCGCACAACAACACGAAAAATGCCCCGATCAAAGCACTTGCGGGAATCAAAAAACGATTGTCGGCTCCTATGATACTTCGACTGATATGCGGTACAATCAATCCCACAAAACCTAGTAAGCCCGCAAAACTGACAGCGCTTCCGGCAAGCAATGCAGCCGTTGCTATAAGCACAAAGCGCATAATATTCACCCGCATGCCCAGGGATGTTGCGATGTCATCGCCCAGCGAAAGCACATTCATGGCTCGGCTTAAAACAAAGGCGGCTATTAGCCCGAAAGCAATATAAAACAATGCAAAATGCAGAATATTGGTATTTACCGCGGAAAACCCTCCGATCATAAAAGAGCTTGCGCTGATAATGCTGTCGGGATCCATTGTCATAACGGCATCGATCGCGGCAGAAAAAAAGCTGCTTATGGCAACTCCGGCCAAAATAATCGTGATGCGGGCTGCCCCGCTTTTATATGCGATAAAATAAATCAGCATTGCGGCAGACAGCGCCCCGAGAAATGCCGCTACCGGCACATAGGATAGTAATCCCGGGAAAAAGGCAGTCAGCAATACGACAAATAATCCGGAACCGGAATTGATGCCGATAATATTTGGGCTTGCGAGCGCATTATTTAATACCGACTGCAAAATTGCTCCGGACACAGCCAATGCCGCTCCCGCGGCTACTGCCGCGACTGTGCGCGGTATTCGAATAAAAACAATGATTTTGTAAACTAAGTCAGCGCTGTCTTTGTCTAACAGCGCTTGAAAAAAACTTTTTATAGAAATTTGTGAAGACCCTATGGCTATACTTATAAAAATCATTATGATAAGCATCAGCGCCAGAATGAACAAACAAGTATATTTTGCCCGACTGCTTTTATTGATCTTCGTAAAGATATTCGTATAAAATTTCATAAGATTCAGCCCATCTTGTGTTTGGCTTATATTGAAAATGCTCCTTATCTAGCACATAGCAATGATTATTCTTCACGGCATTGACATTTTTCATAGCCTCATTGGAAAGCAGGCTCTCATTGACAACATCAATCGCTTTTTGCGTATCGGAACCCATTGTAGTAATAAAGATATACTCCGGATCCGTGAGGACTATTTCTTCAATATTTAAATTTTCCAGCAAGGATGGTTGAAGCGAGACAATATTGACTGTACTTAAATCTTTTAGCATCGCTCCGACCATATTGTCATCTCCCTTTGATTTAACACCGGTCGAAAATGCACGAAGCAAAAGAACGGTTGGCTTCTTTTGTTCATCTACCTGGCCTAAAATAGTATCTATCTGAGATTTGATCTCAAGCGCATTCTTTTCATATAAATCTTTTCTATCTGTAATATTTGTCATAATATCCAACATATTTAAATAGTCTTCAAAAAGATCGACTTTGAAGAACGCGCAAGTGATACCTGCTTTTTTTAACGTTTCCGCCGCTGATAGATGCGCAGAAAGATCCGCTGATAAAATAACAAAATCAGGATTCAGCTCAATAATTTTTTCTAAATTCGGCTCCTTCACCGACCCTATTATTTCAACATCATCACCCAGATCCATTTTGCGTTCTTCAATGGCATCACTTGTCGTAGCTATAACGCTCCCGCCTGCCAAATGCCATGCCTCTGTATAAGAACCCATGAGCGATATCACACGCTGTGGATCAGACACTGTGATAACATTGCCGAGTGCATCCGTGAATGTGACAGCATCATCCGAGCCGTTTGTATTCGCGTTTTGAGCGGTGCATCCGAACAGTAAACTGCATAACAACAATAGAATCAATAAGTTTGATAGATTTTTTTTATGTTTAGCCATTTAATATTTCTTTTTTCCTATTTAATAGATCATCCGCGGCAAGTATTTCTTCCACTTTGTCTATTCCTAATCTGTCTACAATAATACCAAAACGTTCTTTGGGCTTGCCTTCCTGTAAATACAGAAGAAGAATTTTTTCCACAATTTCAAACAATTCTTCTTTTGAATAAATCAACGTACTCATAAGCGTGCCTTGTCTGATGACTTTGCCCCATTTTCCTCCTAAATATATCTTAAATGCTTTACCGGCACTCTCCACAACTCCAAACGGGCAGGTATGAATGCATTTGCCGCAACGAGTACATACGTCATTATCGGGCCCTACTTTTTTCTTAAATGTCTTCATCGGGCAATTTGGTTCAACGACGCATTTTTCACATTCGACACATTTATCCAAATTAAAGTCAGGCACATGTACTGCTACAATGCCGAGATCGTTGATATCCGGCTTTATACAGTTGTTCGGACATCCGCCGACACCAATTTTAAATTTATGAGGGAAATTTACATTGCGGTATCCATCATAAAATCTTTTGTGCAGCTCCAGGGCAAGACCTTGAGTATCCGTGTTCCCATGTGGACATACAGTGCCTTTGCATGCGGTAACGGGCCTTATTTTCGAACCGGTTCCGCCTGCATACAAATCCACTTCCGCAAGTTGATCCGCAACATTTTCAATATTATCATAATCAATTCCGGGAAGCTCTATTCCCAGCCTTGATGTTATTGTAATTTTACCGTTTCCATACATGTCCGCAACTTTCGAAAGTGCTTCCGATTGCTTTGTTGATAAAACGCCGTTTTTTGTAACGATTCTCGCAGAAACATGCTCTCCGTCTCTATTCGGCACATATCCCCTGCCTTTATATTTTTTTCTTTCTTCATCAGAAATTTTTCTCATAGCAAAACCTCCTTCGAATGCTTTTGTAAATTATTATAGTACATTTTATCATGATACTCAATATTATACCTTTAGTTCCTTAAGAGAATGTAAAAGATATCAGAATTTAAAAAAAACTTTACAAGATTATTATATTTTGCTTTAATAATTGTATCGTCTTGCATCTATAGGCTTCATGCCAAGAGCGAGAACAGGAGGTTAAAATGAAAGAATTACTTAGAAACACCCGCAATCTCACCTTTTTGGGAGTTATGTTCGGGTTGACGCTTTTGTTTGTATTTGCAACGGTGATTCCATCGTTTTCTGCAAGCATGGCAATTGTTATGTTTTTGCCCACAATTTTAACGGGCATCATCAAAGGCCCTAAGGCCGGCTGGCTGATGGGCACTCTGGCAGGATTGCTGACTTTGCTTCGCGCATTGATTGCGCCGGCATCCGTATTAGATCCATTATTCATTAATCCATTGGTTTCAATTGTACCGAGAATGTTTATCGGTGTTGTTGCATACTGGATTTATGCGCTGATTACAAAAAAAGGAAACAAAATCGCCCGTGTGGCAATAGGAAGCGCAGCTGCCGGTGCTGCGGCAATGATCACCAACACAACACTGGTTATGAGCGCACTTTATATTTTTTATGCACAAAAAATCACTGAGTTGCTTGGAATGCAGTTTAAGGTGCTGCTTCTTGCAATTATTTCGTCAAGCGCAATTATTGAAGCAGTGAGCGGAGCCCTGCTAACGATGGCAGTTGTTACGATTTATTCGAGAGCAACAAAAAACAAAGCAGTTTAAAGATAATCTAATTTATCTATATTAAAACGGAGTTCATTATGATATTTGTAATAGACATCGGAAACACAACCTGCAGGTTCGGTTTATTTGAAGGCAATGAAATCGTCTCTGTATGGAAGCTTATGACTACGCAGCAAAAAACAAGCGACGAATTATCTATCCTTATTACGGCATGGTTTATGCAGAATGGATTTGATATACAAAAAGTAAAAGGCGTTGTTATTTCTTCCGTTGTTCCAAATGTCATGCATTCTTTTGTGAATGCGATTCATAAGACATTTGATATGTCGCCGCTTATCGTAAGAGCCGGTGTTAAAACAGGTGTATTTATTCAGGTAGACGATCCAAGAGAAGTCGGCGCAGACAGAATCGCGGATGTTGTCGCAGGTTACTACTTATACGGCGGGCCGTGCCTTGCGCTCGATTTCGGCACGGCGACAACATATAACCTGGCCAGTGCCGACGGTATCTTTTCAGCTGCTGTAACAGCGCCCGGCATTCAAATTTCTGCGGACGCACTGTGGTCAAAAGCGGCATTGCTTCCGCATATTGAAATAAAATGTCCGCCTTCCATACTGGCAAAAAATACAATTACAAGCATGCAGGCAGGTCTTGTCTACGGCCATGTCGGTCAGGTGGAATATATTGTCAATAAAATGAAAGAAGAAGCCGGTTGCCCGGATGCAAAAGTAATCGCCACGGGCGGATATGCAAAAATCATCCAGGAGCTCACGAAAGTCATTGATGTATATGATCCGCTTCTGACTTTAAAAGGAATGAAAATAATCTGGGACAAAAACAATGCAAGAAAATAAATTGTATGACTTGATGAAGGCAGACAATTATATAGCTCTCGCACCAATGGCAGGTATTACAGACCTGCCATTTCGAATGATATGCAAAAAGTATGGCGCAAGCATTGTTTACAGTGAAATGATCAGTGCCAAAGCGCTGACTTATCATAATGAAAAAAGTATAAAAATGCTCTGCACAACAAGTGAAGAATCCCCGTGCATTGTTCAGCTTTTCGGCTCGGACGCAAAAGTTATTTCTTCGGCGGCAGGGCAATACATCAACGGCTCACTTTTTGCAGGCATTGACATCAACATGGGATGCCCGGTTCCCAAAGTGGTCAAAAGCGGAGAAGGAAGCGCGCTGATGCGCTCACCGCAGACAGCATACAATATTATACGCGCTTTAAAAGATATAACTGCGTTACCTGTAAGTGTTAAAATACGATCAGGCTGGAATGAAAATGAAAAAAACGCCGTAGCGTTTTCTCTTTTTATGCAAAAGGCCGGCGCTGACATCATTATTGTTCATCCGAGAACAAGAGAACAATATTATTCGGGTGAAGCCGATCATAACATCACCCGAGAGATAAAACAATCCGTAAGCGTTCCCGTCATTGCCAGCGGAGACATTACAGATCCTTTTAAAGCCCAAGAAGTGCTTGATTACACTATGGCAGACGGCATCATGATCGGCCGCGGTGCGACAGGCAATCCCTGGATATTTTCTCAGATCCTTCAGTGCAGACAAGAAAGCGCTTATACGCGGCCGACCGCTTATGAAATAATTGATCAGATCCAGGAGCATATGCGGCTTGCATGCAAAGACACTTCCGAGCAGCATGCCATTGCAAGCATGCGAAAACATATCCTGTGGTATACCAAAGGCATGCCGAACTCGGCAAAAGTGAGAAATATGATTTCCACGGCTGAAAATCAGGATGAAGTGATGAAAATTTTAAATACAATGATTCTAAACAATGAAGAAGCATAAAAAATCCCGGAATTAATCCCGGGATTTTTTATTTATTTTATTTTCCGAATTTTGTCGTATCGATGACAAAACGGTCGTGAGTGCCTTTTCCGATTAATTTTTCACCGTAATAGCTTTCGACATCAAACACTAATTTTTTTCTGTCGATTTCTTTTAGTGTGGCTTTTGTAAGTACGGTTCCGCCTACCGGTGTTGCTGCCAAGTGGTCTATGCAAACCCTTGTACCCACTGTTGTAAAATTTTGCGGAAGTGCTTCCTGCACCGCCTGGTAACTTGCCATTTCCATCAAAGTGATCATATAAGGCGTGGAAAGCACTTGTGCCGAACCACTGCCCATATGTGATGCTGTCATTTCCTGCGTTACAACTACCTCTGTCTCTTTGCTCATTCCAACTTTAATATCGAATTCCATAACACACCTCATGATTTTTATTTTTCATTATCTTTATTTTCTTGCTCTTCGCTTTCTTCTTTTTCATCTTTTGGCGGCTGATTGAAACCTTCAAAAATTTCTTTGAATTCTTTTCCCGTGAGCGTTTCTTTTTGCAGCAAAACTTCTGTGACACGCTCAAGAGCCGCCTTATTTTCCGTCAGAATTTGCTGTGCCCTGAGGAATGCATCTTCTATAATCTGTCTTACTTCCTTATCAATGGCTGCCGCCACTTCTTCACTGTAATTTCTGGCTCTTCCGAAATCTCTTCCGATAAAAACTTCCTGACTCCCCGTTCCAAATGTCATCGGTCCGAGCATATCGCTCATTCCGAATTCCATGACCATGCGTCGTGCGAGCTCTGTCGCGCGCTCTATATCGTTTGTAGCGCCTGTGCAGATATCGTCAAGCGCAACTTTTTCCGCTGCTCTTCCTCCCAGTAATCCCGCTATATTGTCAAGCAGTTTTTGCTTTGTCATATGAACCGAATCATTTTCTGGAAGCGATATCGTGTATCCGGCCGCCATTCCTCTCGGAATAATGGAAATTTCATGTACTTCATCGCAATTGGGAAGCACATCCATGACGATTGCATGCCCCACTTCATGGATAGCGGTGATTTGTTTATCTTCATCTGTGACAACACGGCTTTTCTTTTCAGGGCCTGCTATGATTCTCTTTTTCGCTTCTTCCATCTCATCGGCAGAAATAGCTTTTTTATTTCTTCTTGCCGCAAGCAAAGCCGCTTCGTTCACTAAGTTTTCCAAGTCAGCGCCCGTGAATCCGACTGTTCCTTTCGCAATAACGCTAAGGTCCACACTTTTATCCATAGGTTTATTTTTACTGTGTACTTTTAATATCTCTTCTCTGCCTTTGATATCGGGTATACCGATGACGATCTGTCTATCGAACCTGCCCGGTCGCAGCAATGCCGGATCCAATACATCGGGGCGGTTTGTTGCCGCAACGACGATGATGTTTTCACTGATACCAAAGCCATCCATTTCAACCAGCAGCTGATTGAGAGTTTGTTCCCGCTCATCGTGTCCGCCGCCAAGACCTGTGCCTCTTTGACGGCCGACCGCATCTATTTCATCGATAAAAACGATACACGGAGAATTCTTTTTCGCGTTTTCAAACAGATCACGAACACGTGATGCGCCGACCCCGACAAACATTTCAACAAATTCGGAACCGCTTACCGTGAAAAACGGCACATCGGCTTCTCCGGCAACGGCCCTTGCAAGCAATGTTTTACCTGTTCCCGGAGGGCCCACCATGAGCACACCTTTGGGGATCTTTGCCCCGAGGTTAATATATTTTGCAGGATGCTTCAGAAAATCGACAATTTCGGCCATTTCCTCTTTTTCTTCATCTGCACCTGCCACGTCTTTGAATGTTACTTTTTTATTATTTGCCGGGTTAAACATTCGCGCACTGCTCTTGCCGAAGTTCATGACCCTGCCTCCGCCGGAGGACTGCTGATTTAAGATAAAGAAAACAAAAATAACTGTCCCAATCATCAGTACCAGCGGCAGCACCGTGCTTATCCATGTATTATCCGATGGAATGACATAATCCACCTTCACTCCGCCCGGCTCAATATAGTTTAAAATAACATCGTCAAATGCATAATAAGGAATATAGGCCATCACCGTATCGCCGTTTTTAAGCTCCAGCGTTGCCGTATATTTCCCTTTATCTATAGTTACCGAAGTAACATTGTCAGCTTCCAGATTTTGTATGGCTTGACTGTATGATATAACAGAAGCATTGTTTCTTGTTGTATTTATCATTGTCAGAAGAAACATAATCCCCGCGATGATAAATAAATAAAACATTAATACTTTAAAATTCTTTTTCATGTTTCCTACCTATTCTAAATAGTTAAAGCTTACTTTTCGTAAACGCATTTTTTGAGTATGCCCACATAAGGCAGATCTCTATACCTATTGGCATAATCCAGTCCGTATCCTATAACAAACTCGTTTGGTATGTCAAAACCTTTATAGTCAATTTTAATATCGTCTTGCGGTGCCCTTACATCCAATTTATTCAAAAAAACACATAGCTTGATACTTTTGGGTTCGTATTCTTTAAGTTTTTCAAGCAGACTCCGCAGAGTCACACAGGTATCGGCGATATCTTCAACGACAATGATGTCTCTGTCTTTCAAGCTGATACTGGCATCTTTCAATATTTCTACAGAGCCTTTTGATGTCGTTTTGTCGCCATAGGAACTTGCCTGCATAAAATCTATTTCAACATCTGTTGCCATCTGCCTCATCAGATCCGTTAAAAAGACAACGGCGCCGTTTAATATGCAAAGCAACACGGGAACCGTGTTTTTATAATCGTTGTCAATTTGCCCGGCAATACATTTAACTTTATCATCTATCTCTTCTTTGGTCAATAAAATTCTTTCTACATCTTTGTGCATGTGCATTCTATAAACTCCAAGTCGCTTGCTGTGATTTTTGCTATATTCTTTGTTTGGCTGTCTACTTTGTATCTGTCATCTAGCGCATAACCGATAATCCAAATGATGTTTTGCTCATCACATAGCAGACATATCTCATCTCTTTTTTCCTTCGGTATTTTATTGTTTATAAAATATTTTTTTACACTCATGCTGCCTTTCATATTCAGCGGGCGAAATGTATCCGAAGGCAATCTGCCTCTTATAAAAAGATTGCCATTTATTTTATCATAATCAATATACTTTTCAAACATACAATGCGCTTTTTTTTCAAATATTTCAGATTTCTGAATGCAAATTTTTATTTTTAGAGCTTTTATTATAGTCTGTCCCATACGCTTGACGGGATAAAGAGCATGGACCGGCACATAGGATGCTTCCTTTTTACCGCAGCTTATGATCAGATAATCATATTTCCGCTTTGCTCGGATACCGCCCGGCAAATCCAAGCTCCATATAGTATTTGTGCAGGGCATAGACAAAATACTGTCTATATGTTTTTTTTCTATATTTTCAATATATCCAAGCTGCTTAAACATGCCCCGTAAGACATAAGGCTTTAAATATTCTTCCGCTTCATTGAATAACCGTATTTTTATACGTATCTCATCATTTGAAAACTCAAATTCTTTTTCATATCGTTTTAATTTTTCAGTAATGCTATTTTTTATTTTTTTTGCCTGAATGCTGAGGCGATACAACAAATCCTTAAAATTTGGCTGTGCTTGCACAAAAGCCGGCAAAATAATATTTCTTATCTGATTTCTGAAATACTCGTTTTCTTCGTTTGTGACATCAATGCAATAGGATATATTATTTTTTGCAAGATACTTTAAAATCTCATCCTTTCCTACCGATAACATCGGACGGATGATACCGTCGGGGCGGCTGAACTCTATTCCGCAAAGTCCGTCAATACCGGTGCCGCGCATGACACGCATCAGCACTGTTTCGATATGATCGTCATAATGGTGCGCCGTTGCAATTTTATCGGCTTTAAGCTCTTTACTTAATTTCAAAAGCTCTTTGTATCGAATATTTCTTCCGGCCTGCTCCACTGAAAGCCTGTTTTCTGACGCATACTGCATGACGGGAATTTTTTTAACAAAGCATTTCACGCCAAAGCTACCGCACATGCAAATACAAAAGCGTTCATCCCGATCTGCTTCTTCGCCCCGAAGCATGTGGTTTAGGTGCATAGCATATAAAGTATAGCCGAGCATGTTACTCAGTTTTTTGAGCACAATTAAAAGAGCCGTAGAATCGGCGCCTCCGGAGAGTGCCAACAATACGGTTTGATTTTCTGATAGCAGCTGATATTTTTGTATTGTGTTTAATATTTTTCTCTCAAATGAATTCAACGGCTCCATAGATAATATTATATCGCATACAGGCCTGTTTTACAAATGTTTTAAAATGCCAAACAATGGTTGACTCTACAACCTTTCCCACACTTTTGCAACCATAACGGTGATATCGTCTATTTTTTCATCATGTGTCATTTTCTTGAATTCTTCAAAAATGTTATCCGCGATCATCTGGGGGCTTCTGCCCGATGTCTTTTTGATCAGATCTTTAAGTTCTTTGTCTTCAAACGCGGATGCAAATCCGTCTGAAAACATATAAATATAACTATTGGGCACCACGTTTCGATATGCCGTTTTTATATTGGGTTTGTCCAGAATACCGATTGGTGTTGTATCAAACTCGATTTTTTCTATTCCCTTTTCACTCTTGATATAGGTTGCGCAGGCCCCCGCTTTGATGATAACCGCATCCGACGTATATTCGTCAAACAGCAATGCATCGAGCGTGGAGAAAATTTCTTTATCATCCTCGGTATCCATCACTCCGTTTGCCATGTGCACGGCTGTTTTGATATCTATCCCGCTGCCGAGCAGATCCTCGATAATATCAAGCAGCCTGCCGCTGTAATTCTGTGCGTCTCTGCCACTGCCCATTCCGTCGGCAATGGCGGCAAGCACAAGGCCTTTATCTATATCCGCAACCGTGCTGCTGTCTCCCGAATAATCGGAATACTTCTTCGCCGCCTTTTTTTGCGCTACCGAAAGGCGCATGATGGGAGCTTCCACAAACACACACACACATCCCTGCTCTGTTCTGTGTTCCGAATCAAAATCAACCTTTACGCCGACGGAATTGTAAATACAGTCCGACATCATACAACGCACCTGACGCGAGATATTGCTTTGCATCATGCTGATAAATACCCGCATGATTCCCCGCCGATCGCTGAACACAAACACGGATCCACAGTCTATATTTTGTCTTTTAAGAGAAGAAAGAATACTTTTTTCCTCTTCTTCATGCTTGACGATACCATTTTGCAGGATATCGAATATCTCCTCACTGAGCTCTATCAAGCTCTGTTGTTTTGTGAGAAAATACTCCCTTTGTCGTTCAAGCTGTTTTTGTCTGTCTTTTTGTTCGAGTGAGCTTTTAATGAGATAATTGATGGAAAGCCTCATAAGCTCCGGCTTACTGCAGCTTTTAATAAACTCCGTTCGCTCCATTGCTTTTTCGTTGCCGTATTTTTTGAGACTGTCGATGAACATCATCATCGTATTCTCGGAATTTACCGTCCAGCAGTTATTATACGCCTGACAAGAAGAACAAACGTCTTTGACGATATAGCCTAAAATGGCTTTGTTTCTATCGGACGATTTCCGCCTGCCGGTTTTTATATACAGCGCGTTTTGCGCCGCACGCTGTTTTTGCATTTGATGCTTGATATATATATTGAATGCTTCTCTGCCTTTTTCCCTTTTCTGTGTTTCTGCATGCTCTATTCTGTCTTCTTTTTTATAGATAGGCAGCGCAATAAATAACACGCCTGCGGCCAGCGCCTCTTTAATAAATAAAAACAGACCCGAAAATCCGTTTATGTAGCCGAATATAACGAGCATCCCCAGAATAAAAGACAAAGCCGCTACCGTTTTATTCATCTTGATACCCACGCAGGCCAGCAGTGCCCCAAACGTGTAGACCGCCATGATCGACATATCGGCCGCTTGGGCAAGCACCAAAGACAGCGAAGTGAGCACGGCAACGGGCAGCGCCGCCTTGATCCCTTCAAAATGCACCGAAAGCAAAATAGCGAAAATAGCAAACATGACCATTATATTGTAATTATAAAAAACAAGCCCATTCATCGCTGTTATAACTACGATCAATATGATACTGATGCAGATGATTTCCTCATCCCCGAAAACCTGCCTTTGCCTGTAGGTGCGAAGCGCATCGATGCCGATACTAAACACATAATACATGCAAAAAGCAGAGACCGCTTCCGCACCGTACAATATGATATCTATTGTCGAGCCCGACATTGCCAAAAATACTGCAACGGATGCCGCCGCTGTGCAAACAAATGCAATAATGGCTCTGTGCAATTTTTTTGCCGTAAAAATATTGGCATACTTTACTACATACAAAAGTGCAAGCACGATCGCTGCGCGAATGCTCAAGCTGACATCTCCCAGGCTCAGCGTGCCTATCAGTGCAAAAACAGGCGTTATTTTCTGCGAAGTATCGAGTACGGCAAAGGCCAAAAATCCGAATACAAAAGGCGATATTTCTCCAAGCACCATGCTTCGGCCGACAACAAACGAAAACACTGCATAGATTATGTAAGCTTTGAAGCCTAAATTTTTTATTTTTTCTCTTATA
This sequence comes from uncultured Eubacteriaceae bacterium, assembly GCA_964581565.1. Classification (GTDB taxonomy): domain Bacteria; phylum Bacillota; class Clostridia; order Eubacteriales; family UBA1433; genus UBA1433. Next base: position 69,413 of record CAZOOZ010000010.1, read on the forward strand.
TTAAGCTTGTCCTTCACCTCTGTTACTGATTGCATGCGATCCCCTTTCAAACCATTGAGCAGTTTATTTTCTTTTTTGAATTATCTTGAATCGATTTTTTTATTATACCGTTCACCGTATAAAAATTATGTCAGATAAGCAATTTCCGTCTTTGAAGAAAAGTGTGGTCCATATTATTATTTCAGACAAACAAAAAAACTCCCGTTTGCTTTAAACAAGAGTTTTTATCCGTTTTTTTATAATAAGCCGTACACCCTTCCTCGACAGCTGACGAACAGTGAGAGTATACCATCAACTCACATTAGGTCATTCCGCGGCACATACATATTATCGGCGTACCGCTGCTTCCTTCCAGACCTGACGGGGTTGACCGAATAGTATTGCACAGAGCCCAATGATCAACGCCTCAAAATATATTCTCTTAAACCGACCGTCAGACTACCTCAGGCGGGCATCTGCCCTGCTGTAGCGGATTGCAGGTTACAAGGCACCGCTAACTCCCCGCATAGTACGGCACAACACACTCTAACATATTTGACTTTAGATTTCAAGCTTTATTTGTTGGCAATGCCTTCGTATACCACACGGGTATATGCCTGATATTTTCCCTTCTCCACCTCGAATCCGCTGCGCACAAGCTGTGGTATGAGCGCGCATAGATTTTCATCTTCGTCAAACATTTTACCGGATAATAATATTTTTCTGATACCGTGTAATTCTCTTAGATCTTTACATATATAAAGACAAATATCTACAACACTTTTATAAAATCTCGCTGCCGCGAGCTCTTTTTTACGGTCTTTTTTGATATCGCTAAGCAGCCCGAGCATGATATCTTTGGTCCCTACCAAAAACAACCGGTTAGTATATCTGACATTGAATTCATACCCTTCCGTTATATTTTCAAGTTCTTCTTTCGCTTTCTCTTTCATCTCATCTTCATCAAGTTCCATCAAAAATGCCGCCGCCTGAAAAAAGCGCTTGATATCGCTTTTCCTTTCCGCTTTGTTGCCTGCGAGAATCTGCATCGCCTTTGTGAGATCGTATCCTTCAAAACAGCGCGGCAGATGCTTTGATGTGTCTTCTTTATAGATGTCATAAATCAGCCCCAATGCGGCAAGAAGCACGGGCGGATACTCTCTTGGCGTATTCCCCATAAAGATACTTTCAAATCCCCCCGCTTTGAATATATATTTCGGACTTATTATCAAGAATTCTCCCGTATAGCAATGCTCATCTTCATCACTGCAATCATAGTCAAAAATAACGGCTATTTTTTTGTGATTGGCCGCATCTTTATCATATATTAAATTTTCTTTCGGCTGTTTTTTTATAAACGTGACGCCCTTTTCCAACTCTTATCTCTCCTTTATGGCATTTATTTTATGTCTTCATAAATATGTATGCACCATAATTTTTTATATACTAAAAAAATAATATATAGAGATTTATTTCGCAAAGCAAAAAACCCGCTTATCTTCAAGCGGATCTATTTTTTTCTGTATTTATATTACCACAAAACAAGCCGAATTTCAAGTCTTGTAATCACGCCTTTAAACCCTTAAGCTTGTATAGAGGTGAGAGAAGTGGATAAAGATTTCGCGTTAATATTTTACGATCAGCACAAAAATCAGATGATGACCGAAATAAAAAAATGCAATGAACTGACCGGTATATACTCTTTGAGCCTAAACGAAGAGCAGATTTGCCTGCTGCTGGATGCACGCAGGCAAGCGCTCAAAGATACCGGGCGCATTGAGTTTGGCAACGGCATCTTAAAAAAACTCATTGAAGCTTTTTGTGACTGCCCTTATATTAATCAGGAAAATTATGCGTCGGTGCTCATGGATTTGCAGGATTTGTTTTATTACTTTAAAGGCGAATGCCTGGAGGCTTTAAGCGATGATGAGCTTATCGAAGCCATGAAAAATTATTTTAACACAACTGCCCAAGGCTCCATGGATTATCTGGCCGCGCTTTCCATAGAAGAACTTTGCGACAGCGATACACATGAGCATAGCGATGAGCCTTTCGAGTATTGATATGAAAGATACTATGAAAAACGAATTATTTTCGACTCAAGAAAATGTTTTTGCAAAAGAAGACCCGAGTGATGAAGAACGCGCCATCGCCCAAGCTAATTTATTTGCTCTCCTTGCCGATCAAACAGCACGCCACACCATGGGCGACAGCTCCTCTGTGCCTGTTGAAACAGCCCGAGAACTGTATGCTTCCATTTGCTTTTCAATTGATTTATACTTACAAACTTCTCACCGCTCCATAGAGTCTCTCCAAAATGAAGATGCACGTCAAATGCTTAAAGCGGCATGGGCAGAAATCGAGGCACAGATCAAAAAAGGAAAAGCGCTTCTGAAAAAAATATTGCTTCTGTCGCCCAAGTCTGTGACCATCTCTTATGAAGATACGATCAACGAATTAAAAAAATTTTTTAAACGATACGACTACCGTTTTTTTGCGCACGAAATTCCTTGCGCCATCGATTATCAGCTTTCCTTACCTGCAAGCGAGAACTTAAAAGGCATTATATATGTCAACGATTATATGCACCGTCTGAGCATAGAAAACAGTTTTTGCAGTTATTTTAACCACAGTCTCATTGATGCGCTGCTGCATAGCATCAGCCCGGACTACAGGCAGCTGCTGATCAATATCTATGAACCCGTCGCCGCAAATGCGATTGGGCTTGCCATGCTGCAAGGCAACATTTTGGCGTTGGATATTTCGCAGGCACAGCGAGATATACTGCTTCATTGTTTTCATAAACTTTCGACAGAAGAAGTAAAAGCAAAACTGATCGGAGCGGCACATGCTCTCTGCGCTTTTTTGCATATCAGAGATGCATGTACGCAACAATATATTCAAACGACCGCGCTCAACTTATATCCACGAATACAAGATGCTCTCTCTCAGGAAAGCTTTGAAAATATTTTTCTCACTGTAGCCGATCCAACAACAAAAACAGACAGCGGTATATTTATTGATCATGCACCGATGGAAGACGAAGAACTGCGTGCGCTGATCGATGAAATGAACAGTCTGGCGCATACACGCGATAAAATAGCAATGACCAAAAAACATATACACAGCATGCGCGATATCATTGATGTACTCGGTTGCTGCTTTTGGGAGCAGGAATGCCTCCTGCTTTTCGATTTGCTCACAGGAAACGAACTGAACTTTTTGAAAAATTTTATCGACAATCAAAATGAAACCTTCACTTCACAAACAGGCTGGGAAAATGAACTCGAAAAGTATATATCTTTAAAAGAGAAAAAATAATAAAGCGGCATTGCTGCCGTTTTATTATTTATGAATATATTTTACCAGATCCATGACCCTGTTTGTCTCCTCCCAGGGCAGCCTGATATCGTCTCTTCCGAAATGGCCATAAGCCGATGTTTGCCTGTAGATGGGCCTGCGCAAATCGAGATAATCTATGATCGCCGCGGGACGCAGATCGAATTCTTTCATCACGGCATCCGCGATTGCTTCGTCATTGATAACGCCGGTGCCAAATGTGTTGATATTGATGGCGACCGGATGCGCCATACCGATGGCATAGGATATTTGTATTTCACATTTATCCGCAAGTCCTGCCGCAACGATATTTTTAGCGATATGCCTTGCCATATACGCTGCGGAACGGTCCACTTTTGTGGGGTCTTTACCCGAAAACGCACCGCCTCCGTGGGAAGCATATCCGCCGTAGGTGTCCACGATGATTTTTCTGCCCGTCAGCCCGCTGTCTCCCTTCGGGCCCCCTGTCACAAAGCGCCCCGTAGGGTTGACATATATTTTTGTGCGCTCGTCAAGCAGACCATCGTCAATGACAGGCTTGATGACATGCTCTATAATATCTCCTCTTATCTCCTCCTGCGAGACCACTTCACTGTGCTGGGCGGAAATCACGATCGTGTCGATGCGTTTTGGCTTGCCGTCGCAGTCATATTCCACAGTCACCTGCGTTTTGCCGTCGGGGCGCAGATATTTTAATGTTTTGCTCTTTCTCACTTCCGTGAGTCTTCTTGCCAGTTTGTTTGCAAGGTAGATCGCAAGCGGCATATACACATCCGTTTCATTGCAGGCATATCCAAACATCATGCCCTGATCGCCCGCACCTGTTGCTTCGTATTGATCCTTAACGCCGCTCCTGCTCTCAAAAGAGCTGTCCACGCCAAGCGCGATATCGCCCGACTGCTCATCGAGGCTGACGATCACGCCGCATGTTTCCGCATCAAATCCGTATTTTGCCCTGTCGTAACCTATTTCTTTGATGGTTTGCCTTGCGATTTTTGATATATCTACATAACAGTTGGTCGTTATTTCACCCACCACAAGCACCAGCCCCGTATTGACAACCACCTCACAGGCCACGCGCGCCATAGGGTCTTTGGCTAAAATATCATCCAGCACGGCATCCGATATCTGATCACATATTTTATCGGGATGCCCTTCAGTAACGGCTTCGGACGTAAATAATTTTCTCATATAAACTCCTTTCAAAAAAATAAACCCCTGAATAAAGAGGCTGCAAAAAGTTTATACTTTCCTCATCATCCAGCTAACGCTGAGAGTCTTGGCACCTTACCTGTTAGTAGGTTGCCGCAGAGTCAACGGGCTCATCCCTCGTCTGCTCTTTATAAGGCTTATTTATTCTGTTGAACTAATGAATAATTATATTCCCCCTATGATAACCTGTCAATAGATTGTTTATTCATACAACATATAAAAAATATACTTTAACTGTTCACATAATCATAATCATGTTTTACTAATATTTCATAAAATGCATTATAGTTATTTCTAAATTTCCGATAAGTTTCATAATAATCGGGTATTTGTGTATTTAAATATTTCTCAAACTCATCCTCATTACATATCTCCCCATGTTTTTTTATATAATTTTCTTTTATTATATCTTCTTTTTCTTTTAATGCAGGATATTCATTCAATATGTAATTTCTGCCTTCAAAATATACTTCTTTCGCTTTGATTTCTATTGCTTCCTCTGGAGCATTAGGCACAGTTTTAAGGCATTCTTTTTTGATATGTGCTTTTATTTCTCTCCACCCTTTCTTAGCGAATACGTCATCTACTTTATTCTGCAGTTTATCAAAGACTGCATCATTTATATCCTGTAATTTATCAGTTAACTCAATTACAGCTTCGCTTATATCAATGATCAGCGGAGAAAGCTTTACGCCTGCCTGCCTCACCTTATCGCCCATTTCTTCGCCTTTTGTTGTCATGGCTTTGTTAAAGTCCACGCCTACCTGTGCTATGCTGTTTCCCACTTTTTTAAACTTCGCGCTCGTTGCCAGAAACTTTCTTGCCTTTTCGGCGCCTTCTGTGTACTCGCTTTTCAGCTTTGCCATGCGCCCTTCTTCTATATATTGCTGTTCTTCGGCAGTAAATTGATCGATATAGGGTTGAAGCGAATAGCTTTGAATCAATCTGCCTAAATTAATATAGCGTTCCTCAATATAGGTATTAGTTTTTTGAACATCTTCATTATTCGATAAGCTGAGCTGCTCTCTTGCTTTTTTTATTCGTTCAATATCATTTCTGACATAACGGGCAGAAGTATCGAATCCTTTAGGCAGTATTTTATTTTGATTGGTTGCAGCGCGCAGCTCTTTTGCATGGATCACAAACTGCTTTTCTTCTTCGTCCAATTCTGGGATTGCCTCAAAGATATCGCGGCCCGCTGTTTTTTCGAAATAGTTGATGTTGTCCAATGCCTCAAGAATTTCTGCCTTCATACGTTCTATGATTTTTTGTATTTTTTTATCTTTTTTTAGATTGATTTTCTTCTGTTTTCCAATATGTCTCTCTATGCATCCCAAGCGCTATATATGTCCTTACATCCTGCTTCATTTGTTCGATATTATTTTCCATATCCACAGCCTCCGTGCCGCATTACAGTTTGTTTTTATTGTATCATGCTCTGCGGTATTTTGTCATCTTTATCCGCAGAAAATAAAACATACAATTCCATTCTTTATGATATAATACCTCATACTATATCAGGGAGCAAAGAAATGAAGAAAATACTCTCCTGTATGCGCCGCGCCATGCAGGAATATGAAATGATAAACGAAAATGAAGTTATCGCCGTGGGCATATCGGGCGGAAAAGACAGCATCATGCTGCTGCACGGGCTCAATCTATTAAAACGATTTTATCCTGTTGCCTATGACTTGCAGGCTATTTGCGTGGACATCGGCTTTGAAGGCATGGATTTTCGTGGTCTTGAAGACTACTGCCGCAGCATCCATGTACCGCTGCATATCGTAAAAACCGATATTGCGGATATTGTTTTTAAAAAACGCAAAGAAACCAATCCGTGCTCGCTTTGCTCAAAGATGAAAAAAGGCGCGCTTCACGATAAAATGATCGAGCTTGGTATTCATAAACTCGCTTTCGGCCACCATGCCGACGACGCCGTCGAGACGCTCTTTTTGTCGATGCTTTACGAAGGCCGTATGCACACCTTTAAACCCGTCACCTATCTCGACCGCAAACAGATCACGCTCATTCGCCCGATGATCTACGTCTGGGAGAGGGAGATCACCTATCAGATGAATAAACTCTGTCTGCCCGTTGTGAATAAAAATTGCCCCGCAGACGGCAACACAAAGCGCGAAGAGATAAAACAGCTTATAGCCTCCCTTAAAAAACAGATCCCCCAAAGCGAAGAGCGTATTTTAAACGCTATTAAAAATAAAGAAAATTTTCATCTATGGTTTGAAAAATCCTAAAAAATTTTTTATTCCCCGCACATATGTGCGGAATTTTACAAATACCGCTACTTCACAGGGCATACAATATCTCTTAAGAAAAAAACGAGAGGTATTCTTTACATGTCAAAATCAGTGTTTACGGCGTTGTCTACAGCCCTCCCGAAATTAAAAAAACTGCAGAGACTGCAGCCGCAGCCTTTGCCTTGCCCTTCACAAAGTATCATATCTGTGAACACACATGAAATAAATGCATCCGAAAGCCTTGCCGGTTCTTTAAAAGAATACTTGCATCGCCGATACATCATCTTATGTATCGGCACCGATCTTTGCATCGCCGACTGCCTCGGCCCGCTTATCGGAAGCAAACTCCTTGAATATAATCTGCCTATTCCCATCATCGGCACTTTGAAAAATCCTGTTCATGCGGTAAACTATTCTCAAAAATTATCGCAAGTAAGGCTCTCCTATCCCGGTTATAAAATTCTGGCCGTAGACGCGGCCCTGAGCGGAAGCGTGAAAAGAATCGGCACAATCACACTTGAATGCGGCCATCTTGTGCCCGGCATCGGCGCGGGCAACTGCCTTGCCCCGGTGGGAGATATCAATATCACGGGAATCGTAAATACAAAATATATGAGCCCGCTTGCCGATATACGCCTTTCTTTGATCGTGGATATGGCAGACGTGATCGTCTCCGCAATCGTGAAAAGCATTCAGCCGCTCTGATATTGAGCCGCTTGCCAGCCGAAAATACTTATGATACTATATGAGTAAACTTTGAAGCAAAGGATATTCATATGCAAGAGCTTGATATGCTCACCGGTACGGTTGAGCAGATTGTGTATTTTAACGAGTACACCAACTATACGGTATTTGACTTGGATACAGACGGACTTATGGAGGTGGTCACGGGCATTTTCCCGCAGCTCACCGAAGGCGAAAACATCACCGTATACGGAGTCATTACGGAGCATAAAATCTATGGCAGACAGTTTAACGCGAGCGGATATAAAATCAATGTTCCGGCAACAAATGAAGCGCTGAAAAAATATTTGTCTTCAGGCTTGTTTAAAGGAATCGGTCCGAGCAATGCCGAAAAACTTGTCGATCATTTTGGTGAAGATGTGCTTCATATCATTAAAAATGAGCCTCATCGCCTTACCGAGGTATCCAAAATCGGTGAAAAAACCGCAAAAAAAATAGCCGAGGCTTTTTTTGACCAGGAACAAATGCGCGAGGTGATCATGTTTATGCAAAACTATGACATCAGCACCTCATACGCACTTAAAATATACAAAAAATATCAGGCCGCTTCCATTGAGCTGGTCAGCCAAAACCCTTACAGGCTCATTGAGGACATCCCCGGCATCGGCTTTAAGATGGCAGATAAAATCGCTCTCGCACTGGGTATTGAAGAAAATTCTTCTTTTCGGGTTCGCGCGGGCATCGGCTATGTGCTCTCCACGCTCTGTCAAAGAGGCAATATGTTCAGCAGTGAAGACGATCTGCTTTCGCATGCATCATTCATCCTTCATGTAGACGGTGATATTATTCAGGACGGCATTGATTTTTTATGCAAGGTCGGCAAAATCGTTTTGGATATAGTCAACGAAGAAAATGTTTATTATCCGTATGATTTGTATACAGCCGAAAAAGACTGTGCAAAAATCTTAAGCGGTATATCCCATAATTCCTTTGATTTTCATGAAGGGATTTTAAATAATTTTATTAAAGAATACGAATCGCTCTACGATATCACGTTTCACGAAAGCCAGCGAAAAGCCGTGCTTTTTAGTATCACACACGGATTGAGTGTGATCACGGGAGGCCCCGGAACAGGCAAGACAACGATTATTAAATGTGTGCTGTATATTTTGGAAAAACTAAACAAAAACGTCCTTCTCTGCGCACCTACCGGAAGAGCCGCCAAAAGGCTCAGCAGCGCAAGCGGCAAGGAAGCAAAAACGCTGCACAGACTTCTGGAATACACATTCTCTTCCGAAGAAAGAATGGTTTTTCTGCGAAACGAAGATAATCTTTTGGAAGGCGACTGCATCATTGTAGACGAAGCATCGATGATCGATATCAAGCTGCTTTATTATCTGCTCAAAGCCATGAACAAAACAATGCAGCTGATTTTGGTGGGTGATGTCGACCAGCTCCCTTCCGTTGCGCCCGGCAATATTTTAAAAGATATTATCGGCAGCGGCGCGGCGAACACTTCAAAACTTGAGATGATATTTCGGCAAAGCCAGCGAAGTATGATCGTTGTCAACGCGCATAACATCAACATGGGCAAAATGCCCGTCATCGACAATAAAAGCGATGATTTTTTCTTTCTCGACGCCCCCACCCCTTCACGCGCGCTGCAAAAAGTGCTTGAGCTTTGCGCAAGCCGGCTTGCAACATACAAAAATTATGACCCGATTTATGATATTCAAGTCATCAGCCATGTTAAACGAGGTATCACCGGCGTTGAAAATCTGAACAAGCAGCTCCAGCAAGTATTAAATCCGCCAAGCAAAGACAAAGCGCAAAAAAATGTGCTGGGCTACATTTTGCGGCAGGGCGATAAAGTCATGCAGGTAAAAAACAATTACAATGCTCTTTGGACCAATATTCAAACAGCGCAGACGGGAATGGGTATTTTTAACGGGGATATCGGCGTGCTTGAAAAAATCAACACGGAAGATAAAATCCTCACAGTGCTTTTCGAACAGGAACGGCTTGTGAATTATTCGTTTGAAGACGCCGACCAGTTGATGCTCTCTTATGCCATCACCACCCACAAAAGCCAGGGCAGCGAGTTTAAAGCGGTGATCATCTTAATGTGCGAAGGCTACGGGCAGTTTCTGAGCCGCAACCTGTTATACACGGCATTGACAAGAGCAAAACAAACCGCCATACTTGTCGGCAGCCGCCGCATTGTTGAAATGATGGTGGCCAACAACACATCGATAGACAGAAAAACAGCCCTTTGTGAGCGTATCCAAAATGAAACACTTCATTTCTGAATTCACACAGCAATTTGCGGATGCTTTTTATCCGGCCGATCCTTACTGTCCCAGCTGCGGGCGCGTTCTGCTTGATACAAAGACAATCATATGTCATAAATGCGCGCCTCATGTCTTTAAGCCTTTAAAATTTTGCATGGTATGCGGCAGAGCCGTAAAAGGTGGGCAAATCTGCAGTATATGTTATGAAAATAAGCATACTTACGATGCGGGTATCAGCATGTTTGAATATAACGACTATACTGCGCCGATGATTCAGAGCATAAAATATAATAACAACACTGTTTTAGCCTACAGGCTCGGCGCATTGCTCGCTCTTGATATAGAAAGAAAAAGCAATATTTTAACCCAAACGCATATGATCATTTCCGTACCGCTCCACGAAAACCGTCTCAAGCAAAGAGGATACAATCAGGCACAGCTCATCGCGCAAGGCCTCGTCAGTCAAAGCGGCATTGAAATAAAGAATGATGTTTTGATCAAAATAAAAGAAACGAAAGATCAGATAGGGCTTAGCAAATATGAACGGGAAGAGAACTTAAAAGACTGCTTTTTAATCACCGATTCCATGCTTGTAAAAAATAAAAATATCTTAATTGTAGACGATGTTCTCACCACGGCATCCACTGTAAATACTTGCGCAAAGATTCTGAAAAAAGAAGGGGCCGGCAAAATATTTTTTGCTGTTTTAGCCTCTAAAACATACTGAAATCAGTTAAAGTAAGCTCTTGTGTTTTTTTAATTTTTATTAACTTTAATATTGTTATTCTGTATGCTAAAGTGTTATAATATCAAAAAGGTTTAATAAAGGGGGTAACTTACATGTTAGTCAATATCTATTTTAAGAATATGCGTTCAAGCGAGAAATTAAAGCAAGCTCTTGAAAGCAAGCTCAGTAAATATGACAAATTCTTAAACCCTGATACGAAAGCCAGCGCTACATTTAAAATGGTCAAAGGCGGCACCACTCTTGACTTGGTCATTTATTTTAACAAAAATTTAATAAAAGCGGAAGAAACAGGCATTGACGGAAGCAATGCCATCGATTTGGTCATTGATAAGATAGATCTGCAGTTAAAAAAATATAAAGAAAAACTTCAAATCAAAGGCACTGAAAGCATCCGATACGATAGCAAAAACGGTTCGGACGACATAGAAGAAGCAAAAGAAAGACAAATTGTAAAAGTAAAGCATTTCGCATTAAAACCTATGTCCGCAAAAGAAGCAAGTCTGCAAATGGAGCTTGTCGGTCACAGTTTTTTTGTCTTTTTAAACGGAGAAACGGAAGATGTAAATGTAATCTATAAAAGAAAAGACGGAGATTATGGGTTAATAGAGCCCGAGCTTTAACTCTTTATTTTTTTATGATACAACATAAAAATGTTAAATATTTTAAATTATAACTTTGTGAGGTTGTTATGTACGTGGGTTTTATAATTCTGTCAATTATTATAGCATTGATAAGAAGGGGTAAATTTTCAAATATAAAATATTTTAAATTCAGCTTATGGTATCTGCTCATTTTGGCACTGCTGGTTTATGCGGGATATATTGCGGGAACGATTATGGATGTCCCGTTCGTTACGGAATACGGATATTGGATTTATTTTTCCGTCTATGTCCTCGTGATGATCACGGTTGTTTTCAATTTGAACAATATTTGGTCGTATATTCTCGTCATAGGCATCGGCCTCAACTTTACGGCAACGTTCTTAAACGGCGGGAAGATGCCAATTTTACAGTCTGCGCTTGATATGGCAAAAATCACAGACGGCGGACAATTTTACCTATCCTATTTCGGTGCGACAAACCAAGTCGTTGCAACCAATCCGTATGTCATGGGACTATGTAAAATAATAGGTATTCCTCTTGGCGTGACGGGTCTTCCCATCAGCGCGGGAGATATCATTATTGCCATCAGCGTATTCTTCATCATACAAAAAATGATGGTTATCCCAAGAGTAAAAAAGGCGAGCCCTCAGGAGCGCTTGGCATATACCGATCAACTGCATTTTACAAGCGAATTCAATATAGATGAAATCGTCTCGGCTGCAGGCGAAGCCGGAAGCGATCTTGATGATTACATATCTTCTGTTGAGAACGAAGCTGTAGATAGCCAGGCAACAAGCCCCTTAGCCGAAGACATGATCCTCGGTGGCAGCGAAGAATCTATCTCTGCCCTGCCCGAGGCTTTGCCCGAAGACGATATGCTGCTTGGCAACGACAATGCCGCAGACGGCAAAGAGGAAGCTGATTTTTCTTTGGAAAGCAGTGATTTGCTTTTGAACAATGATGCACAAAACGATGACGACGACGAATACGACAGCTTTCTTCAAAAATTGGATAATATCAGCGGCGAGGCTGAAGATGCAGAAGAAATCGATCCCAATTTAATACCGCAGGATGAAACATTGCAAGAGCAAGAAACAACCGATGCCGCCGAAGAGCAGGAAGACGAAAATATTGCAAAATTACTGGAAGACCTTCAGGATGAAAGCACCGCACAACAACCTATTGAAGAGATCGGCGAAGAAGAATTGGATCTATCCGCCGATGAGGATATACAGGCTATTGTATCTGAATTGGTAGAAGATGAGCCCGTAGCTCAGGCAAACGAAACATCGGAAGAAGCTGATGAAATGCTGAGTTACATGATCAGCATATTTGATAAACATAAAAAAGAACAAACCAAACTTGAAGATACTGCTGACGATGGAGAATATACGGAAGACCGGCTGCTTGATGATTTGCTCCAAAAAGAAGATACATCCATCTTCAAACCGGCTCCTAAAACCGAACTCTTTGAAGAGCATATCGCCGCTCCTGTCGAAAACGAATATGTAAGACAAGAGATTTCGATAGACGAGCATGATGATGATATTGATACGACCAATCCATTTATCATTCAAAACGGCAGAATCGTTGAGAACCCGCATTATAAGTTCAGAAAGAGCTCTGATATAGATTCCAAGCGAAAAGCGCAGGAAGTAAAAGAAGAAGCCGTTATTGCATTTGATAGTACACAAAATCTTGAATTCATCAGAAAAGAGATTTTTGCGGAATTGAAACGCCAGGAAGAAGAAGCAATGGTATCCGCAGCGCCTACTACGGTATCCAAAAATGCAAATATAAACGAAACGCAAGTACTGCCGAATCTGGATAATGCCTTAAACGCAAACTCCGAACAGGCCGCCCAGGCCCAACCCCAAAGCGGACCTGTTAAAGCAAATAACAAAGAAGAATATGAGCGTGTCGAATTCGAAATCGACGGCAAGATCATGTATGTATGGATCAAGAAATAAAATGTTTTTAGGAAAGGCTCTCGGAGCCTTTTTTTTCTGCATACTTTTTTCAATAAATTAACATAACTATGTTATAATATGAAATTAAACCTATGGAATACAGGGAGGTTACAGAGTGGGATTATTTTCAAAAATTACGCAAGGCATGGAAAAAGGCCAGATAGATAAATACTTTAAAAGGGTTGCATTAATAGAAGAGCTGCACGATGAAATAGCGGCTCTGAACAATGAAGAGCTGAAAGCAAAGACAGATGAATTTAAGCAGCGTCTCGCCGGCGGCGAGACGGAAGATGATATATTAACGGAAGCGTTCGCAGTTGTGCGCGAAGCGGCAAAAAGGTCAATCGGTCTTGAGCCGTTTCCCGTTCAGCTCCTCGGCGGCATCGTTTTGCACGAAGGCAATATCTCCGAAATGAAAACAGGCGAAGGAAAAACGCTCGTTGCCACGATGCCGGCATATTTAAATGCGCTGAGCGGCAAGGGCGTTCATGTCGTCACAGTCAACGACTACCTTGCAACACGTGACAGCGAATGGATGGGAAGAATTTATCGCTTTTTGGGTCTTACGGTAGGGCTTATCGTTCACGGTCTTGATACACAGCAGCGCAAAGAAGCGTACAATGCCGACATCACTTTTGCTACCAACAACGAACTTGGCTTTGATTATTTAAAAGATAACATGGTCATCAAGCATGAAGATATTGTTATGAGAGAGTTGAACTTTGCCATTATCGACGAAGTCGACAGTATTTTAATTGATGAAGCGAGAACCCCGTTGATCATTTCGGGAAGCGGCAAAAAAAGTACGAATTTATATAAAACTGCAGATGCATTTGTGCGCACGCTTAAAAAAGATGCGGAATATGCACTGGAAGAAAACGAAGATGCCGTATCACTTACCGAAGCGGGCACGGAGCGCGCCGAAAGATATTTTAAGATAGAGAACTTATCGGATGTGGCAAATATGGAAATCCTCCATCACATCAATCAGGCACTGAAAGCACATGTGCTCAAGCATAAAGACAAAGACTACATTGTCAAAGACGACGAAGTCATCATTGTCGACGAATTTACAGGCCGCCTCATGTACGGCAGACGTTTTTCGGAAGGATTGCATCAAGCCATTGAGGCGAAAGAAAAAGTAACGGTCGCCCGTGAAAGCGTGACAATGGCCACCATTACTTTTCAAAACTATTTCAGGCTCTATAACAAACTTTCCGGCATGACAGGCACCGCCAAAACCGAAGAGGAAGAATTTGTATCCATCTACAATATGAATGTCGTCTGTGTGCCGACCAATAAACCCATGATACGCGATGATTTGAATGATGTTATCTATAAGACCGAAAAGATTAAATTCGACTCGGTTGTAGATGAAATCGAACAGCGCCATAAAACGGGTCAGCCTGTACTGGTCGGTACGATTTCTATCGAGAAATCCGAAATCTTAAGCCGTCTGCTCGCAAGGCGCGGCATCAAGCACAATGTGCTCAATGCGAAACATCATGAAAAAGAAGCCGAAATCATCTCTTGCGCAGGCCAGGTAGACGCGGTCACTATCTCGACAAATATGGCAGGCCGTGGAACAGATATCGTTTTAGGCGAGGGCGTCAAAGAACTCGGCGGACTTCATATCATGGGTACGGAGCGCCATGAAAGCAGACGTATCGATAATCAGCTCAGGGGCCGTGCCGGCAGACAAGGTGATGTGGGAAGCTCTCAGTTTTTCATCTCTCTTGAAGATGATTTGATGCGAATTTTTGCGGGGGAGCGCTTTGCAGGTATCGCAGATAAGTTGCCCGATGATATGCCTATCGAGCACAGGCTGATCACCAAAGGAATCGAATCGGCACAAAAACGTGTTGAAACGCGTAACTTCGGCATCCGTAAAACCGTACTGCAATTTGACAATGTTTTAAATAAACAACGCGAGGTCATCTACGCACAGCGGCGTGCCGTCTTTGAAAAAGAAGATATCAGCGATGAGATCAAAGAGATGCTCGCCACCGTTATCAAAGCCCAATGCGAAGCTTATACCAGCGTATCCGAGTTTTATGAAGAATGGGATCTAAAAGGCATGATCACGCAGTTTGAAAGACTATTTTTGCCAAAAGATTCTATAACCCCTTCCATGCTGAGCCAAAACGCGCAGGAAATAGAAGACTTCTTTCTGGAAAAGGCCTTTACCGCCTACGAAAACCAAGCAAAGCTTTTAGGGGATGAAATCATGCGCAAACTGGAACGCGATATTCTTTTACGTGTTGTGGATATCCAATGGATGGAACATCTTGACAATATGGATCAGCTGCGCCAGGGCGTTGGCCTTCAAGCATATGGTAACATCAACCCGATCCATGCCTATACGCAGGAAGGATTCGATATGTTTGAAGACATGTCTGCTGCAATTAGAGAAGATACCGTGCGCTATATCTTAAATGCGCGCATTGAAAAAGTGGAAAAGAGCGCGTCTGCGGCGGCTCCGGTCGTCAACGAGAGAAGTGATATTGCAACCGGTAAAGAAAACGGCAAAAAACCGCAGGCCTCAAATAAAGATAAAGTCGGCAGAAACGATCCGTGCCCTTGCGGCAGCGGCAAAAAATACAAGAAATGTTGCGGAGCATAATACAAGAAAATTAACTTACAAAAGAAGGTGATAATAAATGATTGAAATTCAAGATTACGAACAATTAATTGATGAAATTGAAACTTTATTTAGGGAAGCGAGGGATGCACTTTGACCCGTCTTCATTGAAAAACAATATAGAAGAGACGGAAAAAAAGATGCAGCAAGACGGTTTTTGGAATGACAATAAGACCGCTCAGAAAATTTTAAGGGAACAAAAAATATTAAAAGAACAATACGTTGCTTTTACAAAATTAAATGAAAAAGTCGAAGATTTGCCTGTGTTGCTTGAACTGCTTAAAGAAGATTATTCCACTCAGGCTAGCCTTGATATAAAAAAAGAAATCGATGGTGTAAAAAAAGAAGTAGAGACTTTTCGGCTGAGTATTTTGCTTACAGGGGATTATGATGCCAATAATGCCATTCTTTCTATTCACTCCGGGGCGGGCGGCACAGAAGCGCAGGACTGGGTTGCCATGCTGCTGAGAATGTATTTGCGCTGGGCGGATAAACATCATTTTAAAACCAAAATCATTGATGAACTTGCCGGTGATGTAGCAGGTATCAAAAGCGTAACCGTCTTTGTGGAAGGCATCAACGCATACGGTTATTTAAAATCCGAAAAGGGCGTGCACAGACTTGTGAGAATATCTCCTTTTGATTCTTCGGGCAGAAGGCATACTTCTTTTGCATCTTTGGATGTGATGCCGGAAATCGATGACGACATCGACGTTGAAATCAGAGACGAAGATTTGCGTGTGGATACTTACCGTTCCAGTGGAGCCGGCGGACAGCACGTTAATAAAACAGATTCCGCGGTGCGCATCACGCATATCCCTACGGGCGTGGTTGTACAATGCCAGAACGAGAGAAGCCAGCGCCAAAACAGAGAAACAGCTTTAAAATTGTTAAAAGGTAAGCTCATAGAAATCATGGAAAGCGAACACAAAGAAAAAATCGATGATTTAAAGGGCGATTATGCGCAGATTGCATGGGGCAGCCAAATCCGTTCCTATGTATTCCAGCCTTATACCATGGTCAAAGATCACCGAACCAATGCGGAAATAGGCAATATCAATGCGGTTATGGACGGTGATATCGATCTTTTTATCAATGAATATTTAAAAGCAAATGCGTAATTAGCTCTGAGGTGAAAGATGTCAAAGACGATAAAAGAAATCAATGAAAAAATCGCATCCGGCAAAGCAGTCGTTGTCACAGCTGATGAAATAATAGATTTAAAAGAAAATTTGGGCGCAAAAAAAGCGGCAGAAGTTGTGGATGTGGTCACGACCGCCACGTTCGGGCCTATGTGCTCTTCGGGCGCATTTTTAAACGTTGGACATGCTACACCTCCGATTCGGATAGAAAAAATGTATTTAAATGATGTGGAAAGCTATGCTGGTCTTGCCGCCGTAGATACTTATATAGGCGCAACACAGGCAAGCACGACACTGGGTGACGAATATGGCGGCGCACATGTGATATGTGATCTTATCGACGGTAAAGACATCACACTTAGAGCCTTCGGAAAAGGCACGGATTGTTATCCCCGAAAAGAAATCACGGCGAAAATATCTCTTTCAACCATCAATGAAGCTTATTTGTATAATCCAAGAAATGCATATCAAGGTTATAATGCGGCCGCCAACACATCATCCAAACGATTATTTACATATATGGGCATCTTGCAGCCGCATTTATCAAATGTCACCTATTGCACATCAGGTCAGCTTAGTCCGCTGCTCAATGATCCTGCCTACCGCACAATCGGGATAGGCACACGCATATTCCTCGCGGGCACACAAGGTTACGTGGCTTGGATGGGCACACAGTTCAACTCGGCTGCTCCTCGTGACGAAATGGGCCGCATCCTTAGCCCGGGCGGCACGCTTGCAGTTGTGGGAGACATGAAAAAAATGTCTACAAACTTTATATCCCCTGCCGTATTCGAGCGCTACGGCGTTTCTATTTTTGTCGGAATCGGCATACCGATCCCGATTATTGATGAAGACATGCTCAATATGGTCAGCATCAAAGACAGTGATATTAAAATGAATATTATTGACTACAGTGTGAGCGAAGCTCCAAGACCCGTGCTCAAAACAGTCACATATGAAGAACTTAAAAGCGGTCAAATCATGATCAACGGAAAAAAAGTACGTACAAGCCCTATCACGGGCTACAATAAAGCCTTGGAAATAGCGCATTTATTGAAAGAACAAATCATTTCAAAGCAATTCTACTTAACCGAAAAACTGGAGTCTTTTCCCGCACATAATAAGCTCAATTCACTAAAATCCATATAAGAGGTTAATCGAGTGAAAATCAGATTATTGATTGAATTCCCAGAGCAGCTTGCAACCGAACCGGTAACGTATAACTTAGTAAAAAAATATGACCTGATTCCAAATATCTTAAAAGCCCATATTGATATTGATATGCAGGGCCTTCTGTTAATCGAAATAGAAGGCACGGAAATAAACATTGCAGATGGCATCAAATATATGAAAGCGCTGAAAATAAAAGTCACTCAGATCGATGCGGCTATCAGTATTGATATGGATAAATGCATTCACTGCGGCGCATGTATCGCCGCATGCGAAGCCGGCGCCATTCATTGCGGAAATGACTATAAAATTCATTTTGATCATAAGCTGTGCAGAGAATGCATGTTGTGTATAAAAGCCTGTCCTCTGCGCGCGATTCAGTCTATTTTTTAACCTATGCATTACGAAAAAAGATTTTACCGCAGCCAAATGCATCGAAATGGATTCATCGGTTTTCGTATATGCAATAAGCAAACAGATTTGTATATTTTGGCCAAAAGTGATCTTTCCTTTTTGGCGGAGGACATTGTAGCCGGTCTGCGTTTGCAGCTCGAAAGCTATATTGCACAGCATAACCAGTTCTTAACCTCTCACATACCTGTAAAAGCATACGAGACGGCACCCGATATTATAAGAGAGATGGCGAATGCCGCAATGTTATGCACTGTAGGCCCGATGGCCGCGGTCGCAGGCGCCGTAAGCGAAGCCGTGGCAAAACAGCTTCTTGCGCATACAGATGAGATCATCATCGAAAACGGAGGCGATATCTTTGCCTATGTAAAAGAGAAACTCACGATTGGCCTTTATGCACACGATGATCATTTTTCGAATCTGAAAATAAAAATCTCCGCTGACGATATGCCAACGGGCATTTGCACATCGTCAGGAATGTTTGGGCATTCATTCAGCTACGGTAAAGCAGACGCTGCCGTTGTTTTGTCTAAAAATGCCGCTCTCGCAGATGCCGCGGCAACAAGGCTTTGCAATGAAATCCAAACAAAAGGAGATGTTGACAAGACAATAGACTTGTCGCAATCTATCCCGGGACTTACTGGCGTGCTGCTGATCAAAGATGATGTTTTGGGTGCATGGGGCGATATATCTCTTGTATAATGCCTTACGTATTTGTGCATTACCAACCAACAAGCAACCAAAATATTTTTATTTAAGCAAGCAAAAACCTTGACAGAAAACCATTAGATGTATACAATATATTAGAATTAAATATCTTCGGGGCAGGGTGCAATTCCCTACCGGCGGTTATAGTCCGCGAGCGAAATGCTGAATTGGTGAAATTCCAGTACCGACGGTTACAGTCCGGATGAGAGAAGTAAAAATATGCTTTTAAGCCCTGTTTGTTACGGGGTTTTTGTTTTTGCACAATTAATACTTCTTCCTATTCTTTTTTATACCCGAAATTTTAGGAGGAAATCATGAAAACAAACACAAAAAAAATCGTTAAAATTTCAGCTTTGAGTGCTATTGCATTTGTTTTGTACTTCATACTGGAATTCCCACTCCTTCCAGGAGCTCCGTTTCTAAAATTTGACTTCTCGGATGTAGCCGCACTGGTAGGCGGATTTGCAC
Organism: uncultured Eubacteriaceae bacterium; assembly: GCA_964581565.1. Lineage (GTDB taxonomy): Bacteria > Bacillota > Clostridia > Eubacteriales > UBA1433 > UBA1433. The sequence goes on from CAZOOZ010000010.1 coordinate 89,033, forward strand.
TCGGCCCTGTGGCCGGCATGCTTATCGAACTATTAAAAAATATCCTTCATTTGCTTCTGAAAGCCAACGAAGGCTCTCCCGTCGGCGAACTTGCAAATTTCATTGTGGGCACCGCTTTGATTTTACCCGCCACATTGATATACAGAAAAAACAAGACGCGTAAATCAGCTTTGATCGGTATGCTCACAGGCACTGTGTGTCTGGCTATTGTTGCCGCATTGTTTAACTATTTTGTATTTATCCCGCTTTATTCGCCGACTCTTCTCGACAGCGGCGCCGGTACATACATCATGAGCATTATTGTGCCGTTTAACTTGCTTAAAGGCGTTATCGTGTCAATTATTACATTTATTTTGTATAAGTATATCTCTCCCTTATTGCACAAATAATAATTGATACTATAACAAAACGGAGACGATGTCTCCGTTTTTTATTTGCCATCTTTTATTTTGCACTGATCCGCCCGGTCACACGCACTGCAATCCGAACAGCAGCCTTTCTTTTTCCTTATAACAATAATAGCTCCTACAACACACGCTGCAATGATCGCGATCATGATTATATCGGCAAACTTCATTTTTTTATCCTCCGATGATTAATCTGCCCACATTATAAACGAAAAATGCAACAATCCAGGCAATACCCGTTTGATAGCCCACTGCCAGCAGTGCGCTTTTGATGCTCCCCATTTCTTTTTTGGTTACTGCAAGAGATGCCACACATGGCATATACAGGAGCGTAAAACAAAGAAACGAATACGCGGTAAGCGGTGTAAATAACTGCGTAAGCGACATATTTCCGCCGAGCAGCACCTGAAAAGTGCTGATAACCGCTTCTTTTGCGGTAAGCCCTGTTAAAAGCGCAGTGGAACTCTGCCAAGTTCCAAATCCCAAAGGCTTGAAAATCGGCGCGATAAATGTTCCGATCGCCGCGAGCATGCTTTGCGAGCTGTCGGCTACCATATTAAATTTATAATCAAAGCTTTGCAATAGCCATATCACAAGTGATGCGATAAAAATAACTGTAAACGCGCGTACAATAAAATCTTTCGCTTTTTCCCATACGTGAAGGCTTATTGTTTTCGCAGACGGCAGCCTGTATGCCGGAAGCTCCATAATGAACGGGACAGAGTTTCCTTTAAACACTGTATTTTTAAGCAGCAGGCCTGAAAGAACGGCAACAATCATTCCGAGTATATAAAGGCTTATCATCACAAGGGCTTGATTTTTTGCGAAAAAGGCTGCCGCAAACACCGCGTAAATAGGCAGTTTTGCCGAGCACGACATAAAAGGTGTCAACGTAATCGTCATTTTCCTGTCCCGCTCGCTCGGCAGGGTCCTCGTTGCAAGTATTGCGGGCACCGAGCACCCAAATCCAATCAGCATCGGCACAAACGATCTTCCGGAAAGCCCTATTTTTCGCAGCAGTCTGTCCATTACAAAAGCCACGCGTGCCATATATCCACTGTCTTCCAATAGAGATAAAAAGAAAAAGAGCACAACGATGAGCGGCAAAAATCCAAGCACACTCCCCACTCCCGCGAAAACACCGTCGATGATCAATGAGTGAATAGTAGGGCTTATGCCGAATCTAAGCAGTGCCGCATCGGCTGCAAGCGTGACCTTGTCTATGCCGATTGCGAGCAGATCACTGAGCCCCGCACCGATCACGCCAAACGTGAGCCAAAAGATGAGTGATATGATAAGCAAAAATATCGGCAGTGCAAGATATTTATGCGTGAGCATATTGTCTATTTTTATACTTCTTATATGTTCTTTGCTCTCCGTGTTTTTAAAGACAGCTTTTTTACAGACATTTTCTATAAACTCATAGCGCATGTCGGCTAGCGCGGCTTCACGGTCGGTGCCAAGCTCCTGCTCCATCTCGGTGACGATATGATTTAAAATGTCTTTTTCGTTATTTGATAACTTCAGTGCTTCTTCTATCTGGCTGTCCCCTTCCACAAGTCTCGTCGCCGCAAAACGCATGGATATACCCAAATTTTGCGCGTGATCTTCTATCAGATGTGCCACGGAATGGATGGCTCTATGTACATATCCTTCACAAAAATCCATCTTTTTGGGTCGTATTTTATTTTGCGCAATCTCGATCGCTTTTTTTATCAAAAGATCTATTCCCTGATTTTTACTCGCCGAAATGGGCATGACTAAAACGCCCAGTTCTTCGCTCAGCACATCGACATTGATATAGCTGCCGCTGGATACGATGGAATCCATCATATTCAGCGCAATGATCATGGGAATATTTAACTCCATTAGCTGAAGAGACAAATATAAATTCCTTTCTAGATTTGTCGCATCAACGATATTAATGATCGCATCCGGGTTTTCTTTGATCAAAAAATCTCTTGTAACGATCTCTTCCGAAGTATAAGGGGACAGAGAATAAATGCCGGGTAAATCCACAACCACGGCATCTTTATTTTTTCTAATTATGCCTTCTTTTTTTTCTACCGTCACGCCCGGGAAATTGCCCACATGCTGATTGCTCCCGGTGAGCTGGTTAAACAGAGTTGTCTTCCCCGAATTTTGGTTTCCGGCTAAAGCAAAAATCATATTGCCGCCTCCGCTTCCTCAATGACTTCAATATTTTTTGCATCCTCTTTTCTCAGCGTCAGCTCATAACCGCGTAAATGAAGCTCGATAGGATCCCCCATCGGTGCCACTTTGCGCACCATCACTTTCGTTTTTGGTGTCAGCCCCATATCGAGCAGTCTGCGCCTGAGGGCTCCTTGCCCGCCGACTCTATATATTTTACAGCTTTTGCCTACTTTTATTTTATCTAAAGTGCTCATTATTTCCTCAAAAATTGTTAGATTAAGTTAACAAATTGTTTAAAAAATTTTATTATTATAAATTAACTGTGTCTAACATTTTAGTCGCCTAGTCTTGTTTTGTCAAGCAATTATGTTATACTTTATCTGGGTGATAAAAATGACGTTGTTAAGCCCCTCAAGCCAAGATTATCTCGAAGCAATACTGGAGCTTTCAAATAAAGAAAATATAATCCGTTCCATCGATATCGCACAGTTGATGGGTGTTTCACGTGCGAGTGTGAACAAGGCAATCGGCATTTTAAAAGATCTCGGCTATATTACACAGCAAAAATATTCGCACATAGAGCTCACCGATGACGGCAGAAAAGCTGCCTCCTCTATTCGAGAGCGTCATGATACATTAAAAACCTTTTTAATCGAGGTATTAGATGTCAGTGAAAAAACAGCCGAGAAAGATGCCTGTAAAATGGAGCACGCCATCAGCAATGAGACTTTTAGCAAATTAAAAAAATATGTTAAAAATACTACGGCAAAAAAATAATTTTATATTACTCTATTCAAAGAAGGTGATTCATTGAACAGTGCCACATGGATAGCCATCTATCTGCCGATCTTTATTTTATTTGTAATCATCATACCGATGCAATACACTGCTCAAAAAGCGCATTTTCTGAGATATACCAAAAAGAAAGGAAGAAAAATGACAAACGAAATCATTAAAAAATATATCGGCAGCAAAGTAAGGCTTTCGACCGGTTCCTACGGCATCAATGTAGAGGGCAAAATAACCGGCCTTACCGAAAATTGGCTTGAGGTAGAAACAAAAAAAGGAACCGAATTGATTAACTGTGAATATATTCAAAATATAAAAATCTTAACAAAATAAAGTCTGCGTAACATGCAGGCTTTTTCTATTTTTATCTTTATTCAAATTACTAAAAATATTTTTGTTCAAAAGTCACAATTCATAGCATTTTGTTGTTTATTGTGACAATTAACTATTGTAATATTATTTTTTTATGGTATAGTATAAATGTATGCTTGTACGTAATATACATTATTAGTTTGTGATAATTTTATATTCCAAATATAAATATAAAAAATGAATATAAATCCTATTTTATATAGATAATTTTTGGTGTTTTATAAATTTATTTTCCAGGGAGATATTATGAGAAAAAAACATTTGATTTTTACACTTATTTTTCTTTTTATTCTATTGATGCTGCCCGGTACGGCGGTTGCCTATGACTACAATGACACAACCTATAATGACAATGATTTTACAAAGCTGCAGACATTTTTGAACCTGCCTTCTGCGGTGGCAGGAAAGACGAACGGGCAGTGTATAAACGAATCATATGATGAAAATGATCCGGCTACGTGGACTGGAGTTGAATGGATTGATGAAAAAGTTGTAAAAATTGACTGGCCTTGTGAAGATTCGACAAAAATGCTTGACGGCAATTTGGATTTAAGTAATTTTACTGCTTTAACCTATATTGATTGTCAACAACATTTTAATATTGATTCTATTGATGTAACCAATGATAGCATGTTAAAAACATTTATATGTGTTGCTAATAATATTTCTACAATTGATGTGAGCACAAATACTGCACTTGAGTATTTTGATTGCGGGAACAACCCAATTTCTGTAATAGAGGTAGGTTCAAATACATTATTAAAATATTTTTATTGCCCTAACACTCAAATAGACACTTTAAATATTGATAATAATGTTGTACTTAATGAATTGATATGCTGGGGTAATGATCTTACAAGCTTAGATTTAACAAATAATTCAATTCTTAGTTATATTGATTGTCACGATAATAAAATCACTTCCCTCGATTTAAGGAATAATACTCAACTCGATAGTCTACAATGCTATAATAATCAGCTTACATCACTAGATTTAAGCAATCATTTATTATTAACATCATTATGGTGTTCAAGTAATGATTTAACATCTCTAGACATAAGCGGAGATATACTTTTAGAAACGCTTGTTTGCGAAGAGAATCAATTTACTTCTCTGGACACTAGTACCTGTACTTCATTAATTGATATAAGGTGTAGAAATAATAAAATATTAAGTTTAAAAGGATATTTTTTTGATAAGGTTACAAATATTTACTCTACAGGCAAAGGCTATATTTCAACCGACGGAGGCATAACAGATCCCATAGAAATTTCAATTGATGCAACTCCAGACACAGATGTAACATTTGTTAACTGGAGAATAAACGATGAAGTGGTATCAACTTCTTCAACCTATACATTCACATCTGCTTTAAGCGGTGATTTAAAAGCTACTTTTTCATCTTTAACTGTTTCATTCGATACAAACGGCGGAAGCGCAATTGATGACATTACCGCAGAATACGGCACTGCAATCACAGCCCCGAGCGCGCCTGCCAAGACAGGCTACACTTTTAACGGTTGGTATATAGATGAAGGATTAAATACACCATGGGTTTTCGCTTCAGATACAATTACAGCAGATACCATTCTTTATGCTGAATGGATTCCCCTCCCATATACGGTCACTTTTGATTCAAACGGCGGCACGGAAGTAGAAGCCATTACCGCAGATTATGATTCTAAAATCAGCGCTCCTGCGGAGCCTACACAAACAGGATATAAATTTGACGGCTGGTACAAAGATGAAGAGCTGTCAACTGCCTGGGATTTCGATGTGGATACAATTGCAGGTGAGACAACGCTCTACGCAAAATGGGAAGCGCTTTTAAAAGTTACTTATTTCACAAAAACGGGTGTCGAAGAAATTGCTTATGTTGAAGCAGGCACCTCGGTTAACGGCCCTGATGACCCCACTGCATGGAGCGGCTACGCGTTTAAAGGTTGGTATATGGAACAGAACTTTATGACAAAATGGGATGGCCAGCCTGTTACTGTCAATTCGGACACAATATTTTATGCGCGTTGGCTAAAAGATGGGTATTTCGAAAATGACTATTTTAAATTGCAGCAATTCTTAAATTCGCCGTCTGCTGTAGAAGGTAAATTAAACGGTCAAATTCTTAATGCTTCATACGATGCAAACAATCCAACTACTTGGCGTAATAACTTATCTTGGATTTCGATAGATGGGTTACAGCATATACGCACGATTAATTGGTATAGAGATGGAGATTCGGCTAAATTGGCAGGGGATATTGATTTAAGCAATTGTACATCCTTAAGACAATTATATTGTGATGCCAATCAAATAGATACGCTTATTTTAGATGGTGACCATTTACTATCTTATGTATCATGTAGGTCTAATCAATTAGAAACTTTAGATATTACAGACTTGCCTGCATTGACTCATTTAGACTGCAGCTCTAATCAATTACTTGCTATAGATTCAAGCAACAACCCTCTATTAGGAGATTTGCTTTGTGCTGATAATCAATTAAGTTTTTTGAATGTAAATAATAATATTAAATTAACTGAATTAAGTTGTTCGAGTAATCCAATAAAAACAGTTGATATAAGTAATAATCCAGAATTAATATTTTTATATTGTGCTGATAATCAATTAAATACATTGGATATAACTAATAATGCGAAACTAACAAATTTATCTTGTAGCAATAATCAATTAAGTACTTTGAATTTAAATAAAAATATTGAGTTGAAATCATTAGTTTGTGAATTTAATCAATTAAATAAATTAGATTTAACAAATAATCCGATGCTGACATATTTAAATTGTCCAGATAACGAGTTAAATGTTTTGATTTTCAATGAAAATACAAATTTAGAATTTTTAAATTGTGAAAATAATCAATTAACTTCACTTGATTTAAGCAGAAGTTCGGATTTATACTTTTTACGCACTTCAAATAATAAAATAACAAGCATGCGTTTGAACATTGATGGACGTATTAAAAATATATTCGCATATGGAAATGGGTATCTAACAATTTTCTCATATGGAGTAGTTTTTGAAGAGATTCATTCCAATACATCTTTTATGGGTTGGACAATAAACGGAACTACGATAAGTACAGAAGAACACGTCGCATTTAGCGATATTACTTCAGGTACTTTAATTGCCAACTTTTCTAGAGCAACAGTTAATTTTGATAGCCAAGGCGGTACCATTATAGACAGTAAAATTATACCGACTAATTCATGTGTATCCAAACCATCCGATCCAACACGCGAAGATAATACATTTATAGGTTGGTACAAAGAGCCTGAGTGTAAAAACATCTGGAATTTCGCAACCGATATTGTAACAATAAACCCAACGCTTTATGCAGCTTGGAATAATAATATTGTAACATTCGACAGCAATAGCGAAGAAAACATTGATAGCATTACCATATCTTTTGGTAGTACTATTAATGATCCTAATGTTGGTGATAGAATAGGGTATTCTCTTGCAGGCTGGTATACAGAACCAGAGTTTATTAATATTTGGGATTTTGATACTGATACTATAAGACATGATATGACTCTCTATGCAAAATGGCAGTTAAACACATACACTATTGCATTCAATACTGATACTGGTGGTACCGCAGTATCTCCAATATCAGCAAATTATAATTCGAAAATTACTGCTCCTACACCTCCTGTTAGAACAGGGTACAGCTTTACAGGTTGGTATAAAGATGCAGCATTGACTACTGCCTGGAACTTCTCAACAGACAAAGTCACTGCTAACACCACGCTCTATGCCAAATGGACTATCGACTCCTATACAGTCACCTTCAACAGCAACGGCGGAAGCGCTGTCAGTTCGATATCTGCGAATTACAATACAACGATCACCAAGCCGACAGACCCGACCAAGACAGGCTGCGCATTTGCAGGTTGGTACAAAGAAGAAGCTTTAGTAAATATTTGGGATTTTTCAATAGACAAAGTCACAACAGACGATATAACGCTCTATGCCAAATGGACTATCGACTCCTATACAGTCACCTTCAACAGCAACGGCGGAAGCGCTG
>CAZOOZ010000011.1:0-89200 GCA_964581565.1 uncultured Eubacteriaceae bacterium
AGCATGAAAGATTTTTTCCTTTTTAGTTGATTAAAATAGGGAATACTGTACTACTATAACGTAATATCATGCTATTTGTCAATTATAAAATAAACTGTAGTTATAAAGTTGTAAACAACAGCTTTTATTGAAAAAAAGATTACAAAAATAGGTTTACGATTCAAATCCAAAATAGGCAGCTATTTTTTCAAATTCAGGAGCATGAATGCCATAAAGTCTACATTGACGCACTACATCAAATAATAAAGCATCTATTTCTGATTTGCGGTTTGCCTGTAAGTCACGTTGTAAAGATGAAGTGGTATCTACAACGAGGCCATCGATAAATTTTAAACTGGTCTCGGTTAAATCTTCGTCAAATATAACGCCTTGTGCTGTTGCTAAAGCATTTAATTCATTCAGTAATTCAACCGCCGTATCTCTGTAAATACCTTTTTGCTGCATTTTTTTGGTTGTGATATCATAGTAAGCGCCGCAAACACCAAAAGAAGCATTGCATGCAAATTTTTTATAGATATCGCAAGCGATATTATCTGATAATATTGCGTTCATGCCACTTTGATTTAAATCATCTTGCACTTTTTTTAATAGTTTTATATTAGCGTTCGTACCTTTGCGAACTCCAAATATAATTTTATTGTTTTCCCCTGTTTGTACGATTTTGCCGGGAGACTCTATATATCCGCTGAGATAAAGGCATCCGTCTAATATTGTGATATCTTGTCCTATCATTTCTTCAAGTTTGCTACCGATATTTAATCCGTTTAAAAGAGGGATAATAATCGTTGCATCATGACTGGATTTTTTTAATAAGCCTGCAATTCCTTCTAAGGCATATCCTTTAACACAAACAAATATAACATCAGCCTTTTCGTTGTATTTTTCTTGTGCGGCAGCATTTACATTTCTTATTATAAAGTCACCGAAAATGCCTGAAGATATAAGCAGACCTTTTTGTTTCATTTGCTTAAGATGTTCTCCTCTGGCGATAAAAGTTACATCTTTGCCGCTTCGTGCCAAAAAAGCTCCGAGGCTGCCGCCGATACCACCTGCGCCCACAATTAAGTATTTCATTCCATCACCTTCTATTTATTCTTAGTATTTTATAAAAAACAGCAAATATAGTTCATATATTTGCTGTCAAAGTTATTTGTATTTAGCAATAATTTTTTCAAGCTGTTGACAGCCTTGTTTAATAATTGGTTTACATTTTATGTCGGGAGAAGGATCCGCTTTCATCATAATAATGTATGGGCATTCACAACTGCCGTAGGTTGAAATAAACCAATCAACATATTCTTTTGCGATTTCTCTGACTTTTGTTTGGTCATATGGTTTTTGTCCGCCAAACATCACTCCGATTGTTGCGAGACCGCCTGAAATAATACCGCAGGTTCGCCTGCAGCTCATTCCGCCGCCAAACGGAATGATCGCATTTAATGTATCTTCGCTTAAGTTCAATTGATATTTTTCATTGGCGGCATGTAATACCGCTTCGGCGCAATTGTAATGATATAACATGGCTTCTTCTTCGCTTAGATTGTCAGGTATTTCTAAAAATTTACATACACTATCAAACATAATTTATTCTCCTTGTTATTTTTTATTCTACAGTTACAGATTTTGCTAAATTTCTCGGTTTATCAATATCACATTTTTTCTCATATGCAAAATAATAACTCAAAAGTTGCAAACATACAACAGATAAAATAGGAGATAAGTCATCAGCAATATCCGGCATATAAAAAATCTCATCAATTTCTGCTTCAATTGCGCTGTTTGTTTTTTTACTAAACGCCACTACATAAGCGCCGCGAGATTTTACTTCTTTAATATTACTCAATGTTTTTTCGAATAAATCATCTTGAGTCAAAACAGCTAAAACCAAGGTGTTTTTATCAACCAACGCGATAGGTCCATGTTTTAGTTCGCCGGCAGCGGCAGCTTCGGAATGAATATAAGAAATTTCTTTCAGTTTTAGTGAGCCTTCTAAGCAGACATAATAATCCAGCCCCCGCCCTATGAAATAAGCATCCGTAATTTCCTTGTTTCGTTTTGCCAAATCATGCAGCGCATGTGAATACGTAAGAATTTCTTGAACCAGTTTCGGTGTTTTAAACAGCTCATCGCGAAGATGTATATATTCTTCTTTGGATAAATTTCCACTGAGAAGGCCAAAATGCATGGACAGTGCATACATACATACCAGCTGTGTTGTATACGCCTTTGTTGAAGCAACGGCTATTTCAGGACCTGCCCATGTATACATTACATCGTCTGCGCTTCTTGCAATAGAGCTTCCCTGTACATTGCTTATAGCCAGTACACGTGCGTCTTTTTGTTTGGCTAACTCTAAAGCAGCCAAGCTGTCTGCGGTCTCGCCTGATTGACTTATTACAATAAGCAAAGTATTTTTGTCAATAATTGGGTTTCTATAGCGAAATTCAGATGCGATATCGCATTCCACAGGAATTCTAGCATATTTTTCAATCAAATATTTACCGATAAGACCTGCGTGATATGCCGTTCCGCATGCTACGATATATATTTTTGTATAATGCTCTAAATCTTCTTTTGTGATCTTAATGTCATCTAATAATATATGGTCTCTGTTTTCTACAATTCTTGAAAGCATTGTTTTTCTAATGCCTTCAGGCTGTTCATTGATCTCTTTAAGCATAAAATGCTCATAGCCGCCTTTTTCGGCATCTTCAGCGTTCCAGGTTACTTTAAATATATTTATTTTCTTGTCATGACCTGCGCCATCTATTATTTTTACATCATTTTTTGTGCATATGGCGATTTCATCATTTCCCATCAAATACACATTCCTTGTATAATTTAATACTGCCGGTATATCTGAAGCAAGAAAATTTTCATTTCGACCTAGACCAACAATTAAAGGACTGTTTTTTCTTACGCCTATGATTTTATCAGGTTCATTTTTGCATAGGATTGCCAAAGCATAAGAACCTTTGATGATTTTGGTCATTTGTATAACTGCCTTGACGATATCTCCTTGATAAAGTTCGTTTAAAAGATGAGCCAGTACTTCGGTATCTGTTTGAGATGAAAAGCGATAGCCTTTTTTTAAGAGCTCTTCTCTTAATTCAAGATAGTTTTCGATAATACCATTATGAACCACTGTAATACTCGATGTCTCATTAGAATGTGGATGTGAATTGAGATCAGACGGCTCTCCATGCGTTGCCCATCGTGTATGTCCTATACCTATTGTGCTATTTATGGGAGATACGGCGATGTCATCTTCAAGCACCTGAAGTCTGCCTTTAAATTTTCGTACAATAATTTCTTTATCTTTAAGTATTGCGAGGCCAGACGAATCGTAACCTCTGTATTCCAATTTTTGTAATCCATGGAGAAGAACATTTGTACATTGTCTATCTCCTATATATCCAACTATACCACACATAAAATCCTCCTAAAATAAAAAATCCGCTCAACATCGCGGAAATGCATACATATTCAATTTTGATACATGCCACAACATTTCAAGTTGATTTTGTACTTACAATCGCTCGTAAGTTTTGTGGCAACTTGTATAGACTTTTGTTAAAGCCTTTGGAGCACCCGCCGAATTTTTCGATAACTCCAAACCTCGTCAACTCATAAATGAGTCCCGGCGCTATAATCAATAAAGATCATTTACGGTATATTCAATTGTAATAAAACTATAAAATCCTCCTCTTCATATTTTGTTCATTATATCACATTATAATGTAAATGCAATATCAGGTCTTCTTACTGTGTAGTATTAATATATGCTTGTTGATTAAATAGTACCATTATTATTTTAAAATAATGGTAAAATATATAATACATAATTCATATAGGAGGGAAAAGTGATTAAAACACATCGTTTTGAACCTGTCTACGATAAAAACAGCAAAATATTAATACTAGGGACTATTCCTTCAATTATGTCTGAAAAAAGGGGCTTTTATTACTCGCATCCGCAGAATCTTTTTTGGAAAGTATTGGTTGAAGTGCTAGAAGAAAGAGCAGTGCCTGTAAGTATAGAAGAAAAAAAATCTATGCTGATAAATTATAATATAGCTGTGTGGGATGTGCTTCGTTCATGTGAGATAAAAAATTCATCAGATTCGAGCATTAAAAAACCTATAGCAAATAACTTTATTCCGATACTTCAAAATAGCAGAATATCTCATATTTTTACAACAGGAAAAACAGCAAGCAAATTATATGAAAAACTATGTTATGAAAAAACCGGTATTGAGAATATTTATCTGCCATCAACAAGTCCGGCCAATCGGGCAAATTTTACATATGAGCAAATTGTGGAATGTTATAAAATATTGCGGGAATATTTATCATAATTATTTTTATTTTACAGTTATAACAATATATGATAAAATTTTAAATCATTTGTTTTAAAGGAAGTGAAAATATGATTACAATAACCATGCAAAACGGCAAACAAATAAAAGCAAAATTATATCCCCAACATGCGCCGATTACTGTTGAAAATTTCATAAAACTTGTCAATGAAAAGTTTTATGATCGTCTAACTTTTCATAGAGTTATCAAAAACTTCATGATTCAGGGGGGCTGTCCGAAAGGAACAGGTACAGGCGGACCCGGATATCAAATAAAAGGAGAATTTTCATCTAACGGAGTAAACAATCCATTAAAACACACACGCGGAGTCCTATCCATGGCACGTGCGCAAAATCCTGATTCTGCCGGAAGCCAGTTTTTTATTATGCATAAAGACGCACCGCATTTAGATGGTCTCTATGCGGCTTTTGGAGAAGTAGTGGAAGGGATGGATGTTGTTGACGATATAGCCAATGTAAAAGTAGGTTATGCGGATAAGCCTTTGATACCTCAGGTAATCAAATCGATTACTTATTCTGACAATGAAGAAGAATAATTTTTTAATAAAAATAACACTATTAATAGTGTTATTTTTATTTTTATTATCTTAAGAACCAATGTTTAAATTGCTGTTTGCGCTCATTTTATGATATAATTTAGAATTATTTAATCATTAAAAATATAAAGGACGAAAAATGAGCGAATTATTATCTTCATTAAATGAACAACAATTGTATGCTGTTACCAATACAGAAGGCCCCATGCTTATTTTGGCTGGAGCCGGCAGCGGCAAAACAAAAACAATCATACATAAGATTGCCTATATTATAGAACAAAAAAAAGCAATGCCATATGAAATACTTGCATTGACCTTCACAAATAAAGCTGCAGGTGAAATGAAGGATCGTATAAGCAAAATGGGCATTGAAAATGCAAACAGTATTTGGATGTCGACATTTCATTCACTTGGAGCAAGACTTTTAAGGCAGCATGCATCCTTGATCGGATATACACCCGATTTTGTTATCTATGATGAAGATGATAAAAAAAAGCTTATCAAAGAATGTTTAAAAGAACTAGACTGTGCTAATTCAGATATTAATTTTGGTAAATATATATCAAAGGCAAAAGAAAACAGAATCAGTCCACTGGAATTTGAGCAGAGAGAAATCTCGCCAAGAATAAATGTTCGGCAGATAGCACAAGTTTATGCATTATATGAACACAAGTTACGAGACTATAACGCAATGGATTTTAATGATCTGCTGTCGAATTTACTTCTTTTATTTGAAGAAAGACAAGATGTTTTAAATTATTATCAACAGAAATTTAAATATATTTTGGTTGATGAATATCAAGATACGAATCATGTGCAGTATTTACTGACATCAATGCTGGCAAAAGGATATAACAACATTTGTGTTTGCGGTGACGACGATCAAAGCATCTATGCTTTTCGAGGCGCGGATATTAAAAACATACTTGGTTTTGAAAAAGATTTTCCGTCAGTAAAAATAGTTAGGTTGGAACAAAATTATAGAAGTACAAAAAACATTATCAATGCTTCAAATGATGTTATTTCAAATAATACCCAGAGAAAAGGAAAAACTCTTTTCACGCAAAACATTGAAGGTGAAAAAATTATATTTAGACATTGCTATGACGGAAGAGAAGAGGCCAGATATATCTCTCAGGAAATTCTAAAGCAAAACGAAGAAGGCATAAGATATTCCGATATGGCTATATTATATAGAACAAATGCACAAAGCCGTCTGTTTGAAGAAATGTTGCTTTCTTCCTTGATTCCTTATAAGTTAATCGGAGGAATCAAATTTTATGAAAGAGAAGAAATAAAAGATATTTTAGCCTATCTAAAACTTGCTGCAAATCCTCATGACAATATCAGTTTTATGCGTATTATTAATGTCCCAAAACGAAGTCTCGGGAATAAAACATTACAAAATATTGCCGAGTTTGCTGATTTTAAATCGTGCAGCATGCTACAGGCTGCAAGCTATTACAATGAAATACCGACGCTCTCACCCAAAGCTAAAAAGGGTGTAGAAGAATTTTATAGCATTATTGAGTCAATACAAGAAGAAATTAAAGAAAATTTGAACATAGGCTCTATCAGCAAAAAATTAATTGATGATTTAAATTATTTTGAGTATCTGAATACAAAACCGGATACTTCAGAACAAAAAACAGAGAATATAAATGAGCTTATAGCTTCTATGTATGAATTTGAAAAAAACAGTGAAGAAGTAGGGCTCTCTGCATATTTACAGCATGTTTCGCTTATATCTGCGGTCGATGAAAGTTCGGAAATAAAAGAGGGTGTAAGCCTTATGACAATTCATAATGCAAAAGGCCTCGAATTCGACACCGTGTTTTTGGCAGGGCTTGAAGAAGGCATTTTCCCACATTTCGGGTCTATTATGGAGAACAATAGTGAAGAAGAAAGAAGGCTTTGCTATGTGGGAATGACAAGGGCGAAACGCGTTTTATGTCTCACTGCCGCCAAAGAGCGGATGGTTCGAGGAAGGTTTGATAGCCTGATGCTCTCCAGATTTATTTTTGAAATAGACAAAAAATATTTTGATGAATTAGGCCAAAAGACTCTATACGCTATAGAAAAAAAGAATACAATGAATGCGATAGATCATGAAGGGATTACTTATGGAATAGAAGGTTTTTCATATGATAAACCAAATGAACACAGTCAATTGGCGTATACGCAATCAAATTTGGCATCCTATAAAGAAAGTAACGAAATTCAAAAGAAATCAGGAAGTCAGATAGAGCAATTAAAACCTGGAGACAAAATAAAACATGAGCTTTTTGGAATCGGAACCATTATATCCGTAAAAGGCCACGGAGAAGAACAAGTCCTACAAGTAGCCTTTATTCAAATGGGAATAAAAAATCTTATTAAAGAATATGCTCCAATATCGAAAATTTAAAATGGTAAATGGCATGAAAGAGACAGATATTTATAAAAAAATTGAACATTTGCGAAGTGAACTAACTTATCATAATGAACAATATTATTTATACGATGATCCTCAGATAAGCGATTTTGAATATGATGCTTTAATGCAAGGGTTAATTAATCTTGAAAATGAATATAATTATCATTCGCCAAATTCGCCGAGCGTGATGGTTGGAGGGGGCGTGCTTGAGGAATTTGAAAAAGTACGTCATAAAACAAGTCAACTCAGTCTTGCGAATGCTTTTGACGAAAATGAATTGAGAGATTTCGACGCCAGAATAAGAAAAACGGTCCAGCATTATACGTATACTGCCGAATATAAATTTGATGGGCTTAGTGTTATTATTACCTATGAAAAGGGTAAATTGATGCAGGGAGCCACAAGAGGAGACGGCGTTATAGGAGAAGACATCACCCAGAATATAAAAACAATAAAATCTCTTCCCAAAACAATTGATTTTAAAAAAACATTGATTATACGGGGAGAAGTGATTATTAAAAAAGAGGATTTTATCAATTTAAATGTGCTGAGAGACAGTAAAAATCTCAGCCGGTTTGCAAATCCTAGAAATGCAGCTGCAGGATCTCTTCGCCAATTAAATCCGAGTATTACAAAATCAAGGCCTCTGGATATTTTTATCTTTAATGTGGATTTAATAGAAGGACAGGAATTTAACAGCCACGCTGGAATGCTTAATTTCGTAAGCGGATTAGGATTTAATGTCAGCAAAATTGAATTTAAGCACAATATTGATCAAGTAATTGATTTTTGCAGGTACATGAAGGAAAAAAGAGAGGATTTGGAGTATGAAATTGACGGACTCGTATTTAAAATAGATGAAATGGATCTGCGCGACCTTTTAGGCAGTACGTCAAAGCATCCGAGATGGGCGATTGCTTATAAGTTTCCCGCACAAGAAAAAGAAACTCTGTTAAATGAAATCACAATACAGGTCGGACGCACAGGAGTGCTCACACCAGTTGCAGAACTATACCCTGTTGAAATAAGCGGGTCTGTTGTTTCAAGAGCAACGCTGCATAATGAAGATTTTATTAAAGAGAAAGATATCCGCATTGGGGACAATGTGTTTGTGAGAAAAGCCGGAGAGATTATTCCTGAAGTGGTGAGTGTGAATTTTGCTAAACGCAAAAGTGATGCAAAGAAATTCATTTTTCCGTCAAAATGCCCTGTCTGTGGATATGATGTAGCCAGAGAAGAAGAGCAGGCAGCCATAAGATGTGTCAATATATCATGTCCGGCAGCTTCTCTAAGAAGGGTAATACATTTTTGCAGTCGGGAAGCGATGAATATCGAAGGCTTGGGCAAAGCAGGTTTGACAATGCTTTACAATAACAATCTTGTTAGAGATATTTCTGATATTTATAAATTAAAAGATAAAAAACAAGAAATAATATCACTGGATAGAATGGGACAGAAATCAACAGAAAATATTTTATCGGCAATAGAGGAATCAAAGAAAAACGATCTAAATAAATTTCTTTTCGGACTGGGAATTCCTTTGATTGGGCAAAGAGGGGCAACGTTAATTGCAAACAAGTTTTTAACGATAGATAAAATTATCAATGCCACGCAGGAAGATTTTTTAAATATACCTGATATCGGTGAAAAAATGGCTTTTGAAGTTGTAAAATATTTTCGAAATCCGGATCATATTGCTATTATCAACGCATTTAAAAATGCCGGGGTTAATATGAAGAAAATGATGAATGAAGAAGGTTTAGAACAAATCTTTGATAATAAAACCTTTGTGTTAACCGGAACCCTCCAAGACTATACACGAAATGAAATAAAAGATATAATAGAATCCATGGGCGGCAAAGTTTCCTCGGCCGTTTCAGCAAAAACAGATTATGTATTGGCCGGTGAAAATCCTGGCAGTAAATATGAAAAAGCAGTTCAGCTTGGAATCAAAATAATTGATGAACAAGAATTTATAAACATGATGGAAGGAAAAAATGAAGATGCAAATTAGTATAGCAGATGTGAAGTATTTGGCAGAGCTTAGTCGTTTGGAATTCAGCGATGATGAAGCTGCAGAGATGCAAGAAGATTTGAGTGACATTATCGGATATGTAAATAAACTGAACAATATTAAAACTGACGAATTCACAGCCAAGGAGCATATATTGGCACTGGCTAATGTATTCAGGCAAGACGAAGTTAAAGAAGGGCTTACAAATGAAGATGCGCTCAAAAATGCATATGACAGTGAAGATATGTTTTTTAAAGTGCCTCAGGTAATGGAGGATGAATAAGATATGAAATTATGC
The DNA here is from genome assembly GCA_964581565.1 of uncultured Eubacteriaceae bacterium. Lineage (GTDB taxonomy): Bacteria > Bacillota > Clostridia > Eubacteriales > UBA1433 > UBA1433. The sequence continues at coordinate 9,644 of CAZOOZ010000011.1, forward strand.
GATATGTCACTTTATGACTTAAATGACATGCTTGAGAAAAAAGAAGTCAGTGCAGAAGAAATAACTGTTGATGTTTTAAAACGTATTAATACTGTGGGCATTGAAGTCGGTGGATATATTACCCTTCAAGAAGAACAAACTGTTCTTGAAAATGCCAGAGAAGCAGATAAAAGAATAAGTGAGAATAAAAGAATCGGTAAAATTGATGGTATTCCATATGCTTTGAAAGATAATATGTGTACAACAGGACTCCGAACGACATGTGCGTCAAAAATATTAGAAAATTTCATATCCCCCTATAATTGTGCAGTATATGATTATTTAGAGAATGCCGGAGGCGTTTTAATTGGCAAAGCAGATATGGATGAATTTGCAATGGGTTCATCGACTGAAAATTCAGCTTTGGCTGTTACAAGGAATCCATGGAATTATAATAAAGTGCCCGGTGGCTCATCTGGTGGCAGTGCCGCAGTCGTGGCAAGCGGACAAGCGATCTTTTCTCTTGGCTCCGATACAGGAGGATCTATTCGACTGCCGGCAAGCTTTTGCGGCATCACCGGATTAAAACCAACTTATTCTGCGGTTTCCCGTTACGGACTTGTTGCATTTGCATCATCACTTGATCAAATAGGGCCGTTGACCAAAGATGCAAGAGATATGGCAATCGTTCTTGATCATATTATAAAATATGATAACAGAGACAGCACATCTGTAATGGTGAGTACCGATTATTCAAAAAATCTAAGTAAAGATATAAAGGGATTACGCATCGGTGTTGATATGGCTCATTATGAGGGATTGGATGAAGAAATAAAAAAAGCCGTGTTCAAAGCGATTGATATCTTCAAAAGTCATGGCTGTGAGATAATTGATCTTTCATTTACGCACAACGATATTGCGTTATCTGCTTATTATATTATAAGTTCCGCGGAGGCAAGCAGTAATTTAGCCCGGTTTGACGGTGTGAAATATGGTATGAGAATACAAGAGGAAAATATTATAGATACGTATACAAAAACAAGAAGTTTAGGGTTTGGCAAAGAAGTAAAAAGGCGTATAATGCTCGGCACATTTGTGTTAAGCAGTGGATATTACGATGCTTATTATAAAAAAGCGTTGCAGGCAAGAACGTTGATAAAGCATAACTTTGACGAAGCGTTTAAACTCTGTGATGTGGTAATAACGCCGACAGCGGTTTCCGGAGCGTTTGATCGGGGCAGAAAGATAGAAGATCCCACACAAGTATATTTGTCTGATATCTATACGGTAACTGCAAATATTGCCGGTATTCCTGCAATGAGTATTCCGTGTGGATTCACAAATGAAAATATGCCCATCGGGCTGCAATTAATGGCGAATGCATACTGCGAACAAACACTTTTAAATGCAGCATACGCTTATCAGGAAACAACTGACTTTCATAAGCAATTACCAAAATCAGGTAAGGAGGCAGACAAAAATGAAATATGAAATGATAATAGGTTTGGAAATACATGTTGAATTAGGTACTAAAAGTAAAATATTTTGCTCATGTTCAACGCAGTTTGGGTCAAAACCTAATTCAAATGTGTGCCCTGTATGTTTGGGGATGCCCGGAGTGCTTCCTGTTTTAAACGAAAGAGTTGTGGAATATGCTATCAAAGCGGGACTCGCATTAAACTGCCAAATCGCAAAATATTCAAAGATGGATAGAAAAAATTATTTTTATCCTGATTTACCGAAAGCATATCAGGTATCTCAATTTGATTTTCCACTATGTTTAAACGGCTATTTGGATGTTCAAACAAATGATGAAACAACGAGAGTTGGCATTACCAGAATACACATTGAAGAAGATGCAGGCAAGCTAATCCATGTTCAAGATGGCACATTGATTGATTATAACAGATGTGGCGTGCCCTTAATTGAAATTGTAACGGAACCCGATATCAGAAGCGCTGAGCAAGCAGTTGAATTTGCAAAAAGTGTTCGGAATATCCTCCTATATGCGAAAGTATCCGATTGTAAAATGCAGGAAGGATCTATGCGTTTTGATGTCAACTTGTCTATACGGGAGCAAGGGAGCAAGGAATTCGGCACAAGAACAGAAATGAAAAACCTCAGTAGTTTTAAAATGCTGCAAAAAGCGATTGAATATGAATATAAAAGACAAGTTAAAGCGGTTAAGAATAATGAGACAGTCATTCAACAAACAAGACGTTGGGATGAGACAAATAATGAAAGTGTGGTTCTGCGAAGCAAGGAAAACGCACATGATTACCGTTATTTTCCGGAGCCGGACTTGCTGCCGATTATATTAAATGATGAAATTATAGAGGAAATTAATCAAAATATGCCGGAATTGCCAAAAGCAAAGAAGCAAAGATATATCAGTGAACTGTCTTTGAGCGAATATGATGCAGATGTGCTGACATCAAATTCGGAACTTTGCGATTTTTACGAAAATATATTAAAGGAATTTAATGATCCAAAAACAACAGCGAATTGGGTTATTGTAGAATTAATGGCCCTTATGAATCAAAAAGATGTTTCTATTGAAGATATACTAATCAGTCCCGGTAATATGGCGCGGCTTTTAAATAATATAAACGACGATAAAATAAGTGGGAAAATGGCTAAAGGTATCCTTTTAGAAATGTTTGAAACCGGCCAAGATGCAGATATGATTATTAAAAGCAAAGGGCTTTATCAAATAAGTGATACTGCTGAATTGGAAAAGATTATCGGCCAAGTACTTCAAAATAATCCCGCAAGTATTGTTGACTACAAAGCCGGTAAGCAAAAAGCACTAGGCTTTTTGGTAGGACAAGTTATGAGACTCACAAAAGGGACTGCGAATCCAAAAAGTGTTAATGAAATTTTGATATCAAAATTAAACGATTAGTCTGTGCTAAGCATTGATATTAAGACTAATAATGAGGAATAATGAAAAAAATATTTCTTTTCATTCTGCTACTTGTTTTGATAGTATCGTTTACTGCGGCTTGTAGCCATACAAATAAGCTCGCATCAGTGCAAGAACTAACGGTAGCAGTGACAGAAGAGCCGGCAACGCTTGACCCACAAAAAGCTACGCAAAATATAGCATATACAATAATAAATAATGTCATGGAAAGTTTGGTACGTATTAACGATGAAGGTGAAATAGAACCCGCTCTGGCAAAATCATGGCAGATAAGTCAAGATCGTCTTACATATACATTTACATTAAGAGACGCAAAATGGTCAGATAACACCTCAATTACTGCGTATGATATAGAATATTCCTTGAAGCGGGCATTAGATGCTTCTTTTTCGTCCGATACTTCTTATCAAATGTTTCTTATTGATAATTCCTATGAGGCAAAGTATGAGATAAATGAAAGCGGCCAAGAGGTAGATATAACAAGTGAAGACATAGGCGTTGTTGCTATAGACGATAAAACACTTGAAGTCACACTTGAAGAACCGGCATCTTATTTTCTTGCTCTGTTAGCGAATCCGGTTTTTATCCCTTCAAAAAAAGATTGTATAGAAGCAGCTGGAGAAGAATATGCAATGACGCCGGAAAGCATGGTCTACTCCGGACCTTATATTGTAAAAAATTGGACTAAAGGTGAAAAAATAGTTTTAATTAAAAATCCATACTATTGGGATAGCGGCGATGTAATATTGGATGAAATTGATTTTATTATAGAACCAAAGAGTGCTGCGATAGTTAAACTATTTCAGCAGGGAGAAGTGGACTTATTTGAAATTCCGAGTTCTTATATTACTCAATTTATGGGTCAGGAGACTTTAAGGCAGGTTATAAGCGCTACGATATGGTATATTCAGTTCAATTGCGGCAATAAATATTTTTCAAACAGCAAAATAAGGCAGGCTTTTGCTATGGCAATCGATAGAGAGGGGTTTTTTGATAGTATAAAAAGTGGTACCGCTAACATAGCATATTCACTCACTTCACCATCGATTCCATTAGATGGAAAGTATTTATTTACAGATACGAAAGACGATATAGAATACATATCTTTCGATGTAGAAAAAGCAAATCAGCTTTTAGACGAAGGACTTGATGAAATCGGCGCAACAAGGGAAGAATTTGAAAAGGAAATGATCTTCTTAAGAGGGGAAGGAGATGTGTGGACAAATATAACTGATTATCTTTCAAAGCAACTCCAAGATGTTTTTAATATAGATTTAAATATTGACATCGTAGGAGATACGGAGTTAATAACTTTGTATCAGAATAAAGAATATGCCTTCACATTTTCGGGCAATGAAAGTGATTGTTTTGATCCGCTCGGCGGTTTAGAAAAATTCACCAGTAATAATTCGAATAACTTTTCTTATTTTTCCAATGAAGAATATGATGTGGTTATAATTGAAGCCAAAAAAAATGATAAAAATAATAAGAAAACAAATATTATAAAGGCTGAAAATATCTTGGCACAGCAAGCTCCGATTCTTCCACTCTATTATTCTGTGGATAATTATGCCATGCAAGATAATGTTAAGGGAGTCGTTTTTATTCCGGTTCATATGTATATAGATTTTAAAAACGCATATATTACAAAATAAAACAATCCGTTAATACGGATTGTTTTATTTTGTAGTTTAAACTTCGTATCCTTCAACTTTCATATTAAAGCAATATTCTTTTGTGGGGAAAGCTTCAGCCAATGCTTCCTCCCTAAATTCATTTAATCCATCAATCATCTCTGTTCGGATATTTCTGTAAATTTTTACGAATTTAGGAGTAAAATCGCCATACATACCAAGTAAATCATGCGTTAAGAGTACCTGGCAGTCAACATATGGGCCGGCACCGATGCCAAGAACAGGTACATCTACTGCTTTAGTCATTGCTTTGGCAACACCGTTTGGAACACATTCCAAAACGATGGAAAACACACCTGCTTGCTGTATTATGATTGCATCTTCAATTAATTTTTTGGCTCCTGCAGGAGTACCGCCCTGTACTTTAAAGCCGCCGAGAGCACTTGCTGTTTGTGGTGTAAGCCCTAAATGACCCATAACAGGGATACCGGCATTTACGATCGCGGCAATTTTATCGGCCATTTCACGACCGCCTTCCAACTTCACACAGTCACAGCCCGTTTCCTTCATAAGGCGGGCCGCATTTTCTATTGCTTGCTCGCAACTGACATGGTAGGAGCCGAAAGGCATGTCACCAACAATAAATGTATCCGGAGCACCTTTTACAACGGCGCGCGTATGATGAACCATATCATCCATCGTAACGGGTGTCGTGGATTTGTATCCGAGCATAATCATGCCTAGACTGTCACCGCATAAAATGACTTCAATATCGCTTTCGTTAACAATCGATGCAGTTGTGTAATCATAAGCGGTTGCGTACGCAAATTTTTTCCCTTCTTCTTTATATTTTTTGAAGTCAAGAACAGTCATTTTCTTTTTCATAACAAACTCTCCTTATCTTTAAGATATCTTCATTATAACACAATCAAATATGAATGAAAAAAGACACTTTATTGTGTCTTTTTTTAATACAGCTATTTTTTCATAAGAGCTCTTTCGGGTTTTAAAACATTTAATTCATAATCTATGGTTTGCCTATATATCACGCCGGAGAGCAACAGCAGACTAAGCAGATTCGGAATTGCCATCAATCCGTTCATCGTATCTGCGATATCCCATACGAGTGTGAGTTTTGTAGTCGCTCCTATAAAAACAAAGAAACAAAAAATTATTCGGTAAATCATATTGGCAACACCCTGTTCATGTTTATAACCTACACCTAAACAGATAGAGCCGATCAGCAGCACCGCGAGAGATAAGTAAAAACGTTTGCCCAGGATAGAATCAAAACCGGGCAGAATTCCTTCGGATAAAGCACCTGTTGACAACATTCTTAAAATAGATAAAGTGACAAAAACAACACCGATGGAAAGCAGAATCCATCCGATAAAAAGAATAGTCTTTCTTAAAATGCTTGTTTTATAACTGATAATTTTAAAATTTCGTTTTTCAATTTGCTTCGAATCATTTGTATAAAAGAAAAATTCGAGAGATTTTTCACCATAATAAGACCAGCCCAAAACAGTAGAAAAAGCAAATAGTATCGTTCCCAAAGTTACGATATAGCTTCCAAATACACCGAGGGTGTTACTGAATGAAGCAATTGTAAGGTCTACACCGGTAAGCGCGTTGCCGGGAGTTAGCATGCCTGAAGCGGCAATGACAAGGCCGGTAATAGAACAAACCACAATGGTATCAAAAAAAGTCCCTGTCATGGATACATAACCTTGGCGGCATGGGTGATCCGTTTTGGCGGCCGCAGCGGCAATGGGAGCTGAACCCAGACCGGCTTCATTGGAAAATACACCCCTTGCAACGCCGTAGCGCATTGCATGAGCAATGACAATGCCTCCGATACCACCGCCCACGGCATCAAAGGAAAAAGCTTGACTGATAATCAATTTCAGGCCAGCCGGTATTTGCGTTATATTGGCAAAAATACAAATGAGGCCTCCTAATATATATAGAGCAGCCATAAAAGGAACTAACTTTTCAGTTACACGAGCTATGCTTTTGATTCCGCCTACAATGACTAATAAAGCAAAGGAAGCGAGGACTATTCCCGTTATCCATGTCGGTATATTAAAAGTGTTATTTACCGCTAAAGCTACCGTATTCGACTGAGTCATATTTCCGATGCCAAAAGATGCTACAACAGCAAAAAATGCAAATAATATTGCCAAAATTGATCCTATAGTTTTATTCTTAAGCCCATTTTTCAAGGCATACATAGGCCCACCTGCAAAATCGCCTCTATGTGTTTTCACTCTGAAGTTTACTGATAGCACAGCTTCACTATACTTTGTTGCAAGGCCGAAAATAGCAGCAAACCACATCCAAAACACTGCACCGGCGCCACCAAGAAACATAGCCGTGGCAACTCCCGCAATATTTCCGGTGCCTATTGTTGCGGCAAGTGCGGTCATAAGAGATTGGAAAGGTGTTATATCACCTTCTGATGATGTTTTCTTTCTGCTGTTTTTTGAAAAAACAGATTTAATGGCGTAACCAAGATTTTTAAGTGGTTTAAATCTAAGTAAAATCATTAAATATACGCCGGTCCCAACTAAAAAGAACAACATAACTGGCCCCCAGATAAAACTGTTGACCTTACTTACAATAGTAGAAAAATCCATTAAAATACCCCTCTGAAATTTATTAATAAATAATTGAATTAATTAATATATTTATATAAATATATTAATTAAAAATTTTTTAGAAAACAAGCTTTAAATTTAAATAATTATTAAATTGAATTTAAAATATAATTTGCAATTTTATGTATTTAGATAAATAACGACAATAAAAAAAGATATTATTTTATTAATAGATGATATAGAGGAATGCTAAAAAATAAACCTGTTTGGTGTATTTGTATTATACGTATGTTATATACGTTTAATAAATATATAATTGAGAGGTTTTTATGGAAAAAAAGAAAAAATTAGGTATTCCTGTAGCGCTTGGTATCGGCAGCACATGGTTTGCTTCGCATTGTGGTGCAGGATTTGCCTCAGGAACACAGGAAGTAGCATTTTTCTTATCACATACTTGGTACAGTGCTTTTCTTCCTTTTGTTTCCATGGGTATTTTAGCAATAGCGTATTACATAACACTTGAATTGACAAGAGAATTCGACATTCGTAATTATAGACAATGGTCTGACAAAATTTATTCTCCTTATCAAAAGGTTTTTTCAATTGTCTGGGAGATATGCTATTTAGCCGTAGGCTTTATTGCTACAAGCGCTTGTCTTGCTGCAGGAGGCGAACTATTATTACAAAAGTTGGGAATTCCGTATTATATTGGAATTGTTATTGTGTTCGTCATTGTAACATTAATCTGCATGTATGGGGCTAAAGCAGTTATAGCGGCATCAACAACAATGTCTATTTGCTTGATTATCATGGTAGTGATCGTTACTATTTTGGGGATTGCATCGGGATGGGATAATACAAAGCAGGCAATTACAGATAAAGTCATATACACATCATCGGGAGAAGCTATATGGAGAATGTTTGTATATGCAGGTTATCAATGTACGTTTATTGGAACATTGGTAGCCGTAAGCGAAACAGTGGTTACAAAAGCAAATTCAAGAAATTCAGCTATTGTCGGGTGGATGATTAATGCTGTTATGCTAACGTTGGTATGTGTGATGTTAATGGGGTATATGCCGGCCGTAAAAACAGAAGCATTACCGACCTTATATGTTGTTGATCATGTTGGCAGTCCTGTCATTCAGGTATTGTATTCAGTAATACTGTTTGTGGCACTCGTGAGTACGGCTGTTTGCTGTGTATACGGACCCACAAAAAAATTCACAATGCAATTTAAATTTGGAACAGAAAAATCAAGATCGGCACTTGTTTGTATTACATATATGATCTTAGCGCTCGCATTGTCAACAGTGGGACTACTTGCCTTAGTGCAAAAAGGTTATTATTACGTGGGCATAGCCAATATCCCTTTCACAATTTGTGCGGCTATCTTTATTGGAGCCTATAAATTGAAAAAGAAAAGAGCTGCTAATGAAAAAGCGGCAGCTTAATCGTTAATTGAATTTTAATAAAAGAGAGCAAGAAAACTTGCTCTCTTTTATTAAATCAATTGATACTTATAGACAAATAAGATATATTAAATAATATAAAACATATGGAGGAAATAAATATGATTTTTGAACTTAGAATCTATCATGTTGCAAAAGGGAAAGCGGAAAATTTACATAAAAGATTTAAAGACAACACTTTTAAACTGTTTGAGAAACATCAAATTCATGTATGCGATTTTTGGCAAGATACGGCGGGGGAGAGAATATATTATATTTGTGCATTTGAAAACGAGCAAAAGAGGCAGGAATTATGGAAAAATTTCAAAAGTGATGAACAGTGGATTAAAGTGAAAAGCGAGTCTGAAAAAGATGGATCACTTGTTGACAGCGTCGAATCAATTGTATTAACTAGAGTTAATTATATCAAGCCAAACTGGAACTGACGAATAGCCAAAAACCCGTTACAATGATGACGGGTTTTTAGTATAAACAAGCATTTTTATTACTATTTTATTATGAATTGCCAATACTACAGTTAATAGTAAAGGATAAATATAAATGTATTACTTAATAAGAAAAGTTTTTAATCCCGAAATATTTCAAGGTAAATATAAGAAGAAAAACTATTTTGAAGGTTGGTATTTTAAAAATATTGATAATAAAAAGAAGAATGCATTGGCAGTCATTCCTGGTATTTCATATGATAAAAGTAACTTGAATGCACATGCATTTATTCAAATATTAAATATGAATGATAATAGGCATCATTATTTTAAATATGATTTATCTAGTTTTAAGTTTAATGAGCAGTACTTCGAAATAGAAATAGAAAAAAATTATTTTTCCGCCAAAAAAATGATTCTTGAGATAGAAAGCGAAGATATAAATATTTTATCACATTTGTCATTTGAAAATATTGTTTCGTATCCGAAAAAATTATTATGGCCGGGAATCATGGGGCCGTTTTCTTTTGTGCCGTTTATGGAATGCTATCACGGTATCGTAAATATTCACCATGATGTCATCGGTCAAATAAAATATAATGATGCAGAGTTAGATTTTAGCGGTGGCTATGGCTATATTGAAAAGGATTGGGGGAGAAGTTTTCCGTCGGCTTGGATATGGCTTCAATCCAATCATTTTGACGAAGAAGGAATCACATTAATGTTTTCTGTTGCTAAAATCCCTTGGTTTGCGAAAGAGTTTACGGCATTTATATCTTTTTTAAGATTTGAAGATAAATTAATCCGCTTTGCAACTTATACAAAAGCAAAGATAAAAAAACTCAATCTATATAATAACAATATGCAAATTACATTAGAAGATAGTAAATATATAATGGAATTACATGTTTTCGGGAATACACAAGGATCCTTAAAAGCACCTAAAGACGGCCAAATGGAAAGAGAAATTTTAGAAAGTATTAACGCAGCTGTTGCCGTAGAATTAACGGATAAAAAAGGCGATATCCTTTATAAAGGATTGGGTACAAATACCGGGTTGGAAATAGTGTGCAATGAATATGATTTTCATTTTATAAATTAAAATACAAGAAGATGCATATGCATCTTCTTGCTTGATATTTTATTTAAAGAACACTTTCTCCTTCTTCTCTGCTTCGGATACGAATCGCTCGTTCGACATTGCTTATAAATATTTTTCCATCTCCGAATTCACCGGTACGAACCGTTTGGATAATTGTGCTTACAATTTCGTCCACTCTTTCATCCGGAACCACGATCATAAGCATAATTTTCGGTAAAACATTTAAAAACACTTCACTGCCTCTGTAGTATTCTTTCCAGCCTTTTGTTGCGCCGCATCCCATTACCTGTGAAATGGTGACGCCTTTAATATCCATTTTGTTGAGGGCTTCTTTAATTTCTTCTAATTTGGCAGGCTGAATAATGGCTTCAATTTTTTTCATTTTAACCTCCTTTTAATCCATTCCTAAGAAGGAAGGATATGCATTTTCACTATGTTCACAGATGTCGAGCCCTTTGCTTTCCTCGCTTGAACTCACACGTATAGCCATAACTTTACGCAGTACAAACATGATAACAAAAGTACCTACAACAGATAGCGCGATGGTTATGAGAATAGCAAGAAGCTGTGCTCCGAAAAGATGCACATCACCAAATACTAATCCGTTCCATTGAGCGGCAGAGTTAATAGATGTTTTGGCGAATAATCCGGTAGCTATCCCACCCCAGATACCGCCGATACCATGGCAACCAAAAGCGTCCAAAGAGTCGTCATAACCAAATTTAGCTTTTATTTTACTTAAAGCAAAGTAAGAAATCGGGCTGGCGAGTCCGCCAATAATAATGGAAGACCATACAGGGACAAAGCCAGCGGCAGGCGTGATTGCGACCAGGCCTACTACCGCACCTGTAGCTGCGCCTAATAGAGTAGGTTTGCCTCTTAGAATTTTTTCTACGAGCATCCATGACAATACTGCGGCAGCTGCCGATGTGTTTGTGGTCAGAAATGCATGTACGGCAAGGCCGTTGGCGCCAAGTGCACTTCCGGCATTAAAACCAAACCATCCAAACCATAACAGAGCAGCACCCAAAAATACAAGCGGGATATTGTGTGGATGATAGGTTGTCATGCCCAGACCTTTCCGTTTGCCAAGCATAATCGAGGCAACTAATGCAGAGACCCCGGAGCTTATATGTACAACATTTCCGCCGGCAAAGTCCACCGCTCCTAAATTTCTGATTAAACCGCCAACGCCCCAAACCATGTGTGCCATTGGATAGTATACGATTATAGACCATGCAGCAATAAATATAAAGAGCGCCGAAAAACGCATACGTTCTACTAAAGCTCCCGTGATCAGTGCGGGTGTTATTATTGCAAACATCATTTGAAATGCTGCAAAAAGATTATGAGGGATCGTTGCCGCATAATCACCATTAGGATCCCATGTCACTCCGTGCAGGCCAAACCATTGGAAATTTCCAATAACTCCGCCTATGTCTTTTCCAAAAGACATTGTATAACCAATTAAAACCCACATTACTGCGGCAAGACCGCAGATAAAAAATGAAGAAAGTATGGTATTGAGAACGTTTTTACGTCTGACCATACCACCATAAAATAATGCCAAACCCGGTGTCATTAAAAAAACCAAAGCAGTGGCGATGATAACAAATGCTGTATCTCCTGTGTTCATATTATTCCTCCTTTTATATTTTGTAAATAAAAAAGGCACTGAAAGACATTTTTTAATCTTAAAAAATATCTATTCAGCGCCTTTGCTGTTTATTTACTTTTCATATAAATAAAACCGCAAAGTACCACATACGTGTAAAACTTCTAACAGCGCCTTTGCTGTTTATTTATTTGAAGGTATCATAACATACAGCATCTGTCTTAGTCAATACTCTTTTCATAAAATATATTTCTAGATTTGAATCGTTATTTTTTGGGAAAGATAATAAACTAGAGAATTTATTTATAAATTGCATCAGGATTAAAAATAGTATGGAATATTTTAATCAGTTATTTATTAAAAATGGGTTTGGTGAAAATATTGCTGAAAGCCTATCGGTTGTAATAGTTATTTTGATTATTGCAGTTATATGTGTTATTGCAACGATAATCATTAGAAAATTTCTTTTGAGATTACTTGCAAAGCATATAAAAAAAACCAGAATAAAATCAGATGATTTTTTATGGGAAAGAAGGGTGTTTCATAAAATAGGAAACCTTATTCCTGCAATCATTATTTATAGTTCGGCCAGATATATTAACATCTATGAGGATGTTATACAAAAAATAGCAATCGTAGGTATTTTCATTGTTATTATGAGTATTCTTAATTCTGCTCTGGACGCAATCAACGATTATTACAAAGTACTGCCTATATCAAAAGTCAGGTCTATTAAAGGTCTTTTACAGACATTGAAAATTTTAGTTGTTATTGTGGTTGCTATTATTATTGTTGCTGTGATTATTGAAAAAAGCCCGCTTCTTTTGCTTAGTGGCATCGGAGCGGTTGCGGCAGTATTTTCATTTGTATTCAAAGACTCGATCTTAGGTTTGGTAGCAGGAATTCAATTATCTTCAAATGATATGCTCAGACTTGGCGACTGGATAGAAATGTCAAAATTTGGAGCAAACGGTGATGTCATTGATATCTCGCTTACGACTATAAAAATACGGGATTTTGAAAATGCCATTGTAACCATCCCGGCATATACACTTATTTCTGATTCTTTCAAAAACTGGCGGGGTATGAAAAACGCAGGGGCACGGCGTATAAAAAGAAGTATTTATATTGATATAAATAGTATTCAGTTTTGTACTCGTGAAATGTTGCGCAAATATAGTCAAATAGGTTTTTTAAAAGAATATTTTGAAATGAAGAGTCGAGTGGTAGATTATCATGAATTCAATCAATATACCGGTATCTTCCCGGAAGAAAATCATAAAACCAATATTGAAATATTTCGCATTTATATAGAGAATTATTTAAAAAATCATAACAAAATAAATAAAGAAATGATTCAGATGGTCAGAGAGCTTTCTCCGACCGATCATGGCATTCCATTAGAAGTTTATGCATTTATCAATGATACAAATTGGGTTTGTTATGAGGCTATTCAAGCTGAAATTATTGATCATATTTGCGCGTGTGTGCATATATTCGGCTTAAAAATATTTCAAAGACCTTCCGGATTTGACATAAAAGATTGTTTTTATGATGAATAGTTTCACTACATTCCGCGACTCTTTTGATAGTTTGCAGAATCGGTATCACATTCAGTGCTTTCACAAAGAACCGATAGGCTTTGTAATCTAATTGTTCGAGAAATTCTACAATAATTGTAAGGTGTCACTGTATGATCAAAATTGGAATTTTTAAAGATACCGTATTTTGAAGTAGAATATATTGGAGTTTTTCAGCAATTTTGCAGTATATTATGCAACGTTATTATAATTAAAATCGGTTCTTTTGTTTTTTTTACTATATTAAACTGTAAATATAAAAAATATCAGTAAAATCAAAAAATTATTATTAAATAATATTATATAAATTTTAAGCTGATTATTGATAAAGCATAAATTTCATAGTATGATGAAATTTGGGGATTTGTATATTTAGAAAAAAGATGGAGATATCAACATGGAAAACCAAAAAGCAGACAAAATGAAAAAAAAGAAAAAAAGAAAAATCATTATTTTAATAGTGCTTAGTTTATTAATTATTAGTGTTGTATTATTTTTTTTATTAGCATCGAAAGATGAAGGATATACACAGGAAACTGTGCAAACAAAAGAAATTACAACCTATTACAGCTTTACCGGTAACATCGAGGCCAAAGATAGTCAGACTGTATATTCCAAAAACATACTTCCTATTAAAAAGATTTATGTAAAAGAGGGAGAGGCCGTTAAAAAAGGGGAGAAATTATTTGTTTTTGACGATAGCAGTATTGCATCAAGCATTGATCAGGCTGCAGCTTCTGTAGAAATAGCGAAAATAAATTATGAAAAAGCAAAAAGCAGCAATAAAGATGCGCAAATATTGCAAGCTCAATCAGCAGTGGATACTGCACAAATAGCATATGATAATGCAAAAACAAATTTAGATAATGCGACTTTATTATATAATCAGGGTACTCTCACGACACAAGAACTATCTCAAGCTCAAAATGCTTTTGATACGGCAAATACACAATTAATCAATGCGAAAAAATCACTTTCGATTGCTAGTGAGGCCGCTGATCAAAATATACAAATTGCAAAAGAACAATTAAATCAAGCACAAGCCAGCTATGAAAATATTACACAACAAGCAGATGATTTGGTTGTTACCGCAGAAATCAGCGGGGAAGTAAGCGACATCTATGCGAAAGAGAACCAAACAGTCACAATGGGAAGTCCGATTATGAATATCGTTAATTATGATCAATTAGAAGTGACGGTAAAAGTAGACGAGTATGATCTTGCCGCTATCTCTGTGGGGAAAGAAGTATCTCTAACAGTCAGCGCACTAGATATAGAAGTGAAAGGCATAGTCGAAAAAGTTTCAAAACAGGCCACCGTTGTGAATGGTGTTTCATTCTTCCCGACAAAAATTGCTATAGAATCTAATGAAAATTTACGTGTCGGTATGTCTACCGAAATAAAGATATTAAATCAACATGCAGCAGATGCTACCACTATTTCAATGAAAGCTTTACAGTTTGATAATGAGAATCAACCGTTCATTTATTATAGAGATACAGAAGATAAGATAGCTACACGTGAAGTAAAAGTCGGCATAAATGACGGAACCACAGTGCAGATACTTGAAGGACTGAGCCCGGGGGATATCGTACTTGTGCCACAGGAACCGACTTTTAATCCATTTGATGTTATTGCTGATTAGCAGGAGGGTAGTGCTGTGAATGAAGAAATCCTGTCTATGGCAAATATCGTTAAAACATATCAAATGGGAGAAGAAGAGCATGTTGTATTAAAGGGTATAAATCTTAAAGTAAACAATGGTGATTTTGTTGCTATTTTGGGGCCTTCGGGATCCGGCAAAAGTACGCTTATGAATATCATAGGTTGTCTGGATATACCTACCAGTGGAGAATATATATTATCTGGACAAAGAATCAGTTCACTTGACGAAATCGAGCTTGCTCGAATTCGTAGCAGAAAAATAGGATTTATTTTTCAATCTTTTCAGTTATTGCCGCGGTTGAATGCAATAGAAAATGTCGAGTTGCCTTTAATATATGCCAAAATACCTCAGTCAAAACGCAGGGAAAGGGCAAAACAGATGCTGGTTCGCGTTGGTTTGGAGGATAAGATGTATCATAAGCCAAATCAACTGTCAGGAGGACAACAGCAGCGGGTTGCAATTGCCCGTGCATTGTCAACAGAGCCAATGATACTACTTGCGGACGAACCGACAGGTGCCCTTGATCAAAAAACGGGGCATCAAGTCTTAGAATTATTTAATGAATTAAACAAAGAAGGCAAGACAATTATTATGATTACACATGATCAAAATATTGCGAAAAATGCAACTCGGATCGTTAGAATTTTAGATGGTGTCTTAACGGAGAGTGAAATAAATGATTAAAGAAAGCATAAAAATGTCATGGCAAAACATTGTCAATAATAGAGTAAGGTCATTTTTGACAGTATTGGGTATTGTTATTGGGGTCACGGCAATTATTGCATTAGTTACGATTGTACAAGGTGTATATGGAGAAATGATGAGCGAATTTTCTGCGTTAGGTGCAGGTAAAATTATGGTGCAAATTCGTGGGACGGCGTTAAAGCAAGGATTAACTGATGCTGATATAAGGCAGCTTTCACAAATTGAAAATGTTTCCGGAGTATCTCCGACGGTCAGTGTGGTATCCACTGCGGTGCGAGACGGAAAATTAGAAGAAAATATATCTATCGAAGGCAAAAATGAGGTTTATTTTCGCAATGAACCGGATTTAATAGAGCGTGGACGTGCCTTTAATATTTTAGATATGAATAGTAAAAATAAGGTTTGCATTATAAATAACACATTGGCGGAATCCTTATTTTTTGGAGAAGATCCGCTGGAGCAAAGTTTGCAACTTGGCGGAAGTACTTACACAGTCGTTGGAATATTGTCCGAAAAAGAGCCTACTAATATGACAGCATATATGTTTATGAATGATGAAGATTCCGAAGGTAAAATTATCATTCCTTATACAACGGCAATGAGCATGGCTGAGATTGGGTCGATAAATTCTCTTGAGATATTTATTAGTGATAGTGAAAAGACAGATGATGTAGTCGCAGATACCAAATTGGTTTTGAATCAAGCCTTTAATTATAAAGAGGATAGTTTCACAATTATCAATTTAGAAAGTTTACTTGAAACGATGAGTACAATGACAACAATGATGACAGGTGTTATATCAGGTGTGGCCTCTATTGCACTGTTAGTTGGCGGGATAGGTATCATGAATATGATGCTTGTATCTGTTACAGAGAGAAAAGTTGAAATAGGGCTTAGAAAGGCTCTCGGAGCAGAACCAAAACAAATCCAGATACAATTTCTGATTGAATCGATTTTTCTATGTTTAATTGGTGGCCTCATCGGACTTATCATGGGTATCTTTATTTCTTTTATTGGAGCAAAGATACTTGGAATGGACTATGTTTTTTCTATTTGGGCGATTTCTCTTGGGGTGGGTTTTTCTGTTGCGGTCGGTGTCCTTTTTGGGTGGATGCCCGCTCGAAGAGCAAGTAAATTAAGCCCAATTGATGCACTGCGCAGTATATAAAGAATTATGCAGAAAAACTATGAGGAAAAGTCTCATAGTTTTTAATATTTGGGAGATATATATAAATTTGAAAAATTTGAACAAACACAATTTCTTCCAAATTCTTTGGCTGCATATAACGACTTGTCGGCGTTGTAAATGAGTTCGTCTAAAGTAATTTTTTCTTTGTGGTCTGACGTCGACGATACGCCTATACTTACTTGAACATTGATAATCTTATCATCAAAGAAGATGGGTGTATGCGCTATTAATGTCCTGATATCCTCGGCTATAACTAAAGCAGCATCTAATGTGGTCTCAGGAAGAAAAATAAGGAATTCTTCACCGCCATACCTGCCGATAAGGTCAGATTTGCGAAGCCTGTTTTTACATAATGTAGCGATAACTTTAATTGTTTCATCGCCTGCCATATGACCGTATGTATCATTGATACGTTTAAATAAATCAATATCCATCATCAATACGGATAGATTATGATTATATCTCTCATATTTATAAAATTCTTTTTTTGCTTCAATTATAATCTTCCTCTTATTAAAGATACCGCTGAGTTCATCTCTCAGAGCCAAATCTTTAAGCTTTTTTTCAATTAATACATTTTTAGTTATATCTTGAAAAATTAATATTTTCCCTTCGCAATTATTCTTTTTAAAAAAGGGAGTTACCGTGCATCCAAAATATTTTTCGTATCCATTACGCTGAATATTTAGTCTAAAAGCCTTGTCTGAATTTTTGCAGAGTTTGCTTCCTTCATCAAAATCATTGATGCTTTTACCAAAATATGTTCTACTTAACCATGGATACATTTTTTGCGCGGCTTTATTAAAATTGATGAGACGATTTTTTGTATCAATGATGATAATCCCTTCACCGATTTCATTAAAAACTTGTTCTTGATGTATTTCTTTAAGTTCTAAAAAATTATATTTAAAAATGGCTATAAAATAGCAGATAGCAAGAATGCCAAAGCCTAACGTTGTAAGATCGTATGGAACAGGGCTGATATTGATTGCATGAATTAGATATGCAAGCATAGGAAAACATGAAGCAATGAGCAACCAAAAAACTTGCGTTTTTATATTAAAAGATGCATTCTTCCATAATCGGAAAAAAATAATAAAGCCATACAAGAAAGAAAAAATTGTAAAACATGCAAATATATAATAAAAAAGGGAAGGATGCAAACGCAGCATTGAATAATGGTGATAATAAATAATATTATAAGATTGATAGTAAAGATGATAGTATGGATTTGTCAAGGCAAAAAAGAGTGTAATAACAGGAATAGCAAAAATGATAATATTTATTATAAAAGTAGTTTTTTTGTTATAATTAAACTGATAGACTGCTAGAATCCACAAAGGAGGAATAAAAACAAGTCCGGCAAACTCTACCATTAATGCAAATTCAGCTTTCTGTTGCGTGGTAGACAATAGTTCAAAAGCATATCCTATCGTGTAAATCGCAATAGATAAGCAGAGTATAGAAAAAACTCTTGCAATACCGTTTGTATATCTTATTAACGAATAAAAAAATAAAAAAATAAAAACAAAGCCAATAAAAAGCTCAAGTTGTGGCATAAACTCTCCAATAGGCATATATTAATTTCATTACGTAACATAAAATTTGATTCTATTATATACTATTCTAAATAAAAGAAAAGAAAAATATATAACAAATTATATAAAATATATTAATAAGGAGAATATATGGAAATTATATTGAAACCGATAGGATTTATTCATTCGCCTTATATTGATAGCAGGCCTATACCGAAACAAAGCATTTATTCTGATGGCGTTCATGCAACAATTAAAATACTAGATGAATATGTAGAAGGATTAAGTTCTTTAAAAAGCGGGTCATATGGCATCGTGTTGTTTTATTTTCATAAAATAGAAGGGTATACACTGACAGTTCAAAGAAAGCCAGATGAAAGCGTAGGCATTTTTTCTACACGTTCGCCACATCGGCCTAATAAAATAGGATTGTCTATTGTGCGGTTTATAAAAATAAGCGGTAATATTATAGAATTTGAAGGGGTTGATATGCTTGACGGGACACCGGTGATAGATATCAAGCCATATGACGAAGCCTTGAATCCTAAATTATAAAAGATATATATGATAACAGTTATTGATTTGTTATCTTGACCAGTGTTGTATTTCAATAAAATTACCATCAGGATCACTGGCGTAAACAACACTTAAAGTTCCGATTTCGGGATACTTATGAAACATTATTTCTCCATATTGCCTTCCTTTATATGCGATTAACTTTTCTAAAATTTCCTTTATATTATCCACATGAAAGGCAAGATGCGCCAAGCCGAAACTGTTAAGTTGCTGTGTTGCACCATTCGTGTTTTCCGGTTGATAAGAAAATATTTCTAAAGTCGGGTCATCTGTATATCCCGGTAATTCCAAGTGGATACCTTCAATTTTGCAGTCAGGCAGTTTTGTCAATTTTTCCAGCCATACGCCGCTGAGATGGAGTATGTGCTCTAAAGGCCTGCAGTCAAATACTTTTAAAAATCGGATAAAGCTTTCCAATCTTTAGAGATTATATTTGTATGGACATATTTTATCGACATATTAATCTCCTTATGTATAAGAGTCAACATATACACTTATAAATATCTCACGTAAGCTTTAAAAGCCGAAGGGATTGAATAGATATTTGCTACTTCTTCTTTTGTTGCCCAAATAAATTTATTTGATTTCATGTTCTTCGCATGAACAAGGTAAGCAATCATTTGCCATTCTATATGCGTAAAAATATGTTTGGAGCTTTTAAGAGGAATGATAGTATCTATATCAATATCCCAGGAGTTGAGTAATAGTTTGCTTTTATTTATTGTATCATGACCTAAAACGTTAGGCAGCTCATATAGCCCTGATAAAAGTCCGTTTTTCGGACGCTGCAAAAGTGCGTACGTACAGTCATTTTTAATTACATAAACAGTTCGAAGCTCTATTTGACGCGGCTTCTTTTTTTCTCTTACCGGTAGCGTAGATACGATGTTTTGTCTATAAGCTTCGCAAAGAGAATCAACAGGACAGGCGGTGCATTTGGCTTGTTCGTAAGGTAGACATATAGTAGCGCCGAGTTCCATCAAAGCCTGATTATAATCTCCTATACGATAGGCCGGTAAACTATTATACACAATGAGTTCGATTTCTTTTTTGACAGATATATTATCAATACTGCGAGTATTTGCAATTATTCTTGAAATAACTCGTAAAACATTCCCATCTATAGCTGCTGTTTTTTTTCCAAATGCAATGGAAGCAATTGCTCCGGCTGTGTAAGGACCTATTCCGGGCAGGTTTTGCAATAATGTTGAATCTGATGGAAATATGCCATTATAATCATCAAGTATAATAGCAGCTGCTTTTTTTAGATTTTTGGCTCTGTTATAATATCCGAGTCCTTGCCAAAGCTTTAAAAGCTTATCGTCTGAGATATTTGCGAGTACTTGTATGTTGGGGATTTCTTGCATGAATCTCTCGAAATAAGGCAATACCGTATCGACACGTGTTTGCTGAAGCATGATTTCCGATATCCATACTCTGTAAGGGGTTGGATCCGTGCGAAAAGGCAGTTTTCTTGAATTTAAATCATACCATTTTAATAACTGTTGCTGAAACAATGTAAAGTTAATATCAATAGTCATATTTGTTTTTTGTAGTAATCCTAGACAATGTTTTTTATAAAATCATAAGTGAAACAGACGGCGCGCCATGACAAATCCTCACACATATGTGGCTCATCGTCGATATTAAAACCTTGAGGTCTCAAATTATAGCATTTGAGGGAACCAAATTCATGACTAAAAGCTTCGCCGAAATCATAACAATGCGAGACTATTTCATCTTTGTTCATATTTTGATCGGAAAAATAAATGCCGATGAACATCAGTGCACCTTCAACAAGGCCGCATTGAGCACGAAAACCTCCCGCTCCGTGCAACCCTATTGCAGCATCTTTTACTTGGCTCGTCAATTCGACCTCAAATATTTCTGAAAGAATATATAATGAAGTTCTGGCACAATTTAAGTCGTGATCATAATAGTATTTATGCACTCGATCTTGAATTTGATTTTTAATTTTTTCATTCATTGATATCACCTGTTTTATTTACTTTGTATTTTAATTATATATTAAGTTTGTTCATATGAAAATAAATAAATGTATAAGTTTAATGTAAGAACATATTCTAATTTATTTTCATACTGTATTATGAGGTGTGAATAATGACAGAGAAAAAAGTTTATGTAGAGAGTATTATCCTGCAAGACAGCATGACATACGATGGGCAAGTCGTGCTAACATATAAAATAGAATATCCAAAGTTTCAGACACTTATATATAAGCAGGCAGTAAGAATAATGAATAAATTTTATAAAGCGAAAGCGAATGCGGCTCAAAGATATTATAGAAATGACCTTTATAAAATGGCTGTGGAGCAATATAAATATGATTTGGAAAATAATTTTCCTCTTCGTGTGTTTGATGCTGTTACCGACTTTCATATAACATATAATGCACAATGTATTATGAGCTTGTATTCTGACGAATACGAATATACAGGAGGAGCACATGGCAACACTGTAAGGACTTCTCAAACATGGAATATGCAAACAAAGAGAGTGATTGAACTTGAGGAATTATTCCCATGTTCTTTTGATTACAGATTGTATATTTATAGAAAAATCAAAGAGCAGATAACAGCAGATCCAAGCATATACTTTGAAGACTATGAAAAACTGGTAGTGCAAAATTTTAACCTTAAAAATTATTATGCAACATCAGAAGGGCTGATTATTTATTATCAGCAATACGATATTGCACCCTATGCAAGCGGTATAAGAGAGTTTTTAATACCATATTCATATTGTGTGACAGATCCAGAAAATATGTGCATTTAAAAAGCAGCTAAAATATAATTTTTAATTTTGTCTGCTCATTTTTAAAACTGAAAGAATAAAAAAAACGATTGCAGTTCCAATCAGGATAGATATGCTTAAAAGCGTATCATTTGAAATATTTCCGATAGGCAAACGAATGCCCATAAATTCTCTGAAGCTCTGCAATGTTTGCGTAGGCGCGCCCAAAAATGTGTTGTTTAGGGCATTGTTCATCATGACATCACGAAATAAAGCTGCTGAGTGTGAAGGAGGAAAGAATTTTATAAAAGTCTGAACTGAAGAAGGGAGCTGACCGACGGGTATATAAATTCCCATAAGGAAACCGATAATTGTCCCTATGATTGTGCTGGCTACGCTATAAGCATTTAAACTTTTGAAAAAGACAACAATAAGAAGAATAATCGATCCGTTTGAAAGGACTGATAGTAAAATAACTCCCAATATACGAATGAGCTCAGCTGCAGAATACATCTCTCCGCCGCGTGAAACAATATAAATCATTGCTAAGATGAGAGCTATTAATGACATAATGACACTTATGATAAAAGCACTTAAGATATAGCTTGCGGTTATGCTGCTTCTTCTGATAGGTGATACCGTAAAATCTTTTAAAGTGCTTTTAGCCCTGTCTTCCACCATGATGCCTAGAGCACCCAGGCATGTTGTGATGGTAGTAACAGAGAGTATGCCGGCCATGATCCAAGTTGAAATAATATACTGTGTATTCTCTCCAAGATATTCCAGACCACTTTCCATAACATCGCCAAGAAACAAAGCATAAAGACCTATAATAATAAACACAGATAATAAAGAAAAAAATACAGAGCTCTTGTCTCTGAAAAATACAAGAAGATTTCGTTTAATTAGTTGAGTTATCATCATGTAATTCCTTTCCGGTAATTGCAATAAATGCATCATCCATACTTCCGCTTTTTACTTCAAATCCATCAATAAATGATCGGCACAATTCAAGTATAGGCAATGCATCAATTGTCTTATTTAAAGAAACACATATTGTATCGCTTTTAATGGCATACTTAATAGAATTTGACTTTAAAATTCCACATAACGCATTTAAATTTAACGTACGCATTACAAGCTGGTCTTTACTATATTTTTCTCTAAGTTTACTGGGACTGTCATGTGCGGCGATCAGACCTTCATCTATAATGCAAATATAGTCGGCATTAGCAGCTTCTTCCATATAGTGTGTTGTCAAAAACACTGTCAGGTCTTGCTGCTTCTGCAAATTTTTTACTGTATCCCAAATGCTTTTGCGTGTCTGAGGATCAAGGCCTGTGGTAGGTTCGTCTAGAAATAAGATTTCGGGTGTATGAACAAGTGCACGGGCGATGTCGGCACGTCTTTTTTGCCCACCCGATAATACACCATATTTTCGGTCTAAAAAATCTTCTGCTCTTGCACTTTTTGCCGCTTGGGCCACTGCGTCTTTTAACTGTGAGCTTGTCATTTTATAAAAACTGGCTCTGATTTGCAGATTTTCTCTTACGGTAAGAAGAGGGTCTAGTATACCGTTTTGAAATACAACACCGATTTTTTCTCTAATGAGAGAGTTGTCTTTTGGGATTGTGCATCCGTCAATCTTCACTTGGCCGCTGGTGGGTTTTGATAATGTGCAAAGCATATCTATTGTTGTCGATTTTCCTGCTCCATTGGGGCCTAAAAATGCAAACAAGGTGTTTTTTTCTACATAAAAATCAATACCTTTTACAGCTTGTATATCTTTAAAATGTTTCGTAAGTGCATTTACTTCAATGATATTTTGCATATAATTCATATAAGTAAATACCTCCTTCATAAGTCATTTCATTATAGCATAGCTATTTTTGCATAGTAAAGTACAAAATATTTTAAAGCCAGATTATCTTATACTTAATATAATAAAAATTGAAGCTAAATGGCTGGAAAAGGAGTGGTTGTCTATCATATGAGGAAATAAGTAAATGAAATCTGGATTTGCATCATAAATTTCTATGAGAATATTTTTGGATATTAAGGTCAGTTTAAATAATATAAGATCATTATGATAAAATACTTTATTTAGAGCTCTCATAGAATAACCTTTAAAATTCTTCAAGTATATTTTTTTGTGTTTCAACAAAGATATTTTTATCAATCAATTACAGTATCCTTAAATAATATTTTGTGTATCTTGTATTTTTTCTTGAGCAGTGATTGTTTGCAATTCGGTTTGATAAAATTGTGTCAGTAAATGCACAAAATTTTCAAGTAAATTAACGCGATCTTTTAAATGGTTGATGACACTTTTCGTATGTTCATTGCAAGGCATTGTAGAGAGTAAATTAATATCGAGGTAAATATCTTGAGTGATGTGGTCAAGATATTTAATAGATAGACTAATGTTTTGCATATGCTCCTCCAATATTTAATAATTCAAAGTTATTATATTCAAAAAATATTTATTTGGTTCCATAAGCAGATGCATTTAAAAAATTTTTATTTTTAATAATATTAAAAATAATTGCTTGTATATTTTTATAGATTTCTTTGAAGTTTTCTAGTAAATTGTCACTTAAACCTATACCCCAATTTATATTAGATACATGTATACCAAGCATGTAGCCGTTATAAAATAACTGGTATTGTTTCATTAAATGAAATATATTGCTTAAATCAACAGCCGATGAATAGGAATTTACTGCTTTATCTAAGGCGCATAACGATATTGTTCCCGGCATTTTATTTGAGTGTATAGCAGTCAAAATAACTACTAAATCATCTTCTTTTAACAGCTCAAAACAATACTCATAACTTACTTCGCCTATAATAATATCAATTTCTTTTTTTAAAAAATTTTTTTCAAGTTGCTCTCCTATTAAAATAGCAATGGCATCATCTTGCTTTTGCCTGTTTCCAATGGCAAGTACACGTAACATAGCCCGCCTCCTAAGTCGTTAGATATAATAAATATATATGGATGCAACATGCTTATTATGTGATTGTAATTAGTAAGCTTGATGCAATAGGTCGGCAATGAAATAAAAAAATATAACGCACTATTTACTTTATGAGCAAATATGTTATATACTCTTTGTTATGCAATAAAAGCTGGGTCTATGAAGGGACATTCATAATGATAAAGAAAAGTATTTCAAAATTAGCCAATAATTTTTCTATAGATAAGAATTTCAAATTATTTTTGATTGTCGGTGTTTTTATTGGCGTTGCTACAGGTATTTATACAACCATATTTAACAATTATTTAAGCGATGTCTTTTCGTTATCGGCACAGGCCAGAGGAATTGTCGAATTTCCGAGAGAATTACCGGGTGCTTTTATAGTTATTATCATCGGAGTTTTTGCTTTTATTGGAGATATAAGATTATTCTGCATAGGGGCTATTTTCGCAGCATTGGGAGCGCTTGGACTTGGAATGTTTTCCCCGACATTTACAGTTGTCTTAGTTTGGATGATGATCTATAGTCTTGGTATGCATATGCAGCTTCCTCTAACACCTGTTATTGGTATGGGACTATCTAAACAGGAGAACTATGGAGCCAGGCTTGGACAGTATGCCGCCTATAATCTTTTTGCGACTATTTTTGGTTATGGGATTGTTTGGTTCGGCTTTAAATTTTTGCATTTCACATATCAAATATCTTTTGTTCTAATAGCGGTATTTTATGTTTTTGCTGCTTTTTCGGTAACGAAAATAAAAAATGAAAAATCTTCGGTGAAGAAAGTACATTTTATATTCAGAAAAAAATATATTCTATATTACATACTCAGTATCGTGAATGGGGCGAGAAAGCAGATATTTTTAACATTCGCACCCTGGGTCTTAATTCAAATGTACGGGGTTGATCCGCCTACTTTTGCTGTTCTGGGCGTTATCATTGCTTCTGTTAGCATTATGACCCGAACGATTGTGGGCAAGGCAATCGATATAAAAGGGGAGCGGTTCATTTTATCACTGGAGGCAATTATTTTAATTATAATATGTCTCGGTTATGCTTATGCAGATAGACTGGTTTCAGCCAACATTGCAGTTGTTATCATCGCGGCTTGTTATGTGATTGATAATTCGATGAATGCTGTTGAAATGGCAAGATCAACCTATGTTCGGAAAATAGCTGTGCATCCGGACGATGTCACGCCAACATTAGCGGCAGGCACAAGTTTCGACCACGTCGTGGCAATGTCGATTCCTTTCGTAGGAGGCCTTATTTGGACCAAATATGGATATGAATATGTATTTCTTGCGGCAACAGCAATTGCAGTTATTAATTTAATTTTATCACGATATATTCACATAGAATGCGGTGATACGGACGTATCGAATGTATAGCAATAGAGTATTAATTCTATAAAGTTATAAAAAATACAGCTGATTGTACTTATCATAAGCAGCTGTATTTTTTCACATAATTATAATTAATGTGTAAAAGATAGAATAATTAAAAAACGAATAGATTTTCCATCCAATTTAAGCATATAACCATGTCTTCTAAACAACTTTTTTTATTTAGTGGTGGCGCTATGATTTAAAGAGCTTTTTTTGATGTTTTTTTCCATAAAACCAGAATACTGCACCGATCAGAATAAAAATTGTCCATGCTACTAAGATAACGAGTGATTCATTAACAAATTGACTTCCACGATCGAATAATGAAAAGGAGATCAATCTAATTGCTGCCGATGTAGGAAAATATTTAAAAATAGAATAACCTGCAGAAAATTCTAATGGGTTTAATGCCCCTGATACAATCCAGAGCGTTATACTTAGAACAATCATAGGAGCAGGAACTAAACGAAAATCTCCTACTTTATTCCCGTATAGCACACCGGGAAAACTAAACATGGTTGTAATTATAAGGAAAAGTAATAATATGCAAAAAACATTAGAAACACTTGATATTTTTAGTCCAAAGAGAAAAACATATCCAATAACTAGAATAACTAACATAATGCCAGAAATAATGATTGTGGATATCCATTTGCCGAGTAATGAAATTCTCTCGCCGTCTGCGGCCATTTGAATATATGTTTTTGTTTTTTCTTCCTTTTCAGATGCTCCGATTGCTCCGCCAATCAGAAGTCCGAGAAAGGCCATCGTCCATATAACTATACCGCCCATCATATAGTCGGATCTCGCTAATGGGCTTTTTTCCAAATGCTCATCAATGACTATTCCGGGGCGTTTGCCTGTATCTAAATCATATAATTTCACAAAGTCATAAATTCTAGCTTCTATACCTAATCTAACATTTTTTGATATATCTTCGTGGATAGCTGTAAATTTTACTGTCATAGAGGCAGATTCTCCTTTTTCTATGCTTTCTCCAAAACCAGAAGGTATGTAGAGAACTGCAAATGTGTCGTGCATTTCCAGCATCTTATCAGCACTATCTTTTTCGGCAAACATAAGATTAAAGTGTGGAATGGTTCCTGTGTTGCTTCCTAAAACTTCAATAAATTTTTCTGTTATTGAATTATTTTTATCTTGATTAACAATTACAAGATTTGCTTGTCCTGTTGTCTGAAAGGCTCCAACGAACAGAAGGCAGAGCAGCAATGGAGGGAAAATAGAGGCTAAAGCCATAGTTTTATGTGTTTTCCAATAAAGGAACATTTTTTTTATTTCCGCACATATTTTTATTATCATACCTCTTTGGCCTCCTTAGAAAAAACTTTATAAGCTAACAATAATAATATAATTCCAAATATTCCTACTATTAACAAATTTCTATATAATAAATTAGAGCTTACATTTTCTAACAGAGATACATTAATATAAGATTGATAGTAATAAGTGCCGGGCCAAAAATCTGAAAGTGTGCGTAATAATCCGGTCCAAGCTTCGGCGGGAGCAAGGCCGCCCGATAGCCACCAACTGGCGATATTCAAAACCATTACAGCAATCCCGGCCGGCAATACCTGTTTCGATTTTGCTGCTATAATCATAGCAACGCCGGCAGAAAATAGAACTCCTTCTAATAAAAATAATATCTGTCCCAAAAGATTGTTAGGCAAAAACCCAAATACGATCCATTCTTCTAAAAAAATAAATAAAACGATTATAATTGATTGTACGATTGAAGATAGTAATTTACCCCCAAGGATATTTCCAAAATTTGGCCCCATTACTAATTCTTTTATTGTTCGATCTTCAAATTCACGTGCAATAGAGAACACAATAGCTAAGCTTGCACTTAAAAGAATTGACAGACCAAGAACTGAGGTACAAATATATTGAATCATTGGTAAGTCTGGCGATATATCTCCTTCAAATTCTACCTGCGGTATATAATACGTTTTATCATCTGCGTGAAGGTTCTCGTTATAGTAATTAATGGCGTACTGTATTCTTTGAATAAAGTTTTTGGTTACATCATCGTTAATATTATTGATATAAACCGGAATAGCTACTTTTTGCCCATTCTGTAACATTTCTGATAAGTCAGCCGGAATGATAATTTTTCCTAAAATTTCACCGTTTTCATATTTTTCTTCCACATCTAGATCTGTGGTATCAAACCATGTGACACCCGAACCGCTTTTTAAATCCATAATGTATTCTTTAAGACGTATGCTTTCTGAATCTTGATTTTCAACAATGATGCCAACCGGAAGTATTTCTACATTAGCCATAAAAAATCCAACTCCAAGAGAGATAATTACCAGTGGTAAAACCGCCATGAGCAATAACTTAGGTTGGCGTATCCACATTTTCAGATCAATAGCCATGAGACTCAACATCTTTCTTAGCGACATAGTCTTTTTCTCCTTAGTCTCTTAATTTTTTACCTGTTAAGGCAATAAATACATCTTCCAGCGTGGGCACTTTAACTTGGATATCTTTAATAGACAAGGAATTCATTTGATTAAATATAGTAATAATTTCAGTTAGAAGAATATTTGGTTTTTTATGTGCCGGGACTGTTACGTAATACTTATTGGAAAATTTATCAGAAGTTATTGCAGTTGAATGAGAATAATCATTTAAATTTTTTTCCAGTTTGATATATTCATTCGATTCTATTTCTATTGTTGCAGTAAGCTGTATACCCTTAGAATTACTGATTTTTAAATTTTCAGCCGAATCTAAAGCAATTACTTTGCCGCCGTCAATAATTCCACATATATCTGATAACTTATCTGCTTCATCCATATAGTTCGTATTGATAAAGATGGTTTTTTTTCCCCTTAATTCTAATATTCTGTTCCAGATTTCATTGCGATTTTGAACGTCAACGCCTAACGTTGGTTCGTCTAAAATTAAAATATCTGGATCGTGTAACATTGCTCGTACCAGCGCAAGACGACGTTTCATTCCTCCGGAAAAGGTTGAAACACGATCATTTGCCCTATTTTCAAGATGTGACAATTCTAGCATTTCATTGACCTTGCTTTTAACTTGTGCGGCGGGAACGCCATAAAACTTTGCATGAAATTCTAAGTTTTCCTTTGCGGTAAGGTATTCGTAAATTTCTGTCTCTTGCGTTACAAGACCTATATGGTGTCTCACTTCATGCAAATTATCTTTGGGATTAAATCCGCAAACCGAAATATTTCCTGAATCATATTTAAGCAATCCGCAGATAATGTTAATTAGCGTTGTTTTGCCGGCTCCATTAGGGCCCAACAACGCAAAATTCTGTTTACCGATATTTAAAGAAATACCTGATAGTACATTTCTGTCTTTGAAAGATTTGTATATATCTGTAACAATGATGGACATTATGATTGCCTCCTTGAGGGTTGATAATTACATTTATTATTAATAATTCTATGTGTACATATGCAATGCTTCAACCAACAATGCATTGTGAATCGTTGGATTTATTGACGCATGATAAATAAAAGTGCTATAATTTTATATAACAATATCTCGAAGTGAGGTAGCTATTTGAGTAAGTTATCTTCATCAACAAATCTAACTCGACAAAATATTAAAGAAGCTTTTTGGTGCCTGTACAAGGAAAAAAAGATTGAAAAAATTACAATTTCAGAAATATGTTTTACCGCAGGCTACAATCGGAGTACTTTTTATGCCTATTTTCAAGATATATATGATGTCTTGGATGCAGTGGAAAATGAATTGATTTCAATTGATGAATTCAAAAAAGTCATTATAGACAATTTAATAAGTGATAATCGTTTAAATAAAGCTTTGTTTGATTTATTAGCCTTGTTTGAGAAATGCGATGAATATTTCTCTGTTTTATTAGGGGAAAATGGTGATGTAAGATTTCGAGAAAAATTACTAATACAACTCTCGCCAGCTTTTTGGGATTTTTCGCCACTTGGTTTTAATAAAAAAGAAAAATATATTTTAGAATATCAAAATGCCGGAATAATTTTAACAATTACCAAATGGTACGAAAATGGAAAGGATATTTCCGTGGAAGAGCTGGTAAAAATACTGCTGGATTTAACCTGCAACGGAACGAAAACTGTTTTAAAAAAGGAATTTATTGATCATAATTTGCATGTTTAAGCGATGATATTAAATATTTTAAATAAAAAAGCCTTTGCTTTTTAGCAAGACCTTTTCATTTATTATCAAAATTTATTCCTATTTATATTTTTGCATATCTTCTACAGCATTTTTAGCCCAGAGGGAATCTTTGAGCAGTGCTCTGCCAACGCCAATCAGATCTGCTTTGTTGTCGGTTAACAGTTGTTCCGCAATATTAGCGTTCCAAATCCCACCTGTTAATATAACGGGGATTTTGACAACCTGCTTCATCGCATGCGAAAGAGGAGCAAAAAAATTTTGTTTTGGCAGAGACGGTACCGTATAACGACATAGCCCGCCTGAAATATCTAAAATGTCTATGCCGGCTTTTTCGAATTCTAATGCTGCAATCTTTGCATCATCAATAGTAGTTCCGCCTTCCATATAATCGCTCGCACCAAAACGCAATAGAACAGGATAATTTCCGCCGACGACCTCACGGACTGCTTTGATAACATCAAGATGCAATTTCATCCTGCCATCTATGTCTTTACCGTATTCATCAGTTCTTTGATTCGTTAAAGGAGAGAAAAATTGATTTAATAAATATCCGTGGCATGCATGTATTTCCACGCCATCAAAGCCGGCTTTTTTTACACGAAGGGCTGCAGCGGCAAATTGTTCTATTATTTTTGAAATTTCATTTTTTGTAAGCATTTTTGGAATATTATCTGTACCGGGAAAGGGAATGCAAGATGGCCCGACGTTATCCAGATCTGTTACTTCCTTTTTAGCGGTGATCCCCGCATGATTTATTTGCATCATTGCTTTTGTGTCGTTTTTATGAATAATATCTGCCAATTTACTGAGATCCTTAATTAAAAAATCATCTGAGATTGAAAGCTGTCCTGCGCTTGCTTTGCCTTCGGGGGAGATAAAACTATGTTCAACAATAACTAAAGAGAGATATCCTCCTTTGGACTTTTCATCATAATAATCGAGCAGATCTTTCGTTGCTTTACCGTCTTCATTGGATTTAGAAGTTGCCATAGGCGGCATGACCAATCTGTTTTTTAAATAAATTTTTGGTGTATCTAATGGATTTAATAATAAAGACATTCTTGCCTCCTGCTTATTTTATAATTTATATGTAAATGAATCGAGGATGATGTAATTATACCATTTAATAGTAATTATACAAATATTATACAGTGTAGCATCAGATTATAAAAAAAGAAATATTAATGATTGCAAAAATGATATAATGATTTACTAACAAAGAGGATAAATTTAAAAACGATTGATTCATATAAACGAAAGGAGAAGGCATTATGGATTTTTTGCAGCTTGCAAAACAAAGATTTTCTGTCCGCGCTTACAGCCTTAAAAAGATTGAGGCAGAAAAATTAGGTAAGATTTTACAGGCAGGAAGCTATGCGCCGACAGCGCATAATAATCAACCCCAAAAAATTTATGTTGTTCAAAGTGATGATGGAATCAGTAAAATCAAAAAGGCAACAAAATATACTTTTAAAGCCCCGTGCTTTCTTTTAATAACATATGATGAGAACTTAAGCTGGTATAAAAAAGGTGACAGACAAGGGGCGGTAGATGCCGCTATTGTTGCTACGCATATGATGCTTGAGGCGCAAGAATTAGGATTGGGTACCCTGTGGGTAGGCGCTTTTGACAAAGAGATTATTATCAAAGAATTTAATCTTCCTAGTAATCTCATCCCTGTATGCATTTTGTTGGTGGGGTATGCATCAAATGACATCAATCCTTCATACATGCACTTTGAAAAGAAAAAAATTCAGGAAATGGTTGAATATTTATAAATGAATGCACTAATATCCAATATCTTTTATTTTACTTTGCATCTCGTTCATTTCAATCGGGGTATACACAATTCTCTCGCAGGATACACAAAAATGCTGTTTTGAATAATTAAGATATTGAGGGTTGCTGTGCACATGCCCAAAAATATTTATATATGGCATATTTGTATTTGTATAAAGAGGTTCATGTGAGAGGATAAACCACTGGTCAATAATAATAGGGTATTTACACACCATATAAAATCCGGCGGTTTTCCACCAGGAATAGGTAAATGTTTTATCGTGGTTGCCAAGAATAATAATTTTGCTTCCATGTAAAAGGTGCACTAGCTCTTTTATTCTCTCTTTGGTAGCAAAAGCAAAATCACCAAGAATAAATATTGTATCTTTTTTTCCTACGGTTTTATTCCAGTTTTTAATTAATGTATCATCCATCTCTGTAATTGAGCGGAATGGTCTGTTTTCGTATTCGATAATATTTTCATGCCCGAAGTGTGTGTCGGCAATAAAAAATTGTTTTGGCATTTCTCTCTCTTTCGATAATAAAAATATAATGATATTATAAATTCAATAATCTTTAATTTTTACTATAAGTTTAAAATTAAAGATTGTAAATATTTTAATAAGATAACTAAAGATTATTTTAAAAAACAGAAATATTTTGCGATATTAGGGATTTTTAGATTATATAATATACTTGTTCATAGTTATTATTTGTTATACATCAATATGGCATATGGCAAGGCAAAATGCCCTTATATAATAAGGGAAAAGCATGACTGCCATACATGGTATATATAAATTGCGGTCTCTTCGCAAGATATATAATTATAAAAAAATCATAATAAAATGGCAGTAATATAAGCACTTTCATTATTAGTATTCATCTTTCGTTAATTTTTCGATTATATTTGTATCTTCATTCAAATCTAAAGGTTTGCATGCAGGACCTTCAAGGATATCACCGGTATAACTGAATCTTGAACCGTGACACGGGCAATCCCAAGATTTTTCTGCGCTGTTCCAGTTCAATTCGCAACCCATATGTGTGCAGGTAGTGTTGACAATATGGATCTCTCCATTTTCATCGCGATAAACTCCAGCGCGTTGACCCGCTATTTCTGCTATTTTGCCTTCGCCTTTTGCTATTTCTATATTTTCAGGTATGCGGGAAATTTTCCCTTTAATAAATTCTTTTGCTACATTGGTATTTTCAACAACAAATGTTTTTGCGGAAGCAAGCAGGCTATGGCGCAAAGGATTATAGACATCTTGCCAATAATTTTTGACATTCAGAATAAGATCTTTTAGTAGCATAGCAGAAGCCATGCTGTTTGTCATGCCCCATTTGCCAAATCCTGTAGCCACATATAAATTAGGCATATCCGGGGTCATTTGGCCAACGATGGGAACATCGTCTACACTCATACAATCTTGTGCAGACCAACGATAAGGGATATTTTGAATAGAAAAATATTCCTTTGCAAAATCAAGCAGAGCTTTATAATGGATACGAGTATCTTCTCCTTGACCTGTTTTATGATGTTCGCCGCCAATTAAAATGAGTTCTCCGTTATCGTAGTTTTGGCTACGTAAAGAGCGTGTATGAATATCTTCGGCGCTGATATACATACCACCCGGATACTTCTCTTTTGCTTTAATCGCCACAACATATGAACGTGTGGGATAAATTCGCGAAAAATAAAAACCGGCTTTATTATAAAAAGGATAGTGAGAGGTAATGATGACCTTATCACATGTTATAGATAGACCGTCACCGGATTTTAAATAATACATTTGGTTTGCATATTCTAAATCCACGATACGGGTGTATTCATATATTTGGTTTCCGGAATTTGAAATTATTTCAGCCAAAGGCAATAAAAATTTCAAAGGATGAAATTGAGCTTGATTATCAAAACGGATGGCAGCTTTCACATTAAATGGCAATGGAATATTTTCCAAATAATACGACTTGATTCCTAAGGTGGAAGTGATGCTGGTTTCTTCTTCTATTTGTTTTATAAATTTTTCTTCTAGAGTATACACATAAGAGGACTCTTGCTTTAAATCACAATTTATGTTATGGTGTGTAGCAATATTTTGAAACATTTTAATAGCAGTTTCATTGGCAGTTGCATATTGCTGGGCAAGCTGTCTGCTCATTAATTTTTCGATTTTATGATATCTTAAATCATGAAGTGAAGTTATTTTTGCTGTGGTATGAGCAGTAGTGCCATGTAATATTCTATCAGCTTCAAATACACATACTCTTGCACCTTGCTGGCTTAATAAATAAGCAGAGAGCATACCCGCAATACCGCCTCCTATGATTGCAATGTCTGTTTTAATGCTATCATCTAACTTAGGATAACGTATCGTTGAAGTAGATGATAACCAGTATGACTGTGGTGATGTTGAAAAAGCATTTTTTATCTCCATTCATTACTCCTAGTATAGAAATTTTATATTATTTTTCGCAGGAATAAATAAAATATTCCGTGTGTTGGCAATTTTAATTTAATTATTATATAAGGATAAATATAAAGTTAGGATGTTGATTATTTATAATTTTTCGAACATGGTATAGAATTGTACTGTTATAAAATCCAGAGAGAACATTTAAACAGGCATAAAAGATGCGAAAAGAATAAAAGGCAATTTAGACGCGTATACGTGTATAATAGAATTGTAGATCAAGATAAATAGTTTCATATCTTTTTGTGAAAGATACGAGACTATATGGACAGTATAAAAAAAGCATTTACTGGCAGGATAGCTTTTTCATATCCACAGAATGCAAAAATTTAATATCTGATCCTATAGTGATTCACCAGAAGTGTAAATGTTGAAAAATTCGTTTATTATTAATTGAGAAGGAAAAAATTTAAGGCAAACCAATGGTAAAATAAAAGAATAATTAAAACCATTTTCGCTTTTTAAAAAAGGAAATAATTAATAAAATAACAATCAAACTTAAGATAATTATAATGGGATAGGAATATTTAAAGGTGAATTCAGGCATCTGTAGGTTCATTCCATACCAACCCACAATAAGAGTTAAAGGAAGAAAAATGACGGTAACGACAGTTAACAGCTGCATAATTCGGTTGGCACGCATATCAACCTCCATTTGATATGCTTCACGTGCTTCGGTTGCGAAACTAATTAAAGTTATTGTTGTGTTATACAGTCTTTCTAATTTGCCTTGAAGAATTTTAAAATAGCGCAGCATTTTTGTATCTAAAAGATTATTTTCATTCCAGTGCAGATTCTCGATAATACTTAATAATTGTTCATAATATTGTTTTATAGCACGCAATTGTCTTGAGATTTTTATGATGTTCTGAGAATAATTAATATTTGAATTTATATAATTTAAAATTTCATCTTCAATTTCGGTTATTTCGTCTTCAATTTTTTCCAGTTCATCCAAGTCATTTATAATTAAGTGACTAAAAAACAAATATAAGATTTTACCGTAAGAAATATTAACCTCATCTTGAATCATACTTTGAACAAAATTGTTCATAAGTGTTGTATCTTCGCACACAAACTGTAATAAATTGTATTGCATGAAAATAAAGACTGATGATGTATGTGCGGATTTTTTATTTCCAAAATGATTTACTTTTATGCACATAATATCAAGATCTTCATGTGATTCAAAGCGAGGTGTCTTGTTGGAAAGTGTGGAGAGGTAAAGAGAATCGGGAATCATTTCGTCTATGATTTTTTCAGGATGCTCGCTGATATCAAAAACAGCTACATATCGTTTGAACCTTTGAGGCTTAAATCCTTCGGAAATATTTTCAAGAGGAGTGAACTTTGTAGATTCTATGGCATAAATCATTTCTTTCTCCAACATAAATATAAATAATTATATCTTGCCACTTTATTCATAGCAATATCTATTGTATGTTAAAATAAATTAGCTGATACGAAAAATTATATATAGATAAAAAAAACCGTTTTAATAAAAACGGTTTTAAATAAGGCATAAACTTAAAATACCATTTTTTGGACAACAACATCTTTAAGAGCTATCAATTTATTCTCTAACTCAATTGCTTTATCTTCGGCACCGCTAATAATTTCTAATAATACAATGCCGCTTGGACTGCAGCTATCTTCACCTGCTACATGAAGTCCAATACGTGTGGTAATGTAACAACCATATTCAGAAATTAATTCTTGAAATTTAGTGGCCGTTTCAATTCTTTGTTTGAGCATAACACCTAATATTATTTTTGACATTGTATAAAACCTCCTATAAAAAGATATTCATATTATAACAGAAAATAATATAAATAAAACATTAAATCAAACAAATTGTACCATAATTAATAATAAAAAATATAGTATCTATAATTTTGGATGCAAATTGGCAAAATAGAATAAAGTTATACACATATTCACAATTTCATTAATGAAAAATGTGAATCGAAATCAATATTTTGTCATATATTGTAAAATGATAATATTCAATGAATAAGATGATCATCCTGAATATATTCAAGATAAATTTATAAGAATATGCCATAAGTAGACAAAGTTATTAACATATTCACATTTATATACTTGAAATTGTGTGCAATATTTCAAGAATTATCAAATTATGTCGAAGAGCTTGAAAATAATCTGAGCATATGGTATACTAAATTTGCACATATGTTTAATTATTGAGAAGAAGAGGAGGGGACATGTTAAAACAAATTTTAGCAGGGGATGAAGGGCATGAAAAATCTTTTTTAATTAAAGATAATAGGTTATATGCCGAAATTTTAAATGACGGTAGCATTTGTAGAATAAAGTTTCGAAAATTTATAAGTCCTGACGGAAAAACAAAACGTTATTATATAGAGCGTGGCGGGTATATCATTGGCTGGGTAAATCAAGATCTTTCGGATTGTTGCGGTAAGAGTGTAAAGCAACAAGATATGCTGCACGATATTTTATCAGCGATGAAAGCTACAAATTATGCAAATGAAAAGATTGGAAACTAAATAGCGCGAACTGAATTCAAAACAAAGTAAAAAGAAGTCATAAAATATGACTTCTTTTCTTTTATTCTTATTTTGATTTATTCTACATCTTGTAGAGCTGCGCAGCCTTCTTCACCAGTTCTTACTTTTACAACATTTTCAACATCATAAACGAAAATCTTACCGTCTCCTATGTTTCCTGTATAAAGAACTTTTTTAGCTGTGTCAATAACTGATTGCACCGGCACTTCGCATACAACAATTTCGATTTGCGTTTTGGGTAGTAGATTCATATCAACTTCGACGCCGCGATAGAATTTGGTATGACCTTTTTGTATGCCGCATCCAAGTACTTGAGTTACTGTCATTCCGGTGATGCCGATTTCATTCATAGCATTTTTTAACTCTTCAAATTTACTTGGTCTTGTGATGATTTCAACTTTTGTTAGCTTTTTATCGGATGCAATCGGAGTTGTTGATTTTTTATATTCAACTGGAATTGCAACATCGATTGGTTTTTTATCGGCAACTGGAGTGCTTGTTTCTTCAATTGCATAAGCTGTGCTCATAACTGGAGCAAAATCTGCATAGCTGCTGGCTAAGCCATGTTCTGAAATATCCAGACCGGCGATTTCATCTGCAGCTTTGACTCTGAGACCGATTATGCCTTTAAGTATTCCGAAAGTAATAAGCATGGTAATAGTTACCCAAACTATTACAGCGCCGACACCAATGGCTTGAACTTTGAAGAGTTCGAAGCCGCCGCCATATAAAGCACCGCCGTCTACAGCGAAAATACCTACTAATAATGTGCCAAGTGCACCACAAACGCCATGGACAGAGATTGCGCCAACAGGATCATCGACTTTAGCTATTTTGTCAAAGAATTCAACTGAGAATACAACAATGATACCTGCAATCAATCCTATGAGGACAGCGCCTGGGATGGATACTGCGTCGCATCCTGCTGTTATAGCGACCAATCCTGCTAATGCACCGTTAAGTGACATGGAAACATCTGGTTTCTTTTGCTTGATCCAAGTGACGATCATTGCTGCTATTGCTGCAGCTGCAGCTGCAAGGTTTGTCGTCATGAAGATATGTCCTACTGATTCGATAGCGTCACCCGATGCTGATAATGTAGAGCCGCCGTTAAATCCAAACCAGCAAAGCCATAAGATAAATACACCTAATGCTGCGATAGTGAGATTATGTCCGAGAATAGCTTTTGGTTTACCGTCCTTGCCATATTTTCCGATACGGGGACCAATCATCTTTGCGCCGACAAGTGCTGCGACACCGCCAACCATATGAACTGCGGTTGAGCCTGCAAAATCATGGAAGCCGAGTTCGGCTAACCAGCCACCGCCCCAAATCCAATGACCTGAAATTGGATAAACAATAGCGCTTATTACAATACTGTAAATAATATACGATGTAAATTTTGTTCTCTCTGCCATTGCCCCGGAAACAATTGTTGCGGCAGTTGCACAGAAAACTGTTTGGAAAATAACAAATGCGGTAGTTGGAACACTCAGCCCAAGGAATTCATAGGATGATTGAATGCCCGGATCAAGCCAGCCAAAATAAGCCGTTGCTGTTCCAAACATGATACCAAAACCTATGAGCCAATAAGCTACTGCGCCTAAAGAAAAGTCCATTAAATTTTTCATGATAATATTGCCTGCATTTTTTGCTCTCGTTAGACCGCTTTCAACCATTGCAAAACCTGCTTGCATAAAAAATACTAGTGCTGCTGTTACCAATACCCAAATTGTATCAGCTGAAGAATACATAGAAAAAACCTCCTTAAAAAAATTAAGGCGTGCATTCCTAGGTAGGAATACACGCCATTGTGTCAATATTTATTTGTTAACAATAAAATATTTGTCATCATAATACTTACTTGAAATAGTTTTGTCAATAGTTTTTTTAATAATTCTTTAAGAAAAGCTTTTCATATTTATAAAATCTTATAAAAATGTATAAATATGTATAAAAATAATGCGTTAGATAATACATAAAAAATATTTCCTCGTATTTTGAAAAAAAACAAAATACGAGGAAATAAAAAATGGAGTGTTATTAATACTCGTTAAAAGTATAACAATGATTTCAAATTTGTCAATAACTTTTTAATTTTTAGTAAATTAAAAGAGATAGATGAAGGATTTTACGAACATTGCATATCTATCTCTTTAGTACCGTACAAAAAAACTTTTAATACGGTTATAATAATATTATATACAAAATATTAAAAAACGATACATATATTTAATAAAGAAAATAAAAGAAAAAAGAGTTTTAATAATTATAAGTTTTCTTTAATAATTATAAAGTATTATTTGTAATTATCCATAATTTATTGATGATAATAAAATATTTTTATATTGACGACCATTTGGTTTTTTACTATTATTAATACAAAGAGAAAGGGCTTTGATAAGGCAAATTAATGTATATAATAATTTTTATTCTTTGCTATTTAATTGGCAATTTTAATGCTGCATACATTTATGGGAAAATAACCAAAAAAACAGATATAAGACAACATGGAAGTGGAAATGCGGGAACAACTAATGCAATTCGTGTCATGGGAATGAAAGCCGGGTTAATTGTTTTTATATCCGATTTCTTAAAAGGACTTGCTGCTGTGCTATTGGCAGGGGTTTTAAGTGACGGCAAGTATGCTTATGCTATTGCAGCGCTTGCTGTTATCATAGGACACAATTGGCCTATGTTTTTAAAATTTAAAGGGGGTAAAGGAATTGCTACCCTGATTGGAACATACACAATTATAGCGCCTGTTCCGTTATTGATAGCACTTGCACTTGCATTCATTATTATTTACTTTACAAAATGGGTTTCCTTAGCATCGCTATGTGGAATTTATTCTATTGTTATCATGTTGCTCATAACACAAGGATTGAGTATAAGTACGGTACTTACTTTAGTTATTGCGGTAATGAGCACATTCCAGCATAGACAAAATATTAAAAGAATAATAAAGGGTCAGGAAAACAAAATAGAATTATATTAAATTAAAATTGTTTATATATCAAACGAGAAAGAACAGAATGAAAAAATTATATAAATTTGTTTATTATAGAATAGCATTCGCCGTTTTTGCTGTTATTGTTCAAGTAGCTTTACTTATTATCGTATTAACTAAATTTAATGTTTATCAAGATTATTTTTATGCCGCATTTGGCATTCTTAGTTTTTTGATTGTTTTATTTCTTGTCAATAAAAATATGAATCCCGAATATAAAATAGCTTGGATTATCCCTATTTTATTATTCCCTGTTTTTGGTTGGTTATTTTATTTAATGCTTGGTGGAAATAGGCTCAGCAACCGATTGAAGCGAAAAATGAAATATGTCAAAGAAAAATATTGCGATGCAATAAGCTCGAATCATATGCTCTTAAAGGAGATTGATAAGAAGTGTATATTGAGCCAAGCTTATTATATTCAAAAATTTGCTCATTGTCCGCTTTATAAAAATTCTTACGCTGGTTATTTTCCGAATGGTGAAAGTTTATATGTATCTTTGCTTGAGGAACTTAAAAAAGCCGAAAAATTTATTTTTATAGAATTTTTTATAATAGAAGAAGGTGTTATGTGGGGCAGTATTTTAGATATTTTAAAACAGAAAGTCCAAAAGGGAGTAGATGTAAGGGTAATTTATGATTATATGGGATGCATCATGACACTGCCATACAGATATGACAAGACACTTGAATCCTACGGTATAAAATGCAGTGCGTTCAATCCGTTTAAGCTTACAATTTCTTCTAGATTGAATAACAGAGATCATCAAAAAATTATAGTAATAGATGGCAAAAGTGCTTATACTGGCGGCTTTAATTTGGCTGATGAATATATAAATATACATGAAAAATATGGATATTGGAAAGATTCGGGCATCTTGGTAAAGGGTGAAAGTGTGCATAGTTTTACAGTAATGTTTCTGGCAATGTGGGATTATATCAGAAATATTGATGAGAATTTTGATTTATTTAAGGCTAAAAATTGTCAAGATAATGATAATTTTTATGATGGATATATACAGCCTTACAATGATAATCCTGTCAATGATGAGTCGGTTGGAGAGAATGTTTACTTAAATATGATTAACAAAGCTGAAAATTATGTCTATATCGCAACTCCGTATTTAGTTATAGATTATAAGATGCAAAGCGCACTGTGTCTTGCAGCCAAACAGGGATTGGATATCAGAATTATCACACCCTATATACCTGATAAAAAGCACGTAAATATACTGACAAAAGCTAATTATAAAGAGTTAATAAAAAGCGGTGTAAAAATATATGAGTTTCTGCCGGGGTTTATTCATTCAAAATTATTTTTGTGTGATGATTGTTGCGGAACCGTGGGAACAATAAATTTAGATTATCGGAGCTTGTATCTGCATTTTGAATGTGGTGTTTGGATGTATGACACCAATGCTGTTATGCAGATAAAGCAAGATTTTATATCCACGTTTGATCAATGCAAAGCAGTATCATTGGAAGAATGTGATGCAAATCTGATTACTAAAATCATGCGTATTTTTTTAAGGATGTTTGCTTTTTTAATGTAGATAATATTATTAAATGTCGGGAGAAATAGTTGAAAAATTATATCTTGAAACAAACAAAAAGAAAAACAGTGGCCTTGCTGATTAATAAAGACGGCGACTTAATTGTTAAAGCACCTTTAAATGTATCGGAAAAAGAAATTGATGAGATTATTGGTAGGAAAAGAAAATGGATTGAAGAAAAACAAAAGTTCATAA
The DNA here is from genome assembly GCA_964581565.1 of uncultured Eubacteriaceae bacterium. Classification (GTDB taxonomy): domain Bacteria; phylum Bacillota; class Clostridia; order Eubacteriales; family UBA1433; genus UBA1433. Next base: position 51,512 of record CAZOOZ010000011.1, read on the forward strand.
ACGACAGAAAAAATTTATATAAAGAACATCAATTTTTACAAGGAGAGAAATTCTTATATTTAGGCCAAAAATATTTATTGCAATACTCAAATGATATTAAAAATATTGTCTTAAAAGAAAATACGATCTACATATCTTCTTTTATTGACGATAAAAAAACAGAAATGATTAAATGGTATAAAAAAGCTGCTCAAGTCATTTTAAAAGAAAGAGTCAGTTATTATGAAAAAATAACAGGTGTTTATATAAAATCAATGAAGATAACGAGTGCTCGCAGGCAATGGGGATCTTGCAGCAGGGGAGGAACTATCAATTTTTCGTGGAGATTGGTGATGTGTCCTGTGGAAGCTATTGATTATGTTGTACTACATGAGATTGTTCATATATTACATCCCAATCATTCAAAGATTTTTTACAGTTGCTTAGAAAAATACATGCCCAATTATAAAAAGTTTAAACAATGGCTTATAGATAATCAGCAGATTATGGATATTATTTAAAGATATTTTTTAAAAACATCTTGACAATATAATTAATTAAAAATATAATGCTTTTAAATATTTAGTTTGACTAACTAAATAAATTTATCGGAGATGGCAATGGACGATTTTTCAAGATTATTAAATGATATTTTAGTAGAAGCATATTACAATATTCTACATTTTGAAGAACAAGCAATTAAAAAAAATAATAGGATTGAATTATCAATAAACGAAATGCATCTGATTGAAAGTATCGGGAAAGCTGAAAAGAGCGGAAGAACAATCGGTGAGATTGCTGAAGATTTGAATATTACTATGCCATCGGTCACTATAGCTGTAAATAAACTTGTCAAGAAAGGTCATGTGGAGAAAATGAAATGTGAAAGTGATAGCAGAATCGTTCGCGTTCGCTTGACAAAACTTGGCAATAAAATTAACACGTATCATCAATTTTATCATAGAAATATGGTTAAACAATTGAGTGATTGCTTTACAATGGATGAGAGAGAATGCCTGATGCGAGCTATTGTGAAGCTAAATGACTTTTTTAAAAAAAGCCTGGAAAGTAGTGAGGATAAACAATGAGTTTTAAAATTTTAGGTACCGGAAGCTATGCGCCGCAGAGAATAGTAGCAAATAGTGAATTATCAACATTTCTGGACACATCCGATGAATGGATAACAGAACGAACAGGCATAAAAACAAGACATATATCGACATGCGAATATACATCAGATTTAGCCTATGAAGCAGCTATAAGAGCACTTGAAGATGCAAATGTTAAAGCAGAAGAATTGGATATGATTATATGTGCTACCATTAGTTCTGATTTAGCGTCACCTTCTGTTGCAATCATGGTACAAAAAATGATTGGGGCTACTTGCCCTGCTATGGATATAAGTGCGGCTTGCTCGGGCTTTGTTTATGCCTTAGACAGTGCAGCTGGTTTTTTTGCACGAAAAAAAGCGCAAAAAATATTAGTGCTTGGAGCAGAGCGTTTATCAAAAATGCTGGATTGGCAAGATAGAGCAACATGTGTCATATTTGCAGATGGTGCCGGAGCAGTTGTGTTGGGGCAAGGCGAGAATTATCTTTCATCCAAATTAACCGCTAAAGGAGACGATGATGTTATTAAAATTCCATACCATATAGGATTGTCTCCATTCTTTATAAAAGAAGCTGAGAAACCATGTATAAACATGAAAGGTCGGGAAGTATTTAAATTTGCAGTCAATGCGATGTGTACAGATGTAAAGGATGTTTTAGAGCAAGCTAATATCACTCAAGATGATGTCGCTTTTGTTATATCGCATCAAGCTAATTTACGCATCATCGATTCGGTGAAAAGGAAGCTGGATATATCCCCGGAAAAATATTGTTACAATATAGACAGATATGGCAATACCTCATCTGCAAGTATACCGATTGTACTTGACGAAATAAACAGGGCAGGGAAAATCAAAAATGGAGATTATATCGTTTTTAGTGCTTTTGGCGGCGGGCTTACAACAGGAGCCTGTGTCATAAAATGGTAAAATAGGGAAAACCCTTTTTTAAAAATAAAAATAATTATATTTTACAGGAGAAAATTATGATATTTGAAAAAGTAGTAGAAATTTTAAAAAATTATTCTGATATTGAAGGTATAGAGATCAAGAAAGAAACATCATTTAAAGATCTGGGAATTGATTCATTAGATTTTGTAGAAATTTTGATGGAGCTTGAAGAAAAACTGGAAGTAGAATTAGAGCTTGAAGAGAACTTTTCAACAATCGGAGAATTAGTTAATTTTATAGAAAAAAAAGTAAACGGATAATTTATATTTAAAGGATTAGAACATATGCAAAAAATAGCATTTGTGTTCTCGGGTCAAGGTGCTCAATATAGCGGTATGGGCAAAGAATTATATGAATTCAGCCCTGCCGCTCAAGCTGTCTTTGATTTGGCGGATGCAATTCGGCAAGGCACCTCTAAACAGTGTTTTTATGGATCGAAAGAAGAATTAATGCAGACCGTCAATACACAGCCTTGTTTATATTGCGTAGACTTAGCAGCAGCAGAAGCTCTGCGTGAAAATGGTGTTATCCCATCTTCGGTTGCGGGATTTTCTTTAGGGGAAATACCGGCTTTGACTTTTTCGGGAGCATTAGAAAAAGACGATGGATTCAGGCTGGTCTGCAAACGGGGCGAATACATGCAATTATCAGCGGAGAATTTCGACAGTGTTATGCTGGCGGTTTTAAAACTGGATAATAAAACAGTTGAACAGTTATGTAAAAAATACAGCGATATTTATCCGGTAAACTATAATTGTCCCGGCCAATTGGTTGTTGCAGGCCTGAGAGGGGAAATAGAACAATTCAAATCAGATATCAAGCAGGCGGGCGGCCGAGCTGTTTCGTTAAGTGTAAGCGGAGGATTTCATTCTCCGTTTATGCAGGAGGCATCACGTAAATTTTCACTTGAACTTGAAAAATATCAGATATCCAACCCGAAAATTGAAACATATTCAAATTATACGGCAAATCTTTATGGAAAAAATATAAAAGAATTGATGGCAGAGCAGATAAAAAAACCTGTCAGATGGCAAGAAATAATCGAAAACATGATAGCAAACGGTATAAATATATTTATAGAAGTCGGTGCGGGGAAAACTTTGTCTTCCTTATTATCTAAAATTTCTGATGACATTCAAATTTATAATGTCGAAGATAAAGCGAGCCTGAAGAATACTTTAGAAAAATTTAAATATTGAGGTAAAAATGAAAAATAAAAAGGCAGTTATAACTGGTGGATCAAGAGGTATAGGCAGAGCAATCGCGTTAAAACTGGCAGAACAGGGAGCGGATATTGCAGTGATTTATTCTGGAAATGAATTAGCTGCAAATGAAGTTTGTGTTCTCGCGCAGCAATTTGGTGTTCACGCAAAAGCTTATAGATGTAATGTGGCTGATTATATTTCTACTAAAGAGACTGTGACTGCTATTATAAAAGAAATGGGAAAAGTCGATATTCTCATCAATAATGCGGGAATTACGAAAGACGGGCTTATTTTTACTATGAAAGAATTGGATTATGATGCTGTAATGGATATTAATTTAAAGGGTTCATTTAATATGATCAAACATTGCTATCCTAATTTTATTAAAAATAAATCGGGCAGAATTATTAATATCAGTTCAGTTTCTGGAATTATGGGCAATGCCGGGCAGGCAAATTATTCGGCATCAAAGGCAGGACTTATAGGCCTTACGAAGTCGGTAGCCCGTGAATTGGCGTCTAAGGGAATATGCTGCAATGCAGTAGCTCCGGGTTATATTTCTACTGAAATGACAGCTGCGCTTTCAGAAAAACAAAAAGAAAATATCATCGCGACAATACCGCTTGGATTCCTTGGGAATACGCAAGATATTGCAGAGCTTGTCGTTTTTCTTGCAAGCGATAAGGCAGGGTATATAACCGGAGAAGTTATTCGTGTCGACGGCGGAATGGCAATGTAGAAAATTCAAATATTTATAGTATATAGTTTTTTTAAATAGTTTATAGATGAGTAAGAAAGGAACCAACCTTTAATGAAAAGAGTTGTTGTTACTGGTATGGGAGCAATCACTCCCATCGGCAATGATGTAGACACCTTTTGGAATAATATAACAGCCGGGGTAAATGGCATAGGAAGAATAACAAAATTTGATACTGAAAATTATAAAGCTAAATTAGCTGCAGAAGTCAAAGATTTTGATCCATTTGTTTATTTAGAGAAAAGTGAAATCAGAAAAAGTGATTTATTCTCCCAATATGCAATTGCGGCAGCTTCGCAGGCCGTTGAAGATAGCGGAATTCTTGAAAATATTGATCCGCAGCGTTTCGGTGTCTATTTCGGATCAGGAACAGGGGGGCTTGAAACCGGTTCGATAGAACTGGAAAAACTGTTAATGAGCGGACCGAAAAAAGTATCTCCGTATTATATTCCAATGATGATCGCCAATATTGCGGCAGGAAATATTGCAATACGGTTCAATGCACAAGGTCCATGCATTCCTGTCGTGACTGCATGTGCAACGGGAACGAATTCGATAGGAGAAGCGTTCAGAGCTATCAGATATGGATATGCGGACGCAATCATAGCAGGTGGTTCGGAAGCGGCTATTACACCGATCGGCGTAGCCGGATTCACAAATTGTATGGCACTTACCACGACTGAAGATATTTCGGCAGCATCTATTCCATTTGACAAAAGAAGAAGCGGATTTGTCATAGGGGAAGGGGCGGGAGCGCTTGTATTAGAAGAATATGAGCATGCAATGAAAAGAAATGCTAAAATATATGCTGAAATAAGCGGATATGGTTCGACATGTGATGCTTATCATATCACTGCGCCAAATCCGGAAGCGATCAGCAGTGCCAAAGCAATAAAAGATGCGATCATAGAAGCAAAAATGGAAAAAGAAGAAAAATTATATATAAACGCACATGGAACAAGCACGCCGCTGAATGATAAATCAGAGACCCTGGCAATTAAAAAGGCGCTTGGGGAAAAAACAAACCATGTACTTGTAAGTTCTACTAAATCTATGACAGGACATATGTTGGGAGCAGCCGGAGCGGTAGAAGCTATTGCTGCAATCCTTGCTATGAAAAACAGCATAATTCCGCCAACAATAGGTTTATTGGAAGCGGATCCTGAATGTGATTTAGACTATGTGCCTATGAATGCAAGGGAAGCAGAAATAAAGTTGGCGCTCTCCGTATCATTAGGATTTGGCGGGCATAATGCTTGTGTAGCCTTTACAAAGGTGTAATGACAGATTGCATACTTTGAAATGAAAGGATTGATATTTTATATGGAACTCAAGTTTATTCAAGAACTGGTTACTATCATGAATAATGCGGGGCTAAGTCTAATTGAAATAAAAGAAAAAGATTCGTCAATACGTCTTGAACGAAATAAATCTGTATCAAGTGAAGGTTCAATGGCTCAACAGAAATCTTGTGTGATGGAACTTGAAAAAACGGAAACAGTGAGCAATGCAGCAAAAGGCAGTGTAATTGCTTCTCCAATGGTTGGCGTTTTTTATGCTGCGCCATCTCCGGAATCTGTTCCTTTTGTAAAGATGGGAAGTGCGGTTAAAAGCGGAGATGTGCTATGTATCATTGAAGCAATGAAGCTGATGAATGAAATAACAGCAGAGCAAGAAGGCATCATTACTGAAATATGTGTAAAAAATGGTGATATTGTGCAATTTGGCCAACCGTTATTTTATATCAAGTCGGGTGAGGCAGATGAATAGAGAAGAAATTATGAAAATAATTCCGCATAGAGATAAGATGCTCTTAGTTGATGAAGCCGTTGTGAAAGATGGCGTTGCATATGGCAAATATACGATTCATGGCGGTGAATGGTTTTTACAAGGGCATTTTCCAGATAATCCGGTTGTGCCCGGGGTCATTCTTTGTGAGATGGTAGCTCAAACTGCCTGTGTATTACTGGCGGATGTAAATAAAGAAATGAAAACGCCCTATTTTACAGGACTTAATAACGTACGGTTTAGGAAAAAAGTTATCCCAGGAGATACACTTGAATCGCAATGTATTATAACCAAATCAAAGGGTTCGTTTTATTTTGCCAGCGGAAAAGGATATACATCAGGGCAGATATGCATCAGCGCTGATTTTTCCTTTACCATAAGTTAGTGAGGTGAATTACCTTGTTTTCAAAAATACTTATTGCAAACCGTGGTGAAATAGCAGTCCGTATTATCAGAGCTTGTAAAGAAATGGGCATTTTGAGTGTGGCTGTATATTCTCAGGCGGATAGCGAATCTATACATATATCTATGGCTGATGAATGTATTTGTATCGGTGATCATTTGGCAGGCAGCAGTTATTTAAATCAAATTGCGATTATCACAGCGGCTCTTGTTACAGGGTGTCAAGCCATCCATCCGGGATACGGATTTCTTGCGGAAAACGCAGATTTTGCGGCACTTTGTAAAAAACATGATCTTGTTTTTATAGGACCGGAGCCTGAGGTGATTGCTAAAATGGGAGATAAAGATACTGCCAGAAAGATCATGTCGGATGCGAAAGTGCCTACGGTACCTGGAAGTAACATTATAAGCGATATAAACAATGCAAAAGCAGAAGCGCGAAGAATAGGATACCCAATGCTGATAAAGGCAAAAGCCGGAGGAGGCGGACGCGGCATACGCTATGTCGGAAATGCAGAAGAACTTGAAAATGCTTTTTTGATGGCAACCACTGAAGCCCAGAGTGCTTTTGGAGACGGCGGAGTTTATTTAGAAAAATTTTTATCGCCGGTAAAACATATCGAGATTCAAATTTTGGCAGATGAAAAAGGGAACATTGTTTGTCTCGGTGAACGGGAATGCTCAATCCAATTGAAAAATCAAAAATTAATAGAAGAATCACCTTCATTTGCGATTTCGAAAAAATTAAGGGAAGAAATGATGGCCTCGGCCGTAAAAGCTGCGAAAGCAGTTGGCTACACAAATGCCGGAACGATTGAGTTTTTATTAGATCAAGAAAATAAATATTATTTTATGGAAATGAATACACGTCTGCAAGTAGAACATCCTATTACCGAAATGGTAACGGGAATAGATATTGTTAAATGGCAGATTCGCATTGCAGCAGGTGTTTGCCTTAATTTTCAGCAAGATGATATCCATATTATCGGAAACTCTATCGAATGCAGAATTAATGCAGATATGTCAAAAGCGGACAATGGGAATGGCGAAATAACTTTTTTACATGTTCCGGGAGGACCGCAGGTTCGGTTTGATACTTTTTTATATCAAGGGTATAAAATAACTCCGTTTTATGATTCGTTAATTGGTAAACTGATTATACATGCCAAAACAAGAGAAGAAGCAATACGGAAAATGAGAGCATCTTTATGCGAACTGGTCATAGAAGGTATTCCCAATAATATTTCTAAGCAGTTAGACATCATAAGTAGTGATGAATTTCATGCAGGGAAATATTATACGAATTTCATGGAAAAGAGGCCTTAATAAATGTTAAAAAAGGGATTGTTTAGGCAGCCGAAAAATGAATTGGAAAAAGGCGGCAGAGCACCTAAAAAACCTGTGTCGCAGCAAGGGACAGAAATAACAGCATATTGTTCTGTATGTGAGAAAAAAACGCCATTGACAACTTTATCTGAGAGTTATTATGTATGTGATTGCGGCTATCATTTTCGAATGAATGCACGTCAACGCATCGATTTTATTACGGATGAAAACAGTTTTGTTGAATTATTTGATAACTTGGAGAGTATAGACGTGCTATCTTTCCCCGGTTATGATAAAAAATTAAAGGATGCCAGACTTGTATCCAAAGAAAAAGAAGCGGTGCTTTGTGGCACTGCAACAATTAATAATATAAATTGTGCTTTGTTTGTTATGGAAGCTGGTTTCATGATGGGAAGCATGGGTTCTGTTGTTGGAGAAAAGATTACTCGGTTATTTGAATATGCAACAGAAAAGAGTTTGCCGGTAGTGGGCTATACCGTATCGGGAGGAGCAAGAATGCAGGAAGGGATTCTTTCTTTAATGCAAATGGCAAAAACGAGTGGTGCGGTAAAAAAGCACAGTGATCATGGAAATTTTTATTTAACGGTTTTAACTGATCCTACGACAGGTGGCGTTACAGCTAGTTTTGCGATGGAAGGGGATATTATCCTTGCCGAACCTCATGCATTGATCGGTTTTGCAGGACCACGAGTCATCGAACAAACAATACGAAGAAAACTTCCTGCAGAATTTCAAAAAGCAGAATTTCTTTTGGAAAAAGGATTTATAGATAATATCGTATCTCGTCAACATCAAAAGGCAATGATCGGCCGGATCCTGTTTTTTCATGAAAGGAGAGTGCAGAAATGAGCGGAGCATATGAAAAAGTGATGGCATCACGGGCAAAGGGAAGGCCAACAGGGACTAATTATATAAATGCTATCTTTACCGATTTTATAGAGCTTCATGGAGACCGGCGTTTTGGAGAGGATACTGCCATTATTGGTGGGCTTGCCTTTTTGAAAGATATACCGGTAACAGTCATTGCGATGGAAAAAGGCAATTCGACAAGGGAAAAAGTTTTTAGAAATTTTGGAGCACCCAATCCTGAAGGTTATCGAAAATCACTGCGGCTTATGAAGCAAGCCGAAAAGTTTCATCGTCCTGTTATCTGCTTTATTGATACGGCGGGAGCTTTCTGCGGTATTGGCGCGGAAGAACGTGGACAAGGACAGGCGATAGCGGAAAATCTTATGGAAATGATAGCACTTAAAATACCGATTATTTCCATCTTTATCGGAGAAGGAGGAAGCGGAGGCGCACTTGCACTTGCCGTGGCAAATGAAGTATGGATGCTTGAAAACGCCATGTATTCTGTCATTTCACCAGAAGGATGCGCAAGTATTCTTTGGAAAGATTCAAAAAAAGTAAAAGATGCTGCGGAGTGTCTGAAATTGACTGCCGATGATTTAAAAGAATTGAACGTAATTGAAGAATTAATTGCAGAACCTAAAAAAGATTTTATGCCGTTATATAATTATTTGCAATCAGAGTTATGGAAGAAAATTAGGAAGTATCAAGAAATATCAGGTGAAGCAATAGCACAAAAACGCTACGAAAGATTTCGTAGTTTTGGCGTATACAATGAAAACATGTAAAAGTGAAAAAATTAATTTAGGTTTAGAAAAACAGCTATGCTGTGTAGCATAACTGTTTTTCTTTATTTTAAAGTATATGCTCTTACAAAATTAAATAATTGACTGTAATACAGAGGTTCTGTTAGAATATTTTTTAATAAGAGCTAGACTATGAATTAAGGGAGAAAAATATATATGAAAGCAAGTTTCAGAAAACTGTTTATAATAGCACTCATAATGATGAGTCTGTTGTTTTTTTCAGCATGCGGCGGAAAAAGTTCACAAGAAATTTTTACCGAGAATTTAAAGAACAGCTTGCTTGATATGTCATCAAGCACAAAAAATATTTCATCTTTACAAACAGATAAGTTATTTAATCCTTCAGCTGATGTTGATGCAACAAAATCAAATAGTATGGTAACGAGTATAGAACTCTCCAATCCATCAAGATCCAATGAGAAAATAAATTTTACATCTGAAATTCTTATGGATGCGGCGACAGGTAATGCATCACAAGTTGTCAGCATCGGTATGAACGGAGAAAATACACAAAGCGGAGGTATCTATTTTACTGATAATACCATGCTGATAAAAAGCGGTAATTCGGATAAAAAAATGGTTCAGTATCAAATGGATGAGTCTACAGCAAGTTCATTCGAGACATTACTTCCCATAGAAAGGTTAAATAAGTTGCTTGATAACGACCTTCAGGTAAGTACTGATGAGCAATATACCACTGATATAGATACGTATATTTCAAGCCTTTTAGAGAGTACAACGAGCGAAGACTATGTTGTAGGTACTGAAACACAATCTGTTTTGAGTAAAGATACCGAGTTATCTACTATCACATTGAATTTAAAAGGTCAAAATGCTAAACAAAGTATATTAGATTTGTTTTCGTTATTAAATAATAATTCCAATATCAATTCTATTTTTGAGAATACGGGAAACGACCAAAATTCAAATGACAATGCAATAGATAAGGCAATTCAATCTGTTAATGATTTGACTGATTCAGAAATAGAAAATTTAAGCTTTGCATATAAAGTTCAAAACATACAAGATACTGTATACGGATTTGAAATTATTATCAATGATGGAAGTCAAACTTTAACTTTTATTAACAATCAGTATATAAACGGATTTGAAGAGCAAGAAGCAATAGAATTGATAAATTTTGATGGTAGCGGATTTGATATAACATATAACAATATCTTGCAAGAAGAAGATAATTATAAAGGAGACTTTAATTATCAGTTAATGGCTAAGTCAGGGACGAAAAAAGATTCTATCACCGCCCAATGGAATAGTATTAACACTGCAGAGAGCTATTCTTCTCAATATGAATATAATACAAAAGTATATGACTACAGCGACGGAGATGTCGATATATATACGGTATCGGGTACAATGAATTGGCAGCAAACAAAAGACAACAGCGGGAATGTAACAGGCAGTGGAGATGGGGAGGTTGATTTAAATATAGGCGGCGAAACACAGAAATTATTGGTAAACATTTCTTTAACACAAAAATATGAAGATATAACTGTCTCGGCGCCGGATTTTATATCAAAAGCAGGCATCACAGTTGATTCAAGTAGCGGATTGTTCTCAGCGTTGGATATTGATAAAGAAGAATACACCAATCAAAACGATGTATTAAAATCAATGGCAGGAATTATTTTGTTGCTTTATTAATGAAGTGGCAATATTCTGAAAGGCGGTAGTATATTAATGGCAAAAATGAAACTGGGAAATGAAGTAAAAAAGATTCCGTTGTTGATTTCAAGTAAAAGATTATTCTATTATTTTTATCAACAAATTCATCATAAAAACTATTTATCATGGTTTTTAATGCATGATTTTTCGGGACTTAAACAGCATATTTTGTCAAAAATACATAAATGCTGTATACCCCGCGCTTTATTGATTGATCCAACCTATGCATGTAATTTAAATTGTATTGGCTGTTATGCGGCGGGCTACGGCAAAGATGAAGGATTGACATATAATGAGCTCGATCGCATCATCTCGGAAGCAGAAAAACTGGGCGTGCATTTCTTTCTTTTCACAGGCGGGGAACCATTAATGAGAAAAGATGATTTGCTCGAACTGGCAAGAAAACATCGTTTTTCTGTTTTTCATGCCTTTACAAACGGGACATTAATCGATGAAAAGTTTGCAAACGAAGTTGCAAAACTTAAAAATTTGACTTTTGGATTCGGGGTAGAGGGGTTTAAAGAAGAAACAGATTTTAGACGAGGCAAAGGTACATATAAAAAAATAATGGAAGCAATGGATTTGCTAAAAGAGCGTGGTGTGCCGTTTGCGTATTCTTCTTGTTTTCATCCTAAAAACTATGATGTCGTAACAAGCAAGGAATTTATTGATTTGATGGCTGAAAAAGGTTGCTGGGCAGGATGGTATTTTACATATTTACCGGTAGGTAAGGATGCCGCATTGGATTTAGTATGCACACCTGAGCAGCGGGCATATGTATCAAAACGCATTCGGGAAATTCGCAATGATAAAAAGATGAATGTAATAGATTTTTGGAATGATGGATATATGGTTGGAGGGTGCATTGCGGGAGGTAGACAATATGTACATATTAATTCCAGAGGAGATGTTGAACCTTGTGCATTTTGTCATTATTCAGATTCGAATATAAGAAAAATGAGTTTGCTTGATGCTTTAAAATCTCCTTTTTTCAGAGCTTTTCGAGCAGGACAGCCTTTTAATGATAATCCGTTTCAAGCATGCCCGGTTTTGGATAACCCGGATAAATTAGTCAATATCGTAGGTGAGTCAGGGGCCTATTCAACTGAGATGTGTGCAATTGAAAATGTCGATGAGCTTGCAGCGAAGACAAAACCTATTTCAGAAAGATGGGCAGATAAAGCAAAAGAATTATACTCAGAACTTTCTAAGCGTGATAAAAATATGTCCAGATTAAAACAAAATTACTATACAAAAACAAAAAAATAATCATTTAAGGATCAAAATGGTTGATTAAAGTAAATAATATAACAAAAAGTTATGGGAAACACAAAATACTAAATAATATTTCGTTTGAAATACAAAAGGGAGAAATCATAGGTCTTGCAGGGCCGAATGGAGCGGGGAAATCCACTCTTCTAAATATTCTTGCTCTTCTTAATATGCCGGACAGCGGAGAATATTATATAGACAAAAAATGCGTAGATGAAGATATCGATTATGTTCGTTCTGTTATCGGGTATGTTCCGCAGGATATTGCTTTATTTGATGAGCTTACCGTGCATGATAATTTGCTGTATTGGTCAAGATATTCGAATAAGAAAGCAAGATTAAAGGCGCAGGAAATCGGGGAGAGATTAGATTTATGTAATTTATTTTCTAAAAAAATTAAAAAATTATCAGGTGGAATGAAGAGAAGAATCAATCTTGCGGTTGGATTAATCAATGAGCCGAAAATTTTAATTCTAGACGAACCAATGGTCGGTATTGATGAGAAGCATTGTAATGAGATTTTTTCTTATTTCAAAGAGCTTTCCCAACAAGGAATTACGCAGATAATATCAGGTCATTATACCGAACAATTAATGAATATCTCGAACAGAGTTTTATATATTAATGAAGGGGAAGTGCGATTTTTTGAAAATGTGCTTCATTATACCGAATTCCTTTTAAAAAAGCAAGATTTGCAAAATGAAAATGAAATATCTATTTTATGATTTGAAACGTGTATTTGAAAGCAAGGCCGTTATAGCAATTTGCATTGTATCGCCTATCATTATAATGCTTCTGTTCGGTAGCATTATTGCACCGTTGCTTTTTACTGCAAGAATAACGAAATTTAATATTGCTATAGTTAATGAAGATAAAAGTGAAGAAGTGTCAACTTTTTTAAATCAAATGTTGAATTCAAAAGCACTTGAAGATTTAGTTGTGCCATATTCCGTTGATTCTCTTAGTGAAGGTATGGAGTTGTTAGAAACTAAAGATGTTTTGATAGTAATACATATACCAAATAATTTGCTTAATTCAATAAAGTCCAAAGAGAAAACGTATGTAGATTTATATAGTCAAAATGGGCATAATCTCGAAGTTGCTTTGATAAAAATGACCTTAAACAGTTCTTTGAGTACTGTAGAAAAAGGACAAAATCTAATTGAATACTCGACTAAATTTTTACTGCAAAAAGGTATTTCTCAAGAAGAATTAAAGAGCTTTGTGGCTGATACTACTGACCTTGCGATCAGTGAATTTATGAATAGAAGAGCCATCCTGTCTCAAGAAGGAACTATTTCACCGGTTGGAGAATATTTGCCGACGGAGTATTATATAGGTGCGATATTTACTTTTTTTGCAACATTGGCGATGATACCTATCGCCACTATAACTTCCAGAGATTTGCAAAAAAATGTGCTGCAAAGAGGCTTTCTGTGGGAGAAAAGATGGATTGCGTATTTTTTTGCAAGAATAATGTCAGGCTTCTTATTTATATCCATGATTATATTGTTAGTATATCCTTCAAGTATTCTGTCTTCTATATTGAATGCAACATTAAAAATGGATTTTTCAACAAATTTAACAGCTTTATTTTTTGCGGCAATATTATCGGCATTATGTTATTCATCAATGGCATTAATAATAGGAAGCGTTTTTTATAAAGAAGATATGAGTGCATGGATGACATTTTATGTCGTTATTTTTATGGCTGTTGTCTCCGGTGCAATCATTCCCTTTCCTTTTATGCCTAATTGTATTCATTTTTTTGGTGGATTATTGCCGTTTAGGGCATCCATGCGAAGTATAACAAATGCTTTATTCTTATACGATAGGAATCAATATTTTGTTGATATTTTTAAATTAATAATTTGGAATATTGTATTTTTTATTGGTGCCTCTTTAAGCATGCGGAAGAGGGGACGTGTAAGATGAAATGGATAGCAAATATTTTTAAAGCGAATTTTAAGATATACACATCAAAAACAGGAACATGGGTTTTTTTAATTATTGCAATAATCATTTCTCTCATACCTTTATATACAACTGATTATGATTTTGCACAAGTAAGCAGTAAAATAAAAATAGTTTTTGTAAACGAAGATGATGGGGCGATATCACTGCAATTTATTGAAGCACTTTATGACAATGAAGATTATGGAATTTTATTGACCGACAATCAAGAAGCATTTCATTTGCTGGAGAAAGGTCAAGTCGAAGCAGTCTTTATATTAAAGAGTGATTTTACTTCTAAACTATCAAAGGGGGAATTTGACGGTATTGTAGAACCTTATTATTCGCCATCTTCAAATGCAAAGGCAACTATCAGCGAGCCTGTTTTGAATAGTGTTTTAATGTATTGGATTGAGGAATTTGTTATTCAGCAGACTCAAGAATTCTTACAAAAAAAAGGAGTTCATTATTCGAAAGAAGATGAACAATCCCAAAGAAAAAATATAGAACAGCTTTGGGATGAATCCATGTCCCTTGAAATCAGAAGCAGTCTGGATAATGAAGATTCTTTATTGGTGGCAGATACATTGCCTGAAATTGGCCTATCTGCAAAATGGTATGCTGCTATTAGCGCTTTTTTTATTTTCATATCATCAAATTATTCTGTTGCGATTTTAAAAAAAGGTCTTGCTTCGAGATTGATTTTGGCAGGGGCAAAAATATGGCAGCTGATCTTAGGAATTATTTTGCCGATACTTTTAATCTCTATGATAGGATGGTTTATGATTGTTATATTTTACGTTGTCTTTGCCGATATTGAAGTGGTCAAATGTATTTTATTATCATCTTCTATCTTAGCTTATCTCATAAGTTTGTCTGCATTAAGCAGTATCTTTATGATCGCAATAAAAAATATAACGATTATTATGTTATTGGCGCCAATGTTCACTTTTATTAATGCGGTACTCGGAGAATTGATCATAACATTACCGCAGTGGGCTCTTTTTTTGCAGAGAGTAGCATTTTTTCTGCCTGGAAGATGGATCAATTTAGCGGTTGATTCTATTTATGCACAAGGTTATATGCAGGTAGGAGTTTTTATATGTTGCATCATATATATGTTAATATTATTTTTATTTATTCAATGTATTAGTTCAATAAAAATCGCGTTATGATTATAATCGTGATAAAATAGAATAAAATATATTCTTTTTTAAAATTAATATTCGGGAGAAATAAATAATATGATCAGACATGCACGCCTAGCAGATGCTAAGGAATTAGCGGATATCTATAAATATTATGTCGAAGAAACAGTAATTACTTTTGATATTTGCGCACCTTCAGTTGCGGAAATGGAAAATAGAATTATTCAATATATAAAAAAATATCCATGGCTTGTCTATGAAATAGACGATAAAATTGTTGGTTATGCTTATGCCAATCAATTCAAAAAAAAAGTGGCCTATGACACCACGCTTGAAATATCGATTTATTTTCATAAAGATTTTTGTTCTCAAGGATATGGAAAAGAAATTTTAAAAGCACTACTCAAACAATTAAAAAACTATCCATATTATGTAGCGATCGCTTGTATTACGTATCCAAATGAAAAAAGCCAACGGCTTTTTGAAAAATTTGGTTTTAATTATGTTGGAAAATATAATAATGTTGGCAGAAAATTTGATCAATGGCTGAGTGTCGTTGATTATGAACTGCAGATAAAAGAGTTATCATAAATAATTCCTTGACAAAATATAACAAATATGAATAATTGTAACGTAGTGATAATTATATAGATTGATTTAAAGGATGTTTGAAAATGGTTCATTTTATAATGAAACTTCTCATGTTCAAGGCGATAATGGATGATTCGGAGGACTCGTATTATTTTAAAGATAAAAAAAGCCGGTTTATATTCATTAATAAACGCAAAGCAAAAAGGCATGGAATAAAAAAACTATCGGAAATAAAAGGCAAGACCGATTTTGATTTTATGTCAAAAGATTCTGCAAAAGCAATTTTCGAAGAAGAACAAATGATCCTGCAAACAGGCAGGCCGATTATTAGGAAAAGCGAATTGATAAAAAGATGTGACGCAACAAAAACATGGGCTTCGGTATCTAAGTATCCGTTATATAATCGGAGAGGGAAAATTATCGGAATCTGGGGTATGAGTCGTGATATCACACAGCAAAAGTTAGCCGAAGATGCGCTTATTGAAAGCGAACGGCGTTTGATTGCGGCACAGAAAATGGCGCGTGTGGGGAATTGGGAAATAGATTTAAAAGCAAAAGTAGTATGGGCATCAAATGAATCATTAAATATATATGGAGTTGAACAAACTTCGCAATACTTGACGCTTGAATTAATTCAAAGCATGGTATGTAAAGACTATCGAAAACTTTTGGATATAAAATATAAAAACTTAATTGAGAAAAATGAAGAATACAATGTCGAATTTAAAATTAATAAATTAAACAACGGACAAGAAACATATATACATTCCACAGCCATTTTAATTACGGATGAAGAGGGAAATCCACGTAAGATTATTGGCACTATTCAAGACATAACAGGGCGGAAAAAGAAAGAAGAACAGATATTATATTTAAGTTACCATGATCAACTCACCGGATTATATAACCGCAGATTTTATGAAGAAGAATTAAAAAGGTTAGATACAAAAAGAAATCTTCCTTTAACAGTAATTATGGTAGATGTAGACTTTCTTAAGAGTATCAATGATAAATTCGGGCACGCAATCGGGGATAAAGTTTTAAAGAAAGTAGCTGAGATTTTAAAAAACGGATGCAGGAGTGATGATATTATAGCTCGCATTGGCGGAGATGAGTTTGTGATTTTGTTACCTAAAACAGATATTTCAAAAACGAAACAGATTATTGAGCGCATCCAAAGGTTATCAGATGAAGAAAAAATAGAAGATGTGAATATTTCTATATCATTCGGTTCCAAGACAAAGAATATTGAATTTGAAAATATCAAAGAAATTTTTAAATTTGCTGAAGATCAAATGTATAAATATAAAAGATCTAAAATTTTAAAAGTCGAAAATAGTGAAGTAAATCAAATTATGCAGTCACTCTATAAGAACAATACCAGAGAACATCTGCATTCAATTCGAGTGAGCAAGCTTTGTGAAGCAATCGCAGCCGGAATGAATTTTGATTTTGCGGATATCGCTCAAATCAAAATTGCGGGATTAATGCATGATATCGGTAAGGTAGAGATAAACAGGGAAATACTTAATAAACCAGAAAAATTAAATAAAAATGAACGTGACATTATAAAAAAACATCCGGAATCGGGATATCGCATTTTAAATTCAGTTCCTGAATTCTCGGAAGTTGCATCCTATGTTTTACAGCATCACGAAAGATGGGATGGGAAAGGTTATCCCAAAGGGTTAAGAGGGGAAGAAATCTTACAGATTGCCAGAATCATTGCCGTAGCTGATTCGTATGATGCCATGACGACAGATAGAATATATGAAGATGCATTAAATGACAAAGAAGCCATTGAAGAATTACAAAGATGCTCCGGCACACAGTTCGATCCTTATATTATAGAGATTTTTATTGAAAAGGTACTTAAGTTTTCTGCATTAGAACAATAAAAATAAATGATACAAATATACATTTATGAGTTGGAATATGTCAAATATTTTGAAATAAAGTCGATTTTATAAAAATAATATGATATGATAAAACTGCAAGTTGAATATTAATAAAGGAGGATCTAAGGATGAAGACGACTTATGAAAATCCAAACCAGTTTGAAGGCTGGAAGCCATGCTCTGTGGGTGACTATAATATTCTTTGCGGGAGAAAGGGTTCGAAATGTGAGCTAGCTGTCGGTAAACAAAATATTTGGGAACCTGCAATGGATAAAGTAATGATGATTGATAGCGATGATGATCATGCAGTCTTAATGTTTGAAGACATCAATGTTGATTTTGTAAAAGAAAAAATATAATTATGACAAAAACGGGAATATATATTCCCGTTTTTTGTTTTTAAACGTAATTGTCATTTGATTTCAATAACAACAAGATAGGTAAACATAGTTTCTGAATTTAGATTATTTCTTTAACTGACAATTCTATAATATACCTTAGCAGTTAATAAATAGACAGCAATATATATACTACTAAATACCAACAGTGTACCAAGAGTACATAATGCGAATAAAGATATATTTGTCAGCCCGAATACAGCAAGTAATTTTGTTATCATTTTAAAGGCGGCGAGGATATGAATCACGGCCACGATAAGGGGAAGAAAAAAGACAGTTAGCACTTGTGTGTTTACTGAAGATTTTACTTCGCTGCGGCTCATACCTACTTTTTGCATAATTTCAAATCTGGCTTTATCATCATATCCTTCAGAGATCTGTTTATAATAGATAATAAGCACAGTCGCCATTAGGAACAGTAACCCCAAAAAGATGCCCAGAAAAAACAAACCACCGTATATGCTCAAAAATTCGTTCCGCACACTTTCTACACAACGCACATAACTAGATTCATATTCGATTCCATGAAAGTTTCTAATACTATTGTCAACCTTGTTGTATGAAACAATAATATCGTCTCCGGTACCATTTATATCAAAACCATAGTAATAAGACAGGCCATCGTTAGCATTATGCATTGATATATATATGTCTTGAATAGAAGATGAAGTTGGCATAACAAAAACATAATAAGAACTTGTATAATTTAGCTCGCTATATTGAGAAATATCTAAATCAGGAAGCTGTTCTTTTATATTATATTTCATATCATTAAAATATATTTCTTCACTGTTGATTGTATTCTCAGTACCATACATCAATAATTCATTATTACTTAGTGAAGCGGAAGTGTTTTGACTGCGGTTATATTCATCGACCGTTATAAAATATGCCAATATACCTTCGGTGCCAATGCCATTACCAAAAAAGCTTAATACATTGCCTTTCTGTGTTACGGTATAGTTGACATACTCATAATGAATAGAATCAACAACATTAACGGAAGATTCTGAAACAATATCTTCTATTTTTTCTGTGAGCAACTTTGTATCACTGGAAGATACACCGCGCATAGTAATTTCTATGTTTCTAGGGAACATATTCCTCAAGGCGTCTTCATAGCCAAGGTAGAGTGAGATGGTCGTGGAAATCATAACTAGAACCATAGTAGAGAGTATGCAGATATTGGCAAGGCCAATCGCATTTTGCTTCATGCGGTACATCATACCGGATACAGAAATGAAGTGCTTGGTTGTATAAAAATAATTTTTATTCTTTTTCAAAATTTTTAATAAAGCAATGCTTCCTGCTATAAATAACAGATATGTTCCTATGATGACAAAAATAACAGCAACAAAAAATAGACCGATTGCACTGAGCGGAGACTCGGTCAATATTGCAATCGCATATCCTGCTGCGAGAAATATTAAACCAAGAAGCGAAAGAATCCATTTTGCTTTTGGTTCGCGTTCCCCGACATTACTCCCGTAAAGCAATTCAACCGGATGCGAAAAATGTATTTGACGCAAAGTATTTAAGTAAATAAGTATAAAAAATCCACAAAATACAAGCAAAGTCGTTATAATTGAAAAACTTGAAATATTATAATTGAATTGGATTTGAAATTGTAGGATTTTAATAAGCAGCATCACCATGAGTCTGCTAAATAATATACCGCATAAAAATCCGCCGATGAGTCCGATGAAGGCAATAATAATATTCTCTATACCTATGACGCGGGCAAGATTTCGTTTATCCATGCCAAGTATATTAAATAAACCAAATTCCTTTTTTCTGCGTTTGATTAGAAAACTGTTTGTATAAAATAAGAATATACCTGCAAAAAGACCGATGACAATGGTGCCAAAAAACATAATCGTCTGAAGGTATTGGCCGCCGCTGCGCATAGTAGTAATGCCTTCATTTGTTGATAAAAAGCACATAATATAAAACATCATTACAGTTCCGATGCAAGTAAGCAGATAGGGAAAATAAAATTTACCATTTTTTTTAATGTTTGTTAGAGCAAGTTTGCAATAAAAAAATCTATTCATTTCTATCACCTTGTTCTCTGGAATTACCTGTTGCGATCAGTGTCAGTGTATCTGAAATTTTTCCGAACATTTGTTCATCTGTCATATTTGCTTTATACAATTGATGAAATACTTCGCCATCACGCAAAAAAAGTACTCTATTCGCATTGCTTGCGGCTCTGATAGAATGGGTTACCATTAAAATGGTTTGACCTTCCGCATTGATCGCTTTAAAAAGTTTCAAAAGGTTATCTGCTGCACGTGAATCAAGTGAGCCAGTAGGCTCATCGGCGAGGATGAGCTGCGGGTCTGTAATCAAAGCACGGGCAACAGCAGCTCTCTGTTTTTGACCTCCTGATATTTCATACGGATATTTTAAAAGAATATCACTGATTTTAAGTTTATCGGCAATTGGAGTCAGTTTTGGCATCATTTTTTCATAAGGTTCTCCGGAAAGAACAAGTGGCAGAAGGATATTATCTTGAATAGAAAATGTGTCGAGTAAATTAAAATCCTGGAAGACGAATCCAAGATTATCTCGGCGAAAAGCCGAAATTTGTTTTTCGTTAATTGAAGTAATATTGATACTGCCTAACAGAACTTCACCACTTGTTGGTCTATCCAACGCTGCAAGGATATTAAGCAGGGTGGTTTTTCCGGAGCCGCTCTCCCCCATAATTGCGACATATTCACCTTCTTCAACTGAAAAAGATACGTTGGATAATGCCTGCACCTTTACTCCTCCAAAACGAGTTGTATATATTTTTTTTAAATTATTGATTTCTAATATTGTCATAAATAGTTACTCCTTAAAAAAATTATCGATAACAGTATATATAAAGAAGAAATGTAGTGCCATGGATGTAGCTTACATTTCTTCGGTATAATATTACATTTTTGTAAGGTTTCTATTCCATTGTTATATTCACTGAATCGAGTCCTATCTTTACTTTTGTGCCTGCTCCGACTGTAGATTCGATCACAATTGTATGTCCGAGTTTATTAAAAATGCGCTTACTGAGATATAGACCGATACCAGTAGATTTTTTATCATTTCTGCCGTTATAACCTGTGAAACCTTTTTCAAATACCCTGGGCAAATCTTCGGCAGCGATGCCTATGCCTGTATCCTTGATAATAAGTGTTTTATCTGTATCGCAGTAAATGGATATTTTGCCTTGACTCGTATATTTCAATGCATTTGAAAGCACCTGCTCAATTACAAACAGCAGCCATTTCTCGTCTGTGAATACGGTACAATCAGTCTCGGTTAAATCAAGGCTGATTTGTTTTTGAATAAAAAAATATGCATATTTTCGTATCGCTTGTTTTATTATGTTGTTTAGAGAGTATTGTTTTATTACAAAATCGGTAGATTTGCTGTCAAGCCTGAGGTAGCTAAGAACCATTTCCACATATTGTTCGATTTTAAAAAGTTCTGATTTAAGCTGCATATCAAGCTCGTGTTCATTGGTTTGAAGGAGTAAGTGCATAGCGGCAATAGGTGTCTTGATTTGATGCGCCCAGAGCGTATAATAATCAATCATATTACTTTTTACATTATCGGCAGATGATAATAATTTGGTTTTATCTTCATGTATTAAACGTATTAATTTATTATAATCTTCTTCAAGAAGATTTTTAGGTAAAGGAAGGTTATCAATACTCGATATAATTTGTTTTTGAAGATTTGTTAGATATTTATGTTTTTTATAAAATTGCCAGATATCAATCGATAGCACTATGAATGCAAAAAAAATGCAAAGTGTTACCGCGTAGACCATTAAAATAACAGATAAATTATTTAAATAGGTCACTATAGAAAAAATACATGTAAAAACAATAAAAAGAAGAATACTTTTTATATGATGATGTAAATAAGGTAAAATTATTTTTAATATATTGGATTTCATCATTTCACTCAACGATATAACCTAATCCTTTTTTAGTTACAATAAAATTAATCAGGCCATAATGTTCTAATTTTTTGCGAAGCCTTGACATATTCACTGTTAAAGTATTATCGTCTATATAACAGTCTGTTTCCCAAAGACATATCATAATAGCGCTGCGGCTTATTGCCTTGCCGTTGTTTTTCATAAGAAGCTGCAGGATTTTATATTCGTTTTTTGACAGTTCGATTTTATTGTTATTATAATACAAGCAATTATCCGTATTGTTTAAAATAGCACCATTGTGTTCGCAAATATCTGTTGCTTCATTAAAATGATACGTTCGGCGAAGCATAGCTTGTATTTTGGCTGTAAGCACATTTAAATCAAAAGGTTTTGTAATATAATCATCTCCGCCCATATTCATTGCCATTACAATATTCATATTATCTGATGCGGAGGAAAGAAAAATGATAGGAACTTTTGAAATTTTCCGTATTTCAGAACACCAATAATAGCCGTTATAAAACGGCAGCGATATATCAAGAAGTACAAGATGCGGATTATAGGCAGAAAATTGTGAAAGAATGTTTTTAAAGTCTATCGCATTTACTGCTTCCCAGCCCCATGCCTCAATATGTTTTTTTATTGCTTTTGATATGGTGGCATCATCTTCTATAATTAATATTTTATGCATGGGCACATTCCTAATCATTTAGTATTTTTATCAGTATAACATGAAAGAATAGTTGATAAAAGATGAACAGTAGTTTTTAATATGTTTTTACATTAGTGTGTTGCAAATAATATGTATAAAAATATGCAGATATCATCAATGACTATGATCAAGTAATTTATTCATTTTACATAAGATAATTTTATCATGTGTATAATATTTTACGCACGAAAATGATATCAATATTTGTAGCAGAAATAAAAAGGGTATCGCATCTAAAATAATCTGAAAAAACGACGAAAAACAAACATATAATCCATAACGGTATCTAATTAAATATTCATAATATTAAAAACTATTGATGAACAAATAAAATACCGAGGGTGTGAGGGCCGCAATGGCATGAGATTGTGCAACTTGCTTTTGTTTCTATGATTTCATCAAAGTTTGCATATTTTTTAATTTCATTTTTCGCAGTTTCAATTGCTGAAACAGGAGCATCCGGATGTGTGATAAAAATTAAATCGGTACACAAATCATTCCGGTCTTCAAGCCGGTCTTTAACATATTGACAGATACATCTCTCAAAGGAGCCGCGATATTTTTTTGCAACCACCATTTTACCGTTTTTTACCTCTATGCATGGTTTGATTCCGAGAAGGTTTGAACCGAGCGCTGCAACAGGGGAACAACGTCCGCCTTTTCGCATATAATCCAAGCGTTCAATAAGAAAACTGGCTTCTACTCTAGATACGAGTTCCTGAAGTGATTTTACAATATCGATTGGGTAGAGTTGTTGCTTTGCCATTTTTGCGGCATTGAGTACTATGTGTCCTTGGCCGCTGGATAAATTGCCAGAATCGACAATATACACATTTTTAAAAGATTGTGAGGCTGTACATGCATTTTGATAGCAAGATGAAAACTCAGCTCCAATGGTAATATGGATAACAGCATCATATTCTTTCGTGTAACGAGAAAAACATTCTATATAATCATATACACTGATGGCAGATGTAGTACATAAATCTCCTCCGTTATCTACGTGTAAGAAAATATCTTGCGGTATAATTTCTATACCGTCTTTATAGGCAACTCCATCTTTTGAGATATATAAAGGGATAAGTGAGATATTATATTTTTCTAATAGTTCTAAAGATAAGTCACAGGTACTGTCTGAAGTAATTTTTATATTCATTGATTATATTCCTTCCTACATGGAATGTGCTAACGATTTGATTGTCATAGGTTTTCATAAATGTGTTTTATTTGTTGATACAAGACAGAAAATGTAGATATAAATAATTTATAGTAGTTGAATATTTGCATATAAAGATAGGCGAAATTTGAAAAGCATTTTTAATAATAATTCGATCGTGCTTTATACCACTATATTTTAAACATAACTATTACAGCGCAAAATATTTATCTCATTTTCGCAAATGTCGCCCACATTTTTTTCTGATTATAGTACCGTAAGCGTTTTTGTGATTTGGTTAAACAGGGCAAAAGTAAGACCCCCTTAAGCGAAAATATGAAAAAAATTATATAATAAAATTATTATGAAATCAATGTTTTATATATGATCAACTAAATAAATAATTTAATAAATCAATAAAAATAGCCTGTTGTAGATTTAAATACATTCTTTGAGTAATGAAATGCGTTTTTGGGCAGTACAACTTTAATAAAAAACCGTATATAAAAGAAAATATACGGTTTTAGATTGTTTTATGAATGGTCGGAGTGAGAGGATTTGAACCTCCGGCCTCTTGGTCCCGAACCAAGCGCTCTACCAAGCTGAGCCACACCCCGACGCAATTATCTATTATACATATTTATATAAAAAATACAAGTTGTTCGCATAAAAAATAATCAAGGAATTTACAAAGCGTTGAAGATGCCTCCCTTACACCTATTTATTCATAAATTATATTATCAAGAATATATATATACAAAATGTTGATGGTAGGTTATATATATGAGCGGTGATACAAAATTCAGATATAATGTTGAAAGCAAAATGCGTTCTTCCGGGATTCCGGATATATATCAATATCCTTCAAAAGAGACAAAAAAGAAAAAGTTTAACCGAAAAAAAGCGATATTCGTTCAAGTTTGTATATGCTGCGTGCTTCTAGCGGGAATCATGATAACAAGGAATACGGAATTTTCATTTTCTGAAAAGCTTTCAGCCGTAGTTGACAAGGTATTAACACAACAAACAGATTTTAATGAGTTGAGCAAAAATAATATTATTCAAAGTGTTGGGCAAGCGCTTGAAAAAGGTTATAAATTAGCCATATCAGATGTTTTCTCTTCAAGTTCGAATACATTTATAACGCCGGTGGAAGGCAGCATTACAAGTAAATTCGAAAATCGAACTCATCCTGTATTTAATACGACTATCGAAGCAAGAGGCATAGAAATTACAACAGAAAATGGAAGCGAAGTAAAAAGCATTGCAGACGGGCAAGTAAAAATTGTAGCGACCAGCACGATCCAAAAACAAAGAGTGGTTATCGAATATGATGATGGATATTTAGGAATTTTTGATGGAATTGTATCTTCTGTCAAAGAAGATGAACAGGTTTCGCAAGGCCAAAAAATAGGAGAAGCTTATGCTGATTCTGAGGAAAAGGCACTTGTAACATTTGAATTATGGAGAGACTCCAAAGCATTAAATCCGGAGGATTACATAGAGTTTGATGAAGAGTAAAAAAGATATTTTAAAAATCAGTCCAAGTATTTTGATATGTCTTCCGTTTTTCTTTATGATAGATATAAGAGCGGCGTTTATAAGCGGGATCATTTGTTTTTCGATCCACGAGACGGGACATTTAATAACAGCAAAATTATTTAAACAAAAATTAAATAAAATTATCTTAATGCCGTTTGGTGCGATTTTTCTTTTTGAAGAATTGAAATGTACAAGCAACGCTAAAGACTTGATATTATATTCATCCGGAATCGTTTTGAATTTGATTGTTGCAATAGGCGTATATTTTTTGATTATAAAATTTCCGTCAAACATCTATCTGACGTATATTTTATATTATAATATTTTAATTGCATTAATAAATTTAATCCCGATTTGCGGTTTGGATGGATCTAAAATGATAAAAAGTATATTGGATAAGGCTTTGAAGCAAGACAGCGCGGCTATTGTGCGGGATATATCATTAGTCATCAGTATCATCTTGGTGCTTTTCAATATTGCTTGTATTTTAGCCGGCATCATGATTATTACGCCATTTGTTTTAGGATTTTTCGGTATCATAAATACAGTCATAGACAAGAAGAAAAATAAAACTGGTTTAAACAGAAACGGAATCATAGCAATTAGTGAAGACAGTGTCTTATCGGATGTAATCAAGCGATATGGGACCACGCGTGCAAGACTATTCAAAGTAGTCAATAAAAGGAAAAATACTATAGAAATTTTAAATTATGAAGAACTTATATGTGCTTACAGCATGTTTGGACGTGACGTGAGTATGGAAAAGATCGTATCCGCCAAAAGAGAGCATGCTTTACAACAATAGCAATATTTGATATGATAATGTTTAATAATAATACGTAGCAACCAGAGGTATTGATGAATAAAACAATAGAAGAAAAATTGCTAAAAAAAGTTCAAAAACCCGGAAGGTATATTGGAGGAGAATTAAACAGCGTTATAAAAGAATTAAAAAACGATACAATTCATTTTGCGTTTGCATTTCCCGATATATATGAAGTCGGCATGTCTCACGTAGGACTTAAAATATTATACCATTTATTAAATGAACAAGAAAATATATATTGTGAAAGAGTATTTGCACCTTGGATTGATGCAGACAAAATCATGAAAGAAGAAAGTATATTATTGTTCAGCAATGAAACACATACAGCTGTAAAAAATTTCGATGTTATAGGATTTACTTTGCAGTACGAGATGTGCTATACGAATGTGGTCAATATGCTTCATCTTGCAAATATAAAGATTTATAGTAACGATAGAGATGAAAAAGATCCGATTATCATTGCGGGCGGGCCTTGCACTGTGAATCCTGAACCAATGAGCGATTTTATTGATATGTTTTGCATAGGCGAAGGAGAAGAGGTAATTATAGAACTTGTGTGCCTTATTCGTGAGTACAAATTAAAGAAGATATCAAGAGAAACATTATTTATAAATGCTGCGAATATTGAAGGTGTATACGTCCCAAGTTTATATGAAGTATATTATAATAAGGATGGCACAATAAAAAGTTTCAGACCGAAATTTAAAGGTATACCGGAAAGAATAAAAAAAAGAACTATAAAGAATTTGGACAACTCTTATTATCCCACAAAACCGATCGTTCCGTATATTCAGGTTGTTCACGATCGAATTACTCAAGAAATTTTTCGCGGATGTATTCGCGGATGCAGATTTTGTCAGGCAGGCTTTATTTACAGACCGGTAAGGAATAAAGATGCTTTAACAGTAAAAAGTCAAATAGACGAGAGCCTGGCAAATACAGGTTATGATGAAGTGTCATTGGTATCGCTTTCTACAATGGACTATGAGCCCTGCGAAGATATTGTTCATTATTTAATAGACAAATATGAAGATAAAAAAATCAGTGTTGCGCTTCCTTCGTTAAGAATCGACGATTTTTCGATTGATATTGCAAAAAAAATTCAAAAAGTTAGAAAAACAGGTCTCACTTTTGCTCCGGAAGCAGGAAGCGAAAGAATGAGAATGGTCATTAACAAGCAAATTACGAAAGATGATATTTTAAAAACATCCATGGAAGTCTTTGAAGCCGGATGGGGAAGATTAAAATTATATTTTATGATGGGACTTCCTTATGAAGAAGATGAAGATATCGTGCAGATTATTGAGGTGGCACATCAAGTACTGGATACTTATTTTGAGGTTGCTAAAGAAATGAGAAGCAAGGATATTTCTGTTGCAGTATCAGTATCATGCTTTGTTCCAAAACCGCATACTCCATTTCAATGGAAAGCGCAAAATACAATTGAAGAATTTCTCAGAAAACAAGCCTTATTAAAACATCAACATAGAAATAAAAAAATTGCTTTGAGCATGCATACACCCAAACTGAGTTTTTTGGAAGCAGTGTTTGCACTTGGAGACAGAAGATTATCCTCCGTTATTGCCAAAGCTTTGGAAAACGGATGTATATTTGATGGGTGGGATGATGTTTTTGATTATCATAAATGGATGGATGCATTCAATACAACAAAAATTGATCCTGGGTTTTATGCAAATAGAGAGAAATCATACAAAGAAATATTAGCCTGGGATTTTATTGATGTGGGTGTAGATAAAGAATTCTTGATGAAAGAAAATGAGAAAGCTAAGCATTGTGAGATAACTTCAAACTGCAGAGCAGGTTGTGCGGGTTGCGGAATAAATAAAAATGTCGATTTAAGAGAGTTTTGCCGATGATTATAAGAGTCAAATATACTAAAACAGATATACTCAAATATTTATCACACTTAGATATGGTTCGTTTAATGGAAAGAGCCTTTCGCAGGGCGGAAATAGACTTACATTACACACAAGGCTTTCATCCCATAGCGAAAATGTCTTTCTCGCCGCCTGTGGCTCTCGGTATAGAATCTTACGGAGAACTATTGGAGGCTGATTTAAACTGCTCATCATTTGATTCAAATGATTTTATTGATAAGTTAAATACATCGTTACCTATCGGATGCAGGATACTTGATGCAGTTAAAATTGATAAAGAAGAAGGGAGAATGTCAAAGCGCCGGTTAAAAGCTGATTATGAAATTTTATTTGATAATCTGGCATGTGACGAGATAGTTATCAGCATTCAAAAAGCCATGGATAATGATTCTTGCATAATAACTAAAATAAATAAATCTGGTAAAAAAGTTCAAACAGATATCAGAAATAAAATTTTCTATCTTGACGCTTATGAAAACAGTGATCAAAAAGCAATTATGAGATGCGTGCTGGATTCCACTCAAAACAGTATCTTATCTCCCGTGAGTCTTTTAAATTATTTAAAAGAAAACTGCTATTTGCAAATTGATGAAAACTATAAAATAACAAAAACAGATATGGTAATTAGTTAGTTTTAATTATAAACCAGATTTTAAATAGCAGGATTAAAATAATGTTAAAAAGTGCCGATAAAGGAAAAGTTGTAAATCATAACACAATCAGAAGACAAAACTATCCATATATATTTATATGGATAGTATATTATGCATGGATAATTGTTTTTACAACTTGGTGGACTGCATCGCCGCAAACGGATATTGTGTTCGGGATTGAGAGCAGAACTATCTTTCATTCTTTGAATTTAGTTTCTTCTGCGGTATTTATTGTTTTTATAAAAAAGGAATGGTTTATAAAATCATCTAAAATCGGCGTAGGTATACTATTAATCTCTATGGCGGTATTTATTTTAGTACATAATAAATATATTTCTCTAGCTTCTGCGATTATTACAGGGATTACTTTCGGTGTTGTCAACACAAGTATTTTAATGCCTTTTGTTTTTACGTTAAATAATACAGAAAAGTTTTATAGTGTATTGTTGTCTTTTGTTTTAATGAATTTAATGTCTTTATTCATATACCGTTCATCCTTATTGACCAGTCAAATAAGTATACGACTCAATTTTATATTTTCGTATATTATCATGGCTGGCGCGCTGTCTGCTGTTTGGTTGTTTAAAAAAACAGATATGATAAATATGGCGAAAGATAAAATTGAAAAATATATACCTAAAAGGGTATATATTACTCTGCTTATAAATTGTTTGTTCATAATATTTTGCAAAGGAATAGGTAAGGCAATATTAAACATTACAGTGCAAAATACAGGGCTTTTTATAATGAACTGGCATTATATCGGTGGCTTGATAGGTTGTTTGATTTATTTTTACGTGTATGCATATTCCATTCATAGCATCCATTATGCATGGAATATCACTTTTGGTAGCACGATTATAGGGCTGATATTTAATATGTTTTTAAATCATTCGCCTATATTTGCCGTTTTATTTTCAGTATTTTTAGGTATTAGCAGTACAATGGGCATGATCAATGTATATTATATTTTTGGCGTAATAGGAAAAAAATATAATAGCATGAAATATATAAGGCTTTCGATTATTTTCATCGGTTTATGCGGCGGGATCACAGCAATAGTGGCGGGAAGCTTTATCAATCGTTTTTCTTTAGAAATTTTTATTGAAATATTTACTATGACAAGTATTTTTATTTTGATGATATTATTAATACTTTCCCCATTTTTTTCGAGAGTTTATTATAAAGATCAGTGGGTAGAGGATTCTCGGAAAATAGAAATAAATTATGAAAGCATGCAGAAATATAAAAAGTATGCCATGACAAATCGTGAAATTGAAGTATGTGAATTAATGCTTAACGGGTACACGCTCAAGCAAATTTCTGTTATGCTGTCTATTGCATATTCTACCGTAAATACATATGCTACAAATATTTATCGAAAATTGAATATAAATAGTAGAGCGGAATTATTTATCTTATTTAAAGATTATTTGGAAATAGAAAAAGGTTTATAAAAATTTTATAAACCTTTTATTTTATTTTTCAGTCCCAAAATAAAATAATGCAATTGTTCCGCAGCCTGTGTGTGAGCCAATAATAGTGCCAATGTCTAAAATTATTATATCTTGTACATTGAATCTATCTATAATTAAATTTTTTACAAATTCAGCATCTTCATAACTGTTTGAATGTCCGATAAAGATCGTTTGTAATTCGGGCGAAATACATGTTTTTTCCATTTGTTCTACTAAAGCAACCAGAGATTTTTTTCTGCCACGAACCTTCGAAACAGGGATAAGACGTCCCTCATTATCGACATGTAAGATAGGTTTGATGCCAATCGTTGAACCTATAATGGCGGATGCGGCTGAGACTCTGCCGCCACGATGCAAATGAAATAAATCATCAACGGTAAACCAATGGCATAGATGATGCCTGTTTTCGTTTAACCATTCGACCAGTTCATTAAAAGATTTTCCTTCCTGCCGTAATTTTGCGGCTGTGTAAACTAATAATCCTTCACCTGCTGAAGCTGCAAAAGAATCGATTATCTCAATACGAGACTGTGGATATTTTTCTAAAAGATTATTCTTGGCAATATGTGCACTTTGAATAGAGCCTGAAAGCGCAGAAGAAAATGCAACATAGATGATATCTTTATTATCAAACAAAGCATTCTCAAAATACTTCTCATAAGTTGTGACATTAATTTGTGAAGTAGTAGCGATTGCTCCTTCTTTAATTTTATTATAAAATTGATTAACACTTAAATCTTTACATGAAGGGTAATATTCATAGCTGGTCTGTTCAATCTCATATTCCATAGGGATTACTATAATAGTATTTTTATTGACAATATCTCTTGATAAATCGGATGTGGCGTCGGTTATTAAAATATAATCTCTCATTTATTCCTCCAACTAATATTATAATTTAGATAATTATAATATAAATCCATGTTATTACAATAAATTATATTATGATTTTAAGATAAAAAGAATAAATTTTATTAGAAAGAAATATAAATACACAAATATCATTAAAACTAATGATATATATTTTTTAATATCATATGAACTAATGAATTGAAATTTATCATGAAAGAGATAAAATAACATTAGAAATAATGATAAATAGGATAAAGGGAGATGTTATGGCAGTATTAAAAAGACTTACGAAAAAGAAAGTTGAAAGTAATGCGGAAAACAAGCAAGGAGGTGAGGAGAATTTAATAAGCAAAGATATGAGTGATAAATATTCTAAAATTCATAATTTATCACCAAAGCAATATGAAGAGTTATTATTATTGCTTGAAGGATATACATTAAAAAAAGTTGCCCAAAAAATGAATATCAAATATTCTACTGCCAACACACATATGACAAATCTTTATAAAAAACTTGGGGTAAATACAAGGGCAGAACTTATTATTCAGTACAGAAATTTAAACTATGAAAATAAAGGAGAATAAAAAAGATGGAAAACAAAATCTATGAGGTACATAAATCGTCTATAGGAGGACTTGATGCTAATGTAATGGCTTTAATCGCTTATTTGGGAGGAGCAATTCTTGGCTTTATTCCCGGAGTCAGATATGTTGCTTTTTTGGTACCGATTATTATTTATATCATAGAAAAAGATAGTCAATTTGTAAAATTTCATGCAATGCAATCCATATTACTTAGTGCGGTAGGTGTAATCTTATCGATCATGCTTGCAATTATTGGAGCAATCGTTACTTCTATTGTTGTAGCAACGGGTGCTTATGCATCTATTGGAATTGTGTCAATACTTGCAGTTTTAGTTTGGATTATAGCCATTGTATTATTAGTATTCTTTATAATAGCTGCAGTAAAAGCATATAAATACGAGCTTTATAAAATGCCTTTGATCGGCAAATTAGCTGAAAAAATAGCTGTTAAATAAATCATAAAGTAAATTTAATTTATTAATAGGAGGGAATAAATGAAAAGAAAGATATGTTTTATTTTAATATTATTATTGATTTGTGTTCTAAGCTTAGTTGGTTGCGGTGGATCTTCCAGCGACGACTCGTCGAATAATGATTCAACAAGCTCAGAGACAAATTTAGCCGATAATATCAATGAGATTTTCCAAAGCGAAACCTATCAAATGGATATCACAACCACAGTAGAGAGTGATGGCGGATCATATGAAGTGAATATGGTTTTAGCAATTGACGGAGACGATATGGCAGGGCAGACGACGATGCAGGGAATGAATGTAAGTTTTGTGTTGAAAGATAATATATATTATTTAATATACCACGATCAAAAAATGATTATGTCTTTTGAAGTCGATTCTTCTGATGAAATGGATACTATAGACGTACCGAGCGTGGAAGAATTGAGTGACGACGATATGACTTTTGCAAAACAAAGCGAGGTTGTAGTTGATGGCGAGACCTTGATTTGTGAAGAGTATACAATATCATCAGATGAGACGGTAAAGTATTATTTTAAAGATAAGGCACTCGTAAGAATTGATATTGTAAGTGGTTCGTACACGCAAACAATGAAGATAAATGAAATAAAAGGAACCGTTGACAGCGAATTGTTTGAAATTCCATCCAATTATCAACAAATGTCGATGTAAATGATCAGTTTTAAATTATAATATAATTTATAATTAAATGGAGTTTTGTATGACAAAAAAAACTTATATTCTATGTATAGTAATTATTCTTCTGTTTTCGTTGGTGGCATGTGGCGGTCGGAATATTTCATCGAGCAATCAGGATAATACCTCTTCAAACAAGGTAAATGTTAACAGTGATGCCACATTTGCGACTTCGCTTCAAGCTATACTAGATTTAAAGGCTACCTTGTATGATAAACTTCATATAAATATGCCGGAGGAAATGGCATTTGCGGCCATGGATATGCTTGCTGTCTCACTGATGGATATAAATTTGGCTTTTTTGTCTCCTTGTGGTACAAATGGGGCCGAAGAAGGAATAGAAATAGCATTTGGAATAGTTGGGATGAAAGATGTCAATTATACCGAAAATAGAATGAATTATCAAATATCCGCAAAGACAAGTGAAGGTATGGATGTTGAATATGATGTACAATATGACAGAGCAACTGATTCTATGACAGTAAAAATTACCGAAGAATCCGAAGAGGTCAATTTTGATGCAGTCAGAGTTGACGGAGGATATGGATTTATGTATCTTGCATCAACAAATGATGGAAGCGGCAGCTATGATATTGTTAAAGGAATTGTCTATGATGACGGAGATGGTATCTTTGCTACAGGCAGTACGGTGGCCGAAGCCGAGTCTGTTTATAAAAATGCATCTGTATTTACAAGTGAATTCGTGAAAGACGGCATGAATAATTATTATGAAGCACAAGACGGAATATGTAATGCTAAATATGATGGAAAAACATATGAATATGAGGCAGATACGGGAGAAGTTGAAAGTGAATAATTTCTACCTAAAGAAGCATAAAATAGCTGCTTAAAATAGTAAAACCAGTCAGATTACGGAGCTGAGATATTATTTATAAATCAGGGATTATCAATATTGATAATCCCTTCGCGTCTTATATTCACCGTTTATAGCATTTTTTAATAGTTATTTTAATTAGTTATCCTAATGTTGATGCAATAGTTTGCATACAATGCAATTTATTAAAGCGATTAAGCCGATTATCATCAACGAAAAGAAAAATGCTCCTATTGCAACAAGTATTATCACTGATATAAATGTGGTGTCTAATACGATTGATAATGCTGCTAATGAAGAGATAATAGTACCGATGATCCCTATCAAAAAGCAAGTCGTGTTTCTACTCAAGCATTTTGACAATGCGTTAGGCCCAGTAACTGCAGCCAGGAATACACCTATAACTAAAATTACAAGCGATAAAACTCCTAAACCGAATGCAATCCATGTGGAAGTGACAATGCCCGGAATAAAATCAAAAGCAAACAATATTGCTATAATGGCTCCAAACATTACGCTTATTACTATTCCCAAACCGCTAAATGCGTTAAAAGAACAATTGTCATCGCAATGACCCAAGGTATCCAAGCCTCCTTTTGTTTTTTTGAGTAATACTACTCAAATACATTATATGATGCTTATATCATTTTGTTTATTAATAGCGAAAAATGTAATATTGTTTTGAGATTATAAAATTAATACTTCCGAATCTAAAACATGCATGGGTATATTATAGACATAAAAAAATAAAGGATAGACCCTTTATTTTTTGTTCACTATTTTATTCAAAATAAGATTCAGGTATTATGTCTATGCAAAGTTCCGGATATAGCACAAATTTTTCAAGCAGTGCAGCGACCCGTTTTTTTGCCTCTCCTTTAGCTTTTTCGTTTGTGATGTATTTCGCTTTGCTGGTTTGGCCTTGTTTTTCGCCGTTTTGAATAATTGTCGGAGCAGTGTTTTTCAAGACGAGCTTTATAATGCCTGCCAGTTCTTTCATTTCATCCGGGCCCATACCTAAAGTTGTAACTGCAGGTGTACCGATTCTGATACCGCTTGTATACCAAGGACCATTCTTATCAAATGGTAAAACATTTCTGTTTAGCGTTATACCGCAATCTCGCAGGGCGCTTTCCGCTTGTCTGCCTGTTAAAGAAAAAGTCTTGGTAACATCAACTAAAAGAAGATGATTATCTGTACCATTTGTTACAACGTCAACACTTTCTTTAATGAATGCTTCGGATAATGCGTTTGAGTTTTCAACGATTTTATACGCATAATTTTTAAATTCTTGACCTAACGCTTCTTTTAAGGCAAGAGATTTTGCAGCCATAACATGGGGCAGGGGCCCCCCCATAACAGACGGACAACCTTTATCGACCCATGGAGCTAATTCTTTGTTACAGAGTATGAGTCCACCACGTGGACCTCTCAGTGTTTTATGTGTAGTCGTTGTAACAATATGTGCATAAGGCACAGGATTATATTCGCCGGTATAAACGCCGCCTGCTACCAAGCCTGCAAAATGTGACATATCCACCATGAAAATAGCACCTACTTCATCTGCGAGTTCTCGCATTTTTGCGAAATTAAGTTTTCTTGGATAAGAAGAATATCCGGCCAAAAAAATAAGAGGTCTAAATTCATGAAGCTGTGTTCGTAATTCGTCTAAATCTATAAGAAAATTATCTTTATTGACTGTATAGTTTTGCACATTGAAAAGCATGCCTGAAAAATTTTGTCTGTACCCATGTGTCAAATGTCCGCCCGAATAGTAATCAAGGGAGAAAAGTTTCTGATTGAAAAATTCTTTTTTTATATTGGTCCATTCGAATTTATCTGCTTGTGCAGATGTGGTGTTCAATTTATCCATAAGAGGTTGCTGTATTTTCGCTGAAAGGATAGCAATAAATGCTATTAAATTTGCATCAGAGCCTGAATGCGGCTGAATATATGCATGTTCTGCTCCAAATAATTCACATGCTACACGGGCGGCTTCTGATTCGATATCGTCAATATTATCACAACCTGCATAAAATCTATAACTGGGATATCCCTCTGCGTATTTATCGGTAAGTAGATTTCCTTGAGCCAATTGCACTGCGAGTGAAGAAAAATTTTCACTGGCTATTAATTTTAAGTTTTTGGATTGATCATAAAATTCTTTTAAGATAGATCTTGCAATTTTTGGTGACGAATTATAAATGGCATCCAAACCAGCATAAAATGATACTGCAGCAGAATCAATGTCTTCATTTTTTTTATGATTCAAATATAGTGATAATAAGCTGTTTTGATTCATTGTGTATAGCTACCTCCTATAAAAAAAACAGACCATTCTGAGCAATAACAGCCCAGACGGTCGGCATTTTCAATTTATTTTTTATTATTTAGATATTGCATGTGGTGAACTCCACTTCCGTCAGCAATTCTTTATTTAGCTTTTTTAAATAGTAACAATATAAGTTCTATTTGTCAATATGATTTTATAAATTATTTAATGGAATGTGTGGACGCATATATGCCTTTCATAATGCTTTGTATTTTAATTTTTTTAGATATGATGTTATATTCAGAAATTTTGTAAATATATTATATCATTGTTTATTGGTGGGCTTAATGATGCCAATAGTTTTTCTGTGCTCCGCACGTTTTTGAGCTCCATCTTTAATTAAAGTATATAATATAGAACAAATAGGTACGCCAAGCAAGATTCCAACTACTCCAAATAATCCGCCGCCGACAATAATAGCAAGCAGCACCCATATAGCCGGCAGGCCTACTTTATTACCAACTACTTTCGGATATATAAAATTGCCTTCTATTTGCTGAATGATGACTATAAATACAATAAACCAAACTGCTTTCATAGGTGATACCATCAATAAAATGAAAGCACTGGGAATAGCTCCGAGAAAAGCACCGATAACGGGAATAATACTTGTAACCGCAATTAAAACACTTATTAGTGGTGCATATTCAAATCTAAATATACTCATGCCAATAAAGCACATGCAGCCTAGTATAAAAGCTTCAAATAATTGGCCCGAAATAAAATTATTAAAAGTTTCATTGGTCAATTTCCCGATTTTTTTTGCTTTCGCATGAAATTTATGAGGTATATAGGCGTCGAAAAGCAAATTAAATTGACGTAATAATTTATCTTTACTCGACATTACGTATACCGAGAATATCAAGCCTATAAAAATATTTACAAATGCCATAGCAATACCAGCAGTCATGCTTACAATTGAAGTCAATAACTGGCTGGCGATATCTGAAATTTTCTGCATATTATCTTGAATAATCTGCGTTAGATCCACTATGGAAAAGTTCTGTAAATTCAAATACCTGATGACATTGTTGACTATTTTTTCTATATTTGCGCTGTAAGAATTAATATTATTAATCAGCAAAGAAATGCTATCGGAAAGCTGCGGAATAATAAATGCCATCAATGAGACAATCAAACCGATAAATAATAAATATGTTATAAATATTGATAAAAATAGAGATATATTTTGTTTTTTAAATTTGAAAATTTTTAAAAATTTCAAATTTAAAAATTTTATAGGCTTATTTAATATAAAGGCTAATACAAATCCCCAAATAAACGGTTTGAAATAAGAGAAAAATAATGCAAACCATTTATATATCTCGTCAAATTTCACAACAACAATTGTCAATAAAATTGTATATGTTATTAATAAAAAAATGGATTTAAATATTTTTTTGTCCATATTAACCTCATGATTTTTATATAATATATTTAAATATTACAGCTATTATAACATTATCTGTAGGATATTAATATAATGAAATTGATATTACAATATATAGTAAATTCCCCGGGAGAAAAACAAAAAAAGAGCAAAAAAGGTGTTGACAAAGAGGGATAGAACTGGTATATTAGTAAAG
>CAZOOZ010000012.1:0-67633 GCA_964581565.1 uncultured Eubacteriaceae bacterium
TAAATATCTTTTCTTACCTTTCATTTTTTACCTCGATTATTTATTAAAATATATTATGTTTATATAAAATGCAGTCTTCTCATCATTTGATATAGATATATTCTCTGTGACCGTTAATATGCCATATATATCATCGATGTCAGTGCGAATGTTTGTGGTAAGGCTAAGCAGTCATAATTATTGTCGGAGTATATTTTTACCAAGTTGTAAAAGTAATGTTCTTTCGGTCAAAATCATCTTTTTTATTTTGTTAATAAAAACTTAATATTTATTGTACGGGACAAAGAACTGCTCGGAACGAAGTGTAAGGCGAGGGTGCGCCATCGCCGCTGTCGGAACTAAATATCCGTGCATCGTTGGTCGTCCAGCTCCCGCCCCGGTAATAAAACGTTCTTAAGTAATTCTCCACGCTTATTATTGAAACCGTATTACCACTCCAGCCGGTTGTGCTCCATTCATCGCCGCTGTATATTTCATATGTGGCGTCTCCGGGTTTATATACGCCGTTTGAAAGCTCGCACACGCTGGTAGGATTTGTATACGCCGTTGCGTATTTTGTGCTTGCACCGTTATAACTGGCGAAATGCGCGGTTCCGTTAGAGCCTGCGGGAAGGTAGTCGGTATTCGTATAAAAATTCAAGCTTCCCACCGTGCCGTTATACGCATTGTTGAATGCAGCCATAATTTCGCTTTTGCCGCCCGAGAGGTCATATATGCCGTAAATTGTTCCGGTGGAAGCTTGATTTATGTTTTGTATGTACGTAACCGACTCGTATTCTCCGCCCGTTCTAGTTTCATCTCGCGGGCTGCCTTTGATGTTTTCGCTTCCTATGCCGTAGACGCTGTCGGTAAGATACGCGACAGCTCCCCACTCGCTGTTTTTCATCATATGGCTGTCGTAAGACGAGTCAATG
This sequence comes from uncultured Eubacteriaceae bacterium, assembly GCA_964581565.1. Taxonomy (GTDB): domain Bacteria; phylum Bacillota; class Clostridia; order Eubacteriales; family UBA1433; genus UBA1433. The sequence goes on from CAZOOZ010000012.1 coordinate 915, forward strand.
CCCGCGTCTGTGTCGTACTTTAAGCAGTTGTAATAAGCGTTGGCTATATTTATCCCTACCCAACTGCACGCTCCCGGCTTTGAGACCATTTTGGTAGTATCGCTTAAAGGGGCATTGCTGATTTCCGATGAATATACGGTCAAGTTAACTCCGTCGTATTCAAGGCTCATTTCAAATTTGGCAACCCAGATGCCCGGAAGTTCAAAATCCCAGCCGCCGTTATCTACATCCGCCGTAAAAGCGGGATGGATTGTGTAGCCTTCATCAGGCGTTGTTTGGCTCACTTCGATAAACTTGATATTTATCGTACCGTCTGGGCTTGCGCCTATTGTGCCGGAATCGGGAACCAGCTGATATTCGTATCTGGGTATCCAAACCCACATGCTGCCGTCTTGTGTCATGGCGTTTGCCCATCTTTTATCATTTTCGGAATAGCTGTACCATTCTGATGACAGTTCGGCTTCTTCCCACTGAGAAGTTTCTTCGTTGAACACAACTGCAGTCATTCCTGTTTTTAAAACGGGAGCGCACACGCCTTCTTGCGCGTACTGGCCTGTGCATGAGCAAAAAGTCAATATAACCAATGTCAGGATTGTTAACATACTAAAAATTTTTGTCAATAATTTATTTTTCCGCATTTTAAATTTCTCCCTATAGATTAATATCATCTACCATGTCTTAAAAGTCAGGGTTTTTTGGTCGAATCCATCTATGCTATCGCCGGTGTTATAATTTTTTACAGTTAGATCAAATTGTATTTCTGATGCTTCTGTGATAACTGCTCCATTGCTGTCAAGAGGCCATTGAAGCGCGATCACAGCACGCTGGTTTGCAGGCAAATACGTTAAACTGCCCCAGTAGAGGTCAGCTGCATTTCCATCCAACATTGTGTTTTCTATATCGAAAAATAATATATGATCCGTTTTGTTTTCGATATACACATATACGACATATCCGTATAGATAGCCATATACACCTTCTCCCGTGTTGTCGAACCCTGTGACAATAAATGCGAAATCGTCATTATTTGCCAACTCCACTTCGTTTTCACTGGAAGGGCGGGCGGGTATTGTTACCGTTTGCGCTGTGTCTGCTTTAGGATAAATCACTGCAGTGACGATGGGGTTATAGAATTCCGGCTCCTCTTCGCCTTCTTTATATATCAGAATATCTCCTACATCTGTTTCGTAAACCGATAGGGTAAACTCAACCACATTGATATCTTCAAATGTCGATGCTATATTCTCGAAGTAAGCAAACGGCACAAAAATATAGGCTGTTTCTTCCACACCTGCCTCAATAACGGCTTCTCCGCCGTTATAATACTCAATATAAAATCCGTTTATCGCCAAACTATTATCTATCTTAAGTGTCAGATCGGTATCAGACTTATTTTCAAAAGATAATTGATAGGCGAAACCGTTGATCCCGGAAGTATTGTTAGCTGAAGGCATGCATTTTACTACAGTGATCGTGCAGCCTTCGTTATCCATAAGCACGCTGCCGGCAGGATCAGCCGCGGAGATTTGTAGCGCGCCATCAGGCGGCGCCCAGACAAACTCAGCTGAGGAGCCCGCGCAGGCTGTAAATGAGATCATCAGCACAATTACAAACAACGCTGCAATTATTTTTTTCATACTTCTCATCCTCCCTGTTATTTTAACAAATTGCTACGATTTGTTAAAATATTCCACTATTAAGAATAACAAATACATTCAATATGTACATCCACCAAAAAGTATGATTCGTAAAAAAAGCCCTCTATCCTATGGGGATAAAGGGTTGGCGCAGTCGTTTTTAGGATCACATCATTTTTTGTATCAGTTCGGTTTTATTGCTTACATTCAATTTGTCATAGATGTGATGGATATGCGTTTTTACTGTGCTTACGCTGATATAAAGCTCTTGGGCAATCAAACGGTAAGTGTAGCCTTTTAGAATCAACTGCACGATCTGCATTTCTCTTTCAGACAAATTAACAGCAGGATAGACGGCTTTTACAATCTGTTCTTTCTTTTTTTCCGGCACGGCTTCCAGCTTTGAAAGGAATGCGCTGTATTTTAAGAGGATGTTTAACTGTCGAAACAGCGGAGGTAAAACCGTAAAGGCTATAATCACGACGGTAAGGCCGAGCAGGGATATGTTTTTGCCGCTTGACGAAGCGGAAAGGGGAACTGATATGATCTCTCCCAAAAGCACACTGAAAACATTGATAGATAGACCGGTGCCAAATATCCTCACTGGATTTGAGCTATACTGCGACATTTCGCCAAGGATACTCCAATTAAACAAATCGGTAATTCCGAAAGCGCTGAGAAGCAATGTATTGACGATGATATAGCTTAAAGCGGAGTTGTCAAAAAGCTCAAAAGCAATAAAGCCGAATCCGAGCAGAGAAAGAGAGACATACAGTATGTAGCTTCTGCTGATCCGCCTCGGAAGCAGTGCCACGGCAATCATGACCGCGATATATGGTATAGCCCAATACCAGCTTGTCAGCACAGTCAGATGAGAAAATGCGGGATTTATGACCTGAAACATAAAGCCTGAGCTAAAAGTGACAACAACAATGAACAGGCAGACCAGAGCAAAAGGCCTTCTGAGTACGGTTTTGTTTTCTTCTTCTTGCGAACTTTCCAAACAGGGCATTGATTTCGGAAGATGAAACGCGGCAAAAAACGCAATGATAAGACAGAGAATGGCCAGAGTCAGCGCAATATGCGCGTCGGCGTTTATGGCGATGACATTGAGGATCACCATGAGCACTGTGCCGAATGCAACAGAGAACGCGGCTGTTTTCATGCGTTCTTCGAGTGCGGAGGTGTACCTGAAAAACCAGCCCCAGGAAGCATTCCACAACCCTGCGAAGAATGCAGCAATTATAAGGGCCACCATCCATAAATAGGAAGCGGGAAAGAAAAAGACGGAGCTGCAACATAAGCATACTGCCGCGCAAAGAAGCATGAGCTGTTTGGCCGAGGCCATATTTTTTGCGATATATCTGCATATAAACAAACCAACGGCATGAGCGAAAATCGCAGCCATGATGAAAAGCCTGCTTTCGATATGGGAACCATAGAGCAAAGAATACAGTATGGCGCCCTCGTATACGAACGAGAGAAGCCATGCGCTAAAAAACATAAAAGCAATGATGCTCAAGATGCGACTGTTTATTTTTTTCATAATCTTCATCCTATCTGCTTCATTAATATTTAGTGATTTGTCTATTCTATTTTATTATCTATTTTAGCGTCGGTATCAACTTGAGTGGTTAAGCAATAAATTATAGCTGTATAGATACAGATTTATTTAATACAGGTTATTATTTTATTGAAAATGATATGAAAATATTTTTTCCTACAGAATAACTCAAAATAGTATTTATTACAATACTATATTTATATATATTTTTGAAATAAAAAATATATGAAGATGAAGAAGAATATATTGGTGCGGGAGCAGATGCCGCATATGTGCATGCAAGATAGGATAAATAGATTTTTTAAAATATACTTTTAATATCGTCGCGTTAAGGAAGAGGGCGAATATACACACTTTTTTATAAAAAAATAATGGCCGTCTATATAACAGTAATGAGAATTAAGCAAAAACATCATATTACATAAGCGGCAATCAACAGTGTGATTTTCCCCTCTCCTTAGACGGGATATGGATATTATATATCATAAATGGTAATAGAGCAATAACTTTTTGAAATCAGTGTGCAATTATAATATCATATCAGGCGTATATATGAATATATATATACTATATATAAGGACAAGTATGAGATATTGGGAAAGAAGAAGAAAACAGTCTTCATAATCCCGCGATTATGAAGAAAAATAATGCTGAATAAAGAACCATAATGAGAACTAAGCGAAGACATTACGCCACTTAAATCAGCAAATGAATCAAATACATTTTTTTCTCCTTCTTTCAGACGGGACAGCTTTAGTATAATGTATACATTTGCAAAATGCAAACTACGGAAAATGACATATTGTATTTAGCACGATGCACATTAGCTTATTTTGATAAAAAATATTTACTATAAAGAAACGAAATAACAAAAAAAATATGAAAAGTGTTGATAAAAAGAAACTATGAATAATTTTTTATTATTTATTATTTTATTGATTCTAATTGCTGTGATGGTGGTGCTTATTTTTCTTATTTTATCTGGCGATACAGAAAAAAAAGCTAATAACAGAAAAGATGATAAGCCTCCGTTTACAAAGACTGAGAGAGACTTGATAGAAAAATTCTATAATACATTTTCCGAAAAAGAGATCGCAAAACTTAAAGCGCTTGATGTGAAGTTAAAGAAAGAATAAAAAAGTGTGCATGAAATAATGGAAGCTGACGAATGATACATAATGAGAATTAAGAAGAACATTATGTAGCATCATCAGCGGTTCACAGATAGTGAGTATACCTCACCGAGCCTTCAAGTGGCTATGATTTATTATAGTGGAATGTTTGTTGGAATGCAAATCGAGAAGAGTGTGTTTTTGTTTGTATAATCATACAAAAACTTATTTGAAAGTATATTTTGTTTAATATAGAGAAACTTTATTTGGATAATAATACCAAAATGTCAAAAAATCCATACATTTTGTAGAATTTTGTAAAAATTTTGTTTTTTATAGAAATAAATTTGTCCATATTCATGAACAAAATCTAAAACTGTAAATTTATGCATCAAAAAATTTTACACAAAAAAATTTAACGATGTAGAAAGATGCGGAGGATAATCGCATATTTAGCAAGGTGTGTTGTCGTCATGCTGAATTGTTCTTAATCGTTAAATTTTTTAAAAAAGTTATAAAGGAAATGTGTTACCGATGCAACTATATCACATTAATTGTATTTTTTCAATATACAACATAAAAAATTATTGTATTATTTTGTCGATTTTTTAATTATTTTTAAAATTTGTACAAATCAACAATTATTTTTTAGCAAAAAGATAAAAAAACGTCCTTTAATTAGTCTACTAATAAAATGAATAAACCGGTACAAATATATAACGGTGAGAATACAAAGGCTCCGATTCGGCAAGGCGTGCAAAGGCTGCGAATATGAGATGCGATGTATTTCACCGTTTATACTATAAAAATAGAAAATTGTTAAAAGTATTTTTTATATATTGAAAACCTGAAATGCTGTACAAAAATTTATTGTTTTACCGCATTGTATCCCTCATAAAAAGCTTTCATGTTTAATTCAAGCATTTCAGGCTTTTTACCCAAGGTTTTTGTGATGATTTTTTTGATTGCGTCAACTTCTACAGCTTGGCTCACGGCGATATAAGCTCCGAGCATGACAATATTTGCAACTTTACTGTTGCCGAGCTTGTCTGCTATGTCATTGGCAGGCACATAATATGCTTTGATTGCATCGTTTTGCACTTTTGAATCCACAAGGCTGCTGTTGATGATTACGCTGCCGCCTTTTTCCACTTGCTCAATAAATTTATGATAACTAGGCTCATTCATTGCGATAAAAGTTGTAAAAGAGTCACACATGGGTGAGCCGATTTCTTCGTCGGAGATAATAACTGTGCAGTTGGCTGTGCCGCCACGCATTTCGGCGCCATATGCCGGATAAAACATGGTTTCTTTTCCGGAATCACTTGCCGCATAGCCCAGCATTTTACCGATGAGCATAATGCCCTGACCGCCGAATCCTGCTATTAATAATGATTTTTCCATTTATACTGCCTCCTGTTTATTCCACTGTTTTAAATTCGCCGAGCGGGAATGTTTTTAGTACGATCTCTTGTATATGTTTCATTGCCTGTATAGGTGTCATTTTCCAGTTTGTTGGACATGGAGATAATATTTCTACAAATGTGTACCCGGCGCCTATGCTCTGAAGCTCAAATGCTTTCATAATGGCTCGGCGTGCCTTGAGTACATTTTTTGCGTCATGCAGCGATACACGTGCAACATATTTCGGAGCCTTCAGAGTGGCGAGCATTTCCGCAACCTGAATCGGTGCGCCATGCTCTTCCAAGCTTCTGCCATGAGGTGTTGTGGTTGATTTTTGGTTGATCAGTGTTGTGGGAGCCATTTGCCCGCCGGTCATACCGAAGTTACAGTTGTTGATAAAAATAACCGTGATGTTTTCGCCGCGGTTTGCGGAATGGATTGTCTCAGCCATACCAATAGATGCCAAATCACCATCACCCTGATAGGCAAATACTAAATTCTTATCTTTAAGACACCGTTTAATGGCGGTTGCAGTTGCGCTTGCTCTACCATGTGCGCAGGCAATGGAGTTACAGTTAAACCAGCCGGTTGCCGTATTCAGTGTACCGCAACCGACAGGGGATACCAGAATGCTTTCTCCTTCCAATTTATAGGTATCCAGTGCTTCGGCAATCATTTTATGTACGGTGCCGTGACCGCATCCGGGACACCAGCCGTTTGAAAAATCGGGAAGTAGTTTTGGTTTTGCGTATATTTTTTCCATATGGGTGTGCTCCTTTACTTTAGTCTTTCTTTTACTGCGTTAATGATATCTTTTGTACTCATGACAATGCCGCCTGAAGAGAGCTGGTTATAAATAGGCGTTCTTTTTCGCACTACATAATCTACATCCAAATACATCTGAGCCGGAATACTCATTTCCGCGTTAAGAATAAATTTGATTTTACTGTAATCTAATTTTTCAAATGCATTTATAGGGAATGGGTAAACGGTAATGGGACGAATCATACCTGCTTTGATACCTTCTTTACGCAGGCTTTTGATTGCTGATTTCGCAATTCTTGCCGTGGTGCCATAGGCCGTGATGACGATCTGAGCATCATCGAGCATATATTCTTCCCATTGCTGTTCATTTTTTTCCCATTCTTCATATTTAGCAGCCATCTTTCTATTTGCATTTTCCATATCACTTACGGCTGCGTGATAGGTTTGTATCACCCGTGCCTTATCTTCTCTGTCTCTGATGGTGAGGCTGTAATCATCTCTGCTTGGCAATGTGTCTAAATCTCTCATTGGTGGGAACTGTATGGCTTCCATCATGTTGCCTAGCGCGCCGTCTGCCAGCACGATAACAGGATTGCGATATATATCGGCAATATCAAATGCTTCATACACCATATCCACAGCTTCCTGCACGTTGCTTGGGGCAAAAACAAAACATCGTATTCCGCCCGGGCCGGGACTTTTGGTTGCAAACAGATAATCCTGCTGTGCGGGTAAAATTTGGCCGATTGCGGGGCCGCCGCGCACGACATCTATAATAACCGCGGGAATTTCTGCGCCGGCAAGATAGGTGATCCCTTCCGTTTTAAGTGCAAGACCTGGGCCAGAAGAAGAGGTCATGCTGCGAATACCTGCCGCGCTGACACCGTAAACCATGTAAATAGATGCGATTTCACTTTCACCTTGAATAAATTCTCCGCCTACTTCAGGCAGTCTTGCGGAAAGATATTCGGGAATTTCATTTTGCGGGGTGATCGGATAACCGGCAAAAAACCTGCATCCTGCTCTTACAGCTGCTTCAGCCATTGCCTCGGTTCCTTTTACAAATTGTCTGCTCATTTTTTTCCTCCTACTTATAGACTTCAATTGCTGCATCAGGGCATACAACAGCGCAAAGCTTGCAACCTGTGCATTGTTCTTCATTGATTTGTTTGACTATTTTATAGCCTTTGGAATTCGTGATATCCCCAATGATGAGAATATGTTTGGGGCATTGCGTTGTGCAGATCTCACAACCTTTGCACAGCTCTTTTAATACTTCGATTTTAGGCATAAGGCTTCTCCTTCGGTAAATATAATTCGTTGTTATGATATTTATTTAACGTTCATAGTATCTCATGAAGCCCTCGAAAGCTTCAACTTAGCAACATTTTGAAATATTTGTGCCAAAACGGTATTTTTTTTAATACCGCTATAGAGGTAAATATAAAAAAAGTTTGCCGACAGATGGAGGAAACAAACAGGTAAGTGATAAAAATATATACAATTTTTTAAAAATAATTGTATAATAGGTTTTGAATTGAGGCATTAAGTCAAAATGAGGAATGATATGAATAAAGAACAAATGCAGATGTATTTGAATGCGAATCCTTTTGAGCAATTAAGCAAAATTGTCTATACCATATTATTTGATGAGATCACATCACTTCGTATAAAGCCGGGTACAAAGCTAAACGCAACGCAAATCGCGGCCGATTTAGACATCAGCCGTACGCCTGTGACAGATGCGCTTCGCATGCTTTCCGAAATCGGTTTTGTGGAAATCTATGAGAATAAAAACGGATATTATGTTTCTTTTTTGAATCGTCATGATATTATGAAACTTTATTCTGTACGCACAGTCATTGAAGGAAAGGCGGCATTTTTGTGTGCACAGAAAGGCGATTGCCCGAATATCGATGAAATGGAGAGGCTGGCGGGTGAATATCAGGATTCATTTGAAATCAAAAAATATGAGGTCATAAAATCAACAGATATCCCGTTTCATCAATTGATCATGAAATCATGCGGAAACGAGTATTTGCAGCAATGCTACAAATTACTTGAAAAACAGCTACAACGATATCAATGGTTTAGTATTAAATTTGTTCAGCAAGATAAAAATAACCCAATCACTCCAGAATTAATTCCCCAGCACAGCACAATTGTAAATGCGATCAAGCTGCATATTCCCGAGCTTGCACAAAAAGCAATGGAAAACCATGTTCAATCGTGTTTAAATCATACCAGATATTTCACGGATAAATTAGATCCTTTTATGCAAACCTTAAATTCGTAAAATTTTTTAATCGATCGTCTATTGCAAATTTTATAATCCTTTAATAAAAAATTTTTTAATAAGTGACAGTAAACATGACCGGAGCATGACTGTTTTGTAATATTATGTCGCTTATAATAGCGCATTTGTCATAAAATGCTAAAGATTATATTAAAGGAGTAAAGAAAATGATAAAAAAATCAAACAGCAAAAAAATAATGGCAGTTCTACTTGTTTTTACCATTCTTCAAACTCTTTTGCCATTCAATATAGCATTAGCGGAAGAAGTTCCTTTTCAGTTTTTTGCACAAGTCAGCCTCACGGACGGTGACGGTAATCCGTTTACCGGAACGGTTGAACAAAATGAGGAAGTGCAAATAAGATACGATTATTCCATTCCGGATGAATATACGGTTGACACGAGCAAAACTTATACACTCACCATTCCAAATGAAATAGAAATCACAAGTGCTTTCAGCATAGATTTATATGATTATAATGAAGACCCCGCCGTTTTAATCGCTACGGTAAGTGTGGGTACGGATAATGTCATTTCTATTGATTTTACAGATAATGTCAATAACAAGATGTATGATAGAACAGGCTGGTTTCAAATGGAGCTTTCTTTTGATGAGGAAGAAATAACAGACCAGACGGAAATTACGTTTCCGTTAGGGGCCGGCGCGACCACGGTGATTCAAATTGCATTTGAGCCTGATGAGCAAACAGTGGATGTGGATTTGAATAAATCGGGCGAGTACGATAAAGAAACAAATGAAATCACTTGGCAGATCACTGTCTCTCCGCAGACAGAGCCTGATGTGAGGCCGATCAGCGACCTTGTTGTGAACGATGCGATTCCGTCAAATCAGGAATATATTACGGGTTCTTTTGAAATCTTGCCGGCCGGTACGCTCGGTACTTTTGATTATGATGCGGCAGGCAACAGCATATCCTATTCATTTACCAATGATGTCAATCTCTCGGAAGGCGAGCAATATACCATCACGTTTAAAACAAAAGCTGATACCAGTTTGTTTACTACAGAAGACGGGACTGTGCAGTATTCAAACCAGGCAAGCAGTACGTTTGACGAAGATGGGAGCTCGCTTTCCAATACCGCAACCGTAAGCACAAAAGTAGATTTTATCGAAAAAACAGGTGAATATCTGCCTGATACAAGACAAATAAAATGGACAATCACGATCAACAACAATTATCTTTCTATAGATAATGCCGTGATCTCGGATACAATTCAAAGCGGGCTCACGCTTGTGGAAGATTCAATCACGCTTGATGAGGCAAGTGTATCGATCGCGCCGAGCGGCCCTCTTACGTATGTGGGCACCACACTTGCGTATGCCTTTGAAGCGCAAATCAACGAACCGCATACACTTGTCTATCTGACGGATGTAACAGATCCCGATGCATATAATTCCAATACGAGCAAAATTTATTCTAATTCCGCGACACTTACGGGGGACGGCGTGACTGCAACCGATGCTTCAAACGGGGTGGATGTGGGCGTGCCTACAAGTGTGATCAGTAAAAAAGGGCTTTCTTATGATTACACAACGCATGAGATTACATGGGAGATCACCGTGAACAGCAACGAAATCAATATCGAAGATCCTGTTGTTACGGATGATATTCCCGTCGGGCTCGAATATGTGGACGACTCTTTCATGGTAGACGGAAGCGCGCCTGATACAGGCAGCTTCAGCTATATACCGGCTGACAGCGGTGATACCACAAAATCCGGAAGCTTTACATATACATTTCCGTCTAATATATCCGATACGGTGAAGCTAACATTTAAAACAGTGGTGCTCAGCAACACGGTGTATGCTTCCAACGAGAATACAAAATTTACAAACAAGGCATCTTTATCGGGAAGCAATATCCCTTCATCTGACACCACGGCAGATTACACGGTGCACAGTCAGGTGCTCGATAAAACAAGCTTGAATTACAATTACAATACAAGAGAAATAACATGGCAAATTGTTGTCAATAACAATAACATGCCGATGGAAAATGTATATGTTGTGGACACGATCGGCGATTATCAAAGCTTTGTGGCAGGGTCTGTAACAATCAACGGCGCTCCTGCGATCATCGGTACGACAGAGGATATGCCAAACAGCTACTACTACGACGGGGTGAGCGGAACGCTCAGATATAATTTCCCTCAGGAAATCACGACACAGCAAGTCATTGAGTTTAAAACAAAAATAACGGATCTGTCGATTTTCGAAACAACCGAAGATGTCGAGGTCTCAAACTCTGTTGAAATTACCGGAAGCGATGTTCCGCCCGGCATTACTTCGACAGCTACGCAGGATATAGCAAATACACTCATAAGTAAAACCGGAGAGTATGAAACAGGCAAAGCGTATATCGATTGGACTGTTACCATTAATCAAAACAAACTCACGATTGCCGATGCAGTGCTTGAGGATGTTCTTCAGGAAGGGCTGTCACTGGATGCACAATCTATTGAGCTGTGGAAGATAAACCTTCCGGATAACGGGGAAATTTCTCTTATCAATGCACAGCAAGTAGAAATCACATCGGATAATATCAGTTATGATATTGCGACAAATACATTCACATTCAGCTTTATTGAACCTATAAGCGATGTCTATGTCTTGAAATTCCGTACCGACATTGATGATGCCTACAGGGAAGCAACCTTTACAAATTCAATTCAGTTTACAGGAAGCGGTATTGATGAAGATTCCACAAGTTCTTCTATCCCCGTATCTTTCCTTGCGGGAAGCGGTGGGGCAGCGGGCACTGTACGAGGGAACCTTACAGTTGTGAAAGTGGATGCAGATAATACTCAGCAAACTCTCAGCGGCGCGCAGTTCGAGCTTTTGGATATATATGGCAATGTATTGGCCACATCTGAGATCACAGAGCAAGACGGAGAGGCGCTGTTCAGTTCGCTAAGGCTTGATCGAACTTATTATATAAAAGAAATCACTGTGCCTGTTGGATATGTGCTTGATGAAAGCCTTCATGAAATAGGCAATTTAAGTGACGAGGCAGGATCAAGCCAAAATATCACATATACTTTTGAAAACGAAAAATCCAAGGGAACGATCCGAATCATAAAAACTTCGGAGGCGGGCATTTACCTCACGGGGGCGGAGTTTACGCTCTATGCCGGCGATGATATAGATTTTGAAAATCCGCTTGCGACAGCAACGAGCAATAATTTGGGCGAGGCCGCGTTTGAAGATGTTGTCTACGGCTCTTACAAAGTAATTGAAACAAAAGCGCCGGACGGCTATGAGCTCAACACGGATGTGATGGAATTTGCGATTGAGGAGGACGGGCAAGTGCTAAGCAGAATATGCATCAATGAGGAGCTGCCGCCTGTGCTTCCGCAAACGGGTCAGGATTATTCCTATGAAGTCATCGGCTTTTTGGTTATGCTCCTTGGAAGTGTGCTGCTTTTAAACAAAAAAAGCAATGCATAAAAACTCAAATAAAATCACATTTCTTAAGGCAGAGATATCTCTGCCTTAAAATTTAGAATATTAAAAAATAAGTCATTGAGAAAAACAAAATGAAAAAAGTAATTTCTATTTTAATAATAATAATTGGATTAAGTATTTTTTTCTATCCTAAAATATCACAATATTTGAATGAATTAAAACAACAGAGACTTTTAGAGCAATGGCAAAATGCGGCTCCCGAGCTTTACGGACAAGCGAATGAAGAAACTACCAATGGAATAACAGAGGAAAATACGGTCTTTAAAAAAAATATGATAGGCATACTGATCATTGATAAAATTGATCTGTCATTGCCGATATTAAATGGTGTTACCGCACAAAACATGAATCTGGGCGTTGCGAGATTTTCTGACGGCGCGCTGCCGGGGCAGGCAGGCAACTGCGCAATAGCCGGCCATAGAAATCATGCATACGGCAGAATGTTTAACAGGCTTGATGAACTGGAAATCGGCGATTATATCACTGTTCAGACAAAAGAAAACACATATACCTACACGGTGAGTGAAAAACTATTTGTGCAACCGGATGAAACATGGGTATTAAACGGCAGCGCTGCTAAAAAGGAAATCACGCTCATCACGTGTCAACCTCTGTATCATCCCACTGGCAGATTGGTGATAAAAGGTGAGTTGACAAATGAAGAGGTAAACTAATTTTCATGGAATAGGCACGTAAGCGTGTAAGTATTTTATGTAAAAGAAAGATAAAAAATATATTCTGATTTGTAAATAATCCTTGACATATTCTTAACAATCTGTTAATTAATATATATCATAAAATTATGGATATATAAGACACATTTGGGTAGTGCAGTGTTTTAATATATAAAAGGAGGGCGGGTATGCCCTTCTTTGCGTTTAGAGGCGGAAATGAATTTAAAGATTTATTTGCAGGCTATTTATTCGTATATTTCCCAAGATATAGACAAATTAATGAGGCTTATTTGACACATCTACTGTTAATTTGTCATAGAATAAAATAAAATACTATAAATTATCATAATTAATAGCTATAATAAATATTGACGAAATTTGTCGAATTGGTAATATTTGGTAACTATGTAATATTATGTAAAATACTTGACAAATATGGAATATTTTGTTATTTAAAAAAGAAATTATGAAAAATATAGTATTATTAAAAACTTAAAATGAAAAAAGGCAAAAAAGTCAAAAGGCTGTGACGCAAAACTACAGGGCCTAAAGAGAAAATCTATGGCAGCCAGCTACCGTATAAGTTTTTTGTTTTAAATACGCAAAATTCATAAGATTTGAGGGAAATAATGAAAAGTAAACGTAAAACAGGCCTTATCCTTATACTAACCATGCTTTTAATGGCCTGCTTAATACTTGGAAGCGTGCAAGTAAACGCTGCGTCTGAAGACAATAATCAAAGCAAACAGAGGGTCATTGTCTTATATGATAATGCTTTAAATAAATTATTAAATAAATCCTATATATTAAAACTGGCAGGAACGATTGAGGCCGACTATAAAAATGTGCCGGCGGTGGTGGTATCGGCTACACAAGACGAGATAGATGAGCTCAAAGAAAATCCGCACGTACTTGCCGTAGAAAATGATGTCATGGTCAGCATCGAGCAGCAGAGCGCGGATTGGGGGATCGATGCAACCGATGCGGCTTCGGCATGGGAATTGGGATATACGGGCAAAGGAGTAAAGATTGCGGTTATTGATACGGGCATTGCCACACATGATGATCTTATTATCTCCGGAGGCGTGTCGTTTCTAAATTACACAAACGGCTCTTACGAAGATGATCATGGTCATGGTACACATGTAGCCGGCATCATAGGGGCAAAAGACAATGATATCGGCATTGTCGGAATCGCTCCCGATGCAAGCATTTATGCAGTCAAAGCGCTTGACGGAAGCGGCAACGGATATATTTCCGATATCATCATGGGAATCGACTGGGCGATCACTAATAATATGGATGTCATCAACATGAGCTTGGGTTCGGATTCATCGATGGTGATTTTCGAAGATGCCATGAACAGAGCTTATCAGGCGGGCATTTTAGTAGTGGCGGCGGCAGGCAATGACGGCACATCTTCAGGCAGCGGAGATACTGTCGATTACCCGGCAAGATACGACAGTGTTATTGCAGTGGCGGCGATCAATTCCGCAAATAACAGAGCGGAGTTTTCTTCAACAGGTTCGAGCGTGGAAGTTGCGGCACCCGGCGTAAGCATAAAAAGCACTTATTTAAACGGCACCTACGCAATAATGTCGGGCACATCCATGGCCACGCCATTTGTGAGCGGAGATATAGCTTTATTAATGGAAGCGAATCCGTCGCTCAATGCAGTACAAATCCGCCAGCTGCTGGGAGAAAATATTATCGATTTAGGCACATTTGGCAAAGATAATCTCTATGGCTGCGGACTCATCCAGGCTTATGTATCAACTTCTCCATCTGTAGCCGTTACCTTTAATTCACAGGGTGGCTCTGCTGTGTGGACCAAACTTGTTAAAGCGAATTCAACCGTAAGCGCACCGGCCAATCCGACAAGAACAGGCTACACGTTTAAAGGATGGTATAAAGAAAAAGAATGCGTGAACACATGGAATTTTAATACGGATATCGTTACGACCAATACGACACTTTACGCAAAGTGGACCATTAATAGATATACTGTAACATTTAACAGTCGGGGAGGCAGCTCGGTTGCTTCTGTGACACAAAATTACGGAACAAAAATCACCCAGCCAACGGCACCGACAAAATCAGGGTATTATTTTGGCGGATGGTATAAAGAATCATCCTGTATCAATGCATGGAATTTCTCGACGAATACTTTGCAAAGAGATACGACGCTTTACGCCAAATGGATAAAATCTCCGACAAAAGTTGTCAATGTAAAAGCCTCGTCGGCGGGTTATAACAGTATAAAAATAAGCTGGAGCAAAGTAACGGATGCCACGGGATATCGTGTCTATAGAGCGACATCATCTGGCGGAAGTTATAAATATATAGGTAAAACCAGTTCCACGAGTTACACGAATAAATCTCTTACAACAAATAAAAAGTACTATTACAAAGTAAGAGCATATACAATGGTGGGTTCTGCGACGAAATACGGAAGTTACTCATCTGTTGTCAGCGCAAAACCGGTGCCTGCAACGCCTGCTGTAACCGTAAAATCCAGCTCTTATAAAAGCATAAAAATCAGCTGGGGTAAAGTGAGCGGCGCAAACGGATACAGAGTCTACAGAGCCACTTCAAAATCAGGCACATATAAGCTGATCAAAACGACAACTTCAACGAGCTATACCAATTCGTCTCTTACAACGGGCAAAACCTACTACTATAAAGTGAGAGCCTACAAATATGTAAGCGGTAGCAGGGTATATGGGAAATATTCTTCCATTAAAAGCGCAAAGCCTTCATTGTCAAAGCCTTCCAGCTTTAGTGTAACGAGATACTCTTCCAGTAAAATAAAAATAAGTTACAGCAGCGTTTCGGGCGCAAGCGGATACAGGATATACAGAGCCACTTCAAAGTCCGGCACTTATAAACTCGTTAAGACAACGACTTCCAGAAGTTGGATCAACACCAAACGCACAAAGGGGAAAACTTATTATTATAAAGTGCGCGCATACAGATGGGTAAGCGGTAAAAGAGTATACGGACCCTATACGACCATAAAATATACGAAGACGTAAAAAAACAATGCAGAATCTATAATCTTCATGACAGACAGTATAGTTTTATACTCATATTGCTCATAGAAAGTGTGAAGAAGTGAATTTGTCAACCAATGTAACATTAAATGCATATTCAATCATAATTCTAGTTGTGGTTATGTTTTATTCGTCTAAAAACAAAGAGGAGGACTCGCTGCAATACAAGCTTTTTACGGTCATGATGTATGTGACAGTGCTTATGTTGGTGCTCGATATACTCGGGAGGCTCGACGGGAATGCACATGCAATATACAGTCCGGCAAACCATATTGGGAATTTTTTGGGATTTACATTGAGTCCTCTATTGCCGTCGCTTTGGGTGATGTATGTCTATACGCAAGTATTTCATGACAATCAAATAAATAAAAAATTACTGTTTAGTTTGATTATCATAAACGGCGCTGTTATTTTATTTGTTATTTGTTCACAATTTTTTGGCTGGATCTACACAATCAGCGCGGATAACATTTATAAAAGAGGGCCGTTTTTTATGGCTCCTGTTGCAATCGCCGTGTTGCTTCTGCTGGTGGCTGATGCTATGATTGCAATCAATAAAAAGAAAATTGATAAAAAATATTACAATGCATTGTTGTTCTTTACGATACCTCCTTTTCTATGTGTGATTTTACAATCAATGATCTACGGTATCTCTTTCATTTATAACGGGGTTGTTATTTCTATAGTGGTTGTATATTTGAACATACAAAACCGCAGTATTCATACAGATTATCTGACAGGTATCGGCAACCGCAAGAAGCTTGATGCTTATTTAAAGGAAAAAATTGCTTCATGTGTGTACGGACATTCTTTTTCCGCAATTTTAGTGGATATAGATAATTTTAAGGCAATCAATGACACTTTTGGTCATACAGTCGGGGATAATGCGCTGGATGAAACTGTAAAACTTCTTAAAAGCTGCCTTAGAAAATCGGATTTTATTGCTCGTTTCGGTGGTGATGAATTTTTTATTGTGCTTGATATAGATAATGCGACTGATTTGAACGCAATGGTTCTGCGCATTGAAAACAACTTAAGAGAGTTTAATAATACGGGGAATAATTCATACAGCATTGAACTGAGCATGGGCTACGCGGTATACGATACCACTGCACATATGGAAAATAATAATTTTATAAAATATATAGATACTTTAATGTACGAAAATAAACGATTCAATAAAAAGAACTAAAACAACAACCATTTATTTATGTTATTACAATATCGATACTAATCACATATGAATATTGATATTGTATGCGTTGCACTTTTAATATGACAAAAGTAATTTTAACGGAGAAGAAGCATGAAAAAG
Organism: uncultured Eubacteriaceae bacterium; assembly: GCA_964581565.1. GTDB lineage: Bacteria > Bacillota > Clostridia > Eubacteriales > UBA1433 > UBA1433. Next base: position 18,220 of record CAZOOZ010000012.1, read on the forward strand.
CAGAGACATTCGATGATTCATTACATATCGGCCGCGGCATTATTGGCTATGCTTTTTATTCATGTTTTTGCAAATATGCTTCCATTAAACAAAATTACGACTTCACAAGCATCTGATCTTTATTTTAATCTTTTTACGCCGGCAAGACTTACATCGTTCATAGAGGTCGTTATTTATATTTTATTTGCGGCATATATATTGTATCAATTTGGGTTTTTAAAAAAAGGTGTTGAATCGATAGATGCTGTTACGGCAAAAAAAATAGAAATGTATTTTATAATAGCTGCGTTTGTCAATATACTATGGACTTTTGCATGGCATTACGGAAAAATCGCTTTGTCAATGGGTTTGATTGCCACTGTCATGATGTGTATGAGCATCATCGGTTGGAAAATACACAAGCAAGAATTAACTGTGAGGGAAAAGATTTTTGTAAAGCTTCCTTTCAGCATTTTTTTCAGTTGCACTACTGTGGCCGCCATTGCGAATATTACAACATTTTTAGTTGGCGTTGACTGGGGTAGTTTTGAGCTCTCACGGGAAGTGTGGACTGTGATCGGTATATCAATCGGCATGCTTGTCGGTTCTGCAGTGATTGTAATCAATAAGGATATTGCTTACGGTATGGGGTTGCTTTGGGCATATGTGGGCATATTAGTGAAGCATATTTCCGTATTCGGCTTTGCCGGAAAATATCCTCTGATCATTAATACAGTAAATGTCTGCATTATTTTGATCGTTGTTTTTCAGGCGCATGTTTTCTTTTCAAGCAGAGTGAAAGAAATGCGCCGGTAAAAACTTGCCCGCTCAATATCCTTCTTTTTCCTTGTTTGTTTTGGTTATATACTTTATTAGTTCGATTTAAATTACTTTTAAAAATATATAAAATTTATTTATATTTAAAACACTGATTAATTTTGAGTTGAGATTTCAAAGACAATGCGTTATAATTATATTGAAATAAACGTTTACATGAAAGCCTATGTCAAAGGAGGATGGTACCGATGAATAAAAAGTCAAAAGAAAATATTCTAAAATTTACAGTGTTAATAACCTTTTTGATTATGCTGCTTGTCAATGCATTGGCTAACTTGCTTCCGATCAACGGCATCACAACTGGGGAAGTCTCTGATGCATATGCGAATCTTTTTGCACCAGCCGCCGTCACTTTTTCGATTTGGGGTCTCATCTATCTTTTGCTTGCCGCATACACACTTTATTTATTCGGTCTTTTTAATGAAGAAAGAGAAAAGAGCCTGATACAGCTCAGGTCAATTTCAATAAATTTTGCCGTCTCTTCCGTTGCGAATGCATTATGGATTTTTTCGTGGCATTACCGCATCATATGGCTTTCTGTGCTGCTCATGATTATCCTTCTTCTATGCCTGGTACGCATAAATAAAATCAGTGGAAAATTAACTTTATCTGTAAAAGAAAAGTTTTTTATTAAGCTTCCTTTCAGTGTTTATTTTGGATGGATCACGGTCGCAACAATTGCAAATGTCACTGCGTTTTTAGTGAGCCTTGGATGGGGAGGATTTGGATTGCCCGAATCTTTTTGGACTGTTATAATGATTATTATCGGTACTTTGATCGGCAACGGAGTTATTTTAAGGCACAAAGACATGGCATACGGATTGGTATTGGTATGGGCTTATATCGGTATATTAATAAAACACCTGTCAAACTACGGATTTGCAGGAGAATATCCTTCGGTAATCGTGGCAACCAGTTTTTGCATTGTTGTTATACTGCTTGATATAACTTATATGTTGCTGTCAAAACATAAAAAAATAAAATTGGATACAAGGCCATGACATTATATAATAGTATGGACTGAAAGGAGAGGCTCATGGAATTTTCACATTCAATCATTGAAATCATAAAGAAAAGAAAATCTGTTCGAACATATTTGGACTGTGCTATCGATGAGGCGCTCATAAGCAAACTAGAAGATGCTGTTACAGAGGTTAACGAACAGATGAAATGCAAAGGGCGTATTGCACTGCTGAAAGGTTTTGGCAATGATGCCGGCGTGCCGCAAAAGCTCGGCACATACGGGTTTATTACCGGAGCGAAAACGTTTCTTATCGGCATTATAGATAAAGAAGAGAACAATGCGCTTGAATTTGGCTATTGGTTTGAAAAAATAATTCTGCATGCCACCGATTTGAACCTTGGCACCTGCTGGCTTGGAGGTACTTTTAAAAGAGATGATTTTATAAAAGCGGCAGAGCTGAAAGACGGTGAAGTTATTGCCGTTGTTTCTCCCGTAGGCAAACCGAAGGAAAAGAAAAGAGTGCTGGAATCTGCCATGCGGGCAGCTGTCGGCGCCGACAAAAGAAAGCTATGGCCGCAGTTGTTTTTTGAAAGCACCTGCATGAAACCCTTGCTTACATATCAGGCGGGAGCATATGAACAAGCTTTGGAGATGGTGCGGCTCTCTCCTTCGGCGTCCAATAAGCAGCCTTGGCGTGTTTTATTAAAAGATAATGCATATCATTTCTTTTTATGCAAAACAAAGGGCTATCCGCAAAGCATTTATGATATGCAAAAAAACGATATCGGTATTGCGATGTGCCACTTCGAACTCACCGCAAAAGAGCTAGGATTAAGGGGAAGCTGGAAAGAAATAAAGGATATTGAGGCATCGGAAGTGCTTGAATATATGATCTCATGGCTCACAGAGGAGTAAATAGATATAAGAAAGAGGGGGGCGACCCCTCTTTTTTTATTTGCAATATAATTTGCTTTTTATTCATCACTTCCGTACTGCTGTTCATAAAGTTTTCTTTTGCGTTGCACCAATTTGCCCATTATGGCGGACAAGGCGAAGATGGCAATAAATATAGCTATAAAAAGAATAAGTGTTATCAGCAGCAGCATGCCTATAGCATCTTTAAAATAATCATTGTTTGCATATTTCGATATGGCAAATAAAACAGCAAAGACAGCAGAGCCAGACAGGGAAGCAAACAGATAGGTTTTCATAGACGGTTCCGTGTAATAATCCCATACGCCTTTCTTTACACTGCCGATCAAGACGCCCACGCACATAATCATAAATGTAATCCACTCGGCAGCAAATTGCTTAAAAGGAACCTCGAGAATGATGCTTTGCACAATAATGCTGATGCAAAGTGCCCAGAAAGCAATCCAAAAGCAGACATGCTCAATTTTTAAAAGTTCCAGTTCCTGCCGTTCATCAACTATTTTTTTTATCTTTTTCATCTTGTATCTCCTCCCAAAATAAGTCATTCAGTGTTTGATGCAGAGCGTTGCAGATCGATATGCAAAGCTGCAGCGACGGATTAAATTTACCCGCTTCGATCATGCCGATGGTCTGCCTTGTGACACCGACTAAATCAGCAAGCTGCTGCTGGGATAAATCTTTCTCTATTCGTGCAAGTTTAAGTTTTTTATTTTTCATACGATTTCTCCTGATGAAAACATTGTACTATATATTATATTAAATGTAAAGTATATATTGCATACTGTTAAATAAAATTAACTAAAATGTAGAAATGTTTATATTTGGTTAAAAATTTATAATTTGCTAGTGTTAAGGTAGAGATGGATCATCGTTAGTTAAAGGAAAATTATTGATTGGACGCATTAATCAAAGTACTTTGAAAAGCTGAAAAGATTAACTTAAATACTTACACCACTTTGCCTAAGGCAAAGTGGTGTATAAACAGGTAAGGCAATTTTATTATATTTCAACAATTTGAAGATGATTCCTAAACTTTGCCCGTAAAGGTCAGATATAAAAGCAGCACATTAAGCGCAATAATGATCGCTGCAATGATCACGCCGATAATATTTGTGGCAGACTTATTGACAAAATCTCCCATGTAGCGTCTTTTACTTGTAATGATGAGCATCGGGATAATTGCCGCAGGAAGCGCAAAACTCAGACTCACCTGACTCAGCACAAGCGCTTTCATCGGGTTGATGCCAATAAGGATAACGACGGCACCCGGCAGCATGGTTATAAATCTACGCAAATTGAGCGGGATCTTGTAATCAACAAAACCATCCATCACCGTCTCACCCGCCATTGCGCCTACGGCGGAAGAGGAAAGCCCGGAAGCAAGCAGAGCAATGCCGAATGCACCGGCAGAAAGGCTGCCGAGCAGCGGTTCAAGAGAGCGGTGCGCCACTTCGATGGAATCCACGGCCAGACCACGACTGAAAAACACGGAAGCAGAAACGATAACCATAGCAGCGTTGACGATAAAGGCAATATTCATGGCAATGACCACATCGATTTTTTCCATGCGCAGGTGATTTTTTTTCTCTTCAAGACTCATCTTGTGATTGCGTGACTGCACAAGTTGGGAATGCAGATAAATGACATGCGGCATTACAGTTGCGCCGAGCATGCCCGCGGCGATGAGCACGGCCTGCCCGTTTGGCAGACTGGGCAGCAGTGTATGAAGCGCCACCTGCGGCCAGTCGGGCTTTGATAAAAACAATTCAATGATATAGGCGCCGCAGATGATGGCAATTAAAATACTGATGATGATTTCCACGACGCGCTGACCATATTTTTGTAAATAGATGATGCCATAAGTGATGAGCGCGATGATGAGCACCGCGATTTTTAACGGGATGCCAAACAATAGATACAGCCCCAGCACGCCGCCGATGAATTCTGCCATGGTGGTTGCCATTGCGGCAAGTATCGCTACAAAATAAAAGATACGGTTCGTGTTTACGCCAAAGACTTCTTTGCACATTTGAGGTAAATTTTTACCTGTGGCAATACCAAGTTTTGCCGACTGGATCTGTAAAAAAATTGCCATAATATTCGACCACAAAATAACCCACACGAGATTGTAATTGAAAATTGCTCCGCCGCTGATGTTTGTGGCAAAGTTGCCGGGGTCCACATAGGCAACGCTGACGATGAAAGCCGGGCCTAAAAATTGAAATAAATGTTTGAGTCTATATTTTACACTGCTTTTGGCAGCGCCGTTTTTATTGATCAGATGAAAAGTATTCGGTTCACAGATAACTTCTTTGCTTTGCAACAGCAACACACCTCTTTTGCAATTAGTTGTAAATAACTTCATTACTTACAGATAAAAAACTTAGTCTATGCTAAGTTCTCTTACAAAATATGATGTTTTTTAAGCAATGTTACATAATTCGGCTATTTTTTTTTAGCATTTTGCATACGTATTAAGTAGTATAAAAAGGCAGGTTAGTTATATATGGATGAAAAAGATAATTTTCATACTTTTAATGAATATATGAAAAAGCAGGAAAGCACACTGACGGCGTCAATGGAAGATTATTTGGAAATGCTGTACCGGCTTTCGATGAAAACAGGTTTTATCCGTATCCATGAGCTGGCGCAGGCACTTCATGTGCAGCCGCCTTCCGCCACAAAAATGGTTCAGAGGCTGGCGAAGCTCGGCTATGTCAAGTATGAAAAATACGGCTTTATCACGCTGGAAGAGAAAGGCATGCAAACGGGCAGGCAGCTTATAGACCGTCACAACACGATCGAGGATTTACTGCGTGTGCTCGGCATAGCAGAGAAAAACCTCTTGATGGAAACGGAAAAAGTGGAGCACACACTCAGTGAAGAGACAATAGAGCACATTGAAGAATTCAATGAATTCATCGCGGGAAACAGCGATGTTGCGCTGCGCTTTCAAGCGTACAGGGATTTAAAGAAAGCGAATAAAAATACGCAGGATGTCAAAAAAAGTAAAAATAACAATAAATAGAGATTCTGACAGTTTATATTTTTAATATATAAAAATGCTATCTGCGTAGATGCAGACAGCATTAAAGAGTTCTTTATATATTTAACGTTAAACTGTAATAAGCTTCTTTAATGTTTCCAAAAGCGTATCCATCTCTTGAGCGGTGCCAATCGTGATACGCAGAAAATTATCGATACGGGGTTTGTTGAAATATCTCACCAAGATTCCGTTTTCTTTTAGCTTAATAAACAGATCTTTGGCAGGTATATCAGCATGTGAGGCAAAAACAAAATTCGCCTTTGAAGGAAGCACCGTAAAGCCGAGAGTTTGCATTGCTTCGCTAAAGGAACTGCGTATATCGATTATTTTTTGGGTAATCTCTCTGTAATATGCCACATCTTCCAAGGCGGCTTTTGCCGAGGCGCAGGCGATCCGGTCAACGGGGTAGGAGTTGAAAGAGTCTTTAACGGCAATCAGTGTATCGATCAAATGCGGCTGCCCGAGCGCATAACCGATCCTCATACCGGCCAGAGAGTGTGACTTGCTGAATGTGCGCACCACGATCAGATTTGGATATTGCCTGATAAACGGAGCCATGCTATCTGCCCCAAACGCCACATATGCCTCATCAACAATGACGACTTTATCTTTGTGATATTCCACAAGCGCGCATATTTTATCCGTTGAAAGCGCTATGCCCGTGGGAGCATTGGGGTTGGCAAATATAACGCCGCCCGCAGGCTGAAGATAGTTGTCTATATCGATCTCAAAAGATTTATTCAATGGTACTGTTTTTGTCGGGATTGAGTAAAAGCCGGCATATACAGGATAAAAGCTGTAAGTGATGTCGGGATAGAGCAGAGGAAAGTCATCGTCAAAGAAAGCATAAAAACAAAAAGAGAGCACTTCATCACTGCCGTTGCCGCAAAACACATAGCTTGTATCCAAGTCTTCGTGAGAGGCGATCGCCCTGCATAATTCACAGGAAAGAGGATCGGGATACAAGGACAGCGTTTTCGCCGCAGCCGCTATTTTGCTATAGATCGCATCAGAAGGCGGATAGGCGTTTTCATTGGTATTGAGTTTGATATATTTTTTATCTTTCGGTTGTTCGCCCGCGATGTAGGGGGTGAGCGTGCGTGCACGCTTTGCTGCGTAATTCATTTTTTCATGCCTTTCAAAAAGATTATTAAAATTATAACATAAAACAGGTATAAAAAAAGTGTGAAGTTTTTATCGTTCACACAATGAAAGTCGCTGAAAATTATTTAAAAACAGTACCGCAGTATTCGCAGGTTTTATTTTGCTTGTCGGTCGGGGCGCCGCATTGCGGGCAATGCGTTTTCGCAGGAGGTGTTTCTTTTTGTGCTTCTTCGCCGGATGCGCTGCCTGCCTTATAGCGTTCGATATTTTCTTTGCCCATAATGACTTTATCATTGCTGATGTCTATATATGTATCTTGCAGAGCGCCTTTATTGATCAGGCCTTTAATATCGTTGCGCACAAAATCTTCAGTGCGTGATACTGCTCTTGCGATCTGCGTAATTGAGTGAAGGTGTTCTTCTGAAATAAGCTGTTTATATTGTTTTATGCGTGCTTCTTTCATTGTCTTGTTTCCCTGGAATGCGAGGAAAAAGCCGATGGCCAATAAAGGAATCGTTAAAACAAACGCATCCGAACCTGTGTTCATAGTGCTGAAAAAAGCGGCAAATATTAGAATAAAGCCGATCATGTAAAGAATAGAGCCTTTGGGAAGAGTGGACTTCGGTTTTTTATTCATATCATACATCCTTCATGCTTTTTATTTAAATCGGGGAGCCGCAGTATTCGCAAGCATCAAGCGTACCTTTTTCTTTTTTATTTACAGCGCCGCAGCTTGTGCACCGAACACGCACAGGATCTGTAAAAGCAGGATTCGTCTGCCTGCAAGGGTTTTTACACATGGAGCCTATTACAATTTCATGATCTTCTTTATTGATGCAGGCATTCGAAAAATATTTTTTATCGATCATTTTTTGAAGATCTTTGAATACATAGTCTATCGATTGAAATGTTTTATGCGCTAAAAGATCGATGGAGGTGATACCAGTGCAGGATATAATATTGACATAGGTCTTAAATCGCTTGATCCTTTTTTTGATTTTGTAACTCAGAAAGATAAATAACATACCGATACCGATAAAAAAGAGCAATACAAAAAATAACGCCGTATAATTGGGAGTGTAGGCACCCGAAATTTTTGCATCACGAACTATTAAAACGCCGAGCAAAACAAAATAGGCAATGATTGCATATCCGGCAATGATTAAGATTCTACGCCAAATGGCGCTGACGATTATTTTGGTTTTTGAAGCATTCATAGCAAACCGTTGTTATATATATATTATTTTTTAAAGCAAAGAGACGGTTAAATAGGTGAACCACAATATTCACAGGTTCCGGTTGTGCCTTTTTCTTTTTTATTCGTAGCACCGCAGCTTGCGCATTGAACGCTGATGGGATCAATCAAAGCAAGCGCTTGTTTTTGATTATAAGATTCTTTATCTATAGAGCCGATAATAATTTCATTATTGTCTCTGTCTATGTAGGCACTTGGAAAATATTTTTTGTCGATCATTTTTTGAAGGTCTCTTCTCACATAGTCCACCGACTGGGATGTTTTGACTGCTAAGATGTCAATAGAGGTGATGCCCTCGCTTGATATAGTATTGACGTAGGCCTTGAATCGTTTGATTCTTTTTTTAATTTTGTAGCCTGGAATAACAAATAAAAGACCTATGCCAAAAAAAGGAATGAACATAGCGAATAGAATACCCATATCTACACCGTCCAGACTGCTTGAATCACTGATAAGTGCAATAAAACCTATCAGATAAAAGATGATGATCGCATATCCGATGATGCTGAGTATTTTTCCTAAAATTGTACTTGCAACCACTCTTGTTTTATTAGATGTATTCAATTTTTAAAATCCTCCCCGTTTAAACTCGACCATCTCTATACTCCGTTGTGCAAGCAGAGCAGACAGCTCATCCATCGTTTTTTGTATGGAATCATCATCTCGCTGCTCGGTTCGGAAAGCTTCCTCAAGCTTTAAAATCGCACCGACGATTTTTTCATCCGTGCAACACGAGCCGAATTTATCGCTGTATTTCACTTTTTCATAAAGTTCGTTTAGCTGCGGCTTATAAGCCTTGTTATTTGTGTTGATCATCAAGTCGTAGATACGCAGTTCGCATAGCTGCATGAGTTTTCTGTCTTGAACTTTTTTTCTGTCTGTATTGTTGATCCTGTTTGAAAACAGATAAAGCAGCAAAATAACAACGGCGGCCAGAGCAAGTAACAGGATTTCGAGAAAAATAAACAGATTCAGACTGTTTTTGAAAACACTTGAGAAGATGCACAGAATCGATGTCGCCGCAAAATACACAATCAGCACAATGATACTGCCCACGCGGATAAAGACTTTATCGATTTGCATAGATGTTATCCTGAAAACAATAAAAGCCGAGGCTAAAAGCACTTCTGAAAATAAGCAGAATCCAAGACCCCACCAGTTGACAGGGGCTTTGCTGAAATTGAGCAGGAAAAAGCCAAACAAGGTCACGCCGATTAAAATCAGCCCTATGATCGCTATTAATAATAAAGGTATATTTTTTTTCATCACACTTTCTCCCTAAAGTTTATTGCCGCATTCCGGACAGAACTTTGGAGAACCGTCTATGATGTAGCCGCAATTTGAACATGTTCTGACAAGCGACTGACCGCATTCGATGCAGAACTTAGCATGCGGATTCGGATTTACTGCGCCGCAATGAGGACATGGTTTTGGAGCCTCTTTTCCGCAGACGCTACATTTTGCAGAACCCTTTGGTATGTCGGCTCCGCAGTAGACACAAGGATTATAGGGGGTGCCGCATTCCGGACAGAATTTTGCTTTACGTGGAAATTGTGTGCCGCAATGACTGCATTTGACTGTGTTTACCGCACCGGACGGTTTTTTATCTAGATGTGTGTCTTTACCGCAATTAGCGCAAAACCTGTCGTCCGCATCCATGACGCTGCCGCAGGCCGGACATTTTTTCGTTTCTTTTGTATTGATCGACTGCGCAACACCACCCATTTGATTGCCAAAAACGCCTCCAATGCCAACTCCCATTCCAAGCCCGAGACCGGCGCCCATTAAACCTGCCTGACCGCTGCTTGGATTTTTAGCCGCACCTTCAAGTGTGTCGAAAGAACGCTCCTGTGTGTAGCTGTAGCCTACAATATCCATTTCGGCTTTCTTTGCCAGTGCTTCTTTTAATTTTTTAACGGCTATATCATCTTCGGGCACGTTGATGTCATTGACATAAAAATTTACCAGATTGATCCCGTATGAATCAAACACCGGAGCCATTTTCTCATTTAAATATGCCGATAATTCATCAAGATATGCATTTATTTCCAAAACACTGATTTCTTTTTTGATCAAATATGTAGAAATAGCGTCTTTCACTCTCGTTAGATACAAGCCCCTGAAATATTTTACAAGGCTTTCTTTATCAAAACTGGTAAGAGTTCCGACTATTTTTGTTAAAAATTTTCTTGAATCCGAAATCTGAACGCCGAATTGGCCAAAAGAACGTACCGGAATAAAAACTTTATATTTAGGATCCTGCAATTGGATAGGTGAAGGTGTGCCCCATTTCACATCCAGCGAATACACTTTGTTTATGTACCACACTTCGGCCGCAAACGGTGAACGACCGCCGAACGGCAGGTTGATGATTTTATTTAAAATCGGTATATTTGCCGTTTCAAGCGTGTGCCTGCCGGCAGTGAATAAATCTAAGGCCTGCCCGCCTTTGAACAAGATCGCTTCCTGCGATTCATTTACGATCAACTGTGTCCATGTGCCGAGTTCCTCGCTGGGATATTTCCACACAAACACATCAGGATTTCCGTTATACTTTACAACTTCTACAATGGCCATATCAATAATCCCCTAAAATTTTTTCTAGTTCCTCGGTGTAAATATCAAATGCCTTTAATAATATATACGTGTCTTTGTTTTTACTGAAAACTAAAATAAGCGACAAAAATGTATTCCATGTCATTTGCCGCTGTTTTTTTTCGAACATAATGATTGTACTTCGGCTAACGCCGATAAGATGCGCCAATTCTTCCTGTGTCATTGATAATTTTGCACGCAAAGTAGGAAGATTATCAGCCATCCGATTCATATATTCCTTTCTGTCCATATGGGTGTGATAAATCCTTTCTTCCCATGGATATCTTCATAACATTATATATCAAAGGCAAATTTTATATGTCAACTTAATAGTTGACATTTTGTTTCATAATATTATATCATAGTCTGCCGTAAAATATAATGAATAAAAAAAGAAATATCAAAAATCATTCATTTATTTATTATATTGTAAAAAAAAGTTATTTTTAATACTTAAGAAACCTTTAGCATAAAAAATTTTTCAAAGTTTGTAGAAGACCATGCACCCAAATAATACGGACGAAGCGGAGAAGATTGTTTTGCGCTTCTGTCCGGAGAAGCCCATTTTTCATCTCGCGCAGGGGACGGTTGTCTTGCGGGTAAGTAAGGACCTCCTGCTACGTCTTGAGAGAAAAGAACAATGTTACCGTCATGATCGAGCACCCAGCCGCTTTCAAACCAGCCGAGATGCTGACCGTCATAGGAATAAATACTGTCTTCACTGATCCATGCAACAGGCTGACCATTAAAAAGATAAATTTCTGCATATTCTTTTTTTTCGTTGATCCATGCAACAGGGTTTCCTGCTTTGTCGTATAAAGTAGTGTAATTCATAAATTCTCCTTGTTCATTAAATAGTGTATTCTATCGTTTCATTTATCTATGCAGTCGTATTTGGCTGATTGACCCGGATGATGTGAGATAAAGCTTCGATCTCATCTTGCGTATACGGCGTTCGATTTATCCTCTCCGTATCTTTAGGCAAGTAATGCTCGGGTTTTCTGTATCGGTTCAGCACATATCTTGGCAGAGGAGGAAGTTCTTGTGACATGCACAGCAAATCGTTTCTGCTAAGCTGAGGATATACCGTGGTTCGAACTTCAAAACTCACCCCGGAAGAAAGCAACAGCCCAATTGTTTCAAGTGTGGGTTCGGCACTGATGCCTTTGCCGCAAATATCGCTGTATTTGGCTTTGGGAGCCTTGTAGTCAACGGCGTAATAATCGCATGCCTGCTCATCCAGAAGCTGCTTTACCGTTTGAGGAGAGGACCCGTTTGTGTCGAGCTTTATTTTATATCCGATACCGCGTATCTCTTGTATAAAAGAAAGCAAATCTGCCTGCAAGGTAGGCTCGCCGCCTGTGATGACGACTCCGTCCAGCAAACCTTGGCGCGATTTAAGAAACTCTATAATATTATGATTATCCATGATTTTGTGCGTTCCGTCAAGTAATAATCGATTGTGACAATAAAAACAATCAAAATTGCAGCCAGGCACAAAAACAACAGCGGAAATGAAGCCCGGATAATCGAGGAGAGAATTTTTTATCAACCCAGAAATAATCATTTTTCTATGCCTTGAGTACGTACTTTTTACGCTGTGTGTATTCTTCGCGTTTTCCCGTATTGAAGTTTTGCACGGGACGCAGGTAGCCGACAACACGGCTCCACACTTCCGCAGATTCTCCGCAGGCGGGGCAGACTGGATGTTCGCCCGCGATATAACCATGGTTGTTGCATATGGAAAATGTCGGCGTTAGTGAAATATAGGGGAGCTTATAATTTGTGAAGACTTTTTTGATCAGCCTTTTTGCAGCTTCTCGCTCTTTGATTTCTTCGCCTAAATACAAATGAAGCACTGTGCCGCCCGTGTAGAGTGACTGGAGTTCATCTTGTAAATCAAGTGTTTCAAAAATATCATCCGTAAAGCCCACGGGGAGCTGAGATGAATTTGTGTAATAGGGCACATCCTCACCCGCCGTAATGATATCAGCGTATCGTTCTTTATCTTTTTTTGCAAGACGGTAACTTGTGCCTTCGGCAGGGGTTGCCTCCAGGTTATAGTAATTGCCTGTCTCGTCCTGGATATCTTTGATCACACCACGCATATAATTGAGTGTTTCAACGGCGAGAGCCTGCCCTTCGCTGGTGGTGAGGTCGTATTCTTCTCCGAGCAGATTTTGGCACGCTTCATTCATGCCGATGAGTCCGATCGTATTAAAATGGTTATACCAGTAAGAGCCTGTTTTTTGTTTTACATCTTTTAAATAGTTTGCGGAATACGGATACAAACCTTTGGCTGTTTGCTCTTCGATTATTTTTCGCTTTATTTCAAGACTGTTTTTGGCTATATTCATTTGCTGCCATAATCTTATAAAGAATTCCGATTTTGTTTTTGACAAATAAGCAAGGCGCGGCAAATTAATCGTTACGACACCGATTGAGCCCGTCAGCGGATTGGAGCCGAAAAGCCCGCCGCCTCTTTTGCGAAGCTGCGCTGTATCTAAGCGAAGCCTGCAGCACATGGAAAGCGCGTCTTCAGGAGAGAGATCGGAATTCACATAATTTGAAAAATACGGAATGCCGTATTTGCATGTGATTTCCATAAACTTCTCAACTACCGGACTGTTGAAATCAAAATCCTTGGTGATATTGATGGTAGGGATCGGGAAAGTAAAAACTCTGCCTTTGGAGTCCCCTTCCATCATGACATCGCAGAATGCCATGTTAAACAAATCCATTTCTTTTTGAAAATCGCCATAAGTTTCGGGCATTATTTTGCCGCCTATGATGACATTCTCATCTTTCAGCGTACGCGGTACGACAATATCAAATGTCAGGTTAGAAAACGGGCATTGAAAACCTACTCTTGTGGGCACATTTAAGTTGAATATGAATTCCTGAAGCGCTTGTTTTATGGTTTTATAATCTAAATGGTCGTAACGTATAAATGGTGCGCAGTACGTGTCAAAAGACGACCATGCCTGAGCGCCTGCGCTCTCTCCTTGTGTTGTAAAGGTAGAATTAGTAATATGACCTAAAAAAGAACGCAGATGTTTCGGCGGTTTTGATTCCACCTTGCCGGGCACGCCTCCGAAACCATTCATTAAAATCTGTCTTAAATCCCAGCCGGCGCAGTAAGGACCGAAGAATCCCAGATCGTGGATATGGATTTCTCCGTTTAAGTGCGCGTTTCTGATGTCTTCCGGATAGATTTCATGCAGCCAGTAATTTTTTGTAAAAGCTTCCCGGATATAATTATTCAATCCGTTGATTGATTTTTGTGTGTTTGCATTTTCATTGATCTGCCAATCCATATCGTTGAGATATTCGGTAAACATATTGATCGTTGCACCGATGAGCGCATTGGTTTCGCGTGCCGACCGTCTTTTTTCACGATATAAAATATAAGCTTTGGCTGTTTTGGCATGGCCTTTTTCAATCAAGACTTTTTCTACTATATCTTGTATGCCTTCCACTTCGGCAATGCCGTCAGGATACGTAAGCTCTGCTATGCGAATGACTTCGTCTCCAAGTTTTTCAGCTGTTTCAAAATCATTTCCGCCCACTGCTGTCGCGGCTTTAAAAATTGCCAGTACGATTTTTTCTTTCTTGAATGGTACATAAGAACGATCTCTTTTAATAATTTGATTTAACATAATACTTTGCCTGCCTTATTTATTAATTTTAAAATAGAGTTCCTTAAAAACACAATATATGGGTATATGTTTACGAATTACCACAATATATATTATAAATTTGTGAGAGGAGAATGTCAATACAGAATTGAAATCGTTAAAAAAATATTTTATAATATTCATAAATATTGCGTGAGGCAGCTTGATTTGCTGAGCGGCAATAAACAAAGGAGAAAAATAAAATGAAAAAAAGTGTATCGAATTTTAAATCAGCGATTCAACCAATGCCGAAAACATTGGTATCTTGTAGAGGCCTGGACGGGCAAGAAAATGTGCTTGCGGTAGGATACTGCGGAAATTGCAGCTTTGATCCTCCGATGGTGATGGTGGGCATTGTTCCGAGCAGGTATTCTTATGAAATGATTAAAAAGAGCGGCTGCTTCGTAGTCAATCTCACAGATAAAAAAAACAAGGCTCTTTTTGATTATATGGGAAGCCACAGTAAAAGGGATGTTGATAAAATCAAAACGATGGATGTTCGCCTGCAAGACGGCACGAAAGTAGCTGCGCCGATCTTGCTCGATTGCCCCGTCAATATCGAGTGCACAATCGTTGACAGCATTATGACAGGTTCCCATGAGATGTTTATCGGGAAAATCGAATATGTGCATGCCAATACTGATCTTTTGGATGAAAAAGGCAATCTCATATTCTCTAAGATAGATTTTATGTAATAAGATAAAGTTGCTTCTCGATAAAAACAGGCAAACGAGGAAACTTCCTCGTTTGCTGCTTTAAGCAGGACAAATTTACTTTAAGGATTTTTTTGGGCATTATTTTTTCTTCCTGGGGATTTTGACAAGGTAATGTGTGCCGCCTACATATAGACCCATAATAGAAATATAATCCAGTGCATTTTCTGCCGGAAGGTTTGCAGCGGCTGTGGGAATAAACTCAACTGCATTATCATCTTGTACTGTGTCCGTGTTATCTTCATTTTCTTGTTCGCTTCTGTCTGTGCTTTCTTCCTGCGATCTGCGTTTTCCGTTTTGATGAGAAGCTCCTTCGTCTGAATTGTTTTCCTCGCTGTCTGCATGTTCGTCTGCGGTGTCCTCTTCGGCGGAAGGTGTATCGGTGGTTGAAGAATCGCCGTAAAGTGCGTAATAATCGGCAGTGGCCTCTTGTGCTTGCGCTGTTCCTTTGGAACATTGAGGACTGCTGAGAGGGCAATGTTTCGGACACGCTGTGCAATATAGGCTAGAAAGGTATTCTTCAAGGGTGATATTCTCGTCTGTAGCAGCAACGCTGTTAGCCGTGACTGTATCGGAGGCGTTATCAGTCGAAGTGCCTACCATAATATCCTCACTGTCGGAAGCGGTGTTCAAAGATGTATCTATGGCGCTGAGCGGCTCGGTTACGGTAGCAAATACATTTTGACTGTAGGAGCTTTGAACGCCTAAAAGCATGATTGCGACAGCGACGATGCGAGAGAGCGCGGTGCGCAGGCGGCTTGCATTTTTTAAATGAAGCTTATTTTTGATGATGCTCATAACGCAAGGCCAATGAAGGCCGATATGAACCGATACCAGTATCAAACCAATGGTTGCACTGCTGTGATGAATTGCGCTGATAAGTAAAGGATCCGATACGGCAAAGGCAGAAGCAAACAATTCTTGTGAAATTAAAATGCCTGTTCCCACAACAATAAGGAAATCTATGAAAAGCAGGATATCTAATAAGAGCATGCTTTTTGAGTATGCAGATAATTTTTTAAATTTTGCAGTGAGATGAGCTGCTATTTTTATGTTCATGAATTTATGGATTATAAACAGCGAAAATACGCCAAGGCCAAGTATTTCATGCCAAAGCATACCCGTAAAGGTTATTTTCATTAAAACGATCAATACCATTGTCATGATTATATCTAAAATAATTTTATAAAAATTCTTATTCTTCTTCATTATATCAACTCCGCTTTTTGTAAGTTTGATATAAATATAAAAATAAATTGTGAAGAATGTATGGCAAGAAAATGAAGTTTTTGTTGTCTTTTAAGAGTTGTAAAAGAGAAAAATTACATATACGCTTTGTTTGCAGATATGAATTTTATTTATTTTGCTTTAAAAATATTATAGTATTTGTATTTGCCGATTTATTTGTTTGAAAAATAGTTTATTTCATACATTTCTTGGAATAATTTGACTGCATTGTCTGTTCATTTTCTGCGAGGTGCTGTTTTGTAAGAGATTGACAATAAATTGAATTTATAATAAAATGAACTCGCCATGAAGGCACTATCTGTCAGAAGACAGAAAAAAGCTAAAAGTGATGAGTATTATGTAATAAAGTCATGAAGACGGTGTTTCAGATGAATTTGAAGCCTCTTCATGATTTTTTTGTTAAGGAGGAGAAAAAAGTATGTCTAAAACGAAAAAGCTGGTTTATGCGGCACTATGTGTCGCTCTTGGAGTGGTGCTTCCGATCGCGTTTCATTCTATACCGAATGCGGGGAGTATCTTTTTGCCGATGCACATCCCGGTGTTGCTTTGCGGACTCATCTGCGGCTGGCCTCTCGGGCTTGCCTGCGGCATCATGACACCGCTGCTTTCAAGCTTCATTACCGGTATGCCGCCGATGGCTTATGTGCCGAGTATGCTTTGTGAACTTGCCGTGTATGGGTTTATAGCAGGACTTTTGATACAAATTATCCGTACAAAAAAACCAATTGTAAATATTTATGTTTCATTGATCATCGCAATGATCGCCGGAAGGATTGTCTACGGGGCGCTCAATGCGGTTATTTTCAGAGCTGGGGATTATTCTATGTCGATTTGGCTTACGAGTGCATTTGTGACAGCGCTCCCGGGCATTATCATACAGCTGGCTGTTATACCTATACTCGTTTATGCTTTGCAGAGGGCAAAACTTATTGAAAAAGTAGCCTGATTTTTTAAAATACATCTCTCAATGCTATTTAGAGGAATACGTAATGTATTCCTCTTTTATTTGCAAAGCTGTGATACATATGTATTTTTTAAATCCGAATGATTTTTACTATTTTAAGAAATAATAAAAGATAAAATATTAAACAATCGGAGAAAAGTTTGAACAATAAAGAAAAAGGGCTGTCTGCATGGCAGCTTACGATGATGGCGCTTGGAACGGTAATAGGAGGATCATTTTTCTTAGGTTCATCTGTCGCCATTGCCGCGGCGGGTCCGTCCATATTGATATCTTATATTTTGGGGGGAGCACTTGTATACCTCATTTTGTTTGCGCTTTCAGAGATGACGGTAGCCAGCCCGAAAGTGGGATCCTTTTGCGCTTTTGCAACGCGGGAATTTGGCCAGGGAGCAGGGTTTGTTGTAGGCTGGGTCTATTGGACAGGTATGATTTTAGCCATGTCGAGTGAAGCAACTGCAATATCGATTTTATTGAGAGCATGGTTTCCTGATCTTTCCATTTCTTTACTTTCCAGCATTATCATTGCCGTAGTCACTCTTCTCAATTTATTTGGTGCGGACAGATTAAGCAAAATTGAAAGTGCGCTTGCGGCTATTAAAATATGTACGATCATATTTTTTATCATCCTGGCACTGTTACTTATTTTTGGACTTCTTCACGGCGAGCCTGTCGGTTTTGGAGAGCTGACCAAAGAGCCGTTTATGGCCTCGGGCATTAAAGGCATTGCCGGAAGCATGCTCATTGTGATGTTTTCATATGCCGGGTTTGAAATTATAGGCCTGGCCGCTTCGGAATCGCATGATCCGGTGCGCACAATTCCCAAAGCTATTTTAGCGACTGTGATTATACTTGTAGGACTTTATATTATCTATATTGCCGTATTGCTGCCGCTGATTCCCACGAGTGAATTGAATGAAAATATCAGTCCGATTGTAGCCGCGTTAAAAAGATGGGGCGTGAATTGGGCGGGCACAGTTATCAATATCGTGCTTATATCGGCAATCTTTTCAACTATGCTTGCCAGTGTATTCGGTCTGGGCAGAATGGTGCGCTCTCTTTCGTATCAAAAATGCACGCCTAAAATTCTTTATGATAAAACAGATGTACCTTATAGGGGGATTCTATTTTCCGGGCTCGGTATGCTTGCAGGGCTTGGAGTGGGGCTGCTTTTTCCGAGAGTGTATTTATTTTTGATCAGTTCCGGCGGATTTGCTTTACTGTTCACGTATGTGGTTATTATCATCACGCACATACATTTTCGCAAAAAAAACGGGTGCCCGCCGGAAGGAAAATGCCAAATGCCCGGTTATCCCTATACATCTATCATCGCTTTATTCAGCCTTATTGCCATTATAATCAGTATGCCTTTTATTTCGGGTCAGGCAGCGGGGTTATTATCGGGGATCATTATCATTATCACCTATTGTATTATATATTTTGTAAGAAAGAAAATAATAAAGCTAAATGACAAAATATGACAATTTTTTTATTGCTTTTACTTGACAAAACAAACACATTTTGATACATTTTATATAATCATAAAAAAGAATTTTAAAACTTCAGCGAGAATAGCAAAGCAGCCGAAAGACTGTGACGCAAAACTAAAGGGCCTACTAGTATTACTAATGGCAGCCAGTTTCCGAAAGGAGTTTTTTTGTGTTTTAAAATCTCTGCAAATTATGATTATATACGTATCCTTAGAAAAATGAATTATCACGTTGTCTTATCAGTGTGCGGAAGCAGATCTCCCTCGAGCAAAACTTTTCTGCTTCCGCCGATTAAGGCAATCACCTTCAAATAATTCATGAAATTACGAGCAGCTGAAAACATAAGCTGCGTTTTTGATATAAATTTGGCCTAAAGTTTACTAAGCAATTCCCTGATAATGAAATGATCTTATACAAATTGTCTGGTCGGGGCGAAGGCATGCGGTATCCCGTCGCTGCATTATTTAAAAATATTATTTGCCTTCGCTTCGTCAAACGACAAAAAAATGAAAAAAGGCGAAGGAGATATAAAGGCGATGGAGCGAACAATAAAAAAAATAGTCGTCGCTTTGTTTTTACTGATAATTTTTATGGCGGCCTCTGTAACAGGGGTTTATGCTTATATCGCGCCGGTAAAATATGTGAGCCTTGATATTAACCCAAGCGTCGAACTCGCAATCAATACATTTGACGTTGTTATAGATGCACAAGCCATGAATGAAGACGGGGAGACGATTTTGGAAGGCAAAACAGTAAAAAATCTATCTGTTGAAAAAGCCATTGATATTTTGGTGGAAAGTGCCGTAGAAAAAGATTATATAGCGTTGGACGGCTCAAGCGTGATCTCTGTCATCACAGAAGCGGAAGATGAAGAAAAAAATGAGGATTTACAAGAACAATGCGTCAGCGGCGTAAGCCTTGCGATGAGCAATAAAAACGCAATTGCCTCTTTGTACAAGGATTCATCGGATCCCGCGTTAAGGCAAGAAGCAAGATCATTGGGTATCTCGCCGGGAAAATATAAATTGATTAAAATGCTGCAGGTAATAGATCCGACCATCACGGTCGGCGCATACAAAGATGCCAAAGTGACCGAAATTATCAGAAAAGCAAACGAGCTTTTGATTGCAGGCGGGTATGAAGGCGAAGAAAACGAAGAAACGGATGAAACACAAGAGCAGCCTAAGGCTACCGGAAGTGAACAGCAAGAAAATGGAAATCAAGATGAGCAAGATATAAATGAGGAAAATAATCAGAACAAAGAAAATAAAAATACTGTTGAGAAGGACAGGCAGGACGAAAGCAACACAGACAATAACTCAAATGATAATAATACAAATATATCAAAAAATGAAAATCAATCCGCCAAAGAAAAACACGCAAACAACGGGAAAACTAAAAAATAGTCTCTTCTTATAAAAAAAACGGCAAGTCATTCCTGCCGTTTTTTTATGTAAATATTTATGACAGTGTTATTTTAATCGGTGTGGAGTTGGAGATTATGTCGTTGACAGGACATCTGTCTTCAATATTTTCAAGCCATTTTTTCAAGGTTTCTGTGTCTACATCGGCTTTTGGTTTTATATTTACGGTGATTTCTTTTAATCCCGCCCGTACATTTTTTGATTGTCCGAGCAGTCGTGATAAGTCGATTGTTGCCTGAATATCGGATGTGATTCCTTTTAGTTCGAAGCCCATATCTTGAGCGACTCTATAGCCGACGCCGTTGATGCATCCGGCAAGCGCGCTGAGCACATATTCCACAGGGCTTACGTGGTCTTCGCTTCCGTGATAAAAATCTACTTTCATTCCTCTAACGTCTACTGAAGTCGTTGCAGGGCATTCATTGAGTGCGGTGATGTGAACGATTGATTCTGCCATGTATGCTTTATCCTTTCGATTATTCTAAAATTTCAAGCCAATAGCCGTCGGGGTCACATATAAAATACAAATTCATTTCATGATTTTCATAGCAAATACACCCCATTTGAGAATGTTTGGCATAAGCGGCTTTGCGGTCGTCTACCTTAAAAGCAATATGAAATTCATTATCCCCCAAATTATAAGGTTCGCTTCTTTCTTTCAGCCAGGTCAATTCCAGCAAAGGCCGATTTAGGCTGTCCGCAAGATATACGATAATAAAGCTGCCGTTTGGGCCGTTGATGCGCCGTGCTTCGCTCAAACCTAAAGCTTCTTCATAAAATGCAAGGCTTTTGTCCAGATCTAAAACATTAATATTGGTATGCAGAAATTGTGTCACTGTTTTCACCCCTTTTCAGTTATTGAGTTTATTCTCATAAGTAAGTTGGATAGATATATTATAAACGCTTTTATTAAAAAGATAAACGGGAAAAATATTTTATATAAAAAAAGCAGGATAAAAATGCAAACATTTGTATGCGAAATGCATACAAAATCTGAATATTTTAATTGTTTGATTGACAATCGCGTACAAAAGAGTAAAATGAGAGTATATTTATAATAAGACTATGAATAATAAACGCAAAAGGGGAAGATGAAAAAATGAGGCTGATGCATACAAAGCTGCCGGAGTTTATTGAGAAGATGAAACAAGCGGCAAGGCACAATATTGTGCCGAAAGAAATAAAAATAAAAGGCTTGGAAAATCTTAAAAGCGCAAAAATGCAATCACTGCGCACAGGCAGAATCGAAAGCGCCGTCGAAGAAATAGCGAAAAAAGAGAATGTAGAAAAAGTGGAACTGATCGTAATACCCAGGGTGCCGGAGACAATGCATACCGTCATAGTCAAAGGCATAGGTAAAGAGGGCAAAGCAGACAGCGCAATTCTTGAAGTTATTAATATACTGCACCAAACAGAGGAAGCGGAACTGCTTGATTGCCAGAATGTAGAAGACAGGCGTCCGCCGATCGGACGTCATTAAGCGGGAGGACAAAAATGGCTGAATTAAAATATAGGCTTATACCACAGGGAAAAGCAAACAATATCCATGTACCGATCCATATTGTACTCATCGATAAACACGATATGGATAAGTGCGGTATTTGTGATGTTGATGCGATCGAAAAAATTGCGAGAGAACTGTGCGCGCCGGCAGGCATCAGTATTTTTGATATGACTGCAGCAACCACTACGAGTGACGGCATCATGACAGGTGGCGCGATCGTAAAAATGGCAGCGGCCGATAACGGCAAAGTCAATAAAGATTTCGGTATATTGTCGATGGCAGAAATTGAATACAGTGACGAACTCATAAAAGAAGAGCCGCATTTAAAACAATGGGATATCAATTTCAAAGGCAGAAAACTATACAGAGGACCGAATCCGAAAGATAAAATTATCCCTGTGCATAATGTTGTCATCACGGGCAGAGCATCCAATAATAATTCCGCAACGGAAATGATGAATATTGCGACGATGGAAGAAATACTTCTTCCTATACTCGGCCAAATGCAGATTATGACAGACGGTACGGTTGT
Source organism: uncultured Eubacteriaceae bacterium (assembly GCA_964581565.1). Taxonomy (GTDB): domain Bacteria; phylum Bacillota; class Clostridia; order Eubacteriales; family UBA1433; genus UBA1433. The sequence goes on from CAZOOZ010000012.1 coordinate 40,482, forward strand.
GACAGGGTATACGGGAGAAGTCATTTCCGTAGGCATCGGCATGACAGTAAAAGAAATGTTTGGCAGAGTGTTCCCGACGCGCCAGTTCGGCGCGGGCGATACGGCGCATGGATCGGGGATCTATGCAAAAACATTGAAAAAAACTATTCCATGTATCGTAGCTGATAAAGCGATTCTCGCGGAATATATCATCAAAGCGCTTGATGCCGGTATGGTGGCAGGGCGCGAAATCGGATGCAGCCCCGCTGTGTTGGCTGTATCAAAAGCTTTGGGACATGAAATCGCGGCAGATTTGATTACGCCTAAAGCTTATGAAGAACTCGAAAGCATCGGTATCACAAAAGAAAGCCTGTTGGCAAGAGGCGATATTCTAACAAGGCAGGAAGTGATTCATGGAGCGGATGAAATTATTCCCGGTGTTGAAAATGCAAGCAAGATTTCTGCCAAAGAAATCGTACAAATAAAAAGATTGAAAATAGATTGATATGGGCAAAGCAACAAAAGAAAAAGGGCCCGTGCATATCATCGCGTATGCGGATAAGACGATCCTTAAAATTAAAAATATAGATATCAAAGGTTTAAATACAGCCGAACTTGAAAATATGCTTATGAACAGACTCCAGACGATTGTGCGGATCATAGGTGTCACAGGCGGCAGTCTTGAAATGGATATTTATAAAACAACACCCGAAGATATCCTAAGAGACGCACAGGGCATCATCACGGCGCTTTCGCTTGCGGAAGGCATTACAGCGCAAAATGTTGTAGAGCTATCAGCCTTACATGCAGTTGATGTCGATATCGATCATTTAAAGACCGTAAGCGAGATCTCTTGCGCGCGCGAAAGGTGGCGGAAAAATGAACATTAGTATTATACCGACGGGAGATGAAATATTGCTCGGCATTGTCGTGGATACATCGAGCGCCTATATTCTGCAAGAATTCATCAAAAAGTATCCCGATTGTGAAATAACACGCAAGACACCTGTGGCAGATAAAACGGACAATATTATAAAAGCCATGGAACGATGTGTTGCATCCAAAGCCGATTTGGTGATTTTAACAGGCGGTTCGGGTGGCGGGCACCGCTATAGTTCCACTCTATCCGAAGACTATACACACTGTGCGCTCGGCGAGTATTTAGATGAATTTGAAGAAAGCGAGATCTATGGAAGCAACGGACATTTATGGTGCAAATTAGTATGCGGCAGAAAGAAAAAAAGTCTCGTGATTAATCTGCCGGGACCGTATGTGGAAGCCTGTGCGGCATTGGATGCATTTTTGGAAGTCTACGATCCGAAAGAAATAAAGCTGAGTCAAATCAACCAGCGCATGATCCATGCAGTCTATAATCAATATCCAAATACACAGGCAAGCTACATAAAGTGATATGGATAGGTTTTTATGTGAAGTGATCTGCCGCAGTGGCGAAAGCATTCATATCGGGGGACTTTGCAAAAAAAATACGTCTACGCAGCAGACAGAAAAATGCAGGCGGCTGCGTGCACTGAACTTCTCAGATCAAGATGATCTTTATGATGTCGATTATAAATTGGCCGACAAAATCGGCAGGGTATTTAGCAAAGATGTCTATGTCATAGGTGCGAGCGTGAATACGGCGCATATTATGAATGGCTCTGCGGGCGGAGTGATAGGCAGCCCTGTACAGAAGCCTGAGAGTGCACGGGCAGAGATTGAATATATAGGGCACGGACTCTATATGATTGCCAAAGCGGAAGGCCCGGGGATTGCGGCTAAGTGCACAGAGCAAGAAATGAATGATGTGATGCAAATACTGATGCGGCAGTATACAAATATAAAAGAATGTATTGATAAGGTGATAAATTATTTTACAGTTCATTATATAGATAACTATCTTATCACTGCCGACGGCAGCGGAGAGAAGGGCGAGGAAACAGTGATATGCAAAGCAGGTGAAGCACATGGATTATCCAAAAATGTATAAAATCAGGCAACGGTTTCCTGAAGCAAAAATAGAGGATATTGCGCAGGAAATAAATACACAGCTTGATGCGATCAGTCTGAAAGAAAAAATAAAACCTTCCGGCAGATATGCCGTCACAGCAGGCAGCAGAGGGATCAATAATCTGGCATGGATCATTAAAACCGTGTGCGATTATGTGAGAGACTGCGGCGGCGTGCCTTTTATCGTGCCTTCCATGGGCAGCCACGGGGGCGCTACTGGGCGGGGACAAACGGAGTTGCTTTCCCACTTCGGTATCACGGATGAAACAATGGGAGCACCAATCTTATCGTCTATGGAGGTGGTGCGGCTGGGGCAGACAAGCAACGGCGCACCCGTATATATGGATAAAAACGCATATGAATCCGATGGCATCATTGTGGTCAATCGCGTAAAGCCGCATACCGATTTTTCGGGCAAAAACGAAAGCGGTATTGTGAAAATGATCGCTGTGGGGCTCGGCAAAGAAAAAGGCGCAACAGCTATGCATTATTATGAGCTTGAAACAACGATCCCGCTTGCCTACGAAGTAGCGAGATGTAAGGCTCCGATACTGGCCGGGCTTGCCATTGTGGAAAACTCAAAAGACGAAACGAGTATATTAAAAGCGGTGGAACCGGAAGATTTCATAGATCAGGATGCGGCGTTGTTAAAAAAGGCCTATGAGAATGTGCCGCGCCTTCCGATAAAAGATGCGGATGTGCTCATCGTAAAAAAGATGGGTAAAGAATTCTCGGGCACCGGTATGGATACAAAAGTCATCGGCAGAATCTATATCGATGGCATTGCGGAGCCGCAGGCACCCAATATCAAGCGCATCGTTGTACTTGATTTAAGTGACCATTCAAACGGTAATGCGCTCGGTGTAGGGCTTGCGGATATCACAACGCAGCAGCTCATAAGTAAAATCGATTATGATGCCACATTTGCAAACCTGTTTCCAACTACATATTTAAAAAGAGGCAAAACACCTACATACACCAACACGGAAAAGCAGGCGTTTGAGCTTGCATTAAAAACAGCCGGAAATATTTTGCCTTCCGGCGCAAAAGTGATTATAATAGAAAACACACTCCATTTGCAGGAAATGATTGTCTCACAGGCCGTAATTGAACTGCTCGATAAAAACACAACCGAAATCCTGCATGAAGTAGCCGAACCTTGCTTTGATGAAACAGGCAACTTATTGTTATAAAAGAAAGGAAGTAGAATGACATGATTACAAATGACCAATTTTATTTGCAAGGCAATAATGACAAGGCGGTTTTGTTAATACACGGAATCACCTCGGGAGCAGCCCAGTTAATCCCGATGGCACGGTTTTTAAATGATTACGGATACCATGTATATGGTGCCAATTTAGCGGGGCATGGAACGTATCCGCAGGATTTGTTGCATACAACGGCGGAAGACTTTATGGCAAAGGCAGAATATGATTATAAAATGCTGAAAAAAAATTTTGATACCATCTACGTCGGCGGGCTTTCCACGGGCGGGCTGCTCAGTCTGTATTTGGCAAACAAATTCCCCGATACAGCGGCATTTATGTCCGTCTCTTCACCGTTGAAATTAGTGGAAGGAACCTTTATCACCGCCGAGTACCCAAGTGACGTTGTATATTTTCACCGCGACATGGCAGGTAAAACAGGGCTCTTCAAACAATATCATATTCATTATGAAGACATTGCGGTTAAAGCGTTTAAAGAACTCTGCCGCTTAATGGATTTTATCAATGCCGACGGCTTTATGCAGGCAATCGAAGTGCCAGGCATTGTCATCCAGGCCAAAGATGACGGCGTGGCATGTCCGAGCAGCGCGAAGATAATCTATGACAGCATTTCTTCTGCTGAAAAAGAACTCTATACACCGGATAACGGAGAACATAACATTATTCTTACAGAGGGCAGATATGAAGCATTCAGAAGATGCATCCTTTTTTTGCAGGGGTTAGAGTAAATTATATTCAGGATACATTTATAAAAGCAGTCCTTGGACTGCTTTTATATGCCTATTCATGACATTCAAAGATATAATGGATTGTTTTGTTTATTCTTGGATGATTCTGTCTTCAAGCCGGCCCAATTTTAATAAAATCTCATTGAGCTGACTCAGTTCTGCGGGTGTGAGCGTACTGCACAGTTTATCGAGCAGCAAATAGTCGGATTCCGATAAATTTGCATTGATATGTTCTTTCACTTTCTTGCGATAAAATTTATCTAATTCCTGCGTTTCGTATATGCTGTCCCCAAAGAGGATTAAAAATATCACAATGACCATCAGAACGATAAAACACAGCATAATAATAACAAAAACCAAGTCACTCATATTTGCCTCTTAAAAAAATAAATTTCTTTTAGCAGTATATGCTACTTCTTTGTGTCATGTTCATCTCGGGGTATTTTCATATGTATGAAGGATTATCTAAAAATCCTCAAGGGTCTTTATTTTTCTTGGGTCTATAATCTTCAAACAATTCCAGTTTTACAATAATTTTATTTAACTGCGTGAGTTCACTGTCTGTAAACGTGCTGAAGAACTTTATAAGCAATTCCAAATCCGAATCAGTTAAATAGGAAAACTCACGGCGCTTGTTTTTTTTCACTTTTTTTAGTGTTCGAAGGCTCTCTGTATCAAAAAGAGTATCGCCAAACAGCATAAAGTAAAGCAAGATGAATACAAGCTCGCTCATGCATAGCAGTGTAATAAATAAAAATAAATCATTCATCTGTCTTTGCAACCTAAAAATAATTATCGTATAAAAGAATCCTTTATATATATGTATGCAAAAACGGCCTGTAGCTGTACAAATAATAAAAAGATTTTTATGATATAATATTTTTGGGAAATTTATAGTGACAAAGTTTAAAAGGAAAAATATATGAATGCAAGTATTTTAGTAGTTGATGATGAGCAGCCAATTGCCGACTTGGTTGAAGTCTGCCTAAAAAATGAAAATTATAATGTGTATAAATATTACACAGGGGAGGAAGCCTTACAATGCGTAGGCAGCACTATGATCGATCTGGCGATTTTAGATGTGATGCTGCCGGATATAGACGGGTTTGCGCTTTGCCGGAAAATCAGGGAGAAATATTTTTTTCCGATTATAATGCTTACCGCAAAAGGAGAGGATATGGATAAAATAATGGGGCTGACACTCGGTGCGGATGATTATGTTACAAAGCCGTTTAATCCTTTAGAGCTTGCGGCGAGGGTAAAAACACAACTGAGACGATATACAAAATACAACAGCGGAGAGCATTATGCGCAAGAAGAGCAAAACAATGAATATGATTTTGCGGGATTGCTTATTAATAAAGATACACATAAATGTATGTTATACGATAAACAACTTTTTTTAACACCGATTGAGTTTTCAATTCTCTGGTATTTATGTGATCACAGGGGCAAAGTGATTTCTTCGGAAGAATTATTTGAAAATGTATGGGGTGAAAAATATTTAGATAATAACAATACAGTAATGGCACATGTGGCAAGGCTGCGGGAAAAAATGAATGATTCTTCACGCAGGCCAAAATTTATAAAAACAGTATGGGGGGTGGGTTATACCATTGAATAAAAAAGAAAAAAATATTCTGGGGACAGAATTATCAAAAACAATTTTTGTAAGATTTTTTATAACATTGGTTATTTACACGGTTGCGCTGATCGTTGTATTTCTGACGGTTCGTTATATTTTTACAAGATTTACGTGGTATAAAGGGGATTTTTTATATGAACTGCTCCGCCCGATAAGCAATCATATCGTAGCATTTGTATTGGGCTGCTGGACTGTGGGATTTATTATTATTTTCATTTATCACTGGAAAAGAACATTGGAGTATATCGATATTATAGCAAAAGCGAGCAGTAAACTGGTTGATACAAATGAGGAGTATATTCATCTGCCTGTCGAGCTTAAACAAGTTGAAGAAAGACTTAATTATATCAAACAACAAGCGATTCGCAATGCACGTATTGCCAAAGAAGCGGAACAAAGAAAGAATGATTTGATAGTCTATCTTGCACATGACTTAAAAACACCGCTGACTTCCGTTATCGGATATCTAACACTTTTATGTGAAGAGAGAGATATATCAGAGGAGCTGCGCAATAAATATCTTGCGATTTCATTAGACCGTGCTGAAAGATTGGGAGATTTGATTGACGAGTTTTTTGAAATAACACGCTTTAATTTAAGTACTCTTTCTTTGGAATTAAGCTGTGTAAATTTAAGCAGGATGCTGGAACAGATATTATATGAATTTAGACCTCAATTTGCAGAAAAAAACCTGCAGTATGAACTGCAAATTCCGCCGGATACAGAAATCATCTGTGATATCGATAAAATGGAACGTGTCTTTGATAACTTGATCCGTAATGCCATCAACTACAGTTACTTAAACACTATGATTAAAATCATTGTATTGCAAAATCAAAATGCTATTACGATGCACTTTATAAACCATGGCAAAACGATTCCAAAAGAAAAATTAAAAATCATTTTTGAACAATTTTATCGTTTGGATAAATCGAGAGACTCAAAAACAGGCGGTTCGGGGCTTGGACTTGCCATAGCAAAAGAAATTATTGAGCTGCACCATGGAAGCATTGAAGTAATCAGTGAAAATGAAAAAATAGAATTTATAGTATCACTTCCAATGCCACTGTAAGGAAATCGTATGATTTTTGCAGGAAAATAATAAGAAATATATAGGTAAAAACGAAAGAAAAATACTTTAATTTTAAGTAATATTAAATAAAATTAAAGTATTTTTTTATTTGGCATAAAAGGAGAAAAAATGATTAGAAAGAAGATAGCTATTTTATTTGGAGGCTGCTCTGCAGAATACGAGATATCTTTGAAGTCGGCATTTAGCGTGATCCATCATTTAAATAAAAGAAAATACAAAGCAGTTTTAATCGGCATCACCAGAGACGGACAGTGGTATCGCTATGTGGGAGAGGAATTGAATATATCAAAAGATACCTGGCATACAGACAAAGAAAATTGTATAAAAGTATTGATTTCGCAAAACAGGGGAGCAAGAGAAATCATTGAAATAAAAGACGGCATTATTAAAAAAACGGTCATTGACTGCGCATTTCCCGTGCTGCACGGAAAAAACGGAGAAGACGGAACGCTGCAAGGGCTCTTTGAGCTTGCGGGTATTCCTTTTGTGGGGTGCGACAGCGCTTCCTCTGCGCTTTGCATGGATAAAGATAAGGCGCATAAAATTGCAGCAATGGAAGGTATTCGGGTACCGAATTCAATTGTGATTGATCAATCGTATTCATTGGATGACGTGAAAGCGCAGGCCCAAACTCTGTCATATCCTCTGTTTGTAAAGCCTATTAGATCAGGCTCTTCTTTTGGCATCAGCAAAGTTTGTGAACCGCAAAAGCTGGCGCAAGCAATAAATCAGGCTTTTTCATATGACAATAGAGTGATTATCGAAGAGGCCATTGACGGCTTTGAGGTTGGCTGTGCCATACTCGGCAGCGGCAAACTGACAATTGGAGAAGTGGATGAAATTGAAACGCGCGATGGTTTCTTTGACTATACGGAGAAATACAGCTTAAAAACTGCAAAAATTCATATTCCGGCAAGGATTGAACAGTCCACGGCACAGAGAGTAAAAGAGACAGCCGGTAAAATTTACCATGCGCTTGGATGCAGCGGCTTTGCGAGAGTGGATATGTTTTTGACGCCGAACGATGAAGTTATTTTTAATGAAGTCAACACGATTCCCGGCATGACTTCACACAGCCGTTATCCGAATATGATGAAGGAAGTAGGCATTGGCTTTGGTGAAGTGTTAGATAAGCTGATTGCACTCAGTTTTGAAAAATGAGTATGTATTTACTACACAAGAGCAATATCCACACAGGGAATTTGATTCTTATAAACGCTCGGCATCCCATTGTATGCAAAGAAAATATCCGTGCGTCGCAACTCGTGCATCTTGACAGAGAAGATGAAAATGTTTTGCTACATATGAAAACGGCGAAACAGTATTTAAAATTGTGCGAAGCTGTTGGGGAAAGCGGCCAAATTGTTTTAATCAGCGGCTACAGAAGCTTTGCTGAACAGACACAAATCTATGCCAATTCCCTCAAAATGAACGGCGAAGCTTTTACAAAGCAGTATGTGGCTTTGCCGAATTGCAGCGAGCATCAAAGTGGGCTTGCCATTGATGTGGCAAAAAATGAAGAAAAAATTGATTCTATCTGCCCAAATTTCCCTTATGAAGGTATATACGGGGAATTTAGAAATCAGGCAGCGGCCTACGGGTTTATACAAAGATATGAAAAAGAAAAAGAAAGCATTACAAATATAGCGCAGGAACCATGGCATTTTCGCTATGTAGGCATTCCTCATGCAAGCTTTATCAAGCAGCACCGTCTTTGTCTTGAAGAATATGTCGTATATCTTAAAGAGTTTGAATATCATAAAAAGCATCTTGTGATCAAAGAAGGAAAGAGGCGAGCAGAAATTGCTTACATAGCACAAGAGAATGCAGCGAATGCGGAGCTGCCCAAAAAGAGATGTTTTGAAATATCAGGCAATAATGTAGACGGATTTATCCTTACGCTATGGAGAAAATCGTGAAAAAGTCAGCAAAACAGCCGCTTTCTATCAGTATAAAGGATAGCAGCGGTTATGTAGAATTCAAAAAAATTAAACGATTGACTCTCTCAAAAGAAGGCAGAGCATGGGTGGAAGTGGATATTTCAGCATTAAAACAGAATGCAAGAAGACTTCAAAGTCTGCTTAGCGAGCAGTGCAGCCTGATGGCCGTGCTAAAAGCAAACGCATATGGACATGGCGATATTGAAGTAGCAAAAGCGCTGAATGCAATCGGCATAGAAGCCTTTGCGGTTGCGACTTGCCGAGAAGGCATACGACTGCGAAAAAACGGTATTTACGGAGAGATTTTAATTTTAGGATATACACTACCTTGTGATTTGCCCTGCGTGGCGCATTATGGGCTGACACAAACGGTCGTGGACGCTTCTCATGCAAAAGAGCTTAATGATATTGGGGAAAAAATTCATGTTCATATAAAAGTAGATACAGGTATGCACAGGCTTGGAGTGGATGTGTTTCATATTGCTCAAATCGAAAGTGTTTTTGCCTGCGAGAATTTGATTGTTGACGGCATATTTTCTCATCTTGGATTATCGCAAAGTTTATCAAAACGGGATATATCAGAAACCAATAGGCAGATCAGGCATTTTTTTAATGTAATTTCAATTTTGAAAACGGAAGGCTATTGCACAGGCAAAGTGCATCTTCAATCAAGCTATGGGATTTTGAATTATCCTTTACTACCCTGCGATTATGCACGTGCGGGTATTGCGCTTTATGGAGCGGCAGATTGTCAAAATTCAGCATCTCCTGCTTTGAATCTGCAAGCGGTTCTTTCACTAAAAGCGAGGATTGCGGCAATAAAGGCAGTGACACCGGGTCAAAATATCGGTTACGGCAGAGTGTTTGAAGCAGAGGCGCCCATGAGCATTGCCGTGGTCGCAATAGGTTATGCCGACGGCGTACCGAGAGGATATGCACCGGGCTTTTGCTATGTGCTTCTCCATGGCAAAAAAGCGCCGGTCGTCGGCGCTATATGCATGGATCAAATGTTTATCGATTGCACAAATATTCCGCAGGCGAAAGCAGGGGATATTGTCACGATTATCGGCAGAGACGGCCTAAAGCTGATCACATGTGAAGAAGTTGCAAAAAAATGCGGTACTATACCGAATGAAATTCTAAGCAGACTATCACAGCGATTACAATATAAATATATACACTAAAAAAATAACCGACTGACACCGATAAAAAAGTACTCTATGATCGTGCTGCCGATAGGTCTATTTTACACATCTGTTTTATTATAAAATTTTATTCTCATAACTTGCTCCAAATTTTTATCTACCGATGTTTTATCCATTCTTAATAGAATACAGTTTATTGCATAAAGAGCCGCATAACGCTTTTATGTCTTGGATGGGCATATAATAAAAATATTTAGGAACCTAAATATTTTTATTGACATTTAAAAGATGTGATGATATACTGCAAATGTAATTAGGTACCTAACAATAAATTCAAGGAGAATAATGATGATTAAAACAAATGAACTATATAGCGCTTTGCGCCGTTTGAATAGGCAGATGTATCGCGTGGCTCATCGCAAAGGTCGAGGAAAAGACGGTCTTTATCAAGGACAGGAGAGTTTGCTTATTTTGATTCTTCAAAATGACGGAGCCAGTCAGAGAGATCTGGCAGAGCAGCTCGATGTACGCCCATCTTCAATGACAGAAATGTTGACTAAACTAAAACAGCATGATCTGATTTTAAGAAAGCAAGATGAAACAGATCAGCGTGTAGTGCACATTCATTTAACTGAAGCAGGAAGAGTGCTGGCGGAGAGCCTTGCTGAAGGGAAGGATACTTTCACAAAATCATTCTTTTGTGCCTTAACAGAGGAAGAACAAGAACAACTGTTTGTGCTTATTAATAAACTTTGTGCGGGCTTGGAAGCAACGGAGGATACGCACGGGAAAATTCATCATAAGCATGGGGCGGCTCATCACCTACACGATGATAATAAAAACGGTATACGTGAACATAGGCATCATGAGCGCAAGCCTTATCACAAGCAGCACTAGATTCAGCTGGATTTGGCGGGGAATTATTTTTAGAAAGGATTGGTTTTATGAGGCAGTCTGAAGAAAAATATTTAAAAACCATCTTTACTTTATCAAAAAATCAAGATGGGGTGCGTTCTTCCGATATCGCTTCTATGCTCGGATATAGCAGAGCAAGTATCTCCAAAGCAATGAGGGTCTTAAAGGAAAGCGGCTATATCATTATGGAGCCATACGGCAAGGTTAATCTAACCTTCAACGGATATGAAAAAGCCAAAAATATTTTTGAACGTGAAGCCATTATTTCGGAGTTCCTTCAAAAAACACTGAATATTAATGATCAATTATCTGCAAAATATTCGGCTTATGTGGGACATATCATTGATCCGGAAACTCTGGAGAAAATGAGATGTACATAAATTAACAATGGTGTAAAAATCTATAGAGAAAGGAGAAATTCATTATGGAAACATTATCAAAAGATGAGCGGGAAAACCACGGGATACTTGTCAGCGGAATCGGTATTCTCAGCAACATAGTATTATTTATTTTTAAAATGTTAATGGGATACCTCTCTAACAGCATATCCATTACTGCTGACGCGATCAACAATTTATCGGATGCCGGTTCATGCGGTATTGCTATGATAAGCTTTAAATTTGCCAAAAAACCGGCCGATAAAAAATATCCTTTTGGATACGGACGAATGGAATATATATCCGGACTCATTGTGGCTTTGTTTATTCTGATTGCAGGCGTAGAACTCATTGTAAATTCAATAAGTAAAATTTTGCATCCGTCAAATCTGATTTTTAACTGGCCCACATTGATTATGCTTGTTCTCGCAATTATGATGAAACTAGGGATAGGTTTATTCAGCAGGCGCGCAAGTAAAAAAATAAATTCTATCTCCATTCATACTTTGGCATTGGATAGTCTATGCGATGCTTTGATCACGACTATAACCTTATTTTCATACCTCATTGCATTTTTCTTCAATTGGCAGATTGACGGTTATGCCGGATTGACTGCATCTTCGTTTATATTATGGTCCGGCTTTAAAGCATTTAGAAATGCTGTGAAGCCGCTATTGGGACAGTGCCCCGATTCAAAAGTGGAGAGCCAAATCAAAGCTAAGCTTCTCGAAAATAAAGATATTATGCAGGTTCATGATTTAATGGTGCATGATTACGGACCAAACCGGTCTATTGCCTCTGTCCATGTAGTAGTTCCGTCAAACAAAGACTTGATAGAATTGCATGACGAATTGTTTTATTTGCAAAAAGAAATAGAAGAGTCATTAAATATTTACATGAATATACATCTCGATCCGGCCAAAGCATAAGATATTCAATTATATTTGGCGAATTCATAAAATAATAATTTCAATTACTTTTAAAAAAATTATAGTTTCATTTCCGAAAGTTTGCTGTCCAGATACCTTTTCTTATATTTGATGTTGGCTGTTTTGCTGATTTTATTGATGATGTTGTAATTGACAACGCTTCCGACAGTGCCGACGATAGGGATACTCTGAATGAATTTTGCCGTCAGCAGTGCATCTGAAAGCGCCTCTGATGCTTTTTTCATATAAAGCTGTAAATCAATTTGCATGGGATAGTTTTTATCGATGCATATTTGCAGGCTTTGAAGTTCATCATTAAACTTCAATTTTTCATCTTCTTTACTGACCGCAGTGCAAATCAAAAGAAGAATGTATGCTTTTTCTTCATCGCTTTTATAATCAAATCCATAACTGAGAGCGACTTCATAGATTGTTTTCATAATCATTGCGATAAAAAGAGGAATATCGGGAAGACCAACGCCAAAAAAACCCAGCACGCCTCCTTCGAGCACAGAAATGGATGAATTGATCATCTTAGAATAGTTGGCTCTTTTGCCCAGCTTTCTCATATGTTTGCCGGAAAATTTTTTGTCGAGAGTGTAATTATTGATATCATAAGCAAACTGTGCTTTATCTTTATCGTACGTTTTTTCAATGGCAGCGGTCCCTTTTTCAAATATGATTTGAAAACCTTTATAAAAAGCGCTGTTCAGCATTGTGCTTACTTTTTGAGGAATTTTTCCTTCGATCTTTTCTTTCAAAGGAGAAATCGTAGATTTCATAATTTTATTCGGCTGACGGCTCAGCATTTTATTTTCTTGTTTTTTTACTTTATTGTATTGTTTTATAAATGAGTTGCTCATTTTCACACATCCTAATTTTTAAAATAACATATGGTTATTTTATTAGTCTTTGTACTATTGATTTGTTTATTCATAATATAAAGATTTTAATATCCGCTTTCATTATAATTTGAAAAATAGTTTAACACAATCCTTGCTGCAACATTTTTAAAAAGGTTTTTATGTTTAATATTTATAAAAATGTTCATAATAACTACTACTGATTAATAATCTATGAGGAACATTCATGTTGTGGTTTCATAAACGTAAGAAAATTAAAGATAAAAAAGTAAAAACAAATACAAATATTAATTCAAGTGAAGATGCGAATGAAGTTACTTTGTCTTCTTCATTAAAAGATAACGTTGCATTTATTCACCGGCTTTTCGTTGACGACGATACGCTGGTAACAAGAAATATAAAAAACAAAGAAGAAGTTAAATTTTATCTGTTTTACAGTGACGGGCTTGTGAACTCCCTTACTCTAAACGAGCATATTGTAGGGCCTCTGCTAACCAGCCAGGTAAAAAAAAGCAAGGATGCCATCGATCTTCTTTTAAATCATGTGCTTAAAGTCAGCGAGACAAAAACCACAACAAAAATAAAAGATATCGTTCAGGCAATCACGTATGGAGATACAGTTGTTCTTGTAGAGGGTCAGGATCAGGCGATCATATTAAACAGCAAATTATTTTTTATGAGAGCGATCACGGAGCCCGACAATGAAAAAGCCGTAAGCGGTCCGAGAGAAGGTTTCAGTGAAGTATTGCTTGTTAATTTATCATTGGTGCGCAGAAGACTGCGTACCAATGATTTGAAAATGAAATACCACAGTATTGGAGAGCGCACGCAAACACAATTATGCATTTGTTATCTCGACAGCCTTGTAGACAAAAAAGTGCTTGATGAACTGTATCGCAGGCTTGAAAAAATAAACATTGACGGCGTGCTTGATGTGAATTATATCTCAGAAAACATGCGCGATACCAAGTATACATTGTTTCGACAAACAGGCATTACGGAAAAACCCGACTGTGTTGTCGGCAAGCTGCTGGAAGGCAGGATCGCCGTTTTCGTCGATGGCTCGCCTGCGGTAATGACGGTTCCTTATTTATTTATAGAAAATTTTCAGATGAGTGATGATTATTTCACCAATTTTTTCTATGCGTCGATTGCGAGGATATTGCGTGTAACATCTTATTTTCTTGCGGTGCTCACGCCAGGGCTCTATTTAGCTCTTGTTGCATTTCATAAAGAAATGATCCCGACGGTATTTTTTTTAAATGTTGCGGCCGAAAGGAGCAGTGTTCCCTTTCCGGTTATCATCGAAATGACGCTGATGCTGATCGTTTTTGATTTTCTGCGGGAAGCGGGACTGCGCATGCCTTCCAATGTGGGCTCGGCGCTCAGTATCGTAGGCGCTTTGGTCATCGGGCAGGCAGCCGTTGATGCAAAGATTTTAGACGCGCCCGTCATTATTGTTGTCGGATTCAGCGCCATCACATCTCTTTTAACGCCAAGAATGGGAGCTTCGATTACGGTTATTCGTCTGGCTTTTATCGCTGCTGCGGGGCTGCTGGGATTATACGGTTATATGCTGCTGCTGGTTGTACTCATCGTGCATCTTTATAATCTGCGCTCAATGGGGGTGTCCCAGCTTCAAACATATGAGGATTTGCACTATCAGAGCATAAAAGATATTTTTATAAGAGGGCCGTGGTTTAAGATGAAAAAGCGGCCTGATATAGCGCAGGATATCATTAGGTTAGAGATAAATGATGAATAAGAAAATCATAAAAATATTTTTAATCATACTTTTAGCTTTTAGCTGTTTACCTCTATATGGATGCTGGGATTATGTGGGACTCAATGAAATAGGTATTGTGATCGGACTTGCAATTGATAAAGACACAGATACGAATATGTATAAGTTGACTTATGAAATTGTTGACTTGCAAAAGAGTACCAAAGACCAGGGAACACAAACGATCCTTACGGAATCCGAAGGCAGCACTTTATTTGAGGCTGTGAGAAATGCAAAAAGCAGGTCTGCGACAAAAATGTTTTTCGGCAGCATGGAAATTTTTATTATCAGTGAGCAAATCGCAAAAGAAGAGGGTATTGAGAAATGTATGGATTTATTTTTAAGGGACGCCGAACCAAGAGAAACAATTAATGTTCTAATATCACAAGAACAAACCGCAAAAGATTTGCTTGAGGTAAAAGGCATCACGAATTCTATCACGTCAACAGAGATAAAAACAATCATAAAAAAGGATCATCAGGCAACAAGCAAAACCGGGGATGTAGAAATATTTGAAGTCTATGAAATTTTAAAACATGAAGGATGGCAGCTGACACTTCCGGCTTTTCACGTAGTCTCTAATGATGACAAGCAAACAGTGGAGTCAAACGGGGTGGCGCTTTTTGATGGCGATAAACTGATAGGATATTTATCGCCTGATGAAACTTTTTATTTCCTGTTTGTTATGGACGAGGTTTTAGGAGGAGTTATTGTAATCAATGATGACAAGCAAGACCTGATATCTCTTGAAATCAATACCTGTAAAACGAAATCTTCTTATGAGTATGATGAAGAAAAAGATCAGTTTATAGTAACGATAGAAGTTCAGATGGATGCGTTTTTAGGTGAATATAATCTATGCTGTGATGAGCTGAATGATTATATGATAGAAGAAATACAAAAAAAGGCAGACGAAGAATTAAGTAAACGGATAAAAACTATTATAAAAAAAGTTCAAACAGAATATGTGTCTGATATTTTCGGATTTGGTAATTTGATCTATCGCAAAGATCCAAAGTTATGGGATAAGGTAAGCAAGGATTGGAACAGATATTTTACGGAGATAGCTGTAGAGATAAAGCCTCAGATACACATCACGAATACCGGAGCTATGAAGAATTAAAAGAAGGAGAATCTATGCAAACGGCTGTTATTTTATTAATGTTTGCGCTTGTTATTGTTTTTGGGTTTATCCCAACGATTAAAAGAAAACAGAGCGGGGAGATATGGGCGTATTCGCTCTTGTTATTTATTTGTGCGGCTGTTTTGCTTGTAAAACTTTATTTAAAGCCTGATTTAAACACGATCTCACATTTTTTGATCAACCATATCAAAATCAAATGAATATGAAAATAATAATATATCAAGGAACAAACAAATGAAAAAACAAATGATCTCTATGCGGCAAATAATTTTTTTGATGATCCTCTTTATCTTTGGAGACAGTGCCATTATAGGGCTGGATACCAATGTCGGGCAAGACGCCTGGATTTCATTACTAATGTCAACGGTCTTTGTGATGCCCCTGATATTCCTGTACGGAAGAATCATGAAGCTCTATCCCGAGAAAAATATTTTTGATATTATGCAGGAAGTGTTTAAACCATTTATTGGTAAAATACTCATTATTTTATTTGTGTGGTATGCGCTGCATATGAGCACAATTGTCTTGAGTATTTTCTGTAATTTCATCAAAATGACCTCGCTTACCGCAACACCAAAAGTCGTTATCATAGCGGCTATGGTGCTCATTGTTCTTTATGTTGTTTTGAGTTCTATGCACAATATGGGCAGAGGAGTTGTCTCGGTGCTTCTTATCATATGCATTACTTTAGCCATTACTTTAGTTTTATCTTTTGGAAGAGTCCAAAATTTTGAGAATTTATTTCCTATAGCTAATCATAGCTTTAAAGAGCTTTCGGCAGGAGCGTGGAAAATTTTAACGTTTCCGCTTGCCGAAACAGTATTGTTTTTGGGAGTGGCCGATGATATACGGCAGAGAAAAAATGACAGGCCCTATAAAGTATATTTGTATGGCATATTATTTGGTTCGTTGATACTTTTGGCCGTTGTGCTCAGAAATATAATATTATTAGGACCTGATTTAATGGAAAATTCATATTTCCCAACATTTAAGGCGGCGAGATTGGTCGGCATCAAAAACTTTTTGGAACGAATAGAAGGATTGATAACGTATGCCTTTGTTATTGCCGGAATTGCAAAATTGTCGATTTGTCTTTTTACGGCGGCGAAAGGCATGACAAAATTGTTCGGGCTTACAAATTACAAAGTTTTAGCAGTGCCACTCGGCCTTTTAATATTTGCGATGTGCCCGGTCTCTACCGCAAGCATTATAGAAGTGTTTGAACTTTTAAAACCTTATCAAATTTATGCCATTCCGTTCCAGATAATTATTCCTTTAATCGTATGGATAGGTGCTGAAATAACTGTGCGGAAAAAGAAGAAAAAAGAAGGCGTGCCAACAACAAATAATCAGATTGCTTTGGAATAATGAATATTTGATACTATATATAAAGCATGATTTCATCTGATGCAGCATAAAATGATACAACAAAAAATAAAATAATCGGGTGAAATAAGTATGAGTATAAAAAAAATAAGTATACTGATTCTCATCTTTGTTTTGATCGTCGCTTGTGCCGTGTGCTATATCAAGTTCACAAGCATTTATGCGGGAAATGAAGTGCTTCCGCTTCGGGGAGTAAAAATTGTCATCGATCCGGGGCATGGCGGTTTGGACCCCGGGAAAGTGGGTATCAACGGGGAAAACGAGTCTGTTTTAAATTTAAAAATAGCTTTGAAGTTGAAGCAAACACTGGAGATTATGGGAGCGGAAGTTGTTATGACGCGGCAAAGCGATACAGGGCTCTTGGAGGAGGGGGAATCATGGGATAAAGATACCGATATGCGTCTTCGCCATGAAATCATTCAAAACAGCGGTGCGGATATTATGGTGAGCGTTCATCTCGATTCGCATATGCCAAATAGAAGTGTGTCGGGCACCGGTGTGCTTTATTACGGAGAAAGCGAATATTCCGAGCAGCTTGCCCAATCCATTTCCGACAGACTCGCGGTACTTGATGTAGACGGAAAAATGAGAGAAATCAAAGAACGGGATAATTTGCTCATCCTTAAAAACAATCCGATGCCGTGTGTGATTGTGGAATGCGGCTTCATCTCAAATGTAGAGGAAGAAAAGCTTCTTCAAAAAGACAGCCATCATGCAAAACTTGCGTTGGCTATTGCGAGAGGAATCGCTGATTTTATTTATGAAAATGGTTATTTCAAAAATAGTTTGTCTGTATTATAATATACAAAGTAATTCATTAAGTGATGCATTAAGGAGAGCAGACTATGATAAAACCAATCGGCGTTATCGATTCAGGTGTGGGCGGGCTCACGGCAGTGAAGCAAATTCAAAAAATACTTCCCAACGAAAATGTCATTTATTTCGGGGATTCGCTGCGAATGCCCTATGGGAATCGTACATATGAAGAAGTTGTGGAGTATGCCAATAAAATAATAGAGTTTTTAGAAGAAAAAGATGTGAAGGCCATCGCGCTCGCATGTAATACGATTTCTTCTCAAATAGAAAGTCTTAAAGCAAATGTGCCACTTTTCAGCATTGTGGAATACGGATGTATGCAAGCGGCAGAACTGCACGAAAGCGAAGTGGGGCTCATTGCAACAGTGGCAACAGTGAAAAGCGGGGTTTATGATTATACAATCAAAAGAATGGCTCCAAATGTAAAATTGATTTCAAACGACAGCAGCCGCTTGCCGAAAGTGATAAACAGCCAAATGGAAAATGTTTTGCTTTTGTATGAATTAATTAAAGAATGCATTGATCCTATTGCAAGTCAGAATGTTAGAACACTTATTCTCGGCTGCAGCCATTTTCCGATTATTGAAAACGAAATTAAAACGATGTATCCTTCTATCAAATTAATAGATCCGGCGGAGAGACAAATCAAAGAATTAAAAAAATATCTTATTCGAAATGATTTGGACAACAAAAAAGAAAACGGAAAATACACACATTTATATACAACAGCCGATATGTTTGAATATGTGGCGAGCATCAAAAGACTCAATTTGAAATTTACAAAACTGGAAGAGATCAAGCTGTTGGAAAATGATTAGAAAAGGGAGATAAAAAATGAAAAAAATAATTTCTACAACGCACGCACCAAAAGCGGTTGGGCCGTATTCCCAGGCGGTTGAAGCACAAAATATGCTTTTTATATCAGGGCAGCTGGGCATCGATCCGGCGACATCCAAGCTTGTTGAAGGCTCTGTTGTCGAGCAGGCACATCAGGCGCTGAATAATATTAAAGCGATCCTTTCTGAAGCAGGATATAAGATGGAAGATGTTGTAAAAACGACTGTATATCTTGCTGATATTTCAGATTTTGTGGCTGTCAATAAAGTATATATGCAGTATTTTGTGCAAAATTATCCTGCGAGAGCTGCTTTTCAGGTCGGTGCTCTTCCTCTGGGTGGGCTTGTCGAAATTGAAGCAATCGCAATCAAAGACTAAAAAAACGGATCGACGGTCCGTTTTTTTTATACATTACTGCAGATAACTCTGTTGCGGCCGCTAAAATCTTGTTTGCAATATAGATTGACAAAGCCGTTCTCATAATAAATCCGTTTTACACTTTCTGCCTGACTGCAGCCGATCTCAACGATGAGGCTGCCCGTTGCTTTTAGAAAATTTTTCGATTCTTGTGCAATGCGCCTGTAAAAATCAAGGCCGTCATTGCCGCCGTAAAGCGCCGCGATCGGCTCATAGGCAGCCACGTCGATGCTTAAATGTTGCAGTTCTTCTTTAGAAATATAAGGCGGATTTGAACAAATGATATCAAAGCGGCGGGAAGGATGAATTGCAGAAAACATATCCGACTGCAGAAGTGTTATTTGATTTTGAAGTTCATAATGCTCAATATTTTTAGCGGCGACTTGCAAAGCTTTTTCGTATTTATCAACACCGGTAATAAAAATGTTTTTATTACGGCTTGCCAATGCTACTTCGATGCAGCCGCTTCCTGCGCCTATATTTAATATTTCTATTTTGCCTTCTTTTTTTGCTGAACAGTCCAGTACGCACTCGACGAGAATTTCCGTATCGTCTCTTGGAATCAACACATTTTCATCGACCATGAATGTTAGATCCATAAATTCTTTTTTGCCTGTGATATAGGCCATAGGGCATCCGTGGACTCTTTTTTTTACGGCAGAAAAATAAGCTGTTTTCTGTCTGATGTCTAATTCATTCCGATCAGATGCAATCAGCGCCTCTCGGCTCTTGTCTGCAATATATGCCAAGATAAGCTGTGCTTCAAGAAGAGGAAGGGCAATATCACTGTCGGATTTTTTTAACATCTCGACTCCTTTTTGCAGGGCTTCACTGATCTTCATTTTGATCCGTCCGTTTTTTTGGATAATAGGAGTACAGATAAGTTTTGATACCGCCGTTATAGAGTTTACGGTTTTTATCACTTCTGCGTTCAAAAGTTTTTTCGAAATTTTCATTGCCGCAGAGTATAAAAGCAGACCATTCGTTTAAATTTTTATAAACCTGTCCCAAGTTTTTGTATGTTTCAAGAACTGAGTGACCGCCTGTACGCATTCCGTAAGGCGCGTTGGAAATAAGCACACCACATTTTTTTTTGGAAGAAAAGTCCTTTAAATCCAGTTTTTGAAAGGCAATGTCATCCGATACGCCGGCTTTGGCCGCATTCTCTTTTGCCTGTCTGATAGAAAAATAATCGATATCGCTTCCCAGGATCCGTAAGGGAATATCTGAAACATTTTTCTTGGCATCTGCTCTGCAATCCGTGTAAGATTGCTTATAGAGCTTGCTCCATTGTTCACTGACAAAGGTTCTGTTTATGGATGGAGCCATGTTTTTCATAATCATGGCGGCTTCAATCAAGATAGTGCCCGAGCCGCACATCACATCGGCAAGCGTTTTCTCCGGCCTGTAATCAGATAAAAGCACCATAGCGGCGGCGAGGGTTTCTTTTAGGGGTGCTTCGTTGCCCCTGGCTCTGTAACCGCGTTTGTGAAGCCCGTCTCCGGAAGTGTTTATAAAGATTTCAGCTTTATCATTTTTGATGGAAACAAAAAGGGGATAGAGTTTTCCATTTTCCGTAAGATGCGAAACATTGTGCATTTTTTTCAAGCGTTGCACAACCGCTTTTTTTATGATTGCCTGACAATCCGATTTACTCATTAGCTTTGATGATGAACAGTTCACTTTATAGATGTCAAATTTTCCGTCTGACGGGATATATCTTTCGAATTCGAGCGATGCGGTATTATCAAAGAGCATATCAAAAGAAGCAGCTTCAAATTCACCGATTTTGATAAAGACTCTTCCGGCAGTGCGAAGATAGAGGTTGGATTTCGCTATGCCGTATTCATCTGTTTCATAGTAGATTTTTCCATCTGTCGTCTTATTGATTTCATAGCCGAGACGGATGATTTCTTTTTTTAAAACACTTTCCAGACCAAAGGTGCAGTTTGCACATACTGTATACATTGCGTCATACTCTTTTCTTACTTATTTTCTATCAGATATTTGATTGCTGCCTGAAGTTGTGCATCTTGATTTGTAGGGATTTTACCGTATTCATATATGACATTTTCCGGCAATTCTATAACAACGTCAGGTTCTACGCCTACTTCGTGGATAACGGTGCCTATAGGAGAGAAATATTGTTCGGTCGTGATTTTATACCCGCTTCCGTCAAGCATGCCTTTAAATGTTTGTATGATGCCTTTGCCGTAAGACTTTGTGCCGATAAGGGTTGCGGCATCATTATCTTTAAGGGATATTGCAAGTATTTCGGATGCTGATGCGGAGTATTCATTGATAAGAACCACAATCGGTATATCGAGTGATTTTGCTGCTGTGGAAGTGTATTCTGTTTTTTTGCTGATTTTATTTTCAGTGTATATGATTGTGCAGCTTCCAAGCAGTCGATCGGCAATTTTGATCGTTTCATCCACATCACCGCCGGGATTGTTACGCAGATCTATGATCAGCGAGGTGATACCGTCTTTTAGCTGGTCGTCGAGTGTGGAAACAAACTGGTCGGACACGCTTGAAGAAAATTCGGATATGTTGATATAGCCTATATTGTTGTCAAGTATGCTGCCTGTAACGCTCTCTATACTGAGTTGTGCCCGTACCAGAGACAGATCTATATTTTCTTTGCCTCGAAGAATGGTTATATTCACAGTTGTGCCGGCTTCGCCGCGCATATTCGAAGCGGCTTCATCAACGGAAAGCTTGGTAGCGTCCATATCTTCTATAGCGATGATTTTATCACCGACTTGCATGCCCGCTTTTTCTGCCGGAGAATTCTTAAAGACGCTGATTACGGTTACAAGCTCGTCACTGCCCATCACAATACGTACGCCGATCCCCGCATAATTACCGGTAACATCTTCCGTGTAACTCGCAAAACTTTCTTTATCCATATAAACGGTGTATTCATCGCCGGCGCCTTCAAATAAACCTTTGTAGACACTTTCCCATAAGGTGTCTTTATCTAGGGCTTCAAGATATTTATCATCAAGTTCATCATATAAATAAAGTAATTTATTGATTTTTTTGGCTGTATAGGAACTGTCAACCGCAATGACGCTTTTGCCGCCGATGCTCATGCCAAAGGTCGTAAGTAATGTGTAAGTAATAAAATTGGTCAATAAAACCAATACGATTATAAACACTATAAGTGGTGCTCGACTTTTTTTCTTTTCGTTCATTTTTTAGCTCCTTAACGGAATAGTATAACTTAATATTCACATAAAATAAGTATATTACTATGAAGTATTTATAATACTACTTTATCATAAAGAAGTATAGATTTTTTTAGAATGGTACATTCTTGACAAACAAAAATTTTTCATATATACTGCCATAAAAGATTTATATTATGCCATGAATAAGCCTAGTAGATACTCGGTTGATTGCAAGAGAGATATCGGTTGTTGGAAGATATTAATTGCCAAGTATTGAATTACATCTTATGAGCATATTTCATACAAGCGGACTAATGTTTGGTCAAATTGGGTGGTACCGCGGAATAATCCGTCCCTTTGTTATAAGGGACTTTTTTATTATAATCTATCGAAAGGATAAGTCAATATGCACGATAATGTTTTTGATGTTTTGCAGGAGAGAGGATTTATAGGGCAGCTAACGCATGAAGAAGAAATCAAAGAGCTGCTTAAAGAACAAAAAATAACGTTTTATATAGGTTTTGATCCTACGGCAGACAGCCTTCATGTAGGGCATTTTATTCAAATTATGGTCATGGCCTATATGCAGCGTTACGGACACAGGCCGATTGCCCTGATCGGGGGAGGAACGACCATGGTGGGGGATCCTTCAGGCAGAACAGATATGCGCAAAATGCTTACTATAGAGCAAATCAACGCAAACGGGGAGAAGTTTAAGGAAGTATTTAAAAAATTCCTGGATTTTTCCAACGATAAAGCACTGATGATAAATAATGCAGACTGGTTGATGAATTTAAATTATATAGAATTTTTAAGAGATATAGGTGCATGCTTTTCGGTCAACCGAATGCTTACGGCGGAATGCTATAAAAACAGAATGGAAAGCGGGCTCACATTTTTAGAATTTAACTATATGATCATGCAGTCGTATGACTTTTTAATGCTTTATAAAGACCATAATTGCCTTATGCAGTTTGGCGGCAATGACCAGTGGAGCAATATCCTCGGAGGCGTTGACCTCATTCGAAGAAAATGCGGGGGTGCGGCCTATGGCATGACATTCAATCTTCTTGTAAACAGTGAAGGCAAAAAAATGGGGAAAACGGAAAAAGGCGCACTGTGGCTCGATAAAGAAAAAACATCTCCGTATGAATTCTATCAATATTGGCGAAATGTAGGGGATGCCGACGTCGAAAAATGCTTGAAATTGCTTACATTTCTGCCTATGGATGAAGTACGCAGATTGAGTGCGCTGTCAGGAAGCGAAATAAACGAAGCAAAAAAAGTATTGGCTTATGAAATCACGGCATTGGTGCATGGACAGCAGGAAGCTTCCATGGCGCAAAAAGCTGCGGAAGCACTCTTTGAGCAAGGAAGTGACGATTCCAATATGCCCACAACGTCGGTAGGCGCAGCGGAAATTGAAAAGGGAATGGATATAATCAGCCTGCTTCTTCTTACAGGTCTTGCATCAAGCAAGAGTGATGCAAGGCGCCTTATAGATCAAGGCGGTATCAGCGTAGACGGACAAAAAATAGAAAACGGAAATGTGCTTTTCTCGCTGGATAATTTTGAAGAAGGCAAGATGATCATCAAAAAAGGTAAAAAAGTGTATCATAAAGTAGTTTTAAAAATTTAATTTTATATTCATTTAAAATCTAAAAGCCTGCTGAAGAGCAGGCTTTTTCTTATTTACGTCTTCGTATATTTTATAGTTGTATAGGGTCCGTATACTCTTTTACCGCTTACCCATCTGTATGCGCGCACTTTATAATAATAAGTTTTCCCCTTTGTACGCCCGGTATTGATCCAGCTTCTGGAAGTCGTCGTCTTAACGAGTTTATATGTGCCCGACCTTGAAGTGGCCCTGTATATCCTGTATCCGCTTGCGCCCGAAACGCTGCCGTAACTTATTTTTATTTTACTGGAAGAGTATCTGCTTACACTAAAGTTTGAAGGTTTTGACAATGAAGGCTTTGCACTTTTAATGGAAGAATATTTTCCATATACCCTGCTGCCGCTTACATATTTGTATGCCCTTACTTTATAATAATACCTCTTTCCCGTTCTGAGAGAAGAATTGGTATAACTCGTCGAAGTCGTCGTTTTAATCAACTTATACGTACCCGATTTAGAAGTAGCTCTATAAACTCTGTATCCGCTTGCTCCGCTCACTTTACCCCAGCTTATTTTTATGCTTTTATAAGAGCTGGATTTTACGGTCGTGGAAGGAGTAGAAGGGATAGGTTTGGCATACTTGTAAGAAGAATAGCTGCTGTAGGTTGTTGTAGAGCCTGCTACGCAGACAGCTTTTACTTTGTAGTAGTAGGTTTTGCCTGTTATTAATCCCGTGTTTTTATAGCTTGTAGAAGAGGTTGAAGCTATTTTTGAGTAGGTACCGCTCTTTGAAGTGGCACGGTAGATGTTATAGCTTTTGGCACCTGTAACGGAGCCCCACTTCAGCTTGATGCTGTTATAGCCGGCAGATTTTACGGACGATAGAACAGGTGTCTGCAGTTTGGTAAACTCGGCTTTTAGCGTGCGGCCTTTGGTCACTGTGAAGGTGTAGGTGCTGTTCGTAGATACTGTTGATGTTCCTTCCAGCCAACCTATAAAATAGTAGCCTGCTTTGGGGGTGGCTTTCAAGGTTGCGGAAGAGTTGTAGTCATATGTGCCCGCACCCGTTACCGTTCCATAAGTTGAATTGTTTGATATTACAGTAACGTTGCAGTTCCCTGAAAAATTTGCAACCAGTGGACTTGAAATAGCAGAAGAAACCGTATATGAAGAATTCGTAGATATAACGGAGTCATTTAAAGTCCAATTTTCAAAACTCATGCCTATAGAACGGGGCACTGCTATAATATCACAGTTAGGGAAAGTATTTGTATTAACCGAAAGATATCCATTGCCGTTCACAGCAACAGTAGATATAATTCCAAAAAAATTAGCTGTTAGATTTTTAATATTTTTAATATTTAATTTTTTTATAGAAGTATTATTGCTTAAGTCCAATGAATCAGTAACGCTTGCATTGTAATTTAATTTTATCAAATTAACATTTTTACTTACATCTAAATAAGTTAAATCATAATTTTCGCTGCAATCTAATTCTTCCAAAGCGGTGTTATTGCTTAAATCTAAACTGCTTAATTTATTTGAGCTGCACCATAAAAATCTTAGTTTAGGACAATTACTTAAATCTAATGTTGTAAGAGTATCACAGTAACACTCCAAACGATACAATAATGCAGAATTACTAATATTTAATGTGTTTAAATAAAAATTATGATAACAATATAACTCTGTAAGGTTAACACAGCTTGATAAATCTAACGTTCCTGATAGTTTATTATAACCGCAATTTAAAGATTCTAATTTACTGTTATTAGATAAATTTATATTAGCTAACGAATTGCAACAACAAGTAACATATATCAGATTAATATTTTCACTCAAATCTAACGATGTTAACTGATTATTATGACAATCTAATCTTTTTAAAGATGTGTTATTATTAAGATTCAAAGATGTCAATGAATTATAAGTACACTGCAATTCTTTCAAAACGGAATTACTGCTAACATCCAAAACAGATAATTTATCGCTACAGCAGCTCAAGAATGTCAAAGCTTTATTATTTAATATATCTAAAACATACAATTCATTACTGCTACAATCTAAATCTGTCAATGCGATATTTTTGCTTACATCTATAGAAGTTAATTTGTTAGAGCCGCAATGCAAAACCACTAAAGCATTATTTTTGCTGACATTCAAAGAAGTTAATTGATTATAGTTTAACCTTAAATTTGTCAGTGTCGTGTTCGTACTAACATCAAGTGAAGTCAGTGTATTGCAATTGCAGTTTAAGTTTTTTAATGCGGTATTTGTAGTCAAATCTAAAGAACATAATAGATTAGAACAACACTCCAAGTTTAATAGTGATACGCATCCGTTGATATTTAAAGATGTTAATTTATTAGATCCACATAAAACATTTATTAAAGATGTATTTTTGCTGCAATCTAAAGTTGTAAGCTGGTTATGATAGCATGATAAATCAGTTAAACTATCATTGTTTTCAATATTTAATGATATTAACTGGTTTCCGGCGCAATTTATCGTTTTAAGTTTTGGATTATTAGTTGCGGTAATAGCAGTTAATTGATTTGCACTGCAGTTTATTATTTCTAATTTGATACAATTATCAAGGGACAAATCACCACTTAAAGATTTGTTAGTCCAGTTTAGTTGGCATACATATCTAATTCCTTCCGAGAGAAACCAAGATACTCCGCTCCACGTAGTCGGATCATTCTGATCATAATCTGCATTTAATTGTTGACCGTTTGTTTTTCCTGCTACTGCCGAGGGTTGGTTTAGAAACGTCTGCAGCTTTGTAAAATCATTGTCATTATACGTTACTCCGTTGTAATCATATGCCAGTGTTGTACCCGGCAGTATCAATAAAACGAACAAAAAAATAAGCGTGAGAATCCAATATCTTCTTCTCATAACTTCTCCCTCAACAGATTTATAAAACACAAGAATTATTTTATTTTAAAATGACTTAATTTATATAAAATTATTACAAAATTAATAATGTATATTACGTTTAAATTATATTTATACTATAGCATATAATAAAATATAATTACAATAAATAATCGTAAAATATTATAAAGGCAATAAAGAATCCTATATCAAGCAGATATAGGATTCTTTTGATCTTTTTATTCAAGT
>CAZOOZ010000013.1:0-54636 GCA_964581565.1 uncultured Eubacteriaceae bacterium
GCATTGTAGTAACGGGCATTCATGTAATAGAGTTCGCTTTCTTCATCATAAATCGAGCCTGTGTAGGTGGCCTCGTTGATGAAGTCTTCGTCTCCCGTTTTTATCTGATTGCCGTACTCGTCGTAGACATAGCCTGTTGTGAGTGTGCCGCTGTTGTTTAAGATATTGGTCACGCTTCCGCGGATGTCATTGTTAAAGGTGTAGTATCCGTTAATAAAGTTGCCGCTCTGTTCGTCTTCCTCATATCTTGCGCTCAGCAGCGTTATGCCATCGGGCGTGAGAATATTTTCTATCAATTTATTGTTGGACACATCCGCCATAAAGAGGACCGCGTCGCCTGTATTTATTGAAACAGCATATAAAACATAAAGGTCTTAAAAGACCTTTATGTTTTATAATTCGTTAATATTTAAGCAATTAATATCATTTATTCCGTCTTTAATTAATTTACAATATGCATTTAATAACAACGGAACACGATTTTCATATTCTCCTTTTAATTCTTTTCTAAGTTTTGTTACCTCTTTCCAATTACCAGTCTTTATTTTTTCAGCTTCATATAGTTTTTCAATATGAATACGAACCCTTTTCTTATTATTAACGTAATATCCTTTCGGCAAATATCCATCATCTAAAATTGTTACTAGAACAAATAAATCAACATCTCTGCAATCCAGTTCGAATTCAATAGCAAATTCTCTATTTTTAGATAAATAGCTTAAAGTATATGCCCACATCTGATTTTTTTCTTTACGCTTATTGTATCCAAAATCAAATAAGAATTCAGTTTGTTCTTTTATGTTATTAATTATTTCTTTTTTATTCACTTTTTTATCCTACCAATCTATTCCTGATACTCCACCTTTAAATATGCCCGTACGTTCAAACACTTTTTGATAGTTATCATAAACTTTCGTAGACATACGTTCCATATTATAGAATAGACTTGGTTCCCTTCCTAGACTTCTCCTTGCAAAATCTGGCCCAATATCTATTATTTTTCTGCCTTGTTTCATCATATCATTTATCCATCTTTGGTTCCTCTGCATACTTAGTTCAAAATTAGAAGGATTTACTTTCCATGGTTTATATGCGTGTCCTCCAATCGAATTTGCATACTGTTTTACTCGTGACATATTCTCACCAATAACAATTGGTTTTTCACTAACAGTTCTTGATGACTCAACCTTAACACTTTGAGAAATCTTACTAACAACATCTTTCGCAGACTGCGCTATACTATTTTTATTTATTATTTTAGTAATATTTTGAACTTTATCAATAGCCTTTGTCCCTGCCGCTACAAGTCCGCCTGCTGCGGAGGTTACTGCCGTTCCCGCCGCTGAAGTTACTGCCGCGGTTGATGCCGCCAGGCCTCCCGTAAGCGCAAGGCTTGCTCCTGCCCCCAACGTTAACCCTACCACTCCGCCTATTAAGGCACCTTTCACTACGGATTTCAGTGTTACTTTTCCTGTTGTCTTGTAGGAGTGGTAGGCTCCTATTGCTCCCCCAACGACCGCTCCTATTAAGGCAGTCACCAGGAAGAAGGCATGCCCTGTCGGGTCCACAAAGCTTGTCGGGTTGTTTCCCGTATAGCTGTAAAGATTATGCGTCTGCGGATTATAGGCATTGCCAAGGTACGTGTCCCTGCTCGTAAACTGCCCGGTATTGGCATTGTAGTAACGGGCATTCATGTAATAGAGTTCGCTTTCTTCATCATAAATCGAGCCTGTGTAGGTGGCCTCGTTGATGAAGTCTTCGTCTCCCGTTTTTATCTGATTGCCGTATTCATCGTATTGTAATTAAAAATAATTATATTAAATGAATCGCTTTTATTCAATATAGTAATAAAAATATAGGCACACAGTTGGCTTATCATTTAGCCTTATTGTATGCCTGTAAATTAATTTAAATTATATTTTTTGATCCGGATATATTTTTAAATAGCCTTGTTCACACCATACTTTCATAGTCATCTCAGCATTAAATCCAAAAATGCCATTATCTTCATCCTGAGATGCTTCTTTTAGTATTTTTTCAGCTTCGTTTATGCAAATTTTAAGTGCCAAACAATGTGCCGCTGCTTCTGTTCTTATAAAAACATTTTCACTATTAAATAATAACGGTAATGTATTTTTAGCAAATTCTAAATTACTTTCTAAATATTTAAATATTTTGGTTATTATTTTGCCTTCTCTATTATTTGTCTTGTAATCTCCCTTTAAAGTTGCCTGATACATTATTTTACCGCTTTTTATATATTGATTTATAACTTCAGATTGTGACCATTCTTTATGCATTATATCACCCCATATTATTATTAATTCCCAACTCCATACTTTTTCATAACATCCAGGCCAAATTGATATTGGTATTCAAAGCTTTTTTCGGTTGTTGCTAACCAATTTCTTACGCTTAATCCATTTGTAAAAGGAAATGCTTTCGTATTATAATATCCGCTAATTTTTGAGTGAATGTCTTTATTTATAGCAAAAAGATTTTTTGTGCTATTTATCTGCATCGGGCTAAATCCTGATTTTTTTATTTGCGATTGCTCAACTATATGGTGCCATTGGTTTCCTTCGCCTGGAGATCCCAAAGCCTTTTTTGCTTTATTAAAAGTACTAAACTCTTGTTCAACATTAGTAGTAACCTTAAAATTACTTGAAATTTTACTAACAACATTTTTAGCCGTCTGTGCTATACTGCTAGATGCAGTTTTCGCAACACTTGAAACCTTATCCGCTGCCTTAGTCGCCCCTGCCGCAGTAGATATAAGTGTACTGCCCGCAGTCATAACAGTGCCTGTTGATGCCGCCAAGCCTCCCGTAAGCGCAAGGCTTGCTCCCGCTCCCAACGTCAACCCTACCGCTCCGCCTATTAAGGCACCTTTCACTACGGATTTCAGTGTTACTTTACCTGTTGTCTTATAGGAGTGGTAGGCTCCTATTGCTCCCCCAACGACCGCTCCTATTAAGGCAGTCACCAGGAAGAAGGCATGCCCTGTCGGGTCCACAAAGCTTGTCGGGTTGTTTCCCGTATAGCTGTAAAGATTATGCGTCTGCGGATTATAGGCATTGCCAAGGTACGTGTCCCTGCTCGTAAACTGCCCGGTATTGGCATTGTAGTAACGGGCATTCATGTAATAGAGTTCGCTTTCTTCATCATAAATCGAGCCTGTGTAGGTGGCCTCGTTGATGAAGTCTTCGTCTCCCGTTTTTATCTGATTGCCGTACTCGTCGTAGACATAGCCTGTTGTGAGTGTGCCGCTGTTGTTTAAGATATTGGTCACGCTTCCGCGGATGTCATTGTTAAAGGTGTAGTATCCGTTAATAAAGTTGCCGCTCTGTTCGTCTTCCTCATATCTTGCGCTCAGCAGCGTTGTGCCGTCGGGCGTGAGAATATTTTCTATCAGTTTATTGTTGGAAGCATCCGCCACAAAGAGCACCGCATCGCCTGTGTAGTAATACTTGCGCAGTGTGGTGACATTATCAGTGTCATCATCATCCCCGTCTGTGAGCACTACGTCTTTTTTGACCCTGATGCCGTCTCCGTTGTAATAATAAGCGCCGGATTTTGTTTTATATACAATATAATCGTCATCCGGATCTTCGTTTTCATCGTTTCCGATAATAACAGGATCTTCCAAATCGTGCAGATTGCCGTTTGAGTCTTTATAGTGTTCTATTATGCCGTCAATATCGCTTACTGCCTGGCTTTCAAGCATATTTCCTACTTTATCATAAGTATATGTTTTCGTTGTGGTTTGTGTCAAGTCCCCAATTATCGTATAATAATTTGGAAAACCATCTATTTCTTCTTCTAAATCTTCAAGCGGCGTTACTGTTACCTCTTTAGTCAAATCCCCGTTGCTATTATATGTAAATGTCGTCTCTATGTTTTCCGTATTGCCGTTTATAACTGTTGGCTGCGTTGAAGAAGTCATTTGATTTAATATGTTGAATTCATAAGAAGTCTGCACGCCGTCTTTCGTCATAGATGTTCTGTTTCCAGCGTCATCATAAGCATAGGATGTCGTCACGGGAGTTGGGCTGCTTTGCGTGTTATCAGTCACGGACGCGCTTGTCAGGCGACCGAGCTGGTCGTAGACATACTCTTTTGCTACATCAGTCACTGTTGCCGGATAATTGTTTACAACGTCTTCGTTGAGTATGTATCCCCTGTTGTCATATTCATAGGTATAGCTTTCTTTTACCGCGCTGAGGTCTGTGCTGTCTTTATAGGCTATATTTTCTACAAGCCCCAGCGAATTATAGGTGTATGCCGTCTGCACATACTCTCCCGGATTGGCGACATTTGCCGCGTCTTCAAAATCTCTGTACACATTTTGAGATGTTATTTGCCCTGCCGCATTGTAGGTGTATGCAGCAACTAATTTTTCAGCTAATGAATTACCGTTAGTATCCAAATATTCAATAGTTATATTTTCTAACTGATTATCATCATTATAACTGTAATTCAGCGCCACTAAATCGGTGTTCTGATCATCAAGTGCCGTGGCGTCTCTGTATGCGATTTTTGCAACATTCGAAAAGCCGTCATAACTATAGTTCACCGCTTCGCCGTCCTGCACATATTGTATTACTCGGCTCATACCGTCATAGGCATAATTGGTTGTGCTGACTGGTGTTGTATTATTATCTTTATAATCCTGCATGCTCAATCGATTACCGACATCATCGTAGGTGTAGATAGTATAATGTGTAGCATTTCCCTGTGTATCTTTTTCGTATACAGCTTCTGTGAGATTGTTGCTTGCATCATATTCAAACCAATTGGTTGTGCCGTCATTTTTTTCAAGCGTCAGCATATTGCCGTTATCATCATAGGTGTAAGTGGTCTCTATTGTCTTGGTCACACTGCCTTCAGTGCCTGTTTCTTTTTGGCTGATCGTTCTGCCCAGAGCATCAAACGTGGTGATACTCTGCAGACCGCTGGGGTTTGTTGTGATGTTTTTAATATCTCCCGCAGCCGTTTCTTGGTCATATGCATAAGTAGTTTCTATATCTTGCGCACCTTTATGCTGTGTCACAGATGTCACGCGTGACAGGTTGTCGTACACATAATCCGTGATGTTGCCTTCTCCGTCGGTCTGGGATATGATATTGCCCAGTAAATCATATTCGTACTCGATAACAATATCATCTGTTGCAGGGTTGACGAGTACATCCACTTTGTTCATATATTTATCATATAAATATCGGGTTTCAACTCCGGTTGAATCAAGTGTTTTTATGACGTTGCCTGCTTCATCGTAAAACGCAAGCGTATAAGCTCCGTCCTTTTCTTCTTTGATCAAATTGCCTCTGCCGTCGTAATACTGCTTGCCGACTATTTTGTTGTTTTCTTCCGTGATGCTTTGTGTGAGCACATAAGCATTTTCATAGAGCGTGCCGTTGATGGTGACATCTTCATAGGTATAGGCCATATGTGTTGTCACAAAATTCTGATTACCCACCATTTGCGCAACATCGCTTACCCTGCCAATGCTGTCATAGTCATAATGCGTTTCATTTCCGTTTGCGTCAACATAGGTGAGAATTCTGCCGTATTGGTCATAGATGGTGTATTCATACGTATCATCCGATGTATCCTGAAGGGTATCCTGCATATTTGTTGCTTTCACGATCTGTCCGCGTTCATTATACATGTATGATGTATAGTTTCCGTTGCCGTCTTGCGTAAGCGTTGGATTGGACAAATCATCATAAGCTAATATATGTGTCTCGACACTCTCCGGCTGTGCTGTTGACACCAGCCTATAGTCATTATCGTATGTAAAAGTGGTCGCTTCACCAAAACGGTCGGTTGCCGTGCTCATTAAAAACTGATAAACACTGTCATATGTATAGGTCATTGTTTTATCTGTCGCATCTGTCTCACTTAATAAATTTCCTGTCTGCATATCATATGAATACGAAGAAGTGACATAGGTTATGCCGCTGCCCGTATCCTTTTTTGGCGTGGTGATACTTGTATATTTATGCGGATTATATGAATCAGTATAAGCATATGTTGTTATATGCCCATACGGGTCTTCAATTGTCAGCAGATTATTATTGCTGTCATAGGCGTATTCATAGGTCACCTGCTGAGTTGCTGAAGTAATTTCCCCATTTGTTCCTATTGTTTCAAAGGTATTGTCAAAACTTGCGGATGTGAGATTATAATTATCATCATATGTGAGCGCGACAACATTGCCGTTATTATCCGTCTTCTGCACGGTTAATCCGTATTCGTTTGCCACTGCCTGTGACTGGTTGACCGTCTCGTTGGATGCATTTTTCGAGGTAACCGTTGTCGTATAATTTCCATTTCCATCCGCAACATCACTATAATCAAATGCTATTTTTTCATTATTATTAAAGGTTATTTGCTGTGTTCTTGGTGTAACGGCCTCATCATAACCGATTCCATATGCTATATCCGGCGTTGTAAAGAAACTCGGTTCTTTATCTTCGATGCTGACAAGCATATTGGCCCCGTCATACACATACCCTTGCTCCACATCTTCAGGTGTGCTGCCCAGTTGTCCTGTTTGAGGATCATATCTGCTTACTTCATAAAAAGCGCATTCAAGATAATCGTTGCCGGAGACATAAGAATATGACACAACCTGTCCGTCGGGCAGTGTGATGTAAGATAGTAGGTCATCTGTGTATGAAAATTGGATGCTGTCGCCTGAAATATTGGTGACGGATATCAGATTCCCTCTTGCCTGATCATATGCATAAGTGATGCAGTCTCCGGTTTTATCCGACATGGATAATATTTGGTTACTGCTGTTGAATGTGTAAGTTATCCCGTCATAACGCTCGATCGTATATATATCATCATTTTTAGTTAAATACATTTGAATGCCTTTTGGCGTCGTATATGTATTTCCGTCTTTCTCAAATCTATGGATTGTGCCGTCTCCGTCTTTAAGAAGCATAGCTGTCTCCACGTTTGGATTATTTTCGTCATATTCTTTAAGAAGAGTGGTGTTAAAACTAAAGTCCCATCCATACCCCATAGGCGTCTTACTTGTTGACTGGCTGTTATACGTTCTTCTCATCACCAACCCTAATTTAGGCCCTGAAATTGAGGCATCGACAACTTGATAAGAAAAATTACCTTGACTAGTTTCCACATAACCTGTGCCGTAGATTGTATCAAAAGAAGAATAGTTCCAATAATTTTGCAGTCCGAGACGCTTTGAGATTTCGGTATCAGAAACCACAGTCGCATCTGAATATTCGGTTAAAGCCGATAAGGCCGATTCGCGTTTTGCCTCTCCCGTCTTTATGACCGCATTTGCCGTTACTGCATAAACAAAAGTTTTTTCATAATTTAAGTTATAATCATACCAATAAGTTTCTGTTAAACCTTCCTGTTTTAATTCCATATCCTCGATACTGATATCGTTATATGTCATCCCGTCAGGTATTTCTGCCCTGTAAACATTATATGTAACGTCACCTTCCAATGAAGTTGTTGCTGACGGATCCCATCTTATCAGTGTAGTATAGTTTATTTCTTCTTTTGTTGTAATATTTAAAGGTGCATCAACTAAATTTACGGTAAATACACTGTTTACATTCCCCGTAAATTGAGTACTGTATACTTCTAAGGAACTGACTGTTGGTGTAGCCGTTCCATCAGCGCTTTCCATAACTATTTTTACTTTTACACTATTGTTCGTCGCATTATTCTCGATTTGTGATGGGAATTGATCTATATATAACCTGGTATTATTGTCAAATTCAAAATAATCGCTTCCGTTTATACTTAAATAATATGTAACGGCTGTATTAGAAGGAATATTGGCTTGAGATTGAAGTTCAATGCTTGCTATTTTGCCACTGATGGTTTTTTCAATCGTCTCCACGCTTCCAGAAGTTGCTACCCCTTGGCTTATATCAAGGCTCGCTCCTTGAGAAGACAACACAGCATCTCCTGTTGCCGTAAGCTCTTCCTGTGGTTGAAGCGCATATATAAACAGATCTCTTTTTATAACGGCAGAGCTGTAATATTCTTCTCCTGTGCCGTCAATAATTCTTACAACTGCATTATGTTCACTTCCATCTGGATACGTGGATAAGTCTGTTTGAATATCTTCATTTATTCCGTAGGTATCAACATAGTTGCCATCTATAAACAGGGTTTTTTCTCCTTGTGGCAGTGTTTGCCCCGTTTCAGGGACCGGAGTAAAGATATAATCGTACGCATCAATGCTCCAGTAAGAATTCGAGTCTGGATTTATTTGAAAAATTGGCAATTCCGAAAAGCCGTTTTGTACTACATAATAATGTTTACTAATACTTTTTTCATTCCCCGCCGCATCTGTTGCAACGAGCTTAAATATATATTCTGCACCAATTACAAAAGTACTCGTATCCACGATTGCAATTTCGCTGTTAACTATTGAAGATGTGCCTGATGCTACTTGCTCATAAGAACCGATCCAAGGGAATCCATCTTTTTTATAACTCAGCGTCCAGCTGCTGAGATTTGTATCGCTGATTGTGCCGGCAATGGCTACGCTTCCATTGGCAATACTGCTTTCATTTACAGGTGATGTTATTTCTAATGTCGGTGCCGTTGTATCTTTATAATAGGTGGAGTATCCAACGCTGCCAGCATTGCCTGCTTGATCTTTTCCGTAGACAATAATCAATATTTCACCATCGTTTGCGTTTGTGACCGTTATATCCTCTGTTCCGGATTCTCCGGTACCGAGAGATTGCTCTGCTGTCAAATAATTTGGATTACTTATGCTTCCGGTCGCAATCCGATAAAATACTTGAATGCCGCTCCCGCTTGAACGGTTATCCGTAAGCCCTGTCCAGCTGACGCCTATGGTTGTTTGACTTGTCCAGCTTAGCGGGTTTACGGTAACTGTCGGCGTACTCGGTTTTTCATAATCCGGTATCACAACAGTGCTGCTTGTTCTCGCTGCCGAATAGTTATTCTTCACATCATATGCTCTGACTTTTACTACAGGATTATTCAAATCACAGTCTACTGCCGTAAATGTACATGAAAATGTGCTGGCCGAACTACTTGCGATCACTTGTTCGCTGCCGGATAGCACCACTTGATTTGATGCATTGGTATAATATAATCCTGCACGATATTCTTTGATGCCTGATCCGTTTTCTGCCGTTAAATCGGTAGTTTTTGGAAAACTTACTGTTATATTCGCTTTACTTGGATCTGTTGCATTTCTTGTTACGCTGTTAATAGTTACCGAAGACACAGTATTCGGCGCCGTATTGTCCGTTAAGGCAACGGTTTTTGAATTAGAATTGACCCCTACGCCGTCAGCATTAGCTGCTTTGACAGTAAAAGAGTAACTGCCCGTTCCGCCTAACGGCCCTGCCGAACTGTTTGGAAAACCAGTGTAGCCAGAAAAGATTGTTCTCCCGGAACTGTTCCATGTCCTTGTTGAACCATTATCTACACATTCACTTGTGATCTCTCTTGTGATAGTGTCTCCGCCACCGGCGCCTGTAATATTCAAATAATATTTAGATGCACCAGACACTTCCGTAAATGTCAGACTTATATTACTATATCCCGAGTTTACACCACCGCTGGTAACCGTTGGTGTGCTCAACGTGGACGGATTTTGATAGTTTACAACAAGATATGGCCTGTAATCTGTGGCCGTTGTTCTTGAACCGTAATAATCATCATAATTTGATATGTTTTCCACAGTAGCTCGCATCAATAATCCATAATTTGAATATGTGCCATTAGCCCACCATGCCAATAATTTCCTTACGTTCCAAACATGCCACGCAGTACCGGTATTCGTCTCAATTTCATTGCTGAAAGAACTATAGTCAGGTCTTGTATTCCAAGTCACAGAGCTTACAGACCAGCTCTCAGTAATTCTATAAAGCTTCACAGAGCAAAAATTAGAACCGCCGCTGTTATCGTGCTCTTTGGCATGAAAGCCGGCTGATATGACTACTTTGCCAGATATCGTTGATGATAAAGTCGGAAATTTTACCAATGTTCTAGAAATGCGTTCAGCTCCATACCCTACAGGCATAAGCCTGGTATCAGACGAATAGAAATTTGTATTTGCATAGCCACTTTTTATATATACATCCATTACCTTAGAATTCCCATTCAATGTAATAGACGGATCTATTGTTATAGGATATACTCTGTCTTTACTGTTTAGATACTCTTCATTTGCAATGACCGTAACAATATACCCACCTTGCGCTTCGGTCAGTTCATAATAAATATCCGTGCTGTATGCCGTATCTTCTGATGAATCTGACATGTAAGGGGCAGGAATTGCGCCGATTTCTTCTTTTGTTTTGTTATCTTTAAATAGAATTGCTCCATACTCCGTTAATTCGGGATAAGCGTTTTTTATTTCAAGCCAGAAACTGAAGGTGTTCATATCTGTCTGGCTGTTAATAATAATGTTTTCTTTAAGACCATCATTCAAAGAAATATA
Organism: uncultured Eubacteriaceae bacterium; assembly: GCA_964581565.1. Taxonomy (GTDB): domain Bacteria; phylum Bacillota; class Clostridia; order Eubacteriales; family UBA1433; genus UBA1433. Next base: position 10,484 of record CAZOOZ010000013.1, read on the forward strand.
TTCTATATCTATATTGCTGTCTTTACTGTCCTTTGTGCCACTGTATTTAATTTTATTATCTTTTTCAACCGTTTTATCCGTATACAAATCTAATGTTTCTTCTTTTTCTATTGAAGCTTCGTTTTTATTTAACACTACACAATCTGCTTCGCTTTTGCATTCACTTGAAGTGTTTTCGATCGGCATTAGAGAGACAGAATACTCCTCAGAAGCAACTAAAATCGGATTTTCTTTTGAGAGCACCGAAGGAAAGTAGGTTTTTACTTCGGTAGCTTTGCTTGTGTATTCATACGTGCTCTCCCCAATACTTTTCTCATTGCCTTCTAACGCAATTAAAGACGAATCAATATCAACTAAGTTGTTATTGTCGTCTTTGTATCGTATTGGCGCCGAATAAAATTTGGCTGTTTTGCTTCCATCATCGTTTAAATAAACCGTAGAATATTCTGTACGTTCCTGTGGAAGTTCTTTCACGATTTCCGGTGTGTTTTCCTCAGTCGAAGACGAAGTATCTTCATCTTGAGAATCCAAATTTAAATTTAAATCAATATTACTGATTGCTTCCGATGCTTGTACTGCTAATTCATAGTAGCCTGAACATGTGAGTAAAAGGGCTACGATCAAAAAAGAGACAAGCATTTTCTTGCCTGATAGCTTCAACTTCTTATTCATTTTTTCTCTCCCGAATTTTATTATTTCTAATGAAAATTTATACAATTACTAAAAGTAATTTTATAATAGCATATCATAAATGCATATTGCAATATTTATTTTTAATATTGTAATAATATTTTTTGCAATAAAAAAACTGCCCTATACTTGCTGTAAGGCAGTTTACTTTTCATCTATTTTTTGTATTATTTGCTCTGTGAGAACTCCATATTTTGAGGGTTTCGCAGTTTCTGATGTTTGCCTGTGGGAATCTGGTATTTTTCTCCCAGCCTGCGGGCTAAATCTTTATAGCAGCCTTTCAGTTTATCGTGATAGATGATGGCTTCAACGCCGCCTTCTATGGCATCAATACAAGCACAGGCACGCTCGAAGCCTGATTCATCTTCATATGCACCTGATACCAGCCACTGATTGGCCATGATGTGTGTGATGCCAAATGCTTCATTTCCCCACTGTGCAAATACCGCTTCCGCAAAATTCGGATCAAAATGCACGCCGCCCATGCAGAGCAGATTATGTACCGCTCTGCCATCGTCGGTGAAAATTTGTGTCAACGAACGTGCGAGCGCTCTGCAGGCATCAATATTGTTCCAGCTGTTTGGATCACTTCCGACTTCAATGTCCATCATGGCAACCGGAAAATTGGTGAGCAAGGTGGGATCTCCCTGCCCTTCATGAATGCCGGACCAATGCGTTGCTTCGGTAACAACGCTGTAGTTTTCCAAACCTAATTCATTTTTATTGCGATTTATTGCAAGCATTAGATTGCGCATATACCTTGGCCTCACCGCTCCAAAAACACCCGAATTCATGTCTCCGAGTGTATGCACCGTAAGCACATTGGGCGGTGCATTTTCTCCCTCATGCCAGGTCACCATCCCTGAAATATCAAAATTGCTGAAATACTCGTTCATTTCAGGCAAATACTTCGGATAATCGAGGCACACGGCTATTTGCATGGGCACAAAATAAAATTCATTTTTTCCTTCGTCAATATATTTATAGACATCCTCTCCCGCAAAGCAAAAATCTGCTTTTTCGCTTAGATATCCTTCTTCCTTTAAAATATTCCAAACATGTCTGCTTACATACCCCCAATTAGGATTATTGCTGATAAAATAAACCGCTTTTTTTATTTTCATGCTTTCCCCCTATTGATTCATTGCCAAATAAAATTGATAAAGTTTGCAAATTATTATATCATTTTTGTGGACTGTGTCAACAATTTTGTAAATTGTTTGATGACATCCATCTAGAAAGCTGTTAAAATAAAGCCAAATAAAGTTTGTTTGGCTTTATTTATTGATTAGGAGGTATGCATATGATATCGGCAGATATGATAGCGGAGATAATGGGTTTTAACCGGTTTTACTCGAATGTCATTCATCATCTCAACCAGAAAATAATGGAAGAAGGATATTCGTTAACAGAGAGCCGCGTGCTTTTTGAGATCGGTAAAACCGATCGGTGTACTGCAAATATTTTAGTCAATCAACTCAATATCGACCGCAGCTACATGAGCCGTATGATCAGACGTTTTGAAAATAAAAGCTTGATTATAAAAACACAATCTCCTACAGACAGCCGTATCAACTATATACGTCTCACCGATAAAGGCAGAGCGGATTTCAACAAATTAAACGAAATGCAAAGCGAACAAATTACAAAGTTGTTTCATAAGCTCTCTGTCGCCAATCAAAAGCTTGTGTTTGAATCTATGATTACTATAAAAACAAAACTTTCCGAAATAATGGATATTATTACGATAAGACCGTTTATTGCAGGTGATATTGAATATGTCATTTCGCGCCATAAAACTTTATACTATGCGGAGCGCCATCTTTCAAACGTTTTTTTTGATTATGTAGACAGCATCGTCTATCATTTTGCCAGTCATTTTAATCCGAAAACAGACTGTTTAAATATTCTGGAGTGCAATGGAAACCCTGCAGGAAGCATTGCTATAGCGAAAGTGAACGACGCAACCGCGCAGCTGCGCTTTTTTATGCTGGAGCCTGAACTGCGAGGCAGAGGATACGGAAATATGCTTATGGATATGGCGCTCGATTTTTGCAGAGAGAAAAAATACAAACATATTTTTTTGCTTACAATAAGTGCTCAAGTTATCGCGCAACATATTTACGAGCGCCGAGGATTTAAAAAAACCGTAAGTTATGATAAAGCTCAATGGGGAGACGGCATCATTGAAGAACGCTGGGATTTGGAATTATAAAAACAGCCTGTGCAAGCCGCTTTGCAACGATTGCAAGGCGGCTCTTTTTAAAATTGTAACTGTACTTTGTATTCCTTGAGCCAATAATTCATCTGAATCAGATACGCCAGCAACTGAGGCCCTGTCATTAGCTGGCCAAACCATGGTTTTTTGTACGATGCCCCCCCGCTTTCGGCAAGACGCCGGATTTCATACTCGTCTATGAGCGGAAGAATCGGTGCATTTTTATCATTTAAAATATCTATCATATCTTTTTGTACAAGGCGTGTATAATCCGTATTGTGTGTTTTGGGATACGGGCTTTTTTTACGCAGCAGTATTTCATCGGGCAGAATCCCTTTTAACGCTCTTCGCAGAACTCCTTTTTCTTGCCCATCACAAAATTTTATATCGGCGGGAATATTGAATGCATATTCTACCAACCGATAATCGGCATAAGGCACTCTTATCTCAAGGCTGTTTGCCATACTCATTCTGTCTTTTCTATTCAGAAGCGTGATCATAAACCATTTAATGTTTAAATAAAAGAGTTCTCTCATACGGTATTCATAAGGTGATTCATTTTCTAAGTGAGGCACTTGCTTTAATGTTTTTTTATAATGCGCATTCGCATAGTCTTCTATATCCAGCTTTTTAAGTGATTTTGACAGCAGAGTTTTTCTTTCGCCGAGCGATACGGACCACGGAAAAGTATTGGCATAAATTAAGTCATACCTTCTATACCATGGATATCCCCCGAAAATTTCGTCTGCACATTCCCCTGATAAGGCAACCGTTGCGTCTTTTTTAATTTCTTTGCAAAATAAATACAGTGAAGAATCCACATCAGCCATTCCTGGCATATCATTTGCATAAACAGCATTATACAAAGCACTTTTTAAATTCATGCTGTTTAAGTAAATATTTTTATGATTGCTTTTAATATATTCTTTCATCTTTATGGCATAGGCGGCATCGGATGTTGGTTGAAAATCATCCGGTTGAAAATACAAATCATTATTTTCATAATCAATCGAAAAGGTGCTAAGCTGCTTGCCATCTTTTCTAAACTCCTCGGCTACGATAGCAGAAATAGCACTTGAGTCCACGCCTCCAGATAGGAATGTGCATATAGGCACATCCGCAACCGTCTGTCTTTTAATTGCATCTATGAGAAGGCTTTTTACATGCTCCGCTGTTTCTTCTATTGTCTCGGTATGCTCTCTGGCCGCAGGTTTCCAATATTCTTTTAATCGGATCGTATCAGCCGAATAATATAAATAATATGCGGGCGGAATTTCGTAAATATCTTTAAAAACACCGCCGCCTAGACTTCTTGCAGGCCCAAGCGCAAACAACTCTGTAAGCCCTTCTTTAGCTAAGACAGCCTCTATGCACGGATGCGCCAAAAGCGCTTTTATTTCGGACGCAAAAATAATGGCATTATTTCTCATCGTATAAAATAAAGGCTTCACCCCCAAAGGATCTCTTGCCAAAAACAATGTCTGGTCAACCTCGCTCCAGACGCCAAATGCATAAATACCATTAATATGGTTCACACATTGACTTCCCCAATAAATATAACTGGTCAGAAGCACCTCTGTATCAGAGTAGGATTTAAAAACAAATCCCACTTTTTGCAGCGTTTTTCTGAGTTCCTGTGTATTATAGAGCTCTCCGTTATAAATAATAACATAAGAATTACCGTCTACCGTTTTCATCATAGGCTGACATCCACCCTTAGGATCCACCACAATAAGTCTTCTGTGCCCCAGCAACGCATGCTTTGAATAATAATATCCGCTTTCATCCGGTCCTCTTTTTGCAAGAGTATCTGACATCTTCTTTAGGACAGATTTTTTATTTGAAATATCCTCATATAAATGAACGTATCCCGCAATACCACACATACTGTAACTCCTTAAAAATCAAACTAAAACAGGCTGTAACTGTTTACCGTCTAAGGCTTCTAGCGCAGCAGGAAGTATCAAGTTCATATCAGCAATGATGGATGTAGGCTTTTTTTGTGCGTTATCCTGCTTATAAGGTACAAAATAATATCCTTTTGCGCTCATCAATTTTGCAATATTCGTTGCATTTAAAGATAGCGCATCATTTGTTGAAATGGCAAGCAATACCGGCCGGTCATTTCTGCGCTGCGCTTTGCAAGCCATTGTGACAGGTGTGTCCGTAATGCCGCATGCCAGCTTGGCAAGCGTGTTACCTGTGCACGGCGCGACAATGACAATATCAAATAATGCCTTTGGCCCCACCGGTTCCGCCTCAACCAGTGATGCAATAATATCGTTTCCTGTTAATTTTACCAATCTGCTTTTAAAATCTTCCGCCTTCATATAGCGCGTATCAACAGTAGCTGCATTAAATGACAGTATAGGTGTCACTGCTGCTCCTGCATTGATTATATTTTCTATCGGCTCCAGTATTGTATCAAATGTGCAAAAAGAAGCCGTAATTGCAAATCCAATTTTTTTCCCTTGGATGCTATCCATACTTATCTGTTCTCCTCCCAAATTTTTTCGGTTATTTCTTCATACATATATAATGCCGCCGAATATGGACTAAATCTACCCGGCAGTGCTCCGGCTTTAATTATTTTCACTGCTTCTTGATTTTCATTGCAACATGGTTTGCTTGCAAGCTCAATTAAAATGGCATCCTCGGGAAGCAGGCAAAATTTTTCGTCATCGAGTATACAAGCGGGAATAGTATTTAAAATAACATGATACGCAAGCGCCCTTAAATCCTTGAGTAATATACAGTTGAATCCTTTTTTCTCGGCTTGCTCCAGTTCGTTTCCATTCGCGGTACACACACTTACCCTAGCTCCCATTTTAGAAAATAAATCCGCAATCTCTCTGCCTAAGAACCCATATCCCAAAACAATGACATCACAGTCTATGATGGCACGATTTGTTTCCGAGATTGCAATACAAAGTGCCCCTTCGGCTGTCAAGATTGAGTTTCTGATTCTGTATTTATTGCTTTGCTCACACTTTATTCTTCCTGCAGCTTGTATCTCTTGTTTTGTGCCATCTTTACCACCAAAAATAAATGCACCGGGCTTAGATGCATTAATGTATGTAAAAACAGATTCCTTGGGTCCTAAAATAAGCAAATCTGCCCGTTCATCGAGCATACTTTTTCTGTCGTTTTGCCTCCATCCTGATTTTATTAATAGATCAGCCAAATATTCATAGCGTTTGTCACTGCCAAATATGATAAAATTCATAATCTCTCACCTCTTCTACCTATGACAAATCAATACATATCTCGCGTTTTACCGGAGCTTATGTTTTATTAATATTCAATGAAAAATAAAATGTGCTTGCTTCTTTGTCTTTGTACCCCATTAAAATACTTTATAAAAGATCGACTGATTTACAAATATAGTTATAGATATTCATTTCTTCTTTTCCGACAGATTGAATTACAAAAAAATAACTATAAAAAAACACATAATTGCCATATTTATTATTTAATTTTATAATAAAAGCAGATAAGTATACGAGGTGATGAAAAATGCCACAAATATTGATTGCAGACGACAATAAACAGATTTCTTCAATCTTGGCGGAATACTCCAAAAAAGAAGGGTATGTTCCGATCATTGCAGAAGATGGCCTTCAAGCACTTCAGAAATATAATCAATATCATCCAGACATTATTTTGCTCGATGTGATGATGCCTATGATGGATGGTTTTGAGGTTTGCCGGGAAATAAGAAAAACTTCAAATGTACCGATTATTATGATCACAGCCCGTGGAGAAGACTTCGAAAAAATTATGGGGCTGGATATCGGTGCCGATGATTACATTGTCAAACCATTTTCTCCGGGCGAAGTGATGGCAAGAATACGGGCGATCCTTCGCAGAATGACTCCGTCTGCGGAAGAAAGTGAACAAATGTATTTTTATGATAGTTTAATAATTAATCTTGATACTTATGAAGTAACGATAGACAGTAAGCCCGTATCCCTAACCAAAAAGGAAATCGAAATATTATGGACACTTGCGACAAACAGAAATAAAGTTTTTTCAAGGGATAATTTACTCAACAGCCTATGGGGTTATGATTATTTTGGTGATTCACGTACAGTGGATTCGCACATAAAAAGACTGCGGGCAAAACTTGATGAATATTCTCATGACAGATGGGATATAAAAACAATATGGGGTGTAGGATATAAATTTGAGGTCGTCTCTGATGAAAAATAAAATTGTAGTCAAGCTTGAGGCATATTTCACTATTGCCATATTGATTTTTGCTATTATAATCAGCAGCGTTTTTTTACTTCTTTTCAAAAATAATACTATACAACTGCATAAGGCAGATTTGGAAGAACGTGCCAAAAATATCTCTGAAACTTTGGCATACTATGTAGACAGCGAGACAAATGAAGGCAAAGGGCAAAAACAAGGCGGCGGATATGGTGCTTATATTAAATATTTAGGGGATATTGCGATGGCCGATGCTTGGGTTGTGGATGAAGATTTGAATATTTTAACAAAAGAATATACGCATACCGAGTATACCTATTCAGAACTTCCCGACCATGCCGAAGAAATTGTAAAAAATGCTTTCAATGGCCAGACTACATTCAGTGAAGATTTTAGTTCTCTGCAAAATACTCCGACACTCACCGTCGGCACACCGATTGTGCTTTCCGACGGCACAATCTATGGTGTCTTACTTTTACATTCCCCTGTAAACGGAATTAATTTTGTTGTGACGAACGGCTTTACGATGCTGGCAATCAGCATTGGACTGGCCTTGATTATAGCGATTTTGCTATCTTCATTATTCTCGGTTACATTTACCAAGCCGCTTAAAAAAATGAACGATACAGCTATCAAATTGGCAGGCGGCGACTACAGCGTCACAACAAAAATCACTCAAAATGACGAGATCGGTGAGCTTGCTAAAAATTTGGACATACTTTCCGAAAAACTGCTTATCGCTTCAAAAGAAAGCGAGAATTTAGAGAAACTTCGACGCGACTTAATATCAAATGTCTCCCACGAACTCCGGACACCCATCACAGTCATTCGCGGTTCTCTTGAAGCATTGAAAGATAAAGTCATTACCGATCCTGCCAAAGTGCAAATTTATTATGATCAAATGCTCAGTGAAAGCAAAGCCTTGCAACGGCTGGTCGGTGATTTGATGGATTTGTCCAAACTGCAAAATACTGATTTTCACATCGATATGGAAGATCAAAGCATCTTAGATATATTGTATGATGCTATCCGCAGCGGAGAACACATTGCATCAAGCAAAAATATCTTGATCAACTTTGAAAACACGGCACAAACCCTCATAGTCAAAGGCGACTACGGAAGACTTCGTCAAATGATTATGATCATACTCGATAATGCCATCAAGTTTTCACCGGCTAACGGAAACATAACCATTAAGCTGTACCAAAGCGGCGGACTTGCCATCTCTATTACAGATGAAGGCCCCGGCATTGAAAAAGAAATACTTCCCTATATCTTTGATCGTTTCCATAAAACCAAATCGCCGGATAACAAAGGCGGTTCCGGGCTTGGTCTTGCTATTGCAAATCAAATTGCTTTGAGGCATCATGCACAAATTACTGTAGAAAGCCAAATAAATGAAGGCTCAACTTTTACCATAAGATTTAAAAATATAAAGGAAATTGAATGAAAAAAATATATATTTTTTTGCTGTTAAGTATGTTTGCGCTTATGCTCACTTTATATGGATGTTACAATACATCATCAAAAATACAAACTCAGTCAATAGGATCCCAGGCCGCAAAACAAGATAATGCTCTCACAATCGAAAAAATGCTTATATATGCCATTGAGGATGAATCTCTAACCAAATATGAATATAAAAACATCCTGGATAAATATAATGTTAAAACCCCATTTGCCGATATCATTGAAACGAAAAAAAATCATATCGCTCGTCTTGCAAAGTTGTTTTATGAATACGATCTGGCATTGCCCGAAGATAGATCCAGTCAGTATGCCTTATTTCCTCCAAGTATAAATGACGCTTATAATGCAGGTGTGAGCAATGAGATTGAAACAATTGCCATGTATGAACGGTTTTTGCAGCAAAATCTTCCCACTGACATTAAAAACACATTTACTGACTTAAAATCTGCTTCACAGTCTCATCTCGAATTGCTGAAGCAGCGTCAAACAAAATGTTTATATTGAACATGCAATGTTAAATTTCAGCTCAACAGCTGCAATTTAATTATAAGATATATGTGCTGAATACAACTTTCTTATGTATTTCTTTTTCTTTCTGCTCTGCTTAAAGTGTGTGCGGCGATAGAGACGAGAATTTGTTGAAAAACCGTACCGATCATAACAGGAAACATCACTTCTCCGGGAAAATACTGCGCAGCAAGCACAGCTCCCGCACTGATATTTCGCATTCCGCTGTTAATAGTCATTGATATCGTAGTAGAATATTCTTTTTTTAAAATTCGAGAAGCAATCCACCCCCACACATATCCCGTTGAAGCGATAAGCAAAATGGTGCCGGCGATGGCAAACAGAACAGGATTTAACTCTTTAAAAAATGGTGCGACTTTTGTAGAGTTGATACTGACGACCATAACTAAACCGATTTTACTAAAAGGCGCCAATTTAGGAGACCAGGTTTTTTTGATCTCTCCTTTTGTATATTCGTTTAAACCCATTGCAAGCACAGCAGGGATAGCGATCATAAAAATAAGGTCTTTCACCATACCCAGCGCATTGATTTCCACGGTTGTGCCGACTAAGAGTTTTAATGAAAGCGGAATCAAGATCGGTGCAAGAAAGGTATCCAGTAAAATAATGGAAATCGTTAGAATACTGTTTCCTTTATAGATTGAAACCCATACGAGGCTGACAATCCCTGTAGGAACTACAAATGCCAATACAATTCCGGTTATGAAATAAGGCGAGCCCGGGAAAAATAAATTTCCTACGCCAAATGCAATCATCGGCATCCACACATGGAGAATAAATAAAACAACAAAAAGCGGTATCGGATCCGTTACGATCTTTTTCATATCCCGGAATCCTGATCCCAAGCTTCCCGTAAATGTCATAAAGGCAAAGGCCCACGGCACCATAAAAGCAAGTTTGCTTAAATAGGACGCACTTAAAATTCCTATCGTTAAACAGATTGGCGTCACAAACGGCATCCACTTTTCTATAAACTGATTAAATCTATATAAATATCGCATTTTCTGACAAAACACCTCTGATTAAATTAATTTAATGAGTATTTTTTCATTCTTTTTACATGGTCATAATTTATATTATATTGTCCAAACAGTGGTCTTCCCGCACGCTGAGATGAATGAAAATCACTCCCACCGGTTATAAAAAGATTATTTTCTTTAGCTAATTTCAAGTAGTCTTCTATATTTTGATTTGAATTCATTGGATGATATACCTCTATACCCATAATCCCCATACCAATAATTTCCTTCACAATATTCTGGTTTTTAAGACTTGACGGATGCGCAATCACACTGATTCCGCCCGCACACTCAATAACGCGCATTGCTTCTTCGACTGTCATTTTACTCCGAGGCACATATGTTGCACATCCTGCCGATAAATAATTGCCGTATGCTTCTTCCATCGTTTGTGTATACCCGTGATGAAATATTGCCTGTGCCAAATGCGGTCTGCCCACGGCTTTGCCGGTAGAATATTCGTGTACATCTTCTATCGTGATGCGAATACCATTTTCGTTCAGCTTGTTTATGAAGTTGTGTATCCGCCTCTCACGTAAACGCAGCAAGCGTTTTTCTGTCTGTGATAAGATCTCGTTACCGACATCTATATAGTAGCCGAGGATATGCACCTCTTCACTGTTTTTTTCACAGCTAAACTCAATTCCAGGTATAAATTCTATCTTCTTATCGGGGTAGTTGATTGCTTTTCTGCTTCCCTCTACCGTATCGTGATCGGTAATGGAAATCGCAGCCATATTCGGTATTTTTTGTGCGATTCGTATAATTTCTTCCGGTTTTAAAACACCGTCTGATTCATTGGAATGAATATGCATATCTGCAACAAGTTTTTTTGCCATATATCTCACTCCTTAAATTCTATATTTTATAGTCGTCCCAGCCATTCTCGGTAATAAAATGTAGTCTCTTTATGCCTATTTTTTTGATTTTATCTATTGTCTGTTCATAGAAAAAGTCCAAATTATCGGCTGTATGTGCATCCGAATTCAACATCAAAGCAATATCAAATTCCTTCGCCATTTCTAATATTTCATCGGAAGGATACAGGCATTCTTTACCATATCTCGCTACGCCGCCTGTATTTATTTCCATCACACAACCTGTTTTTTTTATAATTTTCATACTTTCACTGACGATATCCAAATACCAGTTGTCTTTATCATTAAAATATTTATTGCCGACATTGTTTTTTTTAATGATATCAAAGTGGCCGATAATATCCGGCTTGTTTTTTATTATTTGTGCGGTCAGCAACGAATAATATCTTTTTACAATACTGTAAATACCTTCACTATCCGACTCAAGGAGTTCTTCGAATTCATCAGCAGTACCGTCAATTGCTTTTAATTGGCTGTCTATGCCAAGTGAGTGTATGCTTAAGATATAATAATCCAAATCCGCTATCGGGACCAACTGGGCCATACCGATATCTTCATAGCAGTCATATTCCAACCCTAAGAAAATATTAACTTTATTTTTGTATTTTGTCCCCATATAAAAAACTTCATTTTTATATTTTTCATATGCATTTATATTCATAAGACATTCGTTATTATACTTTTCGGGCGAAGGTGCGTGCGATGAGAATCCTATATGTGTAAAATTCTTATCGATTGCTTTTTGAACCATTTCTTCAATCGTATTTTTCCCGTCACAATATGTGCTGTGAATATGATAAGATGATTTTATCTTCATTTCTGCCTCTGATATTGATAAAAATTACCGTATTTTTAAAATATTTTACCATTATATACTTAATTTTCAGTTAAAACAATAAAAAGCTATGAAAATTCAATAGCTTTTACATCGTACCTTTTCAAAATATTCGCTTTTGAAAGCATTTCGTATTTCCGGTACCCGAAGCAGCGCAGATGTAGCCAACTTCTCTGTACCGACCATAAGTAGAATGATAAATAATAGAATAAAGCAATGCATGATGCGGCGAAGGAAAACGAAATCCAAAAAAATACTTGCTGTGTTTGGCAGATTATATACGCCATGCGATTTCAGGAGTTATCTTTTTTTCGGAATAGTTTAAGGATAAGTCTCTCATCTATATGTGCTCCTCCAACAGAATTTTACTAACTTTTCTTAGGTTTACAATACGATAAAATCCATTGGTCAAGAACAAATAAAGTATATTATTCTCTCGAGGCCTAGTTTAGCCTCGAGCGTTCCGCTCTTCACCGCATTATCATATTTTGCACATACAAAAAGAATACTTTTTATTTTTATCTCATAAAACATGGATTGATGCTGAATGATATTTTGGATTCCCGTAAGTCTTGCATATTTAATGCTTTTCAATTTTCTCACTTTAGACAGCATGTCCCATGCATTTAAATTTGTATTTTTTGAATACTGTTTATATAAAAGCATCATATTAAAATTTGAGACAATTGCCGTGAGGATAACAGTCGGATAAATATTGTTTTTTATGAGTTGTTCATATGCTCTCATCGCCGGAAGTAAATCTTTCCTGTTTAAAGCATTGATTAAGATATCGATGCTTTCCGCAAAATACGCCGAACATATTTTCTTGATATCATCTGTCTCAATATCATGTTTTCCCAAGCAATAACTATATAGTTTGCTTAACTCCATCGATAGCATTCTTGCATTTACTTTATTGCCCTCTTCGTAATAGCCAACATAATCAAGCATAAATCCGGCGCATTGTTCGCTTAGGTTTATACCCGAATCTTTTGCTTGTTTACGTATCCAGTTCTTCATGTAGCTTGTTTTCTCATCACAACCGTTCAGCTCAAAAGCCGTATTTGTTTCTTTGAAATATCCGAACAATGCATTTGACCAATACGGCATATCATCCGATAAAAACACAAACAGAATATCTTCATATTTTTCTTGAAGCGCATCGATGAGCAACTGTATCTGTTTATTGTCTGACTTCGCGTTTTTTTCAAAGAGGGCGCTGTTTTTCACTGTTATAAGTTTATATTTATCAAATACAGGCGGAGTATTGATTTCGTTGATAATATCTTCCGGCTTTGCTTTTCTGCCGTCTATGGTTTTCATGTTTAATTCTTTAAGATCCATATTCATAGATGCGCCGCATTGATTTTTTATGCGCTGCTCGGCTATGAAGTTATCTTTACCATAAATATATAAAGCTTTTTCATAGAGTAATTTATCTGTTTTTTCTAAATCTCTGTAAGAATAAACTCGCTTGTTTGATTTTGTCATTTCACACCCTTAAAGCATTATTTTAATAAAGGATATCATGATACATGCCCCTGTGAGAATACCGGCAATATAAATCGGTTTTTTATTTTGTTTATCAAAATATCCAAAAATAAAAAATAACAGCATATAAAAAACGACGATTTCACCGAGGAGCATTCTACTTAGAGTTATATTAGCATAGTTTGCTTTTGAAAACAAATCCGCTATATAATTTAATGCCTCTGTTTCTTTTGTCAACAGCCAAAAATAAGGGCTCATGGCAGGGAAAAAACTTAAAAACATCCCTATAAACGCTGTGATTACAATGATTCCTGCCAGCGGTATGATGATCACATTTGCAAATAGTGCTATAAGTGATACGCGGGAAAAATGATAGAGCACAATAGGCAACGTGGCAAGCTGTACGCAAACCGTAATTGCAATGATTTGAAGAGGCAGACGGAGAAATTTCAATTTTATCCTATTTATTTTTCGGTTGATCATCGGCATAAAAAATAAAATTCCCGCAACCGCGCCAAACGAAAGCTGAAACGATGCGGTGAAGAGCGCAATCGGGTTGAGCAGCAAGATAGTACTTGCCGCAAAAGACAGAGAAGACAACGGATCATATAATCTTTTATTCAATTTTGAAAATTCGATAACGGCAAACATGATACATGCGCGCAATACGCTGACTGAAAAAGCAGACATAGCCGCATATATAAAAAGTATGAATAAAATAAACAGCGTTTGGAGTTTACGATTCAGTTTTGCTCTTTTAAACAGAAAAATACAAAGCAAATAAATATAACCAACGTGAAGCCCGCTTACCGAGAGTATATGACTCGCCCCGATAACCGTTAAATCCTCATAAAGCTCACTTTCTGTAGATTTGTCTCCCCAGAGAATCCCTTTAACTGTGTCCACGGCGCTGTCCGGCATAAAAGCTCTCAAATTTTCTTCAATATTATTTTTCAATTCATATATTTTGTTAACATATAAAAACAAATTACCGGTGCTTATAAACTCAATATTTTTACCTGAAACCTGAACGATGGAATACACCCTTTTTGACTTGAGGTATAAATTATAATCAAATTCTCCGGCTTCGTCGGCAGCATACGGGCAGACAATCTTGCCTGTAAGCTTTATTTTATCTCCGGGACTTAAAGCTTGTGTATCACCGTAAACATAAAGCAACACTTTTTGATTTATTTCAGTAAATATGTTCCCATCGATTATGCCGTATGCTTTTGCATATATTTGTGTATACTTTGTTTTTTCATTTGACGAAGAGAGAATTTGCACATACAATTCTGTTTTTTGATTTTCATATTCTTTGAGATCATATTGATTATTTAAAACATTGTCTGTGTATACCGAAAAAAACGAGGTTATAATAAAAAAAAGAAGAAGATATTTTAATGTTACTTTTTTTGAAATATAAAAATAATAGATAGCAAACAGTAGTGCCAGTATGGCTACGCTCAGCAAAACAGAACTGCATATTTTAGAGATGCAAACAGAAAAGATAATAAAAATTAACAGTGTAAAAAACGGTCTTTTCATATGATTGGTATATTACTTTCATTTAATGATCTTATACTGCTATTTTGAATCTATCGTTATAATTCTTTTTTTAAAAAATATTGATCGTATTTTCCGACACACTTTTCTAATTGACCGAAAACTTGATATCCGTTTTTTAAGTACAACTCAATGGATTGAAATCCGTATACATATAAGTACAAAAGATGCACTCCATCGTCTTTTGCATTTTCTTCTATCTTTTCTAATAACACCGTACCCAGTCCTTTATGGCGGTAGGGTTCATCCACCCACAGGAACTCTATCTGTATACTGTTACATATCTTTAATGCTGCAACGGCAGCGATTAAACTGCCAGTTTCACATTTGATACAATAGGCATATTGTTTACTGTCTTTAAAATAATCTTCATTATATTGCATGATTTTATTTTGCACTGTCTGTATATCTTCTTTTGACGCTTCTATGATCTTGTAGTAGATATCCCCGAAAGAATCACTGTATTTTCGGATAAAATCAATGATCAACTGCTCGATATTGTTTTTATCCGCTTCTTCGCAGTATAAGTCATCATAATACCCAAAGGCATCTAAATCGAATAATCCTGCACTTTCTTCGGCAGATTCAAGCATAAGGGCATCTTGTTTCGCACTTTCATACACATCCAGCGCCTCACATAATATATCACCGATTGCATCGGCTCTTAAATCATAACAACCTTCTTTGGCAAGATAAATTATTCTCTCATCAATATTCGAAAAAAGCTGTCCAAATCCACCGCTTTCAAGTTCATTAAGCACTGTGACACAGCTATAGACGCTTCTGCACGGCCTTGGCAGTGCACTGATAATATCGAATTCCGATTGTGGCTTATCCCAAATTTTGCCCCAAAGCCAACTCATAACACATTCTTTTAAATAGATGTCTTCAATAGAGCTTAATTCTCCTCTTTTTAAATTTCTGTATTTATCAATAACACGAAGACAATCATAGATATTATTAAACGTCATCTTGCATAATCCTTTCAATATTTTCAAATATTTAAATGTCGCGCCGCATAAACAATATTTTTCGCAAGTACCGATGTTGTGACGGCTCCAACACCTCCCGGCACCGGAGTTATGGCATGCACCCTATCCTCAACTTTATTATATGCCACATCTCCGCATATTTTTCCGTCTGCATTCAAGTTTATTCCTACATCAATTACCACCGAACGACTTTGCACAAATTCTTCTGTGACAAAACCCGCTCTTCCGATACAGGAAATTATAATATCAGCTCTTTTACAAATTTGTGCAATATTTTTTGTTTTGGAGTGGCAAATAGTCACCGTTGCGTTTTCATTTAAAAGCATCATGGAAAGCGGCCTGCCCACAACCATAGAGCGTCCCAATACCGCAACATTGCTTCCTTGTAAGGCGATATCATAATAATGCAAGATTTCCACCACCGCCCCGGGCGTTGCCGGAATGAGCGCATTTTTATCTTCAAGATACATTTTCGCACTGCTTTGCGGATGAATACAGTCCACATCTTTCAAAGGGCAGATGTTCTTTCTGATACGCATTGCATCTATGCCGGACGGCAACGGCTGGAAGATAAGAATACCATGAACACTGCTGTCGTTATTTTTGGTTTCAAGCAGTTTTAAAAGTGTATCAGTGGAAACATCCTCTTGCAACAGATCCACTTTTGTTACAATACCACATCTATTCATTCTCTTCAATGCACTTTTCTCGTAAGAGACATCTTCGGGTTTGCTGCCTACCCTTATAATCGAAAGCTTCGGGATAATCCCCTGTTGTTTTAAATCATCCGTTTTTTGGGTAACATCATTTGAAATTTTATCTGCAACCGGTTTTCCGGAAAGAATTATACTCGGCATAACTTTTCTTCAACCTTATCATAAATTTGAGCGCAGTCTATCTCTGCCTGCTTGATGAGAATTCTCAGCTCTTCTCTTACGGTATTCACATACTGCGTATCGTCCATGAGATTGATATTGATCAATACCGTCATCCAAGCGCTTTTGATTGCGGCAAGTACGCAGGCAGCTCCCGCCCCGATGTCGCTTAAAGCTAACATGTTTCCTTTCTCGCTTAGCTCCGCAAGCATTGCAATGATCTCACAAGAAATCCGAATACACTCCACAGGAGTTTGTGAAGCTGCTTTCAATGCAATCTGCATAGCTTCATTCTTTACTGTTTTTTGCTCTTCGCTTTGCGCCGGAAGAGAATACGCCTTTGCCAACGGAGTAAAGCTACGGGCATCTTCATTTACAAACTCAAGACAATGATTTTTCACAGACAATGATTTTTTCAATATTTTTTCAATATCTTCATTATATTTTTCGTATTTCTTCTTTCCATATGTTAAGTTGGCAACCATACCGCATAGCGCGGCTGCCATAGCTGCGCACAATGCGGCAACCCCGCCTCCTCCCGGAACCGGCTGCTTTGAATAAAGCGCTGCAACAAATTCATCTACACTTAATTGATTTAAATTATTATCCATAGTCATTAGAACAACCCTGTAATTACTCCGTTAGAATTTACATCTATTTTCTCCGCCGCAGGCACTTTGGGGAGCCCGGGCATTTTCATAATTTCCCCGGTGAGCGCAACAATAAATCCTGCCCCTGCCGATACCGTCATATCGCGCACCGTGATTCTAAAGCCTTCGGGGCGTCCTAATTTTGTTGGATCATCGGTAAGCGAATATTGATTTTTAGCAATGCAGATCGGTAGGTTTCCGAATCCCAATTTCTCCAAATTTCTCATTTCTTTGATCGCTTTAGAGGTAAAATCTACTCCGTCGGCTCCATAAATTTTTACCGCAATATTTTCTATTTTTTCTGCAATACTCATATCAAGCTCATATGCATATTCAAAAGCCGGCTTTTCACCCTCTGTAATTTTTATAATTTCTTGCGCCAAATCAATGCCGCCCGCCGAACCGTTCTCCCATACTTGCGATAATACTACGTTGACATTGAGCGCACTGCATTTTTGCTTTACAAGCTCAATTTCAGTATCCGTGTCATTAGGGAATTTATTGAGCGCAACAATCGCTGGCAGTTTAAAAACGCCTGTTATATTTTCGATATGTTTGAGCAAATTTGGAATGCCGGCTTCAAGCGCTGCTAAATTTTCTTTATCGAGTTCATTTTTAGGCACACCCCCATTGTATTTAAGCGCTTTGATGGTCGCTACAATCACAACACCATCAGGGCTTAGCCCTGTCATCCTGCATTTTATATCCAAAAACTTTTCCGCACCTAAATCTGCACCGAATCCGGCTTCCGTGATGACATAGTCAGCAAAGTGCATAGCCATTTTTGTCGCAATAATGGAATTGCATCCATGCGCAATATTGGCAAATGGTCCGCCATGGATAAATGCCGGCGTAGCCTCTAAAGTTTGCACCAAGTTTGGCTTTAATGCATCCTTTAACAATGCCGCCATTGCGCCTTGTGCATTAATATCCCCCGCTGTTACGGGAGCTCCGTCGTAATCATACCCTATCACAATTTTTGCACATCTGTTTTTCAAATCTTCTATATCTGCCGAAAGGCAGAATACGGCCATAACTTCACTCGCTACCGTGATATCAAAACCATCTTCCCTGGGCATACCCTGTACTTTTCCGCCAAGCCCGCACACGATATTGCGCAGCTGACGATCGTTCATATCGAGCGCTCTTCGCCATGTGACCCTTCGCACGTCGATATTTTTCTTGTTACCCTGGAAAATATGATTATCCACCATAGCAGCAAGCAAATTATTGGCCGCACCGATTGCATGCAGGTCTCCCGTAAAATGAAGATTGATATCTTCCATGGGGATCACTTGCGCATATCCGCCCCCGGCCGCGCCGCCTTTTACACCGAATACGGGGCCTAAAGATGGCTCCCGCAATGCTACAACAGTGTTTTTATTGAGCTTTGTGAGTGCGTCGGCAAGCCCTATTGTGGTTGTTGTTTTGCCTTCTCCCGCAGGTGTGGGATTGATTGCGGTCACTAATATTAATTTGGCTTCTTTATCTTTATTTTTTTTTAGTAAATTATAATCGATTTTCGCTTTATATTTACCATATAAATCCAAATCGTCTTCCGATAGGGAAAGTTTTTTTGCTATCGTTCTTATATCTTCTATCTTTGCTTCTTGCGCTATTTGTATATCACTTTTATAAGCCATGTTTATTCTCTCCATGTTTTAATTTCAAAGTTTTTATAATAATTAAAATAAGTACCGTATTTAACGGGATCATTATATATGCCGTAATCAGCCTCACCGGCAGAAATACCAAAAATCCTTTACCGAAATAATAGGATAAAAAGAAAGTATTCAGTATCACTGTTGTGATAATATAAGTAACTGTGACTATAAAATAAATTTTATCTACCGAATTATATTTTTCGGCAAATAATTTATGGATAATAAACGGCAACAGTATATAAATAAACAGCATTACCAGCACGGTGATTATGAGAGCAAAATTGACCATACTGTCTCCATAATAAAAGTTTCCGTTCGCAAAACTCAAAGAGCCCGATAGAAATAAAACGATGACAAACACTGTGCTCAAAGATAAAATAAACAATGAATTAATGAACTTCAGATGTTTTATTTTATCAATATACTTCTCAAGCGCTCCCGGAATCGCCCCGCAGAGTGCCGTGGTGAGTGTGAATCCAGGAAAAAAAGCGCCGCCCATAGGATTTATCATATATCCTAAAATATCTGCCACCATGCCGCATAAAAACCCTGCTGTAGGCCCATAGTAGAGACCCGCTATTAGCAGGGGCAAAAATGCAAAGTTTAATTTCAAAGCAGGAAAACCTGCTATCGGCACAACAATGCCGAATACTCTTGCTAAGATAATGCTGATTGCGCACAGCAGACTCACTGCCGCTAAAGATTTTGTGGAAATTTTGAATTTGGAAATTTGATTGTTCATTGTATTACCTCTCTTCTTTAAGAGTAATACTTCCTATTAGGGGTTAACTATACCGCACCGTACATATTATATCAGTCAGCTAATCCATAAACAGCGGAAGCGAGATACCACCGCAGGAGATTCCTTTCGTTTGAAGGTACTTCCAACCCTTCAACACTTAACGCGATATCTCTACTCTGTTTTTATTTTAGTGTAGTTATTCTATCAATTTGCCCTGCTTTAGTCAATATGCGTTGCCTGCAGCTAAATATAATTTTTTTCTACAAATTCCGATGTATATGCCGCCAGTATCCCTCCGTATTTCAAACTAAATTCTGCGATCTCTCCCGGCTGATACTGCCTGATGCAATTTGTAATGTCAAGCACCGTGTGGTCACTGCTTTGCCCTATAATAATCATATTTTCATCTTTTGGAATCATATGCAGATAATTGACGTCTTGCCTGCCAAGCGCCAATATGGCTCTGCGCCTTATACCCAAATCTTTGCTCTCAACTTTTTCTCCAAAAGGATTCAGCCCAACATGTCCGGTCGGAATGGATGGTTTGTCATAGACTTCGATCACCTCCGCATACAGCGTAACAGCATTTTGATTTAGAATATCAATTTCACCTTCGGCTGCATCCGTTCCCATCATAATCGCTTCCCCTATTCGTAGTTCGTTAATGCCTTTTATATTCTCATGCTCTAAAAGATAAGCAAAAACATCGGTATTCCCTGCCGATAAAACCTCAATTTTTCTGCCTATGCATTGTTCTGTTTTTTCTTTTACATGAACCAGCTCAGTTAAATTATCCTCTGACGGCGATATCCCGTTCATACATCCCATATTTGTACCGATACCATATAAAACGACATTCTCTAAAGACTGAATTTCGGATGCCGCCTGAAGAAAATTATCCTGTCCGTAAACACCTTCCCTTAAATCTCCGATATCATACATTAAAATTACCTTAAAAATTTTATTTTGCTTTTTTGATTCTTTATCAATCAGCTGTGCTACAGAAACCGATGATATAAGAGACGCAGTGGCGATTCCTACCAGCTCTTTTATCTCCGAAGGCATGGGGATTCGAATCAACAGTTTTTCAACATCATACTCTTTCAATTTCTTTAAATTTTGCAGTCTGGAATCTCCGAGTTTTTTAAATCCGGTCTTTATTGAAAGATCAACGATATGCCTGTCTGCTTTGTGCACTTTTGTAACTCCGACCGGCTCAATGCCTCTTTTGCGGCATTGTTTTAGTATGATTTGCATATTTTGCTCTATAAGTTTTAATTTGATTGCAATTTTGGGATACATGCTTTTATTCCTTTTTTGTATTCGTCTCTATTATATATAAAAATAGTCTTCGCGCAAATACATAAAAAATAAATATTTAATGAAATACAGGCTAAAAAAATGACTTCTTTCGAAGTCATTTTTTTATTTATTATCAAAATAAATGTTTCTGCATTTTGTTTCTTTTGCAAAGAGTGAAAAGATAAAGCCAACAATAGCAAGCGCAGCCAGGAATATCATTGCAGGTTTGTATATATCAATACCGGTCGCAGACTGGTTGAGCAGCGCCGCAAAAATGGCAGGGCCTACGGCTCCTCCTATAAAGGCGCCTACATTCACAACGCTCATGCCCATTCCCGCATATTTGGGGTTATTTACTTCCTTGGCGATAGGCCATGACATTCCAAGACAAGTCATGCTTGCGCTGACAATGACAAGCAATACCGCAAGAAGTCCCAAAGGCAGCTTCCCTCCGATTACTATTACAAGCAGCACAACATTTCCTATCAGACCAAGTATGATTAAAGGTTTTTTCCTGCTTCTGATTTTATCCGAAGTAAACCCTATGAGTAAAGCCGATATAGCCTGAGCTATCATCATATATGTAATGTATTTTGATGCCGAAATATTATCAAGTCCGTAAACATCTTTTATATACGATACGCCCCAGGTGCCCGTGAAAGTTAGAAACACTGCCGAGTAGCAAAGTAAAAACATGAACGGTGCTATTATTCTTTTATTTGATAACACACCTTTTAAGCCTTCTTTAACGCTTACTTTCTCACCTTTTTGCATATCTTCTCTTCTGCCTTCGATTTCTGCAATTGAAGGCAGATCCATATCCTGCGGCTTATTTCTTACTAGCAAATAACAAAGCACGGCTATGACGAGCGATATGATTCCCATTCCGATAAATGTGGTCCGCCACGTAAAAGCTGCCACAAGGATTGCCATAGGTGTCTGAGCCACGACTCCGCCGGTATTGCCCAACAGCTGTGTAAGCCCGGACATGGTGCCGAATTCTTTTTCTTTGAACCATGTTGTCTGGATTTTAGACAGGCTGATAAATGTAACCGATACGCCAAGCCCAACCAGAAGCCTTCCGACAAACGCAACAGAGGCAACGGGCGCTATTCCAAACAATACTGATCCTATACCGGTCACAATGGAGCCTATGGTAACAGTGACTCTTGCACCGAGTGTATCCGCCAATATACCCGTTGGTATCTGCATCGCCGCATAAGCATAAAAATACATTGCTCCAAGCGTCGCGAAGCCTACCGGAGACATCGCAAAAGCATCTACAAGCTCTTGCTTGATAATTCCCACCGACATTCTGTGCACAAATACTATAAAATACGACAATATCAACATGGCGTACACAACCCATCGGTATGTAAGAACTTTTTTTATTTTCTGTTCTTTTGTTAGATAATTCTCCTTTTCCATAATTTCTCCTTATAACTTTTTAACTTTTAAAAAAATAAAATACTCAAAATGTATAATACCATGATATGGCTCGGATAAAAATAGTAAAAAAAATATTTTGGCATTTTTATTCCTATGGGATGTTTCAAATAAATAATCGGCAGTGCCAAAATTGAAAACAGCTGCACATAAGAAGATGTCAAGACGCTAAAGACTACAGTAAGGATGATAAACGCAAGCCCTGCCTTTGTTTTTTCCTGCATAAAGATGTAAAAAGCCACTACAGTTAAAATACCATAGGTTGAATAATCTGTGCTTATATTGAACAAAATCTGTGTGCAAACCGGAAGCAATGCAAGAGCAAATGCCGTGTAATGCCACCTTAGTTTTAAAAAATATAATACTGCAATTGCAAACAGAAACGTAAAAATTATATTTAAATTAAACGGCTCTTTAAAATAAAGCGCAAAAGGAATTTGGGAAACAACCGCACAGACCAGCAGCCTTGTCACATATTTTTTCAGATTATGTGTATGGGTAAACCCGACTGCAATGTAATACGCAAAAATCGGGAAGGCAAGGCGCCCGATGATTCTTAAAGCAATATATGTATTGGAACTTGCAATTATCGAAAGCAATGCCGCATGATCAAGCAGCATTGTAAATGCTGCAATCAATTTTAAAAAATCAGTCTTTTTATTTACAACTGTATCATCAAGTTGCATGATTGATTACCAGATAATTCCTTGCTTTTACGGTATTTTCATGCAAAACAAACCCTCTGTTGACAACTTTGATAATATTATAATCGAGCACTTTCAAAATCGCACTGTCTATATTTTCTTTCGCGAGTTCTCTCCATTCTCTGATTCTTTTATCATATGTTCTGCTCTCATCGCTGGCATCCGCAATAAAAATAATTTTTTCCAGCAGTGTCATGTCGGCTTTACCCGTTGTGTGATGCATAATAGCACTGATGATATCCTTATCGCATACGCCGAATACTTTATCTGCCATCACGGCTGATGCATACGCATGTAAAAGCGCGGGATTGTTCAACATGTAAATATCTACATCCAGCCCGCCCTCTTTGATGTATTGCCGCATCTGAAGAATGCTCAATTCTTTTGCCGCATCATGCAGCAATCCTGCTTTGTAGGCTTTTTCTTCATCTGCGGCGTATATGCCCGCAAGCTCTTTTGCAAGCTTTGCGCAGCACATTGTATGTTTAAACCGTTGAACGCTTAAATTTTGTTTTAAATACTCTATAATAGACTCATTGTCCATACTTCTATTTACTCCTTATAAAAGCCATTATTTTGAATATATTCATACACCTTGTCATGCATCATATATTTTACACTGCCGTTTTCTTTGATTCTGTTGCGTATGACCGTCGAAGAAATATCGATCAGAGGCGCTTGGAATGTAATGATATGCGCATCATACGACCGGTTGAGCTTCTCTATTTCACTATACAGCTTTTCTTTATCGTAGCCTTTTCTATAAGCTGCGGTAAATAAGACACTTTTAAACAGCTCTTCGAATTCTTTCCACCGCTGCAAATGAAAGATAATATCGGCTCCGCAAATAAAATAATACTGCACATCTGGATCTTTTCGCAAAAGCTCCCTGATCGTATCTATTGTATAGCTGTATCCCGTATTTTTGAGTTCAATATCACTTATTTCAAAGTGTTCATTGTCTTCTATGGCCAGAGCCGTCATCTCATAGCGGTCATATTTGCTGACCAGATTCTTTTTTTTCTTTAACGGATTATCGGTGGTTGGAATAAACAGCACTTTATCTAAATGAAATGTGCATAGTGCTTCTTGGGCAAGTATCAAATGCCCTAAATGTATAGGGTTAAAGCTTCCGCCTAATATACCATATTTTTTCATGGCAGGTTGATGCGCGCCTTTTCTTTATTTTCTTTATATAACACAAATTTTTTGCCGATTGTATATACAACCTGCGAATTGGTTTGCAGAGCCAGTTGCTCTGCGGCTTCTTTTATAGAAAGCAAACTGCTGTCAAGGACTTTGCCTTTTACAAGTTCATTTGCTTGAAGCTCGTTTGCAAGTTGCTTTATCACTCCTTGTGTAATGCCTTCTTTGCCTATATAAATGGTATCATGTAATTCACTTGCCAAAGATTTTAAATAACTTCTTTGTTTACTATCTAACACTGCTTTTCTCCTATTCAAAATATTCAAATTCCAAATCATTGATCACAACTGTATCACCGTTTTTGATGCCCATTCGTCTCAGTTCATCTTCTACACCTTCTTTTACCATTACCTTTTGAAAATACGCCGCCGAATACGAATCGTCAAAATTGACCCTGCGCAGCATCGTGTCTGCCAGTTTTCCCGTAATATAAAATAATCCCTCGGATCTTTTTTCTATTTTGAACGGCTTTTGACTCTCTGCTTCATGCGTAATAATTTTTACATCTTTTATCTCTCTGCTATAATCAAAGGGCTGCACATTCTCTTCAATTTCACTTAGTGTTTGGATGACTTTATCGAGCAAGGTATTGACACCCTCTCCGTTGGCAGCCGAGATTGCATAAACATCATATCCCAGCGTTTTAAAATAATCTTTGAGGTCTTCAATCTTGCTTTTATCATTAATCAAATCAATTTTATTTAAAACGATGATTTGCTTTCTATCTAAAAGTTTTAAATTATATTTTGTCAACTCTTCATTGATAATGTCAAAATCATTTTTCGGTTTCCTGCCTTCACCGGCCGATGCATCTATTAAATGTAATATCAATCTGGTACGTTCTATATGTTTTAAAAATCTGTGTCCTAGCCCCGCACCTTCATGTGCACCTTCGATAATGCCGGGGATATCCGCAATCACAAATTCCTTTGCGCCCTTATACTCCACAACACCCAGATTTGGATTGATAGTTGTGAAATGATAGTTGGCAATTTTTGGGGATGCATTTGTTACGGATGCGAGAAAAGTGGATTTCCCTACATTGGGGAACCCCACAAGCCCTACATCGGCAAGTACTTTCAATTCCAGCGTCAGCTCTTTTTCTTCACCAAGCTGCCCGGGTTCCGCAAACCTCGGCGATTGCCTTGTCGAAGTTGCAAAATGCTGGTTTCCACGGCCTCCGCTACCGCCTTTAGCTATGATGACCCGCTGCCCGTCATAGGTTAGATCGGCATATACTTTATTTGTATTAGAATCTTTTATAATCGTGCCGACAGGAACTTTTATCATAAGATCTGCTCCGCTTTTCCCTGTCTTATTGTTTCCCTCTCCGCCTCCACCGTTTTCGGCTTTAAATTTTTTTTTGTATCGGAAAGCAAGCAGAGTGTTTTCACCATAGTCAGCCATAAATATAACGCTGCCGCCTTTTCCTCCGTCTCCGCCGGCAGGTCCGCCATTGGGCACATATTTTTCTCTGCGAAAAGCCATGCTGCCGTCTCCGCCTTTTCCCGCTTTCACGGATATTTTTACATAATCTACAAACATTTCCTTGCCTCTTCCTACACATATTCATTCATCTAAAGTATTCCATAGAAATGAAATGTAACACGTTGTTTATTTCATGGTATAGAAAAACGAAGCCCGACACCCAGAAGAGTGCCGGGCTGTTTAGTTGCCCTTAATGTTTTTTATATAATCAAATGCTATGCTTGCGGATATACACTTACTTGTTTGCGTGTTTTGTCTTTTCTTTCAAATTTAACAACACCGTCAATCAAAGCAAAAAGTGTATCATCGTTTCCTCTGCCTACATTCACACCAGGGTGTATTTTAGTTCCTCTTTGTCTTACTAAAATATTGCCGGATAATACAAATTGGCCGTCGGCACGTTTTACGCCTAATCGTTTGGATTCACTGTCTCTGCCGTTTCTTGAACTTCCGACACCTTTCTTATGCGCCATATTTATTACCTCCTTTTGCTTAAGTTTACAATTCTGAATAATCAGCTATTTTACTTCGATTTTGCTGATTTCTAATTTTGTAAAGGGTTGTCTATGTCCTTGTTTTCTTCTGTAATCTTTTTTGCGTTTATACTTAAAAACAATAACTTTTTCGCTTTTTCCATCTTCAAGCGCTGTTGCAATAACACTTGCACCGTCAACATAAGGAGTTCCAACCGTGACATTTTCCCCATCTACGATCATGAGAACTTCTTTAATGTTGACTTCGCTTTGGCCTTCTGTTCGCGCTATTTTTTCAACATTGATGATATCGCCTTCGCTGACTCGATATTGTTTTCC
This sequence comes from uncultured Eubacteriaceae bacterium, assembly GCA_964581565.1. Lineage (GTDB taxonomy): Bacteria > Bacillota > Clostridia > Eubacteriales > UBA1433 > UBA1433. The sequence continues at coordinate 37,275 of CAZOOZ010000013.1, forward strand.
GCCTGTTTTGATAACTGCATACATAATTTTTACCTCCTCTATCCAACCTCGCCAAATGCAGGTGTTTGACATCAAACTTTAAAACCTTATTTGTGCGGATACACGTTTGATTATTTTAATATATTTATATAAAGATGTCAATTACTTTCTTCACTAAAATACGCATCTATGCCGTCTGCAATCGATTTTGCCATTTCTTTTTGATTGTTTTCATTTGTCAGTTCGGCCAATTCTTCGTCGTTTGTTATAAAGCCGCACTCGACCATAAGGCCGACACAGTGTGTTTGACGCAAAATTTGTAAATTCTGATTTATAATTACATTCTCTTTCTTTTCGGATAAAGGTGATATAAAGCTAAGTGCGCTCATAGACTCATAAATATCGTTCGCTGCATCGATACTCTGCTGCACAAGCTCATCGGCTGTAAGATCAATCAATTCGTAGTTTCCTTCATTGCCTTCTATTTTAAGACGTTTCTCTCTGCTGCCCGATTCATAATAAATATAACCGTCTTCTTGCTTGGTTACTTTATAAGTATTATTTTTATATTTTATGTATTGTCCATCATAAGCATCCATTTTTTGACTGTTATAAATAATTGTAAATCCCTTAACGGAATCATCTTCATTTGCATTATGATGTATGCTTACAAGCAGATCAGGCCATGCTTCATTTATTTCAAGCACTCTCTCATTGAGTGATTTTTCTTCTCTACTATTCAAAGCTCTTGTTTGAATGACAGTATAGCCCCTGCTTTCAAGTTCCTCTTCAAGCGCAGTAGATACCGCATCATTAAGCTGATATTCGCTGATACCCCCGGCCGCTATTGCCCCTTTATCGGTTTGTGAATCATGCCCGGAATCTACCGCAATTAAAATACCGTTTGATTCTACGGCATCAGCTGATGCAGCTGTTGTCCCTGCACTGTCAATTAAGCCCGCAATTAATTTTACTACCACAACCAGCAAGAAAACAAAAAGAGCTATTATGATGTAAAACCTGGGTTTGAAGCTGTATTTCTTCTTGCGACGTTTTGCCATGTTAAATTCCTTTCGCGCTTATTCTGCCTTGTTCTATATCCACAATAGTCTTATGAATATTGAGTAAATCGTCTTGTTTGAGTTTTACTTTGGAATCTTTGATATATGCGAAATTTTTCCAGTCACGCTGCTGTATATTTATACCTTTCCGTTCAGGTTTCGGCGTGATACTTTTGATATTTTTGGTCTCTCTTACGGGTAGCGATTCTTTTGCAATATCTGTATTATTTAAAGAAAGCGCATCGCCTTTCTCATCCATTTCATTCGTGTTTATGGCCTGTATGTTTTTTTCATTCGCAGCATCAAGCATCGGTATTTCTTGCGTACTATTATTTACGGCAATATTCCCACTTTTTTGATCTTCCGTCTGCACAGTCTGATCAGGCTTTAACTGATATATCTTTTGCTCTTCGGTGTGCGAGGGCATATAAACCATATCTTTAATTTTCTCTGACTTTTTATTTTTATCCGATGAGGCCGATTCTTTTTTTAGTTTTTGCAATTTATTTGATTTTTCGGAAATCATATTCACAGCAGGTCTGAACATGTCTTCAATTTCTATATCATTTTCTTGTTTTGTTATAACACTGCCATGTATTTTTTCATCAATGATTTTTTTAGGGATCATTCTCTGAACGTAGTCGATTTCTTCCAAAATTGCCTGTTTTTCTTCAAGTTCAATCAAACGCGAACTGATTCGCCTCTCTTTTTCGTCTATATCCGCTAATTTTCTTTTTAAATGGGAAGAAATATTTTTAAGCTCGCCAATAAGAACATCGGCAGCTTCATCTTTTATCTTTTGTACCATGTCCTTATTTCTGTATTCATATTCATTTGCGGTGGCATAATAAGACGATTTTGCCTTCTCTGTTTGGGATGGATTTACTTTGTTTTGCAGCTTATGTAAAATTTTTTGTTTCTCTTCAATTTCATGCTGCAGGTTCTTCAGAGCATTTTCATAAAGAAATGTTTCGTCAAAGTAATCGTTTTCCATATCCGTCGTCACAGATTTAGGCATCTTATTTGTTTTGTTTTCATTCATTGTAGACCCCTGATGCCAAAAAAAATTAAATGAATTTAAGTATAATTTTTTTATTATTATACACTAACTAAATCCATTTGAAAATACGCATTTCATATTTTTATAAAATGTTTGTATCGCACGCTTTTAAAATCGATCATTCGCTTGTTCGAATTGCCTTTGTCGGGCATTTCTTTGCGCATAATTCACAATTTATACATTTTTCATAATCTATTACCGGCAAATTATTGACCATCGTGATTGCCCCTTGCGGACACTCTTTTGCGCAAAGGCCGCATCCAATGCAGGAAGCAGAGCAAATTTCTTTCGCTTCTTTGCCTTTTTTTACCGATTTGCAGTATACATGCACTTTAGAATTGACCGGAACCCTTTGAATAATATGTTTTGGGCAAGCTTTTTCGCATGCGCCGCAACCTGTGCATTTACTTTCATCAATAAACGCATGTCCATGTTCTTTATCGATGGTGATCGCATTATTCACACATGCTTTTGCACACGTGCCGAAACCCATGCATCCATATTCACAAACTTTATTCCCTTGCATAACAATCATTGCTTCACGGCAATCATCGATGCCTTGATATTCAAATTTACGCTTGGATTTTTCTCCGATGCCGCCGCACATCACAACGGCTTTCAGCCTGTTTACATTCCCGGCGTCTGTGCCTGTGATTTCACTCACTCGGGCTAACTTCTCGAGTGTCATTGAAGGGCATATATTGGCCTTCACTTCTCCTTGGCTGATCGCTTTCGCTAACTCGTCACAGCCTGCGTATCCGCAGGCACCACAATTTGCACCCGGAAGCACTTCTCTTATCAATGCTATTTTCGGGTCTTCTTTTACAGCGAATTTTTTAGCGGCCAGCGCTAAGATAATCCCGAAAAATAATCCCAAGCCACCCAGCCACAAAATTGCACTCAAAACATTTTCAAACATTGCATACCTCCTAAATCATCCCTGAAAATCCCATGAACGCCATAGACATAAGCCCTGCGATAATCAATGCAATGGGAAATCCTTGAAGTGCTTTTGGAATCGGTGTAAATTCCAGCCTTTCACGGATTCCGGCAAATAACACAATCGCCAAAGTGAATCCGACGGCGGCAGCTGCTCCAAAAACGATGCTTTCTATAAAATTATATTGGTTTTGTATATTTAAAAGCGCAACCCCGAGTACGGCGCAGTTTGTTGTAATTAAAGGCAAGTAAACACCTAAAGCCTGATAGAGCGACGGGCTTGTTTTTTTGATGACTATTTCAACAAACTGTACTAAGGCCGCAATAACGAGTATAAAGGCTATTGTTTGCAGATATGCAATATTAAATCTTTCTAAAATTACATATTGAACAATGTATGTGATAGCCGAAGCCACAGTCATAACAAAGATAACGGCCGCCCCCATACCGATCGCTGTCTCTACTTTTCTGCTCACGCCTAAAAACGGGCAGATCCCTAAAAACTTTACTAAAACGAAATTATTGATTAAAATCGCACTTACGATAATTAAAAATATATTCATGCCCCTCTACCTGCCTTAGCTTTTTTTTGTTTTCTGTTATAATCAATTACATTTACCAATGCCATTAATAAACCAAGTGTCAGAAACGCTCCCGGCGGTTGAATAAATATCAAGGCCGGCTCAAAGCTTCCGCCAAAAATACTTACACCAAAGATACTTCCCGCGCCAATTAATTCTCTCACTAGTCCCAATACCGTCAACGCAAGTGTAAAACCAAGGCCCATTCCGATTCCGTCTGCCATTGAACGCATCACTGTATTCGAGCTGGCAAAAGCTTCTGCTCGTTGAAGTATGATGCAGTTTACAACGATCAAAGGAATAAATATACCCAATGATTTATTGAGCGAGGGAAGGTAGGCTTGTAGCAACATAGAGACAATTGTTACAAACGATGCGATTACAACGATAAAAATCGGAATCCTTATTTTATTGGGTACTACTTTTCTTATCGCTGAAATAACCATATTGGATCCAATCAAAACAACTGCTGTTGACAGCCCCATCCCAAGTCCGTTCACAGCCGATGTTGTTACAGCAAGAGTAGGACACATACCGATAACCAACCTGAATGTGGGATTTTCAGTAACGATCCCATTTTTAATTTGTTTTAAAAAACTCATTATTTTTCTCCCCCTTCTTGCTGCGCTATAATAACATTATAAGCGTCCATGGCACTGCTGACGGCCAGTGTGACCGCTTTCGATGATATTGTCGCACCAGTGATTGCCTGCACTTCCGTATCACTGGCAGGATTTCTTTTCACAACCGTAAGAGTTTCTTGTGTGCTTTTACCTGAAAACTGGTCTTTGAAAAAGTCTTTATTCATATTATCCCCGAGCCCTGCAGTTTCTGAATGAGAAAGCACCTGATAAGTTGTAACAGTACCTTGTGCATCAATTCCGATAAGTATGATAATATCTCCGCCAAATCCCGATACTGTTGTTTTGACTGCCATGCCTACAAATTGATTATCTTCGTCATAAGCCGTGCTTACTTGTATAACATTATTTAAATTTTCATTATCCGAAGTATTTAATAACTCACTTAATGTGTTCTCGTCTATATCAACAAACTCTTTGCCCTGCGGCAACACTGCCTGTTTGGCTGCTGTTTCCGTCTCGAGCGCCTGCTGTGTAATAATGGGTGCTGTGACTCCGTTGGTCACTGCAAGCAGACCTGCAGCCACAATACATATCACAGCGAGAACAATTCCTAATTTCAATATATCCTTCATTTCAATTCACCCCGCTCTTTTTAGGCCATCTTCTTTTTTTAACCGTTCCGTAGACGCGAGGTCTTGTATATCTTTCTATTAAAGGCGTTGCAACATTCATTAGCAGTATAGAATACGATACTCCCTCGGGATAGCTTCCAAATAATCTGATGACAACAGTAATTAAGCCGCATCCGATCGCAAAGACAATTTGCCCTTTCGGCGTTACCGGCGAAGTTGTGTAATCGGTCGCCATAAAAATTGCCCCGAGCATCAAGCCTCCCGCAAAAATATGAAATACGGGATCTTGTTTAAATAAAAACATTAAAATAAATACTGTGCCTATGTAGATGGTGGGAATCCGCCATGTGATGACCTTGCGATATATGAGATATACGCCACCAAGTAAAAGCGCGAGCGCACTGACTTCTCCTATACAACCATATACATTACCTATGAATAAATCCAAGTTAGAGGGCATATTTTGTGTAATACCTTCGGCAAGCATGCCGAGCGGCGTTGCCGATGTAATTGTATCAACAGAAGGTATAAAAGCAGCTCCCGTCATTCTTGCACCCCAGCTGGCCACTAAGAATGCTCTGGCTGCCAATGCAGGGTTCACGACATTATGTCCGATTCCTCCAAAAGCCTGTTTCACAATGGCAATCGCAAAAATACTGCCTAACACCGCGATCCACCACGGTGCGCTTGCAGGCAAATTGAATGCGATCAATACACCCGTTACGGCAGCACTTAAATCGCGAATCGTATTTTCGCGATGTGTCAATCTTTCAATCACCCACTCTGTAAGCATGCTTGTTGCTACACATATAATGGTGAGCAAAAGTGCTTTGAATCCAAAAAAGATAATTCCTGCGGTCATAGCCGGCGCAAGAGCTATGAGTACGTCTCTCATGATTGTTTGTGTATTTACAGAGGAGCGGATATGCGGAGAAGATGATACTATAAATAATTTATTGTCCATTAGTTAGAAGTCTCCTTTGTCTTTTTTGCTTCAGCAAGCGCCGCCTGTTCTTTTCTTTTTGCCAAGATTTCGCGTTTGGCTACTCTTATATTTGATACAAGCATACGCTTTGTGGGGCATACATAGGAGCATGCGCCGCATTCTATGCAGTCCATCGCATTATACTGCTCAGCTTTATCAAAATCACCTTTAATGGAATTATTTGATATCATTAGGGGCAGGAGCCCCATCGGACATGCTGTAACACATTTGCCGCATCGAATACAATCCTTCGGCTCGGTTAAATCAACTTCTTTTTCTGCAAGTAGTAAAAATCCGGAACCGCCTTTTAAGATAGGTGTATCACTTGAAAAATGAGCTGCCCCCATCATCGGTCCACCGAGAATGAATTTTACCGCATCCGTGAACCCATCGCATTGTTCTAAGACATGCTCTATGGGTGTTCCTATTCTTACAACCATTCGTTTCGGATACTTAATACCAAGCCCGGTTATTGTTGCAACTCTTTCAATGAGCGGCATGCCTTCAAGAACAGCTTCTTTGATTGCTTTCGCTGTCGCAACATTCAAGACAACACATCCCACATCAATCGGCAGCTTTCCGGAAGGCACTTCCCGCTTCGTAATCGCCTTGATGATATGTTTTTCACTGCCTTGCGGATACTTTGTCGTCAGTGAAAAAATATCCACATCCAGCTTTAACTCCTGAGCGCTCTGTGCCATTTTTTCTATCGCTTCCGGTTTATTGTTTTCTATGCCGATATATGCCTTTTCTACACCTAAAGCATACATTACGATTTCAAATCCTTTTAAAATATCCTCACTGTTTGTTTGCATCAGCGCATCATCATTTGTGAGATAGGCTTCGCATTCGGCAGCATTCAAAATGAGATATTCTACTTTTTTGCCTTCCGGAATAGAAAGCTTCACATGGGTGGGAAAAGTTGCTCCGCCCATACCTACGATACCGGCTTCTTTAATAATATTTACGATTTCTTTTCCGCTTAAATCCTTGTATGATGCACGTGGTTTGATGCTCTCATCCAGTGTATCCAGCATATCGTTCTTAATCACAATGCTAAGCACTTTTTGCCCGTTTGGATGAAGCCGCGGTTCTATTTTAATGACTTCGCCCGATACCGAAGAATGAATCGGCACCGACACGAAACCGGTTGCTTCGGCTACTTTCTGCCCCATTTTTACTTTATCGCCAATTTCTACAATCGGCTTGCTTGGCGCGCCGATATGCATCGACATAGGCAATATGATTTCTTCGGGGGGCGTTGATATTTCTACATTTAAATTGGAAGTCAATTCTTTATTGTAAGATAAATGAGTTCCGCCTTTAAATGTTGCTTTTTTGATATTCATCTTGTTGCAAACACCTCTTAATTAATAATAAAGAATATTTATTTGTTTTCTTCTTAAAGTAAAATTTTATACCTTATTTTAAAAAAGGTCAATTCATTCATGACAAATTAATTAATTAACAAAAAAAGGAACTCTTAAAGAGTTCCTTTTTCAGGTTTTACTGATTATTTTTGATTGATTTTTGGTTTTGCAACGTATTTCGTATGCAATAATTCATGAGCTGTATGACTGTTTGGTTCGCCCAAGAATTCTTTGTACAATCTTTGGATTGACGGATTTTCATGAGATTTTCTGTATTCGAGAACATCTTTATCTTCATGATAGAGTGCATTAGCTCTTTCAACACGAATATCTGTAAACATTTTATCTTGTGCATTCACGATCGGTTGTCCGCCGCCGTTTACACATCCGCCCGGGCAAGCCATAAGCTCTATGAAATGAACATCATTGAGTTCGCCTGCTCTTAATTTGTCCATAACTGTTCTGATATTTGCGCCGCCGTGAGCAACCATAACTTTAATTGCAAGGTCTCCTGCTTTTACTTCTGCAGTTTTAACGCCTTCAATACCTCTTAAGCACTCATAATCAATATCTTCGCATTCCTGACCTGTAATCACTTCCACTGCAGTTCTTGCCGCTGCTTCCATAACACCGCCGGTAGCCCCAAATATTGTTGCTGCGCCTGTGTAATCGCCATAGTAATCATCAAAATCTTCATCAGGAAGTGAATCAAAATCTATTCCTGCTTCTTTTACCATTCTTGCAAGTTCTCTTACTGTGATGGACACATCATTATCCGGAATGCCGTCTACTGCAAGTTCGGGTCTTTTTACTTCATATTTTTTAGCCGTACATGGCATAACGCTTACTACAAAGATATCTTTGATGTCAACACCCGCTTCTTTAGCATAATGATATTTCAAAATAGAACCCATCATGCCTTGTGGTGATTTGCAGCTTGACAGATGCGGTAACAAATCAGGATAATACATTTCAGCATATTTGATCCAACCCGGTGAACAGCTTGTGATCATCGGAAGAACTCCGCCTTTTGTTACTCTGCCGATTAATTCTGTACCTTCTTCCATAATGCAAAGGTCTGCTGCAAAGTTTGTATCGAATACCTTATCAAAGCCTAATCTTCTGAGAGCTGCTGCAAGTTTTCCGCTGACAAGAGTGCCAACAGGAAGACCGAACGCTTCACCGAGTCCGGCTCTGACTGAAGGCGCCGAATGCACAACGACATGTTTTGTCGGATCTGCAATAGCGTCCCAAACTTTTTGTGTGTCGTCTTTTTCTTTTAATGCGCCAACCGGACAGTTGATGATACATTGTCCGCAGTTGATGCAGTTAACATCTGCAAGTGCCATATCAAATGGAGGAGCAACAGATTTTTTAAATCCTCTGTTTGTCGCTCCAAGAGCGCCGAGTCCCTGAACATTGTTGCATACAGCTACGCATCTTCCGCAAAGAATACATTTACTTGGATCTCTTACAACTGATGGCGAGAGTTCATCCAATTCATATTCTTCTTCTTTGATTGCCGGGAATCTTATTTCTTTTACTCCGAGTTCTTCGGAGAGTTTTTGTAATTCACAGCTTCCGCTTCGAACACATGTTGTACATTCTCTGTTGTGGTTAGAAAGGATGAGTTCCAAAACCGCTTTCCTTGTTTCTCTGACAACAGGCGTGTTTGTAAATACTTCCATCCCTTCGTTACAAGGATATACACAAGATGCTACTAAGCCTCTGCCACCTTTGATTTCTACTAAACACATACGGCAGGCACCAACTTCATTGATACCTTTTAGATAGCAGAGTGTCGGAATGTGAAAATTGTTTAGTCTTGCGGCCTCTAATATTGTTGATCCAGCTGGAACACTAACATCTTGGCCATTAATTTTCAAATTGATCATACTCATAATTTAATCGCCTCTTTATTTAATTTATTTTACTAACTACTTTTTCGAAATAGCGCCAAATTTACATGTAGCTTCGCATACTCCGCATTTGATACATTTAGATTGGTCAATTTCAAATGGAGATTTCACTTGTCCGGAGATCGCTCCAACAGGGCATTTCTTAGCGCAAAGTGAGCATCCTACGCATTTGTCTTTGTCAATTACATATGAAAGAAGGTTCTTACATACGCCTGCAGGACATTTCTTGTCATAAATATGCGCTTCATATTCGTCTCTGAAATATCTGAGTGTTGAAAGTACCGGGTTCGCAGCTGTTTGACCCAGCGCACACAATGAACCTGCTTTAATAGATTTTGCTAATTCTTCCAGTTTTTCAATATCTCCGTCTTCGCCTCTGCCGTCACAAATCTTTTCAAGGATTTCCAGCATTCTCTTTGTACCGATACGGCATGGAGAACATTTACCGCAAGATTCGTCAACGATGAAGTCCATAAAGAATCTTGCAACGTCAACCATACAGTTGTCTTCATCCATAATGATAAGTCCGCCGGAACCCATCATAGAACCGATTTGTGTAAGAGACTTGAAGTCGATTGGTGTATCAAGATGCTGTTCCGGAATACATCCGCCTGATGGTCCGCCTGATTGAGCGGCTTTGAATTTTCTGTTGTTCGGAATACCGCCGCCGATATCATATACGATTTCTCTGATTGTTGTACCCATTGGTACTTCAACAAGACCGGTATTTGCGATTTTGCCGCCGAGCGCAAAAACTTTTGTTCCTTTTGTATCTTCTGTACCCATGCTGGCAAACCATTGTGCACCATTTCGGATAATCTTTGGAATATTAGCAAGTGTTTCAACATTGTTTACAATAGTTGGTTTGCCAAAAGCACCTGAGTTAGCAGGGAACGGCGGACGCGGTCTTGGTTCTCCACGTTTTCCTTCAACAGAACTTAAAAGTGCTGTTTCTTCACCGCAAACAAATGCACCGGCACCAAGACGGATATGTAAATCAAAGCTGAATCCTGTTCCCATAATGTCTTCGCCGAGCAAGCCATAATCTCTTGCTTGATCTATAGCAATCATAAGACGTTTCACTGCGATCGGGTATTCTGCTCTAACATATACATACCCTTCATCAGCACCGATTGCATAAGCTGCAATTGCCATTGCTTCAATTACTACATGTGGATCGCCTTCAAGAACCGATCTGTCCATGAATGCACCCGGGTCGCCTTCGTCGGCATTACAAACAACAAATTTTTTGTCACCTTTTGCCATTTTCGCGAATTTCCATTTCATGCCTGTTGGGAACCCTGCACCGCCTCTGCCGCGAAGTCCTGAATCAAGCATTTCTTGAATAACTTCGTCTTGAGACATTGTTGTTAGAACTTTATATAATGATTGATACCCTTCCATAGCAAGGTATTCATCAATATTTTCCGGATCTATCAAACCGCAATGTCCAAGTGCATTACGATTTTGTTTTTTATAGAATGTTAGATGTTTTAATCCGTCATTCGGATCTGCTTTTATTTCGTCTAATACCAATCTGTCTACGATTTCATCCGCAATAATGTGTTTTTCAACGATATCTTTAAAATCTTCCGGTTGAACATGACTATAGAATGTTCCTTCCGGATAAATAACCACGATTGGCCCTTTTTGGCAAAGACCGAAACAACCTGTCTGAATAACTTCAACTTCCTTATCCAAACCATGAGCTTTCAGCTCTTCTTTTAATTTATTTATCAGTATGTGTGAGCTTTGAGAATGACAGCCTGTACCGCCGCAAACCATGATTTGCTTTTTACATTCTGTTTTCGCTTCTTGCCCTACACGAAGACCGATTTTGTCAAGTGTTTTTTGTCCGATTTGTTTTAATTCTTCTAATGATTTTTTCACTCTATCGCACCTCCGCTTTCTTAGTATTTTGCAAGGATATCCGGTATTTTATCCGGTGTCAACGATCCGTATACGTCATCGCCGATCATCATAACAGGCGCAAGACCGCAAGCACCCAGACAACGTGTAGCATCTACCGTGAATTTACCGTCAGGCGTTGTTTCACCAACGGAAACATTCAGTTCACGAGCAACACGATCAAGAATCCCTTGTGAACCTTTTACATAGCAAGCTGTTCCAAGACACACACCGATTCTGTGTTTTCCTTTTGGTACAATGGTAAATTGTGAATAGAATGTCACAATGCCATAAATTTCTGATAACGGCACTTGTAGGTCTTCAGCAATTACATTTTGAAGTTCTATTGGAAGATATCCATAAACTCCTTGTGTTTCCTGAAGAATAGGCATAGCACATCCGGGTTCGTCTTTGTGCTTTGCAATGATTTCTTTTAATGGTTCTAAGTTTTCGATACTTACAAAATCAACCATTTGATATACCTCCGTAAATATTTTTTAAGGTTGCTAAAATATCAAGGCTTATAAACGTTAATATTTTAACACATGAACGTTTATATTCTACAACATCAAATAATATAATGCAATATAAACTTTAAAATAATTTTAAAGTTTATATTATGTCAATATTTTACATATTTTATGTATATTATAGCCGTTCATTTGATATCGTTATTTTATTAACTTAATATTATTATACTCTCTTTTTATTTTTATTTCATATGCAATTATTGGCTATCTAGCTTGCCAAGCAAAATACTCATAGCTTCCTTTGCCATTAAAATCCCTGCGCTTGCGGGGACAAACATCATACTTGCCGGAGGAAAGGTTTTTACGAGCGGCTCTTCAATACTGAAAACTACCTTTAACTTTTTCACACCGGCCTTTCTTAATTCGTTTCTCACTTTTTTCGCCAAAGGGCACATCCTTGTATCACTGATATCTGCTACTCGCAACGCAAGGGGATCCAATTTATTGCCAGTCCCCATACAGCTAATCAATTCTGTATTATTTTGATCGCAGTAAATCGCACATGCAATTTTTGCATATATATCATCAATGGCATCCAGCACGATATCGGCATTCGCATCTGCGAGTAGGGCGGCAATATTTTCTTTTGTTATTTTTTTTGTGATCATTTGTACATCGCACGCACTGTTGATGTCGTGAATACGTTCTTTAGCAACTTGTATTTTTTTTTGTCCGATTGTAGAAGACAGAGCATAAAGCTGCCTGTTGATGTTGCTTGGCTCAATAACGTCAAAATCGGCAAGTATAAGTTTGCCGATTCCACTTCGAGCTAGTGCTTCCGCCGCATAGGAGCCTACTCCACCCAGTCCCAAGATGACTGCCGTGCTTTTTTTTAAACATTCAAATTTTTCTTTTCCTATGAGCGATATCGCTCTATCAAAATTACTCATATTTTACATTTTCTCAGGAGCATGTACTCCCAAAATATCCAGTATGTTTTTGAGCACAATTCTAACCGCCTGAATTAAATATACTCTTGCTTGCATTAGGTCAATATCCTCACACCGCACCCTGCAGGTGTTATAGAAAGTATGGAATGCAGAAGCAACCTCAACCGCATATTTTGGTATTCTGCTCGTATCTAAATTTAGAGCCGCAATCTTTATTTCTTCAGAAAATCTCGCAAGCACTTTTATTAAATCGATCTCTTCTTTTTGTATCAGCAATTTATAATCGGGCATTAAATTTTTATTTATTTCGCATTGCTCGATAATACTGCAAATCCTTGCATGCGCATACTGAACATAAAAAACAGGGTTTTCGTTGGATTTTTCAACGGCCAGATCCAAATCAAAATCCATATGCGTATTATAATTATAGTAATTGAACAAAAATCTTGCCGCATCTTTTCCGACTTCCCCCACAAGATCAGACAGTGTGATCATCTCACCTTTCCGCTTAGACATTCTGACAACTTCTTCTTTGCGTATCAGCCGAACAAACTGCATCAAAATAATATTTAGCCTATCGGAATCAATGCCCAGAGCCGTCATAGCACTTTTTAATCTTGGTACATAGCCATGGTGATCCGCCCCCCAAACATCGATTGCCATATCAAAATTTCTTGTAACCAGTTTATTGATATGATAAGCAATATCCGGAGTGATATAGGTCGGCAGGCTATTGTTTCTGATCAGCACAATATCTTTTTCACCGCCAAAACTTGTTGCCTTAAACCAAAGTGCATCATCTTTCTCATACGTATAGCCTGTTTGTTTCATGCGTTCAATCGCATCTTCAACCAGATTTTGCTTGTACAAGCTTGATTCGTGAAACCATTTATCATATTTTATGCCATATTCGCTTAGAGCTCTCTTCATATCGTCAATATTTCTCTTAAGTCCAAATTGCGCCAGTATGCTCTTTCTTTCTTCACTGCTCACATCAAGCAGGCTTTTCTGATTTTCTTTAGCATATTCAAGTGCAATTTCTTTTATATAATCTCCGGTATAGCCGTCTTCTGGAAAAATATATTCTCTGCCAAACATTTCAAGATATCTCGCTTCAAGGGATGCGCCAAATTTTTCCACCTGGTTTCCCGCGTCATTGACATAAAATTCTCTGTATGCTCTATACCCTGCCCATGAGAGTATTTCGGCGAGCACATCGCCTACGGCTCCGCCTCTTGCATTGCCTATATGAACCGGCCCGGTAGGATTAGCGCTGACAAATTCCACGTTGACTGTTTTTCCGTGGCCAATGTTACATTTACCGTAATTGCTTCCTTTTTCAAAGATTTCCTTAATGACATCGCAATAATAAAGATTATTCAATCGAAAATTAATAAATCCTGCACCTGCGATTTCAACTTCTTTGATATATGTGCCGGTAAAATCCATATTATTAATAATATCTTGCGCTATCAATCTGGGATTCTTCTTTAATTTTGATGCAAGTCTCATGGCCGTGTTGACAGAAAAGTCTCCGAAAGATTTATCTTTAGGCACTTCCAGACACACTTCTTCTTCTGCAAGTTGAACGCCGAGGCGCGCAACCGCACAGGCGGTTAAATCAGTAATTTGTTTTTGCGAAATATCTAAGATGTTCATATTCTCCTCAATACTTTTAATTTACATTTATATTTACAATATTATTGCCGATGCTTGACCCGTTGATATCCAAATCAAAATCCACAACGATATCTTTCAATTTATTTCCGTCATAAACGATCTTAAGATCATTTGTTACAATTCCCATGTTGAGCTGTCCGTAATTTGTTTCGTATTTATTATATTTTTTTGATCCCTTGCAAAAATCCATTGTATAATTTACATCGCCTATTCTCATTAAAGACATCGCTTCTTTGTCCAGCTTAATCGTCGTAGTCGTCCCCTCGAGACCGGAGATTTTGGATTCTTGATACGTGAGATAAATACTTTCACCCAGCCTTTCCATAACACCTTCCGTGCAAAACTCAATGATATCAGTATCTCCTATGCCTTGGGACATATTCCCTTTGATCCTGATAAATACCTTATTACAATTCTGTTTTTCTGTTTGTACGTTTTTCATGCCTTTCAAACCCCAGTTTAATTAAGTCTTCAATTAATTCTTTATAGCTCATGCCGTCATATAATACCATTTTGGGATACATACTTATCTGCGTAAACCCGGGCATTGTATTGATTTCATTAATATAGATATCACCGTTTTCTTTCTCTATGAAAAAATCAACTCTGCTGAGTCCGCTTCCGTCGATGGCTTTAAAGGCTTTGAGCGCATATGCTTTTATTAAATTCATTTGCTCTTCTGAAATATCTGCGGGTATTTCTATTTTGCTTTCATCACCGTCCAAGTATTTTGAAGCATAATCATAAAATTCTCGCGACGGTATGATTTCTCCTGCCGTACTTGCCTTGGCATGATAGTTGCCGAGCACCGCGCATTCTATCTCTCTGGCATTTATAAATTTTTCTGCTAATACTTTATTATCATATTTTAATGCATTGTCAACAGCATTTATTAAATTTTCCTTATTTTTTACTTTATTGATCCCCACGCTGGAACCCATATTAACAGGTTTTATAAACATGGGGTATCCGAGATGCCCCTGTATTTTTTCTATCAGCTCATCTTTGTTCGACTGCCAATCCTCACTGAAAAAAGAAATATATGGCACAATCGGAATACCTGCATTTTCAAACAATACTTTTGCCGCAACTTTATCCATTCCCGCCGAAGACGCAAAAACGCCGCAGCCTACATATGGCTTTGCCATAACTTCAAAATATCCCTGAACCGTACCGTCTTCCCCATTGGGTCCATGCAGCACGGGAAAGAAAATATCTATATTGTCAAGTGCTACATTGACATCTGCCTTATTCATTATTACGTTTTTTGTATCACTTTGCCAAGTATTATTTTTTATATTTTCATCAGCACCTTGATAGATCATCCAACGGCCTGTTTTTGTGATGCCGATTTTAGTAATTTCATATTTCTGGCGGTCTATTGCATTCATAACATTATAAGCGGATACCAAAGACACTTCGTGTTCGCCGCTTTTTCCACCAAACAATACACCTACATTTATTTTATTCATAATCGCCTTCCTTTCTTTTTTATTTATCAAGAAGTCCTTTTTTTAATCCCCACAATTCATCCGACAGATCCACATGATACTCATAAGGATTTTTCAATCGCAGCACCGCCGGCCAAAATGTTTCTTTCTCATCTTTTAATCTCTGTTTGGATGCTAAAAGATCGGGTACATCATAGATGAGTTTGCCGTCTCTGAAGATTTCTTTATGCATCTGCTTGACATAAAAGTTTTCCAGCGTTCTCTTTTTCCATGTATAAATAGGGTGAAAGATTATAAGAGGTTTCTCTTCGTCGATGCTTTCTCCTTCTAACATTATTATGTCGGCAAGCGCTTTATGCGTACTATTATCATAAATTCTCACAATGCTCTTCTTGCCCGGATTGGTTACTTTTTCCGGTGCATCGCTTATTTTTATCGTATCTTTTTTGATGTTGTTTTTGGTGATCTGCGCAAGCTTATAAACCCCGCCGAGCGCAGCATTATCATATGCGGTAATAAGTTTTGTCCCCACTCCCCACATATCGATTTTTGCTCCCTGCAGCTTTAAATCCTGAATTAAATATTCGTCCAAATCACTTGACGCCGTAATGGTTGCATCATGGAACCCGGCTTCATCGAGCATGATACGTGCTTCCTTACTTAAATACGCCAAATCTCCCGAATCCAGCCTGATTCCGTATATGCCTTCTTTGCCGAGGCTGCCCTCATCGCGCAATTCCTGAAATACTTTAATTGCATTTTTTACTCCACTGCCTAATGTATCATATGTATCTACAAGCAAAATCAAATTATTGGGGTTATATTGCGCAAAGATCCTGAAAGCTTCTATCTCGCTGTCGAAACTCATGACAAAGCTGTGCGACATCGTGCCTTTGGCAGGCAAATCCCAGAAATATTCAGCTTCCACATTGCTGGTTCCAACACATCCGCCTATAATCGTTGCTCTTGCTCCATATAGCCCTGCCTCCGTGCCGTGTGCTCTCCGCAGCCCGAACTCCATAACGCCATCCCCCGCCGCCGCATCCACAACGCGGGATGCTTTTGTTGCTATTAATGTCTGATGATTAATAATACTAAGTATTGTCGTTTCTATAAACTGTGCCTCAATTAACGGTGCGGTGATTCGAATGAGCGGTTCCTGAGGAAAGACGATACTTCCTTCTTCCACAGAGCTTAGGCTCCCCGTAAACTTAAAATGTCTCAGATAATCCAAATATTGATCGCTCAGTTCCGGATGATTTCTTTTAAGCATTTGAATTTCATCTTCTTCAAAATGAATATTCGACAAATACTCGATCACCTGCTCTAATCCCGCAAAAACCGTATATCCGCCTTTAAAAGGATTTTTCCTGATAAAGACATCAAAAACAGCTTCACTGTCTTGCATCCCTTCACAAATATACACATTCGACATGCTCATTTGATAAAAATCAGTTGCAAGATGAAGCATTCTTTTTTTCATATTCTATTCCCCCGTTAAATAATCCCGTAACAGATGTATAAGGTTAAATAAAATGGTGACTCTGACCGGTCTCGAACCGATGACCTCCACCGTGTCAAGGTGGCACTCTCCCAGCTGAGCTACAGAGTCACTGCACATACTAATATAAATTAGCATTATAATAATACATCAAAATTTAACATTTTACAAATTTATTCTATTATAATAAAAAATTATTTAAATTACAGTGAAAATATATGAAAAATACAGTTTGCATTCAATAAAAAAAGGCGGAAAATCTCCGCCTTTTTAAATGCACTTAACTACTTGC
>CAZOOZ010000014.1:0-40394 GCA_964581565.1 uncultured Eubacteriaceae bacterium
TGCAAATATTGATACAGAATTAAGAGAATAACTAAAATCAGGTTTTTTTAAACATACGGTTTAAATTTCTTGTAAAACTATGTTATAATAAGCTGACAATTGCTCCGAGCGGTTGTCGGCTTATTATTTTAAAGAGGTGAAGACATGACTGCGGTACAAGCAAAAGCTTTATTAGCGGGAGCGGGTGTGACGATTGAGTTAACGCTGATAAGCATAGCGATAGGGCTGGTATTTGCAATGATACTGGCACTTGGAAGAATTTCAAAAAATAAAATTTTAAATGGAATTACATGGGTTTACATATGGGTATTTAGAGGCACCCCCCTTATGCTGCAGTTAATTATTGCATATTTCGGCGTCCCCATGGTGGCAAAGTCACTACTTGGCCATTATGTGAATATCAGTATGTTTAACGCTGCGATATTAGGATTGACATTAAATACGGCTGCATATTTAGCGGAAATTTTCAGAGCAGGAATATTATCGATCGATAAAGGTCAAATGGAAGCGGCAAAAGCGCTGGGTATGACATATAGGCAAGCTATGTTAAAAATTATCATTCCACAGACTTACAGAAGAGTCATCCCTCCGTTTGCAAATGAATTTATTATGATTTTGAAAGATACGTCACTTGTTATGGTTATCGGGCTTTCGGAACTCACAAGGGTAAGCAAAATTTTTGCCGCTGGAGGAGAAGCCAAATTTTACTTTATAGCTGGTGGCGTTTATTTATTCTTAACAACCATATCGACACTAATATTTGATAAAATGGAAAAAGCGGCTGCCAAATACGAGTAGCAAAAGAGGTAAGTAATTATGAGTATGATAAAAATTGAAGGTGTGCACAAGTATTTTGGCGAGAACCATGTGCTTAATGATATTGATTTAGAAATTGAGCAGGGGGAAGTGATGTGTGTAGTTGGGCCATCGGGTAGTGGAAAGAGTACGCTGCTTAGAAGTCTTAATCATCTTGAACGAATTACGTCCGGTAAAATTTATATTGATAATATATTAATGGATCACAGAGAAAATGATAAAGATATCTTAAAAACAGATCCCAAAAAGGTTTCCGCTCTATGCGCGGAACTCGGCATGGTGTTTCAAAGATTTAATTTATTTCCACATAAAACAGTACTGCAAAATGTAACGATCGCACCGATTACAGTGCGGAAGATTAATAAAACGAAAGCGGAAAGCAAAGCCAAAGAGCTGCTCAAAAAAGTAGGCTTGATTGATAAAATAAATGAATATCCATCAAGATTATCCGGCGGACAGCAGCAAAGAGTGGCGATTGCGCGAGCTTTGGCAATGGAACCTAAAATTATGCTATTTGACGAACCTACAAGTGCGCTTGATCCGGAATTGGTTGGTGAAGTGCTTGAAGTTATGAAACAGCTTGCAAGAGACGGTATGACGATGATGGTTGTGACACATGAAATGGGGTTCGCAAGAGAAGTTGGCACACGATTAATCTTTATGGATCAAGGGAAAATAGTCGAACAGGGAACTCCAAAAGAAGTGTTTGAAAATCCGCAAAATGAGCGTACAAAAGATTTCTTTAAAAGTATATTATAATTTTTATGATATAAAAAACAGAATCGAGACAGGTCTTCCTATCTCGATTTTTTATTGATGCTCAATTCATTTAATATTGTTTTATAAATTAAATATATTTATGAAATAGGCATTTATATATAAAAATTTTCTGCTATAATAAATAGACGCAAAACTTTTAGGAGCAAAAATGATGAGATTTAAGATTGAACTTTTCTTTGCAAAGGTGATAGTTTTTTTAATAAATATTATCAATCCCAAAAAAGGCACATCCTTTCCGGGCAGAATCATAAATAAAATTGACAATGCTTTTATCGGGAAATTTGAAGGCATTGATTTTAGTAAAGTTATTTTTGTAACCGGTACAAACGGCAAGAGCACGCTTACGAATCTGTTGTATCATATATTAAAAAAGAATGGGGTAAATGTAGTAGCAAACCTAGAAGGTGCAAATCAAAAATGCGGCATCGCTACAACGCTTATCAAGAATTCAACTTTAAACGGCAGAGTAAAACATGAATACTTTATTTTTGAGATAGACGAACGAAGCCTATATCAAATATATCCATATATAAAAGCAAAACATATTGTCATTACAAATATTCAAAAAGATCAAGTGCAAAGAAATGGTGACCCGGATTATATTGTAAGAAAATTAAGTCAAATCATAAACGCCGATATGACTCTTTATTTAAATAATGAAGAGCCGAGAAGTAAGTTTTTTGAAAGTAAAAGTGAGGATATCATCTATTTTGGTGTGGATAAAAATAGTCTGTCTTATCAAAAGACAGGTATATTCGATATTACTATGCCATGTCCGGTGTGCGGGCGAAAGATAGAGTTTAATTATTTAAATATTGATAATATAGGGAATTTTTATTGTCCTACGTGTAACTTTGCGTCCGAAAAAACGCCGGATGTTTTAATTTCTGACATAGATTTTGAAATCGGAAGGTTTTATATTAACAACCAGAGTTTTGAGATGCCTTATACTGTTCCTTTTATGCTTTATAATTACGCCGGGGCGGTAGCTGCAGCTTTAAATTTAGGATTTAAAATAGAAAATATTGCTTCGGCATTTGCGAGTTTTATTAATGTCGGAGGCAGAATAGAAAGTATAAGATATCATAAAAAAGATATAAAATATATAAGGATAAAGCAAGAAAATCCGGAAACATTTCAGTCCGCATTGGATAATGTAGCAAACGATACAAGCGAAAAAATCTTTGTACTCGGATTGAATGAAATCATCGACTTTGATCCTCATTATACAAATACTTTTTATGCATATGATTGTGATTTGACCAAACTTGTTCATTCAAATGTAAAGAAATATGTTTGTTTTTCACAATATGTTTGTTATGATACGGCATTAAGATTTATTTACGAAGGCATAAACAGAGATGATATCATCATATTGCCTACGAAGGATGTAAAAACTTTGCTTGATGAGATTGATCAAATAGATTGTGATAATATTTATTTAATTACATGGCTGAAGACTTTTAATCAAATAAAAGAGTATATAAAAGAAGAGAGTAAACAACTATTGGAGAAATAGGAGTAGAATGGATAAAACAGTAATCAAAACAGCATTTTTGTATCCCGATATTTTTTGCCTGAATGGTGACCGTGGCAATATAATTGCGCTTGTGCAAATAGCCAATAGACTCGGTGTGTCAATGGAAGTGGATAGAATCAATTCGCCTGATATACCGATTAATTTCGATGCATACGATATATTCTATATTCCGTCCGGTGAATTAAAATATGTAATCATGACAGCAGAAGCATTGATGCGGCAGAGTTATGCCATAAAAAAGGCAGTAGAAGCGGGAAAAATTTTCGTAATAACGGGGACGAGTATAGCACTGTTTGCAAATGATATCATTAGAGTCGATAAAAGTAAATATAAAGGGCTTGATATAGGGGCCTTTGACTGCATAGAGCGGGAAAATGTCTTTGGGGATGATTTGGTTTTTTCGGCAAATGTATTTGGGCAATATCTGCCTATTACGGGATGCCAGATTAGTATGATGGATACCCTACTAGCAAAAGGAACAAAAGCTTTTGGTAAAATTATTTATGGATATGGAAATAATAAAGGCAGTGACGAAGGCATCCTTATAGAAAACTGTATTCTAACAAATACATTAGGACCACTTTTAATTAAAAATCCCGAAATGACTGTTGCAATTATTAAGCAGGCTTTAAAAAATAAAGATATGGAGCCGCCATTAGATGAAATAAATTTTGATATTGAAAATAATTCAGCAAAAAAGATCTGGGAATTTATAGAACAAAAAATAAGCAAATAAAAATAAAGCTGTCTGCAGCAAACAATTATTTATATAGGAGTAGTAGTAAATGAAAGCAGTCATTACTGTCATAGGAAAAGACAGAACAGGTATTATTTATAATATCAGTAAAGTGCTCTATGAGCATAATGTCAATATTGAAGATTTAAATCAAACCATCATGCAGGAAAATTTCACGATGCTTATGCTGGTAAATTGTGCGATGATGGAGTGTTCATTTGAAGAATTAAAAGCAGCGTTAAGTACTGCAGGTGAAAACATGGGGCTTTCCGTGAGATTGCAAAGAGAAGATATATTTGATGCAATGCATAAAGTATAGGTGATAGTATGTCGTTAGTAAAAAAAGATATTTTAGAAACAATTGCAATGATAGAGAAAGACAATCTGGATATAAGAACCACCACAATGGGGATATCACTTTTAGACTGTATATCTCATAATCCTGTTATTACTGCAGAGCGTGTCTATGACAAGATAACTAAAAAAGCATGTCATTTGGTGAAAGTAGCAGATGATATCGGTAAAGAATTTGGAATTCCAATCATCAATAAACGCATTTCCGTAACGCCGATTGCATTAATAGGAAGTGGTGCAGATAAAGATGATTTTATTGAATTAGCTGTTGCGCTTGACAGAGCTGCCGAAGAGATGGGGGTCGATTTTATCGGCGGGTACTCTGCTTTGGTGCATAAAGGATTTACAAATAACGATATTGCATTTATGAATTCTATTCCTCAAGCATTGGCAGAGACAAAAAAAGTATGCTCAAGTGTAAATGTGGGTAGTACAAAATCCGGCATCAATATGGATGCGGTAGGGATGCTGGGGACGATTATAAAAGAGATAGCTTTTTTGACAAAGGAAATGGATTCCATCGGTTGCGCGAAATTTGTGGTATTTGCAAATGCCGTTGAAGATAATCCGTTTATGGCGGGAGCTTTTCATGGGGTCGGCGAGCCGGAAGCTGTCATTAATGTAGGGGTCTCTGGACCCGGTGTTGTAAAATCAGCTTTAGAGAAGGTAAAAGGCTGCCCCATTGATGTGGTCTCGGAGACTATAAAAAGAACCGCCTTCAAAATTACACGAGCGGGAATGTTAGTCGGAAGCGAAATGAGCAAAAGAGTCAATGTGCCGTTTGGAATCATGGATCTCTCTTTGGCACCGACTCCAAAAGTCGGAGACAGTGTGGCAGAGATACTTGAGATAATCGGTTTGGAGAAATGTGGAACACATGGAACAACAGCTGCTTTGGCGCTACTCAACGATGCGGTTAAAAAAGGCGGTATCATGGCTTCTTCCCACGTCGGTGGGCTTAGCGGCGCTTTTATTCCGGTAAGTGAAGATGCCGGCATGATTGATGCTGTAATCAATGGGGCGCTCACTTTCGATAAGCTGGAAGCAATGACCAGTGTGTGTTCCGTCGGAATAGATATGGTTGCAATTGCGGGGGATGTTCCGGACAGTACAATAGCGGCCATTATTGCAGATGAAGCGGCTATCGGGGTAATCAATAACAAAACAACTGCGGTTAGGATTATTCCGTCATATGGTAAAAATGTAGGTGATGTTGTCAATTTTGGCGGCCTTTTAGGTTCGGCACCCATCATGGCCATTTCCGAATATTCATCTGAAGAGTTTATACAGCGGGGCGGACGAATACCTGCACCTGTGCATAGTTTTAAAAATTAATGAGGAGCTGTGCCAAACAGCTCCTCATCTTTTTAGTATTTATCTTCTTTCTCGGTCATCGATAAATACTTTCTTACGGTCTGTTCATCATTATAAGGTATGCGTTTTTTATCAATCTCCATATATTTATAATGTCCCATGCCCGATATAACAACGCTATCACCTTTTTTTGCAAGTGATAAAGCATGAGTAACAGCCTGGCTTCTCGGCAGAATCGTGAGTACATCGGCATCGGGGGGGAACCCTTTTTTAATATCATTAAAGATATCTGCATCTTTTTCACATCGCGGGCTGCCTTGTGTCATAATAACATAATCGCTGTTTTCATAAGCGATTCTACCCATGATTGGCCGTTTTTCCTTATCCCTGTTGCCGTTACAGCTAAATACGGTGATGACTTTATTTTTGGTATTTGCACGTACAGCATCTAAAAGATTCTGCAATCCGTCGGGGGTATGTGCGAAATCGATGATAATATTAAAATCATTATGTTTCATAGTAGTAAGTCTGCCGTCAATAGGTTCATATTTTTTTAATGCAGTTCTTATAGTTTTTAAAGGCAGTACTTTTTTTAATGCATATATAATAGCGGGAACAGCATTATAAGCGTTGTGTTTTCCGGCGACATTGATTGTAAAAGATTGTCTAAAGGTGTCAGATTGCAAACAAAATGTCTGCTGCCAATTATTCTGCTTAAAATCTGTAATCTTATAATCGCTATTTTGGTGAAACGAAAAAGTAATAACTTCAGTTTGACCATTTTCTTTTAATTCGTTTGCAAGACGCTTGCCATAAGGATCATCAATATTAATGACGGAATATGTGGGATTGCTTAAAAACAATAATTTTTTAGCTTGATAATAATTTTCCATATTACCATGAAAATCCAAGTGATCATGTGTCAAATTGGAAAACACGGCACAATCCAGTTTGGTATATCGCATTCTCTGCTGGATTAGACCTTGTGAACTTGCTTCCATAAAAAAGTAGTCGTATCCTTTTTTCAAGGTTGTTTGCATTAAAAACTGTAAATCTGTTGATTCTGGCGTTGTCGTTTTGGCAGGAATAAAAATATCATTGATGTATGAGCCTACAGTTGTCGACATAGCTGTTTTTTTATTCGCAGAAGCAAAAATACAATTGGCCATAGAACAAAAAGTGGTTTTTCCGTTTGTTCCTGTAATGGCAATAACGTGTAATTTTTCTGACGGAAAATTATAAAATCTGCTGCTTAATCTTGCGAGAACATTTCGTATATCAGTAACTTTTATATATACGATATCATCTAGGTAGGCGATCTCTTTTGTGTGCACAATAACGCTTGCGCCTTTCGAGATAGCATCATCTATATAGGCGTGTCCATCTTTACTGTAACCTTCAATTGCGACAAAAAGGCTGTCGCGTGTACAAGCCAAAGATGAATACGATATATCTTTCACATCAATATTTTTATAATTTTTTGTACTAACGGTACGAATATCTTTTAATAGTTTATCCAGCTTCATAGGTTTATCCAGTTAATAAACAATAATACTATTATGTTCAATAAAGAAACATAATAAGCACATTTATTGTATGTTTATTGCGATTAAAATGCAAGTTTAATTTTGGATTCTCATAATATAGTAGGCGCAAAAAAATCGGCTTCATTAAATGCGGCCGATTTTATTATGGATGTTTATTTATCGGATATATTTAAAATATCATCAATCTTTTTTGTCTCAGTAGGAGCCTCTTCTCGTCTTGTGCAATTGCCTACGAATATGGAGTTTTCTTCAATGACAATGGTTACAACATCGGCTGAACCTATGAGAGATGCTCCTGTAAAGACTTTAAGGTTTTTACATCTCACATTACCTTCTACTTTGCCGATAATATTTATATTATCACATATAATATCGCCTTGTACAAAGGCGTTTTTTCCAACAATTAAATTTCCAAGTATATTAATATTACCTTTTACTGTGCCTTCTAAACGGATAGAGCCACCTTCTGTAATTTCACCAACAATGACAACATCTTCACTTATAATTGTTTCAACATGTGCTAGCCCCGCGAGAGATGGTTTTTCTCTTTTCATTTCTAGTTCCTCCTAAATATGTAATGACCACTAAAAAGCATCGTGATCATACATATCATCATTTTACATGATAATTTCGACTTGTCAAGTATGTGAATTGATAACGTTCATCGATAAATGTAATTATATGTTTAA
The DNA here is from genome assembly GCA_964581565.1 of uncultured Eubacteriaceae bacterium. Lineage (GTDB taxonomy): Bacteria > Bacillota > Clostridia > Eubacteriales > UBA1433 > UBA1433. The sequence goes on from CAZOOZ010000014.1 coordinate 7,777, forward strand.
TAATGTCGACATATGTGATATATTAGATATAATTTTTTAAAAATCATAATTTGGAGGGCTATATGCAGACGCAAGAAGATATTATATATATTCCTTTTGAAACAATGGAAAACTTTATGACCGATGTATTGGTTGCATCAAATATTAATTGCGAAGATGCAAAAATCATTTCCGATGTTTTAATTGAGGCAGATAAGCAGGGCATTGATTCTCATGGCATAGGAAGATTAAAAAGTATTTATTATGATAGAATCAAAGACGGAGTCGTAAATCCTGTAACAAAAATTGATATATTAAAAGAAACGCAAACAACGGCAGTGCTTGATGCAAATAACGGTATGGGGCACGTGGTATCTTACAGGGCGATGAATATGGCGATTGAAAAGGCAAAAGAATTTGGAATGGGCATGTGTGTCGTAACAAATTCATCTCATTTTGGTATTGCAGGGTATTATGCCAAAATGGCAACAATGAATGGTATGATTGGCATTGTCGGTACAAATGCAAGACCGAGTGTTGCCCCCACTTTCGGGGTTGAAAATATGCTCGGTACCAATCCTCTGACACTGGGAGTGCCTACAGATGAAGAGTTTGATTTTATTTTGGATTGTGCGACAAGCATCAGTCAAAGAGGCAAAATTGAAAAATATGAGCGAGAAGGTAAAAACACCCCGCCCGGAATGGTCATAGACGTGAACGGAAAGACAAGAACGGATACCCCTAAAATATTAGAAGATCTCGTAAAGGGAACAGCAGCCCTAACACCTCTTGGAGGCATCGGAGAAGTAACTGCGGGGTATAAAGGATACGGCTATTCTGTTTTTGTTGAAATTTTATCTGCCGCACTGCAAAATGGACCTTATATGAAAATGTTGAACGGTTTCGATGAAAACGGACAAAAAATTCCCTATAGATTAGGGCATTTTTTCCTCGCGATTAACACGCATTTCTTTATGGGAGAGCAAATATTCAGAAACATAGCCGGTAATATATTAAGGGAACTGCGGGCATCAAAAAAAATGCCGTCAGAAAGCAGAATTTATACTGCCGGAGAAAAAGAATATATTACTTATTTGGAGAGAAGACATAAGGGGGTCCCGGTTAATGAAGCATTAAAAAAACAAATGATTCAGATGAGGGATGAAAAACAATTAAAATATAAATTTACTTTTGAGCAATAAGAATAAAGTGTTAAAAAAACTATATTGACAAGTGCATATTTGCTTACTATAATCTATTATATTCTGATAAGAATAGTAAGAATTAAAAAAGGATGACGCGTATTGAAGATCTCGGCTAAGGCAGAATATGCTCTGAAGGCAATGTATGAAATTGCAAGGCATACACAAAAGAATATTTATATCAATGCAAGTGAAATCGCCGAATTGCAAAATATACCCAAAGCATATCTGGAACAATTAATAGTCCACTTAAAAAAAGCAGGATTGGTTCGAAGTATGAGGGGGGCCAAAGGTGGATATATTTTATCCAGGAGTGCAGATACTATCAATGCAAATGAGATTATTGAAGCAGTTGAAGGACCTATTGATCTAGGACATTGCATTGGAGAGAGTGCGTGCAAAAGAGCAGATAAATGCGTGGCGAATGATGTCGTGCAGCAACTTAAATATAATATAGATAAAGTTCTTACTTCAATTACGTTGCAATACTTTATAGATAAATATAAGGACAAGGAGCAGGAAAAATAATACAATGAAAGAAGTCTACTTAGATTATGCCGCTACAACACCAACCGAAGAACAAGTAATTAATAAAATGTATGAGGCCTACAAAAAGGCTTACGGTAATCCTTCCAGCATTCATCTTATAGGCAGAAGAGCTAAGGGATATGTTGAGGAAGCAAGAGAAATCATAGCAAATTATGTCGGTGCTGACCCAAAAGAGATTTATTTTACATCCGGAGGCACGGAATGTGATAACTGGGCGATTAAAGGCACAGCTTATGCAAAACAAAAAAAAGGAAAGCACATCATTACCTCGTGTATAGAACATCATGCGATTTTGCATTCCTGTGAATATTTGGAAAAACAAGGCTTTGAAATTACTTATTTACCGGTGGATGAATATGGCTCAATAGAGATTGCAGAACTTAAAAAAGCCATTAGGGAAGATACGATTTTAATCAGTATCATGATGGCCAACAACGAAATGGGAACGCTACAGCCTATTAAAGAAATAGGCGAAATTGCAAAAAAGAAGGGAATTCTTTTTCACAGCGATGCGGTACAAGCGCTTGGAAGTGTACCGATCAATGTGCACGAAATGAATTTGGATATGATGTCGCTCAGCGCACATAAAATATATGGGCCTAAAGGTGTTGGAGCCATGTATATCAAAAAAGGCGTTAGGATAGACCCGTTTATGCATGGAGGAGCACAAGAATTTAAAAAACGCGCGGGCACGCATAATGTTGTAGATATTGTCGGTTTCGGACAAGCGGTGCAGATGCTAAAAGAAAATGACAAGGCTTATGTTATACATTATAAAAAAATAAGAGATTATTTGCGTGAGCGTATTCTTCAAGAAATTGAGCATGTTCAGTTAAATGGTCATCATGAAAGAAGGCTCCCTAATAATTTGAATATCAGCATCGGCTACGTTGAAGGCGAAGCGCTTTTATTAAGTCTTGATATGGAAGGAATTTGTGTATCCACGGGGTCGGCTTGTTCTTCCGGATCTCTCAAACCATCTCATGTAGCTACGGCATTGAATATAGGAGATGATTTCATTCATGGGACAACAAGATTTACCGTTGGAAGATTTACCTCACTTGAAGATATCGATTATACAGTAGACAAATTAAAAGAAATTGTAACCAGGCTCAGGGCGATGTCCCCAACATACAGAGAAAGGAATAAATAAAATGGATTATACAAACAAAGTAATTGAACATTTCAAAAATCCAAAAAATGTAGGAGAGCTAGAGGGGGCTAATGCTGTTGGGCGTGTAGGCAGTGCATCGTGTGGTGATAAGATGGAGATGTACTTATTAATTGAAGATGGAATTATTAAAGACGCAAAATTTATGACCTTTGGCTGTGCTGCTGCGATTTCGTCAAGTAGTGTTGCAACGGAGCTTTTAAAAGGTATGACAATTGAAGAAGCCAAACAGCTTTCCAACAGAAGAGTTGTAGAAGAGCTCGGAGGGCTCCCCGGAGAAAAAATCCATTGTTCCGTTATGGTGGAAGAAGCCGTTAAGGCTGCTTTGGAAGATTATGAAAAAAGAAAAGCCGCAAAAAATTAGATAGAATACAAAAAATATAAAATGTAAAGAGAACGGTGAAAAGACAGTTCTCTTTTTTTAATGAACTGAATGAAGTGGCTTCAATTATATAAGAGAGATATTATTACATTAATTAGCAAAATCTATTAATAATTTAAATGATATATGATACAATTAATCACAGAAAACAATCAAAAAAAGTATTTATTAAGGCCAAAATCCGGCTTAAATATTTAAAATTTAATAATACATGTAACAAGGGGATAACAGATATGAATAATCTTCAAAAGTATCTTTGGGATTTCTTTGATAACTTAGAAGTATTTGAGGATGTCAATAGAGGCCATCATTATAAGATTTTTATGAAACAATCAATACTTGATTTTTTGGATAATGAAACAAAAGAAAATGCATTTTTAGTTTATCAGGCTTTTTTTGATAGCTACCGTATAACTCTTGAAGGAGAGAGCAATCCTTTTGTCGATCTTCTTGATGTTCTTAAAAGCTATGAAGAAAATGCCGCTACGCTTATCGATAAGCAAAGAGATCATTTTATCCATTCTGTCAATGTTTTTATTCTAGGGCTCTGCATCTTTTCTCAAAATAAAAATTATCGGGCGGCTTTCAATAAAGTAAATATGGATAAAAAAATCTATCCAAATTCATATGATACAAAAAATGAAGAATTTTTTTATCGTTGGGGACTTGCATCGCTTTTTCACGATGTCGGCTATCCGGTTGAAATAATAGGACGGCAAGTAGAAAAATTTATAGATTTTGCAACAAATGTGGATGATGATAAGATTAAAGTGAAAGCTCATCTTGCATTTGAAAATTTCGAGCGAATAAATTCTATACCTGAAGTATTGCCTAAACGACAATTCACAAAAACATATTTTGAGAAATATGATAGTTGTATTTATATTGATTTGTTAAAGCCGATTGATTTATTGGCACATAAACTACATCAGTGTTTTAATGTTGATTTAAAACAAATAAAAGAAGCTCTTGATCAATTTGTTTTCATAATGGCAGATGCCGGCTTTATCGATCACGGCTTCTATAGTGCAATTATCGTGTTAAAATGGTATGGATTGCTGATACAAAAATGCAACTATAATTCCGATTATTTTTTCTATCCTGTTTTAGATAGTGCAAGTGCGATATTACTGCATAACTACTATAAAAATGTAATTATGAAGCCGCCTTTTTCGAAAGGAACTTTGTCGCCTTTCAGCCATCCGATTGCATATCTGCTCATACTTTGCGATGAATTACAGGAATGGAACAGAGAAGCCTATGGTATTCTAGATAAAAAGCGGGCGCATGCCAATGAAGTCTCAATTTTTATTTCAAATCATCGTTTAGATATTACTTATATAGCAAAAAAGGGAATATTGCCTGAGCGATTTTCTGCCGAGAAGGAAGCACTTTTCTCAAAACTGTTAGACATGAATTCTGTATTTGATTCAGGTTTTTCTGTCGGATGTGAAGCATTAGAAATTCTTGCGCCAATAGCAGAAAAAGTGAGAATAAAAGATAGAATTACTACGCGACCGTTATTAGATAATCTTGAAAGGCTAGCTATTGCTATTCATGGATTATATAATCAAAGACAGCTCGAGCGACATCCGAATAAGGTACTGGAATATCCTAGGTTTGAAGAGCTTACCGATAGTATGAAATATTCAAATCTGCGCCAAGCCCAAAGCATTACCAAAAAACTCGATACGATAGGGTATATTATGCTTCCGAAAGATACACCGGGAGAGAAGATAACAAAAATACCTGAAGAAATTGTTGAATATTTAGCCAGGGAAGAACACGATGCGTGGGTTGCTGAACGTATTGAAAATGGATGGGTTTATGGAGAGAAAAAAAATGTGGAAAACAAAATAACGCCTTATCTGGTTGACTACGATCTTCTTTCCGAAGAAATAAAAGAGCTTGACCGTGATACGGTTAGAAACATTCCTGTTCTGGCCGATATGTTAAAAATGGCAATCTATAAAAAATTACCATAAACAATAAAGTATTTAAGGAATATATCGATATAAAATAGGATATACTAAAAATAGAAAGTATAAAACCTAACGCATTTTTAAGTTATGGTGCAAAAGTATTGAAGAATGGAACCCAAGTATTAAATTTTGGAATAATATTGTTCGATATTGCGATGTTCTTTAATAAATATATCGGCTATATTTATTCCGCAAAGACTACAGAGTGAAGTTATGGAAAGTATACACTTGCCAATGTGGTACTCTATTTTTTTTCGACATTTATCACAAGCAGTATTTAAGTATAAGTTAAGCAGATAATCGTAATTTATGTTATTCAAATCAAGTTCAATAATATTCTTTGAATTAATGCAGCCGCATTCTGAACTGCATTCTGTAATAGCTTTAATGAGATTGTAAGAAGTATCATTATATTCTTTCATAGCCTGATCTATCGTCTGTTTGCTGGTGATTTTATCGTCAACATACGTTTGGAATATATCAATAAGTAACATTGCGGTCTCTCCTCAATCTAAAGTCATTTTTATTATATGAGCTTGTTTATACATATGTCAATAATAAGAAAACCCAAAATTTCGACAAATATCTTTTGTAATTTTTTATTTTATAACAATTCATTTGTAGCTTTGACTATTGTTAAAAATTGTATTATAATAATCAAATATAGAAATGAGGCTTTTATATGTTTAAGATAGGAGAAAAGGTTGTTCATCCTCTTTATGGAGCAGGCATTATTAACGAAATAACACAGGACAATATGTATGAACTTGAACTGGATAACGGCAGGATGATCATGTCAGTGCCTATTGATAATGCTGAACAGATTGGACTTAGAAGAGTGCATACATCTGTTGAAATAAATTTTTTGCTTGAGAAAATAAAAACGGATGATAGGGAAGTTGATTTAAATTGGTCTAAAAGATATAAAGATAATTTACAAAAAATTAAAAGTGGAAAACTTTTACTGGTTGCACAAGTAGTAAGGGATTTAATAAAAATAGATAAGGGAAAAGGGCTATCGACAGGCGAGAAAAAAATGCTGAATAATGCAAAAAAAATTTTAATCAGTGAGGTCGCTTGCGTAAAACATATTGGCGAAAAAGATGCTGAAAAATTAATTTACAGTATTGTAAAAAAATAGTCTTTAAATTTCGGAGGGAATTTTGAAAACTGCGGCCAAAATATTTGCAGCAATTATTGGGATTGTAATTGGATATCAAACAAGTTATTTTTTATTTGAAAATGGAATAATAGATCAATTGATCAATAGGTCGGTAAACAGTCCCTATGATTATATTACAAGCTCTATTTTTGGAGCTATCTGCGGCATTATTTTATTGGTTCTCACTCCTTACATAATTGATTCGGTAGGAAAAGTTACACAAAGTCTAATAAAAAGATTAAGAACATATTCTATATGGGATTTGATTTTAGGTATTATCGGACTTATTGTAGGGCTTGTTATCGCTACTCTTATAAGCATTCCAATTAATCATTTAATGCTTCCTGAAATTGTAAAAAATATTATTGTTATCGCACTTTATATATTGCTGATGTATTTGTCGATTTCGCTTGCAACCATAAAACGAAGTGAACTGCAGAATATGTTTAGATCCATAGGCGATAAAGATAAAGACAAGGAACCAAAAAAGGCGAAACAACAAGATTGTAAAAATAAAATTCTTGATACATCTGCTATTATAGACGGACGTATCTTAGACATTTTTAAAAGTGGCTTTGTGGAAGGGGTTGTGATCATCCCTGAATTTGTATTATCCGAACTAAGACATGTTGCAGATTCTGCTGATGATTTAAAGAGACAAAGGGGACGAAGAGGCCTTGATATATTAAGTCGGATACAAACAGAGCTGAGCATGGAAGTAAAAGTTGTTGATAAAGATTATCCTCAAATTGAAGAGGTGGATGTCAAACTTGTAAAGCTTGCTTTTGATATGAACGGGAAAATCGTAACCAATGATTTCAATTTGAATAAAATTGCTCAGTTTCAAGGTGTCAACGTACTTAATGTGAATGAACTGGCCAATGCGGTAAAAACGATTTTGCTGCCCGGAGAAGAGATGGATATTTTAATCATAAAAGAAGGCAAGGAAAATAATCAGGGCATCGGATACTTAGATGACGGTACAATGATTGTCGTGCAGGGTGGTAAACGTTATATAGGAGAGAACAAATCAATCATGGTAACAAGTGTACTGCAGACCACGGCGGGCAGAATGGTGTTTGCTAAACCTAAATGAAAAATAGTTTAAAGCTGGAACTATTTCAATGGTGAGTATGGATAAAATTAATATAGTAGCTATTATTGCAGCGGGAGGAAGCGGCAGCAGAATATCAAAACAAATAAATAAACAATATCTGCCGCTGGATAATAAACCGATTTTAATTTATAGTTTTGAAAAATTTGCTTCACATAAAAAAATAGATAAAGTGGTTATAGTTGCTGCCAGTCATGAAATGGAAATGTGCAGTGCATTAATTGAAAAATATAATATTTATAAAAAACCGGTCGAGATTGTTGCAGGAGGCATGAGCAGACAAGAATCAGTTTTTCTGGGGCTAAAAGCATGTGATAATACAAATATTGTGCTTATTCACGATGGTGCCAGACCTTTTGTGACAAAACAGATGATTAACGATTGTCTTGAGCAAATGAACAAATATAAAGCTTGCAGTGTGGGCGTGGCGGCAATTAATACCATAAAACAGACAGACAGCAATGGCACCGTACTACAGACATTAAACAGAGACTTTCTATGGGAAGTGCAAACACCTCAATGTTTTGACTATAAATGCATTTGTGAGCTACATAAAAAGGCAGCGGAAGAAAATATCAAAGTTACTGACGATTGCAGTTTGGCAGAGATTTATAAAATAAATGTTAAAATGATTAAAGGCAATTATGATAATATAAAAATTACGGTTGCGCGAGATTTATTTACGGCGCAAGGCATAATAAAAACAAAGTAAAGGCGAGGTTGATGCTATGAGTTTAACAAATGAAAAAATAATTAAAATGTATACAAAAATGGTAACAGCCAGATTACTTGAAGAAATGCTGCAGGAAATGTTTAGTGAAGGCATGTTGCACGGCACAACGCATTTAGGTATCGGGCAGGAGGCATCCGGCATAGCTGCGTGCATGACCTTGAGTGAAGGTGATAAAATTACCCTAACACACAGAAACCATGTCGGGTGTGTAGGCATTGGGATGGATGTAAGGTCTATTCTTGCAGAAATGTTTGGAAAGGAAACAGGTGCATGTGGAGGTTTTGGCGGCAGCATGCATTTGGTTGATTATGAAAAAGGGAATATGGGTGCCAATGGAATTGTAGGTGGAGGACTTGGTCTTGCGGTGGGAGCGGCGCTTAAGATGAAATACAAAGATGAGAACAATATTGTTATATGCTTTATGGGAGATGGTGCAACAAACGAAGGATTATTTCACGAAGCATTGAATCTTGCCACAATTTGGAAGCTGCCTATTATTTTTTATGTTGAAAATAATGGGTATGCCGTATCCATGCCAACACAGCGAAGTATGAATATTAAAGATATAGAGAAAAGAGCCGAATCCTATGGTATGCGTTCTATCATATTAGACGGCAATAACGCAATAGATGTGTACAACATGACGTTTTCGGCTGTTCAGTATGTTAGAGAGGGAAACGGGCCTATGCTTATTGAGAGTAAAACATATAGAATAAGCGGGCATTCGAAATCGGACACGGAACAGCTATATAGAAGTCAGGAAGAAATAAAATCTTGGCTTGCGAAGTGTCCTATCAAAAGGCTTGAAGAATATATGCTGAAAAATAATGTGGCAAGAAGTGAAATGCTCAAAGAAATCAATACGCAGGTAATGGAAGAATTAAAACAAGCAGTATTGTTTTCTCAAAACAGCTTAGAACCGTCTGTAGAAGATATACGAAAGTATGTATACGCAAAGTGAGGATTAGAGAATGAAAGAAATTACATACAAAGAGGCATTGTGTGAAGCGCTTTCCGAGGAGATGATGCGCGATGAAAATGTTATTTTGATGGGGCAAGATATTGGGTTATACGGCGGGAATTTTCAGGTCACAAAAGATCTTGTGCTCAAGTTTGGCGAACAAAGAGTGATAGATGCTCCGCTCAGTGAGGCAATTATAGCTGGATGCGCAACAGGCGCGGCAATGTCTGGGCTTAGACCGGTTATAGAGTCTATGTTTTCTGATTTTGTAACACTCATGATGGATAATATTGTAAATCAGGCAGCTAAAATACATTATATGTCGGCGGGGCAAATTAAAGTGCCAATGGTTGTGAGGCTTCCTGTAGGATGCGGCACAGGTGCGGGAGCGCAGCATTCGCAAAGCCTTGAGGCGTGGATGTGTCATGTGCCGGGATTAAAGGTTGTTTTTCCATCTAGTCCATACGAAGCAAAAGGACTGTTGAAGGCGGCGATCAGAGATGATAATCCCGTTATATTTTGTGAACACAAATTGTTGTATTCAACAGCAGGGAGCGTTCCAGAGGAAGAATATATTATTCCTATCGGGCAGGCAAATGTTATTAAAAAAGGAGCGTCTATGAGTATCATTACTTATGGATATTCCGTTCAGAAATGTCTTATAGCTTCAATGCAGCTTAAGGCAAAAGGTATTGATGCCGAAATTATAGATTTGCGTACACTTTATCCATTAGATGAGAAAACCATTCTTGATTCCGTAAAGAAAACAGGCAGGGTGCTTATTGTTCATGAAGCTTCAAAAACAGGGGGACTAGGTGCGGAAATAGCGGCGTTGATTGCGGAAAAGGCTTACGCATATTTGAAAGCCCCTGTTTTAAGAGTTGCCGGGCAAGATATTCCAATTCCATTTAATAAAAAGCTGGAACAAACTTGTGTGCCACAAATAGGAGACATCAAAAAAGAGGCAGAGAGATTAATGAGAAGATGACAGGTCACCAAAATGAAAAGTGTAATGGAAGCAAGATTACTTTGTGATGTATGCGAGAAAGAAACAGTGCATACAATAACATACAAAAATAATATGATTGAGCATATTGTTTGCAATGAATGCCATAACGGTATCATTTTAGATGTTGATAAAATAAAGCAAAATTATGGCGCAGAATTTACTAAAAGAATATTAAGCAAGCCTGCACGTATGAACGAAGAGATGCAGCAAGATTTAAAAAAATTTTTAAAAAGTATGCCTGTTCGGATTATGTCTAAGCCTTACAGGCTCATTTTAGAATATAAAAAATATTATGAGGACTGAATATGCGTATAGGTATAGGCTACGATGCGCATTGTCTGCAAGAAGGCAGAAAACTGGTTTTAGGAGGCGTTGATATAAGAAACGAGAAAGGCCTGCTTGGTCATTCCGATGCGGATGTGTTGTTGCATGCCATTATGGATGCGCTTTTAGGGGCAACAGCGCTTGGCGACATAGGGAAAATTTTTCCTGATAATAACCCTGAATATAAAGATATAAGCAGCATGGAATTACTTAAAGAAGTTTATTATATGATTAAAAAAGCCGGGTATGAAGTAGTTAACATTGATAGTGTTATTATCGCTCAAAAACCAAAATTAGCGCCTTATATCGAAAAAATGAGAATGAACATAGCACAGGCTATTTATACGGAGTTATCAAATATATCAATTAAAGCAACAACAGAAGAGGCTATGGGTTTTACTGGCAGGCAGGAAGGCATCAGCGCAAAGGCTGTTTGTTTAATAAAAAAATTATAATGACAATAAATTAAGAAGGAAACTTTATGGTTAAAATTTATAACTCGTTGACAAATAAAAAAGAAGAATTTAAACCGCTGCATGACGGGCAAGTCAAAATGTATTCGTGCGGCCCCACGGTATATAATTATTTCCATATCGGAAATGCAAGGCCGTTTATTTTTTTTGATGTCGTACGAAGATATTTGGAATACGCCGGATACGATGTAACGTTTATACAAAATTTCACAGATGTGGATGATAAAATTATCAATAAAGCGAATGAAGAAGGAATCGAACCGCAAAAACTTGCGGAAAAATATATCGAAGAATATTTTAAGGATGCGGATGCGCTTGGTATAAAAAGAGCAAATGTGCATCCGAAAGTAAGTGATAATATTAATGAGATCATTTCCCTTATACAAACTTTGATTACAAATGGCAAAGCATATGAGAGGGATGGTAATGTATATTATCGCGTCAGTGCTTTTTTGCCTTACGGAAAATTATCTAAGCAAGATACCGATGACTTGGAAGCGGGTGCAAGAGTAGAAGTCAGTGAAGAAAAAGAAAACCCCTTGGATTTTGCGCTCTGGAAAAAGAAAAAAGAAGGTGAAATTTTCTGGGACAGTCCGTTTGGACAGGGGAGACCCGGTTGGCATATAGAATGTTCCGCAATGGCGCTGAAATATTTAGGAGATCAGATTGACATTCACGGAGGAGGCGCAGATTTAATGTTTCCTCATCATGAAAATGAAATCGCACAGAGCGAAGGGGCCACGGGAAAACAGTTTTCAAGATACTGGATGCATAACGGATATATCAATATTGATAATAAAAAAATGTCGAAATCACTAGGAAATTTTTTCACGGTAAGAGATATTGCAAAAGAATTTGATCTAGAAGTGGTCAGATTATTCATCCTCAGCGCTCATTATAGAAATCCAATCAATTTCAGCAGAGAGCTTATACAAGCTTCGGCCGCTTCCCTAGAGCGAATTTACAATGCAAAATATAATCTTCAATATTTTATTGACGAAAATAAAAATAAAGACGAAAAAATTGATCAGACAATCAGTGAGCAGCTAAATCATTTTAAACAAGAATTCTGTAATGCGATGGATGATGATTTTAATACGGCAGATGCTATTGCCGCTATTTTTGAACTTATAAAATATATTAATATTAATATTAATGAGCAGACTCCTATCGGCATGATTAAAGCGGCGCAATCATTGCTTGACGAACTTACGGGAGTGCTCGGCATAGCGCAGAACACAAAAAAAGAATTGCTGAACAAAGATATTGAAGCCTTAATTGCGCAAAGGCAGCAGGCGAGAACCAATAAAGATTTTGCATTAGCGGATAAAATAAGAGATGAGTTGAAAAACAAAAATATTATACTTGAAGATACAAGGCAAGGAGTTAAATGGAAGAGGATTTAATGATATTATCAAATATTAATGCAGCGCTTTTAAATCCTGTGCAACTTGCATATATAGGAGATGCTGTTTATGAAATATATATTAGGCAGTATTTGTTGTCTTTAGGAATAACCAAGTCTTCTGTTCTTCAGCATCGTGCTGAGCTGTTTGTCAAAGCTCAAATGCAAAATGAAGCACTCAAGATAATTACTCCCATGCTCAGCGAGGAAGAGCAAAAAATTGTATTAAAAGGCAGAAATAATAAACATAAAAATAAGCCTAAAAATGCATCGGTGGAAGAATATAATAACGCAACTGGGCTTGAAGCTTTAATGGGTTACTTATATTTGAACAAAGAAAAGAAAAGGATGGACGAGATTATTTCGGCGATTATTAATCACGTTAATGAAAATTAAAATATGGATACATCAATACAACAGAGCATCAGCACACAAAAACAACAAGTACTAGATTTGTTAAACAAAGAAAATATAAAATATGAACTAATAGAACATGAAGCGATGTACACCATCGATCAAATGGTAGATGCCGGACTTACAGAGGGATATGCAATCTGCAAAAATTTGTTTTTAAGAGATTATAAGGGATTGAGCCATTATCTTGTTATTTTATTAGAAAATAAAAAAGCCGATTTAAAAGCAATTGCCGAGCAATTAGGATCAAGCAGACTTAGCTTTGCATCTGAAAGCAGATTGGACAAATATTTGAAACTTAAAAAGGGTGCCGTCTCACCGTTTGGTATTCTTAATGATATCTGCCATGAAGTAATACTGATTATTGATCAAGATTTAAAAAAACAAAAAAAAGTCGGGTTTCACCCGAATGACAATACAGCTACGGTTATTTTATCATATGAGGATTTTGCAAAAATATTAGAAAAGTTTGAGAATAAAAAATTTTATTTTGAATTTTTATAACGTTTTGTCTGTATTATACAGACAAAACGTTATATATTCAGCATCATTTTTAAAATGAAATTAAACCCACTCAAATTCATCTGCAAGATGACCCATTGACCAAAAATTTGTAATCGCAATAGCAATATCACCAATAGCAGAAGCATCGTCAAAAGCGTATCTGTCATCTTTCGTTTTATATAGTTCGTTGCATGTAACAGATAATACATTCAGACAATTTCTCAACTCGTTTTCGTTCACAGCAACCTCCTTCCTTACAATATGTACTATGTATAATATGTAGTCTATATATAGTATTGTAAGGTTTGATATGCGAACATTTTGTCGAACTTTGTTTAAAATATCAATAAATGTTATTAATTTATAAAATTTGCTAATAATTATTATAAATAAGTAGTAATATAATAATATTTCATGAATAATTGAAATACGTACCAGCCTTATAAAATCAATATTCGGGAAAATATTTCATTTTATTAAAACCACTATGTCAATGTTATTTGTATGCTAAAATTCGACAAAAAATTACAACTGCAAATAATTTGCAGCTGTAATTCGATATTAATGCGCCACCGGTGTTCTATTATCTCTATCCATGAATAAAAAGCTTATTGAAATAAGTCCGCTGATTGCAACAATTGCATAAATAATTTTACTTCCAATAGCAAATTGTCCACCGAACAAGGCGGCAACAAGATCAAATTCAAAAAATGCAATTAAGCCCCAGTTGATGGCTCCAATGATTACTAAAACCAATGCCAATTTTTTTATAAAATTCATACTTTATTTATCAACTCCTTTTATAAAAGTTATTATATTATTTGTAGGTATGATCTTAATTAAACTGTAATTTTTTGACTTTTTTAAAAAATTTGATTATAAAATATTACACTGATTGTTTATAAGAAGAATGTTTTGTGTTATCATTAAACACAATAATAAATCCAATAAATTATATAGTCTAAATAAAGCGATAAAATAGTCTTCGGAGGCAAAAATGAAAGGCGGAAAATTTGATGACAGCGTTTTGAAAAAAATGATTTTTGATCATATAAAACATAAACGCGATGAAGTGCTTTTAGGAAGCGGAACGGGAATTGACAGCAGTATTATTGACTTGAATGGTGATTTATTGGTAGTGAGTACAGATCCAATTACAGCAGCAACAGCGAATATAGGAAAATTATGTGCTAATATTTGCTGTAATGACATTGCTGCGGCAGGTGCGGAGCCGGTCGCTATTTTCGTTACGCTGCTTGTGCCGCCGGATTTTGAATTATATGATATTGAAAAGATTATCGAAGACTTGGATGAAGAATGCAGGCACCTTGATATACAGCTCGCAGGAGGACATACAGAAAAAACTGATGCAGTAAGACGACTTGTGCTTTCGGCAACAGTTATTGGGCGAAAGAAAGAATATTTGCCTCAGAGCATACATCCGGGAGATGTATTGATTATGACAAAAGGAGCGGCGTATGAAGGGAGCAGCATTATAGCATCCGATTATGAATATAAGCTGACACAGATTTTGTCGGTGAAACAAATCAATTTTTTAAAAAGTTTAATCTCAGAAATTTCAGTGATGCCGGAAAGCAAAATAGCAATTAGAAATCATGCAAAATATATGCATGACATAACAGAAGGCGGGGTGCTTGGCGCAGCATGGGAAATGAGTCAAATGGTGAATTGCAATGTTGAAATTTATTGTGATGAGATATTTATGCATGATGAAACAAAAACACTATGCAACTATTTAAATATTGATCCCTTGCGCCTTATATCAAGCGGTTCTATGTTGATTGCAGTTGACAGCGAAAACGCCAATAAAATCATTGATGAACTGAAATCAGCCGATATTTTAGCGAAAGTGATCGGCTCTTTTACGAAAGGGAACAATATTTATATAAAAGAAGGACAGAAATGCGCATTAAATGAACCCGGAGAAGACGAACTTTATAAGATACAGGAATTGTAGTGCATATACCTAATGCCATTGCTAATGCCATTGATTTAAGAATATTTAAGTTTAAAAATTAATATATATTAAGCAATGGAGGTATACTATGAAAAAAATAATTCCATTGTTTATCATAGCGGTAGTTTTCTATTTAGCTTTTAATTATTTAGATGGCAGGCTTGGCAGCGGTAATGACGAAGCCGACAGCACTGTCGGCAGCGAACAAACAATAGATAAAACACAAACGGAAGAAACTGACAGCAATACTCAGAATTCGGACATACTTACTGATGATACCGTATATTTTACACATATTGTTTATTATACAGATAGCAACGGTTATCTTGTGCCGGTACTTAGAAAATTGCCGAAAAATCCTTCGCTGGCAAAAACCACACTTAGTGCGCTTTCAATAAATGAAAATAATAAAGATGAAATCTACTATTTGGGACTTGTACCTACGGTGCCGCAAAATATAACTTTTTCTCTTGCTCTAAAAGATGACGGCCTTATCAGAGTGTCCATGAGCGGAGAAGTTATGGATATCAAAAACAAAGAAAAAGAAGAACTGATGTTAAAAAGTATTACTTACACACTCACAGAGTTTGATAATATTTCAAAAATACAGTTTTTAGTCGATAATACACAAGCGGGCGTATTGAGTGGCGGGGCTATTGCAAGTGGTTATTTTAAAAGAGAGGATATCAATACAATAAATACCATAGGCAGCAATAGGATAAGCTTATATTACAGCAATATCTATTATCCGAGTTATTATGTTTTTCCCGTTACTTTATATATAGATTCAATACCTGAAGATGTAAAATCATTCTTGAAAGTACTTATAGACAATGCTGGTAATGTACAAACAAATTTTTCTTTAAAAGAAGAAAATATACTTACGGCAGAAACAGATAATAAAAAAATAAATATAGAATTAGAAAATGTAGGAGGTGACAGCATTACAATCAATTGTATAAGAAAATGTATATTACTTTCATTACAGGAAAACTTTGATATAGATAGTGTAAATATCACTATCAACGGTGAAAGTCAAAGTGTGGTGTTGCCTATTGCACCGAACGAATTAAATTAGCAAAAATGGAAGGGGACAAAAATGTCAAGACAGGATAACAGAGATAATTACGAAATAAGGAAAATTGAGATAACGAGAAATTATACAAAGTATGCACAGGGTTCTGTGCTAATTTCGTTTGGAGATACAAAAATACTGTGTACCGCATTTGTGGAAGATAAAGTACCTCCTTTTATGAGAGGGACAGGCCTTGGCTGGGTGAGTGCCGAGTATGCTATGCTACCATCGTCAGTAATGGTACGCAAACAACGAGATATTAATAAGGGGCGCCTAGACGGCAGGAGTGCCGAAATACAGCGTCTTATCGGCAGATCACTACGAAGTATTGTCGATATGAAAAAATTAGGCGAGAGGACAATCTGGATAGACTGTGATGTGCTCCAAGCCGATGGCGGCACGAGAACATGCGCTGTTACAGGCTCTTATATAGCGTTAAAAGATTGTGTTGATTATTTATTAAATAATGACATTATCAAAGAAAATCCTATAAAGTGTGCAGTGGCAGCTATAAGCTTAGGAATTGTAAGAGATGAGATATTAGTAGATCTATCTTATGACGAAGACAGTATTGCTCAGGCAGATATGAATGTGGTTATGACACAAGAAGGAGAATTTACAGAATTGCAGACAACCGGCGAGCGCCGGCCGATCAGCTATGAAGAATTGATTTGTATGCTTGATGCGGCAAAATTTGGCATAGAGCAAATATTTGAAGTGTTAAAGAATGATCATTATCAATTAAAATAGGGTTTAAAATGGATATAGTATTTGCGAGCAACAATAAACATAAATTGATCGAAGTAAAAAATATACTTTGTCAACATAATATTTTATCATTAGAACAAATAGGGTTTAATGCAAAAATAGAAGAAACAGGAAGCACAATCGAAGAAAATGCCCTCATAAAGGCAAGAGCAATTAGAGCACATACAGATAAAATAATTATTGCCGATGACACAGGACTATTTGTAGATGCACTCAATGGCGCACCCGGTGTTTACTCGGCAAGATATGCAGGACTGAGAGCAACATTTGAAGATAATAATAAAAAGCTTTTAGAAGCTTTAGAAGGTCAAAAAAACAGACAAGCTGTTTTTAAATGTGCGGTTGCTTTGAATATGGCCGATGGATATGAAGGAATATTTATGGGAGCGACAAAAGGAAGTATTGCTACAAAAATCAGCGGGGATCAGGGCTTTGGATATGATCCTGTATTTATCGTAGATAAACTTCATAAAACTTATGCACAAATGAGTCTTGAAGATAAAGCTTCACTTAGTCATCGGGCAAAAGCGCTGTTTAAGCTGGCACAATTTTTAGATTCTTTAAAGCAGGTATAATAAATGAAAATTTGTGTATTGAGTGACAGCCATGGTGATTATGCAACATTGAATTACTTATTTCAACAGCTAAAAAATATAGACAAAATAATGTTTTTAGGTGATGGAATCAGGGAAATGAAAGACATTGCTTCCAAATTTCATATTCCTGCTGTTATGGTGAAAGGAAACAATGATTTAGGTATGCTGAAACCTTTTGAAAGAGTGGAAGAAATAGAGGGCTACCGCCTCTTGCTGACACATGGACATAATTATATGGTCTATTCAGTAAAACATTTGCTTTTACAAAGAGCAAAAGAACTTGCATGCAGCATCGTTTTGTTTGGGCATACACATATCCCGTATCATGAAGAACTTGAAGGAATCACGCTGTTTAATCCCGGATCTATTCGATATCCGAGAGGAGGCAGAAAAAAGGGTTATGCTATTTTAACAATAAAAAGAAACGAAATCCATTTTGAACAAATGTATATAAATGAGTAAATAATCAATACTTTTTAACATGAATAAAATACTATTAAGATATTGACATAACGATAACTTTAGTATAAAATAGCTATCGCACTAAAAAATGCGGGTGTAGCTCAGTGGCAGAGCCCTGGCCTTCCAAGCCAGTCGCGAGGGTTCGATCCCCTTCACCCGCTCCAGTTGCGCCTGTAGCTCAGCAGGATAGAGCAACGGCCTTCTAAGCCGTGTGTCCGGGGTTCGAATCCCTGCAGGCGCGCCATTTTATTCGCGTGTGGTTATGGTGGGTATAGCTCAGTTGGTTAGAGCGCCAGATTGTGGCTCTGGAGGCCGTGGGTTCGAATCCCACTACTCACCCCATTGATATGCAGGGGCATGGCCAAGTCGGTAAGGCAACGGACTTTGACTCCGTAATGCGTAGGTTCGAGTCCTGCTGCCCCTGCCATTTTAATAAATGATTAGCTGATAAAATCGGCCCTCAATACGCAGGGGCATCACCAAGCGGTAAGGTAACGGACTCTGACTCCGTCATTCGTAGGTTCGAATCCTACTGCCCCCGCCATTTATTACTAAAAAAATGTTGACAATTATCAGAAAACAATATAATATATAAAAGCTGTTAAAAATTCAGCATGAGGTGTGATCCATTAGCTCAGTCGGTAGAGCACCTGACTTTTAATCAGGGTGTCCCGCGTTCGAGTCGCGGATGGATCACCATTTTTTATTAATGAACAAAAAATGCTTTTTAAGACCATATGGTCTTTTTTTATTTACTCAATAAAAATTAAAAAAAAACTTGACTTAGAGTTAACTCTAAGTGATAAATTATTATTAATGAAAAGTACAATTATCATTATGTAAAGAAAAAAATTAAAAAATAGAGAACATTATTTAGAAGGTGTATATAGATAAAGGAGGAAAAATCAAAATGGAAACTAAAAAATTAGGATTTGGATTTATGCGTCTCCCACTTAAAGATCAAAATAATCCGAAAAGTATTGATATGGATATATTGAATCAAATGGTAGATGCTTTTTTAGACAAAGGGTTCACTTATTTTGATACGGCTTATATGTACCATGCATACAAAAGTGAAATCGCTTTGAGGGAAGCACTTATAAAACGCCACAAGCGAGACAGCTTTACTGTAGCGACAAAACTACCCACGGTATTTTTGAAAACAAAAGAAGATCAGGAAAGAATTTTTGCTGAGCAGTTAGAAAAATGCGGTGTGGATTATTTCGATTATTATCTTATTCACAATTTAGGTGCACATCATTATGAAATAGCGCAGAGGCTCGATAGTTTTGCATTTGTTGCACAAAAGAAAAAAGAAGGAAAAATAAAGCATATGGGGTTTTCTTATCATGATAATGCAGAACTGCTGGATAAAATTTTAACTGAACATCCTGAAACCGAATTTGTGCAAATACAGCTCAATTATCTGGATTGGGAGAATCCAAGTATCCAATCCCAAAAATGCTATGAGGTAGTCAGAAAGCATAAAAAACAGGTAGTAGTTATGGAGCCTGTAAAAGGAGGCACATTGGCTAAAGTACCAAAGGAAGCTGAAAAACTATTTAAAGACTATCATCCGAATATGTCAGTTCCTTCCTGGGCTATTCGTTTTGCAGCAAGTCATGAATCGGTTATGATGGTGCTCAGCGGCATGTCGGATCTGTGGCAATTGCTGGACAATACAACGTATATGAAAGATTTTAAACCCTTGGTTAAAGAAGAATATGATATTATAAACAAAGCCGTAAAAATTATTAACGAGTCAATTGCGGTTCCCTGCACAGGTTGTGAATATTGTGTAGAAAAATGTCCTAAAAACATAAATATTCCTAAGTATTTTGCATTATATAACAATGTAAAGCAATCTTTGAATAAAGGTTTTGCTATTCAGAATGTATATTACAATAATTATATTAAAACACATGGAAAAGCATCCGAATGTATCGAATGTAGGCAGTGTGAAGCGAACTGTCCTCAGCATATTGAGATCACAAAGCATTTAAAAGATGTGGCAAGAGTCTTTGAACAATAACTATAAAAATCATGAGGTGAAAATATATGACCATTTCAGAAGTGAGCCGAAAATTTGATATCACGCAGGATACACTTCGCTATTATGAGCGTGTAGGGCTTATTCCAATAATCAAACGTAACAAAAATGGAATAAGAAGTTATACGCAGGATGACTGTAACTGGATTGAATTTATAAAATGCATGAGAAATTCTGGGCTTTCGATTGATGTATTGCTTGAGTATGTCATGCTTTTCAATCAAGGGGATGAAACGATAGAGATGAGAAAAGAGCTTTTAATAGAACAGCGCAAATTATTGATAGAAAAAATGGAAGAAATGAAGGAAACAATTGAGCGCTTAAACTACAAAATAGAAAGCTATGAAAAATGTGTGGTAAAAAAAGAAAAACGGCTGAAAAGATCAGAAGGCCAATAGTAAGCGTTTATGTTATTGAAGTGCAGGGGATGCCCCTGCACTTTTTATATAATCGTTAAATAACAGGACCGAGTGTGTGAATATCGATGGAATTATAGTACTGCAATGCTTCATTTTTTGTCATTTCTCCGTTAAGAACACGTATCGTCATGGCAAAAACCTCTTCACCGACTTCTTCAATCGATTTTTGCCCAGTAATAATCGTTCCGGCATTTATATCCATATCGTGTTGCATACGTTCAAAGGTTAAGGGATTGCCACAGATTTTAATAACCGGCATACTTGGGAATCCTTGCGGGGCTCCACGGCCTGTTGAAAAAAGCATAAATTGGGCTCCCGTACATGCCATGCCGGTCAGTATTTCAGGCTCGCGCCCGGGGGTATCTTTGATCCATAATCCTTTTTGATTTGTCACTTTTTCAGTATAATCCAACACACCTTCGATAGGTCTGCTTCCTGATTTCGCAATAGCGCCAAGCGATTTTTCTTCTATGCTTGAAAGTCCGCCGAGAATGTTGCCGGGTGTTGGCTGACCGCTACGCATATCGCATCCGAGTGATCGTGCTCTGTCTTCCATTTGGCTTACAATTTCAAAGATTTGTTTAGCGACATCCTCGGTTATTGCCCTGCGGGCAAGGATGTGTTCCGCGCCTATAAATTCAGTGGTTTCGCCGAAGATAACGGTAGCGCCGAGATCTACAAATTTATCGGAAACATAACCGATCACACAATTGGAAGCCATACCGCTCGTTGCGTCCGATGCTCCGCATTTGATAGACATGACAACATTTGAAATGTCGGTTTCCTCGCGTTGCATGGACGATATTTTTAAAATCAGAGCTTGTGCAGCATCGATACCGGCTTGTATTGCTTTGCTGGTCCCGCCCAATTTCTGGATGCCAATCATTGCTGTCGGTTTACCCGTTGAGGCAATTTCTTCAGCCACGCGCACATAATCAGTACCTTCGCAGCCTAAACTAACTATAAGTGCAGCACCTACATTAGGGCTTGATCCAAGCGAAATGAGTGTATTGGTAACACGTTTCAAATCGGGTGGAAGCTGGCAGCAACCCTGATGATGGAAGTATCCGACAGTGCCTTGCACTTGGCGCACGATTGCTTGTGCCACGTCATTGGCACATACAACACTGGGGATGACCGCAACTAAATTGCGCGAGCCGATTTTTCCGTTTTTTCGTATGTATCCTTTGAATTTCATGTTCGGCTCCTCTCCAAGTCGCCGCGTCCGCGCATGCTGTCAAGATTGTGAATATGCACATGTTCGCCCGGTTTTATATCTCGTGTGGCAATGCCGATCTCCTCGCCGTATTTGTTAATTAAATTGCCTTTAGTGATAACTGTGACTGCAACTTTATGACCGTAAGGGATATCATCCAGCACGATCAATAACTGTTTATTTCCGCTTTTATCATGGATTTCAATTTGCGTTCCTTTCACGATCCGTTCAGCGAAAATTGTTGCGACATTATCTTTTTCATGTACTTTTAAGCCTAATTTTAATTCCATTATACTGCTCCTCTCTTATTTAAAATAAATTGTTATTTTAAAAAATATTATATATGTCAAAAGTTAAAAATAAAACCTTCAATATATATAATTGTTATAATATAAATTACGGTTTGTCAGTTTGCTACATTTTAACATGGCATAAGTAGAAAATCAACGTTATGCATTAGTAATCTAAAATAATTAATCAAATATAATAGTTATATCTGCACAAACAAATTTTATGTGATTAAATCACTGATTTTGTTAAAAATCATTATTAAAATATAAACATAAAACTAACATAATGTAGCCAGTAAATTAAATGAAGGAGAACTTAAAATGAAAAAAGAGATGAAATCAATTTTTGATAAGATGAATAGATACAGATGCTGCACAGTGAGTGCAACACAAGGAGATTTGACTAAAATAGAATGCCCCTATAGAGAAGAAGACGGTAAGGAAAAAGAATTGAAAAAAAATATAAAAAAAGTTATAAAATCTATTGAAACAAACAGATTATGCAGCATCCATATAGATGAAGATAAAGGATGAAATAACCGCAATTAATGCGGTTGTTTTTATTAGATTTGATACCGTTATGTAATCGTATTAAACAATTTTGACAGAGCATACGGAAAATGTTAAAATAAATTAAAAGAAGAGTCATTGTATTAAATCATAAAGGAGAATAAGATGATAAAAAATAAAATTGTTGCTTTTATTGATTATTTTAATAATCGCAATAATAACAATGGGGTGCAGTGCAACAACTGCAAATGTAGATAATGCTGTAATGACTACTCTCAACCAGATCAAACGGTCGAATTCACAGTCTCAGATTAAAGAATTCGTGCTAATAAGACAAAAATATAAATTTGAATAGATAATAAGAAAGAAACATCTGATTATTCAGATGTTTCTTTCTTATTACAGTAACTATCAAACTATCGCGTATATGAAAGAAATATAGTTTATGTAAACATTGAAAACAAAAGTCAAATGGCCTATGATTTATTTCTTATCAAAAAGCATATAATTTATTTTAGAATAAAGTGATTTAATCACAGAGTAATTTATGCGTATATATATAATATAGATAATAAAAAATGTGATGCATGAAAGTATCTGAATATTTAAAAAAATGGAGAGTTAATAATGAATATATATGAAAATAATAAATTAAAAAAATCAAATAATATAGCCGATAAAACCCTTGCAGTAAATCTTGAGCAGTGTCCGCAAGACCATATATGCCCGGCGATGAAGGTATGCCCTGTCGGTGCGCTGTCACAAAAAGGATTTGATGCTCCGGATGTTGATATGGATAAATGCATCAAATGTGGTAAATGCGTACAATTTTGCCCGATGAAAGCTTTATCGTTGGAATAGAAAAATAAGGAAAGCAAGTTATGAATTATGTTATTTCTTTTTTGGAAGGCATAATTACTTTTATCTCACCTTGTATACTTCCGCTGCTTCCGGTATATGTTTCTTATTTTGCAGGGCAAGGCAGCAACAACCGAAAAAAGACGGCGTTTATAAATGCGATCGGGTTTGTCTTAGGCTTTACGTTCATATTTATTTTACTTGGTGCCTTTGCGGGAACTGTTGGAAGCATTTTAAAAGAATATAGTACAGCGGTAAATATTGTATCGGGTGGGATTGTCATTTTTTTTGGTCTTCAATTTATTGGAATTATAAAGATAAAGTTTCTTAATCAAAGTAAAAAATTAAATATCAATACCATTAAAGCAGGTTTTTTTTCGTCGGCTATCTTCGGCATTATTTTTTCAATAGGGTGGACTCCTTGTGCAGGCGCTTTTTTAGGTTCCGCATTAATGCTTGCTGCTTCAAGCAAAAGCAGCATGCAAGGAATACTGATGCTTTTGAGTTTTTCGCTTGGACTTGGGGTGCCGTTTATAATCAGTGCAATTTTAATCGAAAAATTAAAATCGGCATTTGACTTCATTAAAAGAAATACCCGGGTCATATCGGTCATATCTGGTGGGTTGCTTGTCTTAGTTGGTCTATCAATGATGATGGGCTTTATGGGAAAATATTTATCTTTGCTTAGTTTTTAGGAGGCAGTTATGAAAAGCAAAAAGAAGACAATAATATGGGCTATTGTGTTTATTGCATTACTTGGTGGTGCATATATACTGTATAATATCTTATCTGAAAAATATAACCCGGATCAGGCGCTGCAAAGTGAAGAAGAAAATTTAACACAAGAAAGTGAGAAGTTTGCTGCACCCGATTTTACAGTCTATGATGCGGAGGGGAATGAAGTGAAATTATCCGATTTCTTTGGTAAACCTATCGTGCTTAATTTCTGGGCTTCTTGGTGTCCGCCTTGTAAAGGAGAGCTTCCCTATTTTAATGAGGTTTATTTAAATCAAAAAGACAGTATAGTCTTTGTAATGGTGGACTTAGTAGATGACCAGCGTGAAACGCAGCAGTCAGGGCAAAGCTATATAGAAAGTCAGGGCTATGATTTTGATGTCTATTTTGACAGTAAACAGCAGGCGGCATATACTTATAATATATCTTCTATACCCACTACGATCTTAATAGATGCAGAAGGAAATA
Source organism: uncultured Eubacteriaceae bacterium (assembly GCA_964581565.1). Classification (GTDB taxonomy): domain Bacteria; phylum Bacillota; class Clostridia; order Eubacteriales; family UBA1433; genus UBA1433. The sequence goes on from CAZOOZ010000014.1 coordinate 32,566, forward strand.
TGGTTAAAGCTTACATTGGATCGGTTGATGAAAATACCTTAAATAATGCGATAGAATTGATTAAATAAACAGTTTGAGATATTAAAGCGAGCAGTAAATCGAAAGATGCATGAAATAAACATGAATCGTATTTTATTTACTGCATAGTGCATAGATAAAATATAAATGAATATAAAAAACTGGCTTAAGTTCATGGTCATTGAATGTCATTTGCTAAAATAATATCTTTTTATTGCCTTGATTTTTTTGATTAATACACTTAATATTTTAAGTATATTTTATTATAAGATAAAATACTTTGTCGGGAGCGAATTTATGTCAGACTATATGATTACATATTCAAAAATAAAATTTTATCCTCTGCAACCTGCTAAAGAAGATATAAGTATCATTGATATCGCGCATGCATTGTCGCTGATTTCAAGAGCAAACGGACATCTTAAACATTTTTACTCAGTTGCGCAGCATAGTATAAATTGTTGTAAAGAAGCGAAAAATCGCGGATATAGTGAAAAAATTCAGCTTGCGTGCTTGTTGCATGATGCAAGTGAAAGTTATATATCGGATATAATAAGACCGGTGAAAAAAAATTTGCCGAATTATTTTTTGATCGAAAGTAAACTTCAACAAACTATTTATGAGCATTTTGGTTTATTTGATCTAGATAACAACGAATGTCAGATAATCGGAGAAGTCGATGATATGTTGCTTCATCAAGAATTTGAAGAATTAATGGATATAAAGATTTTGGACTGCACATTGCAAAAGTCGGATAAATTTGATTTTTCATTGAGAGACTGTAGAAGTATTGAGAAGGAATTTCTAAATATATTTCATTTACTGCAAAGAGATAGAAAATCATAGATACGTTAATTTTATATATTTTTATTGATAATAGATATCTAATAGCTGCTGAATGTATTATTTTTATTGTCAGTATACTTTTGTTATGTTATCATAATATGAATGAATTTGTATATACTTTGCATAGAGCAAAGAAAAGAATTATAAAATAGTATAAATTTTAATATAGGGACGGGTGAAATAACAATGCCAGCATTAAGCAACAAAACGAAAACTTTTACAGATTCTATTATCCGGAGAATGACAAGAATATCTATGCAATATGGTGCAGTCAATCTTTCCCAGGGATTTCCTGATTTTGATCCGCCAAAAGAAATTCTTGATCGACTGGTAGATATTGCACATATCGGGCCTCATCAGTATTCCATAACATGGGGAGCACCCAATTTCAGAGAAGCGCTCGCGGCTAAACAGTCAAGATTGATGGGCAGAGAAATCGATCCGGAAAGTGAGATTGTTACAACATGCGGAAGCACCGAGGCGATGATGACTGCAGTTATGAGCGTATGTAATCCCGGAGATAAAGTAATCATTTTTTCTCCGTTTTATGAAAATTATTCGGCCGATGCAATTCTTACAGATGCCGAACCGATTTATGTTGCCTTAAAACCACCGTCGTTTGGTTTTGATATCGATGAACTCGAAGCCGCTTTCAAACAGCGTCCGAAAGCGCTGGTGCTTTGTAATCCTTCAAATCCGACAGGTAAAGTATTTACTTATGACGAACTTAAAATCATAGCGGATTTTGCCCGAAAATATGATACATTTGTTATTACTGACGAAGTATATGAACATATTGTGTATGAACCGAATAAACATACTTATTTTGCATCATTGCCCGGTATGTTTGAGCGCACTATTTCTTGCAGCTCTTTATCGAAAACATATTCAATTACAGGTTGGAGACTCGGCTACATCATCGCACCCGCACATATTGTTGATATCGCAAGAAAAGTGCATGATTTTCTTACCGTTGGAGCAGCCGCGCCGCTTCAGGAAGCAGTTATTACTGGGCTTAAATTCGGAGATGAATACTATAAAGAATTGTTGAATAAATATACGCATTTACGTGAACTTTTCTGTAGCGGACTTGACGACTTAAAACTTACATATTCAAAGCCTCAGGGAGCTTATTATGTAATGGTAGATATCAGAGAATTTGGTTATGATGATGATCTTGCGTTCTGCTTAGATCTATGTGAGAAAGTCGGAGTTGGTGCAGTACCCGGATCAAGCTTTTTTAAAGAAGACGTCAATCATCTTATACGTTTTCATTTTGCAAAAAAAGATGAAACGCTTTATGATGCGCTTAATCGTCTAGCGGATATAAGAAAAAAAATGAAATAGCTTAATGCTTTTCCAAGTTTTAAAGACCTTAAGGTCTTTTTTATTAAATAAATTTGCTGTATATTTATTAAGATTAAACCCATTATGCAAAGCTTGACACTTATTATAGGCTTCAATATAATTAAGTTAATTGGGTTATTTTTTAAAAAAATATGCTTAGGAGGAAGATATATGAAAATATTAGTACCAATTGATGGGTCCAAGGCATCTTTTAATGCAGTTGAAGAAGCAGTGAAAATAGCAAAAAAAGAGGATAGTATTATCAAGTTGCTTATGGTTGCCAATATCAATTTGTCAAGTGATCTTGGGAATCTAATGTTCACCCATGGAAATTCTAAAGAATATGACGATGATTTTTTAGAGATATATAAAAAGAATGCGGCTGAACTCCTTGATTCAGTTGCAAAAAAATATGAGGGAATACAATTTGAAAAAGAAATTGTAGAAGGAGAACCTTATATTAAGATTTTAGAGATAGCAGAGAATGAAAAAGTTGATTATATTGTAATGGGGAACAGAGGTTTTTCAAAGATTAAACAATTTTTTTTGGGTTCCGTTGCTCAAAGAGTAATCGCGGAAGCACGTAGCCCTGTTGTGGTAGTCCATGCTGAAGCAGACGACGATTAATATCAATTAATAATTTTATATGTATGATTTTAATAACCAGTAGAAATTTATTTAATAATTTCACTGGTTTATTTGTTTGTCGTTCACATTTTTAAATACCGGTTTACATCTATATTATAATATAAAACAAAATTAAACAAATCAAGACAATATTTGACAGCGATTACAAAATAAGATATAATAAAAATGCATGGATTGTTTCTTGCAAAAAATCTTTGAAGGAGGATATGTTTATGAAAATATTAGTGCCTGTCGATGGCTCTAAAGCATCAGTAAACGCTACGCAAAAAGCGATGGAAATTGCAAAAAAAGAAGGCGGATCAGTTAAATTTATTACAGTTGTCGATAATGATTTTTCTAATAATGTAGGAAACATTATTATGACACAAGGCTATGTAAATGAATATAGCGATGAGTTACTAAAAATGTATAAGGAAAATGCTGCCAAATTACTTGATTCGCTCATCTCCGGGCTTGATGCGGGCGGCGTAACTGTTGAAAAGGAAATCGCAGTAGGAACGCCGTATGTGAACATTTTGCACGCGGCAGAAAATGATAAAGCGGATCTAATCATAATGGGCAACAGAGGGTTTTCGAAGATTAAAAGATTTTTTATAGGTTCAGTTACACAAAGAGTTATTTCTGAATCTCCATGCCCTGTATTGGTTATCCATACAGAAGCAGACGAATAGTTTTAAAGCAATTTTATTGCAGATTTATTAAATACCAGTGAGCAAATACAAATTTATATGTATTTTGTCTCTTGCTGGTATTTTTTTGCTTGCTTAACATCAAATTTTTAAAAATTGTCTTTAAAAAAATTGTTTATGTAAAAGAATTTAAAAAATGATACAGTATTTGAAAAAAATTTAGATTGTTTACATTATAAAAATTTGATGTTACCATAATTTTATATATGATAGGAGGAAACAATGACAAGCAATTCAAAGAAGTGGAAGCATGATTTATATATAATCATTTTTGAATCAGATACTCCCAAGGGAAAAGCATTCGATGTTGCCTTAATTATTAGCATATTGCTTAGCTGTATCATCGTCTTGCTCGATAGTGTGGAACGCATTAATATGGAATATGGCTTCATATTATCTGCGCTTGAATGGATTTTTATGATCATTTTTACGGCTGAATATGTTTTGCGTATAATTTGTGTTGATAATCGGCTTCATTATCTAAAAAGCTTTTTTGGAATTATTGATCTATTGGCAATTCTGCCAACGATGATAAGTCTTTTTTTTCCTGCCGGTCAATTTTTAGTGATTATAAGAATTTTAAGATTATTTCGTTTATTCCGTGTATTTAAGATGTCTCGTTATATTAAAGAATCAACTGTTTTACTGAAAGCATTAAAAGTGAGTTTTCCCAAAATCATCATATTTATATTTACAATGTTTTTTATCGCTATGCTTGTAGGCTCTTTAATGTACATTATCGAGGGACCGGAAAATGGCTACACAAGCATTCCGCAATCTATGTATTGGGCGATTGTGACGGTTACAACAGTGGGATACGGAGACATTTCTCCGCAAACCACTTTAGGTAAAATTGTTGCAAGCGTGTTAATGATTTCTTCTTATGGCATTTTAGCTGTGCCGACTGGAATTGTAACTTTCGAGCTTGCTCAATTGTCCAAAAAATCATCTCCTGAAAAAGAATCCGAAATAACCGAAGAAGTAGTAAATTATTCAAAGATTTGCCCGTTTTGCTCGCATCAAGACAATGCAAAAAATGCGGTTTACTGTAACCAATGTGGAAAACCTTTATAAGAATTGCGATCTAATGAATATAACAATGAGTTATTTATTACTGATTGTTCAGCGTATAGACTTATATCCAAATAAACCTAAATAGAATCAAAAATACAGGTACGATTATCAATAAATAAATAATTGTTGAATAAATAAATGAACTTAAACACATATCAGGATCGAGTCTGTAAATTTTCGACATCATGATAGCCATATTAGAGCCTGAAGAGGCCGATATAATGAAAATGGTTTTTAGCATAATTTCATCTTTAATAAACAAAAAAGATAGACCTGTAACGATAACGGGCACGACTATAAATTTAATAATAGATACATCACGTGCTACAAGTTTATATTGTTTAATTTTTTTGAAATCAAACATGGCGCCAATGGGCACAGCAGCAGTCCAGGCAACCATATGCACAATCGGTTTTATAAAGCCATCTACAGCTTCGGGACGGGGAATTTTAAGTGCGGCAAGGATCATCCCTAAGATAGTAAAATATAAAGACAGCTGATTTAGAGAGACTAATTTCTTGAAGATTGAAATCTTCTGGCTTTTGCCCTCATGTAATCTTTGATATTTTGCGGCGAATGGAAAGCAATATCCGTAAATAAAAATATTACCAAGCACTAAAATCACTCCTGTATATCCATAGCCCGCTTCCCCAAGAAGAAAAAACGCCGTCAAAGCACCAAGGGTGCCGGCATTAAAAAGAGACATTGTCAGTGTGTAGCTGCCTTGCTGCGCATAATTGAAATCATATTGTTTTACGGTCTTTTTTGAGATGAGCATAGGAATAATTTGCATTAGCAGCCCTGTTATAGGAAGCCATATAAAGCTCATTTCAATTTTTAATATCCAAACAGAGAATAAACATGCCAGAGGATAGACAACCCATAAATTAATACTAAACAAAAAATCTAAACTGTTTTTATGTAATCTGGTAAATTTTACAAGTAGATATCCTACAGAAAGCGGCAATATAACATCATAAAAAAAAGGCGCAAATTTAATTATAAAATCCAAAACGTCACTCCGTTGTCTTATTTTAGTTGAAAAAAATTAAAGATATGATAGAAGTACTTTTACTATTTTACGTAATTACTTTATAGATTGTCAATATTAATTAAAAAGAAAGAAGAGGGATTTGGTAAAAACATTATATAAAGTTAAAATTCAATATATTAGTATAAATTTAAGCGTAGTATATATTATATACTACGCTTAAAAAGAAGGCTATATACTGTCAATATGTATGCATTCAATCAAGATCTAATCCCTCATTGCTTTCACTGCTTCAAATTCATCCTCAATTTCTTTGGATGGTTTTTCTGTAAGCAGCGATACAATGATAATTAGGATACAAGAGAAAATAAATGCTGGGAGAAGCTCATATATATTCAACATACCGCCAAACGGCCGAACAATCAATTTCCAAATAAAGACCATGCCGGCTCCTCCAAGCATGCCTGCAATAGCACCTCCACGTGTTGTCCTTTTCCAAAACAACGAGAAAAGCATAATCGGACCGAATGTTGCGCCAAAGCCCGCCCATGCGAAGCTAACGACCTTAAAGATAATGCTGTTTTCATCAAGTGCGATTATAATACCTATAAGTGCAACGATTAAAAGAGTGATCCTACTGATTAGCATGATTTGTTTATCCGTTGCATCTTTTTTAATAAGCCCTTGATAGATATTTCGTGAGAAGGCTGAAGCGGCAATCAGTAAATAAGAGTCGGATGAACTCATTGTTGCAGCGAGTATCCCTGCCATCATGATTCCTGCAATAATGGGATGCATGAGTGTTTGTGAAATGACAATAAATATATTTTCTGATGCTGATGATGTCAGTAAAGTTGTGGGATATAAAGCTCTTCCTATAATTCCAATTAATACGGCAGCTGCAAGAGATATCACAACCCAAACAACGGCTATACGACGTGATTTTGTGAGCTCGCCCGTAGAACGAATGCCCATAAATCTAAGCAAAACCTGAGGCATGCCGAAGTAGCCGAGTCCCCATGCCATTGTAGAGATTATTGTAATAAATCCATATGGTGCGGCGCTGCCAAAAAGCGCGGCGCCCGAAGCGGCAATCTGTTGTATGCCGGATGCATCCACAACCGGTTGTGCAATACCGAAAAATTCAAAAAAACCGGGAATATTTTGTGCATTTGTTATGACTGCATCAATTCCGCCTGCAGCGGCAGTACCCGCAAAAAGCACAGCGATCAAAGCAAAAATCATAACCACGCCCTGTACAAAATCTGTAGTACTTTCAGCTAAAAATCCACCGAGAAAAGTATATATTAATACAAAAACTGCTCCGATGAGCATCATAAGCTGATAATCAAAACCAAAAAGTTGATTGAACAATTTTCCGCATGCAACAAAACAGCTTCCTGTATAAACCGCGAAAAATATTAATATAAATACGGATGCAATTGTCATAATGACTTTTTTGCTTTCTTTATATCTGTTACTGAAAAATTCAGGTATTGTAATCGCGTTTCCTGCTACAATTGAATATCTTCGAAGTCGTTTGGATACCAGCAACCAGTTTAGATATGTACCGATAGCGAGTCCGATCGCTGTCCATGCGGCATCTGAAAGGCCGCACCAATAGGCCACGCCCGGCAGCCCCATGAGAAGCCATCCGCTCATATCGGAGGCTTCCGCGCTCATTGCGGCTACCCACGGACCGAGTTTTCTGCCGCCTATAAAAAAGTTTTCGGAATCTTTATTTGCAAATTTTGCAAAATATATACCGATGACGATCATCACACACATGTAAAGAATCATCGAAAGCAAGGTAGATAAAGAATTGCTCATTATAAAATTCCCCTTAGTAATTTAATTGTTTTATTTTTAACATAATTTCTATTATTTTATCATAAGGTATGACTATAATAATAGTCCTAAATTTAATTTTTAATATATTATCATCAACCTTTATTTTTATTCAAAGAATTGCTTTTTTTATTGCATAAATTACATGACAAGTATACAATCAATACATAAATATACAGAGAACCAAAAATATATCAGAATATTTTCATAGAAATATATAAGACGGGGAACATAATATTGTCAAAAATAAAATTTCATTATTAAAGGTGAAAAATGCTAACAGTAGAAAAGATATACGAGGCATCAGCGATGCTGAAAGGCGAGGTTCGGAGAACGGATATGCTGTTATCATCGAATCTTGCAAAGGA
>CAZOOZ010000015.1:0-16085 GCA_964581565.1 uncultured Eubacteriaceae bacterium
TTTTAAACATTAAATTTAAATGAGTTTTGGAGCAGTAGTATATGAAGGTATTAATAGTTGGCGCAGGCGGCAGGGAGCATGCGCTTGCATGGAAAATCAGTCAGTCAAATAAAGTAAATAAAATCTATTGCGCACCGGGTAATGCCGGCATGGCACAAATTGCGCAGTGTGTTGATATTAAAGTCGGTGACATTATTGCGCTTGCTGATTTTGCCCAGCGTAATAACATTGACCTCACAGTGGTCGGGCCGGAAGAATCTCTTGTGCGCGGGATTGTGGATGAGTTCGAAAATCGTGGACTCAGGATTTTCGGGCCAAATAAAGCTTGTGCAGAATTTGAGAACAGCAAAGCTTTTACAAAGAAATTTCTAGAAAAATACTATATTCCCACAGCTAAATATGCGGAGTTTATATCCGTGGAAGATGCGCTTGAAAATATAGGCATATTTGGCTATCCAACCGTTATAAAAGCTGACGGTCTCGCTGCCGGAAAAGGCGTTATTATTGCGCAAAATGAGCAAGAAGCTACAAAAGCAATTGATGAAATCATGATGCAAAAAAAATTTGGAGCTTCAGGGGATAAGATAGTGCTTGAAGAATTTTTAACGGGGACGGAAGCAAGTATGCTTTGTTTTGTCGATGGGGAAACAATTATCCCCATGGAAAGTGCAAGAGATTATAAAAATATATATGACGGAAACAAAGGGCCCAATACGGGAGGAATGGGGTCTTATTCGCCCAATGAGTTATTTGATGATACATTAAAATGTCTGGTGGATATTCAGGTTCTGCGTCCTATCATTGATGGGATGAAAAAAGAGAACTTGGATTACAAAGGTGTATTATTCATTGGTTTGATGGTAAAAGACGGTATGCCTAAGGTACTTGAATTCAATGTACGGTTTGGGGATCCGGAAACACAAAGTGTGCTCATGCGCTTAGATACGGATTTGGTTGATATTATGCATGCCTGTATTGATAAAAAACTAAGCCAAACAGAAATTTGCTGGGATGACCGAGCAGCAGTATGCGTAGTTATGGCAAGCGGGGGGTATCCGGGTGATTATGAAAAAGGCAAAGTCATTAAGGGGCTTAATTGTGTGCAAAATACAATTGTTTTTCATGCTGGAACAAAGCTAAACGATGAACATATCGTAACAAATGGGGGTAGAGTTTTGGGAGTATGTGCAATTGCAAAGAGTGTAATAGCTGCAAGAAAAGAAGCTTATATAGATGTTGAAAAGATAAGCTTTGAGCAAGTATATTATCGCAGGGATATTGCGAAGTGAAAAGTGAATTAAATAAAAAAGCTTTAATTTTGATGCTGCTGTTTGTTTTATGCGGTATGCTGTTGATTACAGCATGTTTTCCTGCCGGTATAGACAGTAGCATCATTAACGATACACAGCTGACGATTATTGTGTTTGATGTGGGTCAAGCAGATTGCATTTACATACATACACCTCAAGATGAAAATATACTGGTGGATGCAGCAAACAACAGTGACGGGCAAGAAATAAGTAATCAGCTTTATAATCTGGGAGTGAACCATATTGATTATTTATTTTTGACGCATCCTCATGCGGATCACATCGGCGGAGCAGATGATATTATAGAAAATTTTGATATCGGGGAAATTTATATGCCAAAAGTATATCATAGCACACAAACATATACCCATGTATTAAATGCAGCCAAAACCAAGGGAATCAAAATTCAAGCTGCGAAGCCTCGGAGTATTTCTTTAAATGCTTGCACTATAAATATGTTGGCACCCATAAAAGAAAGTTATGACGATTTAAATGCATACTCTATTGTCTTTAAGCTCACGTATAAAGATTTTGATATGCTTTTCACGGGCGATATTCCGCAAGCTGAGGAAAAAGAATTATTGGACTATGATTTAAAAGCGGATGTTTTAAAAGTTGCGCATCACGGAAGCAATAATTCGAATTCGGAGGATTTTATAAAAGCAGTTGGATGCCGCTATGCAGTTATTTCTGTCGGTGAAGATAATTCATACCAGCATCCGCATGAAGAAGTGCTCTCCCTTTTAGAAAAATATCATATAAAATACTTTAGAACGGATTTGCAAGGAGATATCATAATTACAACTGATGGTGAGGAAATAAATATACAAAATGTGTTATAAAAAAGCGGTGATTGATCGTTTTGAAGGAGAAAAGGCAGTCTGTGAATTAGAAAACAAAGAATTCGTGGATATCGATCGAAAAAGCTTCAACTATGCTGCAAAAGAAGGCGATCACGTACTGATCTATAAAACCTATGCAGAAAAAGATGAACACTATCATAAAAAAGAAATTGATTTGGATGAGTATTTCTATAAGTAGGCATTGTTTAGATGATAGTTTTATGTTAAAATCTTTCATTATTACTATGATTTAAAGGAAAGAATGTATGAGTAAAGTAGATAAGAATATTAAAGTGGGCTATTCTGAAAACATTAATGATGCAACATTTTTAAAAAAGAACGAAAAAGGATTCGGGAAAAATCAGCAAATAATATTTATTATTTTATTTGCCTTGACAATTATTGCAATTATACTGGTTGGGATTTTTAACACACATGATGTAAAAGGAGCATTGATTATATCGTTGCTGACCTTGTTTGTTGGAACAGTATTTTTTTGTGTTTTGAGGAACAGACAAAAAATGGAAATGACTTATGACGGAGTAATTAAAGTAGTTGAAAAAAAAGTTGAGCCATATAAGAAAACAATGTCATATCTAAGAACATTAATTGCTATTCAAACTGATGATGGCAGGGAATATATTTATAACAATATTATCAGCAGCAAAAAAAATGACTATACAACTTATTATAAAGAAGGCGACAAAGTACGCCATCATGATGGATTTAATCTTCCTGAAAAATATGATAAGACCTGCGATGACAGAGTCGTTTGTATTTTATGTGGAGAATTAGTTGATATACAAAATGATAGATGCAGCCAATGTGGTAAAACATTGTTAAAATAAGTATTTAAAGTCGGCTATATAGGAACTGTTATTTTAAATTAAATAAAAAAAGTCTTTACAATAAGCCTTATTTGTGTATAATTATATAAGTGTCTTTCAAAAATGAAGATACCATGGAGGGATGCCCGAGTGGCTAAAGGGGGCGGACTGTAAATCCGTTGGCGACGCCTACGATGGTTCGAATCCATCTCCCTCCACCATAGATATTCGAAGTAAAGTCGATTATAATTTGTAATCGACTTTTTTATTTTTCTATGATAGGATATAAAAAAGAAGTATAAGTAATGAGGATGAGATGGAATATAATCTGGATTTGAGAAATTTATCCATTGAAGACTATAAAGAGTTACTTAAAAACCAAAATCTATTACCCGGACGCAGAATCCTTTTACTAAATATTGACCAAAATTTTGAAATTATTAGAAACTGTAAAATTAAAAATGTTTTTGAATTAAAAAAAGCTTTATCAACTTCAAAAAGGGTAATTTTATTTGCATCCAAAAGTGGTCTGACAGAGAATTATTTAAAAATATTGAGAAGAGAAACAGGCACTTTTGAACAAAGACCTGTTTTATTAAAAAATTTTCCCGGTATTGCTATAGGGATTCTCTCAAATTTGGAAGTCGAAGGTATCAAAACTTCAAAAGATTATTATGAGCGCTATAGCAATAAAAAAGATGAGTTATTTTGTTTATGTGATCTTGCGAGGATCAACGGAGTAGGTCCGCTTGCAGCGCGCGTATTTTATGAGGCAGGTTATCAGTGTGTTTCAGATGTAGCTTATGCCGATGCATCTGTTATGCTAAATAAGGTAACAAAAATCAATGAAGCAAAGCATTATTACAAGGCAAATCTTGGCATTAAAGATATGCAGTTTTGTATTGATTTTGCAAATTTATTAATAAAATATGATGGTAAATAATGAGTAAGGATGCTGTTTGTAGAATTAGATTTTGATACAGATTTTTATATATAGGGTTCATATATGTGATATAATTTAACGCAAATAAAAAAAGGAGTAGTTAGATGTCTGTACATATTAACAACCTGAGTATTGCTTTTACTATCATAATTCTTTTGATTTTTTCATTTGTATTTACGCAGTGCATCACTGTTTTATATTATTATATTCGTTCCAAAGATAAAATCTTGGGAATGCAGTCATTACTCAATTTTTTTCCGATGGTTATCTTGGGAGCGTATATTGTCTCCTTCATGATTGTGGCAATCGGGTTTTCACCTTTTTCCGAAGTGACCAGTATTGTTTTCGCGATTATTATAGCGTCTTCAATGGTAATGACAGAATGTTGTTATGTCATATATTTATTGAGCCTGATGCCAATTTCTCAAAAAGGTTTTAAACGAAGTATTGCTTTATGTATCGGCATTTCCATTGTGCTACTTGCAAATATTTTAGGATGGGTGCTTTTTGTTAAGGGATTTACCATTGATGTATTCATCATCGTAATCTCTTATTTCCTTCCGATTACCATGTTTTTGGTAGTTATATGTGGCATTGTAGGATTCAGTTTGGTTTTTAAAGTAAGGGACAGATTAAAAAGACATCATTTAAAACAATACAGTGCAATTTGTATGACTTTTTTACCGATGATCATTTTAGATATCATTTTCAGCAACTCTAATATGGTTGTACTTACATTAACGGGATTCATAGGTGGGAGCATTTTGTCCTTTATGTATTTCTCGAAGTATTTTTACACGAATTATAATTCCGATGTGGATGATGAAAATATTCAGCAATTTTATAATACATACAATATTTCTCAGCGGGAAAAAGATGTCATTGCTCTTTTGCTTGAGGGATTATCCAATCCTGATATCGCAAAAGCATTGTTTGTATCAGAAAATACGGTAAAAACACATGTGAAAAATATATATAAAAAATTAAATATAAATAATCGATATCAACTAATCAATAAAATAAAGATTCAAAGTCAACCTTAAAGATCATCCGCAATTTTTTTTATTTGGCTATATCGGTTAAATGCTGCCGTTCGGCTTATTTTAGGAGAAAAATATTCACAGATCTCTGATAACGGAGCGCTAGGGTGCGTCAGACGCAAGTAGGCCGCTTCTTTTAATTTATCATTTAAATAATCAAGCCCTTTAGTTCTGGCAATTTTTTGTATAGCGGCTATTTGTAATTCGGCAGAGTTAATGGTCTTATTAATATTGGCTGTTTCACTATTTACTAGTCGTACAGTGTCATTTCTGATATCTTTTATGATAAAAATATTTTCAAAATCAAAGACAGCTTTATTAGCACCGATGATGCCCAGAAAAGTCGCAATACTTTCTCTTCGCTTTATATAAACAGAGCAATATTCCTGCCTGGTTGAATAATTTGCTTTAATATTATTTCTTTTAAGTAATGAAACAAGATGTTTAGCTCTTTTTGCGTGATTGATATTTAACTCTAAATGATATGATTTTGAAGGAGAACTAATATACCCGCATCCTAAGAAGATGCCTTTTAAATAAGCGTATTGCATTAATTTAGAATTTAAAAAAGAATTATCTATTTCAGTTCTAATTATCATATCATATGGATCAAAAATCTTGTAAAAACTTAGAATTTCCAAACTCATGCTATCATCTTCAAAATCAATAAAATATAATGTATTTTTTTTGAAGCTGCTGCTTTTTTTTATATATAAATGAGCGCTATAGCCAAAAAGCTCTTTAATTATTGAAAAATATCTTCTTGCGACAGAAGCGTTATCACACGAAAAACTAAGTTTTATTTTACCTTTCCCTAAAAATGACAAGCTGCCTGCGCTATGCAAAAAGCCGTATAATTCTGCAACCGGACTACTGTCGGTAAGTATCGGTGTACCGCTAAGTGTTGATTTCAAATCAGATGTATAGCTCATTTTATCCCTGCAATACAATTGAGAGTATTTTTTGCATCATTTTATCCATATCGTGAACCGCATAATTATTTTTAATCATTAAGTAATCACCATCTATGAGATGATATTTATCTTTATAAGAGTCTATATCTCCTGGTAAGACAACATATGCGCCTTCTTTCTCGTAGCGTTTTAAAACACTATGTATTGGATTGATATTGGTATTATATAAAACATAGTCAAATACTTTATATCCATCGAATAAATGCTGTTCCAAAGCATTGATGTGAGCAAACGCTGTAAAACCATCTGTCTCACCTCGCTGGGTCATGATATTGCAGCAGTAGAATTTTTTAGCATGGCTTTTCGTTAAAGCATTTTGAATACCTCCAACTAAAAGATTAGGGATAACACTGGTATATAAACTTCCGGGCCCTAAGATAATCATATCAGCTTCATCAATTGCCCGGACGCAAAAATTAAAAGCTTGAGCATCTTTTGGTTCTATAGAGATGCTTTTAATCGGACTTGAAAGTGTGTATGATACAATAGGAATGCATGATTCACCAATGACTTTCTCTCCATTGACAAGTTCTGCTTCAATACGCATATCGTCCAAAGTAACTGGAAGAACCGTGCCTGAAATTTTTAATACATCGCTTACTGCTTTCACTGCCTCGGCAAAATTACCCTTTATATAACACATTGCAGCTATAAGGAGGTTGCCAAGGGACTGGTCTTTAAACATTCCGGATTCAAAACGAAAAGATAAGAGCTTACCCATTTCTGATTCATCGTCGGCAAGTGCAACGATGCAACTGCGGATATCTCCGGGAGGAAGAATACCTAAATCTTCCCTTATGATTCCACTGCTTCCACCGTCATCGCCGACACTGACAATGGCGGTAATGTTTTGTGTGACTGATTTGAGTCCTTTTAAGACGATACTCAGACCACTGCCGCCTCCTATAACAACTGCTTTTAAATCACTTGTATTTTTCATTTATTTTCATGTATCCTTGTTTATATCTCTGTGCTCTATACTTGCCCAATGCCCGTTAGCTTTCATTTTTTCACATAAAGCCGAAGCAATCGCCACTGAACGATGTCGTCCGCCCGTGCAACCTATGGCTATAATCAGCTGGCTTTTCCCTTCGTTTATATAGTAAGGAATTAAAAATTCAAGTAGTTCTTCCAACTTATGTAGAAATGTCAAGGTTTGTTTAAAAGAAAAAACATATTCGGCTATATTCTCATCAAGCCCCGACAAAGGTTTCAATTTTTTAATATAAAATGGATTTGGTAGAAATCTTACATCGAATACTAAATCTGCGTCTATGCAAATACCATACTTAAATCCAAAAGAGGTAATATTAAGCAAAAATGAATTAGAGGCTTTATTGTCCGTGAACATCATTTTCAAAGATTCCCTATGTTCCTTGATGGACGTATTAGTCGTATCCATTGTGTAACTGGCTTTTTCTTTAATTGGAGCTAATTTTTCACGTTCTTTTTTGATGCCGTCTTCAATGCGCCCTGTCGGACTCAGCGGATGCTTCCTTCTTGAAGATTTGTATCTGTTTATTAATACTTTATCGTCAGCTTCCAAAAAAAGAATTTTAAAGTTTATTTTCTTTTTTTCCATATCTTCTATCGCAACGACTAGATCATCAAAGAACTCGCCTACGCGGATATCGGAAACGAGTGCGGCTTTTGTAATTTTACTCTCCATATTTAAAAGTTCAACAAAGGGGAAAATGAGTTGAGGAGGAATATTATCGACACAATAAAAGCCCAGATCTTCCAGCACATGAATAGTCTCACTTTTGCCAGCTCCGCTCATCCCCGTAACAATCGTTAAATCCACCTTTATTCCTCCATAATATTTAATATTTGCGAGCCTGATATATCTGCATCTTTGATAATTTTGAGGCAATTACTTATATTACCTACGTCGCGAGAGCAATGTGCATCGGATGAAAGAATGATCTTTGCGCCGTTTTTGGCGGCAATTGCCGCATCGGCTGCGTTCATGTATCCATGAGCATTATTGATTTCGAGTGCAATATTTTTTTCCGCACACACTTTACTCAATCTTTCGGCATCAATAAAAAAACGTTCACCCGGATGTGTAATAGCAAATATATTGTCATATTTATCAATGCATCGAATAATGATATTTGTATTGCGTTTCTTACAATAATTTTTAAAAAGACCCAAATATCTGGCAAAAAAATTCATTATATAGTAGTATAAAAATTTATCAAAACGTATAAGATAGTGCATTCCCACCAACAAATAATCAAATATTTCATGATACTCGTCGGCATCGATAGTTCCGTCTTCTTTAATAATATTTGCTTCAAGACCAAAATATATTTTAATATTCTTATATTTTTCCCGGAGCGCATCAATCTCCTCTTTCATTTTCAGGAGATTATTTTTATGAACTCCATAAAAAATGTGTCCGCAACCATGCTCTGAGATGCATATAAAATCCAAATTTTTAGAAATTGCTGCTTGCACATTTTCTTCTACTGTATTTTTACCGTGACTGTATATTGTATGGGTGTGATAATCGCCAATAAGCTTCATTTTAAACTCCATTAATTATTATATAATTATAGCATAATTTTTATAGCATGAAAATGAATTAGTGATCAGGATGTATTGCAAATAAGTAAATTTCATATGATATCTTCTATACGAATAACTTGATTTTCCTCATATTTAAAATTATAATAATAAATTAATAGATTTCGTAATTTTCAAATAACAAAAAGGTAAATAAGTAATGGAGCATATTGAACCAATTATAAGGCTCAATCATTTAAGCAAGACATTTAAGAGTAAAGATAGTGTTGTTAATGCCCTTGATGATATTTCTTTAGAAATACAAAAAGGAGAGATTTTTGGCATTATCGGCATGAGCGGTGCAGGCAAAAGCACACTTGTGAGATGTATCAATCTTTTGGAAAAACCGACAGCAGGCAGCGTTCTTTTTGACGGGCAGGATCTTTTAAAATTAAATCAAAAAGAATTAAGAGAATCAAGGCAGTCCATGGGGATGATTTTTCAGCAATTTAACCTGTTAATGCAAAGAACGGCACTTAAAAATATCTGTTTTCCGTTAGAACTATCCGGCATGCCCGGAGAACAGGCACATAAACGTGCAACGGAGCTGCTCGATATTGTAGGGCTGAGCGATAAAGCAGATGCCTATCCTTCACAGCTTTCAGGCGGACAAAAGCAGCGCGTAGCTATTGCAAGAGCGCTTGCCACGAATCCGAAAGTACTGCTATGTGACGAAGCCACAAGCGCGCTGGATCCCGCGACAACACATTCTATATTGTCGTTGATCAAAAAACTCAATAAGCAGTTGGGCATTACTATTGTAATCATTACACATGAAATGAGCGTGATTCAAGAAATTTGTCAGCGAGTAGCAATCATTGATGCCAGCCGGATTGTAGAAATCGGCACTGTTGAAGAAATTTTTTCAAGCCCTAAATCGACTGCGGGCAAAAAATTTATTTATCCGAATAGTTCAAAGACACAGCATTTTGAAAGAAACAGATGTATACGAGTTGTTTTTGATGGTGATTTTACATATGAGCCAATTATTGCAAACATGATATTAGACTGCAAAGAACTTATAAATATTTTATTTGCCGATATTAAAAATATTGATAATAAAGCATATGGGCATCTTGTTTTACAGATACCCGATGACGATATTGCGGCAGATAAAATAATTAAATATTTTAAAATGAAAAAATTATCGGTAGAGGAGGTGGTATCAGGTGTTTAGCCAGGCAGTTATAAAAATGATCGGCGTAGGAATTGGCGAATCACTGTATATGACACTTTTTTCTACTCTGCTTGCCTATATTATTGGTCTGCCGATGGGTGTCGTAATGGTTCTTACGGATAAAGATGGAATACATCCCATGTTCTATTTAAATAAGACTTTGGATATTATTATTAATATACTTCGTTCTATTCCGTTTTTGATATTAATGATTTTGCTTTTACCATTAACCAGGTTTATTCTGGGTACGACGATAGGGGCTACAGCAACGGTAGTATCTCTTGTGATAGCGGCAGCGCCCTTTATTGCGAGGCTTGTGGAATCATCCATAAAGGAAGTGGATTTTGGCGTTATTGAAGCGGCGCAGTCGATGGGGGCGAGTCCGTTGGAGATTATACGTAAAGTCTTTTTGCCCGAAGCAAAGCCTTCGCTTATTGTAGGCAGTGCTATTGCAGTAACTACGATACTTAGCTATTCCGCCATGGCAGGCATTCTCGGCGGTGGAGGCCTTGGTGCAATTGCAATCAATTATGGCTGGTATCGCTATGAAACCGAGATTATGATTGTAACGGTTATTCTACTTGTTATTATCGTGCAAGTGTTTCAGGAAATAGGCATGAGGCTCGCTAAAAAGTTTGATAAAAGGCTTAAATAATTTATAATCCACTAATTGCGGGAAATAGACGAAGAATAGATGTCATATTATGGCAGTTATTTTATTTGGGATCACGATACTAGGTGATTTGGCTGCGTATTTTTTTCTGCCGATAAGCTTATAATGCAAGTTGCTTTTAGAAAAGAGACAGTAGTAAAATGCCGGATGCCGACTGCATTGGAACTCCTGACAGAATGTACCTTGATGGGGCGCTTTTCGCCTATTTATTCATTTATTATATTTTGGTGTTTAATTTAAAATAATTAGAGAGAAGGAAACAAACAATGAAAAAAATTTTTTTTGTTTTATTTATAGCAGCTTTAACAGTTTTTCTGCTTGCAGGATGTGGAACAAAAACATCTGAAGAAACTGTAAAAATAAAAATTGGTGCTTCTGTGACGCCACATGCCGAAATATTGGCATATGCAAATGACTTGTTAAAAGAAAAAGGTTATGAGTTAGAAATTGTGGAATTTACTGATTACGTGCAGCCCAATTTAACTTTGGAAAGCGGAGAATTGGACGCAAACTATTTTCAGCATCTTCCATATCTTGAACAATTCAATGAAGAACATGACACACATCTGGTTTCCGTGGCAGCGATTCACTATGAACCGCTTGGCCTGTATCCGGGAAAAACAGCAACAGTCGCAGAGTTAAAAGACGGGGCTCAAATCGCTGTACCTAATGATGTAACAAATGAAGCGAGAGCGCTGCTGTTGCTTGAAACACAAGGGTTAATAAAAGTTAGAGACGATGCAGGGTTAACGGCAACAGTAAATGATATCGTTGAAAATTCTAAAAACTTAAAAATAGTTGAGATAGAAGCAGCACAGCTTGCCAGATCTTTGCAAGATGTTGATATGGCAGTCATCAACGGCAACTATGCTATTCAAGCGGGTCTTAATGCTGCGACAGATGCTGTTGCAAAAGAGGAAAAAGATTCACTTGCAGCTACGACATTTGCGAATATTCTTGTTGTGAAAGAAGGCGATGAAAACAGGGAAGATATCGCTGCGTTGATCGATGTTTTGAAGAGTGATGAAATAAAACAATTTATTGAAGATAAATATCAGGGTGCCGTTGTGCCGATGTTCTAATCAAGAAGCTTATAGAATAGTAAAGTAACAACAGACATTTTAATATGTCTGTTGTTTTCTTGTGAATGTAATTAAATTGAGAATATTTTATATTTGGGATATAATAGAGTACAAATTTATCTGAAAAATTTTAGTCATAATAATTATATTTAGGAGGTATAGGTAGTGAGGATAGCAGTTTTAACGAGTGGCGGAGACGCACCCGGAATGAACGCGGCTATTAGAGCAGTCGTGCGCGCCGGCGTTTATTATAATTTTGAAGTTTATGGCATTTATCGTGGATATGCGGGACTTATAGAACGGGAGATAAAAAAAATGGATGTGCTTTCTGTTGATGATATCATCGGAAGAGGTGGTACTATTTTAAATAGTAGCCGCAGTAAATTTTTTATGACAGAAGAAGGTCGTACAGAAGCGAAAAAAGCACTTGAAGAATTTGAGATAGACGCACTCATTGCAATAGGGGGAGATGGCACCTACAGAGGGGCACTCACCCTTGCTAAAATGGGCGTGAATGTCATCTGCCTGCCGGGCACAATCGATAATGATGTAGCAAGCACAGATTATACGATTGGTTTCGACACGGCTGTAAACACGGCGGCAGATGCCATCGGAAAGATAAGTGACACATCCGCGGCACATAACAGGGCGCATGCTGTCCAAGTAATGGGCAGAAATGCCGGATACATAGCCTTATACGCCGCTATAGCCGGTGGTGCAGAAAGTGTGATACTTCCTGAAATACCTGCAGATTATGAGGTGATTTATAAAAAAATGATAGAAAGCAATAATATGGGTAAGCATCACAGTATTTCGGTTGTTGCGGAGGGAGCCGGTAATTATGAGAAAGTTGCCGAAGACATGCTTGCACATACAGGAATGGAAACAAAAGGAACAAATTTAGGCTATCTGCAAAGGGGAGGCGACCCGTCGGCGTTTGATCGGATTTTGGCTTCCATGATGGGTGCGATCGCAGTAGAGCTTGTTGTTCAATCTTTTAAAAACAGAGTTATTTCTTTTAAAGACGGCAGATATACAAGTTTCGATTTGGAAGAAGCGATTCATATGAAAAAGGAAATCAGTAAAGACATGTATAGAATAATGAATATTATATCTATTTAAGAGGTTGATTTATTATGAATAAAACAAAAATCGTGTGCACACTCGGACCCGCATGTGACGATATTAAAATTCTCGAAGAAATGCTGCTCAATGGAATGCGGGTTGCAAGGATGAACTTTTCTCACGGAACACATGAAGAGCATAGAAGAAGGCTTGAATATGTGAGAGCCGCTGCGCAAAAACACAATATTACCGTCGGGATTATGCTAGATACAAAAGGGCCTGAAATAAGAATAAAACATTTTAAGGACGGAAAAGTTACACTCCTTGAAGGACAAAGTTTTACTTTCATAGGCAGTGAAGCAGTGGGCGATGAATCAAGAGTCTCAACTACATATAAAGATTTATATAAAACAGTAAAGGTGGGGGAAAAAGTTCTTTTAGATGACGGCCTGATTGTTATGGAAGTGGTTGGGATTAAAGATAAAGATATTATTCTAAAAGTGCTTACATGCGGTGTATTGAGCAATAATAAAAGCATCAATATTCCACACAGCAAACCGAATTTGCCGTTTCTGACAGAATCGGATAAAAAAGATATACTGTTCGGTATAAAAAATGAAGTGGACTTTATTGCAGCTTCTTTTGTTCGAAGTGCTGAAGATGTTTTATTATTGCGTGAGTTTCTGATGGAAAATGGGGGAGAAGATATATGGATTATATCAAAAATCGAAAACGGAGAAGGTGTTATTAATATTGATGAAATTATTCAAGTCAGTGATGGCATTATGGTGGCGAGAGGGGATTTAGGTGTTGAAATAGATGCTGAGTTAATACCGATTACGCAAAAAGATATTATTGAGAAATGCAACATTGCGGCAAAACCGGTTATCACGGCAACGCAGATGTTGGATTCCATGATACGTAATCCGCACGCTACCCGCGCTGAGATAAACGATGTTGCTAATGCTGTGTTCGACGGCACGGATGCCGTTATGCTGTCTGCGGAAAGTGCCGCAGGCAAATATCCTGTTGAATCGGTCAAAACTTTATCAAGAGTGATCTATCGAACCGAAGCAAGCGAAAGATATTTTAAAAGTATCAAACGCGATTTTTCAGGATCTGTTACAACGACAAATGTTATCGGGCATGCAGCTTGCGATATTGCTGAAAAGCTGAACGTAAAAGCAATCATCGCGCCTACGGCGAGCGGCTATACGCCAAGATTGATATCAAAGTTTCGACCAAATTGCCTGCTTATAGCTTCGACCAGTTCTCAAAAAGTAATGAGAAAGCTTTCGCTGGTGTGGGGTGTGCATGCAATTTATTCGACTATTTATACCGAATATGAAATTCTTGTTTGTACCGCAGTTCGAGCGGCGGCGGAAGAAGGATTGCTGAATGAAAATGATATGGTTGTGGTCACTTCAGGTATGCCGATTAATGTTACGGGAACCACAAATAACATTAGGGTAGTTAGAGTGCATGATATGAATAACTGCATGATAAAGTAGAGTTTGTTCACTCGCAAATTATTTTATTATAATGAACGGATTGATTTCTTTATTTAGTATGCTATAATATTTATAATACTTTAGGATCGGAGAATATGATGGCTAAACATAAATGTTCAGTAATTGCGGGTGTGAATAAAGGCAATGAAGTCATTGCAACAAAATTTATAGGAAACTATTTGACCATTTTAGTAAAAACAGGGTTTTTTTCAACTTACGCAGTTGATATCAAACCGGCTAGCTTGGATTCGTATGAAATCATTTATCAAGATACAATAGAAGAAAAATCAAGTGAAATATTGGTAGAAAAAGAAGAATTGATGGATGAGATTGCTTCCAATGTAGAATCTTGTGTTGCAAGCAATATGTACATCGTCGCTTTAAAGTTTAAAAACGGTGATATTAGCGTTATTGAAGTTGACGAAAAGAAAATGCTTCTGATGGTTGAGTCGCTTAAACCTCACCCTTTAACACAATTTATTTCATAAAGGTTTAAAAAAGCGCCTTGTAAGGCGCTTTTTATTAAGATTTAAATTATTATAAAGCTAGGAACTTCGAAATTATTATCATAAAACCAAACATTATGCAAATTATGTATATCTGTGATTTTATTAAAAGTACTTTTAACATATTTGCCATGTGCTTTTGCGGCTATTGAACCGTCGGATAGAACAATCTTTCCTTCCGCTTCATATAAAAGTCGGTTCTCTCGTGTCATTTTTGCAACAATCAAGATTTCTTCGTTTAATGGAACAGGCTTGATATAACGCGTATCCAAAGTGGCGGTAACGGCCCAGCCTTCAGGATCATCGATCATATTGACTCTGCCCAAAATTTCATCGAGCAAAGTACATACCATGCCTCCGTGGAGACGATCGGGATAGCTCTGATACATTACTGAAATATTTGTTTTACAAATGACTTCATGATTCTCCGTCTCAAAAAAATGAGTTTTTAATCCAAAATCATTATATAGTCCGCAAACAATACACATGCTGCTGTTATTTTGCATTTTTGTTATTTTATATTCCATAAAGCAAGACCTCTCAGGTATTATAATTTAATTATTATAAATTATTTTGAATTTTAATTCTATACTATTTTAAAGAAATATTGTAACAGTATGCGATGACCAATTTGCATAATTATTCATTTTTAACTTGATTATTTTTATGTTAGGTAATATAATACTAAAAATAATATTTGTATAAAATAAGGAGAGATGAAATGAAAAAAACTGCAATAATATTCATTACACTTCTTTTGTTAGTTGCAACACTTTCCGGATGCGGCAGCAGTGCATCTACGGCAGAAGATCTTACAATGACCGAAGGCGTTCTCACCATTGGTGTGGATAATACGTATCCGCCAATGGAATACAATGATGAAGAAACAGGCGAGCTGGTCGGGTTTGATGTTGACTTGGCAAATGCCATTGCAGAAAAAATGAGTCTTGAAGTAAATTTCGTATCAACTGCGTGGGATGCAATTTTTATCGGATTAGATACTGAAAAATACGATTGCATTATGTCTTCAGTTAGTATGACGGCTGAAAGGCTCGAAAATTTTGAGTTTACAAATCCATACTTGGCAAACGGTCAAGTTATCGTAGTAAAACCCGGTGATGAAAGCGTGCAAACACCGGAAGACTTAGAAGGAAAAAAAGTAGGCGTGCAACTTGAAACAACCGCAGATACGGCATGTCAAAAGCATCAGGCAAGCGGTGTGGATTTTGATCTTGTTCAATATGATTCAATTGACCTTGCTTTCTTGGCAATGAAGAGCGGTAATGTGGATTGCATCGTAGTAGATATGGCAGTTGCAATTAATTATGCAGCTAAATATCCGGATGATTATGTAATCAGCAGTGCTTCGCTTACAAATGAACCGATTTCTATTTGCATCAAAAAAGGAAATACAGAGCTTAAAGATGCTATGCAGACTGCACTTGATGAAGTCATTGCAGACGGAACACTGGCTGAAATCTCTGTAAAATGGCTCGGAGCAGATTATACTGCAAATATTGATACAGAATTAAGAGAATAACTAAAATCAGGTTTTTTTAAACAT
>CAZOOZ010000016.1:0-14023 GCA_964581565.1 uncultured Eubacteriaceae bacterium
TGTCTCAGCAATCATATCAGACACAGGAGCCAATGTTATAAAGGTCAGTCATAATCACGGAGGCGAAAATACAGACATTATAGGATGTTATCTTAAAATATCAATGGAAACAAGAGATTACTTGCACTTAAAAGAAATCAGAAAAACTCTGGCAAGAAAAGGATTTAAAGTACTGAGCACAAGATAAAAATAACTTACTCAAAAATTAGCTTTTGAAAAGAAACTGTGTCTTTATAGGGCACAGTTTTTTTATTGTAATAAAATCATTTGTATCAAAATAAAATTCATCTATTATGCCATTCTTATCAAAGTTAAACATTTACAATTGGATTATAAAAATTGTCGAATTATGTTATAATCTTAATGTAATTATAAACGGAGGCTTTTTATGAATATAAAAGAAATGACAAAAGAACAATTAATAGTTTGTATTAATGATTTAAATAAAAAAATTGAAGAACTCAAAATTGATAATACAAATGCATACAAAGCAAATGCCGCTTCACGTGTATTCGACGAACAATTTTCTATTTTTTTTAATACGGCTCCGGTTGGTTTGGTTATTTCAAATATGCAGGGCACTATTATCAATGCCAACAAAACTATTTTAGATTTGCTGGGATATACATCCGATATATTTACAACAATGAATATTTCCCAGTTATATGCAAATCCGACTGAACGCAAAAAAGTATTAGAAATATTATATACTCAAAATCATGTCTTTGAATTCGAGATCATGTTAAAACATGCGGATGGCACATTGCGAACGGTGCTTATAAATGCAGATTATATTGAATCTAACAATGAAAAAATAATTCTCACCTCCGTTTTTGATATTACTCAGTTTAAAAAAATACAAGATGATTTAATGCTTGCGGAAAAAGAATATCATTCACTCTTCAACAACGCACCCATAGGCATTTCCGTCGTTGATGCACAAGGCAATATTATTGCCTGCAATGAAGCAATCCAGGAATTGATGGGATATAATGAAAAAGAACTGCACAATATGAATGCATATGATTTTTACTATGATGCTACAGAGCGAAGAAGATTATTGCTTTTGACAAGAAAATCAAATATCATACGGGATTTTGAAACAAAATTCAGGCATAAAAACGGAAGCGTTATCAATGTACTGATGAATACCGATTTGATTGATTTTAAAGAGCATAAAGACGTACTTCTGACTTCGGTGCGTAGTATTACAAATTTAAAACAAATAGAAGAAGAGCTGACCAAAGAAAGAGATTTTATCAGCGCAGTATTAAATACTGCCGCTTCTTTGGTCATGGTTTTAGACAACAAGGGAAAGATTTTACGATTTAACAGAGCCTGCGAAGAAACAACAGGGTATTCGTTTGACGATATAAAGAATACACATATATGGGAAAGCTTGTCTGCAGATCCTGCTTTATCCAAAGACAGAGTAAAGCAGCTTCTTCAAAATAATCCCCCTCGTACTTATGAAGCCGTTTGGATTACAAAAGGCAGTGATGCACGTCTTATCTCCTGGGCGATTACTACACTGAGCAATCAAGGCAAAGTGGAATATATCGTCGCTACAGGGATAGATATCACCGAACAAAGAAAAGCAGAAACAGAATTAAAAAAGGCTAACCAACAATTGCTTTCGTGGGTGAAAGACCTTGAAAAGAGAACGGAAGAAATGAATCAACTCATTGAAATGGGTGAACACCTGCAAAACTGCCAGACAATAAAAGAAGCCTGTACAATCAGTACGCAATACATCGAGCAGATGTTTTCATACAGTCATGGCGCCTTATATTTAATCAATTCATCTAAAAATTTAGCTGAAGCTTTTGAAATGTGGGGGGAGCCACCGAATACGGAGAGGCTTTTCACTCCTTTAAATTGCTGGGCTGTGCGACGAGGCCGGCCTCATCTAATAGACCAAGAACATAAAGGTTTGCTTTGCGAACATATTCACCAGTTAAACGATGACGGCCAATATCTTTGTGTTCCTTTATTGACATCGGGCGAAGTTATTGGCATCTTGCATATGAACTTTAACCCTGCGTCGGCTAAAATACAACAAGATGTGGATTTTAGGTTATTTAGCGAACAAAAAATCCAGCTGATTGTTACCATTGCCGAACGTATCGCCCTTGCCATATCAAATTTGAGACTTAAGGAAAGCCTTCGTCAGCAATCTATTCGCGATCCGCTTACCGGTTTATTTAACCGACGTTATATGGAAGAATCATTGGAACGGGAAATTTCACGAGCCAAACGGGAAAATACGTCTATCGGTGTTATTATGTTTGATATAGACCATTTTAAACACTTTAACGACAATGCCGGTCATGATGCCGGTGATACGCTTTTGAAAGAATTAGGTCTTTATCTTCGCAGAACAACAAGAGCAGGCGATATCGTCTCACGCTATGGAGGCGAAGAATTTGTCGCCGTACTTCCCGGAGCTTCCTTAAATGAAACTATCCGAAGAGCAGAGGAACTTCGCCTTGGCGTAAGAGGGCTAACTGCATACCATATAGGCAAACCGCTTGAAAAATGTACGATTTCTCTGGGTGTATCAGCTTTCCCGGCACACGGATCAACAATGGATATTCTTCTGAAAAATGCAGATAATGCTCTATATAAAGCTAAAGAAGAAGGCAGAGACCGCATCGTAGTTGTAGATGATTTATAAGTTATCTATTATAAAGATGACCAACTAAAATAAAAAGCTAAAAGTATTATTATAGTAATATTTTTAGCTTTTCTATTAAATGATATACTAGCTTTTTATATTAATTCTATCAATGTTTTGCATCAATCTTGCATGCCATTGACTGATCATCAATCGTATCAGAAATGATATCTGCAAATTCATCTCTATGCTTTTTGAACCACGTATTTGCGTATGAGCATGAGGCGGATGCCACAATACCTTTTTCTCTCAGATATTTTGCGACTTCCTGCATAATTTTATCGGCAACTCCCTGTCCTCGCAGTATCGGGTTCACATACACATGATCCACGTCTAATTGCTTATCCGATTGCAGTACAAATGTTGCTTCCGCAAGTAATTCGCCTTTTTCATTAACGGCATATATACGACTGTCTTCATATTTCCAATCCATACTATTCTCCTTTAAATAAATCATGTTATTAATTGCTTTAAAATATATTATAGCATAAATTTACTCATATAATCATATATCCTTTTAATGCTTTATTCATGGCTCTTTTCTTACGACCTCTATGTATGATTCTTCTATTGAAACAAACCTCCTAACCGCCCGTTATTTCCTCTAACGGATTAATGCTTCCTCTGTTTTCACCTGTGCGGTCATAGCTGCCCTGATTGATTCTGTTGACCAGCCTGCTCAGCGGCAGAGACTGTATCCACACATACCCCAGTCCTGTAAGGGTTGCAAGAAAAAGACCTTCTCCGTCAAAAAATCCGCTCTTAATATCGGATGCTAAAGCCACATCATAATTGACCGTCTGACTGATTGCCACCAGACAACCTGTATCAAGTTTTAACATCTCTCCCTGTGCTAGTTCTTTTTTAATAATCGTTCCGCCCGCATGCAGAAACACAAGTCCGTCCCCAGTTAGCTTTTGCATGATAACCCCTTCTCCGCCAAAAATCCCCGCTCCCAATTTTCTTTGGAGATAAATATCAATATTTACGCCTTTTGCCGCGCATAAAAATGCATCTTTTTGACAGATCAATATGCCATTGAATTCGCTTAATTCTACAGGAATAATTTTACCGGGATAAGGTGCCGCAAACACCCACACATGCTTTATTGCGTCCTGTATTCTGAAAAACGGTCATAAACAGACTTTTTTGCCACCTCGGCAGCTTCGTTTGTTTTCTTCACAGCATTTTCCCCTAAATATGAAACTTTATCTAAAAAAGCCATACCACTACCTCCTTTTAATTTCTAAATCATTTATGCATTACTTATTTTTGCATCGTATTTTAAAAATTATATCGCTGATAATAAAACCTTCTCAATAAAATATATTTCAATTTTTAGTATGAATATGAATGTTTTTCTATAGTGTTCATACCACAGACAATTTTTTGATAAGTGGCTTCCTGGCTTGCTATATGATCTTTATCTTTGATGCTTACTTTGTGATAGCTGCCGTTTGTGTATAGCTTTTTAGCTTTTTCGGTATCAGTTAGTAGAATGTTTAAAAATTCTTTTATTTCGTCTTTAATTGAGATGCTATCGACAGGAAAAAGTGTTTCAATCCTTCGGTCTAAATTTCTGCTCATCATATCTGCACTTGAAAGATAAATATCTTCATGCCCGTCATTATAAAAATAATACATTCTGCTGTGTTCCAGAAATCTCCCTACAATACTAAATACTGTAATATTATCGCTTCTGCCCAGCACTCCCGGACGAAGGCAGCAAATTCCCCGTATGATTAATTTTATTTCAACCCCTGCACTTGATGCATCGCACAACGCATCAATTATGCCTTTATCCACCAAAGAATTCATCTTGGCTATAATAACTGCTCTCTTGCCTTTTTCTTTATTTTTCTTTTCACGTTGGATTAGGAAATACATTTTTTTTCTAAGTTCATAAGGAGCAATATTGAGCCGATGCATTTTTTTAGGTTGTGAGAGACCTGAAAGCATATTAAAAAGATTTGAAGCATCCATGCCATAATAAGGATTTGATGTTATCAGTGAAATATCCGTATATAAACGGGCTGTTACATCATTGTAATTGCCAGTGCCTAGATGTATATAACGCCTTATACCATCCTCTTCGCGCCTAACTATAAGCAGCACTTTGCAATGAGTTTTTATATTCGCAAATCCATAGATGACATGGCACCCAGCTGTTTCAAGGTTTTTGGCCCAATTAATATTATTTTGTTCATCAAAACGAGCCTTTATTTCCAGCATCACAGTCACTTGCTTCCCATTTTCTGCCGCATTTGCAAGTGCTTGTACAATTGGGGATTGATCACTGACACGATACAATGTTTGTTTTATTGCCAGTACTTTAGGATCTGTGGATGCTTGTTTAATCAATTCTATAATCGGGGCAAAAGAATGATAAGGATGATACAAAAGAATATCGCTATTTCTTATTGCTTCAAAATAATCTTCTCTGTTTAAAAATGCTTTATGTGTTACGGGTTCTATAGGGCTAAATCTCAGATGACGATATTCTATAAGAGAAGTAATTTTTTTAAGATAATTTAAATCAATCGGACCATTTATAAAATATAGTTCATGATGCTTTACTTCCAGTTCTTTCATCAGGTTCTCTAAAATCAGCTTATTTGCATTTTTTTCAATCTCAAGGCGAATCACCGCACCTCTTCTACGCTGACGCAAAGATTCTTCTATAGCAATTAGAAGATCTTCCGCGCCTTCTTCGTCTACATTTAAATCAGCATTTCTTGTAACTCTGTAACAACTTTTTGCATAAACATGATATCCATTAAAAATTTTTATGAGTTTATTTTTAATAATATCTTCAAGAAGAATAAATTCTCTTTCTTTATTGATAATGCCTGGTAATTCTATCAATCTATTCAATACAGACGGAACCTGAACGGTAGCAAAATAAATCTCCTTACTTTTGCTTTTGTCACTAACAAGCAAAGCAATATTTAAACTCTTGTTAAATACTAAAGGAAAAGGCCTTCCCTTGTCTACAACCATAGGCGTCAAAACCGGATAGATTTCCCCGTCAAAATAGTCATCTAAATATTCTTTTTGTTTTTGATTCAACTCATTATATTTTAATATCTTTATTTTCTCTTTTTCCAAATCCTGTATTAATTTATTATTATGGATTTGGTATAATTCGCGCATCATACGGTGAGCACGCTTTGATATCTTATCAATTAATTCCCTGGGCTCTAGGCCTGATGGGTCCTTTATATTTAACCCGGCATCAATTTGGTCTTGCACGGAAGCGACTCTTACCATAAAAAATTCATCTAGATTCGAACAGACAATAGCAGCAAAATTCAATTTTTCGAAAAGTGGATTTTTTTCGTAAATTACTTCTCTTAAAACTCTATGGTTAAATTCGAGCCAGCTTAATTCTCTGTTTATATAAAAATTATCAATCAAAATCCGTCTCCTTGCTTCTTATTTTTTTATCATTGGCCGCAGTCCCATTACTTCTTCAAAAAAATCGGCTCTTTGTGCAAACATCCATTCTTCCAGAACTGTATTATAATTTGTATTTAAATCAAAATACAGCTCCCCTTTTTTGTGGATAATTTCTATATTTTTAATTTTTCCTTCATGTGAACTGTCGAGACTATTGGCAAGCTTTAAAATAGCCGATAACTTTGATACAATTACTTTTTCTTCATGCGTCAGATTTTGATAGGAGGAATGATAAACCTGCGGTACCTCTGTCTCATGATATCTGACGATACTTGCGATGATTTCCAACTCTTTATTGGAAAATCCCATAATATTCTGTTTTTGAATAAGCCAAGAGGCAATAATATTATAATTATTAAAATTGACATAGTATCCAATCGGGTGCAATATTGCTGCAATCTGCAAGTACAATCGATATTTTCGGTTTAGTTTATGTATTTTAGCGGTTTTATCAAAAATCAGAAGCGCTAGTTTTGCTACATTAGAGGAATGATGCCTGTCGATCCCGTATTTTTTGCCTATATACCACACCGAGCTAATGATGTCTTCATCAAAATTTCTTTGTCTTAAAAGGTCAAATCGCCAGTCTGCAATATCAAGTATCATACCGCGATGCAATTCCAGCATCGGAATATATATTTTTTCTATATGCGTCATTTTTAAGAACAAATTCAAAATGATAACAGAGGGCAGCAATGTTTCCACCTGCTTTTCGGATAAATGATAGATAGTACTGATCTCTTCGCTTTTCATCAAGCGTATTTTTTCATATAATTTTGTAACATCAGCCTTTCTGATATAATTATTTTTATTATTAAATAATGTAAATATTGCATTTAGCTCGGTCCCAAGTCCAACAAAATATTTAATATTCGCTTTGCTGATGATCGATTTTACCGGGGAAAGCTTACTGTATATAAATTCTTCCATTACACGAGAGAATTCAATTGTCTTGTTTTGAAGATCTGAAAGGCTTTCATGGAGTCTGAGAGCGCCTATATTGATATATTCTGTCATTGTCAGGCTACCCTGCCGATAGATAGAAAATTCCAGACCTCCTGATGCAATATTCGCCACAAGAACAGATTCGTCTGCATCATCCAATCCTAAATTGGGATACTCATATCTTAAAGCTTTGTACATATAGTATCTTTCTTGCGCGCTGTTGATAACCTCAATAGTAATATCCGTATTTATTCGGACGCGTTCTAATACATATTCCTGATTTTCAGCTTCGCGGAAAGCACTTGTGGCAATAGCCTTATAATGTTTTACCTGATATTCGATCAATAATCTTTTGAATCCTTTGATTGTTTGTACCGTATCTTTTATTGCTTGCGTGTTAATTCTCCCGTATGTAAACACATCGCTGCCAATTGACGTTGGTTTACTCACTTCATCTAAAATTAAAATGCTGCCATCTGCATTCATTTGTGCTATGCTCATTTTTAGATGATTTGTGCCTACATCTATAGCTGCTGCGATATCAAATGAATTTTTTTTCAATGCTATGGCTCCCATTTACTTGCTCGATCTGCAAATTTATATTGAAATTTTCTTTAAAACACTTTTGCATATTTTTTATATCATTGACTTTATTTACTGCATCCATTTTCGAAAAAACTCTGATACTAAAAATATTGTTGTCCGCACAGCATTCTATTTTATATATCGTTTGATCATGTCTTTTGTCAAGACCCTCCGCAATGCGAAGCAACAGCCCAAGCTTTCGGATATTCTGAATTTCATCTATATTTAAAAGCGTTTGATAAGAAGCTAAAATCTTTAAATCCTCTTTCCGGTGCAATGCTGCAACCGATGCAGCTATAATCAGTTCCTTGTGAGAGAGACCGTAAATAGGACTGTTTAATATGATATAAAAAGAATGCTTGTGATGATTTTCATAATTGATACATATACCGCAATCATGCAATAATGCTGCTGTTTTTAATATATTGTCCATGTTTTCATTTATTGAAAACATCTCTTCGAGCTGATGATAAAGCTTATACACACTGTTCCACACATGCTCTGCATGCTTCCTGTCGATTTTATAGACATGTATCAAATTATGTAGTGAAATATCCAAAATATTATCAACGGGTTTATTCCCATTAAAGATGTTTTCATAAGCTAAACCTTCACGAAGCCCTGCTCTGCTGATTCTGATCTCTTCAATTTTTGTATATTCAAGCAAAGTAACAAGAATTGCAAGCGCTCCGCAAAAAATATCCACCCTATCCTGAGAAAGTCCTTTTACTGATGCACGCTGTTTAAGTGTTTTATTTCTAAGTAAATCAAAGATTATATTGGCTGAATCATTCGACATTTGATAATTATGAATATTATCATACGGATATTTTTTTAATTTACGGTCTATTTTTGAAAGGTTTCTAAATGAACCCCCAATCCCCACTAAAGGCAGGTTTGATTTTAACCAATCAATGCGCAGCAAATAGTACATAATAAATTTTCCCATCTCCTCCATTTCATAGGCTCCGATGACGTTGTTTAAATTAAACATCTCGGTTATGGAAAGGGCCCCTATGGGTAGACTTATAGAGTTTATAATTTTTTTATTTTCCATCAAAACCAGCTCTGTGCTGCTACCGCCGATATCCATAATAAGGCAATTTTGCAAATTCATTGTATGGATGACTGCGTAGTAATCATAATAAGCTTCTTCAATACCTGTGAGAATGCGAATTTTCAACCCTGCCTGTGTATTCACCATATTTAAAAATTCTGCCTTATTTGGCGCTCTTCTCACAGCTTCCGTAGCCGTACATATTATTTCATCTACTTCAAATGCTTTACATAATTGCAAATAAACTTTTAAGGTTTCAATTGCATAAATCATTTTTTCCATGCTTAGATTTTGCATGGCATCTTTTGTCTGTCCAAGCCTGACCATTTCTTTGCTTTCATGAATTTGCCTGAAAACGGCATCGATGAAAATTTCAAATATAATCAATCTTATAGAATTCGATCCGATATCAATAATTCCTAATCTTTGCATACAATCTTTCCTGTTATCGAAGTTTATATTGTTTAATTTCGGTAATTTGCTTATTCAACTCATCCATTAAATATTTTCGAAAAATAATATTTTCGTTATGTAGAATTGGACCACTATACTTAAGGTTGATTTCGTCGATAATTTTTAATTGATCTTGCAGATTACATATAAGATCAAGATGATCTTGAAGCGCAATAATATGGGTTAATTCATTTTTCATATATATACATGTCTTCGCATTGATGCCATACCATACATCACGCAGATCTCTTACCTGCAATTTTAAGTTTCGAGTTGTATCTCTATTTGAAAAATCATTTTTGTGAAATATTTTTTTTGTTTTTTTATACATTTCTTTAAAATGTTGCGCTGTATATTCTTCGAATGTTAACTCGCCCTGTAAATCTTTGTGCAGCAAGTTTTCTTCCTCAAAATTATTTTTTATCCAAATATATAAATTAAAAAGCACTGAAACCATTTTTTTGATAACTTCAGGGTAAACTTTTGAAATCTCATTATTAAGTTCCTCTTTTATTTTTTGTGCTAATATTGAATTGTTTAAAGTAATACATTCATAATTTTTCGAAACATACTCTGTCCACTCCTGAGTTAACATGTTCAACTGTTTTATGTATTCAAATTTTATGGCAAACTCCTGCATTTGATAAAGAGTCTCAAGACATTTTTCTCTATTAAGCAATGGTTTTAGAAATGTGATCAACGCACAAAAAGCTGATATTTCTATATAAAGCTGATTTGATATTAAAGAATCATTGGGCGCCAGCCAAAACTGTTTTTGCATTTGAAATATTTCCTGTAGCTTACAAGTCATTATTTTCTGAAACTCATGTAAAACAGGTTTATTGTTTTTAATCTTTATTGCCTTGAAATCGATACCGTCAGGCTGAAGAAACCATTGAGGCTGTGCTTTTAACGGTTCTAAAGAAAGAATGGCAAAGCCCACCATTGTTCCTTTTTTATATGGAAGATAGTATCCGCTGATATGATGACTCCATTTACTTAAATGAGGATTGTGCCCTACAATAATGACGCAAAATGGTGATTGCTTTTGTTTTATTTCGTTTTTGAAAAAGTCTGTATTGCCATTTTCTATCCATCTATACTTAGAAATTTCCTTGATTCCTATTTCTTTAGCAATAATTTCAGCTGTTTGCATCGACCTTAATGAAAAACTTGAAAATAAATAAAGTTGTAAACCGTCCTCTATATTATCTTTTAGTGCCGGCATCATTTTTTTTATTTCTTTTCTGCCTTTTGAAGTCAACGCCCTAAACGAATCAACTTGATCATCAGTTAGCGATGCTGTTTTCCCGTGCCTAATAAAGATTATCTTGCCTATCATTCATATCCTCCGTACTGCGCACATACTGAATTTATCTTTACCGAAATTAATGTTTGATCAAATTTCTCGTATATTCTACAGATGTATGAAAACAAATTGTTTCTGAGTTTAACCATAACAAATGAATGTTAAATTCAAAGTAAAGAATCGTAAAAAATTATGTAAAATTTTACTTGTTCTTCATATGTATAATATAGAATGATAAAATTTCAGACTTTTCTTCCATAAAAAAAGAAACCTTTATTTTTTTAAAGGTTTCTTACTTATATGTTTTTATAATAATTTTTATCTTTTACCTATAGATATATACGGCCTTCTTGGCTGAACATCTTTATAAGCCGGTCTGATAATTCTGCCCAAATTAATGAGCTCCTCTATTCTGTGAGCACTCCATCCGGCAATTCTCGCGATTGCAAACAAAGGAGTAAATAAATCCTGTGGTATTTCTAACATCTCGTATACAAATCCGCTATAAAAATCTACATTCGCACTAACGCCTTTATACATTTTTTTATTTCCGGCAATTAATTTTGGTGCAATTCTTTCTACTGTTGTATACAGTGCATACTCTTTTTCTTTACCCTTTTCTTTTGAGAGCTTTTCAACAAATTCTTTAAATATCAATGCTCTCGGATCCGATACTGAATAAATTGCATGACCTATACCATAGACAAGACCTGAACGATCAAATGCTTCCTTATTGATTATTTTTGCAATATAATGTTCCACTTCATTCTCGTCGTTCCAATCTCTTACATTCTCCTTGATATCTTCAAACATCTTACAGACTTTGATGTTGGCTCCGCCATGTTTCGGCCCTTTTAATGATCCCAGAGCTGCAGCCACTGCCGAATATGTATCTGTTCCGGATGATGTAACAACATGAATGGTAAAGCTGGAGTTGTTGCCGCCGCCATGCTCCGCATGTAAGATTAATGCCAAATCAAGTATTCTTGCTTCCAACTGTGTAAATTTACAGTCGGGACGAAGCATATGGAGAATGTTTTCCGCTGTCGACAGTTCCGGAACCGGATCATGAATGAACAGGCTTCTGTTACCTCTTATATAATAATCAAATGCCTGATAACCATACACCGATAAAAGCGGAAACATCGCAATAAGCTGAATAGACTGACGTAGTACATTAGGAATACTGGTATCTTCAGCATTTTTATCATATGAATACAGCGTAAGTACGCTTCGCGCGAGAGAATTCATAATATTTTCACTGGGCGCTTTCATGATAACATCTCTTGAGAATGAAGTAGGCAATGAACGATAGCTGGCAAGCACTTCGTTAAACTCCTGCAATTCATATGAATCTGGCAGATTACCCATTAATAACAAATAGATTATTTCTTCAAATCCATACCGTTGTTCATCTATAAGCCCTTTCACCAAATCCTTGATACTATAGCCTCGATAAAATAATTCACCCGGTGCCGGCACTTCAACGCCGTCTATAATAGTTCTTGAATTTACTTCGGAAATTCCGGTCAGCCCTGTCAAAACACCTTTCCCATTTTCATCACGAAGTCCGCGTTTAACATTATACTTACTGTAAAGGCTTTTTTCTATAACATTATTTTCAACACAAGTTTTAGCAAGACTACCTATTTGCGGTGTTATTTCTGCGTAATTTCGTTTCATGAGTCTCGTTTCTCCTTTTCTGAAATATTTTCATTAGCCGTATTAATTTCGTCTATGATTACATTTGAAATTTTTTTTGCGAGATACAAAAATTGATTAATATCTTTTTTATCTATTTTCTGATAAATTTTATTAAAAAACTTATCAAAAAATAAATCTGTTTCTTTTTTAGTGGCAACTCCTTTTTCTGTTAAAAAGACAAAAGTATTTCTTCTATCTAAAGGATCCACTTCTCTTTTTATATATTGTTTTTTTTCTAAATTTTTTAACATCTTAGATACAGCGGGAGTAGAAATTTCTAATTCTTTCGCAATTGTTGCGACATAAACCGAATTTGTGCCGGATTTTTTAATAAGCTTATATAAAATTTTAAGAAATATATACTCACTTTGATTGAGATCTTTAATTAATTCATTAAACCTGATATGCTGAAGCTTTTGCAGCGTATTTAACATATCTTCGCGATCAGTTATATATTCCTCCATGTTTACCGTGCCTTCATTGTTAATTTGGTTAATAATTATTGTTGTTATAAATTATCATGTTTATTTAATTTTGTCAATACTTACCATGGTAAACAAATCAGTTTATTATATAAATACCAATTAAATCATTACTTTCCTTTACAAACATCCGCATATATGTAAATATATTTTTATTTACCAAATATTTTTTTTCGCATATTGAACAATATCTGACAGCTTGCGCTCTCCATGGCTAATTACCTGCTGAATATCTTCATTTGAATAATCATTAAAACCTTTTTTAGTTTTGATACCAAATTCTCCATTCGCTACTTTATCCGTTACACATTTGGGAGAGGAAACTGCATTACATAATGTTGGAAATACTGAATCAAAAACTGCATTGAGTATATCTATTCCGTTAAAATCATACATCTCAAAAATCCCTCTCAACAGATATCTCGGCGCAAGACATTTCATAGCTGTATCTATATCGCCCACAGTAGCAAACCCTTCATCAACTAGATAAGTCGCTTCTCTGCCAAGTGCCATTTGAAGCCGATTCCATATAAACCCTTCAATGCATTTGTTCATAACAATAGGTGCTTTGCCTACATGAACAAAGAACTTTTTAAGTAAATCTACGCATTCATCAGAGGTTTTCTCTCCTCTTATAATTTCAACAATCGGCATAATGTGTGCAGGATTCAAATAGTGTGTAATAACCAATCTGCTCGGACTGGATACAAAAATGAAATCATAGATATTAAAAGTAGATGTATTGCTTGCTAAAATGCATTCTTTTACACAGTATTGATCAAGTTGTTTAAAAACCTCCACTTTTATATCTTTTTTCTCTGAAACATTTTCAATTACATAATCAGCATCTTCAACAGCTTTTTCTAAGTCAGTAAAATAGGATAAATTTAAAAGAATCTGCTGTTTGTCCTTGAAGGCAATTTCTCTGGCTTGAATTAAAGTATCCAGCGAACTTACAATCTGCATTTCTGCTTTCTTTAGATTTTCCGCTGTTCTATTATATACTTTTGTTTTATGTCCGGAGATGGCATAAAAGAGCGCAAGAGAAATTCCCATCGTGCCCGCTCCAACAATAGAGATATTCCATTTTTCTACATTTTTATTCATGCTATCACTCCTCTATTTTATTTTTAATAACATTTTTCTAATCACAGCCCAGATACTCATTATTATTTTGTAGTATTTTATACCCTTTTTGGGTCAATGCATCCTTTATTAATTTTAAATGTTCGTGGTTTTTCGTTTCCATTGATACGCTCAAATAGCATCCTGTTATATTAGTTCTACTCCCTTCACGGTTATGAGTAATTCTCATAACATTGGCTCCTTGATGCGCGATAATGGCAAGTACG
>CAZOOZ010000017.1:0-2187 GCA_964581565.1 uncultured Eubacteriaceae bacterium
GTTTTTATCTGATTGCCGTATTCGTCATAGACTGTTTATAACTATTATATTTTATTATTTTGCCTTATTCAATATCGTAATAATAAAATACAGGCATACAGTAGTTCTCCATATGCCTGCTAAGTATTGGTTATTTCAATATAATTTAATGCTACGCCTCGCTATCCCATGCCAACTCAAAATCAAACCCTTTTAAATCATTCATGATCACTCTTTGCCTGAACTCGTCGGAAATAAACGGTCTGCTTCTAGGGGCATCAATGATTTTAAAAATATGCTTCCCTTTTACGATATTTTCTATAAATGCATATTTAATAAATCGCATTATGCGTACGCCATCACTAAATGTTTTATATTCAGCTTTTTCATAATCAATGCAGTTGAGCACCTGTGTTATATTGATCGCGTAAAACTCTCCTTCCCGGCATATCAGAGGCAAGACCTCGGCGCTGCCGGCAATTAGATCTTTTACCGCTTCTACTGCTTTTTTATCAAATATGGGAATATGAGGCAAAAACCCAGGAGCATTGCCTAGTTCGTTCTCATGCAGTCTCTCCACTTCAAACGGAACCCATGAATTTATCTTGCTTCTGCCGTCAAAGGAATGGGGAAATTCAAACCCCAGCTCCTGCACTGATCTTACCAAGTCATAGTCATCTACCTGAAAATCTAAAAGCCATATCTTCACTTTTTTACTCCTCCTTTGTTTTAAAATTTGCCTTCCAGTAATTGATTAGATATATCATTTAAAATATCTAATACATCCTGTCTTGATGTTGCATAGCCGAGCATATCATTTACTTTTTTATAATATGCCTTTGTGTGCATACTTGGATGATATATTGCTCCTATTACATTTCTATCTGTCGGCAAGAACACACCGTTCGCAGCATCATTGATATCGATCCCATATTGCTGTAAGATATTACGGGAGTTTACAGCAGCTTCGTTTTTACTTCCGCCTGCAACAATATGATGAGCTGCATTAGCATAAGTTGGTCTATCCACCCCGGCATTCTCAAGATTTCGCCTTAGTATTTTAGAATCCGGCTTTGATACTTGTACATTTACCAGTGTTTCCGCCGTTATAGTCGGTATGCTGCTTTTTATAACTTCCACCGTTGGAGCATTTTGCGCCACCGCATTCGCAACTTCCTGCAGCTTACTGCCTTGCGAAGCAGTGGTCATCAAAGATGTTCCTGTCGCTATAAGTCCGCCTGCTGCGGAGGTCACTGCCGTTCCCGATGCCGCCAAGCCTCCCGTAAGCGCAAGGCTCGCTCCTGCCCCCAACGTTAACCCTACCACTCCGCCTATTAAGGCACCTTTCACTACGGATTTCAGTGTTACTTTTCCTGTTGTCTTGTACGAAATTTATAGTAATTATTAATAAGAAATCAACAAGACGCATAAATGCAATTATGTGTGCAAGCTCTATATGTCTTGTTATTAATATTATTTAAGTTTTGTCATTCTAACTTTTAATGACATTTCTGCGTTAAATCTTTGAATCCCTATATTCGTCATTTTAGAAATATCAGTTAATATCTGTTTTGCTTCGTCTTCCTTATATTTAATATCAATAGCTGTTCCACACGCCCAAATTCTTACATTAATATTGTCATGTTTCAAAAGAATATCTAACATTTTTTCTGCCAATGATGCATTTTCTTTCATTAATTTACAAATTTTATTTAATTTATCACTTGCTTTATTGCCTTTTTTATAATTTCCGCTATAAGTCGTTTCTTCATGAATCATTGCATTTAAAATAAATTCATTAGTCAACTTATCAAAATTATACTTATTCACATTCTTATCTCCTTCTATGTCTTACTCCCCCAAACCATTTCCATTTAATGCATTATTTATTACATCCAATCCGAAATTATACTGAAATTCAAAACTTTTATCATCTGATAACCAGTCTCTTACTGTTTTTCCGTCAGTAAATTCAAACTTCGATGAATAATATTTACTTATTTTATTATGTACATCTTTATCAATTGCAATTAAATTACAAGTATTATGTATTTTATACGGACTAAAACTTGATCTTGTTTTCTTAATCTGACACTGCTCAACAATATGATGCCATTGTTTGCCTTCACCAGGTGCTCCCAAATATTTCTTAACTTTTTCAAATGTACTGAACCCCATTCCATTATAATACATTTTGTCTTTCCATTC